>JAKLLA010000006.1 GCA_023150375.1 Burkholderiaceae bacterium
GCGTCCGCAAAGGTGCCGGCTGGCAGCTCGAACGTGAAGGCCTGATCCTCGGTCGCGCTCTGATCGGCGATCGGACTGGCCAGCGTCGGCGCATCGTTGACGTTGCCCACCACGATGTCGAAGCTGTCGCTGGCCGTCGCTCCCGTTCCGTCGGTCGCGGTCACCGTGATGGTGAATGTGCCCACGTCGGCGTTGGTGGGTGTGCCGCTGAAGGTGCGCGTCACCGCGTCGAACTGAAGCCAGCTGGGCAACGCGCTGGTGCTGTAGCTCAGGCTGTCGCCAGCGTCCACATCGGCGAAGGTGCCCGCAGGCAGCTGGAAGCTGACGCCGCTGTCTTCCGTTGCCGACTGATCGGCGATCGGGCTGGCCAGCGTCGGCGCATCGTTGATGTTGCCCACCACGATGTCGAAGCTGTCGCTCGCAGTCGCGCCCGAGCCATCGGTCGCGGTCACCGTGACCGTCACCGTGCCCACGTCGGCGTTGGTGGGCGTGCCGCTGAAGGTGCGCGTCACCGCGTCGAACTGAAGCCAGCTGGGCAACGCGCTGGTGCTGTAGCTCAGGCTGTCGCCTGCGTCCACGTCTGCAAACGTCCCTCCCGGCAGCTGGAAGCTGAACGCGTCGTCTTCGGTCGCCGACTGATCGGCGATCGGGCTGGCCAACGTCGGCGCATCGTTGACGTTGCCCACCACGATGTCGAAGCTGTCGCTCGCAGTCGCGCCCGAGCCATCGGTCGCGGTCACCGTGACCGTCACCGTGCCCACGTCACCGTTGGCCGGCGTGCCGCTGAAGGTGCGTGTGGCGGCATTGAAGTTCAGCCAGCTCGGCAACGCGCTGGTGCTGTAGCTCAGGCTGTCGCCTGCGTCCACGTCTGCAAACGTCCCTCCCGGCAGCTGGAAGCTGAAGCCGCTGTCTTCCGTTGCCGACTGATCGGCGATCGGACTGCCCAGCGTCGGCACATCGTTGACGTTGCCCACCACGATGTCGAAGCTGTCGCTGGCCATCGCGCCGCTTCCGTCGGTCGCGGTCACCGTGACCGTCACCGTGCCCACGTCGGCGTTGGTAGGTGTGCCGCCGAAGGTGCGGGTCGCGGCGTCGAACTGAAGCCAGCTGGGCAACGCGCTGGTGCTGTAGCTCAGGCTGTCACCTGCGTCCACATCGGCGAAGGTGCCCGCCGGCAACTGGAAGCTGAACGCGGCGTCTTCGGTCGCCGACTGATCGGCGATCGGGCTGGCCAGCGTCGGCGCATCGTTGACGTTGCCCACCACGATGTCGAAGCTGTCGCTGGCCGTCGCCCCCGTTCCGTCGGTCGCGGTCACCGTGACCGTCACCGTGCCCACGTCGGCGTTGGTGGGCGTGCCGCTGAAGGTGCGCGTCGCCGCGTCGAACTGAAGCCAGCTGGGCAACGCACTGGTGCTGTAGCTCAGGCTGTCGCCAGCGTCCACATCGGCGAAGGTGCCCGCAGGCAGCTGGAAGCTGAAGCCGCTGTCTTCCGTTGCCGCCTGATCGGCGATCGGGCTGGCCAGCGTCGGCGCATCGTTGACCGCCTGCACCGTCAAGCTGCGACTCACCAACCCGCTGGTCAGGCCACTCACCGCGTCGGTGACGCTGAATTCGACCGTGCGCGTGTCCGTGGCAGGTGTGTCGCTCGAATTGACATAGGCCACGGAGCGCAGCGCGGTCTGGTATTGGGCAAGGCTGGCGGTGCCGCTGAGCGTCAGGGTTCCCGTGCCGCTGTTCCACAGGCCGGTGATGCCGTTCTGGTCGGTGAACTGCAGTTGGTCCTGGCCGCTGGCATACCCAGTGCCGATGCGGATCACGGCGCTGGAGAGCTGTGTGCTGTCGGCGTCGGAAACGGTCAATCCGGGGTCGACGGCCACCGGTGCGGCGTTCTCGACATAACCGGCCATGCCACCGCTGGCCGTCAGCACCGGCGCCTGGGGCAGCGAGTAGGTGACGGTCAGGTAGGGCCGCAGAGCCACGCTGCCGTTCTCGGAGGAAGCGAAAGTCCAGAGGTCGGCATTGTTGGAGACGAAGGCCCAGCCGTGATTGGCCCCGCCGTCTGCCCAGGCCTGTACGGTCGCGGTGAGCCCGGCGCTGCTCAGGCTGTTCCAGCCCGACACGCCGGAGTCGAAGCTCAGCAATGCCGGACCGATCTCGCCAGCGGCGCTGCCGACCCCGCCGGTCAGCGAGTTGTAGGTGGAGGCCTCGCTCCAGGACACCAGCATGCGGTGCAGCGACACCGCATCGGCGGCATCCGGGTCGGTGACGTAGACCGACAGCGTGGCCGACTCGATCGTGGCCCCCCAGGGAATCTGCCCGGCACCACTGCCGAAGAGTTGCTCGAAGCGCAGCAGCGCCGCGTCGGTCGCGCTGTCGTCGTCGGCCATCACCTCGGCGTCCGAACCATGGTCGACCGACGGCGAACCGGTGCTGACCCAGGTATCGCGCGTGCCGCTGTAGCCGTCGACCCCGTCCTGGAAGCGCGCGCCGCCCACCGCGATGGTCAGCACATCGCTGTCGCCCAGCGCACCGCCGCCGCCGCTGCTGCCCTGGTCGTTGCTCGCCAGGGTGAGCAGCGCGCTGCCGCGGTAGCCGGCCGTGGGGGTGAAGGTCGCCCCGTTCAAGGCCGCGTTCACATCGGCCAGCGTGCCGGTGAAGGTCATCGTGGCGTCGGCGCTGCCGTCGCCGACGCTGAAGCTCAGGCCCGCGGTTTGGGCCAGGGTCAGGCTGCCGTGGGTGACGCTCAGTTCGATGCGCAGCGCTGCCGTGTTCGCATCCACATCAGCCACCTGGATCGCATTGCCGTTCGCCGTGGACAGCACCAACGGGGTGTTCACCGCCGTCAGCTGGGTGCCCGGCAGCTGGTTCACCGGCGCATCGTTGACCGCACTCACCCACTGCGAGCTGCCGCTTTCGCCGAAGCTGTAGGCCGTGCTGCCCCCATTGACCGTGGTGTCGGCCAGCGCGCCGGCCACGCCGTCGGTCTGGTCCCAGGCGCGGTACTCGAACAGGCCGGTCGAGCCGTTCCAGTCGGGATCGGGCACGAAGCGGATGCGCGCCGTGGCGTCCGAAGGCAGCAGCCGCGCACTGCTGTCCGACACCGGGCCGATGTCGACCCAGGTGCTGCCGTCCAGCGTGTACTGCCAGGTGCCGTGGCCGTCGTCCACCCCGGTGACCGCGATGCCCTGCAACGCGCCGCTGTCGGCATCGGTCGCACCGCTGGCCAACAGCGAGACGAGGAAGCCGGCGTGGTTGCCCGTATCCTCGGCGATCGACGGCAGCGCAGTCGCCGTGCTCAACGAAGGCGCGTCGTTGACCGCTGCCACCTCCAGCGTCACTCCCGCTGTGGCCCGGTCCTCCTCGGCGGCCAGGCCGGCCACCTCGGCAGCATCCAGCGCGCGGGTGTAGATCCGCACGTCGTCGACCCGGCCGTTCAGCCAGAGCGCTGTGCTGGGCGGATGCACCCCGATCCAGCTGTCGCCCGCCCCGACCCAGTCGATCGAGTCCGTCACCGTCGCGCTGGCCACCTCGACGCCGTCGATGTACAGCGCATGTCGATCGGCGCTGTCGCTGTAGCTGTACATCACATGGTGCCAGCCGCTGCCCGACAGCTGCAGGCCGGAGGGCAGGTCGATCCAGCTGCCTGCGCCCACCTGGATCGAGCCCTTCACGCCGCTGGCACCATCGTCCAGCGCGATGTGCACCCGGTCGTCCAGAGAAATGAACTCCTGCCGCCCGGCCCCGCTGAAGTTCACCCAGCCTCCGAGGGTCACCTCGCTGGGGTTGCCGAAGGTGCCGGCGATCTGCACCGCGTCGCCGTTGCCGTCCAGGGCCAGCACGTTGCCGCGGGTCGCATCGACCACGCCGGTGGCGTTGCCGATCAGCGTCCCGTTCTGCGCCGTGCCGGCCGCCAGGTCGGCGGCGCTGCCGTCGTCGAAGCCGTAGCGCCCGGCCAGATCGGCCGCCAGGGCGACCTGGACCTGCAGGTTCACCGTGCCGTGCTGATTCGCCGCGGGGGTGAACACCAGCCCGTCCAGCGCCGCGTTGACCGCACTCTCCAGCCCGTCGATCACCAGCGCGGCGCTGCCGTCGGCCCCGGCCACCACCGTCAGCCCGGCGCTGCCGGCCAGGGTCAGGCTGCCCTGCCCGACGCTCAGGCTCACCTGCACCCGGCCGTCGGCAGGGCTGCCGTCGGACACGGTGATCGCATTGCCGTTGGCCACCGAGAAGGTCAGCGGCGTGTCCTCGTCGAGCGACTGCGACGGTGGCACCCCCACCTGCGGCGTCATCGCATCGGCGGTGGAGATGACGTTCATCGCGAACTCGGAGCTGCTGCCCCAGCTCGACGCCCCGGTCTTCTCGGTGGCCGTGGCGCTCACCCGGCTGCCGGCCACCAGGCTGACCCCGCTGAGGAAGGCATCGATGGCCGCCCGGCCGCTGCCGTCGGTCGACACCTCGACGGCGCCCAGGAAGGTGGCCCCCTCGCCGTAGCCGCTGGCATCCTCGCTGCCCGCGGCGTTGGCGAAGAACTCGATGCGGTAGGTCCGCCCGGCCACGGCGTCCAGCTGGCCGACGATGGCCGTGGCGCCGCCATGGCTGTTGGCGCTCCACAGCACCGGGAAGTTCAGCAGGTCGTTGGCGCCGCTGTCGGTATCGCCGGCATCGTTGGCGGTCACCCCCTGGCTGCCCAGGTCGATGCCGATGCCGACGCTGGCCGTCACGCTGTTGCGCAGCAGTGCATTGCCGCTGCCCGCGCTGCTGCTGACGGAGATGCCCGAGGTCCACACCCCGCCCCGGCCACTGTAAGCCACCTGATTGCCCGCGCCGTCGGCGGTGCCGCCGATCAGGTTGTCCGCCGCACCGCCCTCGAGCAGGATGCCGTTTTCCTGCGCACCCCAGTTCGCGCTGCCCGTCAGGTCGGTGCCGATGCGGTTGCCCTGCACCTGGTTGCCGCTGCTGGCCCCGTCGATCTCGATGCCCACCAGGCCCGGCGAGGCGATCCAGTTGCCCTCGCCCGAGGCCGCGCCGCCGAGCAGGTTGTCGTCGGCCCCGCCCGAGACGAAGATGCCGTCGCCGCCGTTGCCCAGCGCCGCCGTGCCGGCCGCGTTCACGCCGATCCAGTTGCCCTGCACGATGTTGCCGTCACTGGCCTCGCCGGCGATCTGCACCCCGTCCTGGCCGTTGCCGGAGATCAGGTTGCCTTCGCCCGCTGCGGCGCCACCGATCCGGTTCGCTCCGGCGCCATCCACCAGATGCACGCCGTCGTACTGATTGCCCAGCGCCGCCATGCCGCTGGCATCGGTGCCGATGCGGTTGCCCTGGATCCAGTTTCCGTCGGCTCCCGCGCCGAACACCACGACGCCGTTCTGGTTGCCCGAGATGACATTGCCTTCACCCGCAGCCGCACTGCCGACCCGGTTGCCACCCGCTTCCGTCAGCAGCACGCCGTTGCCCTGGTTGCCCAGGGCGGCGCTGCCGGTGGCGTTCAGCCCGATCCAGTTGCCGATCACCTCGTTGCCGCTGGCGCTGGGCCCGCTGCTGCCGCGGCCGATGTAGACCCCCTGGCCGACATTGCCGCTGATCAGGTTGCGATCGGCCGCGCTGCTGCCGCCGATGCGGTTGTGGTTGGCCTCCCAGATGTTCACGCCCTGGTAGCCACCGGCCGCGATCATCCCGGTGACATCGGTGCCCAGGTAGTTGCCCACCACGACGTTGCCGTCGGAGTAGGCGATGTCGATCGCATCCTCGGCGAAGTTGCGGATCACCAGGCCGCGGATCGTGCTGCCGTCGCTGCCTGTGTACAGCCGCAGGCCGTCGCGGTGGTCGCCGTCCTCGTAGACAGCGGGGTCGGGGTTGGTGCCGGCCGGCACGCTGCTGCCATCCAGCACGATCAGCGGCGTGCCCGCGAAGCCCGGCTGGGTCGTGCCGTCGATCACCACCGCATCGGTGATGTCCGGCAGCAGGGTGGACACGGCAATCGTCTGCACCCCGCCGGCACCGATGCTGAAGCCGATCGTGTCCAGCCCGGCAGTGTTGTTGGCCGCCAGGATGGCCTCGCGCAGGCTGACCTTGCCGTCTGCCCCGGGCTGGGCATTCAGCCACTCGGCGGTGTGGGCGGCGTTGCCGGCGGTGATGCCGCTGTCGTTGCTTTCCGATGCGGTGTTCACCAGCAGCGCCGACGACACATCGGTGACCGTCACCGCGATCGCCTGCGTGTCGCTGCCGCCGGCTCCGTCGCTGACCTGCACGGTGACGTCGTAGACGTTGTTGCCGCCCGCGTCGGTGGGGGCCTCGAAGTCCGGCGCGGTGATGAAGGCGAGCGCACCGGTCGAGGCATCGAGGGTGAACTTCGCTGCGTCCAGGCCGCCGGCGATCGAATACACCGGCGTGCCGCCGTCGGCATCGGTGGAGGTCACCGTGGTCACCGCGGTGCGGGTCTCGGCCACGCTCACGCTGGCCGAAGCGCCGCCGCCGTTGCTGGTGATCACCGGGGCCACGTTCGGCGCCGCGCGCAACGACACGGCGCCGATCTCCCATTGCGTCGACGACGAGAAGCTGCCGCTCATCGTCACGCTGGCCGCACCGGCCTCCGTGGTGGAGCCGCCGATCATCTCGATATTCGTGCGCCACCACTGGATGGTCTGGTCCAACCCTGCGCCGCCGCCGGCGGGATTGCCGTCCCAGTACTGGGCATCCACCACCAGATCGCCGGCGGCACTGCCCACCACCACGCTCGCGGTCGTACCCGTACCGGAGGCCGCGCCGTAGGTGCGCGTCGGCTGGGACTGATCCACGCCGACGAAGGTCTGCGCCCCGCCGGCCACCGCGGTGTTGCCGGTCAGTGTGACCACCACATTGGCCGTGCCCACGGTGGGCGCCACCAGCCGCCAGATCTCCACCGCGTGGTTGCCGGCGGTGCGCCCCACCTGGGTCAGGGCCACGCCGCCATACGTCACGCTGCTGACGCCGGAACCGAGGTTGTCGATGGCCAGCGTGACGATCAGCACCCGGTTGCTGCCGGAAGCCACGGTGTGCGACCAGGTCAGGTTGGCGGTGTTGGTGGAATCGGTGGCGGACGCCGCGCCGCTGACGCCGACGGCCAGAAGCCCCTGCCAGCCGGCCTGTTCGGCCAACGGGGCCAGCCCCGCGCTTTCGATGCGGCCGATCCGATGCTCCAGCGCCCAGTCCCCCCCCCATCGCCGCAGCCCCGGTGGCGTCCACACTGGCCGCCACATCCGCCCCGGTCAGGCCGGCCAGCGAGGCGACGAAGGCCTCGCCCGCCGCATCGGCGGCCACCTCGCAGCCATAGAGCAGCAGGTCGGCGTCGGCATCCAGCGCGGCCGACCAGGCGGCCACCTCGTCGGCGCGCGCGGCCAGTGCGGCGGCGTCCACCGTGTCGCGGCCGAGCAGCAGCGCACCACTGGCGCCGTGCGAAATCAGGTGCAGCGCATCGATGCCCTCACGGCCGGCCAGCACGGCGCCGATCTGGGCGATGCCGTCGGCGCCCGCGTCGATGTGGACCAGCTCGAAGACCACCTCATCCGGCGCGGCGTCGATCAGCGGCTGGAGCAGCGTGGCCAGGTCCTCGACGCGGCTGTCGACGAAGATCAGCTCGCGCCGCAGCGGCTGCTGGAGGGCGTCGGGCGCGGCAGCGGCCGTGGCGGGGGCGGTCGCGGTGGCGGTCGCGGTGGTGGTCGCGGTGGTGGCCCCCGCTCCGAGGCGGTGCAGTTCGCCGCCCGGAGCCACCAGCCAGGCGATGACCTCCCCGCCCTCGGCCAGCGCCACAGTGTCGGGCGGCTGCGCCAGCGCAGCGGCGTCCGAGCCGACCAGGTGCAGCGCGCCCAGGCCCTGTTCCTGCCGCAGCAGTTCGGCCAGCTGCACGGACGCGGCGCGCTCGGGCTCCAGCACGACCAGGTCGTAGCTGGCGCCCCCGCCGCGCTGCGCGGCCAGCCGGTCCAGCACCGCGTAGGGGTCGGCCACCCGGGCGTCCACGACCAGCAGTTCGCGCCGCTGGGTGGCGTCGTCCAGGGCGGCCAGGGCCTGCAGTGCCGGGGCCACCGACGGTGCGGGCGGCGGCGCGAGCAGGCGCATCTCCACGGCGCCGCCCAGCGTGGGGTCGAGCAGCAGGGCGGCGTCGGCCGAGTAGAGCAGCCGCGGCTCGAGCTCCTCGACATGCAGGCGAGGACGCGCGGGCGGGCGGCGGCGGCGGGTCATGAGGGAACGGGCAGCAAGCAGGGCGTGGGCAGCGGGGCGACGGTCGATCGAGTCTGGCGCGATCGGCGCGCCGCAATCGCCGGATCAGGCCGGCGCGGCGGCGGCTGATCCCGCCCTGGCCCTGACGCTGCGCCGTGCGTCAACGCCGCGGCGACGCCGGCGGCGGGGGCGCCGCCGCCAGCGTGGCCGCGTCCAGCTCGGCCTTGCAACGCAGGCCGGCGGGCAGCGCCAGGTCGGGGTTGGGCAGCGCGGCCTGCACGCGGAAGGTGTTGCTGGCCGGGTCGATCACCTTGTCGATCGCGGTCACCCGTGCGGCCATGCGGGCCGCTCCCGGCAGCTCGGGCTGCACCGCCACCGGGCTGCCCAGGCGCAGCTGGCCGTACAGCGCGGTGGGCACCACCAGCTGCACGCGCAGCGGGTCGATGCGGGCGATGCGCAGCAGCGGCCGGTCGTCGGCCCGCTCGCCGGCGCTGGCATGGCGCTCCACCACCACGCCGTCCATCGGGCTGCGGATCACGCGCTGGGCCAGCTGGGCCTCGGCCACGTCGCGTTCCTGGCGCGAGATGGCGCGCTGCTCGCGCGCCTGGCGCAGCTTCTGCTCGGCCAGCCGCGCCTCGGTGCGGGCCTGGTCGAGCGCCTGCTGGGAGATGAAGCTCTGCCGGAACAGGTCCTCGGCGCGCAGCACCGCCAGCACCTGGCCGCGGCGCACGCGCTCGCCGCGCTCGACCTCGACCCGTTCGATCACACCGGCCACCGGGGTGCCGACCTCGGCGATGCGCTCGGGCTCGATCAGGCAGCCGCCCAGCGTGGCGGCGCCGGCCCCCAGCGCCAGCGTGGCACCGGCCAGTGCCAGCGTGATCCGGGTGAGCAGGCAGGTTGCCGGGAATCGGGCCGGTCGCCGAGGCAGGTACCGTCGACGCGACGAGGCCAAGGGAAGCGGGGGCAGGGAGGTCATGATCGGGCTCATTCACTGCGGCCGGCAAAGGCCAGCCGGCGTTCCATCTGTTCGTCGTGGCGGATCAGGCGGGCGCGCTGTTCGCGCTCGCGCTGCTCCTCGAGGCGCTGCGGCAGGCGCAGCAGCCCGCTCAGCAGGGCCGCAGGCAGGCGGCGGCAGCGGGGCCGCAGCCAGGTCCGCAGCCAGGGCGGCAGGCTGCGCGCCAGCAGCGCACTGTCCAGCGACAGCCAGGTCTCCACCGAACCGGGGTCGCCCTGGCGCGCCGCCCGGCCGGCGAGCTGGCGGTCGATGCGCCGGGCCGGGTTGAGCTGGCAGGCGATCACATGCAGGCCGCCCAGCGCCTCGACGCCCTCGCCCAGCGCGATGTCGGTGCCGCGTCCGGCCAGGTTGGTGGCCACGGTGATCGCGCCGCGCTGGCCGGCGGCGGCCACCGCGGCGGCCTCCTGCGCGTCGCCGTGGGCATCGAGCACGCGGTGCGGCAGGCCGGCGCGCTGCAGGTGGGCCGACAGCGCGCGGGCCTCGGCCACCGAGTCGGTGGCCACCAGCACCGGCCGGCCGCGCCGGTGCAGCCGCGCCACGCGGCGGGCCACCGCCACCCAGAGGTCGGCATGGTCGGCGAACAGCCGGGTCGGGCCGATGCGGCGCCGGCTCGGCCGCCGCAGCGGCACCGGCCGCACCGACAGGCCGTAGGCGGCCAGCAGTTCGCCACGCGCTTCGGCCAGCGTGCCGGACAACCCGCCCAGGCGGTGGTAGCGCGGGAAGAAGCGCTGGTAGGTGATCTGCGCGATCGTCGCGAAGGCCGGGCTGGGGTCGCAGCCCTCCTTCAGCTCGACCAGCTGCTGCAGGCCCTGGCCCCAGGCGCGGCCCTCGGCGATGCGGCCGGTGGTCTCGTCGATCAGCAGCACCTGGCCGTCGCGCAGCAGGTAGTGGCGGTCGCGCTGGTAGGCGTGCAGCGCCGCCAGCGCCGTGCACACCGCATGCTCGCGGTGCAGGCGGTTGCGCCACACCGGAGCCAGGTCGGCGTAGTCGGCCCGCGCACCGCTGTCGGCCGAGGCGGTGGCCCGCGCCAACCGCGCACGCCCGGCCGCCGTGAGATGCACCTGGCGCGACGCGGCCTCCAGCCGGAAATGCCGCCCCGGCTGCAGCGCGCGGGCAAAGCGCAGCGCCTGGCGGGCGTGGCGCAGTGCGTCGTCCATGTCGGCCGGCTCGGAGAGGATCAGCGGCACGCGCGCCTCGTCGAGCAGGATGGCATCGGCCTCGTCGACGATGGCCATGCACAGGCCGCGCAGCAGGCGCGGCGCGCCCTCGGGGGCCTGGCCATCGCGCAGGTAGTCGAACACCAGCTCCTTGGCGGTGACGTAGGTGACCGCGGCCCGCCAGGCCTGGGCACGCGCGGCGCGCTCGTCGGCCTGGCAGACCGCGCCCACGCTCAGGCCCAGCGCGGCATAGAGGGGGCGCAGGCGCTCGGCATCCCGCGCCACCAGGTAGTCGTTGGCGGTGATCACATGCACCGGCAGGCCGGCCAGCGCGGCCACCGCAGCGGCCAGCGCCACGGCCAGGGTCTTGCCCTCGCCGGTGGCCATCTCGGCCAGGCGGCCCTGCAGCACGGCGCGCGCGGCGATCAGCTGGGTGTCGAAGGGGTCCTGGCCCAGCACCTCGGCCGCGCACTGCGCCACGCCGGCCAGTGCGGCCGGCAACACCGCGTCGGCCAGCCCTTCGCGGGCCAGCCGGGCGCGCAGCGCGGCCAGCGCCTCGGCGCGCTGAAGGGGGTCAGCCTGCTGCGACAACGCGGCACGGCAGGCCCGCAGGCGCAGCAGGAAGTCCGCTTCGTCGCGCCGCCGCCAGGCCGGCAGGCGGTCGCACAGGGCCTGCCAGCGCGCCCGCCAGCGCTCGGCCGCCTCGGCGCTGCGCGGCTGGCGGCGCTCCGGGCGCGGTCCCCAGACCATCCCGGGCAGGGGCAGGGCGTGGCGCGGCGTCATGCGTCAGCGCCCGACATGCGGCAGGAAGGCCTGCACCGCCTGCCGGTAGAGCTGCTGGGCCAGTGGCGCATGGCCCAGTTCGAGGCGCACCCAGGCGCGTGTGCCCACCCGCTGCAGCGGCAGGCCCGGCACGGTCAGGTCCAGCAGCACCACCGGCTGCAGCGCCTGCACCGCCGGCTCGCCCGGCGCGGCCGGCGCCACCGGGATCGGCCCGCCGCCGGCCTCGCCCAGCACGGGGCTGGGCAGCTCGCGGGTGGCCTGCGGCACCCCGCCGGCCAGGCGCGCCGGCCAGACGCGGCCGGGCGCGTCGGCCAGGCGCACGCTCAGGCCGTCGGCCGCATCGCGCAGGCGGGCTGCGTCGGCCTGCACCAGTGCGGCACGCAGCGACAGGTCGCCACCGGCCAGCACCCAGCCCACCCGCTCGCCCTGGCGCAGCCAGCGCCCGGGCAGGTCGGCCGCCTGCGGCAGCTCGGCGACGAAACCCTCCACCTCGCTGCGCAGCTGGGCCTGCTCGGGCAGCCAGACCACCGCCGGCGCCACGCGGTGCTGCGGCAACGGCAGCAGGCCCAGCAGCAGCAGCGTGCCCAGCGCCAGCAGGCCCAGGCGCAGCCGGACGCGCGCCAGCGCGGCCCCGGGTTCGGCCGCCTGCAGGGCCTCGCGGGCCCAGCCGTGCAGCGGCCGCGCCAGCAGGGCGACGAAGGCGTAGACCAGGCCGAGCAGGGCAAAGCCGATCCAGGTGGCGGCCAGCCAGTCCACCAGCGCCAGCGTCAGGCCGACGCGCCAGGCCAGCGACAGCGGCGCATAGGCGATCAGCCACTTGCGCTCGCTGGGCGCGTGGGGCGGCGGCTCACCGGCGGCGCCGAGCAGGCGCCGGCCCAGCAACGCGCGCCACCAGGCGCTGCTGCGGCCGGCCAGGTTGGCCAGGTTGGCGGCGTCGCAGAGGATGTGATAGCCGTCGAAGCGCAGCAGCGGGTTGCCGTTGAAGAACAGCGTGGAGGTGACGCCGATCAGCATCAGCGCCAGCGCGCCGTCGCGCAGCCAGCCGGGCGCGGTGTTCAGCCACAGCCCCAGCGCCAGCGCGGCCAGCGCCAGCTCCACCGCGATGCCCGCGGCGCTGACGGCGATGCGCTGGCGCCGGCGCGCAAAGGTCGCCGCCGCACCGGCATCGACGTAGGGCGCGGGCGTCAGCAGGATCAGGCCCAGGCCGACCTCGCGCACCTCGGCACCCCAGCGCCGCAGCGCCAGCGCGTGGCCGAGCTCGTGCAGGGCCTTGACCACCGGGTAGAGCAGCCACATCAGCAGCAGGAAGCCCGGGCTGTCCAGCCGCTGGGCCGCATGGGCGCGCAGCGCCGGCCATTCGGCCGCTGCCGTCCAGACCGCCAGCAGCAGGCCCAGCGTCCACAGCCAGGCCGCCGCGGGCCGCCACAGCCAGCGCGCCAGCGGATCCAGCCGCGGCAGCCAGCCGGAGGGGTCGCCCAGCGGCAGGCGGAAGGACAGCGGGTTGAGCAGACCCCGGCGGCGCTGCGCCAGGCGCTCGCTGCGGCGGCGCCGCAGCACGTCGGCATCGCTGGCCCGCTCGGACTGCAGCAGGCCGGACTCGTCGAGCTGGCCCAGCAGGGCCAGCACCTCGTCCTGGGTGGGCGCATCGTCGGGGCGGGATTCGAGCAGGGCGCTCCAGACCTCCTGCACGCTGCGCTGGCCGTCGCAGCGGCCGATGAACTGATAGGCCGCCTCGCTGAGGCGATGCTGGCGGCCGGTGGCCTCGTCGCTGAGCAGGTACCAGCGTTGCCCGCGCCACTGCTGGCGCCGCGCGCGCACCTGGGCGCGCAGGCGCGGCCGCAGCCGGGCGATGCGGTACCACTGGGCGCTGTAGAGGGTGGCGCTCATCGCGGTCGGCCCCTGCTCAGGGCAGCCAGGCCCAGCCGGCCAGCCGGGCCCAGTCGACCAGCCGGTGGCTGGCGATCCAGGCCAGCGGTGCCGTGCCCGCCTCGATGCGCGCCACGCCCTGCAGGCCCGGCCGCAGTGCCGCCGGGTCGACGCCCTCCAGGCGGGCCTCGACGGCAAAGCGGTTGCGCCCCTCGACCAGGGTCGCCACCGGGGTGATGCGCTGCACCACCAGCGGCAGGCGCTCGGTGGGCATGGACGCCAGCGCGAGCTGCCCGGTCTGGCCGGGCCGCAGCGCGGCGATGTCGCGTTCGTCGACCTCGACGATCAGGCGGTACTGGCCGGCCGGCGCCAGCGTCAGCAGCACGTCGCCGCGCTGCACCGGCGCGCCCAGCGAACGGCTCAGGTCGCCCTGGATCACCACGCCGTCGATGGGCGCGACCAGGCGGGCGCGACCGAGCTGCTGGCGCACCAGTTCGAGCTGGGCGCGGGCCTCGTCGGCCTTGCCGCGGCTGACGACGAACTGGCTGCGGTCGTCGCGCGCCAGCGCGGCGGCCACGCCGTTCTCGTGCTGGGCCAGCGCACTCTCCCATTTGCGCGCCTCGAGCTGCAGGTCCTGGTCGGCCAGTTCGGCCAGCAGCGCGCCGGCCTTGACCACATCGCCCGGGCGCACGCTGCTGCGCTGCAGGAAGCCGTCGAAGGGCGCGGCCACCACCCGCTGCACCGCGCCTTCCAGCCGCGCCGGGGCGCTGACATGCTGCGGCAGCGGCACGGACAGGGCGCCGGCCAGCGCCACCGCCAGCGCCCCGGCGAGCAGGCGCGGGCGCGGATCGTCGGGCTGGCGCAGCCGCTCGGGCAGGCGGCCCAGGGCCAGCAGCAGGCGGTCGCGCCAGGGCCGCTCGGCGCGGCGGCGCAGCGGCAGCAACGGCGCCACGGCCAGCGCCAGCTGCTCGCACTGGGTGATGCGCGCGGCGTCGGGCGCGCGCGTAGGCAGCCATTCGAACAGCAGCGCGCCGACCACGCGGTCGTGATGGGCCAGCGGCAGGCTCACCAGGTGGTGGCCGGTCTGCTGGTGCAGCCGCGCGTGCAGCAGGCTCAGGCGCGGCAGCTCGCCAGCCGGGGCCGGATAGGCCACCCGCTCGGCCTGGTCGGCGGCTTCCTGCATCACCTCGGCGAGCTGATGCAGCAGCGCCTGCTCCAGGCGCAGCTCGGCGCTGTGCGACACCGCCAGCACGGCCATGCCCTCGCGCCGCTGCAGGCCCAGGCTGACGCGCTCGGCGCCCAGCCGGGCGGCCAGCTCGGTGGTGAAGGCCAGCGCACCGTCGGCCAGGCGGTCGCCCCCCAGCAGCAGGGCCTGGTCCTGCAGCAGCCGTTCGGCAGAGAGCCGCCCGGGCTCGGCGCCGGCCGGCGCGGCCTGCGCCTGGCTGGGCAGGTCGGCGCAGGCCTGGCCGAGTTCGCGCAGCAGCCGCTCCACCGCGGCGGGATCGTCGGCCTGCACCGCCAGCGCCACCGCGGCGATCACCGGCCGTTCGGCCGCCGGGGCGTCGTCGCCGGCCGCAGCCGCACGCACCGGCAGGGCCAGCACGCGGTTGTGGCTCGCGCCCACCAGCCGCACCGTCGGCACCACCACCACCGGTCGGCCACGCTGCAGCGCCGCCCGCGCGGCGTTGAGCAGAGGCGGGGTCAGCACGCCGCCGACCGGCCATTCGGCGGCCAGCTGCGCACTGCCCTCGCGCTGCAGCAGGGCCACGCCGGCGCAGACCTCGCGGGCGCTCTGGCAGTGCTGCTGCAGCCAGCGCTGCACGGCCGGATGCAGCGCCACCTCGGGCGCCGCCACCGGGCGTACAGGAACGGGCTGGGATTGGGGCTGGGACATGTTCGGTCGGACAGACAGGGCGACGCGGCGGCCACCGCTCGTTCGCAGGAAGGACGACGGGCGGGCAGTCGACAACGCCACCGCGGCAGGGTAGCCAGACGCAGGCCGCTCCCAGGCGCGGATGACGCCCGGAAAGCTGCCGCATATCGCCGGCCTGCCGCGCGAGGCGCGGCGGTCGCCGCAGCCCTGGCGTCGAGAGGGTTATCGGCAGCCTCCGGGCCGGACTCGAGGCGCATCCGGCGCCGCCGCGGGCCTCAAGTCCGCCGCTGCGCCGGCCGACAACGCAGGCAATGTCTGCCCTGCCCGCTGCCACCGACCTGCCGGTCGCCCGCCTCGTCGTGCTCGACGAGGAGCCGCTGGCCGCCGCCGAAATGGCGGACTTCCTGCGCAGCCTGGGCCACACGCAGGTCAGCGCGATGGAGACGGCCGCCCCCGGGCTGATCGAGGCGCTGCGCGACGAGCGCCCCGACCTGCTGCTGCTCGAGCTGGGCAGCGGCGGCGGCCCCGCGCTGGCCCTGCTGGAGGCCCTGCAGGACGACCGGCTGCTGCGCCAGGTGCCGGTGCTCGCCACCCAGGCCGAGGACCTGCCGGCCGAGCGCCTGCGCGCCCTGCAACTGCACGCGGCCGACGTCCTGTGCAAGCCGCTCGACCCGGCCGAGTTCGCGCTGCGGCTGCGCAACCAGCTCTGGCGCAAGCAGCAGCACGACCGGCTGGCCTTCACCGACGCGCCCACCGGCCTGCCCAACCGGGAGTGGGCGCTGCGCCGCCTGGACGAGGCGATCCGCGAATGCCGCCGCTACGGCGGGCGCGGCGCGGTGCTGCAGGTCGGCCTGGAGCGCTTCCGGCAGATCATCGACGCGCTCGGCCTGGCGCTGGGCGATGCCCTGCTGCGCGAGGTCGGCCAGCGCCTGGGCGCCTGCGTGCGCGACACCGATCTGGTCAGCCACGAGAGCGACGCCCCGCCGGCACTGCGGGCCGCGCAGGTGGCGCGCGGCGACGGCGACGAGTTCACCGTGCTGCTGCCGCGCCTGAACCGCGCCGAACAGGCCAGTGGCGTGGCCCAGCGCATCGCGCAGGCGCTGCGCGCACCCTTCCAGATCGGCAGCCAGGAGGTCTTCGTGACCTGCCGCGTGGGCATCGCGGTCTTCCCCGACGACGCGGCCGACAAGGACGGCGTGCTCGAGCGCGCCATCCTGGCGATGCGCCACGGCCCGGGCGACAGCAGCGCCGGCCCGGGTCCCGAGCCGGTGCGCTTCTACTCGCGGGCGCTGCACGGGCGCTTCACCAGCCGCCTGGCGGTCGAGCGCGAACTGCACCACGCGCTCGAACGCCGCGAGCTGCAGCTGTACTACCAGCCCAAGGTCTCGCTGGCCGACGGGCGCATGTGCGGTGCCGAGGCTCTGCTGCGCTGGCAGCACCCGCAGCGCGGCCGGCTGAGCCCGGGCGCCTTCATCGAGGTGGCCGAGGAGAGCGGCCTGATCGTGCCGCTGGGCGAGTGGGTGCTGCGCGAGGCGATCGGCCAGATGGCGCGCTGGCGCCACCAGGGCCTGCCGCCGCTGCCGGTGGCGGTGAACGTCTCGAGCGTGCAGCTGCGCCGCCCCGGCCTGGCCGAGGTGCTGCGCGGCAGCCTGCACGAGACCGGCCTGGACGGCCGCCAGCTCTGCCTCGAGCTGACCGAGTCGGCCATCATGGACGGCACCGCGTCGGTGGCCGACACGCTGACGGCGATCCGCGCGCTGGGCGTGCGCCTGGCGCTGGACGATTTCGGCACCGGCTACTCCTCGCTGAGCTACCTGCGCCGCTTCCCGCTCGACGAACTGAAGATCGACCGCTCCTTCATCGCCGAGTGCACCCAGGCCCAGGGCAATGCGGCGGTGATCGTGCGCGCGATCATCGCGCTGGCGCACGGCCTGGGCCTGCGCGTGGTGGCCGAGGGCATCGAGACGCAGCCCCAGCTCGACTACCTGCGCACCCAGCGCTGCGACGAATTCCAGGGCTTCCTGTACTCCCCGCCGATCCCGCCCGAGGAACTGGTGCGCCTGCTGCAGGACCTGCCGACGCCCTGAAGGCGTCATGACGCCCCGCGCCCGGCTGCGCGAGCAGCGGCTGCGCCAGGGCAAGGCTGCTGCAAAGCGCACGGCGCACAATCGCGTCCGAGGCAGGGCCCAGGCGGGCGCTGCCGCGACATCGACAGCAGCAACAGCAGCGACAGGAGTCTCGAACATGACGATTCAGAGCGTGGGCATCATCGGTGCCGGCACCATGGGCAACGGCATCGCGCAGGCATGCGCCGTGGTGGGCCTGCCCGTCACCATGGTGGACATCAACGACGCCGCGGTGCAGAAGGGCATCGCCACCGTCTCCGGCAGCCTCGACCGGCTGATCAAGAAGGACAAGCTCACCGCCGCGCAGAAGGCCGAGGCGCTGGCGCTGATCCGCGGCTCGACCGACTACGGCGACCTGAAGGGCTGCGACATCGTCATCGAGGCGGCCACCGAGAACCACGCGCTCAAGATCAAGATCCTGCAGCTGCTCGACGAGACGCTGCCGGCCGAGACCCTGGTGGCCACCAACACCAGCTCGATCTCGATCACCCAGCTGGCCGCGGTGACGAAGCGGGCCGAGCGCTTCATCGGCATGCACTTCTTCAACCCGGTGCCGATGATGGCGCTGGTGGAGATCATCCGCGGCCTGCAGACCAGCGACGCCACCCACGACGCGGTCAAGGACCTGGCGCTGCGCCTGGGCAAGTCGCCGATCACGGTGAAGAACGCCCCGGGCTTCGTGGTCAACCGCATCCTGGTGCCGATGATCAACGAGGCCTTCTTCGTGCTGTCCGAAGGCCTGGCCAGCGCCGAGGACATCGACGCGGGCATGAAGCTGGGCTGCAACCAGCCGATCGGCCCGCTGGCGCTGGCCGACATGGTGGGCCTGGACGTCTGCCTGGCGGTGATGGAGGTCTATCTGAAGGAGTTCGGCGACTCCAAGTACCGCCCCTGCCCGCTGCTCAAGGAAATGGTCGCCGCCGGCCGCCTGGGCCGCAAGACCGGCCGCGGCGTCTACAGCTACTGACCGGTCCGGGCGCAGTCCCTCCGCAGGCCCGGTGATGTCAGGCAGCGTCGCGGTGGAGCCGGCCGGCGTGGCCCTGCTCAACCCGCTGGCCGACGGCGGGCGGGCGGCGCGGCTGCGCCGTCCGATCGAGGCCTGGCTGGCCCGCCATGCGCCGGGCGTCTCGCTGCTGGTGCCCGGACATGTCGAGGCCGCCCAGGCCATGCTGACCATCCTGGCGCCCTGCACCCGGGTGGCCCTGATCGGCGGCGACGGCAGCCTGCACCGCCTCCTGCCGGCGCTGCTGCAGGGCGGCCACCGGGTCGGCCTGGTGAGCGCCGGCAGCGGCAACGACGTGGCCCGCGCGCTCGGCGTGGCCGAGCTGGACTGGCCCCAGGCGCTGGCCTACGCGCTGCACGCGCCGGTGGCACCGGTGGACCTGGGCCGCTTCGACAGCGACCAGGAGGTCGGCTGCTTCGTCTCCAGCCTGTCGATGGGCTTCGACGCGGCCGTCGCCGCGCGCGCCCACCGGGTGCCGCGCCTGCTGCGCGGACGCCAGCGCTACCTCTGGGCCACCCTGCGCGAGCTCTGGCATGCCCGACCCCGCGAGCTACGCGTCTGGGCCGACGGCCGGCCGGTGCACGACGGCCCGGCGCTGCTGGCGGCCCTGCTCAACACCCCCACCTACGGCTGCGGCATCCCGGCCGCTCCCGACGCCCGCATGGACGACCACTGGTTCGACCTGCTGCTGGCCGGCGACATCGGCCGCCTGCGCGCGCTGCGGCTCTTCCCGGCGCTGCTGCGCGGGCAGCACCGCCGTGCGCCCGGCGTGGCGATGCACGGCCTGCGCAGCCTGCGCATCGAGGCCGACACCCCCTGGCCGCTGGCGGTCGACGGCGAGGTGATGGCGCCGACGCGCCGACTGACCGTGCAGATGCTGCCCAAGGCGCTGTACCTGGCCGGGGCGCATCGCTTCGCCCGCCAGGGCGCCCTGCCCACCGGCTGACCCGATCCCCCCCTGACGCCGACCTGCGATGACCTCGTCCTGCGCTCCCCTGCCCGCCCGCCTGCGCCTCTGGCTCGCCACCCTGGAGCAGGGCCTGCTCGAACGCGGCAGCGCGGTGCGCCTGGCGCTGCTCGCCGCGCTGGCCGGCGAGCATGTGCTGCTGCTCGGCCCGCCCGGCACCGCCAAGAGCGAGCTGGCGCGACGGCTGCACCGCGCCTTCGACGGCGCGGCCTACTTCGAACGGCTGCTGACCCGCTTCTCGACGCCCGAGGAGCTGTTCGGCCCGCTGTCGCTGGCCGCGCTGGAGCACGACCGCTACGAACGCCTGACCGCCGGCTTCCTGCCCACCGCCGGCATCGCCTTCCTCGACGAGGTGTTCAAGGCCAATTCGGCGATCCTGAACGCGCTGCTGACCCTGCTCAACGAGCGCGAGTTCGACAACGGCAGCGGCCGCTGCCGCACGCCGCTGATCGCGGTGATCGGCGCGAGCAACGAGCTGCCTGCCGACGAGGCGCTGCAGGCCTTCTTCGACCGCTTCCTGCTGCGCGTGCCGGTGCAGCCGGTGAGCGATGCCGCCTTCGCGGCGCTGCTCGCGCTCGGCCAGGCCGGGACACCCCCGGCCGATCCGACCGCGTCGCCGGCGCCGACGGCACCGCCGCAACCGCTGCACGCCGCCGAACGCGCCGCCCTGCACGCCGCGGCCGCGCAGGTGCGCCTGGGCGAGGCCGCGCTGCAGGGCTGCCGCGCACTGCGCGCCTGGCTGGCCGAGCGCCGCCAGCCGCTGTCGGACCGGCGCTGGCGCCAGTGGGTGGGCCTGATGCGCGTGGCCGCCGCCAGCGAGGGCCGCGCCGAGATCGATGCGCTGGACCTCTGGCTGGCGCCCTACGTGGCGGCGGCCCGGCCCGAGCAGGTGGCCGAGCTGCAGGACTGGTTCGTGGTCGACTGGCTGGGCTGCGGCGCGCGCGAGACGCCCTGGCTGACGCGGGCGGTGCAGGCCTTCGAGCAGCAGGCCCAGCTCGAGGCCAGCGCGCCGGCCGACGCGGGCCCCGACGGCGACAGCGGCGCCGGCAAGCTGGCGCTGGCCCGGGCACTGCAGCGCGACAGCGGCGCCGGCGGCAGCGGCGCGGGCGAGGACGGCGGCATGCTGCGCATCGTCTCGGCCCGGCTGGAGGCGCAGTCGCGCCGGCGCTGGAGCCCCGTGCATGTGGCCGCCCGGCTGGCGCAGATCGACGAGATCCTGGCGCAGATCGCGCGGGAACGCGCCCCGGTCGAAGCCCAGGCCGCGCAGCTGGCCGCCGACCTGGCCGGGCGGCTGTGGCTGCCGCCCGAGCTGGCGCAGCGCCTGCAGGCCGGGCCGGCGGCGACGCTGGCCGGGCTGGACGACCTGACGGCCCGGCTGCAGGCCGCCCGCGCCGGCTTTGCCGCCCTGCCGCAGGACGCCGCGCTGCCGGCGCTGGCACCGGCGCCCGTGCACCTGCCGGCCTGACACCCTGCGGACGCGCCCGCCATGCCCGCGGTCCACGCCACCGACCCGCTCGACCAGCCCTGGGATCGGCTCGCGCCGCTGCCGCGCGAGCTCTGGCTGCCCGGCCTGGTGACCGCCGTCGGAAGTCCCGACCGACGGCTGGCCGACCTCGCGCTCTGGCAGGACGCGCTGCAGGCCGGCCGCCTGCCGCCGGCCGAGGCCGACTTCGGCGACCGCGCCGCCAGCGCCCCGCTGCGCGAGGTCGTCGGCGAGCTGGGCCTGGCCGGGCTGTGCCGCGGCACCCCTGCGCTGGTGCAGCAGACCCTGCGCACGCTCCTGTGGCACCTCGACCGGCTCACCGACCTGCAGCCGCGGCTCACGCGGGCCGAGGCGATCGCGCAGATCGCCGCCGAGTTCCGCGCCGCCTGGACCCTGGAGGCGGCCGACCTGGAGGAACAGCTGGTGCTGCTGCAGGGCCTGGGCGACCTGGCGCAGCTGCGCTGGGACGAGCTGCGCGGCCATCTCAACGCGCGCCCCTGGCGCGAGGTGCAGCGCGCCCAGGCCTGGCTCGAGCAGCTGCCCGAGCTGCAGGCGCTGATCCGCCGGCTCGGCCGCAGCGAGCGCAGCCTCGCCCCCTGGACCCCGCCGCCGGCCGAGCGCCCCGACGATCGGCCCGGCGAGCGCCCGCTGCGCGCGGTGGAGACGCGCCTGCCCGACCTGCCCGGCGAGCTCACCGGCATCCACCTGAGCGGCCGGCCCGAGCGCATGCTGGCCAGCGAGGCGGTGATGCTGCGCCACCCGGTGCTGAAGAAGCTCTGGCACGCCCGCCACGCCGAGTCCCGCCTGCTGAGCTGGGAGTCCGAGGCAGTGCTGGTGGACTGGCGGCCCGACCCGCTGGCCCCGCCGCAGCGCCAGGGCACGACCGCCGAGCCCGAGACGCGCGAGCGCGGCCCCATCCTGCTCTGCCTGGACACCTCCGGCTCGATGCGTGGCGCGCCCGAGAACATCGCCCGGGCGGTGGTGCTGGCCGCGCTGCGCGCGGCGCACGAGTCGCAGCGGGCCTGCCGGCTGATCGCCTTCGGCGGACCGGGCGAGCTGCTCGAACGCGACCTGACGATCGGCAGCGCCGGGCTCGGCCCGCTGCTCGAACTGATGGACCTGGCCTTCGACGGCGGCACCGACATCCAGACGCCCATCGAGCGCGCCGTCGACTGCGTGCACGAGGCCGCCTGGCGCAGCGCCGACCTGCTGATCGTCAGCGACGGCGAGTTCGGCTGCGTGCCGCAGACCCTGCAGCGCCTCGACCTGGCCCGCGAGCGCCACGGCCTGCGGGTGCAGGGCGTGCTGGTGGGCGACCGCGAAACGCTCGGCCTGCTGGAGGTCTGCGACGCGATCCACTGGGTGCGCGACTGGCGCCGCTACACCGAGCAGGCCCGCGGCGAGGAGGCGCGCGGCTGGTCGCCGGTGCACAGCAAGAGCCTGACCGCGCTGTACTTCCCCAACGCACTGTCGGGCCGCGCCGCGCGCCATCTGGACAGCTCGCGCTGAGGCGCTGTCGACCCCCGGCCGCGGCGCGGCGGCAAGATCTCACGCCACGCGGGCCGGCGGCGCGGGCGTCGGGCCACCGGGCGAGCCTGCGGTGACCCTTTGTTTCACTTCCGGGGAGAATGTCTGTCATGTCCGCGACCCTGATTTCGACCCGGAGCTTCGACGACGCCGAGGCCGCGCTGGCGCATGTCCGCGCCATCTACGACAGCGGCATCGCCTACCTGCGCGCCAGCCTGCAGGAGTTCGTGGCCGGCTGCGAGCCCGGCCGGCGGGTGCGCGCCTGCTACCCCTTCGTGCGGGTGCGCGTGGACACGGTGGTGCGCGCCGATTCGCGCCTGGCCTACGGCTTCGTCGCCGGCCCGGGCGTCTACGAAACCTCGCTGACCCGGCCGGACCTGTTCGAGCGCTACTACCGCGAGCAGTTCGAACTGCTGCTGCGCAACCATGGCGTGGCCCTGGAGGTGGGCCTGTCGTCGCAGCCGATTCCGGTGCACTTCAGCCTGGCCGAGCACGATCATCTGGAGGGCACGCTGTCGCCGGAGCGGCGGCTGCGCCTGCGCGACTGCTTCGACCTGCCCGACCTGGCGGCGATGGACGACGGCATCGCCAACGGCAGCCACGAGCCGCAGCCGGGCGCCGACGGCGTGGTGCGCCACCCGCTGGCGCTGTTCACCGCGCCGCGGGTGGACTACTCGCTGCACCGGCTGCGCCACTACACCGGCACGGCGCCGGAGCATTTCCAGAACTACGTGCTGTTCACGAACTACCAGTTCTACATCGACGAGTTCGTGCGCCTGGGCCATGAGGCGATGGCCGATCCGGCGGGCGACTACACCGCCTTCGTCGAGCCGGGCAATGTCGTCACCCGCCGCGCCGGCCTGGCCGCCGAGCCCGGCGACGCGCGCGGCAGTGCCCCGCCGCGCCTGCCGCAGATGCCGGCCTACCACCTGCAGCGCCCCGGGCACGGCGGCATCACGATGGTCAACATCGGCGTCGGCCCGGCCAACGCCAAGAACATCACCGACCACATCGCGGTGCTGCGCCCGCACGCCTGGCTGATGCTGGGCCACTGCGCCGGGCTGCGCAACACCCAGCAGCTGGGCGACTACGTGCTGGCGCACGGCTACGTGCGCGAGGACCATGTGCTCGACGAGGAGCTGCCGCTGTGGGTGCCCATTCCGCCGCTGGCGGAGGTGCAGATCGCGCTGGAGCGGGCGGTGGCCGAGGTGACGCAGCTGTCGGGCTACGCGCTCAAGGCCATCCTGCGCACCGGCACCGTGGCCAGCACCGACAACCGCAACTGGGAGCTGCTGCCGCACCCGGGGCCCGAGCGCCGCTTCAGCCAGAGCCGCGCCGTGGCGCTGGACATGGAGAGCGCCACCATCGCCGCCAACGGCTTCCGTTTCCGCGTGCCCTACGGCACCCTGCTGTGCGTGAGCGACAAGCCGCTGCACGGCGAGATCAAGCTGCCCGGCATGGCCAACCAGTTCTACCGCGAGCGGGTCGACCAGCACCTGCGCATCGGCATGCGCGCCATCGAGATCCTGCGCGCACAGGGGCTGGACCACCTGCACAGCCGCAAGCTGCGCAGCTTCGACGAAGTGGCCTTCCAGTAGCGGGCGCCGCGCGCCTGCCCGCCGTCCCGCCGCCGCAGCCCCCCGCATGGCCCTCGACACCCACAGCCTTCTGGTCGCGTACACGGTCAACGTGGCCGGGGTCGCGCTCGGCCTGTCGCTGGTGCTGGGCCTGCGCGCCAGCCGCGCCGCGCTGGCCGCGCAGGCCGGGGTGCTCGCCCATGCGCTGGGCTGGCTCTGCCTGGTGGCCTCCGATACCTTCGCGGGTCGGTGGCCGGACCTGCTGCTGTCCACGCTGGCCATGGCGGCCATGTCGTCGAGCCTGCTGCTGCTGCTGCAGGCCGTGCGGATCTGGCGCGGCCAGGCCCCGCTGGCGCCCGGGTGGCATGCCGCCGCGCTGCTGATGCCGCTGCTGTATGCGCTGGGCTTCGCGCACTACCCCTGGCGCGTCGGCCTGGCCAACGGCGTGCTGGCCGCGCAGATGGCCTGGGTGGTCGTGGAGGCCGCCCGCCCCGGCGCCACCGGCAGCTGGCGCTGGCGCGGCCTGATCTGCGCGTCGATGGGCACGATGGCGCTCGTCACGCTCTGGCGCGGCGTGCTGGGGGCCTTCTTCACCGAGGCCTACCCGACCTTCCAGACCCCGCACCCGGTGAATCTGGTCGGCGCGCTGGGCAACAACGTCGCCACACTGCTGACCGCCATCGGCGTGCTGGCCGCCTTCCGCGAAGAGGCCGAGGCCCAGCTGAAGACGCTGGCGATCACCGACGGGCTGACCCGCCTGCTCAACCGCCGCGCCTGGACCGAGCGGGCCGAGGTGCTGCTGGCCGACGCCCGGCGCTACGGCCACCCGCTGATCATGCTGATGATCGACCTGGACCACTTCAAGCAGGTCAACGACCAGCGCGGCCACGCCACCGGCGACCAGGCCCTGCAGCTCACCGCGGCGGTGCTGGGCGAGACGGTGCGCAGCGGCGACCTGGTGGGCCGCTACGGCGGCGAGGAGTTCTGCGTGCTGCTGTCGCACACGCAGGAAGGCGCCGCGCTGGCCTTCGATCAGCGCCTGCGGCGCCGCCTGCGCCAGCGCTCCGAACAGGAACTGGGCTTCCTGCTGGCCTACAGCGCCGGCCTGACCGCCCATCGCGCGCAGGACCGCTCGCTGGAGGACCTGCTGCGCCGCGCCGACGCAGCCCTCTACGAGGCCAAGCGCGCCGGGCGCAACCAGCTGGTGATGTCGCCCTGATGCGTCGGCGCCGGCGGCGGGCCGGGGCCCCCTTGATCCCGCTCGAGGATCTTTACCTGCGGCGCATGCGCGCGACGCAGGGCGGGTTTACAAAGGGAAGGGTCGCGGCATCCAACCGCCGCGCGCCGTTTCACCGTGCCGACCTTCCCGCCCCTTCGCACCGCCCCCTGCGCGCACGCTCCGACGACGCCCCGCCTGCGCCGGCCGACGGCCGCCTCGCTCTGGCTGATCGGCACGGCGCTGCTGGCCGGCTGCGCCACCGCCCCGGCGCCCGAGACCCGCGGATCGACCGTCCCGGACCTGCCCGCCGCCTGGACCGGACCGGCCGACGCGGCCTCGGCCTCCGGCGGGAGCGCCGTTGCCCCGCCGGCTGCGCTGTCGGCCGCCGAAGCCGCGGCGCTGGCGCAGTGGTGGCTGCAGTTCGACGACCCGCTGCTCGGCGAGCTGGTGACGCAGGCCCTGCATGCCAACCTCGACCTGGCCACCGCCCAGGCCCGCCTCGAACAGGCCCGCGCGCTGCGCGACGGCCAGGCCGCCCAGGCCGCGCCGCAGCTGGGCAGCAGTGCAGGCATCACGCAAAGCCGCAACCGGGCCGGGGCCAGCGAGCGCTGGAACGCCGGCCTGGATGCCAGCTGGGAGCCGGACGTCTTCGGCCGACAGGCCCAGGCCCTGCGTGCACGCGACTGGGACCTGACGGCCGCCCGCGCCCAACGGGAGGCCACCCGCACCGCGGTGGCCGCGGAGGTCGGCATCGCCTACGTCAGCCTGCGCAGCCAGCAGCAGCAATGGCGCATCGCCGGTGAACACCTGGCCGCCCAGCAGCAGACCCAGGCGCTGGTGGGCTGGCGCGCCCAGGCCGGGCTGGTCGCCTCGCTCGAGGCCGAGCAGGCGCGTGGCGCCACCGCGCAGCTGCGCGCCAGCCTGCCGGCGCTGCGGGACGCCATCGCGCAGTCCGAGCACCGCCTTGCCCTGCTGCTCGGCCAGCCGCCCACGGCACTGCGTGCCCGGCTGGGCGCGGGTGCGGCGTTGCCCTCGGCCGGCGCCCCCCTGCCCCTGGGCGTTCCGGCGGATCTGCTGCGCCGCCGCCCCGACCTGCAGGCCGCCGAAGCCACCCTGCGCGCCGAGGCCGAACGCCTCGGCCTCGCGCAGGCGCAGCGCTGGCCCAGCCTGCGGCTGAGCGGCAGCCTGACGCTGCAGGCGGCCACGCTGGCCGGCCTGAGCGGCGCCGGCGCCTGGGCCGCGGCCGCGGCCGCCGCGATCGACGGGACGCTCTGGGACGGCGGGGCGCGCGACGCGGCCATCGGGCAGCAGCGCGCCCAGCTGGCCGCGGCCCGCATCGCCGCGCGGGCTGCCCTGCTGACGGCGCTGGAGGACGTGGAAAACGCGCTGGGCGCGCTGGGCGCCGCACAGCGCCAGTCCGAGGCGCTGGC
This sequence comes from Burkholderiaceae bacterium, assembly GCA_023150375.1. GTDB lineage: Bacteria > Pseudomonadota > Gammaproteobacteria > Burkholderiales > Burkholderiaceae_C > Sphaerotilus. The sequence continues at coordinate 26,220 of JAKLLA010000006.1, forward strand.
CGAAGCCCGCGAAGCCGCCCACCGGGCGCTGCTGCTGGCCCGCCACCGCTGGCAGGCCGGGCTGGTCGACTTCGGCACGCTGCTGGAGGCGCAACGCAGCGCCCTGTCCGCCGACAGCAGCCAGGTGGCCGCCCGGCGCGACGAGCAGCTCGCCCGCATCCGTCTGTACAAGGCCCTGGGCGGCGGCTGGGAGGCAGGCGCCGTCCCGCAGGCCCCCACCCCGCCCCTGCGCACCCCATGAGCACCGACCCCTCCTCCCTGCAACGACTGCTGGGCGACGACGCCCCGCGCCCCATCTGGCGCCAGCCGCGCGTCTGGCTGCTGGCCGCCCTGCTGGCCGGCGCGGCCCTGGCCGGCTGGACCTGGCTGGGCCGCAGCGCTTCCCAGGCAGCGCCCCGCTACGTCACCGAGCCGCTGCAGCGCGGCGACCTGCAGCTGCAGGTCACGGCCAACGGCAAGCTGCAGGCCACGCGCACGGTCAGCATCGGCAGCGAGCTGTCGGGCACCGTCGCGCAGGTGCGGGTGGACGTCAACGACGCGGTCAAGGCCGGCCAGGTGCTGGTCGAGCTCGACACCGCCAAGCTGCGCGACCAGATCGCTGCCAGCCGGGCCGCACTGGCCTCCGCCGAGGCCGCGGTGGCGCAGGCGCAGGCCGGCCTGCGCCAGGCGCGCGCCGACCTGCAGCGCCTGGAGGAGGTGCAGCGCCTGTCCGGCGGCCAGGTGCCCTCGGCGGCCGAACTCGATGCGGCCCGGGCTGCGCTGGACAAGGCCCAGGCCGCCGAGGCCAGCGCCCGCGCCGGCGTGGCCAGCGCCCGCGCCACGCTCAGCACCAACGAGACCAACCTGTCCAAGGCCTCGATCCGCTCGCCGATCGACGGCGTGGTGCTCACCCGCAACGTCGACCCCGGCTACGCGGTGGCGGCCTCGCTGCAGGCGGTGACCCTGTTCACCATCGCCGAGGACCTGCGCCGGCTGCAGATCTCGGTGAACGTGGACGAGGCCGACGTCGGCCAGGTGCAGGTCGGCCAGCAGGCCCGCTTCACCGTCAGCGCCTGGCCCGGGCGCAGCTACCCCGCCCGGGTGGTGCGGGTGGCCTACGGCTCGACGCTGACCGACAACGTGGTCACCTACACCACGCTGATGGACCTGCCCAACGACGACCTCAGCCTGCGCCCCGGCATGACCGCCACCGCGGTGATCACCGCCACCGAGCGCCGCGGCGTGCTGCTGGTGCCCAACCGCGCGCTGCGCTTCACGCCCGAGGAGGCTGCCGCCGGCCAGGGGGGCGCCGGCAGCGCGACGGCAGGCAGCCCGGGCTCGGGCGGCATCGTCTCGCAGCTGATGCCCCGCCCGCCCGGCATGGCGCCGCGCCGCAGCAGCGCCGCCAACGCCGAGCAGCCCGCCGCCGGCGCGCCACGCCGCCTCTGGCTGCTGCAGGACGGCCGGCCGGTGGCCGTGCCGGTGACCACCGGCCTGAGCAACGGCCGCCTCACCGAGGTCAGCGGCGCCGGCCTGCGCGAAGGCGCGGCCGTGATCGTCGAGCAGACCCGCGGGGCCACGCCGTGAGCCCCGGCGCCGCCCCCGACGAGGTGCCGCTGATCCGCCTGCGCGGCATCACCAAGACCTTCGGCAGCGGCACGGCGGCCTTCCAGGCCCTGAAAGGGGTCGACCTGGACATCGCCGCGGGCGAGTTCGTCGCGGTGATGGGCCCCAGCGGCTCGGGCAAGTCCACCGTGATGAACCTGCTGGGCTGCCTGGACGTGCCGAGCAGCGGCCGCTACGCCTTCCAGGGCGTGGAGGTGCAGCGCCTCTCGCGCGACCAGCGCGCCCGGCTGCGCCGGCGCCACCTGGGCTTCGTCTTCCAGGGCTTCAACCTGCTGGCGCGCACCTCGGCGCAGGAGAACGTCGAGCTGCCGCTGCTCTACCGCGGCGAGGGCGCCGCGCAGCGCAGCGCCGCCGCGCGCGACGCGCTGGCCCAGGTCGGCCTGTCCGGCTGGGAGCGGCACACCCCGGCCGAGCTCTCCGGCGGCCAGCAGCAGCGCGTCGCGATCGCCCGGGCCATCGTCACCCGCCCCACCGTGCTGCTGGCCGACGAGCCCACCGGCAACCTCGACTCGGCGCGCAGCCACGAGATCATGGCGCTGCTCGCCGCGCTCAATGCCCAGCGCGGCATCACCGTGCTGATGGTCACCCACGAGCCCGACATGGCCGCGTATGCGCACCGCCTGGTGCACTTCCGCGACGGCCGCATCGAGCGCGACGAACGCAACCCCCACCCGGTGGCCCTGGGGCCGCGCGACGCCGACGCGCTGCTGCACAGCGACGCCGAAGGGCCCTGAAGCATGCTCTGGAACACCCTGCTGCTGGCACTGCGCTCGATCCGCCGCAACCTGCTGCGCTCCTTCCTGACCATCCTGGGCATCGTCATCGGCGTGGCCGCGGTGGTGACCATGGTCACCGTCGGCAACGGCGCCACCCGCGCGGTGCAGGCGCAGATCTCCAGCCTGGGCAGCAACCTGCTGCAGATCCGCCCCGGCCAGCGCCTGGGCCCCGGCATGGGCAGCAGCGGCGCACCGGGCTTCACGCTGGCCGACCTGGAGGCCATCGCCACCCAGGTCGGCGGCATCGCCGCCACCGCCCCCGAGGTGCGCGGCGCCGTCACCGTGGTGGCCGAGGGCCGCAACTGGTCGACCACGGTCACCGGCACGACCAACGACTACCTGCGCACGAACAACTGGCAGCTCGCCAGCGGCCGCCCCTTCGGCGAGGACGAGCTGGCCGCCGGCCGCGCGGTGTGCCTCCTCGGCGCGACCGTGCAGCGCGAGCTCTTCGGCGCCGGCAGCCACCCCGAGGCGGTGCTGGGCGCGCAGCTGCGCGTCAAGGGCTTCAGCTGCGAAGTGATCGGCACCCTGGCCGCCAAGGGCCAGGCGGCCATGGGCCTGGACCAGGACGACACCGTCTGGCTGCCGCTGAAGACCGCGCAGCGCCGCGTCACCGGCCGGACCACCGTCAACACCCTGCTGGTGTCGCTGCGCGACGATGCCGATACCGCGCGCGTCAAGCGCGACATCACCCAGCTGCTGCGCGAGCGGCGCAAGCTGGCCGAGGCCGACGACGACAACTTCAACGTGCTCGACACCCGCCAGATCGCCGAGACCCTGTCGGGCACCACCCGGCTGATGACCTCGCTGCTCGGCGCGGTGGCCGCGGTCAGCCTGCTGGTGGGCGGCATCGGCATCATGAACATCATGCTGGTCAGCGTGACCGAGCGCACCCGCGAGATCGGCATCCGCCTGGCCATCGGCGCGCTCGAGCGCGAGGTGCTGCTGCAGTTCCTGATCGAGTCGGTGGTGCTCTCCGCCCTGGGCGGGCTGGTGGGCATCGTGCTGGCCACCGGCGCCTCGATCGGCATCTCCGAGCTGATGGGCGTGCCCTACGAATTCCAGCCCGGCATCAACGGCCTGGCCTTCGCCTTCTCCGCCGCCATCGGCGTGGTGTTCGGCTACTTTCCGGCCCGGCGCGCGGCGCAGCTCGATCCGATCGAGGCGCTGCGGCACGAGTGAGGGCGGGACACCCGCCCTGCGGCGCCTGCGCGCCGCCTCAGCCGCCCGCGGCCACCCGCGCGGCGATCGCCTCGCCCGCCTCGGTGGTGCTGGCGCTGCCGCCCAGGTCGCGGGTGCGCGGGCCGTCGACCAGCACCTGCTCGATGGCGCGGACGATGGCGTCGTGGGCCGCGCGCTCGCCCAGGAAGTCCAGCATCAGCGCGGCCGACCAGATCATCGCGATCGGGTTGGCGATGTTGCGGCCGAAGATGTCCGGCGCGCTGCCGTGCACCGGCTCGAACAGGCTGGGGAAGCGGCGCTCGGGGTTGAGGTTGGCGCTGGGCGCCAGGCCGATGGTGCCGGTGCAGGCCGGGCCCAGGTCGGACAGGATGTCGCCGAACAGGTTGGTGGCCACCACCACGTCGAAGCGCTGCGGCTGCAGCACGAAGCGGGCGGCCAGGATGTCGATGTGCTGCCGGTCGACGCTGACCTCGGGGTAGTCGCGGCCCACCTCGGCGGCCAGGGCGTCCCACCAGGGCATGGAGATCGCGATGCCGTTGCTCTTGGTGGCCACGGTCAGGTGCCTGCGCGCGCGCTGCTTCGCCAGCTCGTAGGCGTACTTCAGCACCCGCTGGCTGCCATGGCGACTGAAGACCGATTCCTGGATCACCAGCTCGCGCTCGGTGCCCTCGAACATCACGCCGCCGAGCTGGGTGTACTCGCCCTCGGTGTTCTCGCGCACGATCAGCATGTCGATGTCGCCCGGCTTCTGGTTGGCCAGCGGGCAGGGCACCCCGGCGAACAGCCGCGCCGGGCGCAGGTTGATGTACTGGTCGAACTCGCGGCGGAACTTCAGCAGGCTGCCCCACAGCGAGATGTGGTCGGGCACGGTGGCCGGCCAGCCCACCGCACCGAAGAGCAGGGCGTCCTGGCCCGAGAGCTGCGCCTTCCAGTCGTCGGGCATCATCCGGCCGTGCTGCTGGTAGTAGTCGCAGCTGGCCCATTCGATCGGCGTGAGGTCCAGGGCAAAGCCGAAGCGCGCGGCGGCAGCCTGCAGCACGCGCAGGCCCTCGGGCATCACTTCCTGGCCGATGCCGTCGCCGGGGATGACGGCGATGCGGTGGGTTCGCGGGGGGCGGCTCATGGCGATCTCCATGCCTGAGGGTTCCGGATTCGAGAGGGACGGCCCGGCCTGAGGGCGCCAGGCCGGGCCGGGATGGCGGCGTGGCGCGGGCTCAGCCGCCCAGCGCCTTCCACAGGCCGATGCGGTTGACCTGCTCGGCCAGGCGCAGCTGGATCAGCGCCTGCTCGGCGGCGAAGCGGCTGCGCTCGGCATCCAGGCGCTCGAGTTCGCTGGCCGCACCGCCGCGCCAGCGCAGCTCGGTCAGGCGGGCGATCTCGCGCACCGCGTCGAGCTGGCGCTGCTGGGCCTCGATCTGGCCGCGCCAGGTGGCCAGTCCGGCCAGGGCATCGGCGCTCTCGCGGAAGGCAGCCTGCACCGCCTTCTCGTACTGCGCCAGCGCGATGTCGCGGTTGACCGTGGCCACTTCCACGCCCTGGCGCACCCGGCCGTGGTCGAAGATCGCCGCCACCGCCTGCGAGGCCAGCGTCCAGGCGAAGTTGCCGCCCTGCAGCAGGGTGCCCAGCTCGCTGCTGACCAGGCCGGCGCTGCCGGTCAGCGAGATGCGCGGGAAGTAGGCCGCCCGCGCCGCGCCGATGTTGGCGTTGGCGGCGATCAGCTGCTGCTCGGCCTGGGCCACGTCCGGGCGGCGCAGCAGCACCGCCGAGTCCAGCCCCACCGGCACGTCGGCGAACACCGGCTCGGCCGCCACCGCCGCCGCGGCGGGCCAGAGCGCCTCGTCCACCGGGCCGCCGACCAGCAGCGCCAGCGCGTGGCGATCCTGGGCAACCTGGCGGCTGGCCTGCGCCACCGCCGCCTCGGCCTGGGCCGTCAGGCTCAGCGCGGTCTGCAGCTCGAGCTGCGAGGCCGCCCCCACCTCGTGGCGCAGCCGCGCCAGGCGCAGGCTCTCGGCCCGGCTGGCGCGGGTGCGCTCGGCCAGCGCCAGCACCGCCTGGTCGGCTGCCAGGCTGCGGTCGGCCGTGAGCAGGGCGGCCACCAGCGCCAGCTCGGCGCTGCGCCGGCCGGCCTCGCTGGCCAGCAGCTGGGCCTGGGCGGCGTCGCCCAGGCTGCGCAGGCGGCCGAAGAAGTCGATCTCCCAGCCGCTGACCTGCAGGCCGAGCTGGAAGCTGTTGCGCTGCGCGCCCGAGCTGTTGGGGGCGCGGCTGGCCGAGAAGGCGGCGTTGACGGTGGGCCAGCGGTCGGCCTCGGTCAACCCCAGCTGGGCCTGGGCACGCTGCACCGCCAGCGCGGCCACACGCAGGTCGCGGTTGCCGGCCAGGGCCTGGCGCACCAGCCGGCGCAGGCGCTCGTCCTGCACGAAGTCCGCCCAGCCCGGCAGCGCCGCGGCCGCGGCGCCGGCCGGTGCGCCCGGGACCGCCGAGGCGGCCGCTGCGGCCGGCAGCGGCAGCTGCGCGGGCACGGGGGCGGCCGGGCGGCGGTACTCGGGCGCCAGGCTGGTGCAGCCGGCCAGCAGCAGCAGGGCCAGGCCGGGCAGAAGCCGCCCGGGCCGGGGTGTCGCGCTCCGGCGCCGGCTGCTGGCGCGGGCCGTCGGGACGGCAGGGGTCGATGCGGCAAGGCAGCGGCGGCTCATCGCGGGCTCCCGGGGCGGGCGGTTTCGGCCATCACGCCGGCGGCAGCGGCATCGGCCGCGGCGCTGCCGATCGCGGTGGCATGGGCGGTGAAGCGGCCCCCGGGGAAGAGGCGGCGGACCACGACGAAGAACACCGGCACGAGGAAGACCGCGAGCACGGTGGCGGTGATCATGCCGCCCATCACGCCGGTGCCGATGGCGCGCTGGCTGGCCGAGCCGGCGCCGCTGGCCAGCGCCAGCGGCAGCACGCCGAGAATGAAGGCGAAGGAGGTCATCACGATGGGTCGGAAGCGCAGGTGGCAGGCCTCCAGTGTGGCCGACAACAGGTCCTTGCCCTCGGCCTGGAGGTCCTTGGCGAACTCGATGATCAGGATCGCGTTCTTCGCCGACAGCCCGATGATGGTGATCAGGCCGACCTTGAAGTACACGTCGTTGGGCATGCCGCGCAACCAGACGCCGGCCAGCGCGCCGAGGATGCCCAGCGGCACCACCAGCATCACCGCCACCGGAATGCTCCAGCTCTCGTACAGCGCCGCCAGGCAGAGGAAGACCGCCAGCATCGAGAAGGCCAGCAGGATGCTCGCCTGCGCGCCGGAGAGCTTCTCCTCGCGCGACTGGCCGGTCCACTCGAAGCCGATGCCCGGCGGCAGTTGCCCGGCCAGGCGCTCCATCTCGGCCATGGCATCGCCGGTGGAGAAGCCCGGCGCGGCGTCGCCGGCGATCTTCATCGCCGGGTAGCCGTTGTAGCGGATCGACAGCATCGGCCCGCTCACCCAGCGCGTGCTCGCGAAGGCCGAGAAGGGCACCTGCTGGCCGCGCTGGTTGGGCACGTGCAGCTTCAGCAGGTCCTCGGGCTGCATGCGGGCCGAGGCCTCGGCCTGCACGATGACGCGCTGCAGCCGCCCCTGGTTGGGGAAGTCGTTGACGTAGGTCGAGCCGAAGGCGGTGGCCAGCACCGAGCCGATCGCATCGAACCCCACCCCCAGCGCGGCGGCGCGCTCGCGGTCGATCTCGAGGCGCAGCTGCGGCGCATCCTCCAGGCCGTCGGGCCGCACGCCCTGCAGCACCTTGCTCTGGCCGGCCAGGCCCAGCAGCTGGTTGCGCGCACCCAGCAGGGCCTCGTGGCCCAGGCCGGCGCGGTCCTGCAGGCGGAAGTTGAAGCCGGTGGCAGTGCCCAGCTCGGGGATCGGCGGCGGGCTGAGCGCGAAGATGAAGGCGTCGCGCACGCCCATCATGGCGCCGAAGATGCGCCCGGCCAGCGCCTGCGCGGACTGCCCGGCGCCCTCGCGCTCGGACCAGTCCTTCAGCGGCAGGAAGGCCAGGCCGGCGTTCTGGCCGGCGCCGGAGAAGCTGAAGCCCAGCACGCTGACCATGGTGTCCACTTCGGGCTGCTGCAGCGCGAAGGACTCGATGCGCTGCATCGCCGCCTCGCTGCGCTCGGCCGAGGCGCCCGGGGGCAGCTGCATGTTGACGATCACGTAGCCCTGGTCCTCGTTGGGCAGGAAGGAGGTCGGCAGCGCCCGGTACAGCAGCGCCACCGCGGCCAGGATCACCGCGTAGAGCAGCAGCCAGCGCCCGGCGCGGCGGATGATGCGCGCCACCAGCGACTCGTAGGCATGGGTGCTGCGCTTGAAGGCCCGGTTGAACCAGCCGAAGGGGCCGGGCTTGTCGTGGTGGCCGGGCGGCACCGGCTTCAACAGCGTGGCGCACAGCGCCGGCGTGAGCGACAGCGCCAGGAAGGCCGAGAACAGCATCGACGAGGCCATCGCCACCGAGAACTGGCGGTAGATGTTGCCCACCGAGCCGGAGAAGAAGGCCATCGGCACGAACACGCTGACCAGCACCACCGTGATGCCGACGATCGCCCCGGTGATCTGCCCCATCGCCTTGCGCGTGGCCTCGAGGGGCGACAGGCCCTCCTCGCTCATGATGCGCTCGACGTTCTCCACCACCACGATGGCGTCGTCCACCAGGATGCCGATGGCCAGCACCATGCCGAACAGCGTGAGCACGTTGATCGAGTAGCCCAGCGCCAGCATCACCGTGAAGGTGCCCATCAGCGACACCGGCACGACGATGGTGGGAATGAGCGTGTAGCGGATGTTCTGCAGGAACAGCAGCATCACCACGAAAACCAGCGCCACCGCCTCGACCAGGGTCTTGACCACCTCCTGGATCGAGATGCGCACGAAGCGCGAGGTGTCGTACGGGATCTTGTACGACACGCCGGCCGGGAAGTAGCGCTCCAGCTCCTGCATGCGCGTACGGATCGCGCCGGCGGTGGCCAGCGCGTTGCCGGTGGGCGAGAGCTGGATGCCGATGCCCAGCGAGGGCACGCCGTTCAGGCGGCTGGCGGTGGCGTAGGACTGCGCGCCCAGCTCGATGCGCGCCACGTCCTTCAGGCGCACGCTGGAGCCGTCGGCGTTGGCGCGCAGCAGGATCTCGCCGAACTGCTCGACGCTGGCGAGCTGGCCGCTCACGTTCACGCTGGCATACACACTCTGGCCCGGCACGGCCGGCAGCGCCCCGACCGAGCCGGCCGAGACCTGCGCGTTCTGCGCCCGGATCGCCGCGTTGACCTCGGCGGTGGACAGGCCGTAGCCGGCCAGCCTGGCCGGGTCGATCCAGATGCGCATGGCCCGCTCGGTGCCGAACAGCTGGGCCTGGCCCACCCCGGGCACACGCAGCAGCTCGGGCACGACGCTGCGTGCGGCGTAGTCGCCCAGCGCCATCGGCGGGTAGTCGGCACTGGTCGACAGCAGGCTGACCACCATCAGGAAGTTCGAGCGCGCCTTGTCCACCCGCACGCCCTGCTGGGTCACCACCGCCGGCAGGCGCGGGGTGGCGCGCGACAGGCGGTTCTGCACCTCGATCTGGGCGATGGCGATGTCGGTGCCGGGCTCGAAGGTGGCCGTGATCGTGCCCGCGCCGTTGGCGTCGGCGCTGGACTCCATGTAGATCAGGCCCGGCGCACCGTTGAGCTCCTGCTCGAGCACCGACAGCACACTGTCCTCGAGCACCTGGGCCGAGGCGCCCGGATAGGCGGTGGAGATGACCACCGACGGCGGCGCCACCGTCGGGTACTGCGCCACCGGCAGCCGGGTGATCGCGGTGGCCCCCAGCACGAGGATGAACAGCGCCAGCACCCAGGCGAAGATCGGCCGGTCGATGAAGAAGCGCGAGATCATGCGCGCGCCTCCTCAGCGGCTCGCGGCCGCAGGGGCCGGGGTCGAGGCGGGCGACACCGCCGCCGGGCCGGACGCCGTCGCGGCCGGGGCCCCGGCAGACGATGCGGCGGAGGCCGCGCCGGCCGGCGCCCAGGGCACGGGCGTCACCGGGGTCTTGGGCCGGATCTTCTGGAAGCCGTCCACCACCACCTGCTCGCCGGGCTGCAGCCCCTCGAGCACCACCCACTGGCCGGCCTGCGCGCCGCCGATCTTCACCGGCCGCGGCGCCACCGTGCGGTCCGCACCCACCACCAGCACCGTGTCGGCCGCGGCGCCGCGCGTCACGGCCTGCTGCGGCAGCAGGACGGCGCGCTCGGCCTGGGCCTGGCGCACCCGCACCTTCACGTACAGCCCCGGCAGCAGCAGGCCCTGCGGATTGGGCAGCTCGGCGCGCAGCGTCACCTGGCCCGAAGTGGGATCCACCGTCAGATCCGAGAACAGCAGCCGGCCCGCATGCGGGTGCACGCTGCCGTCGTCGAGCAGCACCTCGATGCGGGCGGCCTGCTCGCCCGCACTGCTCAGCCGGCCGGCCGCCAGCGCCTGGCGCAGCCGCAGCACCTCGTTGGCCGACTGGGTGAAGTTGACGTAGAGCGGATGGACCTGCTGGATCGTCGCCAGCAGCGTCGCCTCGCCCTGCCCCACCAGCGCGCCCTCGGTGACCTGGGCGCGGCCGATGCGCCCGGCGATCGGCGCCAGCACCGAGGCGTACTCGACGTTCAGCCGAGCGGTCTGCACCGCCGCCTTGGCCGTGGCGAGGTCGGCCTGCGCCTGGCGCAGCGCGGTGTCGGAGGCGACCCACTCCTGCTGGCTGATCGCCTGGGCGGCCACCAGCGGCTCGTTGCGCTGCCGGGTGGCCTGCGCCTGCGCCAGATTCGCCTCGGCCTTGGCCTGCGCGGCCAGCGCGCTGTCGAGCGTGGCGCGGTAGACGCCGGCATCGAGCTGGAACAGCGACTGGCCGGCCTTGACGTCGGAGCCCTCGGCAAACAGGCGCTTCTGCACGATGCCGGCCACCCGCGCGCGCACCTGGGCGGTGCGCCAGGCCTCCAGCCGGCCGGGCAGTTCACGGGCGAGCGGCACCGAGGCGGGCTGCACGGTCACCACGCCCACCGCGGGAGGCGGCGGCATGCCACCGCCGGGTCCGCCCGGCCTGGCCGCGCCGGCCGGCGCACCGGAGCCGCCGCCGCAGCCGGCCAGCCACAGCGTCGCGCAGACCAGCGCGACGCCCTTTTGTTTCCACCCACCCCACCCAAGTACCTGCTGCATCGAGCAATTCCTCGCGACGGCACCGGCGCTGCCGGTGCGAGACATCCTGCCGGCCCGGCCCGACGCCGGACTCCTCCGAAGGGCGGCATCTTACATACAATCACGAATGTATGTGATGCTCCCGCTGTTGCCCCTCCCCTGCCCTGTCACGATGGTCCGACGCACCAAAGAGGAAGCTGCCGCCACCCGCGCCCACCTGCTCGATACCGCCGAGCGGGTGTTTGCCGAACGGGGGGTGAGCCGCGCCAGCCTGCAGGACATCGCCGCGGCGGCCGGGGTCACGCGCGGCGCCATCTACTGGCATTTCAAGGACAAGGCGGAGTTGTACCTCGCGATGGTGGATCGCGTATGTCTGCCCTGCGAAGTCGCGCTGGAGTCGCTCGGCGACGACACGGGTGACCGCGCCCTCGCGCAGATCGAGCAGCGCTTGCGCGAGTCGCTGCTCTACCCGCTGCGCCAGCTGCGCGAGAACGAGCAGGCACGGCGGGTCTTCACGATCCTGCTGCACCGCACCGAGTACACCGACGAACTGGCCGGCGTGCTGCAGCGCCACCGCGACGCCGTGGCCGGCTGCATGGCCGGCCTCGAGGCGCTGCTGCGGCAGGGCCAGGCACGCGGGCTGTTCCGCGCCGACCTGGCACCGGCCGCGCTGGCGCGCGCGCTGATGGCACAGACCGAAGGCCTGCTGCTGCGCGCCACCGTCGAGGCCGACCCCGAGCCGGCCTGGCAGGCCGCGCAGGCGGCCCTGGACGTCTGGCTGGCCGGCCTGCGCCGCGGCAGCGCCGGCACGCCGCCTTGAGCCAGATCGACCCGGGCCCAGACAGCCCGCCTGCCGCCGTGGCCGCGCCTTGTGCGGCCGGGCCGATCGGCGTAGGCTGATCCTCGTTTCATCCCCAACCGATCGCGCCCCGGGCGCGTGCCCTGAGAAGTCGAGCAGCGGTGCGTGGCCCGCGCGGTGCCGAGGAGCCCCCGCATGTCCAGCCCAGCCCCGCGCAGCGCCACCCCCGGCGCTGCGCCCGCCGCCCACGATTGGCACCACATCCGCACGCTGGCCCTGGTCGGCCCGGCTGCGGCCGGCAAGACCACCCTGGCCGAGGCCCTGCTGCAGCAGGCCGGCGTGATCGGCGCGGCCGGCTCGATCGAGCGCGGCAGCACCGTCAGCGACTTCGACCCGATCGAGCGCCGCATGCAGCACTCGCTGCAGAGCAGCGTGATGCACCTGACGCATCAGGACTGCCGCATCCACCTGATCGACACGCCGGGAAGCGCCGACTTCCTCGGCCAGAGCCTGCCCGCCCTGGAAGCCGTCGAGACCGCCGCCATCGTCATCAACGCGGCCGCCGGCATCGAGCCGATGGCGCTGCGCATGATGGCCTACGCGGCCGAGCGCAAGCTCGACCGCATGATCATCGTCAACCGCATCGATGCCCCGGGCGTCGACCTGGCGGGCCTGCTGGCCAGCCTGCAGGAGGCCTTCGGCCGCGAATGCCTGCCGCTGAACCTGCCCGCCAACGGCGGCCGCGAGGTGGTCGACTGCTGGTTCGCGCCCGAGGCCGCGCCCGGCCACGAAGCCGACTTCTCCTCCGTCGCCGCGGCGCACCGTGCGCTGGTCGAACAGGTGGTGGAGGTCGACGGCGACTTCGTCGAGCGCTACCTGAACGACGGCGACGTGCCCGCCAGCGAGCTGCACGCGCCGCTCGAGCAGGCGCTGCGCGAAGGCCACCTGATTCCGGTGTTCTTCGTCTCCGGCAAGACCGGCGTGGGCGTGGCCCCGCTGCTCGACGTGATCACCCAGCTGCTGCCCGACCCCAGCGAGGGCAACCTGCCGGACTTCTACAAGGGTGAGGGCGCCGAGGCCCGGCTGATGCATGCCCAGGTCGACGCCTCGCAGCACGTGCTGGCGCATGTCTTCAAGGTGGCGATCGACGCCTACGTCGGCAAGCTGGGCGTCTTCCGCATCCACCAGGGCACGGTCGGCCGCGACAGCCTGCTGTACGTCGGCGACGGCCGCAAGCCCTTCAAGGTGGGCCACCTCTTCCTGCTGCAGGGCAAGGAACATGTCGAGGTGCCCAGCGCCGGGCCGGGCGACATCGTCGCGGTCGCCAAGGTCGACGAGATCGCCTACGACGCCGTGCTGCACGACGCCGCCGAGGACGATCACATCCACCTGAAGCCGCTGCCCTTCCCGGTGCCGGTGCACGGCCTGGCGCTGAAGCCCAAGCGCCACGGCGACGACCAGCGCCTGGCCGAGGTGCTGGCCAAGCTGGCCGCCGAGGACCCCTGCCTGAAGGTCGAACAGGTCGCCTCGACGCACGAGACCGTCGTCTACGGCCTGGGCGAGCTGCACCTGCGCGTGCTGCTCGAGCGCCTGCGCGAAACCTACCGGGTGGAGGTGGACACCGCGCCACCGCGCATCGCCTACCGCGAGACCCTCACCGGCAGCGCCTCGGCGCAGTACCGCCACAAGAAGCAGACCGGCGGCGCCGGCCAGTTCGGCGAGGTGCACCTGACGGTCGAGCCGCTGCCGCGCGGTGCGGGTTTCGAGTTCGTCGATGTGGTCAAGGGCGGGGCGATTCCCGGTCAGTTCATGCCGGCGGTCGAGAAGGGCGTGCGCCTGGCGATGGAAGCGGGCGTGATCGCCGGCCACCCGGTGGTGGACGTGCGCGTCACCGTCACCGACGGCAAGCACCACAGCGTGGACAGCAAGGAAATCGCCTTCGTCACCGCGGGCAAGAAGGCCTTCATCCAGGCGATGAAGGAGGCCGGCCCGGTGGTGCTCGAGCCGGTGGTGGACGTGGAGATCACCGCCGCAGCCGACAGCATCGGCGACATCACCGGCGACCTGGCCTCGCGCCGGGGCGAGGTGCGCGGCGCCGACACCCTGGTGGGCGGGCTGGCCAGCGTGCGCGCCCGCGCGCCGCTGTCGGAGCTGTCGGGCTACCAGCTGCGGCTGAACTCGCTGACCCGCGGCGAGGGCCGCTACACCCTGGCGCTGTCGCACTACGACGTGGTGCCGGCCCATGTGCAGGCCGAGATGGTCAAGGGCTTCCAGCTGCACGAAGAGGACTGAAAGTCCTGGCCTCGCTGCGCCGCTGCGCGGGCCCAGACCCGGCGCGGCGGCGCGGCCCGGCTCAGAGCGGCGGCGCCGGCATGCGCGGCGCGAACTCGCCGGGCATCTTGCGCTGCCAGGCCTCGATGGCCCGGCCCATCTCGTCGATGTCGAAGATCGCGCTCTGCAGCAGGGTCATCTGCTGCAGCGCATCGGCGGTCGGGTGGTCGACCGCATAGTTCAGCGCCAGCTTGCTGCCGGCCATCGCCAGCGGCGACTTGGCGGCGATCGCGCCGGCCAGCGCCAGCGCATGCTCGAGCGTGCCCGCGGCATCGGGCCGCAGCGCATTGACCAGGCCGACGGCCAGCGCCCGCTCGGCGCCGATGCGCTCGCCGGTGAAGGCCATCTCGCGCGCCACGCCGGGTGGCACGATCTTCGGCAGGCGCTGCAGCACGCCCAGGTCGGCGGCCATGCCGATGTGGATTTCCTGCACCGCGAAGAAGGCATCGGCGCTGCACACGCGCAGGTCGCAGGCCGCGGCCAGGTCGAGGGCGCCGCCCAGGCAGCCGCCCTGGATCGCCGCGATGACCGGAAAGTGCGCCTGCTCGAGCACGTCGAAGCAGGCCATGAGCTGGCGCAGCCCGGTCTGGAAGGCCAGCCGGCGGCGCGCATCGGAGGTGTCGAGCAGGCCCAGGCCCGAGGCAAACACCTCCAGCGCCATGCCGGCGCTGAAGTGCCGGCCGGTCGAGGCGATCACCAGCGCCCGGGTGCGGCCCTCGGCCTGCAGGCGCTGCACCGCGTCGCGCAGCGCCGGGAAGAAGGCCGGCGCCATGGTGTTGAGTCGCTCTGGCCGGCACAGGGTCAGCAGGCTCACGCCGTCGGCGCGTTCGTCGAGGGTGAAGAAGGTCTCGGCGGCGGGGTCGCTCATGGGGGTCACTCCGGGGTCGTGATGCGAGCGCATTGTGGGAGCCGGCGCCCCGGCGCACTGCCCCGCAGGCGACAGCGTCGAGGTGGGCCTGCCGGGCGTTCGTTTGTCACGCCACAGGACCGGGTCGGGGCGAACCTGTTAGGGTAGCCGCCGCGTACTGCCCGCCGACCTGCGCCCGACGATCATGACCTCTGCCTCGAACCGCCTCCTCGCCCGCCTGAACGATCTCGGCGCGCCGCGCCTGGCCGGCATGCGCCGCGGCCTGGAAAAGGAGAGCCTGCGCATCGGAGCGGACGGCCGGCTGGCGCTCACGCCGCACCCCGCCGCGCTGGGCTCGGCGCTGACGCACCCGCACATCACCACCGACTTCTGCGAGTCGCAGCTCGAGTTCGTCACCGGCGTGCACGCCAGCGCGGCCGACTGCCTGCGCGAGCTCGGCCACATCCACCGCTTCACCTACGCGGCGCTGGGCGACGAGCTGCTCTGGCCGGGCAGCATGCCCTGCCAGCTGCCCACCGACGAGACCATTCCGCTGGGGCGCTATGGCACGTCCAACATCGGCCGCGCCAAGAGCGTCTACCGCATGGGGCTGGGGCTGCGCTACGGCCGGCGCATGCAGACCATCTCGGGCATCCATTTCAACTGGTCGCTGCCGGGGCTGAGCAACGCCGAGTACTTCGCGCTGATCCGCAACTTCCGCCGCCACTCCTTCCTGCTGCTGCTGCTCACCGGCGCCTCGCCGACGGTCTGCGCCAGCTTCGTCGAGGGCCGCGAGCATGCGCTGCAGCCGCTGTGCCCCGGCACCTTCCACCTGCCGCACGCCACCTCGCTGCGCATGGGCCGGCTGGGCTACCAGAGCGACGCCCAGGCCGCGCTGGGCGTGAGCTACAACAGCCTGGAGGACTACGCCGCCTCGCTGGAGGCCGCGCTGACCCGCCCGCACCCGCCCTATGCGCGCATCGGCGTGCGCAACCTCGGCGGCGAGTACCACCAGCTGTCCACCAGCCTGCTGCAGATCGAGAACGAGTTCTACGGCACGATCCGCCCGAAGCGGGTGATCCGCCGCGGTGAACGGCCGCTGCACGCGCTGCGCGAACGCGGCGTGGAATACATCGAGGTGCGCTGCCTGGACCTGGATCCCTTCGAGCCGCTGGGCATCGGCGAGGACCGCATGCGCCTGCTCGACGTCTTCCTGCTGCACTGCCTGCTGGCCGACAGCCCGCCCGATTCGCCCAGCGAGCTGCTGCGCCTGGCGCACAACCAGCACCTGGTGGCCGCACGCGGTCGCGAGCCCGATCTGCGTCTGGAACGCTGCGGCGGCTCGGTACGGCTGGTCGACTGGGCCGCCGAACTGCTGGCGCAATGTGCCCCGATCGCTGCGGCGCTGGACCGGGCCGAGGGCGCTGAGCGCTACCGCGAGGTGCTGGCCGCCGCCCAGGCCCAGCTCGGGCAGCCGCAGACCCTGCCCTCGGCCCGGGTGCTGGACGCGGTGCGCGGCCAGCCGCTGGGCGGCCACACCGGTTTCCTGCGCGCCCAGGCCCGGGCGATCCGCGACACCCTGATGGCGCAGCCGCTGCCCGCCGGCGTGGCCGCCGAGTACGCGGCGCAGGCGGAGCTGTCGATCGCCGAGCAGCGCCGCATCGAACTGGCCGACGTGCTGTCCTTCGAGGTCTGGCGGCAGGCCTACCTGGCCCCGGAGATGCTGCAGCCGGCGACCTGAAGGCGCGGCGGCGCGGCGCAGCCTGCCTCAGGCGTCGGGCAGTCCCAGCCCGATGCGGGTGATGGCCCCGTCGCGCACCTCCCGCACCACCAGGGTTGCCGCACCGAGCTTCAGGCTGTCGCCGGCCACCGGCGGGCGGCCGATCGCCGCGGCCATCCAGCGCCCCAGCGGCCGCTCGGCGTCGGGGGGCAGCGGCAGGTCGTAGAAGGCACAGACATCGCACAGCGCCACCTCGGCGTCGAGTTCGAAGTCGCGGAACACGGCGCGCTGGCCCTGCTCGTCGCCCGGCTCCGGCAGCGCCACGCCCAGGCGCCGGGCCATCCAGCCGATCGTGCTGCCCTGTAGCAGCAGCGAGGCCAGCACCACCACGAAGGCGATGTCGAACAGCAGCCGCGCCTGCGGCAGGCCGGCCATCAGCGGAAACAGCGCCAGCACGATGGGTACCGCACCGCGCAGCCCCACCCAGGCGATGAACCAGGTCTCCTGCGGCGTGAAGCGAAAGGGCCGCAGGCACAGCCACACCGCCACGGGCCGGGCCAGGCCGATCAGCACCAGCGCCACCCCCAGCGCCGGCAGCAGGTGCTCGACCAGCCGCGAGGGCGTGACCAGCAGCCCGAGCAGCAGGAACAGGCCGGCCTGACTGAGCCAGGCATAGCCGTCCATCGCCGGCAGCGCCTGCTCCACCGAGCCGCTCGCCCGGTTGGCGACGATCAGCCCGAACAGGTACACCGCCAGGAAGCCCGAGCCGCCCAGCCAGCCGGTGGCGGCGAACACCGCCAGCCCGGCCGCACCGATGAGCAGCGCCAGCACCCCGCCGCTGGCATCGCGCCAGGCGATGCGCTGCAGCAGGGCCGCCATGCCGAAGCCCGTCAGCAGGCCGACCAGCGCCCCCCAGCCGAACTGCTGCACGAAGGTCAGCGCCATGCCGGTCAGCATCGCCCCCCAGCCACCCTCGGCGGCCAGGCCGGCCGACGCGCCCCCGACGGCCGGCGCCAGCAGTGCGAGCAGCGCCAGCGTCAGGTAGACCGCCATCGGGTCGTTGACGCCGGACTCGATCTCCAGCGTCGCGGCCACACGCTCGTTGAGCGTCACGCCCGAGCGCGTCAGCAGCGCGAACACCGCCGCGGCATCGGTGGAGCCAACGATGGCCCCGAGCAGCAGGGCGTGGGCCGCATCCAGGCCGACGAGGAGCATGCCCGCGCCGGCCGTGATCAGCGCGCTGAGCAGCACGCCCACCGTGGCCAGCAGCGACGCCGGCCGCAGACCCGTGCGGAAGGTCGCATAGACGGTGCGCAGCCCGCCGTCCAGCAGGATCACCGCCAGCGCCAGGTTGCCGACCCAGAAGCTCAGCCGCGCATCGTCGAAGGGGTAGCCGCCCGGACCGTCCTCACCAGCCAGGATGCCGGCCATCAGGAACACCAGCAGGAACGAGAAGCCGATCCGCTGCGAGAACAGCCCGGCCAGCACACTCGCGAAGACCAGGGTCGCCGCGGCGAACAGGGGGACGTTGAGGAAATCCATGCCGCAAGTATCCTGGAGCCGGCCTGACCGTGTGCGCTGCGTCCCGGCCCGGCTTGCATCGGGCGAACTTGCACGAAGGCTACGGACCCATCGATAAAATCGAGCCTTTCCGTACCCCGGCCTCCAGCCTGCACGTGAACTACAAGCACCTTCACTACTTCCTGCAGGTGGCCGAGGCCGGCAGCGTGGTGCGCGCCAGCGAGCGGCTGCACCTGAGCCCGCAGACCGTCAGCGGCCAGATCCAGGTGCTGGAGGACCGGTTGGGCAGCGCCCTGTTCACCAAGGAAGGCCGCCGCCTCGTGCTCACCGACACCGGCCGCATGGTGCAGGAGTACGCGCGCGACATCTTCGCCCTGGGCGCCGAACTCGAGGCCGCAGTGCGCGAGAAGGCGCAGCGCGCCCGCGCGCTGGAGTTCCGCATCGGCGTGGCCGACGCGGTGCCCAAGGCGATCGCCTACCACCTGATCCAGCCGGCGCTGCGGCTGAGCGAACCGGTGCGGCTGGTCTGCGCCGAGTGGCGTCTGGATCGCCTGCTGGCCGAACTGGCCCTGCACCGGCTCGACCTGGTGATCGCCGACGCGCCGGTGCCGCCGGAGATCGGCGTGCGCGCCTACAGCCACCGTCTGGGGGCCTCGGGCATCGCCTTCTTCGCCGGGCCGGGCGTGCGCCAGCGCCACCCGCAGCCCTTCCCCGCCTGCCTGGAAGGCGCCCCGCTGCTGCTGCCCGGGCGCGACAGCGCCGCCGGCCAGCGGCTGCAGCGCTGGCTGGAGGGGCGCGGCCTGCATCCGCAGGTGCTGGGCGAGTTCGACGACACTGCGCTGGCCCTGGAGTTCGGCCGCCGCAGCGAGGGCTTCTTCACCGGCCCGAGCGTGCTGGCCGACGAGATCGCGGCCACCCTGGACGTGCAGCCCGTCGGTCTGGCCGAAGGGCTCGAGGAGGTCTACTACGCCATCTCGGTGCAGCGCCGCATCAGCCACCCCTGCGTGGCCGCGGTGACCCGCGCGGCGCAGGCCATCATGCCCCCGGCCCCACTGCCCGAAGCGCGCCGCCGGCGCCGCCCGTCTCCCCCTCCCGCTGCCTGACGATGAAGCGCCTGCGCCGCCTGCTGCCCGACCCCGAGACCCTGCGCGAGAACCGCTGGCTGCGCTGGCTCGGGCCGTCGCTGTTCCACCCCAAGCTCTGGCACCTCAGCCGCCGCGGCCTGGCGCTGGGCATGGCGCTGGGGGTGTTCTTCGGCCTGCTGATCCCGATCGCCCAGATTCCCGCCAGCGCCGCCGCTGCCGTCCTGCTGCGCGCCAATGTGCCGGCCGCGGTGGCCAGCACGCTGGTGACCAACCCGGTCACCTTCGGCCCGGTCTACTACCTGGCCTGGCAGCTGGGCAGCGCGATCCTCGGCGAGGACGCGCCCCCCGCGCAGGCAGCCCCGCCGGCCCAGGCTCCGGCGTCGGGCGCCTCGGCCCCGGGGGGCTGGTGGCAGGAACTGCGCGAGCGGGTCGTCGGCGTGGGCCGACCGCTCCTGCTCGGCCTGGCGCTGCTGGCCTGCAGCGTCGGCCTGCTGACCTACGCACTGGTCTCCGGTGTGTGGGCCTGGCGCGTGCGGCGCAAGCGCCGCCAGCGCCTGCGCGAGGGCCTGGAGACCGGCGGCCGGCCCGCCGCAGCGCCGCCCGCGGAACCGCCGACAGCGCCGCCCTCGGCACGCTGACGGAAGCCGGCAGCCTCGGCCGGTGCGCTCGCAGGCTCTCAGCCCAGCGGGCTGCGCAGGTTGGCGTGCGCGACCAGCATCGGGCTGATGCGCCAGCCGTGCAGCAGCGTGTCCAGCACGAGCCGCTCGTCGGCGCTCACCCGGCCGTCGGCCCGCACGGTCGCCAGGGCCAGCCGGCACAGCAGCAGGCGGTCGGCCGGCGCCTCGATGGCGTGCAGGCGGCTGGCCAGCCGCTCGGGCAGGCCGCGCAGCCCGGCACGCGAGGCCCGCAGCAGCTGCCCGCCCAGGCCGGCCAGGCGCTGCGCGCGCCGCAGCAGGCGATCGCGCGCGATGCCCAGACGCGCCCAGGCGCCCAGGCGATCCAGCTCGGCCACCTCGCATGCGTCGACACGCCCGTTGGCCGCCAGCACGTGGGCCAGCAGCTGCAGCGCGGCATCCTCGGGCCGCAGCCCGCGGCCCTTCACGTCTCGGGTTTCTGAGTGCGACATGACGCGCACTGTAAGCCTCCTCATACATCGGAAAAAGTCGAATATTGCTTACCTACCATCCGAAAAAGCGGATCGCTTCGGGACAGGCGTACCGGCACACTGAGGGGGCTCACTGCGCTGTCCCGTTCGATGCACACCGCACCCTTCTCCGAGTTCGCCCTGCTGCTGCTGATCTGCGCCCTGGTGGGCGCGCTGTTCGTGCGTCTGAAGCAACCGGTGCTGATCGCCTACATCGTGGTGGGCATCGCGGTCGGGCCGGCCGTCTTCGGGCTGGTGCAGGCACACGACCAGATCGACCTGCTCGCACAGATCGGCGTGGCGGTGCTGCTCTTCGCGGTGGGCCTGAAGCTGGACCTGGGCCATGTGCGCCACATCGGCCCGGTGGCGCTGGCCACCGGCCTGGGGCAGCTCGCCTTCACGATCTTCTTCGGCTTCCTGATCGTGCTGCTGCTGGGCCGCGGCTGGGTCGAGGCGCTGTACGTCGCGGTGGCGCTGACGTTCTCCAGCACCATCATCATCGTCAAGCTGCTGTCGGACAAGCGCGAGCTCGACAGCCTGCACGGGCGCATCGCGGTGGGTTTCCTGATCGTGCAGGACCTGGCGGTGGTGATCGCGATGATGGCGATGAGCGCGCTGCGCGATGTCGACACCGGCACCGCGGGCTGGGCCGGGGTGGGCGACGTCGCCCTGTCGCTGGCCGGCCGGCTGCTGGCCGCCGGGGGGCTGCTGTTCGTGCTGATGCGCTGGGTGCTGCCGCCGCTCACCGCGGCCATGGCCCGCTCGCAGGAGCTGCTGCTGGTCTTCGCCATCGCCTGGGGCGTCGCGCTGGCCGCGCTGGGCGAATGGGCCGGCTTCAGCAAGGAGGCCGGCGCCTTCCTGGCCGGCTTCTCGCTGGCCTCCACGCCCTTCCGCGAGGCGATGAACGCGCGGCTGACCGGCATCCGCGACTTCCTGCTGCTGTTCTTCTTCATCGACCTGGGCGCCAAGCTGGAACTGTCCACGCTGGGCGCGGAGGTGGTTCCGGCGCTGGTGCTGTCGCTGTTCGTGCTGATCGGCAACCCGCTGATCGTGATGGCCATCATGGGCTGGATGGGCTACCGCCGCCGCACCGGCTTCCTGGCCGGGCTGACGGTGGCGCAGATCAGCGAGTTCTCGATCGTCTTCGTCGCGATGGGCATCTCGCTGGGCCACATCGGCGTCTCGGCCCTCGGGCTGACCACGCTGGTCGGGCTGATCACGATCACGCTGTCGACCTACATGATCCTGTACTCGCAGCCCCTGTACGAACGGCTGGGCCGCTGGCTCGGGCCCTTCGAGCGCCGCCGGCCCTTCCGTGAACTCGATGCCGGCGTCGCCGCGGGCACCGATGCGGCCGCCGAGGTCATCGTCTTCGGCCTGGGCCGCTACGGCGCGCGCCTGCTGGCCCAGCTGCGCGAGGCCGGCGTGCAGGCCGTCGGGGTGGACTTCGACCCCGAGGCCGTGCGCGCGCTGCAGGCGCGCGGGCTGCCGGTGCACTTCGGCGACGGCGAGGATCCGCAGTTCCTCGAGAGCCTGCCGCTGCGCCAGGTGCGCTGGGTCATCACCACCCTGCCGCAGTGGGCGTCCAACCGCGCGCTGCTGCACGCGCTGGGCGCGGCCGGCTACGATGGCCGCATCGTCGCCGCGGCGCGCGATGCCCTGCACGGCCAGGCGCTCGAACAGGCCGGCATCGAACAGGTCCTGAATCCCTTCGACGACGCCGCCGACCAGGCGGCCCGACGCCTGGCCGAACGCATCCATGCTCCGGAGCCTCCCGCATGAAAGCCTGGAACCAGATCCTTGCGGCCACCGACTTTTCCGCGCCGGCCCGGCACGCTGCCGACCGCGCCGCGCGGCTGGCCCATGAAACCGGTGCGCGCCTGACCCTGCTGCACGTGCTGCAGGCCGATGCGCTGAGCGCCGTGCGCCGCTGGATGGGCCAGGACTCGGCGACGGAGCGGGCATTGATCGGGCAGGCGCAGCAGCAGCTCGACGCCCTGCGCCACGAGCTGGCCGCCGCCCGCCAGACCGAAGTCTGTGCCCGGCTGGGTCGCGGCCCGGTGCTCGACGAGATCGATCAGGCGGCGCAGGCGGCCGACGCCGGCCTGCTGGTGCTGGGCGCACGCGGCGAGGGCTTCCTGCGCCGGCTGATGCTGGGCACCACCGCCGAGCGCCTGATCCGTCGCAGTGACCGGCCGGTGCTGGTGGTGCGCCTGCAGGCCCACGAACCCTACCGCCGGGTGCTGGTGTCGGTCGACTTCTCGCCCTGGTCGCGCCAGTGCCTGGACGTCGCCCGCCGGGTGGCGCCGCACGCCCGGCTGCTGCTGTTCCACGCCTTCCAGGTGCCCTTCGAGGAGAAGCTGCACTTTGCCGGGGTCGAGGCGGCCACCATCGAACGCTACCGCCAGCAGGCCCGCCAGCAGGCCACGCAGCAGCTGCACGCCCTGGCGCACGACGCCGGCCTGCGGGCGGGGCATTGGGAGCCCTGCATCGTCGAAGGTGACGCCTCGCTGCGCATCGTCGAACAGGAGCAGGCGCGCGACTGCGACCTGGTGGTGGTCGGCAAGCACGGCCAGTCCGCCGCCGAGGACCTGCTGCTGGGCAGCGTGACCAAGCACGTGCTGGCCGAAGGCGCCGTCGACGTGCTGATCTCGACCGTCCGCAGCGCCGGCTGATCGGGCCCGCCCCCCGATGCCCGGATCGACCTCCCTGCCGCGTCTGGCCCTCTGCCTGCTGCTGGCCGGCCTGGCCTGGCAGCTCGGGCCTGCCGCGCCGGCGCTGCGCGGCGCGCTGGCGCTGTTCGTGCTAATCGGCACGCTGTGGATGACCCAGGCGCTGCCGCTGGCCGCCACGGCGCTCGCGGTACCGCTGCTGGCCGCACTCGCCGGCCTGGCCACGCTGCGCGAACTGCTGGCCGCTTTCGCGCATCCGGTCGTCTTCCTCTTCCTCGGCGGCTTCGCGCTGGCCGCCGCGCTGCAGCAGCAGGGCCTGGACCGCGCGCTGGCGCTGGCCGTGCTGCGCCTGGCCGGCGGGCGCCGGGGTCCGTCGATGCTGCTGCTGTTCGGGCTGACCGCGGGCCTGTCGATGTGGATGAGCAACACCGCCACCGTGGCCATGATGCTGCCGCTGGCCACCGGCCTGCTGGCCGAACGCCGCGAGGGCGGGCGCCGCGACAGCCCGCCGGGCAGCCCCGAGGACGGGCCGCCTGCGGCCAGCGCCGAGAGCAGCTTCCTGCTGCTCGGGCTGGCCTACAGCGCCAGCATCGGCGGCATCGGCACGCTGGTGGGCAGCCCGCCCAACGCGATCGCCGCCGCGCAGGCGGGCATCGGCTTCGCCGAATGGCTGGCCTTCGGCCTGCCGCTGGTGGCGGTGCTGCTGCCGGCCATGATCGCGCTGCTCTGGCTGATGCTGCGCCCGGCGCTGGGCGGACGGCTGGAGACGCCGCAGGAGCCCTTCGAGTGGACCGGCCCACGCCGCTGGACGCTGGGCGTGTTCCTGCTCACCGCGGCGCTGTGGGTCGGCGGCTCGACGCTGGGGCCGGCCATCGGCCTGGACGCCGACTTCGACAGCCTGGTGGCACTGGCCGCGGTGCTGGCGCTGATCGGCGGCGGAGCGCTGGGCTGGTCCGAGCTCGAACGCCGCACCCCCTGGGGCGTGCTGCTGCTCTTCGGAGGCGGCCTGGCGCTCAGCCAGGTGATGGGCAGCAGCGGCGCCAGCCGCTTCCTGGCCGACGCCCTGCTCGCCGGCCTGCAGGCGGCTCCACCTGCCCTGCTGCTGCTGGGCGTGGTGGCCTTCGTGGTCTTCCTGACCGAGCTGGTCAGCAACACCGCCACGGCCGCGCTGCTGGTGCCGGTCTTCCTGGGGGTGGCCGGCGCGCTGGGGCTGCCGCCGCAGATGCTGGCCGCAGCCGTCGCCGCGTCGGCCTCCTGCGCCTTCATGCTGCCGGTGGCCACGCCGCCCAACGCCATCGTCTTCGCCACCGGCCAGGTGCCGGCCGCCCGCATGCTGCGCTGCGGCCTGGCGCTGAACCTGCTGTGCATCGCCGTGATCGCCGCGCTGGCCGCAGTGGTCTGGTAGGCCGCCGGATCGGCCGTCACGAACAGCTCAGCCGACGCGGAAGGCGCTCACCGCACGCTGCAGTTCCTCGGCCTGGCGGCGCAGGCTCTCCGCGGCGGCCGCGCTCTCCTCGACCAGGGCCGCGTTCTGCTGGGTGGATTCGTCCACCTGCGCGATCGCATCGCCGACCTGGGCCACGCCCTGGGCCTGCGCATTCGCCACCTCGCTGACCTCGCGGATCAGCTGCGAAACGCGCTGGATCGACTCGACCACCTGCTGCATCGTCGCAGCCGCATCGGCCCCCTCGCGACTGCCCTGCTCCACGCTCTCCACACTGGCGCCGATGAGCGTGCGGATCTCGCGCGCCGCCGAGGACGAACGCTGCGCCAGCGCGCGCACCTCGCCGGCCACCACCGCGAAGCCGCGGCCCTGCTCGCCCGCCCGCGCCGCCTCGACCGCGGCGTTGAGCGCAAGGATGTTGGTCTGGAAGGCGATGCCGTCGATGGTGGCGATGATCTCGGCGATGCGCCGCGAGCTTTCCTGGATCTGCTGCATCGTGCCGGCCAGGGCCGCCACCGACTGGCCGCCCTGGCTCGCCACCGCACTGGCGGACTGGGCCAGCGCGCTGGCCTCGCGGGCGCTGTCGGCGCTGTGGCCGATGGTCTCGCGCAGCTGCTCCATCGACGCGGTGGTCTGCTGCAGCGCGCCAGCCTGGCTCTCGGTGCGCGCGGCCAGATCCTGGTTGCCCTGCGCGATCTGCGCGCTGGCGGTGGCCACCTGGGTGGCGTTGTCGCGCACCGAACCCACCACCTCCGACAGCGCCTGCTGCATGCGCGCCATCGCCGCCATCACGCTGTGCTCGTCGCCGGCGCGGCGCGGCAGCGGCGCCGACAGATCCCCGGCGGCCACATGGACCGCGGCCTCGCGCAGGTCGGCCGGCTCGGCCCCCAGCTGCCGGTGGATCCAGCGCCCGGTGCGCGCCGCCACGCCGACGGCGGCGCCGAACAGCAGCACGATCAGGCCGAACATCATCAGCAGGCGGCGGCTCAGGCTCGCCTCGCGCTCGGCCAGGTCGGTCTGCAGGACGGCGATCAGGCGGGCCTGCTCGGCATACATGCCCTCGATGGTCCGGGTGATCTGCGCGAACCAGGTGGCCGAGGGCAGCGACAGCGTCTCGGGCTCGAGGACATGGCGGCGGCCGTAGGCGATGCCCTCGCGCCCCAGCGCGTCGAGCCGGTCGACCGCCGCCGAGAGGGCCTGGCGCTCGCCGGCGTGGCTTTCGACCGTACGGTTCAGCTGACTGCTCACGCGCTGGAACTGCAGCGACAGGCTGTTGCTCAGCGCCTCGAAGCGCACCCGCTCGATCGGCACGGGCACCCCGCCCACCGCCAGCAGGGCCGCGCCGCGGGCGCGCATCTGGCCGAGGATCTCGATCATCCGCGGCGTCTCCTGCAGCGCACCGGACACGGTGTAGTAGCCGGCCGGCACCGGGTCGAGGATCAGGCCCCAGTGGCCCAGCACCTCGTCGAGGGTGTCGAGCATCGCGGTGATGGCCGCCGTGTGCCTCTGCGTGGAGGTCGGCCCATCGACCTGGCGGGCCGGCACCGCCTGCATGACGGCGCGCAGGGCCGACGCCGCGGCCTGCCAGTCCTTGTCGACGGCACTGCCGGCCGCGGCGCCGGCGACCAGCTGTGCCTCGAAGGCGCGCATCGCCCCTTCCACCTCGGCGGCCTTGGCACTGCGGTGGGCCGCCTGCGAATCGTCGCCCGCCAGCCAGGCCGAGGACAGCCCGCGGTGCTGCTGGGCCAGGCGCACTACCTCCAGCAGCGCCCGGGTGGGGGCCAGCCCCTGCGCCTCACGCTGCACGAAGCGCAGGTCGCTCCAGGCCGACAGCCAGGCCGCAAAGAAGAACCAGCATCACGAAGCGCTGGCCGATGGTCATGCTCGACATCTTGACTGCTCACCGAGTTGTGGCGGCGCATGGTCCGATGCGCGCCGATCCCTACCCCCCGCAAAGGGGTGTCCTGACGGGGGTACAGCGATGATCGGGGCAGTCCTGGCGGGCGAGCGGCTCGAAATGCAGTGCAGCGCCCGGCCAGATCAGGCCTTCGAGGCCGTGGCCGGCGCAGCGATCGGACAGGTCGCGCAGCGGCGGACGATACGATGGGAGCCTGCCCGGACAGGCCACGGGAGGGGGGGCCGACTCAGCCCTGCACGCTCTGCGTCATCCGCCCGCAGTAGGCCTGCAGCTGCTGCGGCAGATCGGTGGGGCAGACGCCGCACTGGCGGTTGCCGGGCACCGCGTAGTCGATGAAGCGGGGATAGGGCAGGTTCAGCCCGGCCATGATCTGCTCGAACTCCGCCTGCGAGCGGCCCCGCCCGAGGCGGGGGTTGCGGGCCTTCTCCTGGCCGATCGAGGACACCCGGCGGCCCTGGTAGTCGTGCCCCGGGTAGACCAGCTGTTCGTCGGGCAGGCCGAAGAGCTTGCCGGTGACGCTGCGGTACAGGTCGGCGGCGCTGCCGTTCTGGAAATCGGTGCGCCCGCAGCCGTCGATCAGCAGTGCGTCGCCGGTGAACACCCGCTCGCCCAGCAGGTAGGCATGGTGACCGTCGGTGTGGCCGGGCGTGTGCAGGGCCTGCAGGGTCAGGCTGCCCAGCGGCACCGGCACACCCTCCTGCACCGCCAGGTCGGCGCAGGGCAGGCGGTCCATCGCCGGGGCGCCGATGCGGCAGCCGGTGCGCTCGCGCAGGTGCAACGCACCGGTGATGTGGTCGGCATGGATATGGGTGTCGAGCGTCAGGGCCAGCGTCAGGCCGAGGGCGTGCAGGACCGCGAGGTCCGCGTCGATGCGGTTGACCACCGGGTCGATCAGCAGCGCCTGCCCGGTCACCGGGCAGCCCAGCAGGTAGGTGTAGGTGCTCGACAGGGGTTCGAAGAGTTGCCGGAAGATCATCGGGGGCTCCTGGCTGCCCGCAGGGGCCGCGCAGGCCGATTCTGTCACCCGGGTGGCGGCGGGCGGAGGGCGGCCTCGCTAAGCTGCATCCCGCGCGGCCCTGCAGGAGGGCTTGCCCGTCCTGGAGTGACCCCGCCATGCCCAGCCCCCATCCGGACCATCCGATGCCCGCCGCGGCCTACGCGGCCCTGGACGCCCGCGTCTACCGGGCCAGCGAACTCACCCGCGGCCCCTGGGACATGGGCCACCAGCACGCCGGCCCGCCGGTGGCGCTGGTCTGCCGGGCCCTCGAGGCGGCCGCGCAGGCGCACGGACTGACGCACATCGCCCGGCTGACGGCCAACATCCTGCGCCCGGTCCCGATCGGCGAGCTGATCGTCGAGGTGATGAGCGACTACGTCGGCCGCAACGCCGGCCACTTCTCCGCCCACCTGCTGCAGCCCGGCGGCAAGGAGATCGGCCGCTTCACCGCGCTGGCGCAGCGCGAGACGGCGCTGGAACTGCCCGCCCCCCTGGCCGGCCACCCGCTGCCGCAGGCCCCGCGTGCGCCGCAGGACAGCGACCCCACCCACTTTCCCTTCGGCCACGACCACATCGGCTACGCCGACCTGGTCGAGACCCGCAACGCCGCCGGCGACTTCTGGCACGGGCCCTGCGCGGTGTGGTTCCGCATGCGCCACGCGCTGGTGGAGGGCGAGTCGCCCAGCCCCTACCAGCGCGTGGCGGTGGCGGCCGACTCCGGCAACGGCATCAGCGGCGTGCTGGACTTCCGCCGCTGGAGCTTCGTCAACGCGGACCTGACGATCAACCTGCTGCGCCGCCCCGTCGGCGAATGGATCTGCCTGGAGGCGCGCACCTGCCTGGGCCCGGCCGGCACCGGACTGGCCGAATCGGCGCTGTACGACGTGCAGGGGCTGATCGGCCGGGCCACGCAGAGCCTGGCGGTGCGGCCGCGCTGACGCGGTCGGCGGCTGGTCGCGGGCGGCGCCCCGCGGATCGCTGCGGCCGGGATTCAGCGCCGGTGGAAGTCCTTCAGCGCCTGCAGCGCTGCCCGGGTGGGGGCCAGCTGCTCGGCCAGCGCCGCCGCGGCCGCCTGCACCGCGGCCGCATCGGCCTCGCCGAGCGCCTCGCCGGATGACGGCCGCAGCTCACCGCGCCGGATCGCCGCCCGCAGCTGCGCCACCGTCCCGGCGACGAAGTCGCGCGAGGCCTCCACCGTGTCGAACAGGTCGATGGCGTTGTCGATCATCGCCTCGGCGTAGCGGCGGCCCTCTTCCTGCCGGGCGGCGTCGAAGTAGGGGCTGCCCGCGTCGACCAGGCCGCGCAGCAGCTTCTCGGCAATCACCTCCTGGCTCTGGCCGAGGCGGATGCGGTCGTGCAGGTCGCGCACGACATCGGCCTGCGCGGCCAGGATGTCGCGCCGCCAGCGGGGATCGAGCAGACGGTAGGGATCGTCGTAGAGCCGGCGCTGGTAGACCGTCAGGCGGTGGAAAGCAAGCCGAAAGCGCGCCTCGATCACGGAGTCCTCGATGGGTTCCGGGCAGTCGGGGCGCAGCATCGCGTGCACGAACTCGTGCAGCAGCGTGTAGGTGGCGGCGTGGTCGCGGATCAGGATCAGGTCCAGCCGCTGCGGCGTCCGCTCGTCCCGACAGACCACGCGCCCCTCGTAGCCGGGCTCGAAGCCGGCGCGCTGCAGCAGCGCCGGCCCGGCCACCGGCAGGCCGGCCAGCAGCGGGTTGGGCGCCGCCGCCGGCGGCTGGCTGCGCACCTGCATCACCTCGATGCCCCAGCGCTGCATCGTGGCGATCAGCGCGGCCGGCGGCGCGGCCGTGACCGCCCGCAGCGCCGCCAGGTTCACCAGCTGGCCGAAGGGCATGCTCTCTTCTTCGGCGAGGGGCCGGGCAAACAGCCGCAGGTCCGCGACGAGCAGCATCAGCATCAGAAGGACGATCTGCCGCAGCGGGCGATCGCCGCGGCCCGGTGCCGGCGAGAGGCGGGGGCGAGACATCGCGACCTCCTGCGTCAGGGGGGATCGCCGGGCACCTGCAGCTCGAACCGGGCCTGCGCGCAGATCCGGCCGTTGATGCGCAGGTCCACCTCGTGCACGCCGCTGCGGTAGCGCCGCACCGTGACCGGGCGCAGGGGATGGCGCCGCAGCAGCCGGCGCACTTCGCCCGGCGCCAGCTCGAGGGTCCAGCCCTTGAACACCTTCGGGCGGCCCTGGCCGTCGGCGCCGAGGTGGTGCACGGCGTAGTCGATCACCAGCCGCTGCGGCCGGCGCCCGGTGCTGGCCAGGTCGACCAGCAGCTCCAGCGATTCGCCCAACTCCAGCCGCGCCGGCGCGACCTGCAGGCCGACGCGGCCCTGCAGCGGCCGGTCCTCGCCCCAGGCCGCCAGCATCGGCGCATGGCCCGCCTTGATGAGCGTGCGGCTGGCGTGGCGCAGCAGGGCGCGCCGCGCCGGCGGGGCGCCGGGCAGGTGTTCCTGCACCCAGGCCACGATGCGCTCGGGGTGGTCCTTGGCGATGTCGTTGAGGTGGTTGGCCACGCTGCGGCGCACATACTCGCTCGGGTCGTCCTGCAGCGCACGCAGCAGCGGCAGCGTCGGCGAAGGGTCGTCGACCAGGCTGCGCAGCCGCAGGCCCCAGGGCAGGCGCGGCCGGCTGCCCTCGCTGACCAGGCGGCGCACATGCGCGCTGGGGTCGCCGGTCCAGCGCTGCAGGGTCGCAAACACGGGCTGCGGCGCAGCGACGATCAGCGGGCGGATCGCGAACTCGGCGCTGAAGCGCTGCGTGACCGCATGCAGGGCGGCCAGGGCACGGTCGATGTGCCCCGCCCCGCGCCGGGCCACGAACTCGCCCACCGGCCAGAGCGCCCAGCCGGCCAGGCCCAGCCGGCCCTCGGGATCCGGCGCCGCGCTGCCGAGCCGGTCGTCCGGCCAGGGCGGCGCCAGCGCGGCCTCGAGCAGATCGCAGGCCTGTGCGAAGGACTCCGGCAGCGTGGCCTCGAGCGCATCGGCCATCTGCATCGCGCGGGCCTTGAGCTCGAGCGCCTCCAGCCCGGCCGTGGCCAGCGCCTCGAAGCGCGGCCGGTCGAAGCCGGGGTCGCAGCGCTGCAGGTGCTGCGCGATGGACTGCGCCACCGCAGCGTTCAGGAAGTTCTTGAAGGGCTCCATCGGGCGGCTCCAGCGGCACGGGCGCGGGGCTCGATTGTGGCGCGGCCGGATCGTCCGGATCGGCCGACGCCCCCGGCCTCACCCGCCCGCCGCCACCTCCGCCGCCACCCGGGCGGCCTGCGACAGCAGGTGCGCGCGGAACACCCGCGCCACCGGGCTGAGCGCGCGCCCCTGGCGGTGCACCACATGCCACTGCCCGGCAATCGGAAAGCCCGCCACCGGCAGCACCTGCACGCCGTGTTCGCGCGCCCGCCCGTGCAGGGTGTGGGCCGACAGCACCGACAGGCCCAGCCCGCCGGCCACCGCCTCCTTGATCGCCTCGTTGCTGCCCAGCTCGAGGCGCAGCTGAGGCCGGAAGCCGGCCGCGCGGAAGTGCGCATCGGCCGCCATGCGGGTGCCCGAGCCGCGCTCGCGCAGGATGAAGCGCTCCTCGCGCAGAGCGTCCAGCCTCAGCGTGCTGCGCTGCGCCAGCGCATGGCCGGCCGCGGCGATCAGCACCAGCGGATTGGGCAGGAAGACCGCGTCGTCCAGCGCCAGGTCGGCCGGCGGCATCGACATGATCGCCAGATCGTCGCGCTGCTCGCGCAGCCGCTGCACCACGCCGTCGCGGTTGAGCACCTCCAGCCGGATGTCGATGTCCGGATACATCGCGCAGAAGCCCCCGAGCAGCCGCGGCACGAAGTACTTGGCCGTGCTGACCACCGCCACCCGCAGCCGGCCGCTGGCCAGCCCCTTCCAGGCGCCGAGCTGCTGCTCCCAGTCGATCCACTCGTCGAGCATGCGCCGCGCCGTCGCCGCCAGCGCCTCGCCGGCCTCGGTGAGCTGCACGCGCCGCCCGACCAGCGTATAGAGCGGCAGCCCGGCCGCCTCCTGGATCTCGCGCAGCTGCATCGACGCGGTCGGCTGCGTCACGTGCAGCACGCGGGCGGCTGCGCTGACACTGCCCTGCTCGGAGAGGGCCAGGAAGAGGCGCAGCTGGCGGAAGCTGATATTCATAGACTGGAGTCTATGTTGCGAGGCACAAGAATCGATTTTTCATGACGCCACGGCCTGCCTAGCATCGGGGCCATGAACCCATCACCGATCGCGCCCCCGACGGCCGCCGCGCCGACCGATTTCCCGCCGACCCGCCCGCGCGAAGTGCTCGAGCGCTGGATGCAGGCCGTCAACCACGGCAACGTCGAGGCCCTGCTCGGCCTGTACGACCCGCAGGCCGTGCTGATCCCGACCTTCTCGAACCGCCTGCTGGACACCCCCGCCAAGCTGCGCGACTACTTCGAGAAGCTGGGCAGCCGCGAGGAACTCAGCATCGCGCTGCACGAGAAGACGCTGCGCACGCAGGACCTCGGCGGGCGGCTCCACGCCCTGGGCGGCATCTACAACTGGCGCTTCCTGGTGGACGGCGAGCTGCTCAACTTCGAGGCCCGCTTCAGCTACCTCGTCGACCTGGACCGGCCCCAGCCGATCCTGCACCACCACTCGTCGCAGATCCCGCGCATGCTGTGAGCGGCGGGCCGCAGGGCCCGCCTCCCCGGCCGGACCTCGCCGGACCGCCTGGTGTCCATCAATCCACACTGCGCCCCATGCTGGCCTGCCAGACGCTGTACCAGTCCTCGGCGGTCAGTTCCAGCTGCAGCGCGGCCACCGCCTCGCGCAGCGCCTGGGGTCGGCGACTGCCGGTGATCGGCAGTGGCCGCGCCGGGTGGCGCAGGATCCAGGCGTGGGCCACCGTGGCGGGCGCGACCCCGTAGTGCTCGCCCAGCGACGCGAGCACCGCTCGCACCCGCCGGGCCTGGTCGTCCTCGCCGTGGAACAGCCGCCCACCGGCCAGGGGCGACCACACCATCGGCCGCAGCCCCAGGTCCAGGCACTGGTCCAGCGTGCCGTCGGCCAGCGCGCGCATCTGCAGCACGGACAGCTCGATCTGGTTCGTCACCAGCGGGAAGTGCCGGTGCAGCAGCGCCAGCTGCGACGGGGCGTGGTTGGACACGCCGAAGTGGGCCACCTTGCCGGCCGCGCGCAGCCGGCCGAAGGTCTCGGCCAGCGCCTGCGGCTCCATCAGCGCGTCCGGCCGGTGGATCAGCAGCAGGTCGATGTGCTCGCAGCCCAGCGCACGCAGCGAGGCATCCACCGAGGCGGTCACATGCGCGGCGCTGCTGTCGTAGGACTTGATCGCATGCGCCGGGCGCCGCGCGGACACCAGCTTGATGCCGCACTTGGTGACGATCTGCAGCCGCTGGCGCAGCCCCGGCCGCAGCGCCAGCGCCTGGCCGAACAGCGCCTCCACCTGGTAGTCGCCGTAGAGGTCCGCATGGTCGAAGCTGCTGATGCCCAGCTCCAGGCACTGCTCGATCCAGCGCAGCCGGCCGGCCGCGTCCAGGCCCCAATCGGCCATGCGCCAGGCGCCCGCGACGATGCGCGACAGCCTCGGCCCGCCCGGCGCCAGCGGCAGCGCCGGCCCGGCGTGCAGGGAAGAGGTGGGGGCGGCGGGGGTCACGCCTGCCCCTTCAGCCCGGCCTTGCGGGCGGGCACGTCCGCCACCACGAACGGCGGATTCGGGAAGGAGAACGGCTCGAGCTGCCCGCCCGGGGGCAGCGCCAGCTCCAGCGTCCAGGCGTCGCGCTCGACGTGGTGCTGCCCGGCGACCCCCCGCAGGCCCGGCAGATCCACACGGAAGGACCGGGAGGTCGGTGAGTCCGAGCCGACGAGGGCGACGGGGTGGAGGGACTGGAGCGGCAGCATGGGGTGGATTGTCGTCCTGCTGCGTCGAAGCGCATGGGGGGGCCTGGCATCGCGGACGGGAGCGCTCCCCTGCGGACCGGGCGCTGCGTCAGCGTGTCAGCGCCGCCCAGACCAGGTTCGGCGAGTGGCCCTGCACCCGCACCAGGCGCACCCAGAGCAGCGTCATGTGCTCCAGGTGCAGGGCCTGCTCCAGGCCCCCCACGTCCAGCGGTGCCCAACCGAGCTGCTCGATCAGGCCGGCCACCGTGGCCTTGGCCGCAGCGTCGCCGCCGCAGAAGAACATCGCCGGCTTCACGCCGTAGCCCGGGTAGGCGCTGTCCTCGAAGTTCTCGCAGCCGTAGATGGTGAAGGCCTTCACCACCTGTGCCTGCGGGGCCAGCGCCTGCAGCGCCTGCGAGCCCGACTGCGTGCTGTTCAGCCCGTGGCTGAGGCCGGGGCCGACGGGGTTGGTGCAGTCGACCAGGACCTTGCCGGCCAGGGCCTCGGCCAGCGGCGGCACGATCTGGGCGTTGGCGGCGAAGGGGGTGGCGAGGAAGACCACCTCGGCCTCGCGCACCGCGGACTCCGGCGGCACCGCCTTCAGCGCCGGATTGCGGGCTTGCGCCTTGCGCACGGCGTCGGAGCCCGGATCCCGTGCGGCCAGCGTGACGCGGTGCCCCAGTCGCTGCAGGTGGTCGGCCAGTGGCGCGCCCACGTTGCCGAAACCGATGAAGGTGATGTTCATGGTGCGTGTGTCCTCGCTCAGCGGCCCAGGGCCTCGATCACCAGGCGCGCGGTCTCGGCGCCGGAGAAGTTCTGCTGGCCGGTGACCAGGTTGCCGTCGCGCACCGCGAAGCTGCGCCACAGGCCACCCTGCACGTAGTTCGCGCCGAGGGCCTTCAGGCGGTCCTCGATGCGCCAGGGCATCAGGTGCTGCCCCTGAGGCAGCAGGCCGTAGGACCACACCGCCTGGTCGGCGAAGTCTTCCTCGACATTGGCAAAGCCGGTGACGGTGCGGCCCTTGGCGATGGATTCGCCGGTGCTCGTCCGGGCGTAGGCCAGGATGGCGCTGCCGTGGCACAGCGCCGCGGCCACCTTGCCCGCCTCGAAGAAGGCGGCGAAGGTGGCGTGCAGGTCGGTAGCGCCCTCGAAGGTGAACATCGGTGCCTGGCCGCCGGCGACGACGATGGCGTCGAAGGCCGCGAGGTCGATGTCCGCCACCTTCCTGGTGTTCTGAACCATCGCCATCAGCTCCGGTGTGTGGATGAAGCCCTGGCTGATCAGGTCGGTCTTGCTGTAGCCGCTGGCGTCGTTGGGGTCGCTCATGGCGTCGGCTTCACAGGCGCCGCCGGCCGGGCTGAACAGCTCGACCTCGTAGCCGGCCTCGTGGAAGGCCAGGTAGGGGTGGGTCAGCTCGCTCCACCAGAAGCCCACCGGCCAGCCGGTGGTGGTGGACAGCGCCGGGTTGGCGATGACGAGGGCGATGCGCTTCTTCGCGCGGGCGTCGACGACGTTGGGGTCTCTGAGGCTCATGGGCAGCTCCGGAAAGGAATGCCCGCACTGTCGCGCCTGGACGAGAATGAATAAATACGCCAGAAACTCACTCTGTGTTGCCGATGGAATCAACAATCGACCTGTCACGGATCGGCGCCTTCGTGAAGGTGGTGCAGACCGGCAGCTTCACCCGCGCGGCCGAGGCCCTGGACACGCACAAGGCCCAGCTCTCCCGCCTGGTCAGCCAGCTGGAGCGCGAGCTGGGGGTGCGGCTGCTGGAGCGCACCACCCGCTCGCTGTCATTGACCGAGGCCGGGCGGGAGTTCCACGAGCGCAGCCTGGTGATCCTGGCGGCGGTGGAGGACGCCCGGCTGGCCATGCAGGAGGCGCAGGGCGAGCCCCGCGGCACGCTGCGCATGACCTGCGGGGTGGAGTTCGGCATGCTGATGGTCGGCCGCTGGATCAACCGCTACCTGGCGTTGCATCCGCAGGTGCGGGTGGATGCGGAGATGACCGGCCGCGTCGTCGACCTGGTCCACGAGGGCTTCGATCTGGCCATCCGCGTCGGCGACCTGCCGGACTCCACGCTGGCCGCGCGCCGCCTGGGCACGCTGGCCTACGGGCTGTACGCCGCGCCGGCCTACCTGGTGCGCCGGCCCGCACCCGCGCAGCCCACCGGCCTGGTCGACCACGACCTGCTGGTGTTCGCCGCCCCCAGCCAGCGCAGCCACTGGCAACTCCAGCGCGGCGAGCAGGCGCAGCGGGTGCCGCTGCAGCCGCGCTTGCGCTCGACCAACACCTTCACCATCCGGGACGCCGCCGAAGCCGGGCTGGGCATTGCCGCGCTGCCCCGCCTGATCGGCGAGCCGCTGGTGGCCGACGGCCGCCTGCAGCCGGTACTGCCGGGCTGGTCCCTGCCGGAGGTGCCGGTGCACGCCGTCTTCGCCAGCGCACGCTTCCTGTCGCCGAAGGTGCGGGCCTTCGTCGACCTGGCGCTCCAGGCCCTGCAGGCCGGCGGCTGAGCACGGACTGCGTCGCGCCCGACCTGGCGCGCATCGTGGAACTGCGCGTACCAGGCCCTGTCACTCACCGCGCAGGCACGGCAGTTCGCGCGCCAGGGCGGCGAGTTCCAGCTGCGAGCGGCAGCCCAGCTTGCCCAGCAGCGCAGCGGTCTGGCTGCGCACCGTGTGGATCGATACGCCGCGTCGCTGCGCGAAGGCGGGTGCGGTCTCGCCGCCGGCCAGCGCGGTCAGCCAATCGGCTTCGGCCGGTGTCAGGCCGTAGACCTCGCGCAGTGCCGCCTGGTGCGCCGGCGACCTGACCGCGCGGCCGGCCCTGCCGCCGACCAGCAGGGCACGGGGCTCGAGCCTGCCGTCGCGCAGGGCATGCCCGGGCGGCAGCGGCAGCAGCCAGAGCGACCAGGCCACCGTGGCCGCAGCGCCATCGTCCCGACCGGGAAGTCGGGTGGCGCGTGCGCGCGGCGGCTCGCCGCAGGCCGCCTTCAGCGCCTGCGGCCACCATGTCCGCAACGCGTCGTGACGCGGCCGGACGAACCCGCCATGCACCTGCAAGGGGCCGGCCGTGGTGAAGAGCGGGTCGGCCGCGCGGTTGGCGATCAGGATGCGGCCCGCGGCGTCGACCACGCACAGCGCGGTCTCGAAGCGGTCGAGCACGTTGGCCGCCAGCGCCTGCTGCTGCTCGAGCCGCGCCATGTGCTGCCGCATCGCATCGGCACGCGCCAGGTGCGGGGCCAGGCTGGCGAAGCGCTGGGCGGCCACGCTGCCGAAACGCGGCGAGCCGGGCCGGCGCTGCACGCCCAGGTAGAGGCAGCCGCGGCCATCGGCGGCCACCTGTCCGCCGCCGACCCGGCCCAGGCCGTTGGGCAGCGCGAACTCGTACAGGTAGGGCCGGTGCGCCGCCTGCCGCGCATCAAGCAGGGTTTCGTCGCCCAGCCACTGGCCCACGCCGGCGGCCAGGACCTTGGGTGTGGCCGGATCCAGCTGCACATAGTGCGCTGCGTACAGCGCCAGCACG
Source organism: Burkholderiaceae bacterium (assembly GCA_023150375.1). Lineage (GTDB taxonomy): Bacteria > Pseudomonadota > Gammaproteobacteria > Burkholderiales > Burkholderiaceae_C > Sphaerotilus. The sequence goes on from JAKLLA010000006.1 coordinate 62,822, forward strand.
GCGGGGTCGTGACCCTGCGCGGTCATCTCGCTGATCCGGTGGAGCTGCGGGTCGTAGCGCCAGACGGTGGCCGCATGCGCGTCGAAGGCAACGGCCACGCGGCCCAGGGCGTCCGGCCAGGCGGTGGGATCGAGCACGCTGTCGTAGAGGCTGCGGATGGCGGTATCGATCGGGTCGGACATGGCAACTCGGCATCGGGATCGCAGACACGCCGGCAGCGACTCCGCCACCTGGACGCACGTCATCGTTTTTCATGATGCAGCACCCGGGCCTGCGTACAAACAATGACCGTCACCTGGCTGCGTCAGATGCCATGGAAATGCCAGATCGAAGGAGGTTGCGTCTCGATGAACACCGTCACGGACATCTGTTGGCGCGCAGGCGAAGAGCCCGCCGGCATCGGCGCCGCCAGCGCGGCTGCCATGGCGGCTGTGCCGCCTGAACCGGTGCAGGTACCGCGCCCCGCTGCGGCATGGCCGGCCGCGGCGGGCCTGGGCGCGACGGCCCTGGCCGCCTGTGGTGGCGGCGGTGGCGGCGGCGGATCGGACCCGGTCGCACCGACACCGCCCGCACCACCTCCGGCGGCTCTGAATGCGGCCGACATGGCGGCCGCGCGCTTCCTGCAGCAGGCCACGTTCGGGGCCACGGACGCCGACATCGCGGCGGTCAAGGCCCAGGGCGCAGCGGCCTGGCTCGACGCCCAGATGAGCCTGCCCCGCGGCCAGCGTGCCTGGGACTGGATGCAGGCCAACGGCTGGGCCAACATCGACGAGCGAGCCTTGTACGACAGTGGCGGGCCCACCGCCGAGGTGGTGCTGGCCAAAGAGGCTGCCGGCTCCGCCGATCCAGTGCGGCAGCGCGTGGCGCTGGCACTGTCGGAGTTCTTCGTGGTGTCGTCGCTGGTCGCCCAGATGCCGTGGACGGGCATGGCCATCGCACACTACTGGGACCAGCTGCAGGACCACGCCTTCGGCAACTTCCGCAGCCTGCTGGAGGCGATGACGCTGAACCCGGCGATGGGCGCCTGGCTGAACACGCGCGGCAACCTGAAGGAAGACCCCGCGATCGGCCGTGTGCCGGACGAGAACTACGCCCGCGAGGTGATGCAGCTGTTCAGCATCGGCCTGGTGCAGCTCAACGCCGACGGCACGCCCCGGCTGGGCGGCGACGGCCAGCCGCTGCCCACCTACACGCAGGACGACGTGACCCAGCTCGCCCGCGTCTTCACCGGTTGGGACTGGTGGGACGACGGGCGGCGCTTCTTCGTGCCGATCACCGGCAATGACCGGCCCTACCCCGAGTACACCCGCCGCGCGATGGTGTTCGATGCCGCCAAGCACTCCACCCGCCAGGCGGTGGTGATGGGCACCGTGATCCCGGCCGGCAGCGACGGCCCGGCGCGGCTGGGCGCGGCTCTGGACCTGCTGTTCCGTCACCCCAACGTCGGCCCGTTCTTCGGCCGCCAGATGATCCAGCGCCTGGTGACGAGCAACCCGAGCCCGGCCTACGTGGCCCGGGTGGCGGCGGCCTTCGCCGACAACGGCGCCGGGGTGCGCGGCGACCTGAAGGCCGTGTGGCGCGCCATCCTGCTCGACGAAGAGGCGCGCGGTAGCGCCAGCCTGGCCTCCGCCACGCACGGCAAGCTGCGCGAGCCGCTGGTGCGCGTGCTGCAGTGGCTGCGCAGCTTCGGCGTGCAGCCGCGCAGCGGCATCTGGGGCCTGTGGCCGCAGGACTTCGGCAACCCGCTGCTCTGGTACGGCCAGCGGGCCTTCACGCCGCCATCGGTGTTCAACTGGTTCCGCCCGGGCCATGTGCCGCCCGGCACCGCGATGGCCGCCGCCGGTGCCACCGCGCCGGAGTTCCAGATCGTCAACGAGTCCACGGTGGCGCAGTGGGCCAACGCCATCGACAACCTGAACCTGGGCGCCATCGGCCCGGCGCAGGCCTGGTCGGACTGGCAGGCCAGGGTCGACGCCGAGATCGCGCTGGCGCACAACGCCCCGGCGCTGGTCTGGCGCCTGAACCTGCTGCTGGCGGCCGGGCAGATCAGCGAGGCCAACGTGCAGCGCATCGCCGAGATCCTGACCCTGGGCGCCACGGTGACGGCGGCATCGGACGCCAACACCCGGCGCTGGCGTGTGGTGGCCGCCGTCACGCTGGTGATGTGCTGCGCCGAGTACCTCGTGCAGAAGTGAAGGGAAGGACGCCATGCACCTCATCGACCCCCTGCCGCTGAACCGCCGTGCCTTCCTGCGCCGCGCCGGCCAACTGGCCGCCGTGGGTGCGGCCACGCCGCTGGGCCTGAACCTGGCGGCCATGGGCGAAGCCGCGGCCTTCACCGCCACCGACTACAAGGCGCTGGTCTGCGTCTTCCTGTACGGCGGCAACGACCACGCCAACACCGTCGTGGCCTATGACGAGCCGAGCTGGCAGCGCTACCGCAACATCCGCCAGGCCGGGCCAGGCCCGGCGGGCCTGGCGCTGGAGCGCGCGGCGCTGACGGCCACGCGGCTGCAGCCCAGCGCTGCGCTGGCGGGCGGCCTCGAGTACGCGCTGCACCCGGCCATGCCCGGTCTGGCCGGCCTGTTCAACGACGGCCAGGCGGCCGTGCTGCTCAACGTGGGGCCGCTGATCCAGCCCACCACGCGGACCGGCTACTTCAGCCCCGACCGCACCGCCCACCCGCTGCCGCCGCAGCTGATGTCGCACAACGACCAGCAGTCGGTGTGGCAGTCGCAGCGCGCCGAGGGCTCGGCCAACGGCTGGGGAGGGCAGATCGGCGACCTGGCGCTGGCCAACAACGGCCAGTCGCTGTTCACCTGCATCTCGGCCAGCGGCAATGCGGTGTTCCTCAGCGGTCAGCAGGCCATCCAGTACCAGGTGAGCCGCGACGGGCCGGTGGCCATCGGCGCCCTGGCCAACGGCCCGCACGGCATCTTCGGCAACCCCAACCAGGCCGCAGTGGCCCAGCGGCTGCGTGCGATGCTGTCCGAGCCGCGCGGCCATGTGCTCGAGCATGAGTACAACCGCATCGCCGGCCGGTCGATCGGTGCGCAAGCCATGCTGCGGGCCGCACTCGACGGCGCGCCGGCGCTGGCCACGCCCTTCCCGGCGGGCAATTCGCTGGCTGCCGAGCTGCGCGTGGTGGCGCGCATGATTGCGGCACGCAGCGCACTGGGTGCGAAGCGGCAGGTCTTCCTGGTCTCGCTCGGTGGCTTCGACCTGCACGACCGGCTGGTGGAAGAGCAGCCGGGCCTGCTGCGCAAGGTCAGCGAGGCGATGACGGCCTTCCACCAGGCCACGGTGGAGCTGGGCGTGGCCGACCGCGTGACCGCCTTCACCGCCTCGGACTTCGGCCGTGCGCTGGCCAGCAACGGCAACGGCACCGACCACGGCTGGGGCGGCCACCACCTGATCGTCGGCGGTGCCGTGCGCGGCAAGGCCTTCTACGGCCGGCCGCCGCCCCTGTCGATCGGCGAGACCGATGCACCCGAGGACCAGTGGCACATCGGCCAGGGCCGCCTGATCCCCAGCACCTCGGTGGACCAGTACGCCGCCACGCTGGGGCGCTGGTTCGGCGTGGGCGAGGGCGAACTCGGCGGCCTGCTGCCGAACCTGCGCCACTTCACGCTGGCCAACGGTCATCCGCCGGACCTGGGTTTCATGGCCTGATCGGGTGGACTCGGCGGCGACCGGCGGCGCGGTCGGAGGCTGTGTGGGAGGCTGCCGGCCGGCCCTACACTGCCCGCCGGAGGTGACCGATCGATGGCTGAGTGGCTGGGGCTGACGCTGGTTTTCGTGCTCGGGGTGCTGGCCGCGGCCCTGCTCGGCCTGCGCCGCCTGCGCGCCCCCGACCTGTCGGCCTTCGACGATCTGGCCGAGGGGCCGGGCTGGCGGCGTTTCGGGCTGAAGGCAGGGCCGAGTGCGCAGCTGCAGCAGGTGGAAGCCTCGCTGCGCGAACTGGGCCGCTCGCTGCAGGGCGTGCACGGGCGGGCGCGCATCCTGCGGCTGCGGGCACACCTCGATCAGGCCTTCGCCGGGCGGGACTTCGGCGCCACCTTCGTGCCGGTGGACTGCGACGGCATCCCGGCCGAGTGGGTGCTGGCGCCCGGTGCGGACCCGTCGCGGCGCACGCTCTACCTGCACGGCGGCGGCTTCGTGGTCGGCAGCGCGCGCAGCCACCGCACGCTGACCAGCGCCTTCTCCCGCCTGACCGGCGGGGCCGTGCTGGCGATCGACTACCGCCTGATGCCCGAGCACCCGCGCAGCGCCGGCCTGGAGGACAGCCGGCGCGCCTGGCGCTGGATGCTCGAACACGGCCCGCAGGGCGCCGACGACCGCACGCCGGCGCAGCAGGCCGTCGTGGCGGGCGATTCGGCCGGCGGCAACCTGGCGCTGGCGCTGATCGCCTGGCTGCGCGATGCCGGCCTTCGGCAGGCGGACGCGGCGGTGGCGCTGTCGCCGCTCACCGACAGCTGCCTGGCCAGCCCGAGCCTGCGCCGCCTGTGCGAACGCGACGTGATGCTCGGCCCGATGCTGGGCCGGATGATGCGGCTGTCCGACCGGCTCCTGATCGGCATGACCTGGGCCTACACCCGCATCGACCCGCGCGGGCCGACGCTCTCGCCGCTGCGGGGCGACCTGGCGAACCTGCCGCCGACCCTGCTGCTGGCCAGCGAGGCCGAGATGCTGCTGGACGACGCGCGGCGCTACACCGCCCGGGCCCGCGCCGCCGGCTCGCCGGTGCAACTGGCCACCTGGGCCCACCCGGTGCATGCCTGGCCGATCTTCCACCCGGAGCTGCCCGAGGCCCGCGAGGCGCTGGCCGAGGTGGGGCGTTTCCTTCAGCCGTTGCGGGAGTCGGGGCGCCACGGCCGCCGGGCGGACCACCGCTGAGGGTATCCACCGAGCGGGACTTCCCGGCCCGCGTCGCGCGGGCGACCTGGTACGGCGGCCCCGCCCCCTAACATCGGCCGCATGGCCTCGCGACACCCCCACACCGGCCGACCCAAGCTCTGGCACTCCCTGCTGGAGTGGCGTGCGCTGTGGGAAATGGCTTCGCTGCCCTGGTCGCTGCCGCTGCTGACCAGCGCACCGCAGGGCGACGGCCACCCGGTGCTGCTGCTGCCCGGCTTCATGGGCAGCGAGGCCACGCTGCTGGCGCTGGAGGTCTACCTGCGCAACCGCGGCTACGCGGTGGAGACCTGGGGGCTGGGCCGCAACGTGGGCTTCCACGCCAAGCATGCGGCCGCGCTGGAGCAGAAGATCCGCTTCCTGCACCACCGCAGCGGGCGCAAGGTCAGCCTGGTGGGCTGGAGCCTGGGCGGCGTGTTCGCCTGCTACGGCGCGCACCAGGTGCCCGACTGCGTGCGCAGCGTGATCACGCTGGGCAGCCCGGTGTCGGTGGACCCGCAGGGCAGCGCCTCGCCGCCGCTGGTCAAGGCGATGTACCGGCTGATTGCCCACCCGAAGGGCCCGGCCGCGCACACCATGCAGCCGCGCGCGCGCAAGCTGCGCGAGCGCCTGGCCCTGCCGATGCCGCTGAGCTGCCTCTACTCGATCAGCGACGGCGTGGTGCCACCGCAGGAAGCCACGGTGGAAGGCGACCCGACCCGGCACGAGAACATCCGCGTGCCGGGCAGCCATATCGGCCTGGGCTTCAACCCGGTGGTGCTGTGGATCGTCGCCGAGCGCCTGTCGCAGCCCGAGGGGGCCTGGCAGCGCTTCGAGCCTTCCGGGCTGCTGGGGCAGGCGTATCGGCTGCTGACGCACGAGCGGCTGCCGGTGTGAGGCCGTCGGCGCCGGGGCTCACCGCGCCAGCCGAGGCGGCAGCCTTGCGTGGCGAGCGCCGGGCGGCCTGACGCGGGATCGCGGCGGCGGCCGATGCGGCCGCCGCCCCTGCGGCACTCCCGGCCAGCGACGGATCGCGCCGCGCCAGGGCCAGCAGGTCCTGGAAACCGTCGCGCAGGCCCTGGGTGAAGACCTCGGGGTCGGGCATCAGCTCGCGGCAGGAGGTGGGCGAGATCACGATGCGGCCGTCGTAGCGGCTCACCGCGAAGACCAGCCCCAGCCCGTCGGCGATCGGCAGCAGGGCGGAGAAGTAGGTCATGTGCGCCCCGACCAGGTACACCGGCCCCGGCGGGCTGCCGAGCGCCGTGATCGTGCAGCAGGGCGGCGCCAGCCGCTGCGCCGCGGCCGCCGCCTGGGCGGCCGGCAGCGCGGTCTGCGACCGGATCCAGGCCAGCCGCTCGACCGGGTCGGCCAGCCGGGTGCCGAGCTGGATGCGGCGGCTGGCATGGGCCACACCGGGCGTGGGCGACTCCCCCGGCTCCGGCACGTCGGCGGTCAGGTCCGCCTCGGGCAGCTCGGCGTGGCGGGCCAGGTAGGCGCGCAGGCCGCCGGCACAGATCGCCAGCACCGCGTCGTCGACCGTGGCCCCCGGCACCAGCGCACGGATGGCCTCGAACTCCTCGACCAGGAAGCGCCGGGTGTCGAACACCCGGTGCGGCGACACCACCGCATGGAAGCGCGTGGCCGACAGGTGGTGCTCGGGGTGCAGCAGGTCGCGGGTGAAGGCCAGCGCCTTGGGCAGGGCCCGGGCGATGGGCGAGGCCAGCCGGAAGGGCGAGACCACGTGGTGCAGCGCCGCACGCGTGAGCAGCGCCAGCCCCCCCGGGGCACGCTCGGGGAACCAGGGCTCGGGCGGCGCGGCTTTCGGCGGGCGCTGGCTGCGGTCGTGCAGCAGCTCGATCAGCTCGTTGCGGCTTTCCACGTCGATGGCGGCGTGGTGGATCTTGGTCAGCAGGGCGAAGCTGCCCGGGGGCAGGTCGGTGATGCTGTCCAGGCCCTCGATGACGTAGATCTCCCAGAGCGGGCGGTTCAGGTCCAGCGCGCGGGCGTGGATGCGCGAGGCCTGGATGCAGAACTGCCGCCAGTCGCCCGGCTTGGGCAGGGCGATGTGGCGCACGTGGTACTCGAGGTCGAAATGCTCGTCCTCGACCCAGTAGGGCTCGTCGAGTTCGAAGGGCACGCGCAGCAGCTTGCTGCGAAACACCGGCGAGCGGTGCAGCCGCCCCTCGAGGTGCGCCAGGATGCTCTTGAAGCGCACCGCCCCGCCCGGCGCGGTGCTGGGGTCGTAGATCTGCACGAAGGTGACGTTGGCATTGGCGTGCAGCGTGTCCGCGTACAGGAAGCTCGCCTCGTGTCGGCTCAGCTGGCGCATGGGAGTCTCGGTTCGTCTGTGCATCGGCTGCAGCGCTCAGGCGGCAGCCGGTTTGCGGGAGGAGGCCCTTCCGGCCGCAACCTTCTTGGCGGCCACCTTCTTGGCGGCCACCTTCTTTGCGACCGCCTTCCCGGCGGGGGCGGCCTGGCCCGGCGCCGCCTTCAGGGGCACAGCCCGCAGCTCGTCGAAGGCTTCCATCAGCGCGGCGGTCAGCTCCCGGGCATCCGGTACCGCGCAGCGCGCGGCGGTGAAGCCGAAGCCCAGCGTGCCCGCGTAGCTCATGACGGTGATGTTCAGCCCCACGCCGTGCTCGGTGATCGACAGCGGCCAGTAGTCGGTCATCCGGGCGCCGGCGGCATAGAGCGGCATCGGCGGGCCGGGCACGTTGGAGATCACCACGTTGGCGATCGGCGGCATCGCGCCGGCCAGCCGGCTCTTGCCGTACAGCGCGGCCAGGCTCTGCAGCAGCCAGGGCGAGCCGATCGAGGGGAAGTCGGTCGGGATGACGTTGCGGGCCGTGCGCGCCAGCGCCTTCACCGACCCGGCCGAATCGCGGATCGCCCGCAGCCGCCGCAGCGGGTCGGCCAGGTGGCTGTGCAGGCTGACCAGGCTGAGCGTGGCCTGGGTGGTGAACTCGGTGTTGCCGGCCGCGCGCAGCGAGATCGGCATGGTCGCGACCAGCGGCTTGCGCGGCACGCCGCCGTGCCGGGCCAGGTAGCGCCGCAGCGCGCCGCTGCACAGCGCGAGCACGATGTCGTTGAGCTTGGCCTCGTGCTGCGCGGCCAGCGCCTCGAGCGCCTCCAGCGGCAGCGACACGCCGGCGAAGGTCCGCTCGGCGGTGATCGGCACGTTCAGCGGCGTCCTCGGGCCGAAGGCGCGGCCGGGCCGGCTCCGGGCTTCGGCCGACGACGCCGTGGCCTCGGCCGCGGCCGTCGCGGCGATCGCCCGCCTGCCGCCGCCAGCGCCGCCCACGCCGAGCAGCCCGGCCAGCGTCGTCACCACCTCCGGCAGGTGCCGCAGCAGCTTGATGTACTGCGCCGCATCGTGCTTCAGCGCCGCGCCGGCCAGGGCCAGGGGGCCCGGAGAGGCGGCCTCGCCCGGCGCCAGCGCGGTGGTGGCCGTCCCACCGCCCTCCCCTGCCCCCGCCTTCGCGGCGCGCCGGCGCGGCCGCGGCGCAGGCTTCGCGGTCACGTCGAACAGCACCTGCGCCAGCATCACGCCGGCCTGCCCGTCCAGCAGGGCGTGGTGGATCTTCACGTAGTAGGCCAGCTGGCCGCTGGCCAGGCCGTCGATCACCGTGACCTGCCAGAGCGGGCGGCTGCGGTCCAGCAGCTGCGCATGCAGGCCGGCCACCGCGTCCTCCAGCTCGCGCTGCCCGCCCGGTGCCGGCAGCCGCAGGCCGGTGACATGCTGGTCGACATCGACCGCCGGATCCTCCACCCACACCGGGTTGGCGAACTGCAGCGGCATCGGCGCGAGCCGCCGCGTCAGCACCGGCGCCAGGCTCAGCCGGCCGCGCAGCTGTCGGCGCATCTCGGCCAGGAAGTCGAAGCGCTTCTTTCCGGCCGGGGGGTCGAAGCGGTGCAGCGAGGCCACATGCATCGGCGTGGCTTCGGTCTCCAGGTGCAGGAAGGCACCGTCCAGGCCGCTGAGGGGCGTCATGCGGCGGCCTTCATGTCGAGGCGGCCGTCCGGCTGCGGACCGCCCTGGGTGCCGCCGCGGCCTTGCGGGCGGCACGCGCTCGCTCGGAGGGAGCCGACGGGCCGGGCGCGGCGGCCGCGGACGCCTGCGCCGGCGGGGCCGCCGGTGCCGCGGTCAGCGCCAGCGCCGTGTCGAAGGCCTGCTGCGTGAAGGCCAGCACGACCGCGAAGCGGGCATCGTCGAGTTCGCGCGCCGCATCGCTGCGGCTATAGATGTTGGCCAGCTCGCGCTCGCGCGCGCCCTGCACGGCCAGCCGGCCGATGCCCAGCGACTCCAGCGCGGCCCAGAGCTCGGGCGAGTACTGCCGCGTCAGCCCCATCAGCAGCGGGATGGGATCGTGCCGGCCCAGCACCCCGGCCAGGCGCAGCACCACGTCGAAGGGCAGCGCCACCACCCCGCCCTCGGCCTGCCTGATCAGTGCGGTGTCGCCCAGGCCGACCGCCTCGCTCACCTCGTCCAGCGTCAGCCCGGCCGCCTCGCGCCACTGGCGGATCAGCCGGCCGGCCTGTGCCACGGCGGCCTTCTTGGCGGGGTCTCGCACCGCGGAATGCGCCAGGCTCAGGCCCAGGTCGGTGGCCGTTCCGGCCAGACCCAGGACGGTGTCGGTCCAGCCGCGTACCTGCCGGGCCAGCGACAGCAGGGAACTGTCGCCGGGGCCGGGAGGGCCGGCGGCCGGTGCCGCCGGGGCCGGCGTGGCGGATTTCTTCCTGGTGGGCATCGAGGTCTCCTCGGAATGCTGCGGTGGACGGACCCGCGCGTCCTGCGCGCGCCAGCGCAGCCGTGCGCCGATTCTGATCCCGAACGGCCCCCAGGGGATGTCGCGCGCGTGTCCGATCCTCAGCGAAGCGCCAGCATGCGCAGCCCCAGCCCGATGAACACGCCCCCGGCCACCCGGTCGAGCCAGAGCCCGGCGCGAGGCCAGCGCATCAGCCAGGTCCCCACCGTGCCGGCAAACCCACCCAGGGCGCCGAACAGCAGCGCCGCCTGCATCGTGAAGACCACGCCCAGCGCGCCGAGCTGCCAGCCGACCGCGCCACGCGCCGGCTCGACGAACTGCGGCAGGAAGGACAGGAAGAACAGCACCACCTTCGGGTTGACCGCGTTGGCGAGCAGCCCCCGGGCAAACAGCCGGCGCCACGGCAGCGCATCCGTCATGCCGCCCGGGCCGCCTGCGGACGCGGGCGCGACCGTGCCGGCGCTGCGCAGGCACTGGACCCCCAGCCAGACCAGGTAGCCGCCGCCGATCCCTGTCAGCAGCGTGAAGGCGGTCGGCGAGGCCGCCACCACCGCACTCACGCCCAGCACGGCCAGCGCGGTGTGACTCAGACAGCCGAACGCGCAGCCCAGGCCGAAGGCGATGCCCGCGCGCCGCCCGCGCGACATGCCCAGGCCGAGCACCATCAGGTTGTCCGGCCCGGGCGTGGCGGTGATCAGCAGGGCGGCCAGCAGGAAGCCGAGGGTCTGGTCGAGGGTGAGCATGGGGGGATGATAGGGAGCGCCCGAGGGGCGGCCGGCCCTCGCCGCCGTCAATCCCGCAGCAACTCCGCGATCAACCGCCGCAGCACCTCCAGCAGCGGCGGCTCTGAGCGGCCCACCAACGTCACCAGGCCGAAGCGGGCGGTGGCGTTCAGCGGCGGGTGGACCGGCAGCTCCAGCAGGTCGGGTGCCGCAGCGCGCACCGCCAGCAGGATGGCGTCGCTGCTGGCCACCACCTGCACCAGGGTGCCGATGTCCTCGCAACGCAACGTGATGCAGTCGTCCAGGTGGGCCTGGGGGCCGTAGCGCTCCAGCAGCAGGCGGCCGATTTCGTCGCTCAGCGGGCTGGAGGCCATCGGGTAGCGGCGCAGACTGTCGAAGGGCAGGGGGGCCTGGCTGGCCTCGGCCCGCAGCGGGTGCCCGGCGCGGCAGAGGAAGGCACCGCGCAGTTCGGCCAGCGGCTGCACCAGCAGGTCGGCCGAGGGGGGGACCGAGCGGATGTCCACCACCAGTGCGTCCAGCCGGCGCTCGCGCAGGGCCTGCTCCAGCAGCGCGGTGCGGCCGCGGGCGAACTCCACCTGCGCGGCCGGGTGGTGGGTGGCCATGTGGCGCAGCACCGGCGCGGTCAGGATGGCGCCCGGCCCGGAGCCCAGCCCCACGCGCAGGCGGCCGGCCTGGCCGGTCTGCAGGCGCGCGGCGCTTTCCTTCAGGTGCTCGGCTTCGGTGATCAGACGCTTCGCGCGGGCCAGCACCTCCCGGCCGAAGGGGGTGAGTTCGCTGCGCCAGCCGATGCGGTCGAACAGGCGCTGACCCAGCTCCTCCTCCAGCGCCTGGATGCTGCGGCTCAGCGCCGGCTGGGTGAGGAACAGCGCCTCGGCCGAGCGGCGGAAAGAGCCGGTCTGCGCCAGGGAGACGAGGTGGCGGAGCTGGACCAGGGTCATCGGCGGCCTCCTGCGAAAACGATGATCCCAACGAATCGTTTCGAAATAATAAATGCATTGGACGCCGCCAGGGTCGCTCTCTACGATGGGTCTTCCAACGCATCGGCCCCCGGATGTCAGGACGGGCCGGCCACCTCGGAGACAAGCCATGCAACCGACCAAACGCCACACCCTCACGACCCTGCTCGGCCTCTCAGTGGCTGCAGCCCTGCTGGCGACCGCTGCGGCGCCCGCTGCGGCACAGACCTTCCCGAGCCGGCAGGTCAACCTGATGGTGCCCTACCCCGCCGGCGGCCTCTCCGACGCGATCGCCCGCACGGTGGAAAAGCCGCTGGCCAAGGCGCTGGGGCAGATGGTGATCGTGGAGAACCTGGGCGGCGTCAGTGGTGCGCTGGGTGCGCAGAAGGTGCTGAGCCAGCCGGCCGACGGCCACATGATCTACCAGGGCTCGCCCAACGAGCTGATCCTGGCGCCGATGGCGCTGCAGGCGGTGAAGTACAAGTCGGAAGACTTCCGCATGGTGCAGATCATCGGTGCCTTCCCGATGGCGGTGCTGGCCCGCAAGGACCTGCCGGCCAGCAACATCGATGAGCTGGCCGCGCTGGCCAAGAAGGCTGCATCCGAGGGCCGGCCGCTGACCTATGGCAGCGTGGGCGTGGGTTCGTTCTACCATGTGCTGGGCGAGCACTTTGCCCACCTGGCCGGCGCGCCGATGACGCATGTGCCCTACAAGGGCATGGCGCCGCTGTCCACCGACCTGGCCGGCGGGCAGGTGGACGTGAGCTTCATCGTCGTGGGCGCCAAGGACGTGGCGCTGGTCGAGCAGGGGCGGCTGAAGATCCTCGCCACGCTGGCGCCGGCCGGCAAGGTGGAGGTGCCGATGCTCAAGGGGTACCGCAGCATCAACGACAGCCAGCTGGTCAAGGCCAAGGACTTCGCCTACAACGCCTGGACCGGCTACTTCGTGCGCAAGGACACGCCCGAGCCGGTGGTGCAGGCGATCAACAAGGCGCTGGCCAGCACGATGGGCGACGAGCAGGTGCGCAAGCAGCTGGAGGGCCTGGGCGGCATGATCCCCGCAATGCTGAGCCCGGCCGAGGCCCAGAAGGAGTACGAGGCGCAGACGGCGCGCTTCCGCGGCATCGCCAAGGCCATCAAGCTGGAAGCGCAGTGAACGCCATCGTTGACGCCCGGACGCTGCTGGTCGAGATGGGCCGGGCGGCGGCGCCCTTCATCGAGCTGCGCCGGGATTTGCACCGCCATCCGGAGCTGGGTTTTGCCGAGCTGCGCACCGCCGCCATCGTGGCCGAACGGCTGGCCGCCTGGGGCTACGAAGTCACCCGAGAGGTGGGGGGCACCGGGGTGGTCGGCACGCTGCGGCGCGGCGGCGGAACCCGTTCGCTGGGCCTGCGTGCGGACATGGACGCTCTGCCGATCCAGGAGGCCGAAGGTGAGGGCCGCCCCTGGCGCAGCCGCCATGCCGGTCGCATGCACGCCTGCGGCCACGACGGCCACACCGCGATGCTGCTGGCCGCGGCCGAAAGGCTGGCGCAGCAGGCCGATTTCAGCGGCACGCTGCACCTGATCTTCCAGCCCGCCGAGGAGCTGGGCGGCGTGCCCGGCGGCAGCGGCGCCCAGCGCATGCTGGCCGACGGCCTGCTGCAGCGCTTTCCCTGCGATGCCGTGTTTGCCATGCACAACATGCCGGGCATCCCCCAGGGCCGGCTGGTGCTGCGCGATGGGGCGGCGATGGCCTCTTCCGACTACGCCACCATCACCCTGCATGGGGTGGGCGGCCACGGTGCCATGCCCCAGCACGCCGCCGACCCGGTGGTGGCCGCGGCCAGCCTGGTGATGGCGCTGCAGACCATCGTCTCGCGCAACGTCGATCCGCAGCAGACCGCGGTGGTCACGGTGGGGGTGCTGCACGCCGGACAGGCCCACAACGTCATACCGGCTCAGGCGACGCTGGAGCTGAGCGTGCGCGCCCTGGACCGCGAGGTGCGCAGCCTGCTGGAGCGGCGCATCCGCGCGCTGGCCACCGCGCAGGCCGAGAGCTTCGGCCTGCGCGCCGAGGTCGAGTGGCGCAGCGGCTACAGCGTGCTGGTCAACACCCCCGCCGAGACCGAGCTGGCCCGCCAGGTGGCGCTGGAGCTGCTCGGCCCGCAGCAGGTCACCCTGCAGGGCCCGGCGCTGACCGGCAGCGAGGACTTCGCCTTCCTGCTCGAGCGGGTGCCCGGCAGCTACCTGCTGATCGGCAACGGCACCGGCAGCCTCGAGCAACGTCCGGGGGACGAGATCGGCGCCGTCCCGCCGCCAGGCGCCTGCATGGTGCACCACCCGGCCTACGACTTCCACGACGACAACATCCCCATCGGCGCGGCCTTCTGGGTGCGGCTGGTGGAGCGGTTTCTGGCCCCGGCCGACGGACCGGCTCCACGGGGCGTGGCGCCGCGCGAGCCGGGCGCCACCGTTGCGGCGGGCGCGTCCGCGCCCTTCGACGCAGGGGTGTAACTTGATCTGAGGCAGGCCGGGCGCAGATCGATGCACCACAACGGTGCAAAGCCGCTCGCGGGGTTCGCGCATGGATTAGAGTGCGCACATCGGTGCCGCCCGGCACCCTCGCCCCTGCCCCACAAGAGGAGTCCCCGATGTTCCCCGAGTACCGCGACCTGATCACCCAGCTCAAGACCAGCGACCACCACTTCCTGCATCTGTTCGACAAGCACAACGAACTCGACCAGAAGATCAAGAACATGGAGGCGCACATCGAGCATGGCACCCACGAGGAGATCGAGATCCTCAAGAAGGAAAAGCTGCACCTGAAGGACCAGCTCTACGCGATCCTGCGCAAGGCCAGCCCCGCGGCCTGATCGCGCCCGCACCGGCCCCGAACGCACACGGCCCCGGGACGCCACGATGGCGTCCCGGGGCCGTGTCACGTTCTCGCCGGATGCAGACCGGGGCGCAGGCGCCCCGGTCGGACCGCGCCGGCTTACTTGTCGTACTGGGCGATCAGCGCGCGGGCGTCGTCCAGCAGGGCCTTGCCGTTGGCGCCCTTGGCGCTGACTTCCTTGACCCACTCGTCGTCCACGTTGGCGCTGGCCTGCACCCAGCGCTGCAGTTCGGCCGCGCTCAGTGCCGAGATGGCGTTGCCGCGGTCGCTGGCCAGCTTCTGGTTGGCCGTCACCACGCCGTCGAAGCCGGTGCCGCCGGCCCAGGCCGATGCGGCCGGTCCGCTGTTGTCGTCGATCACCTTCTTCAGGTCGGCCGGCAGGCTGTTGTACTTCGCCTGGTTCATCACGAAGGCGAAGATCGAGTTGGCGAACTTGCCGGCGCCCGCCGGGACGTTGACATGGCTGCCGGCGATCTCGTGCAGCTTCACGGCAGGCACGCCCTCCCAGGGCACCATGGCGCCGTCGATCACGCCCTTGGCGATCGACTCCGGCACGGCCGGCAGCGGCATCTGCACCGGCGTGGCGCCCAGCGCGGCCAGCATGCGCGAGTTCAGGCGCGTGGCGGCGCGGATCTTGAGGCCCTTCAGGTCCTCCAGGCGGGCCACCGTCTTGCCCTTGCCCATGTGGAAGGACGAGCCGTCGTTGGTGTGCAGCCACAGCGGCTTCACGCCACGGAACTCGTCCTGTGCGTGCTTCTGCACGTAGTGCCAGAAGGCCTGGCTGGAGCCCTTGGCGCTGCGCGTCAGGAAGGGCAGCTCGAAGACCTCGCTCTTCAGGAAGCGGCCGGCCGAGTAGGTCGGCAGGGTCCAGACGATGTCGGCCACGCCGTCACGGGCCTGGTCGAAGAGCTGGGCCGGTGCGCCGCCCAGGGTCATCGCCGGGTAGATCTGGCACTTCAGGCGATCGGCGGATTCCTTGGCGATCTTGGCGCACCAGGTGCTGATCAGGTTGACGTGCACATTCGAGGTGGAGGGCAGGAAGTGGTGCACCTTGAGGGTGACGGTCTGGGCCTGCGCCGGAGCGGCCGAGACAAGCAGGGCCGCACCGGCGGCCAGCAGGGAACGACGTGCGATGGACATGGTCGGTGACCTCGGGTGTTGAGAATCGGGAAGCTGGGAAATGGGCAGGAACAGGCGGCAACGGGCAGACATGGACAGCGCCACGGGGGTGCGCTGCCGGCCACGCGGCCTGCGGCATGGCCTGCCGTGCGGCTTATTGCGCCGGGCCGATGGTCAGGCGGATCTCGCCGACGCCCTCGACGCGGCCGGTGAGGTGGTCTCCCGCCACCACCGGGCCGACCCCGTCGGGGGTACCGGTGTAGATCAGGTCGCCGGGCTGCAGGTGGTAGTAGCCCGACAGGTCCGCGATGATCTCGCGGATGTTCCAGATCAGCTTGCCGATGTCGGACTTCTGGCGGATCTGGCCGTTGACTTCGAGGGCGATCTCGCCGCGCTCGAGGACCACGCCGGGCATCGGCGCGACCTCGGAGCAGACGGCGCCCTGCTCGACATCCTTGGCGGTGTCCCAGGGCAGGCCCTTCTGGCGGGCCGCGGACTGCAGGTCGCGGCGGGTCATGTCCAGGCCGGCGGCATAGCCGTAGATCAGTTCGTGGGCATCGGCCGCCTCGACACGAAAGCCCGGCCGGCCGATCACCAGCACCAGCTCCATCTCGTGGTGGTAGTTCTGCGTCTCGGGCGGGTAGGGCACCGTGCTGCCGCTGCCCACCAGCGCCTGGGGCGACTTGGTGAAGTAGAAGGCGCGCTCGGTGGCCTTGTCCACCGGGCTGCCGCCCATCTCCAGCGCATGCGCGAGGTAGTTGCGGCCGACGCAGAAGATGCGGTTCACCGGCAGGCGCTCGGTTCGGCCACGCACGGGCAGCGACGGCACGGCAGGCGGGTTCCAGAGGTAGGAGGTCATGGGAGTTCCGGCGGTTTCGCGCTCAGGCAGCGCGCCTGAAGAATGCGCACATATCGTCAGTATGCAAATGATCAGTGTAGACAAGCCATGCAGCCGAATGCCTGGGGTTTACCCTCGACACGCGGTGGATTGCAGCTTCGGTGGCGTGGCAGCACGGGGCAGGCAACCGGCAGCGATCAGGCCGGCAGATGCGCCGCGCGCAGCTGCCGCAGCCGCTCGCGCACGCCACGCCCCACCTGGCCGGTCACGGCGATCGAGGCCCCGGCCTCGAGGCAGCTGGCGAACCAGGCCTGCAGCGCCTCGGCCGACACCCCCTCGACCTGGGCGATGCGCTCGGCCACCGGGCGCACCCGGCCGAGCACGAAGAGGTCGAGCGCCGCCGTCTCCAGCAGACGGTCGGGCCGTTCGGCGTCGCGCAGGCGGCGCACCTGCACCTGACGACGAGCGCGCTCCAGGTCGGTGGGCGAGATCGCGCCGGCCTGAGCGGCCAGCAGGCGCAGCGCCTCGCCGACCACCTCGTCGAGGTGCTCCGGCGCCATCGATGCCTCGATGACGAACTGCGCGCCCACGTCGAAGACGTCGGCCGAGCAGGCCGCGTAGTACACCAGGCCGCGCTCCTCGCGCAGCCGCTCCATCAGCGGCGAGCTCATGCCCTCGCCCAGCAGGGCCGCGGCCAGCGTCGCCAGACCGTCGTCCCGCGCCAGCGGGGCAATCGGCAGGCCGATCACCGCATGCGCCTGCCCCCCCCACCTCCATGCGCCGCGAAGCCAGGCCGCCGCGGTAGGCGGCCGGCTCGACCTGGTTGGGTGTGCCGGCCGGCAGGGCAGCGAAGGCCTGCCGGGCCGCCGCCACGATCGCGCCGGCGTCGACGCCCCCGGCCGCCGCGACGATCACGTTGGCGCCGGTGTACAGGCGCTCGCGGTGCGCCAGCAGTTCGTCGCGGTCGAAGCGCTCGAGGTTGCGGCGCGTGCCGATCACCGGCTGCGCGAAGGGATGCAGGCCCCAGCAGGCCTGGTCGAGCAGCTTGAAGGCCGTCGACATCGCGTCGTCCTCGTCCTCGGCGTACTCGGCCAGCAGCACCTGGCGCTCCAGCTCGAACTCCTCGGCCGGAAAGGCGGCGTGGCAGACCAGGTCGCCCAGCTGGTGCACGAAGGCCGGCGCATCGCAGCCCCGGCCGCGCAGGTGGAAGGCGGTGTGGTCCTTGTCGGTGTGGGCGTTGACGTCCGCTCCGAGCCGTTCGGCATCGAGGTTGATGCGGCGCCGGTCGCGCGTGGCGGTGCCCTTGAACACCATGTGCTCGAGGACGTGGCCGATGCCGCTGCTGCGACGCGACTCGTGCACGCTGCCGGCGCGCACGAACACGCTGACGCAGGCGCTGTCGAGCTGCGGCTGCTCGTAGACCAGCACGCGCAGCCCGTTGGGCAGCACGGCCAGCTGCGGCGCATCGGGAAAGAGGGCCATGGGGAAGTGGGGAAGCGGCGCGGGACCGGCTCAGCGCAGCGGGTCGGGCAGCTCGATCTTCACTTCGAGCACCTCGAGGTTCTCCTGCCGCTCCAGCGAGACCTTCAGGTCGGTGGGCTCGATCTGCACGTACTTCGAGATCACCGCCAGCAGCTCTTCCTTGAGCTTGGGCAGGTAGTCGGCCCGGGTGGCGCCGTGGCCGCTGCGTTCGTGCGCCAGGATGATCTGCAGGCGCTCCTTGGCCACCGCGGCGGATTTATTCTTCTCGCCGACGAAGAAGTTCAGGAAGGACATGTCGCTCACCTCCCGCCGAACAGGCGCTTGAAGAAGCCGGGCTTGACCGCCTCGGTGAAGCGCATCGGCTTATCCTCGCCGAGGAAGCGGGCCACCAGATCCTTGTAGGCCTCGGCCACGTCGGCGTCCTTCAGGTGGATCGCCGGCAGGCCCTGGTTGCTGGCCTCGAGCACCGCCTCGCTCTCGGGGATCACGCCGATCAGCGGGATGCGCAGGATCTCCTGGATGTCCTCGAGCGAGAGCATCTGCCCGCCCTCGACGCGCAGCGGGTTGTAGCGCGTGACCAGCAGGTGCTCCTTGACCGGCTCGCGGCCCTCGATGGCGCGGCGGGTGCGCGAGGCCAGCATGCCCAGGATGCGGTCGCTGTCGCGCACCGAGGAGACCTCCGGGTTGGTCACCACCAGCGCCTCGTCGGCGAAGTGCATCGCCATCAGTGCGCCGGTCTCGATGCCTGCGGGCGAGTCGCAGACCACATACTCGAAGCCCATCTCCGCCAGCTCGGCCAGCACGCGCTCGACGCCGTCCTGTTTGAGGGCCTCCTTGTCGCGCGTCTGGCTGGCCGCCAGCACATGCAGCTGCTCGCAGTGCTTGTCCTTGATGAGGGCCTGGTTCAGGTTGGCCTCGCCCTGGATGACGTTGACCAGGTCGTAGACCACGCGGCGCTCGCAGCCCATGATCAGGTCGAGGTTGCGCAGACCGACGTCGAAGTCGATCACCGCCGTCTTGTGGCCGCGCAGCGCCAGGCCGGTGGCGAAGCTCGCGCTGGTGGTGGTCTTGCCCACGCCCCCCTTGCCGGAGGTGACGACGATGACTTTGCTCATGGGGGTGGATTTCCTCTCTGCGGAATTCGATACCGGACGGACGCCGGCTTTCAGAAGCGCAGCGGCTCGACGACGAGGCGCTCGCCTTCCAGGCGCACCTGGGCCGCACGGCCCTGCACGCCGTCCGGGAAGGGCACCTCGGTGGTGCGGTAGATGCCGGCAATGGACACCAGCTGCGGGTCCATGTCGGTGCTGAAGATGCGGGCGTCGACGTCACCGGACGCCCCGGCAATGGCCCGGCCGCGCAGCGGCCCGTAGACATGGATGCTGCCGTCGGCGATCACCTCGGCGCCGAAACTCACCAGCGACAGCACCACCAGATCGCCCCCGCGCGCGTAGACCCGCTGGCCCGAGCGCAGCGGCGTGTCCACCACCACCGTGGTACAGCGGCGCACGGCCGCGGCGGCGGTCGGGTCCAGGGCAGGCGTCGGCAGGACCTGCGCCGCAGCCAGGTCCAGGCCCACCGTCCCGACAGCCCCCTGCGGCGCCTGCGCCGCAGCCTCGACCGCCTCGCCCGCTCCGTCCACGCCGGCCGATGCGTCGGCAGGCGCAGGCGCTGCGGTGGCCGGCGCCTCTGCGCGCGGCAGACGGGCGCAAGCCTCCGGCAGGCCGGCCTCGAGCGCCGCGGCCATCTGCGCCGCACTGCCGCCCTGCACCGCCACCGGCCGCAGGCCCTGGCCACGCAGGGCCTCGAGCAGCGCGGGCATGGCCAGCGCCAGATCGTCGGCGGCCAGCGGCGCGAAGTCGAGGACGACCGGCTCGTGGTCGAACAGCCCGGGGCTGTCGGCCGAGCAGGCCTGCAGGGCAGCCGCAAGCGCCTCGACGTCGGCCGTGTGCAGACGCAGCACGGTGATCGTCCAGGCGCTGCTCTTGAGATCGAAGGCCGGCAGGTCCGGCACCGGAGGAGGCATAGGTCGGCAGGCGGTCGTCACGGGACCTGGCGCAGCCAGGCATTTCCGCAGTATGACGGGCGGCAGTGTATCTGGCACACGGGCCGACCGTCGCCCACCTGCCACGGCATGCGGGCCAGCTCACATCGTGCGGGGCGCCCGGTGGGGCCGTGTGCCGGGGCAGCGCCAGGGTGCCTGCAACCCCACGCGGCCGCCCGGAACGTGCAAAGCTCGGCATCGAGCCCCGTTCCGGGCCGGCGATTTGTGCTGGCATGCAATGCACCGCCCGTGCTACACTGCCGGTCTTCTGAGATTGCCGGGTTCTCTTGCGAATCCGATGCAGCAATCCTCCAGAGATCCCTGTTGATCTCTCCCTCCGCCAGATGTCCTGATTGCCTCGGCGATCTCCATGTTCTGGCTGCCCCTGGGCTGCAGCGAGTGCCCCTGCCCCCAGCCGCCGGACAGTGAGTTCAACCCCGCCGACCAGCGCCGAATGCGCTGAACTTCAGACACTGCCGTCCCGCCGCCGGGACGACGCCCCCGAAAGCCTTCCATCCATACCCCGTTCCAGGTCGGGAAGTACACCGTCACTCCCCTGACCCATCGCCGCCTCGACGGCCGCCACGACGCTGCCGTGTCGATCCGCAGCGGCCGCGGCAGCGCCACGCACGACCGCGTGCTGCGCTTCCTGCCCACCTTCGACTGTCCCGGCGAGGCTGCGCGCTGCGCCGGCACCTGGGGCCTCGAATGGCTCGGCACGCGCACGACCGGCACCGACCCATCGCCAACTCCAGGGAACTGATCCATGGCCAAGGAAGAACTCATCGAAATGCGCGGCCTCATCGAGGAAGTGCTGCCCGACTCGCGCTATCGCGTGAAACTCGAGAACGGCCACGGCCTGATCGCCTACACCGCCGGCAAGATGCGCAAGCACAACATCCGCATCCTGGCGGGCGACCGCGTCTCGCTCGAGCTCTCGCCCTACGACCTGAGCAAGGGCCGCATCACCTTCCGGCACCTCGAGCAGCGGGGCCCGATGGGCGCAGCCCGCCCGCGGCGCCGATGAACGCGAGCGCCATTTCCCTTTCCCATCCCCAGCGCCCGGCCATCCGGGCCCTGCTGACCCGCACCAGTGAAAGCTGGCGCATCTCTTTTTTCACACCCGCAGAAAGCAAGCAAGACATGGCTACCGAAACCGGCACCGTCAAATGGTTCAACGAGGGCAAGGGCTTCGGCTTCATCGCCCCGGACAACGGCGGCAAGGACCTTTTCGCCCACTTCAAGGAAATCCAGGGCACCGGATTCAAGACGCTGGCCGAAAACCAGCGCGTCGAGTTCGAAGTGACCCAGGGCCAGAAGGGCCCGCAGGCCAGCCGCATCCGCGCGATCTGAGCCGGCGTCTGCCACCCGGCCCGCCAAAAGGCGGGCGGGTGCCGCAGCAGCACGCAGGTCCGGCGCAGGCCGGGCCGCTCCCAGGGCATCCCAGGCGGGATGCCCTGTGTCGTTTCAGGGCCTCGGTGTCGGCGCGACTTCCCGCGGCCGCGGCGCTGCGCTAGGCTGCGCGCCTGACCCGATTTCCGGCCGCTGCGTCTGCAGCGCCGCAGGCCCCGATGAGCCCCTTCAGCGACGACATGCCCTCCCTGCGCCGCATCCTGCAGCAGTGCCGCAGCATCGCGGTGGTGGGCCTGTCGGCCGAGTGGCACCGGCCGTCCTACTTCGCGGCCAAGTACATGCAGGCGCACGGCTGGCGCATCGTGCCGGTCAATCCGCGCTATGCGGGCCGCGACGTGCTGGGCGAGCCCTGCTTCGCGCGGCTGACCGACATTCCCTTCCCGGTCGACATGGTCGACGTCTTCCGCCGCAGCGAAGAGGTCGGGCCGATCGCCGAGCAGGCCATCGCCATCGGTGCGAAGTGCCTGTGGCAGCAGATCGGCGTGAAGAACGTCGAAGCGGCCGAGCGCGCCCACGCCGCCGGACTGGACTGCGTGGCCGACCGCTGCGTGAAGATCGAGCACGGCCGGCTCTTCGGCGGCCTGAACTGGGTAGGCGTGAACACCGGGGTGATCTCGGCGCGCCGCCCCACCTGACCCGCTGCGCGGTCGCGACTGCCAGCCCCCGCCCCCGAGCCGCCACCGACTGCCTGCGCCATGGCCGACCACTGCTTCCAGCCCGAGACTCTGGCGATCCACGCCGGCCAGATCCCCGATGCAGCCACCGGCGCACGCGCGCTGCCGATCTACCAGACCACCAGCTTCGTCTTCGACAGCGCCGACCACGCCGCCAGCCTGTTCAACCTGCAGACCTTCGGCAACGTCTACTCGCGCCTGTCCAACCCCACCGTGGCGGCGCTGGAGGAGCGCGTCGCCGCCCTCGAGGGCGGCCGCGCCGGCGTGGCCGGTGCCAGTGGCATGGCCGCCGAGATGCTCACCTTGCTCACGCTGCTGCAGGCCGGCGACCACGTGGTGGCCGCCGGCGGGCTGTACGGCGGCTCGGTGACGCTGCTGGCGGTGAACCTGCGCAAGTTCGGCATCGCCACGGACTTCGTCGACGCCACCGACCCCGGCGCCTTCGCCGCGGCGATCCGCCCCGAGACCCGCGCGGTCTTCGCCGAGAGCCTGGGCAATCCCAGCCTGCAGATCCTCGACATCGCCGCGGTGGCCGAGGTGGCGCATGCCCACGGGCTGCCGCTGATCGTCGACAACACGGTGCCCTCGCCCTTCCTGTGCAACCCGCTGGCGCTGGGGGCCGACATCGTGCTGCACTCGGCCACCAAGTACCTCGGCGGACACGGCAGCGTGCTGGGCGGCGTGGTGGTGGAAGGGGGGCGCTTCCCCTGGGACAACGGCAAGTTCCCGGGCATGACCGAGCCCTCGCCCGGCTACCACGGCGTGAAGTTCCACGAGACCTTCGGCGACTTCGCCTTCACGATGCGTGCGCGCATGGAGACCCTGCGCGTCTACGGCCCGGCCCTGGCACCGGCCAGCGCCTGGCAGATCCTGCAGGGCATCGAAACCCTGCCGCTGCGCATGGAGCGGCACTGCCAGAACGCCCGCCGCGTGGCCGCCTTCCTGCGCGAGCACCCGCAGGTGCGCTGGGTGAACTACCCCGGCCTGGCTGACCACCCGCAGCACGCCCTGGCCGAGCGGCAGTTCCGCCGCGTCGACGGCGCGCCCGGTGCCTCGGGCCTGCTCGCCTTCGGCATCGAGGGCGGCGCCGCCGCGGGCGAGCGCTTCATCGAGGCGGCCCGGTTCATGAGCCACGTGGCCAACATCGGCGACACCCGCACGCTGGTGATCCATCCGGCCTCCACCACCCACCGCCAGCTCGACGAGGCCCAGCAGCGCACCGCCGGCGTGCTGCCCGACATGGTGCGCATGTCGGTGGGGCTGGAACACATCGACGACATCCTCTGGGACATCGACCAGGCGCTGGCGCAGGCCGCGCGCATCTGAGCGCGGCCGAGGGCAACGGGCAGCGGGCAGCGCCTGGCCGACGCAGGATCGGCCCGCGCTGCGTACACTGCCCGCCATGAGCACGCCCCCCGACTACACCCCGCCGCGCGTCTGGACCTGGCAGCAGCCCAACGGCGGACGCTTCGCCGCCATCAACCGCCCGGTGGCCGGCGCCACGCACGAGCGCGAGCTGCCGGTGGGCCGCCACCCGCTGCAGCTGTACTCGCTGGCCACGCCCAACGGCGTCAAGGTCACCGTGATGCTGGAAGAGCTGCTCGCCCTCGGCCATGCCGGCGCCGAGTACGACGCCTGGCCGATCCGCATCCACGAGGGCGAACAGTTCGGCAGCGGCTTCGTCGGCGTCAACCCCAACTCCAAGATCCCCGCGCTGCTCGACCGCAGCGGGCCCGCGCCGGTGCGGGTGTTCGAGTCCGGCGCGATCCTGCTGTACCTGGCCGAGAAGTTCGGCGCCCTGCTGCCCGCCGGCCCCGGCCGCGCCGAATGCCTGTCCTGGCTGTTCTGGCAGGTCGGCAGCGCGCCCTACCTGGGCGGCGGCTTCGGCCACTTCTACGCCTATGCGCCCACGAAGATCGCCTACGCCATCGACCGCTTCGCGATGGAGGTCAAGCGCCAGATGGACGTGCTGGACCGCCGCCTGGCCGAAAGCCCCTACCTGGCCGGCGAGCACTACAGCATCGCCGACATCGCCGTGTGGCCCTGGTACGGCGCGCTGGCCAAGGGACTGATCTACGAGGCCGGCGAGTTCCTCTCGGTGCACGAGTACCGCCATGTGATCCGCTGGGCCGACGAGATCGCGCAGCGTCCGGCGGTGCAGCGCGGCCGCATGGTCAACCGCCTGTCGGGCCCGCCGGCCAGCCAGCTGCACGAGCGCCACGACGCGAGCGACTTCGACACCCGCACGCAGGACAAGCTGGCCGGCTGAAGGCCCGGCAAGAAAGGCCGCGATGAAACGCCTGACCATGTCGCTGGACGACGAGCTGGCCGAGGCTTTCGAGGCGCTGGTGCGCGCGCGCGGCTACGCGAACCGCTCCGAGGCCTTTCGCGACCTGCTGCGCCAGGACCTGGGCAGCGCGCGGCTGCGCGAGCACCCCGACGGCCCCTGCGTAGCCACGCTGAGCTACGTCTACCACCACCACCACCGCCAGCTCGCGCTGCGCCTGACCGACCTGCAGCACGACCATCACGAGCTGACCGTGTCCACGATGCATGCGCACCTGGACCACGACCACTGCATCGAGACCGTCATTCTGCGCGGTCGCACCGAGGCGGTGCGCGCCTTCGCCGAATCGGTGATCACCCAGCCCGGGGTCAGCCACGGCCAGCTGCACCTGGTGCCGATGGCCCTGCAGCATGCGCACGGGCACGACCACCTCGTGCCGGCCCTCGCCCGCCCGGCATCGGCCACCGAGCCCTCGGCGGACGCCTGAGGCTGTCGCGCCGCGCTGCAGCGCGGCCCCGCCCCGGTCGCAGGCTGCAAACCACCCTGCCGCCTCGGCCGCCGCCCCGGCAAGGGCGCAGCCACGCGTAAACCCTCAGGCAGAGCCCCGCTGCGACGGCGCTGCGCCCGCCGCGGCCCGGCATGGATCTCGCGTATGCAGAACTTTCCAGAGTTCATAATGCCTGTGCCGGTCGACGCCGGCCCAGGTGAAGGAGAGACGCATGCACATGGCCGATGCCCTGCTGTCCCCCGCGGTCGGCGCGGTGATGTGGGCCGCCACGGCCGGCCTGCTGGCCCAGGCGGCGCGCCAGGTGCGCCGCCGCCAGGACGAGGCCATCGTGCCGCTGATGGGGGTGCTGGGCGCCTTCGTCTTCGCCGCCCAGATGATCAACTTCGCCATCCCGGGCACCGGCTCGAGCGGCCACATCGGCGGCGCGATGCTGCTGGCCATCCTGCTCGGGCCGGCGCCGGCCTTCGTCGTGATTGCCTCGGTGCTCACGGTGCAGGCGCTGTTCTTCGCCGACGGCGGGCTGCTGGCGCTGGGGGCGAACATCTTCAACCTCGGCTTCTTCCCCTGCTTCGTGGCCTGGCCGCTGATCTACCGGCCCCTGACCCGCGGCCAGCCCGGCCCCCGCCGGCTCGCGCTGGCCACGCTGCTGGCCACCGTGATCGGCCTGCAGCTGGGCGCCCTGGGCGTGGTGCTGCAGACGGTGGCCTCGGGCCTGTCGAGCCTGCCGGCCGGGCCCTTCCTGGCGCTGATGCAGCCGATCCACCTCGCCATCGGCGCGGTCGAGGGCCTGGCCACCGCCGCCGTGCTGCTGTTCCTGCGCCGCGCCCGACCCGACCTGCTGCAGCCCGCCCCCGCCGCCCGCGGCACGGACCGCCCGCCGCACCGTCCCTTGCGCCGCCCGCTGGCCGCCTTCGCCCTGGCCGCCCTGCTGACCGGCGGCCTGCTGTCCTGGTTCGCCTCCAGCGACCCGGACGGCCTCGAGTGGTCCATTGCCGCGGTGGCCGGCAGCGAGCCCGAGGCCCCGGCCCACCCGGTGCACGATCGCCTCGCCCAGGTGCAGCGGGCCGTGGCCCTGCTGCCGGACTACGACTTCGCGCCCACCGCCGCGCACACGCCCGCCGCGGCCGCGGCGGGCACGCCACCGGCCACCCCGGCCGTGCAGGCAGCCCCGGCCTGGCCGGAGATCGGCGCCGGCCGTTCGCTGGCCGGCCTGCTCGGCGCGGCCATCACCCTGGTGCTGCTCGCCGCCCTGGGCTGGGCGCTGCGGCGCCTGCGTCCGAAGCCGGCATGACGCCCCGCCGCAGCGGCAACGCGCCCTGCCCGGCGGGCTCCGGGAGGTCCGCGCGGTGAGCCGGCTCGACGCGACGCTGCAGGACTTTCGTCGCCTCGACGACCTGGCCCGGCGCGACACCGCGCTGTCGCGCCTGGACCCGCGCGCCAAGCTGCTGGCAACCCTGGCCTTCCTGGTCACCACCGTCTCCTTCGACCGCTACCAGGTCGCCGCGCTGCTGCCGCTGGCGGCCTTCCCGCTGGCCATGGCCCTGCTCGGCGAGGTGCCCGGGCGGGCCCTGCTGCGCAAGCTGGCGATCGCCGCGCCCTTTCCGCTGCTGCTGGGCATCTTCAACCCCTGGCTGGACCGCAGCCCGATGGGGATGCTCGGCACGCTGGAAATCTCGGGCGGCTGGCTGTCCTACGCCTCCATCCTGCTGCGCGCCCTGCTCACCGTCAGCGCGGCCCTGCTGCTGCTGGCCACCACCGGCATGCACCCGCTGTGCCTGGCGCTGCAACGCCTGGGCCTGCCGCAGGTCTTCGTCACCCAGCTGCTGCTGCTGCACCGCTATGCCCTGCTGCTGGGCGGCGAGGCCGCCCGCATGAGCGCCGCGCACCGCCTGCGCGCCGGCGGGCGCCGGCCCGGCCTGCGCGTCTACGCCGCCCTGCTCGGCCACCTGCTGCTGCGCGCGGTGGAGCGGGCCCAGCGCATCCACCTGGCCATGCGTGCGCGCGGCTGGCGCGGCGAGCTGCACAGCCTGCAGCCTGGCCGCTGGCAGCACCGCGACAGCCTCTTCCTGGCCGGCTGCAGCGCCTTCTTCCTGCTGGTGCGCAGCGTCGACCTGCCGCGCTGGCTGGGCGAGACCGCCGCCACCCTGCTCGCCCGCGCAGCGCCATGAACGCCCCCCTGCTCGACGCCTGCGCGCTGCGCTACGACTACCCGGACGGCACCCCGGCGCTGCGCGGCGTCGACCTGCGCCTGACGCGCGGCGAGGCGGTGGCGGTGGTGGGCGCCAACGGCGCCGGCAAGTCCACCCTGCTGATGCTGCTGGCCGGCCTGCTGACGCCCGCGGCAGGCCAGCTGCAGCTCGACGGACCGCCCCCCGCCGGCCGCGACGCAGGCCGCAACCCGCTGCTCGGCCGGGTCGGCTACGTCTTCCAGGACGCCGACGACCAGCTCTTCATGCCCACGGTGCGCGAGGACGTCGCCTTCGGACCGCTCAACCAGGGCCTGCCGCCCGACCAGGTGCGGGCCCGCGTCGACCAGGCCCTGCAGGCCGTCGGCGCGCTGCACCTGATCGACCGCGCGCCCTACCACCTCTCCGGCGGCGAGAAACGCATCGTCGCCATCGCCGGCGTGCTGGCGATGCACCCCGACCTGCTGGTGCTCGACGAGCCCACCGCCGGCCTCGACCCCGCGGCGCGCCGCCGCCTGATCGGCCTGCTGCAGGGCTTCACACCGACGCGCGTCGTCGCCACCCACGACCTCGACCTGGTGCTCGACCTCTGCGAACGCGTCGTCGTCCTGCACGAGGGCCGCATCGCGGCCGACGGCCCCGCCCGGACCCTGCTGCGCGATGCGGACCTGCTGCAGCGCTGCCGGCTCGAAGCGCCGCTGCGCTGGCAGGGCACCGGCACGACCGACTGACCCCTGCGCGCGCACGCCGATGGCCACCTTC
The DNA here is from genome assembly GCA_023150375.1 of Burkholderiaceae bacterium. Classification (GTDB taxonomy): domain Bacteria; phylum Pseudomonadota; class Gammaproteobacteria; order Burkholderiales; family Burkholderiaceae_C; genus Sphaerotilus. The sequence continues at coordinate 90,371 of JAKLLA010000006.1, forward strand.
TTCCGCAGCTCGACCTACTGGGTGGTCGACTACCTCTACGACGGCCACCCCAGACGGCGCTGGCACAGCGCGCCCACCGGCACCGACCCCACCGACGCGGTGCGCCGCGACCTCGCCGAACTCTGGGGCGAGCGCGCCCGCCTGCTCACCCTGCGCCCGGCCACCCCCGACGAAGAAGCCGCCTACCTGCGCGGCGAGGACGAAGGCCCGCATTTCTGCCCGAGCGGGCGGTGAGGGCGAAGGGGTCCCGTACCCAGCCACGCTGCGCTGCGTCCAGCCGTACCGACGCAGGCCCCGGAGCGCCGTCAGCCGGCGTCGTCGTCCCCGGCGCCACCCGCAGCCCGCTTCGCCCCATACGGGCAATACCCCGGCCGCGGCCCGACCTGGGGGTGCTTGCGGCAGGTGCCTGGCCGCTGCTCGTAGACGGTGCAGCGGCGCGTGACCTCGTCGAGGAACTGGCAGTCGCCGTTGGCACGGCGCGCCATCGTGAAGATGCCGTCCTTCTGGTGGTAGCGCTCGACCTGCCTGGCCTTCACCAGCCGGCGGGCGATCAGGCGGGGTTCCTCGTGCTCGGCCTCGAAGGCGTCGACCAGGCCCAGGAGGACGAGGTCGGGCAGGCGGACCTCCACCGGCATCGTGCAGCAGTTGGCCGCTCAGCTGTCGCACAGGCCGGCGCGGTAGCGCGTCCAGGTTTCGGTGCGGTCGACATCGACGAGGCTTATCGAGGAGCGCATCGCACCGCGCAGGTGGCGCAGGCTGTCGCCGCCTGAAAGGGGATGTCCAGCGGCTACAGGCCCTGAAACTTCTTGCTGGATGAGTGCTGCCAGGGGATGCGGAAGCCGCCGCCTTCGGTCAGCCGTGCGTGTTCCAGCACCTGCGGCCACCACAGCACCAGCCTCGATGACTTCATCCAGAAGGGCTGCTTGGCCCACTGCGGGTCGAGCACGTAGACCGTGTGGCCTGCGCGGCGCAGGGCCTCGCGTTCCTGCCCTCGGCTCTTGGCGAATTTGTCGATGCTGATGATGTACCAGCCCTGACCGAGTGCGGGTATCCATTCCAGGTCTGGCGTGTTGCGCCGGAACTTGTCGCTGAGGTGGATGACCTCGTCCACGCCGAGCTCGGACGTGCAGAGCTCGCGAATGGCGTGCGCCAGATCAGGAGGCAGGTTGGCGTCGAACAGGAACCGCACGCCGAAGGATCAGGCTGCGAGTTGCTGCTCGAAGGCGACGGCGGCCTTCACCTCTTGTGGCGTGACGCGGTAGAGGCGCGCCACACGCTCGACGTTGTCGCCTTCGGCCTTGCAGGCCGCCGCCAGAGTGTCGGTGGGCACCCCGCCCTCGGCCACGATGGGCTCGCCGAACTGCACCTGCGGATCCAGCACCACCAGCCGCTTCTTCGGCACCGGGAACCAGCGCAGCGCCGTGGCGTCGGCGCTGTACTCGATGCCTTCCAGCAGGCTGGGCCGAATCACCGCGTCGATGGCGAACTGCTGCCGACGCACGTCCAGCAGCTTGACGTCTTCGCCCGCCCGCTCGACGGCTTCAAGGAAGATCTTCTTGCCGTCGGTGACGAAGCGCCTCGAGTGCAGCGGGTAGTCGCCCAGCGTTTCCCGGGCCACATCGATCGTCGCCCGAATGACCTGCAGGCTCACGCCCTGCGCGATGAAGCGGGCCACGGTCCGCAACTCCAGCAGGTCCTGGAAACCCAGCACCTGCTCATCGCCGAATTCCTCGTCCTGGGCATGCTGCAGCGTCCACAGCGGACCGGACACCTTGCGGCCATCACCGTACCTCCAAGAGTACCCCTTCAACCAGCGGCGAACCGTGCGCAACTCCACCCCCACGAGCCTTGCGGCCCGTGGCAGCGGGTACATGCCTGTACCGAGGAGCGTGGGGTGCCTGTTCATGATCCGTCGCCAGTTTACGCCTCGCCTCCGAGCGCAAGCCATCCTCGCGGAGGATTCTGTATCCGCATCGTTGACGATCGGAGAGAGGTGGAGAGCCCCGGCGGGTCCCGGGCGGTTCCTCCGGGTACGGGCATGGCGGCCCGGCATCGCGCCCTTGGGCGCCCTCAGCCGGCGCCGTCGTCCCTGGCACCACCCGCAGCGCGCTTCGCCCCATACGGGCAATACCCCGGCCGCGGCCCGACCTGCGGGTGCTTGCGGCAGGTGCCCGGGCGCTTCTCGTAGACGCTGCAGCGCCGCGTGACCTCGTCGAGGAACTGGCAGTCGCCGTTGGCGCGGCGCGCCATCGTGAAGATGCCGTCCTTCTGGTGGTAGCGCTCGACCTGTTTGCTCTTCACCAGCCGGCGGGCAATCAGGCGGGGTTCCTCGTGCTCGGCCTCGAAGGCGTCGACCAGGCCCAGGCGGACGAGGTCAGGCAGGCGGATCTCCACCGGCATCGTGCAGCAGTTGGCCGCGCAGCTGTCGCACAGGCCGGCGCGGTAGCGCGTCCAGGTTTCGGTGCGGTCGACATCGACGAGGCTTATCGAGGAGCGCATCGCAGGCACCAAGCAAAACGCCCAGCGAAAGCTGGGCGTTTCTTGAATCTGGTGGCCAAGGGCGGAATCGAACCACCGACACGCGGATTTTCAATCCGCTGCTCTACCAACTGAGCTACTTGGCCGTCGAGCCCGCAACTATAACACTGCTTGGCGGCTCGGCAAGAACTTTCTGCGGCAGGCGGCTCAGTTGCCGCCACGCTTGTTGCGGCTGAGATCCACGCCGAGCTGCTTGAGCTTGCGGTAGAGGTGGGTGCGCTCCAGGCCGGTGCGCTCGGCCACGCGGGTCATGCTGCCGTTCTCGCGGGCGAGGTGGAACTCGAAGTAGGCCTTCTCGAAGGCGTCCCGGGCTTCGCGCAGGGGCCGGTCGAGCGAGAAGCTCTGCTCGCTGACGGGGCCGGTGACCACCGCGAGCGTGGGGGCCACCGAAGCCGGCGCGCCGTGGCCGCCGAGAACGTGGTTGTGTGCGCTCACCGCCGGATGGTGCTGGCCATTGTGGGGCAGGTGCACCGCCGCCGCCTGGTGGGCCGGACCGTGGTCGAAGGCCGTGGCCTCGCGCTCGTAGCGCGGGGCGGCCACGGGCAGGGCCGTCATCGGCGCGGCCGGGCGCGGCGCCGGCTTGGCCAGGCCCTGCTCGACGGCACGCAGCAGCTTCTGCAGGGTGATCGGCTTCTCGAGGAAGGCCATCGCGCCGTACTTGGTGGCCTCCACCGCAGTGTCGATGGTGCCGTGGCCGGACATCATGATCACCGGCATGTTCAGGTGCGCGCAGGCGCCCCACTCCTTGAGCAGGGTGATGCCGTCGACGTCGGGCATCCAGATGTCGAGCAGCACGAGATCCGGGCGCTGGCGCTCGCGCGCTGCGCGGGCCTGGGCCGCGTTCTCGGCGAGCTCGACGCTGTGACCTTCGTCGGTCAGGATCTCCTGCAGCAGGGCACGGATGCCCATTTCGTCATCGACGACAAGTATGTTGGCCATGTAGGGTCAGGACGCGCTCACGCTCACGGAGGGGGCCGGGCCGGTTGCTGCGGGGCCGAGAGAACCTGCCACCGTATCTCCCGTACCCGGAGACCATCTTGAAAATGATATCGAAACTTGTGCACCACCACGCGGGGCGGCGCCGTCGGCTTCTTGCGCTTCGTCAGCCAGATTGCCCAGGCGGATGCGCGCCGCATGCTCGTCGACGATCTTCTTGACCACCGCCAGGCCCAGGCCGGTGCCGCGCGGCTTGGTGGTGACGTAGGGTTCGAAGGCGCGCTTGAGCAGCGTGTCGGAGAAGCCGGGGCCATTGTCGGTCACTTTGAGGCGCACGCTGCGCAGACGTCCGTCGTCGGCCCGCGCGGACTCGGTGCGCACCGTGACGGCTCCGTCGGTCTGACCGGCCACGGCATCGAGGGCGTTCTGGACCAGGTTGTGGATGACCTGGCGCAGCTGCGAGGGGTCCCCCGCGATCGGGGGGAGGGCCGGGTCGAGCTCGGCGCGCAGGCGGCCGACCTCCTGCTGCACGGCGTACAGGCCGAGCACCTCGACCACGAGGGCGTTGAGGTCGAGCTCGACCATGCGCGCGGCAGGCAGGCGGGCGTAGTCGCGGAACTCGTTGACCAGGGTCTTCATGGCCTGCACCTGGGTCACGATGGTGGCCACGCAGCGCTGCAGCATCTGCTGGTCGGCCCCGGCGAGCTTGGGCGCCAGGCGGTGCTCGAGACGCTCGGCCGAGAGCTGGATCGGCGTGAGCGGGTTCTTGATCTCGTGCGCGACGCGGCGCGCCACCTCGGCCCAGGCCACGCTGCGCTGGGCGGAGACGACGTCGGTGATGTCGTCGACGATGAGCAGGCGCGCGCCGTCGGGCAGCAGGGCCCCGCGCAGCAGCAGCACCGGACGGTCGGCCGCGCCGGCGTGCTCGAAGGTGTCCTGCCAGTGGTCGGGACTGCCCTGCTCCATCTCCTGCAGGTAGGCGGCAAAGCGCTCCTCGACCCGCTGCGCCAGCCCGGCCAGGCCGGGCACTTCGGCCAGCGGCCGGCCGCGCCAGGCCGCCAGCGGCGCGCGCAGCAGGCGCGTGGCGCCGGGATTGAGGGTGACGATGCGGCCGTCGGCATCGAACAGCAGCACACCGGCACTGAGGTGGTCGAGGATGGTCTGCAGCTGCGCCTTGGCGCTCTCGACCTCGGCCAGGCTGTGCTGCACCAGGCTGCGCGCGTCGGCGAGCTGCTGGGTCATGTCGGCAAAGGCGCGGGTCAGGCCACCGAGTTCGTCGCGCGAGCCGAAGACCTCGCCGCGGCGCAGGTCGCCGCGGGCAACGCGGCGCACGCCCTCGGCCAGCATGACCAGCGGCCGGCCGATCTGGTGGCCCAGCGCGGCGGCCATCAGCAGCGCGGCGAAGACGCCCAGGATGAGCGTCAGGGTGAGCGTGCCGATGTACATCTTGCGCAGCCCCTCGCGAGCCAGGGCGCGCTGCTGGTATTCGCTGTAGGCACGCTGCACGCGCAGCGCCTGGACGGCGATCTGGGTGGGCACGGCCTGGGTGACCTGCAGGAAGCGGTCCTCGCGGGCGAGCTGGTAGTCGCTGGGGGGCACCCAGGCCAGGGCGCGCACCTGGGCCTGCGGCTCGGGCGCAGGCAGGCCCGCCTGGGCGGATCCGGACTCGACCTCCGGCTCGCTGTCCAGGCCCTCGAGGACGGCCGCGACCCGGCTGCTGCGTGCCTGGCGCAGCAGGCTGGCGCTGGGCCGGTCGGGCAGCAGCGCCATGCCCCAGGCGCCGCCGGCGGAGGCCAGCACCTGGCCGTTGGGGCCGAGCAGGGCCACGCTCTGGGCGGAGAGCTGCTCGCGCAGCCGCTCGAGGGCCAGCGCATGCAGCGAATCGCCGCCGTCCTGGTTGCGCACCGCGGCCGCGCGGGTCTTGCCGGAGAGGTCGCTCACCAGGGCCTGCAGGGTGCCGCGGCCGAGCTCGAGGCCGGCCTCGAGGGCGCCTTCGACCTCGACGTCGAACCAGCTCTCGATGCTGCGCGAGACGAACTGGTAGGACACGCCGTAGATCAGCAGCCCCGGCACCACGCCTACGAAGGCGAAGATGGCCGCCAGCTTGAGCAGCAGACGGCTGCCGAACTTGCCGTGGCGCATGCGCCGCGCCAGGTGCAGCAGCGCCGCCAGGATGACCAGGCCGAGCAGCAGGGCCACGGCGATGTTGGCCCAGACCATCCAGCCGAAGTGGCGCTCGTACAAGGCGCGGTTGTTGGTGGCCACCGACAGCAGGAAGGCCAGCACCAGGGCCGTGGCGCCGCTGGCGAGCAGGGCGATCAGCAGGGTCCAGCGCAGGGATCGGGGCGACATGGCTCGCTCGGGCTTGCTCGAAGGGGCGGAGTGGGCGGCAGGCGGGGCCGCCGGGAGGGTCACCGGGGGGCGCGCGCGGCGCCGGCCCGGGTCACGGCCTCACTTGTCGGCCGGCAGCGCGATCGTACGCGCGATCGAGAGCTGCCACTCGGGCCGCCCGGCGATGCCGATCTGCAGCGGCCGGGGCAGCTGGTCGGCGTCCAGCCGGTAGCGGAACTGCACGAGGTAGGGGCCGTCGTCGTCGGACGCCAGCGGCTCGGCAATGCGCCAACGCGTGGCGGTCTGCAGCGAGCGCAGGGCCTCGGGCAGGCTGGCGTAGGTCTGCGACAGACCGCCGAAGCTGACGCGGTAGCTGAAGGTCAGCGGCTGGTAGGTCAGGCGCCAGACGCGGCGGGTCTGGCCATGCAGCTTGTCGAACCAGTACCAGCGCGGGCGCAGCACCTCGGCCTCGGCGACGAAGTACAGCGCCACCCCCTTCTGCAGCGCACCCTCCACCCCCGGGGGCAGGTCGAAGCGCAGGTCGAAGCTGAGCAGCACGCCCTGCTCCCCGCCGCGCGTGGCCTCCAGACGGACCAGCTCGACGGCCCGAGCCGGCCCGACGCTGCCCCCCAGCCCGGCCAGCACCAGCAGCAGCGCCAGCGCGCGACGCCACCGCACTGCGTCGCACAGGCGACGCAGCGAAACCGGCAGGAACGGCGGCAGCGGCAGGTACGTCAAGGCAGGCCCCGCGGACGGGCTCGTGAGTCGGCGCGGTGAAGGGCGGCTGCCGGGCGCAGGATCGCACGGCCGCACGGCGACGGAGGGTCAGGGCGCCTTGTCGAGCCGGCAGTGGAAAAAACCATCCCCGCACCACCCGCCAGGCCCCTCGTTCTCGCCGCCATTGTCGGGCAGGGTGCGCAGCGCACCGGGGGATGGCCGGACGAGGACCCCGGTCGTGCGTTGCAGGAACGCATCGATCTGCGCCTGTCCTTCGGCACGGAACAGCGAACATGTGGCGAAAAGCAGACGCCCGCCCGGGCGCAGCAGCGGCCACAGGGCGTCGAGCAGCGCGGCCTGGACCCGGGCCAGCTCGTCGATGTCGCCGGACCGGCGCAGCCAGCGCACATCCGGATGGCGGCGCACGATGCCCGAGGCGCTGCAGGGCGCGTCGAGCAGGATGGCGTCGAAGGGCCGGCCGTCCCACCAGGTCGCGGTGGCGCGGGCGTCGGCCACGCGGGTCTGCGCCTGCAGGCCCAGGCGGGCCAGGGTCTCGTCGACCCGGGCCAGGCGGCTGGCATCGGCATCCAGTGCCAGCAGGTCGAGGTCGGCCAGTTCGAGCAGGTGGGCGGTCTTGCCGCCCGGGGCGGCGCAGGCATCGAGCACCCGGGCGCCGGCGGGCAGGTCGACCCGGCAGGGGCCGAGCAGCGCCCAGGGATCGGCGCTCGGCTCGCCCAGCAGCAGCGGGGCCGCAACCTGGGCCGAGAGGTCCTGCACCGACACCCGGCCGGTGGCGAAGCCCGGCAGCGCGGACACCGGCAGCGGGCGGGCCAGGCGCAGCGCGTGGCGGCCGAGCACCTGGGCCTCGCCCAGCCCGGCGGCGGCCAGTTCGGCCGCGTAGTCCACCGCATCGCCCTGGCGGGCGTTGACGCGCAGCAGCATCGGCGCGGGCACCTGCGCGGCCTCGAGCAACGCCGGCCAGTGGTCGGGCCAGTCCTGGCGCAGCCGTTCGATCCACCAGCGCGGGTGCTCGTGACGCACGACCTCGTCGGCCTCGACCAGCCGGGGCAGCAGCTCGTCGCGTTCGCGCAGGAAACGCCGCAGCACGGCATTGACGAAGCCGGCCGCGGCGGGCGCACGCCGACGCACGGCCGCCACGGCCTGATCGACCAGGGTGTGGGGGGCGTAAGCGCCCGCCGCGGCCGGCCACAGTTGCGCCAGGGCGGCCAGCAGCAGGGCTTCCACCCAGGGCGCCGGGCGCCGTGGGGCCAGGGCCTGGCGCGCCGCGCGGGCACCGGCCAGGCGGCGCATCACCTCGAAGGCCAGGGCCTGCGTGCCCGGTCGGGCCGCAGCCGGGCAGGCAGCCAGGGCCTCGGTGAGCGAGCGCCCGGCCTGTACGGCCGCGACGGCATCGGCGGTGCTGGCCAGCAGCTCGGCCAGCGGCAGGCCGCGGGCCGGCGCGTCGTCGGCGATGGCGGCGGTTCTGAACGGCGGTTCGGTCGGCGTTCGAGCCGACGTTGCAGCCGGCGTGTCCGTCGCAGCCTGGACCACGCCTTCGGCAGGATGGGGCGAGGTGCGGCCGGACGCACTGCGCTGCCGGCGCGGCGAATCTCGGCGGGCGGCCGGCGCCGCGCGGGAAGGGGAAGGAGGGCTCACGGCCGGCAGTCTACGGCCGGCGGGCAAACGACCGGGTCACGGGTCGGCGGGCAGCCGGTCAGTCCGGCCGGGTCGGTGCGGGCGGCGGCTCGACGAACTGCCGGGCCAGCGCGGGCGGCAGCGGCGTGTCCAGCAGGCCGCAGGCCAGGCGCAGTGCCTCGGCCGCCGCCAGGCGGTCGGCGGGATCGAGGTCGGCCCAGGCGGGCTCGGCCGCCTCGACCCAACGCCGCGCCAGCAGCGGGCGGCGCATCCAGGTGAGCGCACCGAGGGTGTGCAGGGCACGGCCAAGCCCGTCCACATCGGGCGGCTGGCAGGGCGGCAGGTCGGGCGCCTGGCCCCAGAGCGACTGCACCACGGCGAGGTACCAGGCCGCCCCGGCGGCATCCACACGCACCCCGCGCGCCGGCTGCGGCACCAGGCGAGCCAGGTAGGCGGTGAAGCGTGCCACGGCCTGGCGCATCGCCAGCGGCAGGCCGGCCAGGTCGTTGGCCTCGCGCAGGCCGCCGCGGTGCAGCGGCTCGGCGCTGCGACAGCGGTGCCGCAGCAGCAGCCAGACCAGCCGGTCGACAGGGCGCACCCGACCGTCGGCGCACATCACCCGCCGGGCACTGACCAGCAGCGCCTGGCGCTCGGCCAGCGGATCCTCGCCGGCCAGGTCCAGCAGGCGCTCGAGCACCGGCAGCCGTGCCGCGTCGGGCAGGGCCTGCAGCAGCGCCAGCACCTGCGGCGCGGTCACCAGACCGTCCAGTTCCTCGCGCCAGGCCTGGCGCTCGCGCGCGCTGTCCGGCGTGAGCAGCAGCCCGAGCAGCGCCGCACGGCGCTCGCCGGTGCCGCGCATGCGCGCCAGCTCCAGCCAGGCGCTGCGCGCCTCGCCGACCAGGAACACCGTTGCCTCAGGCCGCGGCGACGGGGCGGCCACTGCGGCCACTGCGGCCACTGCGGCCGCGGGGGTCGCCGGGATCGCACGCGCTCCCGGCGCCGCGGTGCCGTCAGGCTCCTGCGCGCCGTCCAAGTCCGGCCTCCTGACCGGGCCCTGCCGGCGTCTGCGGACATCGGTCCATCGCACCCCCGATGTGAAAAAAGTCCATCCTGCACCGCCAAGCCGGCGCTGTCCACCCCGGGCGGGCATTGTTTCGTTACGGCAGCGGCCGGGGTGAGCGCTGCGGCGCCGGCAGGCGCTCAGCGCCGCGGCGGCGCCAGCGGCAGCTCGGGCATGGACTGGAAGCGCAGCAGCGCTGCCGCCAGCGTGGTCGGGAAGACCGCCAGCGCCTCGTTGTAGGCCTGCACGGCACGGTGGTAGACCTCGCGCGAAACGGCAATCTGCGGCTGCAGGGCGTCGCGCTGCCGCAGCAGTTCGCTGACCGCCGGCATCGGCCCTTCGCCGGAGGTGAGGTCCTGCAGCGCCAGCGTCAGCCGGTCGAGCTGCTCGCCCAGCTCGGCCTCGCCGTCGCCCAGCTGCTGCAGCGCCTGCCCCTTCAGCGGGCGGGACTGGGCCTGGTCGCTCAGCTCGCTGGCCGACCGGGCCGCGGCGACCAGGGCGTCGGCCAGAGCGCCGTCCAGACCGGGCAGCTGGCGCGAAGCCTCGGCCAGCGCATGGGCCACCGCATGGCGCTGGCGCAGCTGGCCCACCAGCGGAAGGAAGGCCGTGCGGGCCGCCTGGCGCAGCCGCATCAGGCGGTTGTGCGCACCGAGCAGCCAGAACAGCAGCACGGCCAGCAGGAGCAGGATCACGATCCGCACGGCAGCTCTCCTTCGATGTCGCGTGGCGTCCTCGTGTGCCAGGCCAGGCCCTGTCAGGCCTGCGCGGCCTGCCACTCGGCGTGACCGCGCGCGCGCAGGACGCAGGCCGGGCAGTGGCCGCAGCCATGGCCCCAGGCGTGGCGGGCGCCGCGCTCGCCGAGGTAGCAGGTGTGGGTGTGCTCGACCATCAGGTCCACCAGCGCCGGCCCGCCCAGCCGATCGGCCAGCGCCCAGGTGTCGGCCTTGGTCAGGAACATCAGCGGCGTCTCGACCGTCATCGGCGCATCCAGCCCCAGCGACAGCGCCACCTGCAATGCCTTGAGGGTGTTGTCGCGGCAGTCCGGGTAGCCGGAGTAGTCGGTCTCGCACATGCCGCCCACCAGCACCGAGGCGCTGCGGCGGTAGGCCAGCGTGGCCGCGAAGGTCAGGAACAGCAGGTTGCGCCCCGGCACGAAGGTGTTGGGCAGCCCGTTGGCCTGCAGCTCGATGGCCCGCTCGTCGGTCAGCGCGCAGTCGCTGATCTGGCCGAGCAGCGCCAGGTCGAGCAGGTGATCCGCGCCCAGCTTCGCGCCCCAGTGCGGGAACTGGCGCGCCAGCGCGTCGCGCACGGTCAGCCGGCAGTCCAGCTCGATGCGGTGGCGCTGGCCATAGTCGAAACCCAGCGTCTCGACGCGCGCGAAGCGCTCCAGCGCCCAGGCCAGGCAGGTGGTGGAATCCTGCCCGCCCGAAAAGAGGACCACCGCCGTGCGGGGATCGGCAGCCATCGCCCGACTCAGCTGCGGCACTCGCCCTGGCCGAGCACCACCCACTTCATCGAGGTCAGCCCCTCCAGCCCCACCGGCCCGCGGGCGTGGAACTTGTCGGTGCTGATGCCGATCTCGGCGCCCAGGCCGTATTCGAAGCCGTCGGCGAAGCGGGTGCTGGCGTTGACCATCACCGAGGAGGAGTCCACCTCGCGCAGGAAGCGCATCGCGTTCGGGTGGTTCGTGGTGAGGATGGCGTCGGTATGGTGCGAGCCGTAGCGGTTGATGTGCGCGATCGCCTCGTCCAGGTCGGCCACCACCTTGATGCTGATGATCGGCGCCAGGTACTCCTCGGCCCAGTCGGCCTCGGTGGCATCGGCCAGCTTCGCGCCGGCCACGTCGGCCAGGAGGGCACGGCTGGCGGCGTCGCAGCGCATCTCCACGCCCTTGGCGGCGAAGATCGCGCCGATGCGCGGCAGGAAGGCCGCGGCGCTCTGACGGTGCACCAGCAGCGACTCGGTGGCGTTGCAGGGGCTGTACTTCTGCGTCTTGGCGTTGTCGGTGACGATCAGCGCCTGCTCGAGGTCCACCTCGGCGTCGATGTAGGTGTGGCAGTTGCCGTCCAGGTGCTTGATGACGGGCACCTTCGCCTCGGCGCTGATGCGCTCGATCAGGCCCTTGCCGCCGCGCGGGATGATGACGTCGACGAACTCGGGCATGGCGATCAGCCGGCCCACCGCGGCGCGGTCGGTGGTCTCGACCAGCTGCACCGCCGTCTTCGGCAGACCGGCCGTCTCCAGCGCCTGCTGCACCCGCTGCCACAGCGCCAGGTTGGAGTGGATGGCTTCCGAGCCGCCGCGCAGGATGCAGGCGTTGCCGCTCTTGATGGCCAGCGAGGCGGCCTCGATGGTCACGTTGGGCCGGCTCTCGTAGATCATGCCGAACACGCCCAGCGGCACGCGCATCTGCCCCACGCTGATGCCGGTGGGGCGGCGCTTGACGCCGGTGATCTCGCCGATCGGGTCGGGCATCGCGGCCAGCTGCTCGCAGCCCTCGGCCACGGTCTCGATGACCTTGGGCGTCAGGCGCAGGCGGTCGACCATCGGCGCGGCCAGCCCGGCGGCCTCGGCCGCGGCGATGTCCAGCGCGTTGGCCTGCCCCAGCGCGTCGACCGAGGCGCGCAGCAGGCGCGCCAGCTCGATCAGGGTGGCGTTCTTGGCGCGGGTGGCCGCGCGCGCCATCTCGGTGGACGCGGCACGGGCGGCCGCGCCGACCTGGGCCATGTAGGCGGGGATGTCCTGGGCGTTCATGCCCGGGATTGTGGCAGAGGGCCTGCCTCGCGGCGTCCCGGGCGAAGAGCAGCCGGCAGGACGCCGCTGCGCGGCCTGAGGTGGCGCTCAGGCGCCTTCGTAGCCCTGCGGATTGGCGCTCTGCCAGCGCCAGCTGTCGGCGCACATGTCGGCCAGGCCGCGCCTGGCCTGCCAGCCCAGGCGCTCGCGCGCCAGGCCGGGGTCGGCGTAGCAGGCGGCCACGTCGCCGGGGCGGCGCGCGACGATCTGGTGCGCGATCGCCCGGCCGCTGGCGGCCTCGAAGGCGCGGATCACCTCCAGCACGCTGTAGCCCTGGCCGGTGCCGAGGTTGACCGTGAGCGAGCGCTCGCGCTCGAGCAGGTATTTCACCGCCGCGACGTGGCCCTCGGCCAGGTCCATGACGTGGATGTAGTCGCGCACGCCGGTGCCGTCCGGGGTGTCGTAGTCGCCGCCGAAGACCTGCAGCTTCTCGCGCTTGCCCACCGCCACCTGGGTGACGTAGGGCATCAGGTTGTTCGGAATGCCGCGCGGATCCTCGCCGATCGTGCCGCTGGGGTGCGCGCCGACCGGGTTGAAGTAGCGCAGGTAGGCGATGCGCCAGCTCGGGTCGCAGCGCTCGAGCTCGTTGAGGAGCTGCTCGCCCATCAGCTTGGTCAGGCCGTAGGGGTTGGTGGCGCTCAGCGGCGAATCCTCGGTGATCGGCAGCCGCTCGGGCGAGCCGTAGACGGTGGCCGAGGAGCTGAACACCAGCGCGCGCACCCCGGCGTCGTGCATCGCCTGGCCGACGCTGACCAGCCCGCCCAGGTTGTTGCGGAAGTACTCCAGCGGCTTCTGGGTCGACTCGCCCACCGCCTTGTGCGCGGCGAAGTGGATCACCGCACGGGCGTCGTGGCGCTGCAGCACCTCGCGCACCCGGGCGGTGTCGTTGACGTCGCCGGACTCGAACACCGGGGCCTCGCCGAGCAGCGCGGCCAGGCGGTCCAGCACCTTGGGCGAGCTGTTGGCGAAGTTGTCGAAGCCCACCACCCGATAGCCCGCGCTGTGCAGCGCAACCCAGGTATGCGAGCCGATGTAGCCGGTGGCGCCGGTCAGGAGGATGGTGGTCATGGGCAGGGGCAGGACGATGGCGGAGGTCGCGCCGCAACGCGGGCGTGCTGCGGGCGTGCTGCCTGCGATTCTGGCAAACCCCCAGCGCACCCCGGCCTCGCCCAGGCCCTCGGACGGGTGGAGTGTGAACAGCCACCTACAATCGCCGCATGTTTCTCCACGCGCTGCTCGAACCGCTGGGCAGGGAGGCGCTGGCGCGCACCACCCTGCTGATCAACCACGTGCTGAGCGCCGAGCCGGAGGCCACGCGCCGGCTGCAGGGCCAGGCCGGACGCAGCATTGCGCTGGCCTGGCGCGCCTGGCCGGGGATGCTGCCCCCGCCGCCGCAGCCGCTCTGGTGCATCACGCCGGCCGGACTGCTCGAACTGGACGAGGAGGCGCTCGCCGATGTGGCCGGCAGCACCGCGCCGGAGGCCACGCTGACGGTGACCCTCGATGCCGGCGAGCTGGCCGGCTGGCTGCTGGCCGGCGCGCCGGGCCGCCCGCCGATGGACATCCGCGGCGATGCCGCGCTGGCCACCGAGGTCAGCTGGCTGGCCGAGAACCTGCGCTGGGACCTCGAGGACGACCTCGCCCGGCTGATCGGCGACGCACCGGCGCACCAGCTGGCGCGCTTCGGCCGCAGCCTGACCGAAGGCCTGCGCAGCTTCCTGCAGCGCGTGCGCCCGCCGGGCCGCAGCGCCTGACGCCCGTGCCGCCCCCCGTCCCCTTCGCGTTTCCCTCGTCACGATGAGACACTGGCCGCGCCTGGCCCTGATCGCCTGGGTGATGCTGCGCCACGGCATGGACCAGCTGCTGCTGGATCCGCTGCGTCACCACCGCGGCCTGCGCCTGCTGGCGCGGCTGCTCGCGCTCGGACGCACCCATGACGCACCCCGCGGCGTGCGCCTGCGCCTGGCGCTGGAGCGACTCGGCCCGATCTTCGTCAAGTTCGGCCAGGTGCTGTCCACCCGGCGCGACCTGCTGCCGCCGGACATCGCCGACGAGCTGGCCAAGCTGCAGGACCAGGTGCCGCCCTTCCCGAGCGCGCAGGCCCGGGCCATCGTCGAGCGCTCGCTGGGCCGGCCAATCGAGAGCGCCTTCGCCAGCTTCGACACCGAACCGGTGGCCAGCGCCTCGATCGCGCAGGTGCACTTCGCCGTGCTGCACGACGGCCGGGAAGTGGCGGTGAAGGTGCTGCGCCCGGGCATGCTGGAGGTCATCGACGCCGACCTCGGCCTGCTGCGCGTGCTGGCGCAGTGGCTCGAGCGGCTGTCCGCCGACGGCCGCCGGCTGCGCCCGCGCGAGGTGGTGGCCGAGTTCGACAAGTACCTGCACGACGAGCTGGACATGGTGCGCGAGGCCGCCAACGCCACCCAGCTGCGCCGCAACATGGCCGGCCTGGACCTGCTGCTCGCCCCCGAGATGCACTGGGAGCTGTGCACCTCCGACGTGCTGGTGATGGAGCGCATGAAGGGCGTGCCGATCAGCCAGGTCGCACGCCTGCGCGAGGCCGGCGTGGACATCCCCAAGCTGGCCCAGGACGGCGTCACCATCTTCTTCACCCAGGTGTTCCGCGACGGCTTCTTCCACGCCGACATGCACCCGGGCAACATCATGGTGTCGATCGCGCCGGAGACCTTCGGACGCTACATCGCCCTGGACTTCGGCATCGTCGGCACGCTCGACGAACGCGACAAGGCCTACCTGGCGCAGAACTTCCTGGCCTTCTTCCGGCGCGACTACCGCCGCGTGGCCCAGCTGCACATCGAGTCCGGCTGGGTGCCGGCCAGCACCCGCGTGGACGAGCTGGAGGGTGCGGTGCGCGCGGTCTGCGAGCCGCACTTCGACCGCCCGCTCAAGGACATCTCGCTCGGCCAGGTGCTGCTGCGGTTGTTCCAGACCTCCCGGCGTTTCGATGTCGAGATCCAGCCCCAGCTGGTGCTGCTGCAGAAGACCCTGCTCAATGTGGAGGGACTGGGGCGCCAGCTCGACCCGGAGCTGGACCTCTGGGCCACCGCCAAGCCCTTCCTGGAGCGCTGGATGAACGAGCAGATGGGCTGGCGCGCCCTGCTCGATCAGCTGCAGACCGAGGCGCCGCAGTACGCCCGCCTGCTGCCGCAGCTGCCGCGCCTGCTCGGCGAGGCCCTGCAGGCGCAGACCACGCGCTCGGCCGATGCCCCCTCGCAGGCGTTGCTGAGCGCGCTGCTGCTCGAGCAGCGCCGCACCAACCGCCTGCTGCAGGGCATGGCCTGGGCGGCCGCCGGCTTCGTCGTCGGCGGGCTGGCGGTGCAGGGTCTGTTGCGCTGGATCCACTGACGGCGCCGGCTCCGGACCGGCCGCTGCCGCCCCCGGCGCGTTCCTTGCAAGCAAATGCTTCCGGCGCAGGCGCGCGGCCCGATAATGCGCGCCGCCGCTGCAGCCGCAGCACCACCGTCGAGCGCACTCCGGCATGAACACCACCTTGATCGTCTTCGTCGTGCTCTACCTGCTGGGCACGCTGGCCCTCGGCGTGTGGGCGGGCACGCGCATCAAGAACACCGCGGATTTCGCCATCGCCGGGCGCAGCCTGCCCCTGGTGATGGTGGTGACCACGACCTTCGCGACCTGGTTCGGCGCGGAGACGGTGATGGGCATCCCGGCGCGCTTCGTCCAGGGCGGCCTGAACGCCATCGTCGAAGACCCCTTCGGCGCGGGCACCTGCCTGATCCTGGTGGGCCTGTTCTTCGCCGCCCGGCTGTACCGGATGAACCTGCTGACCATCGGCGACTTCTACCGCAAGCGCTACGGCAAGGGCATCGAGGTGTTCTGCTCGGTGGCGATCATCCTGAGCTACCTGGGCTGGGTGGCCGCGCAGATCACCGCGCTGGGCCTGGTCTTCACGGTGCTGACCGACGGCGCGATGAGCGCGACCGCCGGCATGATCGTGGGCACGCTGGCCGTGCTGATCTACGTGGTGGTGGGCGGCTTCCTGGCCGTGGCCTGGACCGACTTCATCCAGATGATCGTGCTGGTGGTGGGGATGACCGTGATCGCCTTCTTCGCCGCCGACCTGGCCGGCGGCTCCGACAAGGTGCTGGCGGTGGTGTCCTCGCAGGACCTGTGGCGCTTCTGGCCGGAGCCGAATTTCACCGACGTGGCCTTCTTCGTCGCCGCCGGCGTCACGATGATGTTCGGCAGCATCCCGCAGCAGGACGTCTACCAGCGCGTCATGTCCGCCAAGGACGCCGACACCGCCCGCAAGGGCGCGGTGATCGGCGGCGTGAGCTACATCCTGTTTGCCTTCGTGCCGATGTTCGTGGTCGCCGCGGCGGTGGTGGTGATGGGCAACGAAGCGCTCGAGCTGGCCGAGAACGACTACCAGCGCGTGCTGCCCACCTTCGTGATGAGCAAGATGCCGCTGCTGATGCAGATCCTCTTCTTCGGCGCGCTGCTGTCGGCCATCAAGAGCACCTCCTCGGCCACGCTGCTGGCGCCGTCGACCAGCTTCGTCGAGAACATCCTGAAGAACCTGCGCCCGCACATGGGCGACCGCCAACAACTGCGGGCCATGCGCTTCACCATCGTCGCCTTCGCCGGCCTGGTGCTGGCCTACGCCATCGCGATGCAGGGCACCTCCATCTACGACCTGGTCTCCTCGGCCTATCAGGTCACGCTGGTGGGCGCCTTCGTGCCGCTGGTGTTCGGCCTGTACTGGAAGCGCGCCTCCACCCAGGGCGCGATCGTCTCGATCACCGCCGGCGTGTCGGTGTGGATCGTCTTCTTTCCGCAGGTCAGCACCTTCGGCGAGTTCTTCCCGGGTCAGCTGGCCGGCCTGCTGGCCGCGGTGGTGGGCATGCTGGCCGGTTCGCTGGCACCGCAGGTGCTTGCGGATCGCCACGACCCGGACCACCACGTGAAGGGCTTGAACGCCTGAGGGGGCGCCCCCATTCTCCGGCTCTGGTCGGGGCGCCGGGCAGGGGTCCCTGCCCTGCCCCGTATACTTTCCTGTTTCGCGTCGAGGTTCGACCCATGCCGATCTACGCCTACCGCTGCACCGACTGCGGCCACACCAAGGATGTGCTGCAGAAGATGTCCGACCCGGTGCTGACCACCTGCCCGGCCTGCGGCGCCGAGGCCTTCTCCAAGCAGCTGACGGCCGCGGGCTTCCAGCTCAAGGGCTCGGGCTGGTACGTGACCGATTTCCGTGGCGGCGGCGCGGCGGGCAGCAGCGCAGGCGGCAAGACCGCCGCGGCAGCCGCAGCAGGCGGCGCCTCGGCCGGTGCCGGCAGTGCCGAGGCCTCCTCCGGCAGCAGTCCGGACGCCCCCGCGGCGGGCTGCGGCGGCTCCTGTGCCTGCCACTGACGGCGGCTCCGTGAAGAAATACATCGTCGCCGGGCTGCTGGTCTGGCTGCCCCTGGCGATCACCATCTGGGTGCTCGCCTGGGTGCTGGGCGTGCTCGACGGCGTGTTCCAGAGCCTGCTGGGTGCCCTGGGCGCGCTGCTGCCACAAAGCGCGCAGCAGGCACTCGACCAGCTGGCACAGATCCCCGGCCTGGGCGTGGTGCTGCTGCTGCTGGCGATGCTGCTGACCGGCATGTTCGTCGCCAACATCGTCGGCCAGTGGTGGATCCACCAGTGGCATCGGCTGATGTCGCAGATCCCGATCGTCAAGTCGATCTACAGCTCGGTCAAGCAGGTCTCCGACACCCTGTTCTCGAGCAGCGGTCAGGCCTTCCGCGAGGCGGTGCTGGTGCAGTACCCCCGCCAGGGACTGTGGACGATCGCCTTCGTCACCGGGCGTCCGGGCGGCGAGGTGGCCACGCACCTGCACGACGACTACCTGAGCCTGTACGTGCCGACCACCCCGAACCCCACCTCGGGCTTCTTCCTGATGGCCGCACGTGCCGATGTGCGTCCGCTGGCCATGAGCGTGGACGAGGCCCTGAAGTACATCATCTCGATGGGCGTGGTGACACCGGGCGTGCCGGCCGCGCCGCGAAACTGACCGGGTCGGCCGCCTGGCCCGCGGCCGGTCCTGAGGGCTTGCGAGACAGCCCGCCCATCGCCGACCACCGCCCCGCCGGTGCGCCCGCCATCCCTGCGATGCGCGCACCCGCCCCACCGATGCAGAACAAGCGATAACGGAGAACCTCCATGCGCAGCAGCTATGCCGGCCTGGTCAGCGAACAGCTGATGGGCCAGACCGTGACCCTGATGGGCTGGGCCCACCGTCGCCGCGACCACGGCGGCGTGATCTTCATCGACCTGCGCGACCGTGAAGGCCTGGTGCAGATCGTCTGCGACCCCGACCGTCCCGAGATGTTCAGGACCGCCGAGGGCGTGCGCAACGAGTTCTGCCTGAAGGTCGTGGGCCTGGTGCGCGCCCGCCCGGCCGGCACCGAGAACGCCAACCTGGTGTCCGGCAAGGTCGAGGTGCTCTGCCACGCCCTGGAGGTGCTCAACCCCAGCGTGACGCCGCCCTTCCAGCTCGACGACGAGAACCTGTCGGAGACCACCCGCCTGACGCACCGCGTGCTGGACCTGCGCCGCCCGCAGATGCAGAAGAACCTGATGCTGCGCTACCGCGTCGCGATGGAGGCGCGCAAGTTCCTGGACGAGCAGGGCTTCATCGACATCGAAACGCCGATGCTGACCAAGTCGACCCCGGAAGGCGCGCGCGACTATCTGGTGCCCAGCCGCGTGCACGACGGCCACTTCTTCGCGCTGCCGCAGTCGCCGCAGCTGTTCAAGCAGCTGCTGATGGTCGCGGGCTTCGACCGCTACTACCAGATCACCAAGTGCTTCCGCGACGAGGACCTGCGGGCTGACCGCCAGCCCGAGTTCACGCAGATCGACATCGAGACCTCCTTCCTCGGCGAGGAGGAGATCCGCTCGATGTTCGAGGGCATGATCCGCCACGTCTTCCGCAAGACGATGAATGTCGAGCTGGGCGACTACCCGGTGATGCCCTACAGCGAGGCCATGCACCGCTTCGGCTCGGACAAGCCCGACCTGCGCGTCAAGCTCGAGTTCACCGAGCTGACCGACGTGATGGGCACGGTGGACTTCAAGGTCTTCTCCGGCCCGGCCACCACCCCGGGCGGCCGCGTGGTCGCGCTGCGCGTGCCGGGCGGTGCGGCGATGAGCCGCGGCGAGATCGACGGCTACACCGAGTTCGTCAAGATCTACGGCGCCAAGGGCCTGGCCTGGATCAAGGTCAACGACGTGGCCAAGGGCCGCGACGGCCTGCAGAGCCCGATCGTCAAGAACCTGCACGACCAGGCCATCGCCGACATCCTGGCGCGCACCGGCGCACAAAGCGGCGACCTGCTGTTCTTCGGCGCCGACAAGGCCAAGGTGGTCAACGACTCGATCGGCGCGCTGCGCCTGAAGATCGGCCACAGCGACTTCGGCAAGAAGAGCGGCCTGTTCGAGGACCGCTGGGCCCCGCTGTGGGTGGTGGACTTCCCGATGTTCGAGTACGACGAGGAGGAGCAGCGCTGGAACGCCTGCCACCACCCGTTCACGAGCCCGAAGGACGGCCACGAGAACCTGATGGACACCGACCCGGGCGCCTGCGTGGCCAAGGCCTACGACATGGTGCTCAACGGCTGGGAACTGGGCGGCGGCTCGGTGCGGATCCACCGTGCCGACGTGCAGGCCAAGGTCTTCGCCGCGCTGAAGATCAGCCCGGAGGACCAGCGGGTGAAGTTCGGCTTCCTGCTCGATGCGCTGCAGTACGGTGCGCCGCCGCACGGCGGCCTGGCCTTCGGCCTGGACCGCCTGGTCACGCTGATGACCAAGGCCGAGTCGATCCGCGACGTGATCGCCTTCCCGAAGACCCAGCGCGCCCAGTGCCTGCTGACCGGCGCGCCCAGCCTGGTCGACGAGAAGCAGCTGCGCGAGCTGCACATCCGCCTGCGCAACGCCCAGGTGGCCGCCGCCAAGGCCTGATCCCCGGCCTCGCGGCCGTTGCCAGCCGGCCCACGGGCCGGCTTTTTCATGTGCGGCGGGCTCGTGCCTGCAGACCGCGGTCAGGACAGGCCAGCACCAGCCGACGCCGCCGGCCCCTGTGACTTGGCGCAAGACCGGCCGGAGCCCCCCCTGACAGCGTGCATGCGGCCAGAAGCCCCGATGCAGGATGCTGCCGGCATGACGAGGCGAAACGACAAGGGGGCGGTCGAGTCGGCCCTTCGGTCTGCCAGGCCAGCTCGCCCTCGGCCTGAACCAGGCCGACTCGGCGCCAGGCTCGCGTGGACCGCGTCCCTGTTGCACACCGGCCCGCTGACAGCCGCGCTGTGCGCAGGTGGTGGCGCTGCGCTGAATCCCGCGCATGCGCCGCCGCGGCAGCCCAGGCTATCCTCCGGGGCATGACTGCCTCCCTGCCGCGCCCCGCGAAGATCCCGGAATCGGTCCTGGTCGTGATCCACTCCCGGCAGGGCCGCGTCCTTTTGCTCGAACGCGCCGACCGGCCCGGCTTCTGGCAGAGCGTCACCGGCTCGAAGGATCGCCAGGACGAGCCGCTGCGCGAAACCTGCCGGCGCGAGGTGGCCGAGGAAACCGGCCTGCAGATCGGCAGCGCAGCGATTGCCGAGACCGCGCTGCAGGACTGGCAGCTGCGCAATGTCTACGAGATCTACCCCGTCTGGCGGCATCGCTACGCCCCGGGCGTGACGCACAACACCGAGCATGTGTTCGGCCTGTGCGTGGACGAGGCACTGCCGATCCGGCTGGCGCCGCGCGAGCACCTGCAGCACGTCTGGCTGCCCTGGCGCGACGCGGCCGACCGCTGCTTCTCGCCCAGCAACGCCGAGGCCATCCTGCAGTTGCCGCAGCGCGCGGGCTTCACGATGTGAGCATCGAACCCTCAGGAGGAAGGACATGAAGACGCGCCTCGGCGCGGCCGGCCTGCGCCGGCACCCCGGCCCGGACAGCACGGAGCCCGGTCTGCCGCGCCTGCGCGTGGCCACCTACAACATCCACAAGGGCGTGCGCGGCATCGGGCCGCAGCGCCGGCTGGAGATCCACAACCTCGGGCTGGGCGTGCAGGCGCTGGACGCGGACCTGGTCTTCCTGCAGGAGGTGCGGCTGTTCCACCATCGTGACGCCCGGCGTTTCGAGCGCACCTGGTTCGGCTGGCCGGAGCAGGGCCAGGCCGACTTCCTGGCGCCGGAGGGCTACGAGTCGGCTTACCGCACCAACGCGGTCACGCGCGACGGCGAGCATGGCAACGCCCTCCTGTCGCGCTGGCCGCTGGGCGACATCGGGCATCACGATGTGTCGGACCACCGCTTCGAGCAGCGTGGCCTGCTGCACGTGGTGGTGCATTGGCAGGGCGAACCGCTGCACTGCCTGGTCGCCCATTTCGGACTGGTGCACGCCAGCCGGGTCCGGCAGGCGCAGCGCCTGGGTGCCTACATCGCCGCGCAGATCCCCGCCCAGGCGCGCGTCCTGGTCGCCGGCGATTTCAACGACTGGAGCGAGCGGCTCGATCCGGCCCTGCAGAACACCGGCCTGCAGCGCGCGGCAGCACCCGGCGCACACCGCAGCCCGGTGACCTTCCCGTCGCGCATGCCGCTGTTCGCGCTGGACCGGATCTACACCCGCGGGCTGCGCTGCGTCGCGATGAACGTACCGCGCGGTCCCGCCTGGGCACGCATGTCGGATCACCTGCCGCTGCTGGCAGAGCTGGTGCCGGCCTGACCCCCCGCCGCGCCGGCCGCCGCCATGGACCGCCCCCTGGCACCCGCCCCCTCGCCCGACGATCCGGCCGGCTCCGAACGCGGCGCCTGGCCGGATGCCTGGGGCTGGTACCTGGTGGCACGCCCGGTGTTCAGCGGCGGCAACGAGGTGGAACTGCTGCGCGGGGGTCAGGAACTGTTTCCGGCGATGGTGGCCGCGATCCGCCGCGCGCGTCACGAGGTCTGGCTGGCCACCTACATCTTCCACGACGATGCGTCGGTGGCTCCTCTGCTGAAGGCCCTGCGCGCCGCGGCCCGACGCGGCGTGCGCGTGCGCATGGTGGTCGACGGTTTCGGCACGCATCACCATCTGGAAGCCCTGCTGCGGCAGCTGCAGGACAGCGGGGTGGCGCTGGCCGTGTTCCGCCCGCTGGAGCGCTGGACGCACTGGCTGCAGCCGGGACAGCTGCGCCGCCTGCACATGAAGCTGTGCAGTGTCGATGGGGAAGTGGGCTTCGTCGGCGGCATCAACCTGATCGACGACCACATCGACCTGCACCACGGCACCAGCGAGCGGCCGCGCCTGGACTTCGCCGTGCGTCTGCGCGGCCCGGTGGTCCGGCCGATGGAGCAGGCCGCGCGGGCCATGTGGTCGCGCGCCTGGTTCGGACGGGACTGGCGCGCCGAAGCCCGGCAGATCCTGCAGGCCCGCCGCCCCTGGCGGGAGCTGCGCAGCCTCTGGAGCCGGCTGCGGCTGCCGCGGCGCGCTGCCGGCACCGCCTTGCGCAGCCTGCCGCCGGTGCAGTGTGCCTTCGTCGTGCGAGACAACCTGCGGCAGCGCCGCACCATCGAGCGCGCCTACATCCAGGCCATCGATTCGGCTCGATCGACGCTGACGATCGTCTCGCCCTATTTCTACCCGGGCGCCGATTTCCGCCGGGCCCTGGTGAATGCGGCGCAACGGGGCGTGCAGGTCCAGCTGCTGCTGCAGGGCAAGGTGGACTATCGCCTGGCCGCGCTGGCCGCGCGGGTGCTGTACGGTGAACTGATGCGCGGCGGCGTGCAGATCCACGAGTACACCCCGGCCTTCCTGCACGCCAAGGTGATGGTGGTGGATGGGCGCTGGGCCACGGTGGGCAGCTCGAACATCGACCCGCTGTCGCTGCTGCTGAACCTCGAGTCCAACGTGATCGTCCAGGACGACGCCTTCGCGGCCCGGCTGAACGCCGAAGTGGCGCTGGCGATCGCCCAGTCGCGCCAGGTCCAGCCCGAGGAAGTGCGGCAGCAGCAGGGCTGGCCGGGCCTGCTGCGCCGCGCCCTGGTGGCCTGGGCGGCCCATGTCTACCTGCGACTGGCTGGCGTCACCGGCCGCTACTGACGACCCGTCACTCCAGCGCGCCGGGTCGGAGCGCCGCAGCCCCCGACCCTCGGCGGCAGGAACTCAGCGGCCGTCGCGCAGCACGCGGATGCGCTCCTCGATCGGCGGATGGCTGCTGAACAGGGCCATCAGCCCGCTCGGGCGACCGGAGATGCCCATCGTCGCCACACTCTGCGGCAGCTCACCCGGATCGAGGCCGCCCAGCCGCGCCAGCGCGCGCATCATCGGCTGCTTGTTGC
Source organism: Burkholderiaceae bacterium (assembly GCA_023150375.1). Classification (GTDB taxonomy): domain Bacteria; phylum Pseudomonadota; class Gammaproteobacteria; order Burkholderiales; family Burkholderiaceae_C; genus Sphaerotilus. The sequence goes on from JAKLLA010000006.1 coordinate 113,708, forward strand.
CCATCAGCTCGGCCGCCCCGGCATCGGCACGGAACTCACGCTGGCGCGAGAACCACGCGACGATCATCGCCGCCAGCACGCCGAGCAGCAGATCCATCACGACAGTGGTCACCATGTAGCCCACGCCCGGCCCCTCCCGGTCGTTCTTCAGCAGGACCCGATCGACGAAGTAGCCGACCACCCGGGAGACGAACACCACGAAGGTGTTCATGACGCCCTGGATCAGCGTCATCGTGACCATGTCGCCGTTGGCGACGTGAGCCACCTCATGGCCGATCACCGCCTCGACCTCTTCGCGGCTCATCGTCTGCAGCAGGCCGGTGGACACCGCCACCAGCGCAGAGTCGCGGAAGGCGCCGGTGGCGAAGGCGTTCGGCTCGCCCTCGTAGATCGCCACCTCGGGCATGCCGATGCGGGCACGCTGCGCGAAGGTCGCCACCGTGCCGACGATCCAGCGGTGCATCGGGTCGGTGGAGTCGTTGATGATCACCGCACCGGTGCTCCACTTGGCCATCGGCTTGCTCATCAGCAGCGAGACGATGGCACCGCCGAAGCCCATGATCAGGGCGAAGCCCAGCAGCGCACCCAGGTTCAGCCCGTTGGCGGTGAGGAAACGATCCACACCCAGCAGCCGGGCCACGATGCCCAGCACGAGCATCACCGCAAGGTTCGTGAGAAGAAAGAGGAAGATGCGTTTCATGGTCGCGTCGAGGTGGAGGGCTGTTCGCACCGACCGGTGCGACGCCGCTTAGATGGCGCCGCCCGCACTTCGTTCAAGTCGCGGCGCCGCTTCGGCATCGACGACTGGTCGGACGCTCGCGCACGGCCCCTGGACGTGACAAGGGCCGGCGCAAGCCGGCCCCTGGGGCAACAATCAGCAGAACAGACCCGGCACGCAGCCGAGTCTGTCGCAGGCGCGCTTACTCGGCCTTCTCGGCCGGTGCGGCTTCGGCGACCGCTTCGGTGCGCTCCACCAGCTCGACATAGGCCATCGGGGCGTTGTCGCCGACGCGGAAGCCCATCTTCAGGATGCGGGTGTAGCCGCCCGGGCGGGCCGCGAAACGCGGACCCAGCACGTCGAAGAGCTTGACCACGTTGTCGCGGTTGCGCAGGCGGTCGAAGGCCAGGCGGCGGTTGGCGACGGTCGGGGTCTTGGCCAGCGTGATCAGCGGCTCGACGACGCGGCGCAGTTCCTTGGCCTTGGGCAGGGTGGTCTTGATGGCCTCGTGCTCGATGAGCGAGTTGGCCATGTTGCGCAGCATCGCCAGACGGTGCGACGAGGTGCGGTTGAGCTTGCGGAGTCCGTTGCCGTGACGCATGGTGCTTTCCTTTCCTTATACGAGACCGGCGGCCGTGTCAGGTACCGCCGGGTGCACCGGGCCTGCCTCGGTCGGCAGCGCCCTGTTCCAGAAACGCTGAGGCCAGCCGGCTCAGCGCTTGTCGAGGCCCTGCGGGGGCCAGTTCTCCAGGCGCGCGCCCAGCGTCAGACCACGGGAGGCCAGCACCTCCTTGATCTCGTTGAGCGACTTGCGACCCAGGTTCGGCGTCTTCAGCAGCTCCGTCTCGGTGCGCTGGATCAGGTCGCCGATGTAGTAGATGTTCTCGGCCTTCAGGCAGTTGGCCGAACGCACCGTCAGCTCGAGCTCGTCGACCGGACGCAGCAGGATCGGGTCGAAGTGCTGCGCACGCGGGGCCGGCGTGTCGAAGGCCGCCAGATCGGCACCTTCGAGCTGCGCGAACACCGCCAGCTGCTCGACCAGGATCTTGGCCGACGCACGGATCGCCTCCTCCGGGGAGATGGCGCCGTTGGTCTCGATCTCCATGACCAGCTTGTCCAGGTCGGTGCGCTGCTCGACGCGGGCGCTTTCGACCGTGTAGCTGACCCGGCGCACCGGCGAGAAGGAGGCGTCCAGCACGATGCGGCCGATCGACTTGGTCGGCTCGTCGGCATAGCGACGCATGCTGCCGGGCACGTAGCCACGGCCCTTCTCGACCTTGATCTGCATGTCGAGCTTGCCGCCCTGCGCCAGGTGGGCGATCACCTGGTCGGGGTTGATGATCTCGACATCGTGCGGCGTCTGGATGTCACCGGCGCGCACCGGGCCTTCGCCCTCCTTGCGCAGCACCAGGGTGACCTCGTCGCGGTTGTGCAGCCGGAACACCACGCCCTTCAGGTTGAGCATGATGTGCACCACGTCTTCCTGCACGCCATCGACCGTCGAGTACTCGTGCAGCACGCCGGCGATCGTCACCTCGGTCGGGGCATAGCCCACCATGGACGACAGCAGCACGCGGCGCAGCGCGTTGCCCAGCGTGTGGCCATACCCACGCTCGAACGGCTCGAGGATCACCTTGGCGCGGTGCCCCCCCAGCGGTTCGACGTTGATGGCCTTGGGCTTCAGCAGATTGGTTTGCATTGATGGTTCCTGTCAATACCCTCGGCTCGTTACACCGATAAGGCTGAGGACGGGCCCGACTCGGAGGCGCCACCCGGCTCGGGCTGGCATTGCCGGCAACCGCCCGCCGCCCGCAGGCGGCGCAGCGGTTCACGCGTCAACGCGAATAGAGTTCGACGATCAGCGATTCGTTGATGTCGGCGCCGAATTCGTCACGGTCGGGCGTCTTCTTGAAGACGCCTTCCATCTTCGTCACATCGACCGACACCCAGCCCGGCAGGCCGATGCCTTCGGCCAGCTTCAGCGCATCGGCGATGCGCAGCTGCTTCTTGGCCTTCTCGCGCACACCGATCACGTCACCGGCCTTGACCATGTACGACGGGATGTTGACCACTTCGCCGTTGACCGTCACCGCCTTGTGCGACACCAGCTGGCGGGCCTCGGCACGGGTCGAGCCGAAGCCCATGCGGTAGACGACGTTGTCCAGGCGGGACTCGAGGATCAGCAGCAGGTTTGCGCCGGTGTTGCCCTTGCGGCGGTCGGCTTCGGCGAAATAGCGGCGGAACTGACGCTCGAGCACGCCGTACATGCGCTTGACCTTCTGCTTTTCGCGCAGCTGCAGGCCGAAGTCGGAGGTGCGGGAGCCGGAGGTACGGCCATGCTGGCCGGGCTTGGAGTCGAACTTCGCCTTGTCGCTGATCGAGCGACGGGCGCTCTTCAGGAACAGATCGGTGCCTTCGCGACGGGCCAGCTTGGCCTTCGGTCCGAGATAACGTGCCACGGTGTTGTCCTCGAGGAGAAATCTGACGCGGGCGGCAGGCCCGCGCGAGTCCGGGCGCGACGGCGGCCCGAACGGTGGTCTTGGGTGAAGGTCCCTCGGCTGCGCTGCCCGATGCGCGAGGACCTCAACGGAAAAACCGGCGGCGCACCGAGGCGCTCGCCGGGAAGCCGAGCATTATAGTCCGACCTGATCGCCGGATGTCGGACGCCGCAACAGCGTCCGCTCCGGTCGCTCGTTCAGTTCAGATGCGACGACGCTTCTGCGGCCGGCAGCCGTTGTGCGGCACCGGGGTCACGTCGGAGATCAGAGCGATACGGATGCCCAGCGAAGCCAGTGCACGCACCGACGACTCGCGGCCCGGACCAGGGCCCTTGATCTGAACTTCCAGGTTCTTGATGCCCTGCTCCTGGGCGGCACGGCCGGCCACTTCGGCAGCCACCTGGGCCGCGAAGGGGGTCGACTTGCGCGAGCCCTTGAAGCCCTGGCCGCCGCTGGAGGCCCAGGACAGCGCGTTGCCCTGGCGGTCGGTGATCGTGATGATCGTGTTGTTGAAGGAAGCGTGCACGTGGGCGATGCCGTCCGCGATGTTCTTGCGGACCTTCTTGCTCACACGGCGGGCGGCGTTGTTGACGGGTGCTTTTGCCATGACTCGATCTTTCCAGCGCGCGGTGGATCCGGGCGCAGATTACTTCTTCAGCGCCGCGGCGCCCTTCTTCGGGCCCTTGCGGGTGCGCGAATTCGTGCGGGTGCGCTGACCGCGAACGGGCAGACCGCGACGATGACGGAAGCCGCGGTAGCAGCCCAGGTCCATCAGTCGCTTGATGTTGATCGAGATCTCGCGGCGCAGGTCACCTTCGATGGTCAGCCGGCCGACCTCTTCCCGGATGCGCTCCAGGTCGGTGTCGGTCAGATCCTTGACCTTCTTGCTGAACGGAATCCCGCAGCTGTCGCAGATCTTCTGAGCGGTGGTCCGGCCGATGCCGTAGATCGCCGTCAGCCCGATCTCGGTGTGCTTGTGCGGCGGGATGTTGATACCAGCAATTCGTGCCATGTGAGTCCTCTAACGTTTCCTGCGCGGCGGGGTGGCTCAGCCCTGACGCTGCTTGTGGCGCGGATCGGTGCAGATCACACGCACCACGCCATTGCGACGGATGATCTTGCAGTTGCGGCAGATCTTCTTGACGGATGCCGAGACTTTCATGGTCTTCTCCTAAGTCGGCTTGCGCTTGTCATGCAAGCAGAATGTCTGGGGCGCATGTCGCCCGGAAATCGATGCGGCGCTTCGAGGGATCCGATGAAAGAGACGCCCCCTGGAGAGCACCTCCATCGTGGCACACCGTTGCCGGCGCGCCACCCCTCTCGTCAACCCGCCTTGAAGTTCGCCTTCTTCAACAGGTTCTCGTACTGCTGGGACATCACGTACGACTGGACCTGCGCCCAGAAGTCCATGGTGACCACCACGATGATCAGCAGCGACGTGCCGCCGAAATAGAACGGCACGTTGTACTTCAGCACCAGAAACTCGGGCAGCAGGCACACCGCCGTGATGTAGACCGCCCCACCCAGCGTCAGCCGGGACAGGATCTTGTCGATGTAGCGCGCGGTCTGATCGCCCGGCCGGATGCCCGGGATGAAGGCGCCGCTCTTCTTCAGGTTGTCGGCCGTTTCACGGCTGTTGAACACCAGGGCCGTGTAGAAGAAGCAGAAGAACACGATCATGGCCGCATACAGCAGCACGTAGATCGGCTGTCCCGGCGACAGGGCCGACGAGATGTCCTTCAGCCAGCGCATGCCCTCGCCGGTCGCGAACCAGCCGACGATCGTGGCAGGCAGCAGGATGATCGACGAAGCGAAGATCGGCGGGATGACGCCCGACATGTTGATCTTCAGAGGCAGGTGCGACGATTGACCACCGTAGACCTTGTTGCCGACCTGGCGCTTGGCGTAATTCACCAGGATCTTGCGCTGACCTCGCTCGACGAACACGACCGCATAGGTCACCAGCACCACGATGGTGACGATGAACAGCGCAGCGATGATGCTCATCGCGCCGGTGTTGACCAGGTTGAGCAAGCCCCCGATGGCACTGGGCAGGCCAGCGGCGATCCCCGCGAAGATCAGGATCGAGATGCCGTTGCCCAGACCTCGCTCGGTGATCTGCTCACCCAGCCACATCAGGAACATCGTGCCGGCCGTCAGGCTGACGATCGCGCTGATGCGGAACATCGGACCCGGATCGATCACCAGACCGGGCGAGCCCTCCAGCGCCAGGGCGATGCCCAGCGACTGGAACAGCGCCAGACCCAGCGTGCCGTAGCGGGTGTACTGGGTGATCTTGCGGCGACCGGCCTCGCCTTCCTTCTTCAGCGCCTCGAGCGTCGGCACCACGTAGGTCATCAGCTGCATGATGATCGACGCGGAGATGTAGGGCATGATGCCCAGCGCGAAGACCGTGAAGCGCGACAGAGCCCCACCCGAGAACATGTTGAACAGGTTCAGGATGCCGCCCTGCTGACCCTTGAACAGCTCGGCGAGCTGCTCCGGGTTGATGCCGGGCACGGGAATGTGCGCACCGATGCGGTAGACCACGAGCGCCAGCAGCAGGAAGACGAGCCGACGACGCAGGTCGCCGAACTTGCCGCTCTTGGCCAGCTGTGTTGCGTTGGTTGCCACGGAGATCCTGTAGGAAGGCCGGACCGATCGACGTCGACGACGCTCAGGCGCCGACCGAGCCGCCCGCGGCTTCGATGGCGGCCTTGGCGCCGGCGGTCGCGCCGACACCCTTGAGCGTGATCTTCTTGGTCAGCTCGCCGGACTTGATGACCTTGACCACCTTGACCAGTTGCCCGACCAGGCCGGCCTGCTTCAGCACCACGAGGTCGATCTCGTCGACCGCGAGGTTCTGCAGCTCGGTCAGATTGACCTCGGCGTTGAACTTCAGCTGGGCCGACTTGAAGCCACGCTTGGGCAGGCGACGCTGCATCGGCATCTGGCCGCCTTCGAAGCCCACCTTGTGGTAGCCGCCCGCGCGGGACTTCTGACCCTTGTGGCCGCGACCGGCGGTCTTGCCCAGACCGGAGCCGATGCCACGACCGACACGGCGCTTGGCCTTCTTGGCACCCGCGGCCGGCTGGATCGTATTGAGTTCCATGTTTGACCCTCTGTCTGCTGCCGTGCTCAGAGCACCTGCACCAGGTAGGAAATCTTGTTGATCATGCCGCGCACCTCCGGGGTGTCGACCAGCACGGACTCGCTGTTCAGGCGGCGCAGGCCCAGGCCACGCACGGTGGCACGGTGATCGGCACGGGTGCCGATCGGGCTGCGCACCAGCTTGACCTTGATCGTCTTTTGTTCGGACATCGTCTGCTCCCGGCCGATCAGTTGAAGATCTCTTCGACCGTCTTGCCGCGCTTGGCCGCCACCTGAGAGGCGGTGGTCACGCGCGACAGGGCGTCGAAAGTGGCACGGACCATGTTGTACGGGTTGGTCGAGCCGTGGCTCTTGGCCACGATGTCGGTGATGCCCAGCACTTCGAACACCGCGCGCATCGGACCACCGGCGATGATGCCGGTACCGGCGGGCGCCGGGGCCAGCAGCACGCGCGCCGCGCCGTGCTCGCCGGTCACGTTGTGGTGCACCGTGCCGTTGCGCAGGGGGATCTTGACCAGGTTGCGACGAGCCTGCTCCATCGCCTTCTGCACCGCGACCGGCACTTCACGCGCCTTGCCCTTGCCCATGCCGACGCGCCCGTCGCCGTCACCGACCACGGTGAGCGCCGCGAAGCCCATGATCCGACCGCCCTTGACCACCTTGGTCACGCGGTTCACCTGGATCATCTTCTCGCGCATGCCGTCGTCGCGACCCTCGTCCGCAACCTTCGGTTGAAACTTAGCCATTTCGTGTTCCTTCGATTCGAACCGGGCCGATCAGAACTGCAGGCCAGCTTCGCGCGCCGCCTCGGCCAGCGCCTTGACGCGACCGTGGTAGGCAAAGCCGGAGCGGTCGAACGCCACCTTCTCGATGCCGGCGGCCTTCGCCTTCTCGGCGATGCGCTTGCCGATCAGCGCTGCGGCGGCAGCATTGCCACCCTTGCCGGACGCGCCGAGCTGCTCGCGCACTTCCTTCTCCGCCGTGGAGGCGCTGGCCAGCACCTGCGCACCGTCGCCGGAGATCACCTGCGCGTAGATGTGCAGGTTCGAGCGGAACACCGACAGACGAGCGCCACCCAGCAGGGCGATGCGCGCACGGGTCTGGCGGGAGCGACGCAGACGTTGTTCTTTCTTGGTCAACATGATGCGGCTCCTTACTTCTTCTTGGTCTCTTTGAGGGTGACCTTCTCGTCCGAATACCGGATGCCCTTGCCCTTGTAGGGCTCGGGCGGACGGAAGGCACGCACTTCGGCCGCGATCTGACCGACCACCTGACGGTCCGCACCCTTGATGACGATCTCCGTCTGGGTGGGGCACTCGACCTTGATGCCGGCCGGCATGTCCTTGACCACCGGGTGCGAGAAGCCGATCTGCAGGTTCAGCTTCTGACCCTGGGCCTGGGCACGGAAGCCCACGCCCACCAGGTTCAGCTTGCGCTCGAAGCCCTTGCTCACGCCGGTCACCATGTTGGCGACCAGGGCACGCATCGTGCCGGACATGGCATTGGCTTCGGCGGAAGCATCCGTCGGCTCGAAACTGATCTTGCCGTTGTCGCTGCCGACCTTGACCAGGCGATGCAGCGGCCGCGACAGGGCGCCCTGAGCGCCCTTGACCGTGATTTGCTCAGCCGTGAGCGCCACCTCGACACCTTGAGGGACGGCCACCGGCATCTTTCCAACGCGGGACATTTCCGTTCCTTCCTCTTAGGCGACGTAGCACAGCACTTCGCCGCCGATACCGGCAGCGCGGGCCTTGCGGTCGGTCATCACGCCCTTGGGGGTGGTGACGATCGCCACGCCCAGGCCGTTCATGACCTGCGGGATCTCGTGACGGCCCTTGTACACGCGCAGACCGGGACGGCTGACACGCTCGATGCGCTCGATGACCGGACGCCCGGCGTAGTACTTCAGCGCAATCTCGAGCTGGGACTTGCCGCCCTCGTTCTTGACCGCGAAGCCGTCGATGTAGCCTTCGTCCTTCAGCACCTGCGCGATGGCGGCCTTCAGCTTCGAAGAGGGCATCGCCACGCTGACCTTCTCGACCATTTGCGCATTGCGAATGCGGGTCAGCATGTCCGCGATGGGATCACTCATGCTCATTGGATTTCTCCTGTTCGTGCCCTGGGGACGCCGGCTTACCAGCTGGCCTTGACGACACCCGGGATGTCGCCACGGAACGCCAGTTCACGGATCTTGGTACGCCCCAGACCGAACTTGCGGAAGGTGCCACGCGGACGTCCGGTGATTTCGCAACGGCTGCGCAGACGGGTCGGATTCGCATTGCGCGGCAGCTTCTGCAGCGCCAGGCGGGCGAGGTAACGCTCGTCTTCGGACTTGCCCTGGTCGGCGATCGTGGCCTTCAGTTCGGCGTACTTCTTCGCGTACTTGGCGACCAGCTTCTCGCGCTTTTCTTCGCGCTGCTTGAGGGAGAGTTTTGCCACGTCGAACCTCAGTTCTTGAACGGGAAGCGGAAAGCGGCGAGCAGCGCCTTGCACTCGTCGTCGGTCTTGGCCGTCGTCGTGATGCTGATGTTCAGGCCGCGCAGGGCATCGACCTTGTCGTACTCGATTTCCGGGAAGATGATCTGTTCCTTGACGCCGATGTTGTAATTGCCACGGCCGTCGAAGGAACGCCCCGAGATGCCGCGGAAGTCCCGCACGCGCGGCAGCGCGATGGTGACGAAGCGATCCAGGAACTCGAACATGCGCACGCCACGCAGGGTGACCATGCAGCCGATGGGCACGTTCTCGCGAATCTTGAAGCCGGCAATGGCCTTGCGCGACTTGGTGACCACGGGCCGCTGGCCAGCGATCTTGGTCAGATCACCGACGGCATGCTCCATGACCTTCTTGTCCGACACCGCCTCGGACACACCCATGTTCAGGGTGATCTTCTGGAAGCGCGGCACCTCCATCACGGACGAGTAGCCGAACTTCTGCATCAGGTCGGGAACGACCTTCTCGCGGTAGAACGCCTGCAGGCGAGCTTGTTGTTGCGCCATTTGCTACCCCTGCCTCAGGCCTTGATCTCTTCGCCGCTGGACTTGAAGACGCGCACTTTCTTGCCGTCGGCCAGCAGCTTGATCCCCACGCGATCGGCCTTGCCGGTCGCCGGGTTGTAGATCGCCACATTGGATTGGTGGATCGGCATGGTCTTGTCGACGATGCCGCCGGTCGTGCCCTTGAGCGGATTGGGGCGCACGTGCTTCTTCACCACGTTGACACCATCGACCACGACATGGTCGTCATCCACACGCAGCGACACGGTGCCGCGCTTGCCCTTGTCGCGACCCGTCGTCACGATGACTTCGTCGCCCTTGCGAATCTTGTTCATGGCCTGTTCCTCGCGATGGCTCAGAGCACCTCGGGCGCCAGCGACACGATCTTCATGAAGCGCTCGGTCCGCAGTTCGCGGGTCACCGGGCCGAAGATGCGGGTGCCGATCGGCTCCAGCTTGTTGTTCAGCAGCACCGCAGCATTGCCATCGAACTTGACGAGCGAGCCATCCTGGCGACGCACACCCTTGGCGGTGCGCACGACCACGGCACTGTAGACCTCGCCCTTCTTGACGCGACCACGCGGCGCAGCTTCCTTGATGCTGACCTTGATCACGTCACCGATACCGGCGTAACGACGCTTGGAGCCGCCCAGCACCTTGATGCACATGACGGACTTCGCACCGGTGTTGTCCGCGACATCCAGTCGCGATTGCATTTGGATCATGTCTTGTTCCCAACTTGTCCCGCGCAATCGACTTGGCTCGGCCCGTCGTCGCGGTCAGTCTTGGGCCCGTGTCGCCAGCAACGACCCTCATCGGATGAGGATTTTCACTGGCGCTTGGGGGCGAAACTGGAGTGCACCGCGTACGGCTAGGCACGCGCGCAAGCCAGAAGAGCCAAAAAGTATGCCTGTTTCGCCGAGCCTTGTCAAGGAGTTTGTCGGCCTGCCACGCAGGCGCCTGCGGCGGTCCGGGTCCGCGGTCAGTCGTAGGTCTCCGCGTCCGGGTCGGTGGCCTCGAGTTCGTAGCTGGCCGCCAGCATCGCCAGGCGCGCCACCACGCCATACATGTAGAAGCGGTTGGGTGCGCTGGCCCCTGGACGGACCCCCGGACGGGGCAACTGCGTGCTTTCGGCAAAGGCCAGCGGCACGAAATGCGCGCCCGGTGCATTCAGGTTCTCGTCCACGCCCCGCTCGGCATGCACCCGGTAGAAGCCGCCGACGACATAGCGATCCATCATGTAGACCACCGGTTCGGCCACCGCTTCGTTCATGCGCTCGAAGGTCGGCACGCCCTCCTGGATCAGCACCTCGGTGACGGCCTGGCCGTCCTTGACCACGCTCATCTTGTTGCGCGTGCGGCGGTTCACCTCGTCGAGCTCCTTGACGTCGCGCACCGTCATGATGCCCATGCCATAGGTGCCGTTGTCGGCCTTGACGACGACGAAGGGCTTCTCGCCGATGCCGTACTCCTTGTACTTGCGGCGAACCTTGGTCAGCAAGGCATCGACGTTGGCACGCACGCACTCCAGCCCGCTGTCCTCGGCGAAGTTCACCTCGCCGCAGCGGCTGTAGAGCGGATTGATCAGCCAGGCATCCATGCCGAGCAGCTTGGCGAACTTCTTGGCCACCTCCTCGTAGGCCTGGAAGTGGCGGCTCTTGCGCCGCACCGCCCAGCCCGCGTGCAGCGGCGGCAGCAGGTACTGCTCGTGCAGGCCGCGCAGCACGTCGGGGATGCCGGCCGACAGGTCGTTGTTGAGCAGCACGGTGCAGGGATCGAAGTCCTTCAGCCCCAGGCGACGCTTGCTGCGCAGCAGCGGCTCGAGGGTGATCGCCTCGCCGTCCGGAAGCTCGATCGCCACCGGCGCCTTCAGGTCCGGGTCGAGCGATCCGAGCCGCACGTTCAGGCCCGCCTGGGTGAAGATCTGGCGCAGCCGCGCGACGTTGCTCAGATAGAAGGTGTTGCGCGTGTGCCGCTCCGGGATCAGCAGCAGGTTCTTCGCCTCGGGGCAGATCTTCTCGATCGCCGCCATCGCGGCCTGCACTGCCAGGGGCAGCATCGACGGCGTCAGGTTGTTCCAGCCGCCGGGAAAGAGGTTGGTGTCCACCGGCGCGAGCTTGAAGCCGGCGTTGCGGATGTCCACCGACGTGTAGAACGGCGGGGTGTGCTCCATCCACTCGAGGCGAAACCAGCGCTCGATGGCCGGCATCGAGTCGAGGATGCGCGCCTCCAGTTCATTGATCGGGCCGTTCAGGGCGGTGACGAGGTGGGGGACCATGCTGTCTCGCACGCCTGCCAGGGCGCGCCTGTGGATGAAGCGATGCTGCGAGTGTGCCAAAGCGGGCGACCCGCGTGGGTTGATCCAGTTGGGGCCCAGGCCGCAAGTCACAAGTCGCCGGACGGAAAAAGGGCCGCACGAGGCGGCCCTTCGGGAAACCGGCGGTTCGGCAATCAGCCGTGGTACGCGGTCTCGCCGTGCGAGGCGATGTCCAGACCCTCGCGCTCTTCCTCTTCGGTGACACGCAGGCCGATGACCAGGTCCACGATCTTGAAGGAGATCGCCGCGACCACCGCCGACCAGACCACGGTCAGCCCGACCGCCTTGGCCTGCACGATCAGCTGGGCGAAGACGCCGTTGCTGCCGACAGTGGCGGTGACCCAGTCGGTCACCAGACCCGGGCCGCCGAGCGCCTGGCTGTTGAAGACGCCGGTCAGCAGCGCACCGACGATACCGCCGACGCCGTGCACGCCGAACACGTCCAGCGAGTCGTCCGCACCCAGCAGGCGCTTCAGACCGTTCACACCCCACAGGCAGGCAAAGCCGGCCACCAGACCGATCACCAGGCCACCGACGATGCCCACGTTGCCGGCAGCCGGCGTGATGGCCACCAGGCCGGCCACCGCACCCGAGGCCGCGCCCAGCATCGAGGCCTTGCCCTTGATCAGGGCCTCGCCCACACACCAGGCCAGCACCGCCGCCGCGGTAGCGCCGAAGGTGTTCATGAAGGCCAGCGCGGCGCTGTTGCCCGCTTCCAGGGCGGAGCCGGCGTTGAAGCCGAACCAGCCCACCCACAGCAGCGAGGCCCCGACCATCGTGAGCGTCAGCGAGTGCGGGGTGAAGGCTTCACGCCCGTAGCCCACGCGCTTGCCCAGCATGTAGGCACCGACCAGACCGGCCACCGCCGCATTGATGTGCACCACCGTGCCGCCGGCGAAGTCCAGCGCGCCCCACTGCCAGATCAGACCGGCCTTGCCATTCATCGAGTCGACGACCTCGGCGCTGGCGTAGGCGTCCGGGCCCATCCAGTACCACACCATGTGCGCCACCGGCAGGTAGCTGAAGGTGAACCACAGCACCATGAACATCAGCACCGCGCCGAACTTGATGCGCTCGGCGAAGGCACCGACGATCAGGGCACAGGTGATGGCCGCGAAGGTGGCCTGGAAGGCAACGAACACGATCTCCGGGATCACGACGCCCTTGCTGAAGGTCGCCCCCATCGCGAAGGCACCCGTGGCAGGATCGAACACGCCCTTCAGGAACAGCCGGTCGAAGCCGCCGATGAAGGCATTGCCCTCGGTGAACGCCAGGCTGTAGCCGTACACCACCCACAGCACCGTGATCAGCGAGAAGGTGACGAAGACCTGCATCAGCACCGACAGCATGTTCTTGCTGCGCACCAGGCCGCCGTAGAAGAGCGCCAGGCCCGGGATGGCCATCATGATGACCAGCAGGGTGGACACCAGCATCCAGGCGACGTCGCCCTTGTTCGGCACGGGAGCCGCGGCAGCCGCCGGTGCGGCCTCCGAGGCCGCTTGCGCAGCAGCCGGAGCCGCCTCGACAGCGGAGGCCGCTGCATCGGGTTGCGCCGCCGAGGCGGCGACGACGGGTTCCGACACCGCGGCGTCGGAGGCGGCCTGAGCCAGCGACGCCCCGGAGAATCCGAGGATCGCCACGCCCAGCGCCAGAGTTGCAAGGAATTTCTTCAACATGGTGGTCTCTCTTGGAAACTGCTCAGAGGGCGTCCTTGCCGGTCTCGCCGGTGCGGATGCGCAGCACCTGTTCGAGCGCGGACACGAAGATCTTGCCGTCGCCGATCTTTCCGGTACGGGCGGCACCTTCGATGGCCTCGATGACGCGGTCGACCACGGCGTCGTCGACGGCCGCCTCGATCTTCACCTTGGGCAGGAAGTCGACGACATACTCGGCGCCGCGATACAGCTCGGTGTGGCCCTTCTGGCGACCGAAGCCCTTGACCTCGGTGACGGTGATGCCCTGCACGCCGATGCTGCCGAGGGCTTCGCGCACCTCGTCGAGCTTGAAGGGCTTGATGATGGCTGTGACCATTTTCATGGTGGGTTCCTCAGACGGAGTTGAGCGGGGGACCGGCGTCGAAGCCGGTCCGCGCAGGCCTTACAGGACCTTGCTGACGGTCAGCACGACACGGGCCTTGTTCAGGTCACCCCAGTCGGACTTCTTGGTGGCGCCCACGTAGGCGGCCTCTGCGGTGAAACCGCCACCCACGGCGAAGCTCGCGCCGAGCTTGTAGTCGCTGTAGTTCACCAGCCCGGCCGCCTTGGCGTCGCTGGAGAAGCGGGTGGTGCCGAGGTGACCCACCAGCGAGATGCCCTTGGCGATCTCGTAGGCCGCATTGAGTTCGAGGTAGCCGCTGTTGCGCCCGCCCTCGACGCCGAACCACTTCTTCGACACGGTGTGCGAGTACTTCATCGACACCGGCCCGAAGCCCAGCTTGCCGTACAACTCGGTGGTGTTGGCGCTGGAGTCGGTGCCCGGGTAGTAGTACTGCAGCAGACCGACGTCGTAGCCCAGACCGGCCGCTTCACCGGCGTAGCCGCCGTAGAAGTCCATCTCGGTGCCACCCAGGAAGCCCACGCTGGAGTTCCAGTTGCCGAGGTAGAACCCGTTCGAGGAGAAGTCGAACCCGCCCTGGATCGCGGGCAGCGCGGCCTTGGCGGGATCGCTCTGGTCCTGACCCCGGAACTTGTACTTGCTGGTCAGGGCCACGTTGGCCGTGACGTCCGCCTGGGCCGCCCCGGTGGCCAGCAGGCCGACCGCAGCGATGACGAGGAGCGAGGATTTCATCGAGGAGACTCCAGTGAGGGGGTTGGCATGAGATGCAACCTGTTCTGCACCTTTCGTGCCACGCTGCGCCACCCACCACCGCCGGCCCGACGCCCCCGCTTGGCGCAGACGCGGACGTTGTCGGCGCCGGGCGCACCAAGTTCTCCGCCACCAGACGCACCGACATGGTGCGAACCCCCTTTGGAGGGAGATCGCGTCGTGATCTCCTGCGCAGAATCGTGCAGGTCGCCCCTCCCACCTGTCCGCCCCCCATGTCCCTCGCCCTGGTGCACAGCCGCGCCCTGCTGGGCCTGCAGGCTCCCGAAGTGACCGTCGAAGTGCATCTCGCCAACGGCCTGCCCAGCTTCACGCTGGTCGGCCTGGCCGACACCGAGGTCAAGGAGGCCCGCGAGCGCGTGCGCTCCGCCCTGTCGAGCAGCGGGCTGGACTTTCCCCACAACAAGCGCATCACCGTCAACCTGGCGCCGGCGGACCTGCCCAAGGAGGGCGCACGCTTCGACCTGCCGATCGCGGTGGGCATCCTGGCAGCCAGCGGGCAGCTGCAGGGTCCGCTGGACGATCTGGAGTTCGCGGGCGAGCTGTCGCTGGCCGGCGACCTGCGCGAGGTGCGCGGAGCCCTCGCGATGGCCGTGGCGCTGCAGCGCGCCGGCAGCCGCCGCACGCTGGTGCTGCCGCGCACCAGCGCGCTGGAGGCCGCCCGCGTGCCGGGGCTGTCGCTGCGCCAGGCCGACCATCTGCTCGACGTGCTGCAGGCGCTGCAGCCGGAGGGTCAGGCCCGCCCGCTGGCCGTGCCGCGGCCCGCCGAACCGCCGGCCGCGCCACCGTTGCCCGACCTGCGCGAGGTGAAGGGCCAGTCCCAGGCCAAGCGGGCCCTCGAACTGGCCGCGGCCGGCAGCCACAGCCTGCTGCTGGTCGGCCCGCCGGGGACCGGCAAGTCGATGCTGGCGCAGCGGCTGCTCGGACTGCTGCCGCCGCTGCAGGAACGCGAGGCGCTGGAATCGGCCGCGATCCTGAGCCTGGCCGGCCAGTTCGACCCCGGCCACTGGGCGCGCCGCGTGCTGCGCGCACCGCACCACACGGCCTCGGCCGTGGCGCTGGTCGGCGGCGGCTCGCCGCCGCGGCCCGGCGAGATCTCGCTGGCCCACCACGGCGTGCTCTTCCTCGACGAGCTGCCCGAGTTCCCCCGTGCCGCCCTGGAGGCGCTGCGCGAGCCGCTCGACAGCGGCCGCATCCGCGTCTCGCGCGCGGCGCGCCAGGCCGAGTTCCCGGCGCGCTGCCAGCTCGTCGCGGCGATGAATCCCTGCCCCTGCGGTCACCTCGGCTCGCCGCTGCGCGAGTGCCGCTGCACGCCCGATGCAGTGTCGCGCTACCAGGGTCGCCTGTCGGGACCGCTGCTGGACCGCATCGACCTGCGCGTCGAGGTGCCGGTGCTGGCCCCGGAGCTGCTGAATGCCGCAGCCGATGGCGAACCCTCTGCCGTGGTCGCCGAACGCGTGGCCGCGGCCCGGCAGGCCCAGTGGGCGCGCCAGGGCGGCCCGAACGCCGACCTGGAGGGCGCCGCGCTCGATGCCCACGCCCGCGCGCTGCCGGCCGCACTGGACTTCCTGCATGCCGCCGCGCGGCGCCTGGGCTGGTCGGGCCGCAGCGTGCACCGCGTGTTGCGGGTGGCGCGCAGCGCCGCCGATGTGGCTGGCGCCGCCGATGTCACGGTGGCCCATGTGGCCGAGGCCATCCAGCTGCGCCGTGCCCTCGCCACGATCTGAGCAGGAATCCGCCGGCCGGCAGGCGATCTGGGCGCCACAGGAGAAAATGCGCCGCCGAGCCCCTTCCCTGTCCCCGCGATGCCCCGCTTCCACGTCGATCTGCCCCTTGCTGCGGGCCGCCTGCTCGAACTGCCCGAAGGCGCCGCCCGCCATGTCCAGGTCCTGCGCCTGCAGCCGGGAGCCGACCTGACCCTGTTCGACGGCCGCGGCGGCGAGTGGTCGGCCCGGGTCACCCGCATGGGGCGGCGTGAGGTCGAGGTCGAACTGCAGGCGCACGATCCGGTCGAGCGCGAGCTGCCGGTCGGCGTGACGCTGGTGGCGGCGATGCCGGCCAACGACCGCTTCGACTGGCTGGTCGAGAAGGCCACGGAGCTCGGCGCCACGGCCATCCTGCCGGTGCAGTGCCAGCGCAGCGTGCTGCGCCTGAGCGGTGAGCGCGCCGAGCGCCGCCGCGACCACTGGCAGGCCGTGGCGGTGGCTGCGGCGGAGCAGTGCGGCCGCACCCGGGTGCCGGACATCGCGCTGCCGCGCCCCCTGGAATCGCTGGCCGCCGACCCGCTGCGCCTGCCCGCCGGGACGCAGCGCCTGCTGCTCAGCCCGACCGAGGCCTGCACCCTGGCCGAACGGCGCCGGGCCTGCCCGGACGCCGCCCACTGGACCGTCTTCAGCGGCCCCGAAGGCGGCTTCACCCCGGAGGAAGATGCCCGACTGCGCGCGCTGGGTGCCTGCGCCGTCACGCTCGGCCCCCGGGTGCTGCGCGCCGAGACCGCACCGCTGCTCGCGCTGGCCCTGCTCGGCGGCGGGCACTGACCGGATCGTCGACCCCACGGTTGCGGGGTCGGCCGGCATGCACCGGCCTGGGCCGGCCTGCACCAAGCGGAAGAGGGCACGGAGAGAAATCTGCACGCATCGCGGCGGCAAGCCATCGGCAGCATCCGGTCATGCAGAAAACGCATGTAACCCCCCTGTGCGCCGAACAAGCCCCCCCCTACACTGATTTGCGGCATGTCGAAAGCACGCGGCGGTCTGTTGCGCGCTTTCGAGATGCCTTTTTCAACCTTAGGAGCCTTCGCATGACCGTCCAAGCACCGGAGTACGTCAAGAACAGCAAGCTGATCGCCTGGGTGGCCGAAATGGCCGCCCTGACCCAGCCGGCAGCCATCCACTGGTGCGACGGCTCCCCCGAGGAATACGACCGCCTGTGCCAGCTGCTGGTCGACGCGGGCAGCTTCAAGAAGCTGGCCAAGCGCCCGGGCAGCTACCTGGCCGTGACCGATCCGTCCGACGTGGCACGGGTGGAGGATCGCACCTACATCTGCTCGCAGAAGAAGGAAGACGCCGGCCCGACCAACAACTGGATGGCCCCGGCCGAGATGCGCGCCCTGCTGCAGACCGGTGAGAAGGCGCTGTTCCGCGGCTGCATGAAGGGCCGCACGATGTACGTGATCCCCTTCAGCATGGGCCCGCTGGGCTCGCCGATCGCCCACATCGGCGTCGAGCTGTCGGACTCGGCCTACGTGGCCGTGAACATGAAGCTGATGACCCGCATGGGCCGTGCGGTCTATGACGTGCTGGGCAACGACGGCGACTTCGTGCCCTGCATGCACACCGTCGGTGCGCCGCTGGCCGACGGCCAGAAGGACACGACCACCTGGCCGTGCAACCCCACCACCAAGTACATCGTCCACTACCCCGAGACGCAGGAGATCTGGTCCTACGGCTCGGGCTACGGCGGCAACGCGCTGCTGGGCAAGAAGTGCTTCGCGCTGCGCATCGCCTCCACGATGGGCCGCCAGCAGGGCTGGCTGGCCGAGCACATGCTGATCCTGGGCGTGACCAACCCGCAGGGCAAGAAGTACCACGTCGCGGCGGCCTTCCCGAGCGCCTGCGGCAAGACCAACTTCGCGATGCTGATCCCGCCGGCCGCGATGGACGGCTGGAAGGTCACCACCATCGGTGACGACATCGCCTGGATCAAGCCCGGCAAGGACGGCCGTCTGTACGCGATCAACCCCGAAGCCGGCTACTTCGGCGTCGCCCCGGGCACGAATTACCTGACCAACCCGAACTGCATGAAGTCGGTCGAGCGCGACACGATCTTCACCAACGTCGCGCTGACCGACGACGGCGACGTGTGGTGGGAAGGCATGGACGGCGAGCCGCCTGCCCACGCCATCGACTGGCAGGGCAACGACTGGACCCCGGCCATCGCCAAGGAAAAGGGCACCAAGGCCGCACACCCGAACTCCCGTTTCACCGTGGCGGCGACGAACAACCCGGCCCTGGACGCGGCCTGGGACGACGCCGCGGGCGTGCCGATCGACGCCTTCATCTTCGGTGGCCGTCGCTCGACCACCGTGCCGCTGGTGACCGAGGCGCGCAGCTGGACCGAGGGCGTCTACATGGCCGCCACGATGGGCTCGGAAACCACCGCTGCCGCCTTCGGCGCGCAGGGCGTGGTGCGGCGCGACCCCTTCGCGATGCTGCCCTTCTGCGGCTACAACATGGCCGACTACTTCCAGCACTGGCTGGACGTGGGTAACAAGCTCCAGGGCGAAGGCGCCAAGCTGCCGAAGATCTTCTGCGTCAACTGGTTCCGCAAGGGCGCCGACGGCAAGTTCGTCTGGCCGGGGTACGGCGAGAACGCCCGCGTGCTGAAGTGGATGGTCGAGCGCGTGGAAGGCTCCGGCCAGGGCGAAGGCCACTTCTTCGGCGTCAGCCCGCGCTACCAGGATCTGGACTGGAACGGCCTGGACTTCAGCCAGGAGAAGTTCGCCAGCATCATCGGCGCCGAGCCCGAGGCCTGGAAGGCCGAGCTGAAGCTGCACGACGAGCTGTTCACCCAGCTGGCCTACCACCTGCCGGCCGAGCTGACCGCCACCAAGCAGAAGCTCGAAGCCGAACTGGCGGCCTGATCGGCGGCCCGCCGTTCACCGCGCAGAAGGCCCGCCGACGCGGGCCTTTTTTCATTGGAGCGCCGGCGGGCCGGTGGCGCTGCGCCGCGCGGGGAACCCGCGTAGCGGGTCAGCGCCTTGCGCCCAGCTGCAGCCAGAGGTAGCTGTACTCCAGCGCCAGCAGGTGGGCCCGCTGGGCATTGTCGGCGGCACCGCCGTGCCCGCCCTCGGTGTTCTCGTAGTACAGCACCGGGTGGCCGAGCTCGCGCAGGCGCGCGACCATCTTGCGCGCATGCCCTGGGTGGACCCGGTCGTCCCGCGTCGAGGTGGTGAACAGCACGCGCGGATAGCGCACATCGGCCCGCAGCTGCTGGTAGGGGCTGTAGCGGCCGATCCATTGCCACTCCTCGGGCCGGTCCGGATCGCCGTACTCGGCCATCCAGGACGCACCAGCCAGCAGGCGGTGGTAGCGGCGCATGTCCAGCAGCGGCACCTGGGACACCACCGCACCGAACAGATCCGGGCGCTGCGTGAAAGCCGCGCCGACCAGCAGGCCGCCGTTGGAGCCGCCCATGATGCCCAGGCGCTTCGGCGAGGTGACGCCGCTGCGCAGCAGGTCCTGCGCGACGGCGATGAAGTCGTCGTAGCTGCGCTGCTTGTTCGCCTTCACCGCCGCCTGGTGCCAGGCCGGGCCGAACTCGCCGCCGCCGCGGATGTTCGCCACCGCCAGCACGCCGCCGCGCGGGTACCAGGCCTGGCCGAAGGCCGCCGAGTACCAGGGCTGCATCGACACCTCGAAGCCGCCGTAGCCGTACAGCAGCGTCGGGTTGTCGCCATCGGCGCGGGCACCGGCCGGCCAGACCAGGAAGTAGGGCACGCGGGTGCCGTCGCGGCTGGTGGCAAAGCGCTGCTCGACCCGCATGCCGGTGGCATCGAAGTAGCGGCGGCGCTGCTTGAGCAGCTCGGGCGCATCGCGCTCGCCCTGCCCGAGCAGCAGGCTGTCGGGCGTGAGGAAGTCGGTGTAGCCGATCAAGTAATGCTCGCCCAGCGGATCGTCGCGCAACGTCGGGTCGTGCAGGGCCTGCAGCGACAGCGTGCCCGGCCCCGGCAGGGGCAGCAACCGGCGGGTCCAGCGACCGGTCTCGGGCGAGCCGTCGGCGCCCGGCTGCCACTGCAGCGCCTCGACCTGCGAGGCGACGTTGTCCAGCACGGTCAGCAGCAGTCGGCTGCGGGTGAAGGTCCAGCCGTCCAGCGAGCGTGTGGCGGTCGGGGTGAACAGTGCCTCCCAGCGCGGCTGCCCGGCCAGCAGGTCCTGGGCACGCGTGACCAGCAGGCTGCCGGCCGGGTGGGTGCGGCCGTCCGGGCCGGTCAGCGCGCTGCGCAGGCTGAGCAGCGCCCACTCGCGGTGGAAGCTGAGCTGGGCATCCTCCGGCTTGGCCAG
This sequence comes from Burkholderiaceae bacterium, assembly GCA_023150375.1. Lineage (GTDB taxonomy): Bacteria > Pseudomonadota > Gammaproteobacteria > Burkholderiales > Burkholderiaceae_C > Sphaerotilus. Next base: position 134,232 of record JAKLLA010000006.1, read on the forward strand.
GCGCTGCAGTCGGCCGGCCGGTGTCGGCCCGGGCTGCCAGAGAAAGTCCTCGCTGCGGTAGAAATCGATCGCCCGCGACAGGCCGACGCGCTCGAAGCCCGGGGTGGCGTCCACCCAGACCGAGGCGGAGACGTCGGCGTTCTGCGCCTCGAAGAGCACCGGCGCCTCGGCCAGCGGCTGGCCGCGCGTCCAGCGGCGGATCACGCGCGGATAGCCGGAGTCGGTCAGCGCGCCGGGCCCGACGTCGGTCCCGACCAGCAGGGTGTCCGCATCCAGCCAGGCCACCTCGCTCTTGGCCTCGGGCAGGCGGAAGCCCTCCGCCACGAAGGCGCGCTGCTGCAGGTCGAACTCGCGCAGCACCACGGCATCGGCGCCACCGCGCGACAGATGCAGCAGGCAGCGCGTCCAGGCCGACGCGCCGGCGGCCGGCGGCAGGCAGGTCGAGCCCTTCCAGACCCAGTTCTCGCCCTCGGCGGCCGCGAGCGCGTCGAGGTCGAGCACGGTCTCCCAGCGCGGCTCGGCCTGGCGGTACTCCTCCAGGGTCGTGCGCCGCCACAGGCCGCGCTGCTGCGCCGCGTCCTGCCAGAAGTTGTAGACATGCGCACCGATGCGGGTGATCGACGGAATGCGCTGGCGATCGTCCAGGGCCGCGCGCAGCTGCGCGCGCAGGGGTTCGAAGAACGGCTGCGTGGTCAGCAGCGCAGCCGACTCGGCATTGCGCTCGCGGACCCAGGCCAGCGCCTTCTCGCCCTGGACCTCCTCGAGCCAGAGGTGCGGATCGTCGGGCTCGGCCGCGGTGGCGCTCATCGCCGGCAGACCGACGAACAGGGCCACCGACAGGCCGACGACCAGGCGACGGCAGGCGCCACGTGCGCACACGCGCCGGACGGGGAGCGACAGGGGCATGGGGAAGACTCCATGGGGACAGGCCGGCGGGCCGGGTCGACGCACAAGGCGGGTCCGTTCACAGGTTCTCAGGCATAGGGATCGGGCAGGCCGAGGCCGGCCAGCACCTCGCGCTCGCGCGCCTCCATGCGCTCGGCCTCGGCTTCGTCGTGCTCATGGTCCCAGCCCTGGGCATGCAGGGTGCCGTGCACCAGCAGGTGGGCATAGTGCGCGGCCAGGTCCTTGCCGGCCGCGGCGGCTTCGGCCTCGACCACCGGGGCGCAGAGCACCAGGTCGGCGCAGACCACCGGCGCGCGGGCGTAGTCGAAGGTCAGCACATTGGTCGCGTAGTCCTTGGCGCGGTAGTCGCGGTTCAGGCTGCGCGCCTCGTCGGCGTCGACGATGCGCACCGTGATCTCGCCCGGCGCCTCGAGGGCATGGCGGATCCAGCGCTGCACGCGATGGCGCGGCAGCAGCCCCCGGTGGCGAGGGTCGGCGAACTGCAGGGACAGGCTCAGGCTCGGCAGGCTCATGGCAGTGCTCCCCGCTTCAGGCGGCCTCGGGCGAGGCAGGCGGCGTGGCAGAACCGTGCGACGCGGCCGCCTCGCGGCTCAGCCGCTGCGCGTCGTAGGCCTCGACGATGCGCGCCACCAGCGGGTGGCGCACCACGTCGGCGGCGGTGAAGCGGGTCATGGCGATGCCGCGCACCCGGCGCAGCACATCGGCGGCGTCCACCAGCCCGCTGGTGACGCCACGCGGCAGGTCGATCTGGCTGACGTCGCCGGTCACCACCGCGCGGCTGCCGAAGCCGATGCGCGTCAGGAACATCTTCATCTGTTCGACGGTGGTGTTCTGCGCCTCGTCCAGGATCACGAAGGAATGGTTCAGCGTGCGCCCACGCATGAAGGCCAGCGGCGCGATCTCGAGCAGGCCGCGCTCGAAGGCCTTGGTGACCCGCTCGAGCCCCATCAGGTCGTACAGCGCGTCGTACAGCGGGCGCAGGTAGGGGTCGACCTTCTGCGCCAGATCGCCGGGCAGGAAGCCCAGGCGCTCACCGGCCTCCACCGCCGGGCGGGTCAGCACGATGCGCTGCACCGTGTTGCGCTCCAGCGCGTCGACCGCGCAGGCCACCGCCAGAAAGGTCTTGCCGGTGCCGGCCGGGCCGATGCCGAAGGTGATGTCGTGGCTCAGGATGTGGCGCAGATAGGCGACCTGGTTGGGCGTGCGGCCGACCAGGTCGGAGCGCCGGGTACGCAGCACGATCGGCTCCCCCTCGCTGCTGCCGCCTTCGGCGGCCGGCGGCAGCGCGGTGGTGAGTCCCTGCATCACCGGCACCAGCGCCAGCTGCACCTCGGCGGCGTCGAGCGGCCGGCCGGCCCTCGGATAGAGCTGCTCCAGAAAGGCCAGCGCCGCCCGGGCGTTGGCAGCGGCACCGTCGATGCGGAAGCGCTCGCCCTGCCGGCTCAGGCGCACCGCCAGGGCGGCCTCGATGCTGCGCAGGTGTTCGTCCAGCGGACCGCAGAGGTGCGCCAGACGGGCGTTGTCGACGGGGGTGAAGGCGTGGCGCAGGATCAAGGCAAGCGTGCGAAGTTTGGAGCAAGGGCGCTCGGCGCGATTGTCGCCGCCCCCCGGGTCCGGTGGGGCTCCGGCAGAATGAATTGCAGCAGGCGTCGAGCCTTGCCGCGCCGCGGCAGATCCGGCCCGGCGGCCCTTCCAACGCTCCCGAACGATCCTTCGTGTCCGACCCTTCCACGCCGGCCATCTCTGCACGGGTGACCGGCTGGCTCACCCGACTGCTGCGCCCCGGCAGCGACGGCCAGCGGCCCCTGCTGCACGCGCTGCACCCCGCCCGCTGGCCGCTGCTGGTCGCCTGCGCCCTGCTGATCCTCGCCGCCGTCGGCGCCCTGACCGGCGGGCCCGGCGGCCCGGGCGGGCTGACCCTGTCGCAGGCCTGGGCGGTGCGTGCCGCCACGCCGATGTTCCCGGAAAACACCCCCGCGCAACGCGTCACCCTGCCGCATCGCTGGGAGCGCGGCCTGCGCGACGAGCTGCCGGTGTGGTACCGGCTGGAGTTCGAGCTGCCCCGCGGCGGCTTCGGTCCCGGCATGCCCGCGCTCTACCTCGAGCAGGTCTGCGCCCACTACCTGGTGCGTCTGAACGGCCAGTACCTGGCCAGCCGCGGCGCCGGTACCCAGCCGCGCCCGACGGATTGCCACGAGCCCGCCCTGATCGATCTGCCGCCCGGCCTGCTGCGCGAGCGCGGCAACGTGCTGGACATCCAGGTGCACGCCCTGCCGCTGCGCAAGGTGGCAGCGGCCGAGCGGGCAGGCGCCCTCTCGGCGGTGCGCATCGGCGCGCACCCGCCGCTGCAGGCGCTGCAGCGCCAGGCCCGCGCCCTGCAGCTCAGCCTGCCGCTGGCGCTGCTGGCGGTGGCCGGCGTGGTCGGCATGGCCGCGCTGGTGCTGGCGGTGACGGCCAAGCTGCCCTACCTCGGCTACTTCGGCGCCGCCTCGCTGGGCTGGTCGCTGCTGGGCAGCCTGCTGCTGGGCATGGAGCTGCCGCTGCCGGTGCTGGGCGTCGAGATCGTCATCACCGCGCTGACCCCGCCGGTGGCGGTGGCGGCCATCCTGTTCCTGCTGCGCTACTGCGGGCTGCGCATCGACTGGCTGGAGTCCTCGCTGGCACTGCAGTGCCTGTTCGTGCTGCTGGGTCTGGCCGTGGCGCTGCCCGAGCGCGTCTACACCGTCGCCCAGCCCTGGGCGCTGATCCTGGTCGTGGAGCTGATCGTGGCGCTGGGGGTGTTCCTGCACCGCGCCTGGCACCTCTCGCGCACCGACTTCCACATCGCCGCGGCCGCGGCCGGGTCCGGCGCGGCGGTGCTGGTCGGCGAGTTCCTGCTCGCCCCCGGGCCGGTGCTGCTGCCGGGCAAGCTGGCCATCAGCGTGGCGGTGCTGGTGATGTTCGCCGGCATGGTCTGGCGGCTGCAGCAGATCCAGCGCAGCGCGATCGACAATGCCGAACAGGCCCGTCTGGCCGCCGAGAAACGCGCCCAGGAGGTCTCGGCCGACATGGAGCAGAACTACGACCGCATGGCCGAGCTGCGCGTCGAGCAGGTCACGGCCAAGGAACGTAAGCGCATCGCCGCCGACCTGCACGATGACCTGGGCGCCAAGCTGCTCACCATCGTGCACACCAGCGACAACGACCGCATCTCCACGCTGGCGCGCGAGGCGCTCGAGGAGATGCGCCTGTCGGTGCGCGGCCTGACCGGCCGGGCGGTGCAACTGGGCGACGCCATCGGCGACTGGCGCAGCGAGATCATGATGCGCCTGTCGCAGGGCGGCGTGGAGCTGGCCTGGGACACGCCCGACGAGCTGACCTTCAGCGAACGCGCGATGAGCGCGCGTGCCTACGTGCAGACCACCCGCATCCTGCGCGAGGCGGTCAGCAACGTGCTCAAGCACAGCGGCGCCAGCCACTGCCAGATCTCGATCCGGCAGGACCACAACGACTTCGAGCTCACCATCTCCGACAACGGCAAGGGCATCCCGATGGAGATGGACGGCAAGCTCGACCGCGGCCACGGCATGTCGACGATGAAGGGCCGCGCCAAGCAGCTGCAGGGTCAGTGCCTGGTCGAGTCCGGCCCTGGCTACGGCACCACGATCCGCCTGACCCTGCCGCTCTGAGCCGCCCCCTCGCCCGTTCCTCCAGTTCGCCCCCCGCCCACCGATAACCGCCTCGAACCGCCCGCTGTGCCCCTTGACGGAGCCCCGACGATGAAACAGATCCTCCTGCTCGAAGACCTGCCCGAGATCCGCGCCTGGCTGCGCACCCTGGTGCTGCAGGTGTTCCCCGGCTCCCACGTCACCGAGGCGGCCCGGGTGCACGACGCGCTGCAGCAGGTCGCCGCCCAGCGCTTCGACCTGGCCATGATCGACCTGGGCCTGCCCGACGGCTCGGGCGTCAAGGTGGTGCAGGCCCTGCGCGACAGCCAGCCCGAGGCGCAGTCGGTGGTGGTGACCATCCACGACGACGACGACCACCTCTTCCCCGCCCTGCAGGCCGGCGCCTACGGCTACCTGCTCAAGGAGCAGCCGCGCGAGCAGCTCATGGAGCACCTGCAGCGCATCAGCCAGGGCGAGCCGCCGCTGTCGCCCTCGATCGCGCGGCGCATGATCAGCTACTTCTCCGCCCAGGCCAACCGCCCGGGCGCGCAGCAGGCCGTGAGCGCGCAGGACAGCCTGATGCCCAACGTGCAGCTGACCGAACGCGAGCGCGAGGTGCTGCTGCGCGTGGCCAAGGGCTTCACCCTGCCGGAGATCGGCGTGCAGCTGGGGTTGTCGCGCCACACCATCGCCGACTACGTCAAGCAGATCTACCGCAAGCTCAACGTGAGCTCGCGCGCCGAAGCGGCCCTCGAGGCGCAGCGCCTCGGCCTGTTCCGGCGCTGACCCGCCGCTGACCCGCCGCTGCCCCCTGCCCCGTATCATCCCCGGATGATCGGACGGCTCAGCGGCATCCTGGCGGAGAAGAACCCGCCGCAACTGCTCATCGATGTGAACGGCGTCGGCTACGAGGTCGACGTGCCGATGAGCAGCTTCTACAACCTCCCGGCGCTCGGCGAGCGTGTCACGCTGCTGACGCACTTCGTCGTGCGCGAGGACGCGCAGCTGCTCTACGGCTTCCTCACCGCCGAGGAGCGCGCCACCTTCCGCCAGCTCATCAAGATCACCGGCGTGGGCGCACGCACCGCGCTGGCCATCCTCTCCGGCCTGAGCGTCGCCGACCTGGCGCAGGCGGTTTCGACCCAGCAGGCCGGCCGGCTGATCAAGGTGCCCGGCATCGGCAAGAAGACCGCCGAACGCCTGCTCCTCGAGCTCAAGGGCAAGCTCGGCCCGGACCTGGCGCTGCCGGGCACCGTGGTGCAGAGCGACGCCCAGGCCGACATCGTGCAGGCCCTGGTTGCGCTGGGCTACAACGAGAAGGAAGCCGGCGCGGCGCTGAAGAACCTGCCCAAGGACGTGGGCGTCAGCGAGGGCATCAAGCTCGCGCTGAAGGCCTTGGGTTGAACGCGCGGGGTTGACGCGCAGCGCCGGAGCGAGCCGCTCGGCTCGGTCGCCCGAACCGGCCTTCGCGCGCGTGCCGGGGCCGCTTCGAGGGGTACGCAGCGCCGGGCCCGGGTGCGAAAATCGCGGGCTCCGCTTGCTCCCAGGATCGCTTCATGTTGCCCAAGTTCTCAGCCTTCCCCGGCGTGGCCGGCCCGGTGGTCACCATCGTGCTGGATGGTTACGGCATCGGCCGCAGCGAGGTCGGCAACGCCATCGCGGCCGCCCGCAAGCCCACGCTCGACCGCCTGTTCGCGCAGTACCCGAACGTGCGCCTGCGCGCCCACGGCACCGCGGTGGGCATGCCCTCCGATGAGGACATGGGCAACTCCGAGGTCGGCCACAACGCCATCGGCGCCGGTCAGGTCTACGCCCAGGGCGCGGCGCTGGTGGCCGATGCCATCGCCGCCGGCTCGATCTGGTCCGGCCAGGCCTGGCAGGAAATCGTCGCGGCGGCCAAGGGCGGGCGCGGCGTGCTGCACTGCCTGGGCCTGTTCTCCGACGGCAATGTGCACAGCCACATCGACCACCTGAAGGCCCTGGTGGCGCGCGCCAAGGCCGAAGGCGTGCCCACCGTGCGCATCCACGTGCTGCTGGACGGCCGCGACGTGCCCGAGACCAGCGCGCTGGACTACGTCGAGCCCTTCGAGGCCTTCCTGGCCGGGCTGAACGACGCCGGCTTCGACGCGCGCATCGCCTCCGGCGGCGGGCGCCAGGCCATCACGATGGACCGCTACGAGGCCAACTGGGCCATGGTGGACAAGGGCTGGCGCGTGCACGTGCTGGGCGAGGGCCCGCAGTTCCCCGACTGCGCCACGGCCGTGCGCGCCCTGCGCGAGCAGCACCCCGGCACCATCGACCAGGACCTGCCGCCCTTCGTGATCGCCGAGGCCGGCCAGCCCATCGGCACGGTGCAGGACGGCGACGCGGTGGTGTTCTTCAACTTCCGCGGCGACCGCGCCATCGAGATCACGCGCGCCTTCGAGGACGTCGAGTTCGACAAGTTCGACCGCCAGCGCCACCCCCAGGTCACCTACGCCGGCATGCTGCAGTACGACGGCGACCTGAAGCTGCCCCAGCGCTTCCTGGTCGACCCGCCGGCCATCCGTGACACGACGGGCGAGTGGTTCTCCAAGGCCGGGCTGGCGCAGTTCGCCTGCTCCGAGACGCAGAAGTTCGGCCACGTCACCTACTTCTGGAACGGCAACCGCTCCAGCAAGTTCGAGGGCGAGACCTGGCAGGAGGTGCCCAGCGACGTGGTGCCCTTCGAGCAGCGCCCCTGGATGAAGGCCGCCGAGATCGCCGACGCGATGATCGCCGCGCTGCAGTCCGGCCAGTACCGCACGCTGCGCTGCAACTTCGCCAACGGCGACATGGTCGGCCACACCGGCAACTTCCGCGCCGCGACGATGGCCATCGAGGCGGTCGACCTGGAACTGGCCCGCGTGCTGGCCGCGGTGGATGCGGCGGGCGGCGTGGCGCTGATCACCGCCGACCACGGCAACGCCGACGAGATGTTCGAGATCGACAAGAAGACCAAGCAGCCGGCCACCAACGCCGACGGCAGCTTCAAGGCCAAGACCGCGCACACGCTCAACCAGGTGCCGCTGGTGCTGTACGACAACGTCAGCGGCGGGCGCCTCGGACTGCGCCAGACGGACACGGCCGGCCTGTCGAACATCGCGGCCACCACCGCCAACCTGCTGGGCTTCGAGAAGCACGAAAGCTGGGATGAGAGCCTGCTGACGGTGAAGTGAGCGCGCGGTCGCGATCGGCCTTCGACCCAGGCGTCAGGGCGGGCCGCGGCCGATAATCACTGGATGGCCATCCAGACCGACGACCTGGGCGCCGCGCCCGCCCCGCAGCGCCGCCTGATCAGCGCCGCGCCCACCTCGCCCCACGAGGAGGCGCTGGAGCGCGCCCTGCGGCCCAAGCTGCTGCAGGAGTACGTCGGTCAGGCCAAGGCCCGCGAGCAGCTGGAGATCTTCATCGGCGCGGCCAAGAAGCGCGCCGAAGCGCTCGACCACGTGCTGCTCTTCGGCCCGCCCGGGCTGGGCAAGACCACGCTGAGCCACATCATCGCCGCCGAGCTGGGCGTCAACCTGCGCCAGACCAGTGGCCCGGTGCTGGAAAAGCCCAAGGACCTCGCCGCCATCCTGACCAACCTGGAGGCCAACGACGTCCTGTTCATCGACGAGATCCACCGCCTCTCGCCCGTGGTCGAGGAAATCCTCTACCCCGCGCTGGAGGACTACCAGATCGACATCATGATCGGCGAGGGCCCGGCCGCCCGCAGCATCAAGCTCGACCTGCAGCCCTTCACCCTGGTGGGCGCCACCACCCGCGCGGGCATGCTGACCAACCCGCTGCGCGACCGCTTCGGCATCGTCGCCCGGCTGGAGTTCTACACGCCCGAGGAGCTGGTGCGCATCGTCACCCGCTCGGCCGGGCTGATGAAGGCGCCGATCGACGCCGAAGGCGCGCTGGAAATCGCCCGGCGCTCCCGCGGCACCCCCCGCATCGCCAACCGCCTGCTGCGCCGGGTGCGCGACTACGCCGAGGTCAAGGGCGACGGCCGCATCGTCAAGGCGATTGCCGACCGGGCGCTGGCAATGCTGGACGTCGACCCGCAGGGCTTCGACCTGATGGACCGCAAGCTGCTGGAGGCGGTGGTGCACCGCTTCGACGGCGGCCCGGTCGGCCTGGACAACGTGGCGGCTGCCATCGGCGAGGAGAGCGGCACCATCGAAGACGTCATCGAGCCCTACCTGATCCAGCAGGGCTTCCTGCAACGCACCCCGCGCGGGCGCATCGCCACGCTGGCGGCGTACCGCCACCTGGGGGTGGCGCCGCCGAACAAGGCGGGGCTGGGGGATTTGTTCGAGGGGTGAAGGGGCGGCAATCTGGAGTCGCAATCGATTGATATCAAATTAAAGACATTGATATCATCCACCCTCGAGGAGCCCGCCATGCCCGCGATCACCATCCGCAACCTGTCCGACGAGACCCACCGCGCGCTCAAGCTGCTGGCCACCCTGCACGGGCGCAGCACGGAAGCCGAGGTGCGGCGTATCCTGGACGAAGCGGTCCGCCCCCGGACAGGGCTGGGCTCCGCGCTGGCGCGCATTGGGCAGGAGCTGGGCGGGGTGGATGACCTGGAACTGAACCTGCAGCGGGACCGGACACCGATCGAGCCGGCCACGTTCGAATGATCATCCTCGACACGAACGTTGTTTCGGAGCCGCTCAAGCCGGAACCGTGCGCCGCTGTGCTGACCTGGCTGGACGCGCAGCCGGTCGGCAGCCTGTTCCTGACCACCATCAGCTGGGCCGAGTTGCTGTCTGGCGTGGCAGCCTTGCCGCTGGGCCGCCGCCGCACGGAGTTGCACCGGGCCTTGACCCAGCAAGTCCGCCCACTATTCGGGGACTGCCTGCTGGACTTCGACACCGCAGCGGCCGAGGCCTTTGCCACCGTTCAGGCCGCTGCCAAGGCCGCCGGCAACCCGATCGGCTTTGCCGATGGGGCTATCGCGGCCATCGCCGCAGCCCGGGGCTTCAGCATCGCCACGCGCCACGTGCGCGACTTTCACGGAACCGGCGTGCGGGTGGTGAATCCCTGGGCTGAGACCTGAGATGGCGGTTCGGCATCCGCCATGAGCCGGTACGGGCTGCGGCTGAAGTTCAGAACAGCGACGCCTGCTCAGGCTGATGGCAGACCGCCTCGATGTTGTTGCCTTCCGGGTCGATGACAAACGCACCGTAGTAGTGGGGGTGGTAGTCGGGGCGCAGACCCGGGGGGCCGTTGTCCTTGCCGCCCGCAGCCATCGCGGCGTTGTAGAACGCATCCACCTGGGCGCGGCTGCCGGCTTTCCACGCCAGGTGGCAGGCGGTGGTGGCCGGGGCACCGCCGTAGGGTGAAGGGCCGTCGACGAACCAGACATCCGCCTTCTTGCCGTCAGGCTCGGACGGGTCCGGGTAGGCGAAGCCCAGGATGTTCGAACCGTAGTACCCCTCGAAGCACACGGTGTAGCCCAGCGGCGCCAGCGCAGCGCTGTAGAACGCCTTGGCGCGATGGATGTCGGTGACGCGGAAGGTCATGTGATCCAGCATGAGGAGGTTCTCCTTTGACGTCCCGAGTGAGTGGTCGGCACCGTGCACGCAACCTCGAAACTGTATGAATGTACAGTTTCTTCGGCTCTGCGCAAGTCTCCGGAGAGCTCGCTGGCATCGAGTATGGCGAGCAGATCAGCAGCGGTGGACTTGGCGCGACTCCCTCGATGCTGCGGCGCGATTCTGCAAATCGCGCCACAACCTCAGCCACTGAAGCCCACGGCTGTCTGCCGCGCCTCAGACCCAGAGGCCGTCGATCAGCGGCAGCAGCGTGGCCTGATAGGCCGTGGGCAAGCTGGTCTGCCCCCAGGCCGGCAGCGCCAGTCCGCCCATCGCGGTGACCAGGTTCTCCACCTGCGAGTCCTGCAGCGTCTGGCCATCGGCGGTGGTGAATCGCTCGACGTGGTGGGCGCTGCCGCTGTACCAGTCGGTGATCGTCACGATGTCCGAGCTGCCGATGACGCGCACTTCCAGATCGTTGCCGACGTGGCGGAACCAGAGCTGGTCGACGGTGACACCGGCGGCGAAGGCCAGGGTATCGATGTTGCCGGCCGTGGCGTCCGAATCGGTGATCCGGTCACTGCCGGCGCCGCGTGCGAACTGGTAGACATCGTCGCCGGCGCCGCCGTCGAGCAGGTCGTTGCCGAAGCTGCCGATCAGGGTGTCCTGGCCGGCAGCCCCGAAGATGGAGTCGTTGCCGTAGCTGCCGTCGATCAGCAATCCGCCGCGCGGGTTGACGAAGGAGGTGTCGCGGAAGTCCAGCAGATTGGCGCTGCCGCTGCCGAGGATGCGCGCCTTCCCGGCCACGCCGCTGAGGTCGAACACATCGATGCCGTTCGCGGCGCTCCAGGTGGCCAGGCCGATGTCGACGTCACCGCTGCCCTGCGCGATCAGCCGGTCGATGCCGGTCGTGCCGCTGTCGGCGTGCGTGTCATAGCTGTGGAAACTGGCCCAGCCCCCGGCCTGATTACCGGTGACCAGATAGGTGTCACTGCCCTCGCCGCCATCGAGCCGGTCGTCGCCGATGTTGCCGACGATCGTGTCATCGCCCGCGGCGCCGATGATCGTGTCGTTGCCGGCATAGCCGTCGAACACGAAGTTGCTGCCGATGAAGGTGGTCCGGCTGAAGTCCAGCACGTTGGAGGCGCTGTTGCCGATCAGCCAGACCTTGCCGGTGGCCTGGCTGCCGTCGATCACCTCGATGCCCGTCGAGCCCCAGCCGCTCATGCCGATGTCCACATCGCCCATGCCCACCGCCTGCAGCGTGTCGCTGCCGCTGCTGCCGCTGTCCAGGTAGGTGTCGTAGCCGTGGAAGCTGGCCCAGCCGCCCGCGCGGTTGCCGGTGACGCGGTAGACGTCCGCGCCCTGGCCGCCGTCGACACGGTCGTCGCCGATGTCGCCCATGATCACATCGGCCCCGGCCGTGCCGGTGATCGTGTCATTGCCGGCGTAACCGTTGAAGACGAAGTTGCTGCCGATGAAGGTGGTCCGGCTGAAGTCCAGCACGTTGGAGGCACTGTTGCCGATCAGCCAGACCTTGCCGGTGGCCTGGCTGCCGTCGATCACCTCGATGCCCGTCGAGCCCCAGCCGCTCATGCCGATGTCCACATCGCCCGTGCCCACCGCCTGCAGCGTGTCGCTGCCGCTGCCGCCGCTGTCCAGGTAGGTGTCGTAGCCGTGGAAGCTGGCCCAGCCGCCCGCGCGGTTGCCGGTGACGCGGTAGATGTCCGCACCCTGGCCGCCGTCGACACGGTCGTCGCCGATGTCGCCCATCAGCACGTCATTGCCGCCGGAGCCCCAGATCGTGTCGTTCCCGGCGTTGCCGTTGAGGACGATGTTGCCGCCGACCAGCGCCGTGCTGCGCAGGTCGATCACGTTGGCATTGCCGTTGTCGACCAGCGTCACCGTGCCGGTGGCCCGCGTGCCGTCGATCACCTCGACGCCGCTGCCGTTCCAGCCGTTCACGCCGACGTCGACGTTACCGCCGTAAGCCTGGATCGCGTCGCTGCCGGCGCTGTCTGCGTAGCTGTCGTAGCCCTCGAAGCTGGCCCAGCCTTCGGCACGGTTGCCGCCAACCCGGTAGATGTCGTTGCCGGCCCCGCCGTTCACGTTGTCGTCGCCCTGGCCGCCGTAGATCAGGTCGGCGCCGTTGCCGCCCTGGATCGTGTCGTTGCCGGAGCCGCCCCAGATCAGGTCGTCACCGTCACCGGCGTCGATCCCGTCGTTGCCGCCACGCGCCACGATCTCCTCGGCGGCCGCCCCGCCCGTGATCGTCTCGGCCGTGTCGTTGCCGTTGATCCAGACCGCCCCCTTCACGAAGTAGTTCAGCCAGTTCCCCATGTCGTAGAGGGAGGCATTGGCGTTGCCGTCTTCGTTGAGGATGCTGTGGCCCTGGACCTGGAAGCCGATGTGGTACAGGCCGTCGGCGACGGTGTCGATCAGGTTCTTGCCGAAGTAGCGGGTGTTGGCGCCGTCGTTCTGCACCAGGTGGTAGCCGGTTTCCTCACCGTTCTCGTCGTCTCCGTGCAGTTCCAGGAAACGGGCATAGCGCGCCGCGTCGGCGCGGACCCAGGCGCTCATGGACCGGACGTCTTCCGGCGTGATCCAGCCGTCGCCCAGCGCAGCGGTGGCGGTGATGGCGTCGAGCAGCAGGTGGTTGAACTGGTTGGCGTAGTTCGCCCCGGCATTGATGTCGGCCGCCGTTGTATTGCGCGCCAGCCCGGCATCGGTCTTGATCGCGTCGACGATGCGGTCCAGCCCCGTGCCGGTGGTGGACTGGTCGGTGTAGAAGTAGTTGATCCAGGAGGCCACGTCGCTGACGGTGGCGTTGGCATTGCCGTCCTCGTTCAGCAAGGTGCCGTTCTGGATGGTGAAACCGATGTGGTAGACGCCGTCGGCCACCGTGTTGACGAAGTTCTTGCCGAACATCGTCGTGTTGGCGCCATCGTTCTGCACCAGGTGGTAGCCGGTTTCCTCGCCATTCTCGTCGTCGCCGTGCAGCGCCACGAACTGGGCATAGCGATGGGCATCCGCCCGGATCCAGGCGTTGATGGCCGTCACATCGGCCGCATCGATCCAGTGGTCGGCCATCGCACCGGTCGCAGCGATGCCGTCGGCGATCAGCTGGTTCAGGTCGTTGGCGGCGTCCTGGCCGGCGGCGATGTCAGCCTGCGAGATCTTGGCCGCCAGCCCGGCGTCGGCCTGGACGAGCTGGGTGATGCGGTCCAGCCCGGTGTTGGTGGTGGCCCGGTCGGTCCAGAACTGGGTGAGCCAGCCGGCCACCTGGTCCACCGTAGCGTTGGCTGCACCGTCCTCATTGAGGAAGCTGCCGTTCTGGATCTCGAAGCCCATGTGGTAGACGCCGTCGATCACCGTGTTCAGCAGGTTCTGGCCCCTGTACTGTTGGTAGGCGCCGTCGTTCTGCACCAGGTGGTAGCCGGTTTCCTCGGTCGTCTCGTCATCGCCGTGCAGAGCGGTCCACTCGGCCAGCATGTGGGCGCGGATCCAGGTGTTCATTGACACCACGTCAGCGGCAGTGAACACGCCATCGGCGGCTGCCCCGGTGGCGTTGGCCGCGGCCACGATGATGGCATTCAAGCCGTTGGCTGCTGTCGCCCCGGAGGCGATGTTCACCGCTGCGTTGTTGCCCGCCAGGCTGTTGTCCGCGTAAATGGCCTGAACCAGCTGGTCCAGGCCCGTGTTGGTCGTTCCGCCCACGGCGGAGCCGACCATCGAATAGGTCGCGCTCATGCTGCAATACCCCCGTCGTTCTGAAAATGAAAATTTTGCACCTACCCAGGGAGGTGTTTGCGTGCGTGGCGCGATACCGTCAAGTTTGGTTGCCAGATCTCCGGAAAGCGTTGCTTTTCAGCTCGCCACCGCCTGCCGCACCGCGCGTTCCCAGCGCGCCATCGCCTCTTCCGCGCGGTCGCGCGAGAGCGTGGGGTGGAAGACCCGCTCGGCCTGCCACTGGCCGGCCAGTTCGTCCACGCCGGACCAGACGCCGGTGGCCAGCCCCGCCAGGTAGGCGGCGCCCAGTGCAGTGGTCTCGATCACCTTGGGGCGCAGAACCGGAATGCCGAGCAGGTCGGCCTGGAACTGCATCAGCAGGTCGTTGACGCAGGCGCCGCCGTCCACGCGCAGTTCGCTGACCGGCGCGGCGCCAGCGGCCACCGCGTCGCGGCTCATGGCCTGCAGCAGCGCGGCGCTCTGGTAGGCGATGCTCTCCAGCGCGGCACGGGCGATGTGGGCCACGGTGCTGCCGCGCGTCAGGCCGACGATGGCGCCGCGGGCGTCGGCGTCCCAGTAGGGTGCGCCCAGGCCGGTGAAGGCGGGCACGAACATGACGCCGCCGGCGTCGGGCACGCTTTCGGCCAGGGACTGCACCTCGGAGCTGGCGGAGATGGCGCGCAGGCCGTCGCGCAGCCACTGCACCACCGCGCCGCCGATGAAGACGCTGCCTTCCAACGCGAACTGGGGCGCGGTGTCGGGCTGCGCCGCGCTGGTGGTGATCAGGCCGTTGTGGCTGGTCTGAAACTGGCCACCGGTGTGCATCAGCATGAAGCAACCGGTGCCGTAGGTGTTCTTGGCCTGGCCGGCGCGGAAGCAGGCCTGGCCGAACAGGGCGCTCTGCTGGTCGCCGGCGATGCCCGCGATCGGCAACGCGGCGCCGAGCAGATCGGGCTCGCTCTCGGCAAAGAGGTGGCTGCTCGGGTGCACCGCGGGCAGCAGCGAGGCGGGCACGTCCAGCAGCGCCAGCAGGCCCTCGTCCCAGGCGTTGCGGCGCACGTCGAACAGCATCGTGCGCGCGGCGTTGCTGACGTCGGTGGCGTGCACACGGCCGCCGGAGAGTTTCCACAGCAGCCAGCTGTCGACGGTGCCGAAGGCGAGTTCGCCGCGTTCGGCCATCGCACGGGCGTCCGGCACGTGGTCCAGGATCCAGCGGATCTTGCTGCCGGAGAAGTAGGCATCGACCACCAGGCCGGTGGCCTCGCGGATGCGCTCGGCATGCCCCTGCTCGCGCAGCTGGGCGCACAGCGGCTCGGCGCGGCGGTCCTGCCAGACGATGGCGTTGTGGATGGCACGGCCGCTGCGGCGGTTCCACACCACGGTGGTCTCGCGCTGGTTGGTGATGCCGATGGCGCGCACATCCGCCGCCCGGATTCCCGCCTTGGCGAGGGCCTCGCGCGCGGTGTCGAGCTGGGTCTGCCAGATCTCCTCGGGGTCGTGCTCGACCCAGCCGGGCTGCGGGTAGATCTGGCGGAATTCGCGCTGGGCCATCGCGACGACCTGGCCCTGGGCGTCGAAGACGATGCTGCGCGAGCTGGAGGTGCCCTGGTCCAGGGCCAGCAGGTAGGTCATGGAAGTGTCTCCTCGTGATCGGGGCCGGTCTGTGGGACCCGGCGCCGTCAGCTGTGGTGTCGATGATGGGCCCATGATGGGGCCGGGGCGGTGTGCCGGCCGGGCGGTTCAGCCGGCGGCGAGTTCGACCTGCACGCCGGCCTCGGCCAGGAGTTGCGGGAAAGGTTCCGGTGGCGCGCTGTCGGTGAACAGCAGGTCGATCTGGTCGACGCGGGCCAGCTCCACCATCGCCGGGCGGTTGAACTTGCTGTGGTCGGCCACCAGCCAGACCTCACGGCTCTGCTCGATGATGGCGCGCGCCACCTGCACTTCGCGGTAGTCGAAGTCGCGCAGGGTGCCGTCGGCCTCGATGCCGGAGATGCCGATCAGGCCGATGTCCACCTTGAACTGGCGGATCAGGTCCACCGCCGCAGCGCCGACGATGCCGCGGTCGCGGTGGCGCACCGTGCCACCGGTGACGACGACCTCGCAGTCGGGGTTGTCGGCCAGGATGGCGGCCACGTTCAGGTTGTTGGTGATCACCCGCAGGCCGCGGTGCTGCAGCAGCTCGCGGGCCACCGCCTCGGTGGTGGTGCCCAGGTTGATCAGCAGCGAGCTGCCGTTGGGGATGCGCGCGGCCACCGCTCGGGCGATGCCCTGCTTGCCCTCGGCGTTGAGCATCTCGCGCTGGCGGTAGGCGATGTTCTCGGTGGTCGAGGAGGGCAGCCGCACCCCGCCGTGAAAACGCGCCAGCAGCCCGGCCTCGGCCAGCAGCTTCACGTCGCGGCGCACGGTCTGCAGCGTCACGCCGAAGCGCTCGGCCAGGGTCTCGACGCTCAGCGCGCCGTGCTGGCGCACCGCGTCCAGCAGCTGGGATTGGCGGGGGTTGGGCGTCATGGCGTGTGGATGCTAGGGCCGACGGCTGACGGCTGCCTTCTCATGTGCCGCAGAGCCTAAACGAACTCAAAGGAAACGAAATGGATGCAATACCTATTGCAAACGAACATTGAAGGCGGTAAAAAGAAAAAAGAAGAACCCGGATGCGGCGCGTTTGGGCGCCATTGGATGACGGCCGGTGAGCGCCGGTCATCGCATCCGTTCCAGGAGACACCCCTTGTCCATTGCTTCGCCCCCGTCGGGGACGACCTCCATCAACGCCCGGCAGGCCCGGGACGGCGACTGCGACGTGCTGATCGTGGGCGGCGGCATCAACGGCTGCGGCATCGCCCGCGACCTGGCCGGCCGCGGCTGGCGCGTGACGCTGGTGGAGCAGGACGACCTGGCGTCGCACACCTCGTCGTCGTCCACCAAGCTGATCCACGGCGGCCTGCGCTACCTGGAGTACTACGAGTTCGGGCTGGTGCGCAAGGCGCTGCAGGAGCGCGAGGTGCTGCTCAAGAGCGCCCCGCACATCATGTGGCCGCTGCGCTTCGTGATGCCGCACGATCCCTCGATGAGGCCGGCCTGGCTGATCCGCCTGGGTATCTTCCTGTACGACCACCTGGCGCGGCGCGAGGTGCTGCCCGGCTCGCGCGGCGTGGACCTGCGCAGCCACCCGGTGGGCGCGCCGCTGCAGCAGCGCTACACCCGCGGCTTCATCTACTCCGACGGCTGGGTGGACGACGCCCGGCTGGTGCTGCTCAACGCGCTGGACGCCCGCGACCGCGGCGCCCAGGTGCTGACCCGCACCCGCTGCGTGGCCGCGCAGCGCGACGCGCAGGGCTGGCAGGTGCAGCTCGAAGGCCCGAATGGCGCGCGCCGCAGCCTGCGCGCCCGGGCGCTGGTCAACGCCGCCGGGCCCTGGGCGGAGAGCTTCCTGCGCGGCGTGGCCCGCCCCGCTGGCGGCGAGGCGCTGGCCACGCGCAGCCTGCGGCTGGTGAAGGGCTCGCACATCGTGGTGCCGCGATGCTTCGAGCACGACCACGCCTACATCTTCCAGAACCCGGACAAGCGCATCATCTTCGCCATCCCCTACGAGGAGGACTTCACCCTGATCGGCACCACCGACCAGGAGCTGCAGGGCGATCCGCGCGGCGCGGCGATCGATGCCGACGAGGTGGCCTACCTCTGCGAGCAGGCCAGCCGCTACTTCACCCGGCCGGTGCGCCCGAGCGATGTGGTGTGGAGCTACGCCGGCGTGCGCCCGCTGCTGGACGACGATTCGGGCGACCCCTCGGCCGTCACCCGCGACTACCTGCTGGAAACCAGCACCCTGGCTGCCGGGGGGGGGCCCCTGCTCAGCATCTGGGGCGGCAAGATCACCACCTTCCGCAAGCTGGCCGAGGACGCCGCCGACGAGGTGGGCCGCCTGCTCGGCGAAGCCCGTCCGGCCTGGACCGAGCCGGCCCCGCTGCCCGGCGGCGACCTGCGCGCCTGGATCGGCACGCCGCGGCGGCCGGACACCGACTTCGAGCGTTTCGTCAGCATGCTGCGCTCGCGCCACGGCTGGCTGCCGCTGGCACTGGCGCGGCGACTGGCGCGGGCGTATGGCGCGCGCATCGACCGGGTGCTGGGCCGGGCCGAGTCCCTGGCCGACCTGGGGGCCGAAGTGGCGCCCGGCCTGCACGAGGCGGAGATCCGCTACCTCCAGCGCGAGGAGTGGGTGACCTGCGCCGACGACCTGCTGTGGCGGCGCAGCAAGCTCGGCCTGCACTACAGCGCCGCCGAACGACAACAGGTGGCCGACTGGCTCGCCGCCCATCCCCTGCCCAGTGACGAGATGAACGACCCCACCCCCGAACGACGGAGCGAGACGGCATGCAACTGACGCTCTCGGGAATCAGCCAACGCGTGGGCGCCCAGACCTGGCTGTACGACATGAGCCTGGCCCCGGCCCCCGGCGCGGTCACGGTGCTGCTGGGCGCGACCCAGGCCGGCAAGACCACGCTGATGCGCCTGATGGCCGGACTGGACGTGCCCAGCAGCGGCAGCGTGCTCGTCGACGGCCACGACGTGACCGGCACGCCGGTGCGCGAGCGCAACGTCGCGATGGTCTACCAACAGTTCATCAACTACCCCTCGATGACGGTGTACGACAACATCGCCTCGCCGCTGAAGCTGGGCGGGCGGCCCAAGGCGGAGATCGACCGCCGGGTGCGCGAGCTGGCGGCCAAGCTGCACATCGACGTCTTCCTCGACCGCCTGCCGGCCGAACTCTCCGGTGGCCAGCAGCAGCGGGTGGCGCTGGCGCGGGCGCTGGCCAAGAACGCTCCGCTGATGCTGCTGGACGAGCCGCTGGTCAACCTGGACTACAAGCTGCGCGAGGAGCTGCGCGAGGAGCTGTCGGCGCTGTTCGCCGCCGGCGACGCCACCGTGATCTACGCCACCACCGAGCCCTCCGAGGCGCTCTTGCTGGGCGGCTGGACCGCGGTGATGGACGCCGGCGAGCTGCTGCAGTACGGCCCGACGGCGGAGGTGTTCCACCGCCCGGCGTCACTGCGCGTGGCCAAGGCCTTCAGCGACCCGCCGATGAACCTGCTGGCCGCCGAGGTGGCCGAACGCGGCGCCCGCCTCAGCACCGGTGAGGTGATCGCAGTCGAGCTGCCGCGGGAATCGTCCCGGGGACTGACCCTCGGCATCCGCGCCAGCGCATTGCGGGTGCAGCCACGCCCGGGCGACGTGGCCCTGCCCGGCCGGGTGGAGCTGGCGGAGATCTCCGGCTCCGACACCTTCGTGCACGTGCACACCGCCGTGGGCGAGCTGGTGGCGCAGCTCACCGGCGTGCACGAGTTCGACCTGGGGGCCGCGCTGACGCTGCACGTCAGCCCCGCCCAGGTCTATGCCTTCGATGCCGCCGGCGCTCTGCTGGTCGCACCCCAGCGCAAGGGGGAAAACTGACATGGCCCGCATCGACCTCGACCTCGCGCACTCGTACAAGCCCAACCCGGCGCAGGACAGCGACTACGCGCTGCTGCCGCTGAAGATGACCTTCGAGGACGGCGGCGCCTACGCGCTGCTGGGCCCCTCGGGCTGCGGCAAGACGACGATGCTCAACATCATGTCGGGCCTGCTGGTGCCCTCGCAGGGCAGCGTGCGCTTCGACGGGCAGGACAGGACCCGCGCCACGCCGCAGGAGCGCAACATCGCCCAGGTGTTCCAGTTCCCGGTGATCTACGACACCATGACGGTGGCGCAGAACCTGGCCTTCCCGCTGAAGAACCGCAAGGTGCCGGAGGCGACCATCCGCCAGCGCGTCGGCCAGATCGCCGAGATGCTGGAGATGAGCCACCAGCTCGACCAGCGCGCCGCTGGCCTGTCGGCCGACCAGAAGCAGAAGATCTCGCTGGGTCGCGGCCTGGTGCGCCCGGACGTGTCGGCGGTGCTCTTCGACGAGCCGCTGACGGTGATCGACCCGCACCTGAAGTGGCAGCTGCGCCGCAAGCTCAAGCAGATCCACCACGAGCTCAAGCTCACGCTGATCTACGTCACTCACGACCAGGTGGAGGCGCTGACCTTCGCCGACCAGGTGGTGGTGATGACCCGCGGCAAGGTGGTGCAGATGGGCACGCCCGACGCGCTGTTCGAGCGCCCGGCGCACACCTTCGTGGGCCACTTCATCGGCTCGCCGGGCATGAACCTGCTGGAGGCCCAGGCCGCCGGCGGCAGGCTGCGCATCGGTGCGCTGTCGCTGCCGGCGCCGCGTGCGCTGCCCGAGGGCGCGCTGCGCCTGGGCATCCGCCCCGAGTACCTGGCGCTGACGGCGCCCGGCCACGACGGCGTCCTGCCCGGCACGGTGCGGCAGGTGCAGGACATCGGCACCTACTTCCTGGTGACGCTGGACGTGGCGGGCCAGACGCTGAAGGCGCGCCTGTCGCCGGAGGCCGAGCGCCCCCCCCTCGGCGCGGCCGTGGGCCTGCAGGTGCTGGGCAGCCACACCTGCTTCTACAAAAACGAGGAACTCGTGGCATGAGTGTCCAGAACAAGCCTGTGAACCAGAAGGCCTGGTTCCTGATCCTGCCCGTGTTCATCTGCGTGGCCTTCTCGGCCATCCTGCCGCTGATGACGGTGGTGAACTACTCGGTGCAGGACATCATCGACCCGGAGCGGCGCGTCTTCGTCGGCACCGAGTGGTTCGCGCAGGTCATGCGCGACGAGGACCTGCACGCCGCGCTGTGGAACCAGCTGAAGTTCTCGCTGGCGGTGCTGCTGGTGGAGCTGCCGCTGGGCATTGCGCTCGCGCTGTCGATGCCGGCCACCGGCTGGAAGGCCTCGGCCACGCTGGTGATCGTCTCGCTGTCGCTGCTGATCCCCTGGAACGTGGTCGGCACGATCTGGCAGATCTTCGGCCGTGCCGACATCGGCCTGATGGGCCACGGCCTGCAGGCGCTGGGCATCGAGTACAGCTACACCGGCAACGCCACCCACGCCTGGCTGACCGTGCTGCTGATGGACGTCTGGCACTGGACGCCGCTGGTGGCACTGCTGGCCTACGCCGGCCTGCGCAGCATCCCGGACGCGTATTACCAGGCTGCCCGCATCGACGGCGCCAGCAAGTTCGCGGTGTTCCGCTACATCCAGCTGCCCAAGATGCGCGGCGTGCTGATGATCGCGGTGCTGCTGCGCTTCATGGACAGCTTCATGATCTACACCGAGCCCTTCGTGCTCACCGGCGGCGGGCCCGGCAACGCCACCACCTTCCTGTCGCAGTACCTGACGCAGAAGGCGGTCGGCCAGTTCGACCTCGGCCCCGCGGCGGCCTTCTCGCTGATCTACTTCCTCATCATCCTGCTGTTCTGCTTCGTGCTCTACAACTGGATGCAGCGCCTGGGCCAAACCGAGAAGGAGGGCGGCCATGAATAAGCGTGGCTTCCAGAAGAGGACGATCTTTCTGATCGCCTACCTCGTCTTCGCTCTGCTGCCCATCTACTGGATGGTCAACATGAGCCTGAAGACCAACGAGGAGATCCTCGCCAGCTTCAGCCTCTGGCCGGCGCAGCTGAGCTGGGCCAGCTACCGCACCATCTTCACCGACGCGAGCTGGTACACGGGCTACATCAACAGCCTGATCTACGTGGCCATCAACATGGTCATCTCGCTCACGGTGGCGCTGCCGGCGGCCTATGCCTTCAGCCGCTACAGCTTCCTGGGCGACAAGCACGTCTTCTTCTGGCTGCTGACCAACCGCATGACACCGCCGGCGGTGTTCCTGCTGCCCTTCTTCCAGCTCTACACCACGGTGGGGCTGATGGACACGCACATCGCGGTGGCGCTGGCACACCTGCTGTTCAACGTGCCGCTGGCGGTGTGGATCCTGGAGGGCTTCATGTCGGGCATCCCGCGCGAGATCGACGAGACGGCCTACATCGACGGCTACAGCTTCCCGCGCTTCTTCCTGACGATCTTCCTGCCGTTGATCAAGGCGGGCGTGGGCGTGGCGGCCTTCTTCTGCTTCATGTTCAGCTGGGTGGAGCTGCTGCTGGCGCGCACGCTGACCAGCGTGAACGCCAAGCCCATCGTCGCGACGATGACCCGCACGGTCAGCGCCAGCGGCATGGACTGGGCCACTCTGGCCGCCGCCGGCACGCTGACCATCGTGCCCGGCGCGATCGTGATCTGGTTTGTGCGCCACTACATCGCGAAGGGTTTCGCGATGGGCCGCGTCTGAGGAGCCGCCGAGATGTTCGATTGGATGGTGTGGACCACGCCGGTGGCCGTGTTCTTCAGCTGCATCGTGCTCATGCTCATTGGCATGACGGTGTGGGAGATCAAGTCGCCCACGGTGCTGCGCAAGGGCTTCCTGCCGATCGCCACCACGCGGGGTGACCGGCTCTTCATCGGCCTGCTGACGGCGGCGTACATCAACCTGGGTTTCGTCGGCATCGCCGGCAAGCTGGCCGAATGGCTGTCGCTGGAGGCCGAGCCCAGCGTGTGGATCAGCTTCGTGCTCAGCATGGCGGTGCTGGCGCTGATCATGCGCCGCGGCTGAAGCCGGGCGCAGCGGTTTTCCGTTCTCCAGAATCCGGCCGGGCGCCCCCGCTGGCCGTGGTTCCTCAGTGCCAACGGGGGCGACAACGAGGAGATGAGCGATGAAGGTGCGCTACACCGCATTGGCCGTGGCCGCGATGTTCGCGGTGGCCGGCCACAGCTGGGCCGGCGAGGCCGAGGCCAAGAAGTGGATCGATGCCGAGTTCCAGCCGTCCACGCTGAACAAGGATCAGCAGATGGCCGAGATGAAATGGTTCATCGACGCGGCCAAGAAGCTCCAGGCCAAGGGCGTCAAGGAGATCAACGTCGTCTCCGAGACCATCACCACCCACGAGTACGAGGCCAAGACGCTGGCCAAGGCCTTCGAGGAGATCACTGGCATCAAGGTCAAGCACGACCTGATCCAGGAAGGCGACGTGGTCGAGAAGCTGCAGACCTCGATGCAGTCGGGCAAGTCGATCTACGACGGCTGGATCAGCGACTCCGACCTGATCGGCACGCACTGGCGCTACGGCAAGATCATGAACCTCACCGACTACATGGCCGGTGCGGGCAAGGAGTTCACCAACCCCGGGCTGGACATCAAGGACTTCATCGGCACCAGCTTCACCACCGCACCGGACGGCAAGCTCTACCAGCTGCCCGACCAGCAGTTCGCCAACCTGTACTGGTTCCGTGCCGACCTGTTCGCCCGCCAGGACCTGAAGGACAAGTTCAAGGCCAAGTACGGCTATGACCTCGGTGTGCCGCTGAACTGGAGCGCCTACGAGGACATCGCCGAGTTCTTCACCAACGACGTGAAGAACATCGACGGCAAGCCCATCTACGGCCACATGGACTACGGCAAGAAGGACCCGTCGCTGGGCTGGCGCTTCACCGACGCCTGGCTGTCGATGGCCGGCACCGCGGACAAGGGCATCCCCAACGGCGTGCCGGTGGACGAGTGGGGCATCCGCGTCGACGACAAGAAGTGTGCCCCGGTGGGTGCCTCGGTCTCGCGCGGCGGTGCCACCAACTCGCCGGCCGCCGTCTACGCGCTGACCAAGTACGTGGACTGGATGAAGAAGTACGCCCCGAAGGAAGCCACCGGCATGACCTTCGGCGAAGCCGGTCCGGTGCCTGCGCAAGGCCAGATCGCGCAGCAGATCTTCTGGTACACCGCCTTCACCGCCGACATGACCAAGCCGGGCCTGCCGGTGGTCAATGCCGACGGCACGCCCAAGTGGCGCATGGCGCCTGGCCCCAATGGCCCGTACTGGAAGGGCGGCATGCAGAACGGCTACCAGGATGTCGGCTCCTGGACCTTCTTCAAGGGCCACGACGCCAACCGCACCGCCGCGGCCTGGCTGTACGCCCAGTTCGTCACCGCCAAGTCGGTCAGCCTGAAGAAGACCGTGGTCGGTCTGACGCCGATCCGCGAGTCGGACATCCAGAGCAAGACCATGACCGACATGGCGCCCAAGCTGGGCGGCCTGGTGGAGTTCTACCGCAGCCCGGCGCGTGTGGCCTGGACGCCCACCGGCACCAACGTGCCCGACTACCCCAAGCTGGCCCAGCTCTGGTGGAAGAACGTGGCCGTGGCCGTGACCGGCGAGAAGACCCCGCAGCAGGCGATGGACAACCTGGCAGAGGAGATGGACCAGGTGCTGGCCCGCCTGGAACGCGCCGGCATGGCCACCTGCGCGCCCAAGCTGAACAAGAAGGAAGACCCGAAGAAGTGGCTCTCCGACAAGGGCGCCCCGTGGGCCAAGCTCGCCAACGAGAAGCCCAAGGGTGAAACCATCGCCTACGACGCCCTGCTGAACGCCTGGAAGGCGGGCAAGGTGCGCTGAGCGTTTTCCCGTCTCCCCCGTTCTCCTCGGGTGGCAGGGCTGGGGCTGTGCGGCGTGGGCCGCACAGCCCCTTTTTTCATCCGGCGCGGCCGCCGTCGCTGGCTTCGTCCAGCGATTCATCGAGGTTCTGCAGGTGCTGGGTGTCGCCCCAGCCCACCAGCGTGAAGCCGTCGGCGGTCCACAGCAGGCGGTTGATGCTGGTGTTGCCGATCTGCCAGGTGCGCGGGGCATTCAGCTCGATCCGGGTCGCGGCACGGTACAGGCAGTCCAGCACGCCGCCGTGGGTGACCAGCGCGATGGTCTGCCCGACATGGACTTCGGCCAGCCGGGCGGCGGTGCCCACGCAGCGCGTGTAGAACTCGGCCAGCGTCTCGCCGCCGGGGGCGCCGAAGTCCGGCTCGCGGCGCTTCCAGCGCAGCGCGAGTTCGGGATGCTCGGCATCGATCTCGGCGAAGGTCTTGCCCTCGAAGACGCCGAAGCGCCGCTCGCGCAGTCCGGCGTCGGTGCGCAGCGGCACGGCGGTCTGGCGCACCAGCGCCCGGGCGGTGTCATGGGCGCGCTGCAGGTCGGAGCTGTAGACGGCCGCCAGGCCCTCCTCGGCCAGGTGACGGGCCACCCGCTCGGCCTGGCGGTGACCGACCGCGTTCAGGCCGATGTCGAGCTGGCCCTGGATGCGGGTGTCGACGTTCCAGGCGGTCTCGCCATGGCGGATCGCCAGGATGCGCGTCATCCGGCTGTAGGGCATTCAGACGCCCCAGACGATGTCGGCCCGGCCGGCCTGGGCGCGCTTGACCATCTCGACGAAGGGCCAGGCGCGCTGGCGCAAGCTGATGCGGTCGCGCGCGGCGGCCTCGGCCTGCGCCGCCTCGTCGTCGCTCTCGGCCGCGGCGCGGCGGATCGCTTCGTCGGCCTCGATGGCGGCGTGCAGCGCCTCCAGCGCCGCCGCCATGTCGTCGACCTGCAGGATGCCCTGGGGGCTCGGCTCCCGGCCGATGAGGCGCAGGATGCGGTCGCCCACCGGCTCGGTCATGATGAGGTCGGCGGTGGCCTTGGACTTGAACTTGTAGAGCATGGCGCGGCAGCGGACTCAGTTCGGGTGCATCGATTGTGCGCCCAGGGCGTTGCCGATGCGCTGACGCAGCAGGGTCGCCAGGGCGCGGCGCTCCAGGCCGGCCGGGTCCTGCGCGGCCAGCACGCGCACCTGCACCACGATGCCCGGCGTGGTGACGATGCGCCACAGGCTCTGCGCCAGCGTGGTGTCGCCCACCCACATCGCTGCCGGGCTGACCGCGTGGCCAGGCTCGGCGTAGCGCAGCGCCAGCGGCTGGGTCGGCGTGCCGGTGGCCACCGCCGCCTGCAGCAGGTTGGCGTGGAAGGGCAGCAGATCGTGGCCGTCGCCGGTGGTGCCTTCGGGGAAGACCGCCACCGTGTCGCCCCGGCGCAGCGCCTCGGCCATCTGGTGCACCACGCGCAGCGCGTCGCGCTTGTTCTCGCGCTCGATGAAGAGGGTGCCGGCCTTGCCGACCAGCCAGCCCAGCAGCGGCCAGCCGCGCACATCGGCCTTGGAGACGAAGCGCGCCTGCGGGCACACCGCGTGCACCGCCAGGATGTCCAGCCAGGAGACATGGTTGGCCACCAGCAGCTGCGGCCCGCTGGCAAAGCGGCCCTCCACCTGCAGCGCGATGCCGAGCACGCGCAGCAGCTTGGCCGACCACCACTGGATGTGGGCACAGCGCTGCGCCTCGGTGGCCGCACCGAACTCGCGCGCAGCCACCCAGAGGCCGTGCAGCAGGTGCACCACCAGCCGGAGCAGGCGCCAGGCGCCCTGCAGCGACCGCAGCATCGCGGGTCAGGCGCTGCGTGCGCTCAGCGCGCGGCCTCGTAGGCCACCGTGCCCGCCACCAGGGTGGCGCGCACCCGGCCTGGCAGCGCCATGCCGGTGTCCTCGAAGGCGAAAGGTGTGTGCTTGCCCTGGCTGCGCAGCGCTGCGGGGGTGACACTCCAGGTGGCGGCCGGATCGAAGACGCAGACATCGGCCACGCCCCCTTCGGTCAGGCGGCCGGCACTGGAGGCCAGCGAGCCCAGCGACTCGCCCAGCACCCGCACCGGCTCGCTGGTCACGCGCGCCAGCGTGGGCAGCAGGCCGACGCCCTGCCGCTCGCCCCACTTCAGCGCCAGGCTGAGCAGCAGCTCCAGCCCGGTGGCGCCGGGTTCGGCTTCGCCGAAGGGCAGCATCTTGGCGTCCTGCTCCACCGGGGTGTGGTCGGAGACCAGGCAGTCGAGCGTGCCGTCGGCCAGCGCGGCGCGCAGCGCATCGCGGTCGCGGCCCTGGCGCAGCGGCGGCGTCAGGCGCATGGCCGGATTGAAGTAGCCGATGTCCACGTCGGTCAGGTGCAGCGAGTTGATGCTGACGTCGGCCGTCACCGGCAGGCCTTCGGCGCGGGCCTGGCGCAGCAGCTCGATGCCGGCGGCGCTGGACAGGCGGCACAGGTGCACGCGGGCGCCGGTGGCACGCATCAGCTCGAAGATGGTGTGCAGCGCGATCGTCTCGGCCGCCACCGGCACGCCCGACAGGCCCAGCCGGGTGGCCACGGCGCCGCTGGCGGCCACGCCGCGTCCCAGCGAGCCGTCCTGCGGGCGCAGCCAGACCGTGCAGCCGTGCGTGGCGGCGTACTGCAGCGCGCGCATCAGCACCTGGGTGTCGCGCACCGCCACCTCGGCCTGCGAGAAGCCGATGCAGCCGGCTTCGGTCAGCTCGACCATCTCGGTCAGCGTCTCGCCGGCCAGCCCGCGGGTGAGCGCGCCCAGCGGGAAGAGCCGGCACAGGCTGAGCTTGCGGGCACGGAACTTGAGCATCTCGACCAGGCCCGGCTCGTCGAGCGTCGGGTCGGTGTCGGGCGGACAGACCAGGCTGGTCACCCCGCCGGCGGCGGCAGCGTTCAGCTCGGACTCCAGCATGCCCTCGTGCTCGTGGCCGGGCTCGCGCAGCCTTGCGGCGAGGTCGACCAGGCCCGGCGCGACCACGCAGCCGCTGGCATCGATCACCCGACTGGCGTGGAAGTCGGCGCTGACCGCGCCGATGGTCAGGATGCGGCCCGCCGCGATGGCGATGTCGGCCCGCTCGTCGCGGCCGGAGGCCGGATCGACCACGCGGCCGTTCTGGATGAGGATCTTCATGTCCTGGCGCCCCTTATGCCTCGTTGCCGGCGATGATCGACATCACCGCCATGCGCACCGCGATGCCGAAGGTGACCTGCGGCAGGATCACGCTGTGGCTGCCATCGGCGACGCTGGAGTCGATCTCCACGCCGCGGTTGATCGGCCCCGGGTGCATCACGATGGCGTCCGGCTTGGCCAGGGCCAGCTTGTCGGGGGTGAGCCCGAAGGTCTTGAAGAACTCGCCCGCGCTGGGCAGCATCGCACCGCTCATGCGCTCGTTCTGCAGGCGCAGCATGATGATCACGTCGGCGCCGCGGATGCCCTCGGCCATGTCGTGGCAGACCCGCACGCCCATCTCGCGCAGGTCGCCCGGCACCAGGGTCTTGGGGCCGACCGCGCGGATGTCGGGCACGCCCAGCGTGGTCAGCGCATGGATGTCGCTGCGCGCCACGCGCGAGTGCACGATGTCGCCGACGATGGCCACGCTCAGCTGCGTGAAGTCCTTCTTGAAGTGCCGGATCGTGTACATGTCCAGCAGGCCCTGTGTCGGGTGCGCGTGGCGGCCGTCACCGGCGTTGACCACGTGCACGTGCGGGGCACAGTGCTGGGCGATCAGGTAGGGCGCGCCGGACTCGCTGTGGCGCACCACGAACATGTCGGCGTGCATGGCCGACAGGTTGGCGATGGTGTCGAGCAGGCTCTCGCCCTTGCTGGCGCTGGACTTGGCGATGTCCAGGTTGATCACGTCGGCCGACAGCCGCTTGGCGGCGATCTCGAAGGTGGTGCGCGTGCGCGTGCTGTTCTCGAAGAACAGGTTGAACACGCTCTTGCCGCGCAGCAGCGGCACCTTCTTGACCTCACGGTCGTTGACCGAGAGGAAGGTGCTGGCGGTGTCGAGGATCTGCGTCAGCACCGCCTTGGGCAGGCCCTCGATGGACAGCAGGTGGATCAGCTCGCCGTTGCGGTTGAGCTGGGGGTTGCGACGGGACAGCATCAGCTCGTCTCCCCGATCGAGAAGGTGAAGCCACCGGCGTCGTCACGGGCCAGCGAGAGGCGCTGCGAGGCCGGCAGCGCGATGCGCGAGGCCGCGAAGGCGGGCTCGATGGGCAGCTCGCGCCCGCCCCGGTCGACCAGCACCGCCAGCCGGACACTGGCCGGGCGGCCGAAGTCGAACAGTTCGTTGATCACCGCGCGGATGGTGCGGCCGGTGAACAGCACGTCGTCGATCAGCAGGATCGGCCGGCCGTCCACCGCGAAGGGCAGCGAGGTGGCGTCGTGGCCGGCAGCCAGGCCGCGCGAGCCGAAGTCGTCGCGGTGCAGGGCGCTGGAGATCACGCCGTGCCTGCCGGGCAGGCCGAGGTCGCGCTGCAGGCGCTCGGCCAGCCAGGCACCGCCGGACCACACGCCCACCAGCGCCACATCAGGCAGCAGCAGGCGACGCACGCCGGCGAGCAGCTCGGTGTAGAGCGCTTCGGCGTCGAGTTGCAGGGCACTCATGGGGTTTCCTCCGGGGGTGAGGAGGCCGCGGCCGCCCGCGTGGCAGCCTCGGACTCGCGGAAATACTGCTCCAGGATCAGCGCCGCTGCCGCAGCGTCGACATCGGCACGCCGGGCGCCACCCGCCTCGACCTCGACGGTGCTGTAGCGCTCGTCGACCTCGAACACCGGCAGGTGAAAGCGCCCCTGCAGCTGGCGCGCGAACCGCCGGGCACGTCGGGTGTTCTCGTGCTCCGCACCGTCGGGATGGCGCGGCACACCGACCACCAGCGCGTCGGGCTGCCACTCGGCGATCAGCCGGGCGATCGGAGCGAAGCGGGCGTCGCCGGGCGCGGTGATCGTCTGTAGCGGCCGGGCCTGGCCGAGCAGGCGCTGGCCGCTGGCCACGCCGGTGCGCACCAGACCATAGTCGAAAGCCAGGAAGGACTGGGGCGCCGCAGGAGCAGGCAACGGCCGCGACGGAAAGCGCGCCGCCTCCCTCATGCGTGGCCCGCCTCCTGCGACAGCATGCCGGGGTCCACGCCCAGCAGCGAGAGCGCACGGTGGTAGCGCAGCTCCACCGGGGTGTCGAAGATGATGCCGGGATCGGCCGGCACGGTCAGCCAGCCGTTGCGCGACAGCTCGTCTTCCAGCTGCCCCGCGCCCCAGCCCGAGTAGCCCAGCGTGATCAGCACCCGCCGCGGGCCGGCGCCCTGCGCCAGCGCCTCGAGCACGTCGCGGCTGGTGGTCATGTCCAGGCCGTCGGGCACCGACAGGGTGGAGCTGTAGCCCGGCGCGTCGCTGGCCAGACGGTCGTGCAGCACGAAGCCGCGCTCGGTCTGCACCGGGCCGCCGAAGTACACCGGCTCGTCGACCAGTTCCGGGCGGTCCAGCGTCAGGTCGACGCGCTCGAACAGGTTCCTGAGCTTGATGTCGATGGGCTTGTTGATCACCAGCCCCAGCGCGCCCCGCTCGGTGTGCTCGCAGAGGTACACCACCGAACCGGCAAACATCTCGTCGGCCATGCCCGGCATGGCGATGAGGAACTGGTTCGTGAGATCGATCGCGCCGGCCGAGGACATGGCAGGGATTGTAGCGATCGCGCACACTCGGACCATGAGCCGGTCTTCCCACTACGTTGCCCCACCGATCGACCGCGCGCTGGTCTGGCTGCGCCGCGACCTGCGCCTGAACGACCAGGCTGCGCTGCACCACGCGCTGGCACAGGCCCGCCAGGTCTGGTGCGCCTTCGTCTTCGATACGACGATCCTGGATGCGCTGCCGCGGGCCGACCGGCGCGTGGAGTTCATCCATGCCAGTCTGGCCGGGCTGGACGCGGCGCTGCGCGCGCAGGGGTCCGCACTGATCGTGCGCCATGGCGACCCCTGCGTGGAGATCCCGGCGCTGGCCGGCCAGCTCGGCGTGCAGGCGGTGCATGCCGCCCGCGACTACGAACCGGCCGCGGTGGCCCGCGACGCGCAGGTGCGCGGGCAGCTGGCCCACGCTGGCGTGGCGCTGCACACCCACAAGGACCAGGTGATCTTCGAGGCCGACGAGGTGCTGACCGCCAACGGCACGCCCTTCTCGGTGTTCACCCCGTACCGCAACGCCTGGCTGCGCCGGCTCGAGCCGCGCCATCTGCAGCCCTGGGGGGTGGCCCCCCGTCCCGGCCAGCTCGCCGCGGTGCCGGCCGCGCTCGAGCGCGGCCTGCCCAGCCTGGCCGACCTGGACTTCCTGCCCACCGGCATGGCCGAGCGGCTGCGCCCCGGCGAGCAGGGCGCGGCCCGGCTGCTGGAGGATTTCCTGCAGCGCATCGACCGCTATGCGCAAGCGCGCGACTTTCCCGCCGTCAAGGGGCCGAGCTACCTGAGCGTGCACCTGCGCTTCGGCACGGTGTCGGTCCGCCAGCTCGCCCGGCTGGCGCACGAGCGCATGACCGGCGGCTCGCGCGGCGCGGAGGTCTGGCTGAGCGAGCTGATCTGGCGCGAGTTCTACCAGCAGCTGCTGCACCATCACCCGCGGGTGGAGAAGCACGCCTTCAAGCCCGAGTACGACCGCATCCACTGGGAGCACGGCGCCGAGGCCACGGCCCATTTCGCTGCCTGGTGCGAGGGCCGCACCGGCTACCCGATCGTCGATGCGGCGATGCGCCAGCTGGTGCAGACCGGCTACATGCACAACCGCCTGCGCATGATCGTGGCCAGCTTCCTGACCAAGGACCTCGGGCTGGACTGGCGTCGCGGCGAAGCCTGGTTCGCCCGCCAGCTCAACGACTTCGACCTGGCCGCCAACAACGGCGGCTGGCAATGGGCGGCCTCGACCGGCTGTGACGCCCAGCCCTGGTTCCGCATCTTCAACCCGGTGAGCCAGAGCCGCAAGTTCGACCCGGAGGGGCGCTTCATCCGCCGCTACGTGCCCGAGATCGCCGCGCTCGACGACACCAGCCTGCACGCCCCCTGGGAGGCGCCGGAAATCGCGCTGGCCGGTGCGGGCATCGTGCTGGGTCGGGACTATCCGCGGCCGATCGTCGACCATGCCGCCGCACGGGCTCGCACGCTGGAACGCTACGCGGTGGTCAAGGCCACACGGGACTGACCGCGCCGCCGCGGGGCGCGGCCGGCGTCAGAACAGCTCGATGTCGCCGACGCTGCCGGTCTCGTCGAGCAGCCCGGCGGCCACCAGTTCGAGCTGCGACCGCACCTGGTTGCGGCCGTTCTGCTTGGCATGGTAGACGGCCCGGTCGGCCCGCTCGAAGGCAGCCTGCGGCGTATCGCCGGGGCGCACGTCGCTGAAGCCCACACTC
Source organism: Burkholderiaceae bacterium (assembly GCA_023150375.1). Classification (GTDB taxonomy): domain Bacteria; phylum Pseudomonadota; class Gammaproteobacteria; order Burkholderiales; family Burkholderiaceae_C; genus Sphaerotilus. Next base: position 165,867 of record JAKLLA010000006.1, read on the forward strand.
GCCGTGATGCGCCCGACGCGGGGGAAGGTATAGGCCTCGAGGTTGGCGCGCAGGCGCTCGAAGGCCACGCCCGCGGCCGCGTCGTCGGGCGCGGTGAGCAGCACGACGAACTCCTCGCCGCCGAAGCGGTACAGCCGGTCGTCGTAGCGGAAGGTGCTGCGCATCAGCCGGGCCACCAGCAGCAGCACCTCGTCGCCGATCAGGTGGCCGTGCTGGTCGTTGACCTGCTTGAAGTGGTCGATGTCCACCACGCCCAGCCAGTGGCGCCGCGCCGCGCCGCGCCGTTCGCCCTCCGGACCGGTGGAGCCATTGCCGTAGATGCGCGTGGCCTCCATGGCGGTGGCCCGCAGGAAGGTCTCGTCGAAGCTCTTGCGGTTGAGCAGCCCGGTCAGGGTGTCGCGCTCGCTGTAGTCGATCAGGTTGAGGAAGTTGCGGTGGATGCGCAGCACGGTCTGCGCCACGCGCAGCAGCTCGCCGTCCAGCGGGCGCTCCAGCGCCAGCTCGACCACCCCCTCGACCTCGCGCTCGCTGGCCATCGGCAGCAGCACGCCGTGTCCGGCAACGGGATCCTGCGCAATCGCGGCCACCTGCTCGAAGCAGGCCACATGCCGGGGCAGCGCGGCATAGGGCAGCGGCTCCGGCGCCTCGGCCAGGGGATCGACGCAGGGCAGCAGCAGGCCCACCTCATGGTGGCCGGCCTGCAGCCAGCTGCGCTGGCCGCCCGGCTCGCCCAGCACCCGCCACAGCCTGGCCCGGCGCAGCGGCAGCAGGTCCATCAGCGCCGTCAGCAGGCTGGCGTCGACCTGCCCGCGGTCGCGCGAGCGGGTCATGTCGGCCACGTGCTCGAGCACGGCAGTCATGCCACCTCCATGGCGGCGGGGGGGCAGCTCATGCCGACTGGCCCGCGGCCTGCGCCGCATGGCGGCGGATCAGCGTGAGCAGCTCCTCCTCCGAATAGGGCTTGCCGAGATAGTGGTTGGCGCCCAGTTCCAGCGCGATGTCGCGATGCTTCTGCGCAATGCGCGAGGTGATCATCACCACCGGCAGGCCCGCCAGCGCCGCGTCGCCGCGGATGTTGCGCAGCAGGTCGAAGCCGTCCATGCGGGGCATCTCGATGTCCGACAGCACGACCGCCGGGCGCTCGCCACCCAGCAGGTCCAGCGCCTCCAGGCCGTCCTTGGCCAGCGCGACCCGGTAGCCCTCGCGCTCGAGCAGTCGCTTGGTGATGCGCCGCACGGTGAGCGAATCGTCCACCACCAGCACCAGGGGGGCCGGCAGCGCCAGTTCCGCCCCGGCCGGCACGGCAACGCCGTCCTCCGGTGCGGCCGGGTGCGCGGCGCGCATGGCCTGCAGTGCGCCCGGCCCGTAGACGCTGGCCAGGGCCACCGGGTTGTAGATCAGTGCCACGGCCCCGGAGGGCAGCAGCGTCATGCCCGCCAGACCGGGCAGGCTCGACAGCTGCGGGCCGAGGTTCTTCACCACCACTTCATGGCTGCCGAGCACCTCGTCGACATGCAGGGCCACGCGCTGCTGGGCCGAGCGCACGATCACCACCGGCAGGGTGCGCCCCACCTCGCTGCCTCGCGCACTGGATTGCAGCAATGCACCCAGCCAGTAGAACGGCAGCTGCAGGCCGCCGTAGTCGTAGCTGCCGCCCTCGTAGGCGTCCTCGAGGGTCGTCGGAGTGGCACGCTGCACCAGCTCGACCAGGTTGGACGGCACGGCAATCGAGCGGTCCCCGGCGCGCAGGATCACCACCTGCGTGACCACCGTGGTCAGCGGCAGCACCAGCTTGAAGCGTGTGCCGCGACCCGCGTTGCTGCGGGTCTCGACCCGGCCGCCCAGGGACTGCACGTCCGAGCGGACCACGTCCATGCCCACGCCGCGCCCGGCCAGCTCGGTCACCGCGGCGGCGGTGGACAGGCCCGGCGCCATGATGAGGTTGGCCAGCTCGCGGTCGGAGACCCGCTGGTCCGCGCCGATCAGGCCCATCTCGACGGCCTTGGCCCGGATGCGCGCCAGGTCCAGCCCGGCCCCGTCGTCGCGGATCTCGATGCTGACCTCGTTGCCCTCCTGCTCCACCGTGACCACGATGCTGCCGGTGGGATCCTTGCCGGCGGCGGTGCGGACGTCCGGCGACTCGATGCCGTGCGTGACACAGTTGCGCAGCAGGTGCTCGAAGGCCGCCGTCATGCGGTCGAGCACGCCGCGGTCGACTTCGATCGAGCCGCCGACGATGTCGAAGCGCACCTGCTTGCCGGTCTCCTTCGACGCCTGGCGCACCACGCGGTACAGGCGTTCGGACAGGCTCTCGAACTCGACCATGCGGGTGCGCAGCAGGTCGCCCTGCAGCTCGCGCGTCAGTCGCGCCTGCACCGCCAGCTCGTCCTCGGTGGTCTGCAGCGTGCGCTGCAGCGTGCTGCGCACGGTGGCCACGTCGTTGACCGACTCGGCCATCATCCGGGTCAGCTCCTGCAGCCGGGTATAGCGGTCCAGCTCGAGCGGGTCGAACTCCTGCAGCGCGGCGCGCGCGGCCTCCATGCGCGACTCGAGCTGCGTCTCGGCCTGCAGCGCGATGTCGTGCAGCTGCTGGTCGAGCCGCTCGAGGTTGTCGGTCAGGTCGGCCAGCGAGGCGCGGATCTGGCCCACCTCGGCCTCCAGCCGGGTGCGGGTGATGCTGACCTCGCCGGCCAGGTTCACCAGCCGGTCGAGCAGGGGCGCGCGCACCCGCACGGGCTGCGTGCTCGCCGGACTGCGGTCCACGGCCACCTGGCGGCTGGACGGCAGGCTGCCGAGGAAGCGCGACCAGTCGATCGAGCCATCCGCGGGCTGCACGGCCATGCCGGCGTCCTCGTGCACGACCGGGGCCGCGTCCGGCCCGGCGGCGGGCACCGGCGCGGACATCGGTGCAGCCGCCGGCGTGCCGGGCACGAACGCCGCGGCACGCGGCGGCTCGGCCGGCGCGGCCGGGCCGCCAAGCACGGCCAGGGTGCTCGGCGAGGGGGCACCGCGCTGTCGGCGCAGCGCCTCGAAGGCCGCCGCCAGCTGGTCGCCACGCTGCTGGAGGGTCTCCAGGTCACTGCGCGCCGGCTCCCCCGCGGCGCCCTGCAGCGCCTCGATGGCCGACTCGAAGCGGTGCGCCAGCTCGCCCAGGCGCATCGCGCCGGCCAGGCGGGCACTGCCCTTGAAGGTGTGCAGCGTGCGCATGCAGGCCGTGGCCAGGGCCGCATCGCCCGGATGGGCCAGCCACTCGCCGAGTTGCCCCGCCAGCCGCGGCATCAGCTCCTCGGCCTCCTCCTCGAAGATCGGGAAGAGCTCGGCGTCGATCTCGTCGCGCGCATCGATGTCGGCCTCGAAGGCCTGCGCCGCAGCATCGCCGGCAGGGGCCGCAGGCTCGGCCGGTGCGGCGCCGACCGGCTGCAACGACAGCGTCAGGGGCGGCAGCGGCGGGGCCGACGCCGCAACGACGTCGGGCTCACCGCCCAGGGGCAGGTCGAGGTCCAGCGCCACGACATCGCCCGGCACGGCCGGCGGCTGGCCGAGCCCGGCGCTCGGCGCGGACTCGTCGACGGGCAGCAGCAGGTCGGGCGCGGTCGCACGGGCTTCGGCCTCGGCCCAGGGCCAGGCCAGCTCGGGCGACAGTTGCAGCGGCTCCACCGCGGGCGGCGCCTCGAGCGGCAGGTCGACCCCCGGCGCCGCAGTCCCGAGGTCCAGGTCGAGGTCCAGCCCGGGGCTGGCCGTCGCCCCGTCGTCTTGGGCAAGCTGCAGGTCGAGTGGCAGCGCGGGGGCCGACGGTTCTGCCCCGCCGACCGACGCGACCGCCACCCGCCAGTCACGCAGCCGCTGCACCAGCTCCTCGGGCGGGCTGCGCAGGAAGCCGGCGGCAAACTGGTGCAGCAGGCGCCGGATCTCCTCGGCCACCTCGGTGAACAGCGCGGCGTCCTCCGCCTCTCGGCGACCGAGCCGCTCGGCATCGGCCAGCGCATGCTCGAGGTCACGCGACAGCTGCGCCAGGCCCTCGAACCCCACCGTGAAGGAGCTGCCCGCCAGCGAATGGGCCAGCGCCGCCGCCGTGTCGCCCACGGGACGGTGCAGCTCCAGCGACCATTCGGCCAGCTCGGTGCTCAGACGCCGCGACAGTTCGTCGGCCTCGTTGAGGTAGATGTTGAACAGCGGGATCTGCAGGCGCAGCGGGCCGATCACCTTGACGCCGTCGGCCTCTTCGAGCTCCCTGTCGAGCCGCCCCGGCTGGGTCGGCTCGGCCAGCTCGCCCGCCGGCGCCGGCGCGCTGCGGAAGTCCTCCAGCCGGATCACCTCGGCCCCGGCCGGCAACGCCGGGGCCTCCTCCTGCACCGGCGCCTGGAGGGAAATCTCCGGCACGACAGGCAACCCCTCGCCCGCAGGAAGATCCACCTCCGGGAACTCGGCAGCGGATGCACCCTGCGCTCCCACCGGTGCCTCGGCCGACTGCTCGGGCTCGGGCGCAGGCTCTTCCGGCAGGGTCGCAGCGGCCGGCCACCCGGTGGGCGGTTCGGTCGGCGCGGCCTCTTGCGGCCCGCCGGGCAGCGCCGCCGCCTCCAGATCGGGCAGGTCGGTCTCGAGCGGCGCGCGCCAGCTGGCCGGGCTGCCGGTCGGCAGCTCGCCTTCGGCAACCTCGATGCGCTCGACATCGCCCTCGGCCATCTCGGGCCAGTCGGCGGGCAGCACCGGCACGCCGGGCTCGGCCGGCCGGGCCGGCGCCTCGACGGCCGGCAGGCCGAGGTCGAGGTCCAGCGCCGCGGCCGCAGCGGTGGACAGCTCCTCCGACACCTCGGGCGTGGGCAGGGTCGCCGCGTCGCCCCCCAGGTCCAGATCCAGTTCGAAGCCGCCGACCTGCGCCGCTCCGGCCAGGCTGCGCTCCTGCGCGGCGCCCTCCCAGAGGGGCTGCAGCTCGAGCGGCCGAGTGGCCTGCAGCGGCTCCAGCACCGGCGTGGCCGGGGACTCGGAGGGCACCTCGAGGTCGAGGGCACCCAGGTCCATCGGCTCGGTGGGCAGGGCGGCCGGCAGCATCGGCGCATGGTCGCCCGGCAGCGGCACGCGCATCAGCTCGCCGGCCAGGCGCAGGGCCTCGGCCGCCGCCACGACAGGCTCGGGGACGAAGCCGGTCTCGTCGCCTCGGGCAATCGCCCGGGTCCAGGCCTCGAAGTACTGCAGCGCATCCCCGGTGAAGGTGCGCAGATCGACGCTGGCCGGCGTCTGCCCGGCCAGCCAGTGGTTGTACAGCTGCTCGCAGGCCCAGGCGGCCTCGCCGAAGGCCGCCAGACCCACCATGCGGGCGCTGCCCTTCAGGGTGTGGAAGGCGCGCCGCACCGTGGTGATCTGCGCCACGTCGGAGGGCGCCTCGGCCAGCGCTGCCAGGGCCGCACCGGCCTGGGTCAGCACATCGCCCGATTCCTCCAGGAAGACGTCGCGCATCTCCTGGTCGTCCTCGAGGCCGGTGGGCACGAACTTCGGCGGCTCGTCGAAGTGCAGCGGAATCGGCCGGGACACCAGGCTGGGGGACGCCGGCTGCGGTTCGAGCCCGCCCGGCTGCGTGGCCGTGGCGACGAAGTCGCCCAGCGCCTGCGCCACGTCGCCGCGGGCGGGTCCCTCGACGCCGGTCTGACCGGCACGGTCGAGGGCTTCCTGGGCCGCATCGAGGCGGGCCGCCAGCGCGGGCTGGGCGCTGACCTGCTGCTCTCTGGCCAGGGCATCGATCTGGGCGGAGACTTCCTGCAGCGGCACCTCCTCGCGCTGCACCGCCGCGGCAATCGCGTGCGCCCGGTCGATCAGGTCGGGCGCCATCGCGCTGCGCCCCATCACCGGCGCCAGCAGGCCCGTGGCCGCATCGAAGCGGAACAGCGAGCGGGCCATCTGCGGCTGCACCGCCAGCATGTCGATCAGGAAGCCCAGCGCCCCGAGGTTGCCCGCCAGGCGCTGGAAGGCCGCCAGCGTCTGGGCCGACTGCGGATCGGCCTCGCCGTGCAGCAGCCGCTCGACGTCGTCGCGCATGCGGGTGCTGGCCTGCTCGGCCGCCTCCACGCCCAGCACCGACAGCACGCCGCGCATCGCCGCCAGCTGGCCCGGCACGCCGGCCAGCACACCGGATTCGCGCGGATGGCGGAAGTACTGGTCGATCTGCCGCTCGACCTCGGAGAGCGCCGCGCGCAGCTCGTGCACGACGCTGCCCATGGTCTGGCGGTCGGACACGCGGCGGTAGAGCTCCTCCATCCAGGGCTCGAGCGACTGCGGCGGCTCGCCGGTGGCGGCCGCCTCGATGCGCTGGGCCAGACGCTCGCTGCGCCCGGCCTGGCCGGGCTGGTCGAACTCGGACTCCTCCAGGGCGGCATCGAGGTACAGCAGGCTGGTCGCCACCTCCATGCCCAGCGGCACGGCAGGCGGGCGGGCCAGCCGTGCGGTCGTCACCGCCGCATGAGTCAGCGCGGCCGCCAGCGGCTCGCCGGCCGGATGCAGGCGGCGGATCGAGTCGCCCACCAGGCTGAAGGACTCCAACAGACTGTCGAGCCGGTGCAGCTCGCCCGCGGCCACGCCGTTCCAGGCCTCCTTGGCCGCCGCGACGCGCTTGCGTGCCTGGGCCAGCTGGGCGGGATCGAAGCGACCGTAGAAGGGCGTTTCGTAGTCGACCGGCGCCTGCGCAGGCAGTCGATAGGCCTGGCGCACGGCGCGCAGCCAGGGCGCCGACGCGCCGTCGGGCGGCAGGGCTCGGGCGCAGTAGAACAGCAGGTCCTGGGCGAGCCGGTCGCTCACCTCGCGATCGCCCTTGCCGCGTGCGCGCAGCTGGGCCATCACCCGCGAGGCGCTGCGCTTGACGAACACGTCCGGCGCGATCAGCCCCAGGCTCCAGGCCTCGAAGAAGGCCGCTGCGATGCGCCAGAAGGTCGGCGCAGCCACGCCCGCGCCGGGCTGGGCGGCGCAGTCGGCCCCCACCCAGGCGCAGTCGCGCGCCAGTGCGGCCGCAGCCTCCGGCGCATTGCTGCGCACCAGCATGAGCAGGCGACGCTCGAAGTCCGACTGCATCGCCGCCTGACCTCCTCCCGGCAGCGCCTCGGCCTGCGCGGGCAGCTCGCGCCAGCGCCAGTCGTGCAGCCAGAGATCGGCCGGATGCACCCGCTCGGCGCCGTTGAGTTCGAGCAGCGCGCGCAGCTGCGGAAACAGCGCCACCGCCGGGGCCGGCTTGCCGGCCAGACGCCGGCCCATGAAGTCCAGCAGCGCAAAGGAGGCCTGCTCGACCTTCTCGACACCGGCCGCATCGATGCGGCCCGCGCGGGCGATGAAGCGCTGCACCGCCGCTTCGCAGGCGCGCAGCAGCATCGCCCCCTCGGGCAGGTTGACCAGCTCGAGCGCGCCCACACCCTGGTGCAGCTGCTGTCGGGCGGTGCGCAGGATGGTCGGCTCGACATCGTCCAGATCGGACAGCCGGCTGGCCTCGGCATCGCGCAGGTAGCGGCGCAGCGCCTTGTGCGCCGACTCGAGCGTCTTGCGCAGCTCTTCGTGCACCCAGGCCAGGGCGCTGAGGTCGGCGGGGGGGGCCACCGGTTGGGCTTGGTCCATCGGTCGTGGAGAGCGGCGGCTCGGGCTGGCGTTGCGGTAAAGGCGCGCGGGGCCGCAGCCTCAGGCGATCTTGAAGCGCGCCACCGACTGGCGCAGCTCCTCGGCGGTGCGCGACAACTGCCGCACCAGCTGGGCGGTGGATCGGGTGCCCTCGCCGGTCTGTTCGGTGACCGCGAAGATGTGCTGGATGTTCTGCGCCACCACGGTGGCCGACTCGGCCTCGCGGCGCGACTGGGCCGAGATCTCCTCGATCAGCTCGGCGAGCTGGCGTGAGACGCGGTCGATCTCGGCCAGCGCGGTACCGGCGTTGTCCGACAGCTTGGCCCCTTCGACCACGCCCTGGGTGGAGCGCTCCATCGCCGCCACGGCGTCGGCGGTGTCGGTCTGGATGGTCTTGACCAGCACGGCGATCTGGCGCGTGGCGTCGGCGGAGCGCTCGGCCAGACGCTGCACTTCCTCGGCGACGACGGAAAAGCCCCGCCCGGCCTCGCCGGCACTGGCGGCCTGGATCGCGGCGTTGAGCGCCAGCACGTTGGTCTGCTCGGTGATGTCGGAGATCAGCTCGGTGATCTCGCCGATCTCCTGGGACGACTCGCCCAGACGCTTGATGCGCTTGGAAGTTTCCTGGATCTGCTCGCGGATGGTGTTCATGCCGCCGATGGTGTCGAGCACCGCGGTCAGGCCCGAGGTGGCGGCGGCCAGCGACTCGCGCGCCACGTCGGCGGACTGCTGCGCCTGGCCGGAGACGCGCTGGATGCGCCCGGCCATCTGCAGCACGGCCTCGCCGGTCTCGCGGATCTCGCGCAGCTGCTCGTCGGAGGCGGCCAGAAGTTCGGTCGAGGTGGCCTCGACCTGCTGGGTGGTGTCGGTCACCCGCGCCACCGTCCCCTGCACCTGGGCCACCAGGCTGCGCAGCTCCTCGACGGTGTAGTTGACCGAATCGGCGATCGCGCCGGTGATGTCCTCGGTGACGGTCGCCTGCTGCGTCAGGTCGCCCTCGGCCACCGACTGCAGCTCGTTCATCAGCCGCAGGATGGCCGCCTGGTTGGCATCGTTGACCCGCTTGGCCTCGCGCTCCTGGCGCTCGGCCTCGAGGCGCTGCGATTCGGCCACCACCGCGCGCTGACGCTGATGCTGGGTGAACACCAGCAGCAGGCCCACGCCACCGACGGCCACCAGCAGCAGCGCCAGGCCGATCAGGGCCACATTCAGCCAGCCCATGCCGCCGGCGGCGGAGAGGCTGGCCTGCACCTGCTGCAGGCCCTGGCGCAACGCCCCGCTATCGGCCAGGATGGCGGTCTGCGCCTCACGCGCGGCCACCAGCCCCTGCAGATTGCCCAGCAGCGCGCCCGACTGGCTGCGCAGCGCATCGTGCCCCGCCAGCAGCGCCTGCAGGCGCTCGCGCGTGGCGGCGTCGCGCGTGGCGGTCAGGCGCAGCTCGGCGCTGCCGTCGAGCAGGCCGTGCGCCACGTCGCGGAAGGTGTTCAGGTCCTTGCCGAGCAGGAACACGGCCTCCGGGGAGACGCCGCGCATGCCCATCGTCTCCTGGGCGGACTTGCCGATGCGCTGGGTGAGCATCACCAGGCGGCCGGCCGCGGCCACCTCGGTGGGCAGGGCATCCTGCTGGACCTTCAGGGCCGCCACCGCCTCGGCCGCATCGAGCATCTCGGCGGACTGGCGCTGGATGGACTGCAGGGCCTGTCCGACCTCGGTGAGCAGTTTCTCCTGCGCCAACAGGGTGCGGGCGTGCTTCTCGCTGCGGTCGACCAGCGGCAGCAGGGGCTCGAGGGCCTGCTGCGCCAGCGGCGGCACCGCATCCAGCCCGGCCTCGGAACTGCTGCCGTGCAGGCCACGCACGTTGCGCGCCAGCACACCGGCCGAGTCGCGCAGCTCGGCAAAGGCAGGGGCCTGCCCGGTCAGGGCCTGCAGCACGGACTTGGCCAGGCGCTGCGACTCCATCAGTGCCTGCCCGGTGGCGCCCACCTGGGCGGCACTGCCGCCGGCCGTGCGTACCGCGAGCACCGAGGCCAGCACCAGCAGGAACAGCCCCAGCGAGAGCAGCAGCACCAGCATCTGCTGCTGCCGCTCGGGGGCAAGATGCCCGATCAGCGGCAGACGCGCCGCTGCCCGCGCCCGCCCCCGGACAGGCGGGGACTCCAGCGGGTGCACGCGCGAATGCAGGTAGCCGGAGGCCGCGCCGGAGGGCGCCGCCTCGCTGATGATCGAAGGTCCCTCCGCGGAGGCCACCGTGGTGCGCGCAGCAGGATCCTGCTGCAGCGTGGGCGGGCCGTCGGCCGCATCGGCCGACAGCGCCTCGTCGCGGCTCCAGCCCTGCCCCCCGGGGCCGTCCTCGCCGCGGACGCCGCCTTCGGGTCGCTTGAATCGATCCAGCAAGCTCATGCAGGCCTCGCCTGTGCACGGGGGGAAGAGGACATCGGGTGGGATCCCATCGATTCAATCGCCTCGGCCAATGCGCAGGAAACGCTCGTCGCGCGCCAGCGCCGCCAGACTCAGTTCCTGCCAGACGCGCCCTGCCGGATCCCGGTAGCGCACGCCGATGAAGGCCGGCGCCGCCGGCCCGGACGACGCCGGCTCGGCCGCCAGCTGCTCCAGGTTGCGCAGGCCGGCCAGCCGATCGACCAGCAAGGCGGCATTGACCTCCAGACGCGGACTCAGCGCCACCAGCCGGCCCTGCTCGCGCAACGGCGCCGTGGCCCGCTCGCGCAGACCCAGGAAGGCGGCCAGGTCCACGACCCCGGTCAGCACCCCACGCAGGTTGGCCACCCCCAGGAACCAGGGCAGCACGTGCGGGACGCCGACCAGCGCGGCGGGCTGGAAGATCTCGCCGGCCTCGGCCAGCGGCAGCAGGAAGGGATAGCCGGCGCACTCCACCGCCAGCCAGCCCACCGTGTGGTCGAGTTCGCGCGCCTCCTGCAGGCGCTCGGCAAGCCGCCCCTGCAGTTCGCGCAGGGCTTCCTTGTTGGCCATCGGCGTTCCGCCCTCAGCCGAAGGCGCGAATCTTCTGCACCAGCTCGTCGGGATCGACGGGCTTGACCACGTAGTCACGCGCACCCTGGCGCATGCCCCACACCTTGTCGGTCTCCTGGTTCTTGCTGGTGCACATGATCACCGGCACATCGGCGTACTGCGGATCCCGGGTGATGGTGCGCGTGAGCTGGAAGCCGTTCAGGCCGGGCATCACCACGTCCATCAGGATCAGGTCGGGCTTTTCCTCGGCAATGCGCCGCAGCGCCTCGTTGCCGTTTTCGGCCGTGCGCACGCGAAACCCCTGGCGGCTGAGCACGTCGGAAAGGAAATGCAGTTCGGTCTTGGAATCGTCCACCAGCAGGATGTTCTGGATCGGCATGGCGCATCCTCAGGGCATCGCCCGAAGCTCGACAGGGCCGAGCATAGACCAGCGCGGCCCGCCGCGGTGGCTCACGGCGCCGCGCGGCAATGACGGTGCACCGCCTGCAGCAACTGATCCTTCGTGAAGGGCTTGGTCAGATAGTCTTCCGAACCCACCATGCGGCCGCGCGCCTTGTCGAACAGGCCGTCCTTGGACGACAGCATGATCACCGGCACATTGGCGAACTGCGGGTTGCGCTTGATGATCGCGCAGGTCTGGTAGCCATCCAGCCGCGGCATCAGGATGTCGCAGAAGATCAGGTCCGGCCGGTGGTCGCTGACCTTGGCCAGCGCGTCGAAGCCGTCCTCGGCCAGCACCACCTCGCAGCCGCCCTGCTTCAGGAAGATCTCGGCGCTGCGCCGGATCGTGTTGCTGTCGTCGATGACCAGGATGCGGGTGGCAGCCCCGGACTGCTCGGCCACGGCCAGATCCTCGCCGCTGTGCTCGCTCATACCCGCCCTTCCGGCGCCGTCAGACCGGCACCATCTCGAAATCTTCCTTGCGTGCGCCGCATTCCGGACACACCCAGTTCATCGGCACCTCGGCCCAGGGCGTCCCGGGCGCGATGCCGTGCTCGGGATCGCCTTCGGCTTCGTTGTACATCCAGCCGCAGATCAGACACATCCAGGTTTTGGGGGCGCTCACGCTGCAAGATCCACGTTGTCTACAATGGGCCACGATTGTAGCGACTGGCCCGGAGTGAAACTCCAGCCGGCGTGGGGCACCTCCACAACATTTCCCGGAAACTCCCTGGGCTGCGCCGACGGGGTTCGCCGGGCCCGCCTGCGGTACGCCGACCCGAGCCGTCGGGCGCGCCGCGTGTCGCAGTTCTTCTTGCGCCCATGACATCCCCTTCCGACACCAGCCCCAGCGATCCCCAGGAACTCGAGGCTCCGGCCTGCGTGATGAGCTTCAACGCCAGCGACCCCACCGGCGCCGGCGGGGTGAGCGCCGACATCGCCACCATTGCCGCCATGGGTGCGCACGCCCTGCCGGTGACCACGACCATCCTGATGCGCGACACGGCCGAGGTCTTCGACCAGCATGCCATCGACGACGAAGTGGTGGTCGAGCAGGCCCGCAGCGTGCTGGAGGACCTGACGCTGTCGGCCTGGAAGGTCGGCTTCCTGGGCAACGCCGAGACGGTAGGGGCCGTCGCGGAGGTGCTGTCCGACTATCCGGACGTGCCGCTGGTGACCTACCTGCCGCCGCTGGGCTGGATCGACGACGAGGACGCCGCCCAGGCCTACCACGACGCGCTGCGCGAGCTGGTGCTGCCGCAGACCGAGGTGCTGGTGGGCAACCAGAAGACGCTGACCGACTTCCTGCTGCCCGACTGGGATGCCGAGCGCCCGCCCTCGGCGCGCGAACTGGCGGTGGCCGCCGGCGAACGCGGCTGCGGCTATGTGCTGGTCACCGGGGTGCAACTGCCCAACAACTTCGTCGACAACGTGCTGGCCTCGCCGCAGGGCGCGATCACCGGCGAGAAGTTCGAGCGCTTCGACACCGGCTTCGTCGGCGCGGGCGACACGCTCACCGCGGCGCTGGCCGCGCTGCTGGGCACCGGCCAGGAACTGCACCTGGCCGTGTCGGAGGCGCTGGCCTTCCTCGACCAGTCGCTCGACGCGGGCTTCCGCCCCGGCATGGGCAACGTCATCCCCGACCGCTTCTTCTGGGCGCTGCCGCCCGAAGACGAGGAAGGCGAGGAAGGCGCGGCCCAGGACCCGATGGCGGGCAGCGAGCCGCCCCCCGGCCCGCGCAGCGTGCACTGATTCCACCCCCGGCAGGGCCATCGCCGCCACCCGGTGGCTGCGTCGTCCCTGCCCCTGGCTTCCTCCACGGTCGCGCCGGCCCGGCGCGGCGCATCGCTTCCGGCAGGTCCCGTGAACAACGCCCAACTCTTCGAACGCGCCCAGCAGGTCATCCCCGGTGGCGTCAATTCCCCCGTGCGCGCCTTCCGCGCCGTCGGCGGCACCCCGCGCTTCATCGCCCGCGCCCAGGGCGCGTACATGTGGGATGCCGAGGACCAGCAGTACATCGACTACATCGGCTCCTGGGGTCCGATGATCCTGGGCCATGGCCACCCGGCCGTGCTGGAGGCGGTGCTGGCCGCCGCGCGCGAGGGCTTCAGCTTCGGCGCACCGACCGAGCGCGAGGTCGAGCTGGCCGAGGCCATCGTCGCCCAGGTGCCCAGCATCGAGCAGGTGCGCCTGGTCAGCTCCGGCACCGAGGCCGGCATGAGCGCGATCCGCCTGGCGCGCGGCGCCACCGGGCGCAGCAAGATCATCAAGTTCGAGGGCTGCTACCACGGCCACGCCGACGCCCTGCTGGTGAAGGCCGGCTCGGGCCTGGCCACCTTCGGCCACCCGACCTCCGCCGGCGTGCCCGCCGAGGTGGTGCAGCACACCCTGGTCCTGGAATACAACAACCTCGAGCAGATCGAGGAGGCCTTCCGCACCCAGGGCGCAGAGATCGCCTGCGTGATGATCGAGCCGATCGCCGGCAACATGAACTTCGTGCGCGCGCAGGTGCCCTTCGTGAAGCGCATCCGCGAACTCTGCGACCAGCACGGCGCGCTGTTCGTCTTCGACGAGGTGATGACGGGTTTCCGCGTCGCGCTCGGCTCGGCGCAGAGCGTCTACGCCAAGGCGATTCCCGGCTTCCGCCCGGACATCTCGGTGTTCGGCAAGGTCATCGGCGGCGGCATGCCGCTGGCGGCCTTCGGCACCACCCGCCGCATCATGCAGAACCTGGCTCCGCTGGGCCCGGTCTACCAGGCCGGCACGCTCAGCGGCAACCCGGTGGCCACCGCCTGCGGCCTGGCCACGCTGAAGGAAATCAGCCAGCCCGGCTTCTACGAGGCGCTGGGCGCGAAGACCCGTGCGCTGATCGACGGCCTGAAGGCCGCGGCCGACGCCGCCGGCGTGCCCTTCTGCGTCGACAGCGAAGGCGGCATGTTCGGCTTCTTCTTCACCGACAGCCTGCCGCAGAACTACAACGTGGTGATGGCCACCGACAAGGAGCGCTTCAACCGCTTCTTCCACGGCATGCTCGAGCGCGGCGTCTACCTGGCGCCGGCGCTGTACGAAGCCGGCTTCGTCAGCGCCGCGCACAGCGATGCCGACATCGAGGCGACGCTCGCCGCCGCGCGGGCGGTATTCGCCACGCTGTGATCCGCCCATGAACAGCAGCGAGCAACAACCCCGCGCCGCACGGCCCACCGGCCCCTGCGAGTTCGCCGGCCAGCCGGCCGTGCACCTGCGCTCGCCCGACGGCGCGCAGGCCACCGTGCTGCTGGACGGCGGCCATGTGGTGTCGTGGATTCCCGCCGGGGCCGAGGAGCAGCTCTTCCTCTCCCCGGTCACCGCCTACGGTGGCGGCGCGGCGGTGCGCGGCGGCGTGCCGGTGATCTTCCCGCAGTTCAACCTGCGCGGTGACCTGCCGGTCAAGCACGGCTTCGCACGCAACCGCCGCTGGACGCTGGAGCAGGCCCAGGTGCGCGGCCAGCACGCCTTCGCGGTGCTGAGCCTGGAGGACGACGAGGCCACCCGGGCGATCTGGCCGCAGGCCTTCCGGCTGGAGATGACGGTGAGCGTCGACACCGGCCGGCTGGACATGGAGCTGGCGGTGATCAACCGCGGCGAGGTGCCCTTCGACTGCGCCGCGGCGCTGCACACCTACCTGGGCGTGGGCGATGTGCGCCGCGCCCAGCTCGAGGGCCTGATGGGCCAGCGCTACCTGGATGCCGTGACCGGCGAGACCCGCGAGCAGTGGGTGGACGTGGTCACCGTGGCCCAGGAACTGGACCGCATCTACTGGAACGCGCCGGACGAACTGCTGCTGCGCGAGCCGGGACGGCGCCTGACGATCGCCTCGCAGGGCTTCGAGGACGTGGTGGTCTGGAACCCCGGCCCGGAACTCTGCGCCCGGCTGAAGGACATGCCCGCCGACGGCTGGCTGAACATGCTCTGCGTCGAAGCCGCCCAGATCGGCACGCCCATCCACCTCGCCCCCGGCGAGGAATGGGCCGGCATGCAGACGCTGATCCTGGCGGCTTGAACCGTCAATGAGGGACGTACTGAGCCCTAGCCTCTTGACTCTGCACTGGAGCTGAGAGCGGCAGGCATCACAGCCTCGCCACACAGGTCCGCATCTGCGAAAAATGTTGGAACTAAGCGGCGGGCGTCGTGCTTCTTGCACGGTCCCGTGCCTAAAGATGTGCGGGCACCGGTCAAATATGTAGAGAGGCTGAGTATTGGAGAGAGATTGCGGTTGCTCGTAGCCCGCTAGTACTGTGACAATCATCAGCAAAGACCAACTTGGGGATGGCAAAGATGACGAAGGTGGAGCTGACCCGCGGCGGCGATATGGCAGTCCAGACGAGCGTCCGATGCGGCCAGCAGTAGGCGTGGTTGGTATACCGAGGAATGGTCCGTGTAGCGCCTGCCTACGATGGTCATTCCCGCCCTGCGCCTAAAGTTCTATCGTCGCGTAAAGGCGTTGGCGCCCCTCGTCGATGGCAAGCCAGACGGGGTGGAGCGACTCCTCAAGGCCCTGCTGCACCTCTGGCAGCGTGCGTGCTACCCGCGCCTGGCCCCGGAACGCGCGCCGTATGGAAGCCGCGCCTTCGTTAGAGAAGATGCCGTTCAGGACTTCGGTGGCTGGCTCTCAGAGGTGCCGTTCAACGAGGCGGCCTATTGGCTGGCAAGCGCTTACGCCCTCTTGGTAGGCGACGAGCTCCGCACCGAGCGGGCGCTCTACTTCACCCCGCCGCGCCTGGCGGACCGGTTAATCGACAAGCTCGTTGAGCACGGCGCGTCGCTTACGACGCAGCACTGGCACGACCCGGCGTGCGGCGGTGCCGCCTTCCTCGTACCGATTGCCCAGCGCATGGCTGCCGCCCTGGCTGAGACTGGCTTGTCTGCAAGCCAGCAGCTCGACCACATCGAGCGCCATCTGAGCGGCAACGACCTCGATCCTGTGCTGCTCGAAATCTCGCAGGAGTTCCTGCGGATGGCGCTGTCGGACCTGCTGGCCGCCACCGGCCGCGACCTCTCGCTGCGCCTGTTTAAGGGTGACGGCCTGACGTCATCGGCCATCGAGGAGCTGCGGCCCGATGTCCTGGCCTGCAATCCTCCCTATCGAAAGCTCAAGGCCGCCGAGGTTGACCGCTACCGCAAGACGCACGGTGACGTCGTCGAGGGCCAGCCCAACATCTACGGCCTCTTTATCAACCGGACGCTGCAGCTAGCCAAGCAAGGCGGTCTAATTGGTCTGCTCACCCCGACGAGCTTCCTCTCTGGCCAGTCGTTCTCCAGGCTGCGCACGAAGCTTCTGACCCATGCCGACACGCTGCATGTGGACATGCTCAGTGACCGAAACGCCATGTTCATCGACGTGGAGCAGGAGACGGCGATCACGGTGCTACGCACTCGCGCTGCCAGCAAGGTTGTCGACTCCAAGACCCGGGTGAGCGTCCTCAAACCGGAGGGCGAGTTCGAGGATGTCGGCGAGTTCCTGCTTCCAAACTCCGGGCGGCCCTGGCCCATCCCGCGAGCGGCGAGCGATGCGGGCTTGCTTCAGTTAGCCGAGTCCGCCGGCTTCACCCTATCCGACTACGGCTACGTGGGACGCGTCGGCCATCTGGTTGCCTACCGGGACGAGCGCCAGCGATTTGCGCAGCAGCCTGACCCCAAGCCAGGCCGGCTCGTGGTCCCCCTGGTCTGGGCGACCGACATCACCCCAGACGGTCGTTTCGACCACGGGCGCGAATGCCGCTTCAGCCGCGACCGGCGCTTCGTCGAGATCAGTTCCTTGACCGACCACGGAGTCCTCACAAAGCCTGCCGTGCTGCTGCAGCGCCTGACGTCGAGCGACCAGAAGCGCCGACTGGTGGCAGCGGCGGTGCCGGATGCGTGGGTGGCGCAGTTCGGTGGCTATGTCTGTGAGAACCACGTGATCGTGCTCGAGCCTGTCAGCAAGAACGCCATGGCTCCCGAGAAGCTGGCAGCCATCCTGAACTCCCAACCGGTCGACCGTGTCTTTCGTGCCATCTCGGGGGCCAGCAACGTCGCAGTCTCGGAGCTCGATGAGCTCTTGCTCCCCGACCCCGCCCACTTCAAGCATGTGAAGACGCGTGGGGCCAGCCTGGACGAAGCGGTCCGAGCCGCATACCGCCCAGCGAGCTGACGCAGTCATTCAGCGCGCTGCATCTCTATACCGCATCAGACCTACTTCAACAGTAACGCCGGATGTACAGGCCAGACAAGGGACGGAAGCAGCTTCCAGACGACAGGGCTGAGAAGCAGCAACTTGCAGTCGAGCGCAAGAAGGCGCTCGCAGCTAAGTTGCTGTTTGCGCGCGCCGTGGCGGCAGACGCCCAAGGCGGTCAGACCGATAAGGCGGCCACATCCGGCAACGGCGCAGCGGGCCCTGCATCCTCGGCCCCGCCTGCAAGTCCACCCGTTGCGCCGGAAGCAACTCGCCAGGCCCCTCGCGAAGCCCCGGCCGCGGCGATGGGGCTGCCACTGTGGGCCGACGACGCGACGACGTCATTGAAGACAGCCTCCGCAGTCGAGGCGCTCGCGTCCCAGCTCCTGCATGCAGCGCAAACCAAGTTCTCGGGCCTCGTGCTGCTGTGGCCGGGCTCTCTTCGCTCGCTGGGTATGGTGCACGCGGTTGCCTGCTCTGCTCGCTGGCATCAAGGCGACAAGCAAGGCATGCGGACCTTGGTCTATCCGGCCAAGGCCAACTTCCTGCAAGCGCTCAACCATGCCCACATTGATCGCACAGCGCTCATCCGGCTCGCGCAGCATCTCGTCGAGGTCAAGCCGAACCCCGCCGTGACGGTTTCACTGCCGCAGAAGGACCCGTTCTGGCTTGCCCTCAACAGCGTGCGAGCAGACGCCTCTGGCGACATTCACCCGACGCTGGCAGAGCTGCTTCCGCACTTCTTTGCGGACAAGGACTTCCAGTCGTGGAAGGCCTGTGACGGCGACCTGCTGCGTTACGTCAAGGCACGTATCACGGACCTCGACCATCGCCGGGCACTCAGCAACCTCTCGCTGCGAGCACTCGGCGAGATCGACAACGCCCCAGACGCGCTCCTTGCTGTCAGCTGGAAGGCGTCCGAGGCGGACATCCGACAGTGCCTCAAGAGCCTGCGCAACGGCCGCCAGCCCGATGTCCTGCTATTGGATGCGACCAGGGCCCTGCGCAAGGACAACCCGTCGTGGAAGACGAACATCGTCAAGTTCCTCGACTGCGCCTGGGAGGTGTGGCGCGAGCGCATTCCGCCCGTCCTTCTCGTCATCGACGAGCCGCACGTGCGCAGTCAGCTCGGCCAGGAGCTAGAGAAGCGCGCGAAGAAGAACAGCCCTGCAGCAGCTTGGTTGCTGCGCTCGGGTCTGCCGGTGCGCGGGGCCATCTGCACGGTCAATGGCGACAGTCTGATGCCTCTCGCGCAGCCCGAGCCGCTGAAGCCCGATAGCAGACAGATTGTCGTCAACGTTGCCGACTCGGAAGCAGCCAACGTCATCGAGATGCTGACGCGCATTCGAAGCGCTGTCACCAATCCGGCCTGGGGCGATGCGATGGACGAGGCCGCCGGCTACCTCGCACGCCTGGCTGCCTTGCCTTCAAGCACCCGCGTGCTGGTGAACTGGCTCGGCGAGGCGGACGTGCCGATGGCTGTTCGACAGAACTACGCCTGGCCTGTCTACAAGTCCAAGCTTGAAGTCATCCGCAACGACCCCACTTTCGGAGAGCGCTGTAGGCTGGAGCGCGTCATCGCCAGGGGCGATGAGATGTGGCGCAACTACGAGAACGGCACGCCGCTAGCCCGCATGCTCGCCGAACTCATCGAGCAGCGGACCCGGGGCACCGAGAAGTGCTGCCTTGTCTTCACCAAGCCCACCGCCCGTCGCCTGGCTGAACACTACTTCGAGACTTACGACGGCTACCCGGAGGGAGCAGGTTTTGAGGTGCTGCGCGACTGCGTTCGCTTCGTGGTCTCGCGCAATCTCGAGGTCGAGGCGGATGCACCCTCCAAGGAGACCCTCATCTTCGTGGGTCTGGACGAGGTGTCTCTGCGCATGCTCGTCTTGGAGCCCCGCATCTCATCGCCGGCCTACGTGCTCCTCACCCGCCGAAACGCCGCGTACCTCAAGGCCACGATCAAGGCCATCCGTGCGCTGCCAGGCTTTGCGAGCCTCACCAGTCGGCTCGGCCCCCTATGGCAGCAATTGCCCGAGTTCCCCGACATCGATGAGTACACGCTGTTCAAGCGCGGCGACTTTGTCCTGCCCACCTTCTCGTTCGAGCAGGGCCTATCGTCGGTGGTCAACGAGCATGAGGAGCACGACCCCAACGCCTGGGAGCTGGTGCTCGACAGCGGCGCTGTCGTCAAGCGCAGTCCCGCCGCGCTGGCATACCTCTATGACCCAGCACTGGCGCACACATCGACGCGCGGATTCAAGGGCGTGGATGTCTCAGCCCTCCAGGAAGGCGACCGGCTCTTCGTGATGTCACTCGAGCTCCGAGAGCTCACCGAGGCAGCGCTGAAGGAGGCTGGGGTTCCCATCAGCCACGACCGCCGCTTCGAGGAAGACCTCCGCCGCTACCACCGCACGGTAAGGGATCTGGCCGCCCAGATTCCCGGCGCGACGCTGAGCCTGCGGGCGGCGCACCTGCACGAAGTCATCACTCATGCGCTTGGGCCCAAAGGCCCGCCTCCGGCCGAGGGCACGGTTCGAGCCTGGCTCGACGTGGACCGGTATACCGGCCGCTCGTTCGACAACGCCAAGCCCGGGGCCCCTCGCACCGAGGCCCACTTCAAGGCGTTTGCCAAGACCCTTGGGATGAACGACATCCACGCCGTCTACTTCTGGAAGGCCGTCATCCAGCCGCTGCGAGGCGTGCGCCGGGCAGACGGTCGTCGCGTCTCGGACGTATATGCCGAGATGCTGCTCGAGCCCGAGTCCACCGTGGTGCACCGTCGCCTCAGGCCCGAGGTCGTGAAGATGCTCTTCGAGCGCGCCAAGGAAAACATTCACACCGTCGAAGCCATCCGCAAGCCCCAGGGAGAAGTGAAGGATGAGTAGTGCTGTCGTTCGCGCCGACCCGGCCAAAATCTCGACCACGCTCAAGGAAGCGACGGTCGACTCGCTGCTGAACCTGACGTTCTCGCGCATCAGCGGGCATGGGCCAGAAGGCCAGGTGCTCTTTGGCTCTCGACCTCGATCCATCCTGGCTGCGGCCTTCCTGCTGCCGCCTCTGCGCGCAGAAGGCACGGGCGACGAGGTGACGCAACCCATCCGCATCACGGCACACGGCTTGGATTGCCAGGTTCATCGCGGAGTCCCCGGAGTCGTCACGGTCGAGCCTCGGCTGCAGGTGTACGTGCGCGTGCTGCCCACGCCTGAAGACATGAAGCGGCCGGACTGTGCGCCGCGGTTTCGGTTGAGCGATGACGTCCGCAAGCTCCTGCAAACGCAGACCAAGGAAGCGCTCAGTGAGCGCTGGAAGATCGAATCAGCGGGCAAGTCCTACAAGCGCCGCATCGACCATCCTCAGTGGCGAGAGATTGAGCAGGCTGTGCGGCGCGAGGTCCTCGAGCGCTTGAAGCTTCCTGCGAACATCACGACGCTGTTCTCGGTCGAGGGCGATGGCACTGCCGAGCCCGGCGAAGGGTCTGGCGAAGGTGTCGTGGCGACCGGCGGGGCGCTGCCCGAAATCCGCGACGAGCTCTTCAAGCCGATGGACCTGCCACACAAGTGGCTGCGCATCCCTATCGACCAGGCTCATCTCCCCGCTCTGGTCATCGACCCGGCGATGACGACTGCCGAGATCGCGACGAAGGTCCAACAAGCCTCGGGCGACTTGACCGCAGCCGTTCAGCTTGCTGTGCGCCAGTGGGCTGACTCGGATGAGGGCAAGCTGTGGTGCATACGCAAGGGTGTCGTCGTTCGCCCCTCGCAGTATCGCGACTGGACGAAGTTCCTCGAAGAGCTGCGAGCCGACCCGACGCGGGAGCTTGCGCTGCCTGAGATCGAATTGTCGTGGGAGGTAAAGCTCTCGGCCGACTGGACCTACGCGACGCGCACCAACCTGCACATCAGCCTGGAGAACAGGTCGAAAGAGCCGCCGCGGGGCGGAGACCTCACAGACCAGAGCATCTTCCAGGTGCATCTGGAGGTTTCCATGCCGCAAGCGCTTCACGCTCCGCTGCGCCTCGGTCGCGTCGAGGCGTCCTATCGCTACAACCGCTACCTTGACTACCCGGCGATGGGCTTCAACGGCGGCGTGCAGCTCCTGCACTCGCCCGACCCGACCGCGCTCAGGCTGCGCACCACGTGGGCGCCTCGCTACACGCAGCCACGCATCACGCCCAAGAGCTACAAGGGCATCAACCCGACCATGCGCTTCCTGGCCACGCCGGAGGGGCTCGATGCGGTGTTGCCGCTGGGGGATGCGCTGGATGCGTGGTTCAAGACAATCGACAAGACGGTAGACCTCGCAGCGGGCCTGGAGCCTGGTGACAAGGCGGGTCTTGAGCGCGAGCAAGGGGGCTTCGCGAAGGACAAGCAGGGTTGGGAGAAGGAGATCGCCGCAGTCAAGGCCGGCCTCAAGATCTTGCAGGAGTCCAAGGCTGCATGGGACAAGACTGCCAAGCGCGGTCTCCAAGCGGACGACAAGGCGGTGGTCTATGAGGCGTGGCTGTGCATGAACGAGGCGATGGCCAACCTCATGCGCGACAAGCTCAAGAGCGATGACGGCGCATGGCGTCTCTTCCAGATTGCCTTCGTCATCGCGCACGTTCCGGCGATGGCCAGTCGCATGAAGTGCTTCCGGGACAAGTTTGACCGCGAGAGGGACGACACGGTCTCGCTGCTCTACTTCGCCACCGGTGGCGGCAAGTCCGAAGCGTTCTTCGGCTTGCTGGTGCTCTCGCTGTTCCTCGACCGGCTGCGTGGCAAGCACGTTGGCGTGACTGCGATGATTCGCTACCCGCTGCGGCTGCTGACCATCCAGCAAGCGCAGCGCTGCGCCTTGGCGCTAGCCAAGGCCGAGCAGGTGCGCATGCGCCTGGCCATCGGCGGCGACCCGTTCGCCATTGGCTTTTGGGTCGGTAGCGGCGGCTCGCCGAACAACCACTACGCACCGGGCGTCTCCAACATCCCTGACGTCAAGGATGTCGCAGCGGACATCAAGTCCGAGCGCGACCACGAGGCTGCGGAAGTCAACTACGAGCTGCAGAAGGCTGCCTGGAACAAGATTCCGAGCTGCCCGTTTTGCCGTAGCGAGACGGTACTGCGCCGCTTTACGGACAAGGGCGGAACACTCGCGCACGTGTGCTCGAACGCCAAGTGCGAATCAAACACCGGCGGCTACCAACCGCTGCCGTTCTACATCTGCGACGTCGACATCTACGACCTCGCGCCGTCAGTGCTGTTGGGCACGGTCGACAAGCTGGCCCTCATCGGCCAGTCGTCTGGCACGCTGCGTCGCATCTACGCGATGCTGGGAGCCGCGCCTCTGCGAGACCGAGCGACCAAGCGCCTGGTCATGCCCTCGAAGACCAGCGAGTTTGAGGGGGACGTCGAGGCCAAGGGCTACGAGAAGCTCTATCCGGCCTACCCGAACGGCACGCACCTCTTCCACGACCCGTTCCCGAGCCTGCTCATCCAAGACGAGGCTCACCTGCTCGACGAGTCGCTGGGTACGTTCGCGGGCCTGTTTGAGTCAGCCCTGGACGCAATCCTGACGTCCATCGCCAAGCCGCTCTACGAGCTCGTGGCTTACGAGCCCGATGGCAGCACACGGCGCCGGGCCAAGGTGGTCGCGGCTTCAGCCACAGTCTCAGACCCCGACCGACAACTCGAACACCTCTACCAGCGGCCCGTGCCCGCGATGCAGTTCCCGTACCCGGGACAGAGCCTCTACGAGTCCTTCTACGCAGGCCCGACCGCGCCGCCCGACGACGAGCCGCAGCGTGCCGCACTGAAGAACGTCGAGGAGTGGTCGCGCTGGAGTCGCGTCTACGTCGGCTTCATGACCAATGGCCGAGCCCACACGGCGACGACCGTGGCGGTGCTGTCGCACTTCCACTCCATCATCACCGAGCTCTTGTTGGCGCTGACCTCGGGCGACGAGGCTCAGGTCGCAGCCGCCCGGGCCAAGCTGGTCGACAGCGTCTCGCCCGGAACGCTTGAGCAGCTCTACCGGGACAAGCTGCTGGCAGCGCCCCCTTCTGAGCTCGCCACCATCGTCGACTTGCACCGGATCGCGCTGACCTACGTCACCAACAAGAAGGGTGGCGACCAGATCATGGCCGCCGAGTTCGAGGAGACGCGCAAGCGGCATGCGGAGCGCAAGCTCCCCATCTCGGACCTGCGAACCAATCTCATCACGGGCTCAGTCTCCCAGGGCGAAATCCAGGCGACGGTCCAAGAGGCGCAGACGCGGCCTAAGCCCGGCGAGCCGCTGCCTGAGCTCACCGATGCGCTTCGCTCGGTGATCGCCACCTCGGCCGTCTCGCACGGCGTAGACGTTGAGGAGTTCAACTCGATGTTCTTCGCCGGTATGCCCTCCGACGTCGCGGAGTACATCCAGGCCTCCTCGCGCGTGGGTCGCACGCACGTGGGCTTCGTGGTGCTGATCCCCACGCCTCAGCGCCGCGGCGACCGCTACATCGTCGAAGTCTTCGACAGCTACCACCGGTTCCTTGAGCGGATGGTTTCGCCGGCAGCCATCGACCGCTGGGCCGGACGGGCCATCGAGCGGGTGTTGCCGAGCTTCATCCAGGCCTACCTCACCGGCGTGCGCTACATCGCGGAGCTCTACCAGCTCGACCCGGACAAGAAGCACACCGTGCGAGACCTGTCCTGGATTCCGTTCATCGTCGACATCTACAAGAACGCGGCTACCAAGGGCCCGCTCATCAAGGGCATCTGCGAGTTCGTCGAGAAGGCCATCGGCTTGGACGGTGACTTCGCGCCCGGTGGCAAGCAGCATTACCAGGAGCTCATCCGCGAGCGGGTAGAGACGCTTCTGACGAACTGGGCCCGGGATGCGCTCGGTGAGCAGCGCAACTTGATGGACTACTTCAAGGCGCAGCCCAGCGTCATGAACAGGCCTATGACTTCGCTTCGAGACGTCGATGAGGCGGGAGTCATCTACTTTGGTCACCGTGACCTCGATGGACGTCACGGAGTCAGCGACGGAGTTGCCCGCAAGGTCATGCGGTTCATCCGTTGCGGCGTTGCCGAGGGATCGGATTTGGGAGAGTGAAGATGGCAACAAGAAGAACTGGCCGGGGTGATACCGAGGAGCGCGAGCCCTCCGCCGCGCGAATGATTCGCTCGCGCGGGCAGCTGGCCACCGCCTACGCGCCTGGCGCTCTGTTCACGTTTGAAGGCGGGCTTGGCGCTTGCCTGTCCATCGCCGATCAGGGCCAAAGCCCCGCGAAGGCGGACATCTCCAACGAGACCGCGACCCAGATTCACCTTCGCTTGCGCGAGATCTGGCAGAGCTGGTTCAGCCGTGCGATGCAAGGCGGCACTGACAAGGCCCAAGTCCTACCTACCCAGTGCCTCGACCCCGCCTTGTTGCCAGACGGAACGTTCAAGGCTCCCTCACCGAATCGTTTCGAGCTCGTCGACCCCAAGGCGATGAGCTACGTTCCCGCACCGCTGGACTTTGTGTGCAACACGTGCGGGCGGTTCCGGAAGTTCGAGTCCGTGCGGGAGGCGTCGGCCGAGATCGGTGAGCTCGGCAAGGACCAGTGCGACACCCGAAAGGCTGAGCACAAGGGCAAGTGCCGTTGGCGGCAGCTCGACGTGATCTTCGTGCACTGGTCGGGCAACTGGGAGCCTCCGAGCCCTGGCAAGTGGGAGTGGAGTCAGCCTGAGCAGAAGGTGAAAGCTCCCATCCAGGCGTGCTCTGTGTGTCAGAGCCGGAAGTTCTATCTCATTGACAAGTCGCCTCGCATCGGTGAGTGGGTCTTCGAGTGCGAGAACGGCCACAAGGAGGGGGACAGTTGGCTGCAAAACGACCCTGAGACCACGCAGCTGCTGGGCGACGAGTGCTTGCAGCGCCCGCCTCGGTGGCGGCGCATGGAGCCGATCTCCTACCGAGCCACTCCGGCCTTCTACCCGCACAGCGAGCAGTTCATCGTCTTCGCAGCGGGCGAGCGAGACCTCCTGTTGATGCTGCAGGAGGGCAACGAGGCGGACCTGGCCGGGTTTGCTTCTGAGCGCTTTGGCCTTGGCGCCAAACCGCCGTCCGACGCTGAGATCGTCGAGATGATGAAGAAGGCCGGGCAGACCGCCAAGGTGTCGCTCTACGAGAGCATCGACGGGATGCGAACGACGCTCGCAGGCACGCCTATGGCCGACGAGCTGACCAAGCAGCTGCGCGTCATGATCGACGACTGGAAGGCCACGCCGGGCCTGGTCCCCGTCAAGCATGAGCCGCCGCCGTGGCTAACGGGACAGATTGACCGGCGCGCGGAGTTCGGGAGTCGCTACGACCCGCTCGTGCTTGCCGTCGAGCACGAGGCCTTGCGTCGCAGCAAGCTCACCAAGCTGAGCGTGGCCGACGGGCGTTCTCCGTTCGTGCGATTCACGGAGCCCGACCGTGACCTTGCCCCCAGGACGAAGGCGGAGCTGGATACGCAGAAGGCAAATACATCACGTCTGCTGTCTGCCATGGGGCTCGCGGAGATGGGCCTCATCCGCGAGTTCGACTTGTGCCGCTTCACACATGGCTTCACGCGCATGTCGACGGACCCGCTCATCGAGAAGAGCGATCAACAGCAGCTCTTGCTGCCGGTTCGACTGAACTTGTTCCAGCCGCTGGGCAACGGCAAGATCCCCATCTACGTCGTCACCCAGGCCAACGAGGCCATCTACGCACGCCTGAACCCCGAGCTCGTCTACGAGTGGCTGCGATCTGTGGGCGTGACCGACCTGCCCGATTGGGACCCTGCGGGTGCCGTGAAGCTCGGTGCCCACATCCTGGAGAGTGCGTCTCCGTTCGGAAAGTACTTCGTGGATCTGAAGCCCGGGCCGGCTAACACGTACCGCTACGTCTACACGCTGCTGCACACCTACGCGCACACGGTGATGAAGGCGGTCGCGGAGTTCTCTGGCCTGGACATGGGCAGCCTCGGGGAGTACTTGTTCCCGGCAGACTTGGCGTTTGTGGTCTACCGCAACGGAACGACGATGGACTTGGGCAACCTGTCAGCGCTCTGGCGCAACTACAACACGGTGTTCCTCGAGCACCTGTTGGAGCCAAGGACGCTCATGTGCGGTTCGGGCAGCTTGTGCGATGCCGACGGTGGCGCATGCCCGAGCTGCATCGTCATCCCGGAGACCTCCTGCGTCGCCGCAAACCGCCTGCTGTCTCGCTCGGCGCTTCGCGGTGGCCTGGCGCCTCGAGAAGATGAGGGCCGGCAGCAAGGCAAGCGAATCACCGGCTATCTCGACATCACGACGGCCAAGGTGACCTCCGGTGCAGCACGCTGACGACCTCTTCGTGCGCCTCGCACCTCATGCCGAGGTGCTCGAGCCTGCGCTCCACTGGGCCGGGTCGGGCAAGTTGCCCGGACGGCATGACGCTCGCAAGCTGTCGCGGGTTTGCGGGATCAGCAGTTCGCGGCTTCCTGCAGTCATCGCGGGGCTGCAGGCAGCCGAGGAGGCTGGGGTTGTGAGCAAGGACGCTCATGGGATGTGGGCCGTGGTCCTACCCCAAGAGATGGCGCGAGAGGTCGCCTTGCTGATGCGGGGCGCGCGGCTCTACAGGGACCGGGTTCATGCGGATGCCGATGAGGTGGAAGTCGTCATCTCACGGCCAGCGGCGCCCAGCCTACTGGTTGCTGAGCTGGAGCGCACCATCGAAGGCCTCTGGGGCCTTGAAGAGACTGCGGTGATGCTCGGCCAAATGGCAGCCAGCGCCACACGCCGCTTCTCGGTCATGACGCCCTTTGTGGACGAGGATGGTGCCAAGCGCATCGTCAGCTTGTTTCAGGCGACGCGTTCTGGCGTGGCAAGAGAGCTCGTGGTGCGCGATGGGCTACCTGACGCACTTGCCGGTAAGGCCGACGATCTCAAGGCGCTGGGCGTGGCTGTATACGACTTCCGCATCCCAAGGCCCGATAGGCCCGAGAACGAGACCTTCCATGCGAAGGTTGTTCGAGTCAACGACTCTGAGTGCTATGCCGGTTCGTCGAACATGACCAAGTGGAGCTTCGAATACTCGCTGGAGCTGGGCTTTCACGTCCGAGGCGCGGCAGCGGCCAAGGTGTCCAGACTGCTGGACGCTGTCGTCGCGGTGTCGGCCCGGGTTTCGCTCTAACGTATTGGGCCGGCATGCAGACCCTCATCCTCGCCAGCTGAGTCACTCGTCGCCGAGGCACACGCCGATTTCCCGCGCGCAGATCAGCAGCGGGTGATCGGCCGGCACGAGGCGGTTCTTGCCCGCCACCTCGCTGAGCGCCACGCTGCTGAGCTCGCCGCGCTGCAGCGCCACCATGCGGTGGTAGTCGCGGTTCTGCAGCAGGTGCGCCGCGGCGTTGCCGTACTGGGTGGCCAGCACCCGGTCGAAGGGGGTGGGCGAGCCGCCGCGCTGCACGTGGCCCAGCACGGTGGCCCGCACTTCGGCGTTGACCAGCGGCTGCAGCTGCGCACGCAGCGCGTGCGCCACGCCGCCCAGGCGGATCGGATCCGGGCTGTCGGCAATGGTGCTTTCCACCGTCAGCTCACCGCCCACCGGCTTGGCGCCCTCGGCGATGCAGATCAGCGTCGAGCGGCGGCGGGCCGCGCGGGCACGGCAGACCTTGGCGATGCGCTGCACGTCGTAGCCGATCTCGGGCAGCAGGATCACGTCGGCCGCGCCGGCCAGGCCGGATTCCAGCGCGATCCAGCCGGCATAGCGGCCCATCGTCTCGACGATCATCACCCGGCCATGGCTCTGGCCGGTGGTCTGCACGCGCTCGAGCGCGTCGGTGACGGTGGCCACCGCGGTGTCGAAGCCGAAGCTGCGCTCGGTGCCCTCGATGTCGTTGTCGATGGTCTTGGGCACGCCCACCACCGGTACGCCGGCATGTTCGCCGAAGCGCTGGGCGATGGTCATCGTGCCGTCGCCCCCGATGGCCACCAGGGCCTCGAGCTGCAGGTCGCGCACATACTCGGCGCAGGCGGCCGAATGGTCACGCCCCTGCCAGGAAAACGGCGTGGCCTTGTTGCTGGTCCCCAGGATGGTGCCACCCATCGCCAGGATGCTGCCGACGTCGTCCCAGCCGAGCGGGCGCACGCGCCGCTCGATCAGGCCGAGGTAGCCATCCTCGATGCCGATCACTTCCGCACCGCAGCGCTGGATGAGGGACTTGGTGACCGCGCGGATCACCGCGTTGAGCCCGGGGCAGTCGCCGCCGCCGGTGAGAATGCCGATGCGCATGGGAGTCGTCCGAGTGGATGCCGTCGCCGCCAGTCTAGTGCGCGGCGGTTCCGACGTGGCGACAAAGCGCAGCGTCGTTCTGTTGCAACGCAACAAAGTCGCGCGGCGCAGGCGGGGCCTGCGCTGCGCTACGGACCCCGCTCCTAGAATCGGCCGCCATGCACATCCACATCCTGGGCATCTGCGGCACCTTCATGGGCGGCCTGGCCGCGCTGGCACGCGAGGCGGGCCACCACGTCACCGGCTGCGACGCCAATGTCTATCCGCCGATGAGCGACCAGCTGCGCGCGCTGGGCATCGAGCTGATCGAGGGCTGGGGGCCCGAGCAGATGGCGCTGGCGCCGGACGTCTACGTGGTCGGCAACGTCGTCAGCCGCGGCAACCCGCTGATGGAGGCGATCCTGAACGCCGGGGCGCCCTACACCAGCGGGCCGCAGTGGCTGGCAGAGCAGGTTCTGGCCGGCCGGCCGGTGCTGGCGGTGGCCGGCACGCACGGCAAGACCACCACCACCGCGATGCTGGCCTGGATCCTCGAGGCCGCCGGGCTGAAGCCGGGCTTCCTGGTCGGCGGCGTGCCGCAGAACTTCGGCGTGTCGGCCCGGCTCGGCCAGGTGGCCAACCCGAGCGCCGCCGGGCCGTCCCAAGGCGCGAGCGCCCCCTCGGGGGGCAGCGCCGCACACGCAGTGGCAAGCGTGGGGGCCCCGTTCGTCATCGAGGCGGACGAGTACGACACCGCCTTCTTCGACAAGCGCAGCAAGTTCGTGCACTACCGGCCGCGCACGGCGATCCTGAACAACCTCGAGTTCGACCACGCCGACATCTTCCCGGACCTGGCGGCCATCGAGACGCAGTTCCACCACCTCGTGCGCACCGTGCCCGGCAACGGCCGGCTGGTGGTCAACATCCGCGAGGACAGCCTCAAGCGGGTGCTTGCCCGGGGCTGCTGGACGCCGGTGCAGCATTTCGGCGCGCGCAAGGAGGAGCCCGGCGCGCTGCGCGCCCGCGGCGAGCCGCATGCCTTCGATGTGCTGCGCGGCAGCCTGAAGATCGGCCGGGTCGAATGGTCGCTGGCCGGCGAGCACAACCAGCTCAATGCCCTGGCGGCCATCGCCGCGGCCGAGTCGGTCGGCGTCGCGCCGGACACCGCTTCGGCGGCGCTGGCGCGCTTCGAGAACGTGCGCCGCCGCCTGGAACTGCGTGGCGAGGCGGGCGGCGTCAAGGTCTACGACGACTTCGCCCACCACCCCACGGCCATCCACACCACGGTGAACGGCCTGCGCCGGCGCATCGAACGCGAGGGGCTGGGGCACGCCCGCATCCTGGCGGTGTTCGAGCCGCGCTCCAACACGATGAAGCTGGGCACGATGAAGTCGCAGCTGCCCTGGGCGCTCGAGGAGGCCGACCTGGCCTTCTGCCACAGCGGCGGACTGGACTGGAACGCCGCGCAGGCGCTCGCGCCGATGGGCCCGCAGGCGCAGGTGCACGATCGCCTCGACGCGCTGGTGGCGGCCGTCGTCCAGGCAGCCCGCCCGGGCGACCAGGTGCTGTGCATGAGCAACGGCGGCTTCGGCGGCATCCACACGAAGCTGCTCGAAGCGCTGGCCGCGCGCGCCTGATCCGATGGTCGCCCCCACCCATCTGCTCTACCTGCACGGCTTTCGCTCCTCGCCGCGCTCGTTCAAGGCGCAGCGGCTGGGCCGCTGGATGGCCGACCACCGGCCGGACATCGTCTGGCACTGCCCGCAGCTGCCGCCCTCCCCGGCCGAGGCGGTGGCCGGGCTGCTCGACACGGTGGCCCACTGGTCGATCGATCCGGCCGCGCAGCTGGCGGTGGTCGGCAGCAGCCTGGGCGGCTTCTACGCCACCGTGCTCGCCGCCCGGCTGGGCTGCCGCGCGGTGCTGATGAATCCGGCCGTGG
This sequence comes from Burkholderiaceae bacterium, assembly GCA_023150375.1. Lineage (GTDB taxonomy): Bacteria > Pseudomonadota > Gammaproteobacteria > Burkholderiales > Burkholderiaceae_C > Sphaerotilus. The sequence goes on from JAKLLA010000006.1 coordinate 196,244, forward strand.
AGCCGGCCCGCGACCTGGCGCGCTACATCGGCGAGCAGACCACCTGGCAGGACCCGGGCGCGCACTTCTTCTTCCGATCCGACTACATCGGCGAGCTGCAGGACCTGCGACCCGCCACGGTCAGCCCGCTGCAACGCATGCTGGCCATCATCGCCCAAGGAGACGAGCTGCTGGACTGGCGCGAGATGTTCGCGCGCTACGAAGGCGCCACGATCAAGCTGCTCGAAGGCAGCGACCACGCCCTGAGCGATTTCGACGAGCACCTCGCGGACATCCTCGGCTTCCTCGACCTCATTGCGGCGCCCGACGCCGCCCATTCACCATGCGCTTGAAAGACAAGGTTTCCATCGTCACCGGTGCCGCTCAGGGCATCGGCCTGGCCACGGCCGAGAAGTTCGCCCGCGAGGGTGCCGTCGTCGTGGTCTGCGACCTGCGCCAGCCCGGCGTGGACGCCGCGGTGGCGCGCTGCCGCGAGCTGGGCGCCCAGGCGGTCGGCTTCGCGCTGGACGTGACCGACCGCCAGGCCGTCGACGCGATGGTCGCGGCGGTCAAGGCGCAGTTCGGCCGCATCGACGTGCTGGTCAACAACGCCGGCATCACCAAGGACGCACGGCTGCAGAAGATGACCATCGAGCAGTTCGACGCCGTCATCGACGTCAACCTGCGCGCCGTCTTCCACTGCGCCCAGGCGGTGGCCGACACCATGGTGGCGCAGGGCTCGGGCGTGATCCTGAACGCCTCCAGCGTGGTGGGCATCTACGGCAACTTCGGCCAGACCAACTATGCGGCCACCAAGTTCGGCGTGATCGGCTTCACCAAGACCTGGAGCCGCGAGCTGGGCCCCAAGGGCGTGCGCTGCAACGCGGTGGCCCCGGGCTTCATCGACACGCCGATCCTGAAGACCATGCCGGAGAAGGTGATCGAGGGCATGCGCGCGGACATCCCGCTGCGCCGCCTGGGCCAGCCCGAGGAGATCGCCAACGTCTACGCCTTCCTGGCCAGCGACGAAGCCAGCTACATCAACGGCACCGTGATCGAGGTGGCGGGCGGCCTGACCGTCTGATGCCGAGGCGCTCGGGGCGCGGCGGTCGTTCGGCGACAATCGCGCCCCTATGTATGCCCTGTTCGAAGACGCCGGCAAGTTCCTCGCCGGCCGCGTGATGTCCGAGGCCGAGAGCTCGATGCAGATCGAGCTCGACTCGGGCAAGCGGGTGAAGGTCAAGGCGGCCAACGTGCTGCTGAAGTTCGACAAGCCCGCCCCGGCCGAGCTGCTCGCCGAGGGGCAGCGCCTCGCCGCCGAGATGGACCTGGACCTGGCCTGGGAATTCGCGCCCGCCGAGGAATTCGGCTTTGCCGATCTGGCGCGCGACTACTTCGACGCCAAGGCCAGCGTGGCCCAGCAGGCCGCCGCGCTGTTCGGCCTGTTCGGTGCGCCGCACTACTTCCGCCGCAGCGGCCGCGGGCAGTTCCGCAAGGCGCCCGAGGAGCAGGTCAAGGCCGCGCTGCTGGCCATCGAGCGCAAGGCGCAGGTCGCCGCGCAGATCGAGGCCTGGGCCGGCGAGCTGGTGGCCGGCCAGTGCCCGGCACCGGTGCGCGAGCAGCTCTACAAGATCCTGTTCAAGCCGGACAAGAACGGCCCGGAGTACAAGGCCGTGGTCGAGGCCGCCAAGCGCGCCCAGCGCGCGCCGCTGGACCTGCTGCTGGCGGCCGGGGCGATCGACAGCCCCTACCAGTTCCACTGGCGGCGCTTCCTGTTCGAGCAGTTCCCCAAGGGCAGCGGCTTCCCGGCCGGCCTGGCGGCCCCCGAGGTCGCCGGCGAGCTGCCGCTGGCGGCGGTGCAGGCCTTCTCGATCGACGACTCGGCCACCACCGAGATCGACGACGCGCTGTCCCTGCAGGGCCTGGGCAGCGGCACGGTGACGCTGGGCATCCACATCGCCGCCCCCGGTCTGGCGATCAGCCCCGATTCGGCCCTGGACAAGGTGGCGCGCGAGCGCCTGTCCACCGTCTACATGCCGGGCTGGAAGCTCACCATGCTGCCCGACGAGGTGGTGCAGGCCTACACCCTGGAGGCGGGGCGCGACTGCCCGGCGGTGTCGCTGTACGTGCGCATCGACGAGGCGACGCTGGCGATCCAGGCCAGCGAGACCCGCCTCGAACGGGTGCCCATCGTGGCCAATCTGCGCCACGATCAGCTCGATGCGGTGATCACCGAGGCCGCGCTGGACGGCAGCGCCACCGCCGACTTCCCGTTCGCCCCCGAGCTGTCCTTCTGCTGGCGGCTGGCCCGGCAGCTCAAGGCGCAGCGCGAGGTCGTGCGCGGCAAGCCGGAGCTCTTCAACCGGCCGGACTACAGCTTCCGCCTCGTCGATGCCGAAGGCCGACCCACGCAGACCGAGCCGCGCGGCGACGAACAGGTGCAGATCGTCGAGCGCCGCCGCGGTGCGCCGCTGGACCTGATCGTGGCCGAGGCGATGATCCTGGCCAACTCCACCTGGGGCGGCTGGCTGGCCGAGCTGGGCGTGCCGGGCCTGTACCGCAGCCAGGCCAGCCTGGCGCCGGGCATCAAGGTGCGCATGGGCACCCGGGCGTTGCCGCACGCCGGCATGGGCGTGGCCCAGTACAGCTGGGCCACCTCGCCGCTGCGGCGCTACGTCGACCTGGTCAACCAGTGGCAGATCATCGCCTGCGCCCGGCACGGGCGCACCGCCGCGCTGGCCGCGCCCTTCAAGCCCAAGGATGCCGCGCTGATGGCCATCCTCTCGGGCTTCGATGCCGCCTACACCGCCTACAACGCGTACCAGAACGGCATCGAACGCTACTGGACGCTGCGCTGGCTGGAGCAGAACGCCGTGGCCGAACTCGATGCCGCGGTGCTCAAGGACGGCCTGGTGCGCGCCGACACCCTGCCGCTGGTGCTGCGCGCGGTGGGCGCGGAAAACCTGCCGCGCGGCGCCCGGGTGCGCGTGCGCCTCGGGCGGCCGGACCTGCTGACGCTCGAGGTCGGCGGCAGCGTGCTCGCCCGCCTGGACGACCCGGACCGCAGTGACGACGACGCGCCGGTGGGCGAGGACGAGGCCGACGAAGCCGACGCGGCCGCCGCGCCGCTCACCCTGGCGATCGACGTGGCCGATGCCGAAGCCGGCGCGCCTGCTGCGCCCGGCGCGGTCGAATCGGCCGAACCAGGCGCACAGCGCTGAAGGCACAATCTCGCACTTTCCGTCTTCGCACCGGACCTCCCGCCTCCTGCGCCTGCCCGTGCCCTCGATCCAGCGACTCAAGACCCTGTCGAACCTGCAGATCGCGCTGCTGGTGTCGCTGTGCGTGCACGCCGCGCTGCTGATGCTGCGCATTGCCGACCCGGAGGCCTTCGACCGCATCCTCGAGGACACGCCGCTGGAGGTGGTGCTGGTCAACGCCAGCACCGCGGCGTCCCCGCAGAAGGCCCAGGTGATCGCGCAGCGCAACCTGGCCGGTGGCGGCGATGCGGCGCAGGGGCGGGTCACCTCGCCGCTGCCACCCGCCCTGCAGAGCCAGGCGGGCGACTCCTACGAGGACGCGCGCCGGCAGGTCGAGCAGATGCAGGTGCAGCAGATGCTGCTGCTGGCCCAGCTCAAGCGCGAACTTGCCGCGATGGGCCAGCCCGAGCGCCAGCCCGGTGCCGGCCGGACCCTGGCCCCGGCCGAGGAGGAGCGCAGGCGCCAGCTGCTGGCCCTGCTGGCGCAGATCGAGAAGCGCATCCACGAGGAGAACGCCCGGCCGCGGCGCCGCTTCGTGAGCCCGGCCGCCCGTGAGGGCGTGCACGCGATCTACTACGACACGCTGCGCCGTCGCATCGAGGAACTGGGCACGCGCAACTTCCCCGAGGCCCAGGGCCAGAAGCTCTACGGCGAGCTGACGATGCTGGTGGCGGTCGATGTGGACGGCCGCGTGGTGCAGGCCGAGGTGATCGAGAGCTCGCGCAACCGCACCCTGGACCGCCGGGCGATCACCATCGTCAAGGCTGCTGCGCCCTACGGGCCCTTCACCGCCGCGATGCGGGCGCAGTTCGACCAGCTGGTGTTCGTCTCGCGCTTTCGCTTCACCCGCGACGAGGGGCTGCGCGCTGCGGTCGAGGACGCCAGCGCCCAGCGCCCCTGAGACCGGCACGCACCCGCGCGGAGCCCCCGACTACCGCACAACAGCCCCCCGCATCCCGAATCCCGCGCCCAGCCCATGGACCGTTACGCCGTCGTCGGCCACCCCGTCGAACACAGTCGCTCACCGCGCATTCACCAGCTCTTCGCCGCGCAGACCGGCCAGTCGATCGAGTACGGCCGGCTGCTCGCGCCGCTGGACGGCTTCGCGGCAACGGTCCGGGACTTCGTCGCTGCCGGGGGCCGCGGCTGCAATGTGACCATGCCGTTCAAGGCCGAGGCCTGGGCGCTGGCTGCGCGACGCAGCCCGCGCGCCGAGCGGGCCCTGGCCGCCAACACGCTGCGCTTCGACGCCGAGGGCTGGTGGGCCGACAACACCGACGGGGCCGGACTGGTCCGCGACCTGACCGTCCACGCCGGCTTCGACCTGGCCGGCGCGCGTGTGCTGCTGCTGGGCGCCGGCGGCGCGGCTGCCGGTGTGCTCGGCCCGCTGCTGGAGGCCCGGCCGGCCGAGCTGTGGGTGGCCAACCGCACCGTGGCCCGTGCCGGAGAACTGGTCGCGCGCCATGCCGACCTGGCGCAGCAGTGCGGCGTGAAGCTGCAGGCCTGCGGCCTGGAGGCGCTCGGCGCGACGACGTCCGGCGGGCGACCGGCCGGATTCGACCTGCTGGTCAACGGCACCGCCAGCAGCCTGCAGGCCCAGGGCCTGCCGGTCGGCGAGGGCCTGCTGCGCCCCGGGGCGCTGGCACTGGACATGGCCTATGGCGCCGCGGCGCGGCCTTTCGTCGCCTGGGCGCAGGCCCAGGGCGCGCGCGGGCGGGACGGGCTGGGGATGCTGGTGGAGCAGGCCGCCGAGTCCTTCTTCGCCTGGCGCGGGATCCGTCCGGACACGGTGCCGGTGCTGGCCGCGCTGCGGGCCGAGATCGATGCCACCGCCTGACGCGCAGGGCCGCGGCGTGAGCGCCTGGCGCCATCACGGTCTTCGGCTGGCCCTGCTGCTGCTGCTCAGTGCGCTGGCGCTGCAGCTGTTCTTCCTGCTGCGCATCCTGCTGATGCTGGGCGTGGATCCGCAGTCGACCAGCTTCCAGCGCAGCGAGATCTGGCGCCTCGTCGTGGAGCGGCAGGAGGTGCTCTGGAGCCAGTCCTGGATGGACTACGCGCAGACCAGCGACCACCTCAAGCGCGCCGTGATCGCCAGCGAAGACGCCGGCTTCGTCGAACACAGCGGCGTCGAGTGGGACGCCATCGAGAAGGCCTGGGAGCGCAACGAACGCGCCGAATCCCGGGCCGAACAGCTCAATGCCGTGCGCGAGCAGCGCGCCGCACGCGCCGCAGCCCAAGGCCGTGCAGCGCCGGCGGCGCCGAAGCCCGTGCAGCCGAAGGTGGTCGGCGGCTCCACCATCAGCCAGCAGCTGGCCAAGAACCTGTTCCTGTCCGGCGAACGCACCGCCCTGCGCAAGGGCCAGGAACTGCTGATCACCTTCATGCTCGAGCTGTGTCTGTCCAAGCAGCGCATCCTGGAGATCTATCTCAACAACGTCGAGTGGGGCGAGGGCATCTTCGGCGCCCAGGCCGCCGCGCGTCACTACTTCCGCATCGACGCTGCACGTCTGGCTCCGGCACAGGCAGCCCGCCTGGCCGTGATGCTGCCGGCCCCGAAGCGCTTCGAGAAGCGGCCCGGGTCAGCCTACGTGAGCGGACGCGCCGCCACGGTCATGGCCCGCATGGGGTCCGTCGAACTGCCCTGATACCCGCCGGCAGCGGGCCCTGAAGGGTTCGCCCGGGGCCCGGCGCCGGTCTCCCTGGCTGCCTAGAATGGCGCGATGGAAGAATCGCTGCATGACGAGGTGGCCGCTGCGGCAGCGCGCCTGATCGTCGAGGAAGGCCTGGACTACGGCGCGGCCAAGCGGCGCGCGGCACGCGATCTGGGCCTGTCCGGGCGCCGCGCGATGCTGCCGGACAACCTCGAGGTCGAGACCGCCGTGCGCGAGCACCTGGCCCTGTTCCACGCCGACACCCAGCCCGGCGAGCTGGCCGAGTTGCGACGCATCGCGCTGGCCTGGATGGAGCGGCTGGAGGCCTTCCGGCCGCTGGTCTGCGGTGCGGTCTGGCGTGGCACGGCCACCCGGCTGTCGCCCATTCACCTCGAGCTGTATTGCGACGACCCGAAGGCGGCCGAGCTGCTGCTGCTCGACCGAGGCATCGATTTCCAGGTGGGCTCGGTCCCGGGGCCGCGCGGCGGTCGCGTCGACGTGCTCAGCCTGGCCGAGCACAGTCCGGCGCTGGGCGAATGGATCACCCTGCACCTGAGCGTACTCGACCTCGATGACCTGCGCGGCGCTCTGCGCAGCGAGTCCGGCGGACAGCCCTGGCGCGGCAGCCGTGTCGCGCTGGCCCGCCAGGTCGAGGAGGCCGCCCGGGCAGGCGCACCCGCCTGCAGTCCGGAGGACGCCCCGTGAGCGGCCAGGTCGATGCCGCGAGGCGCCGGCGGCGCGCCCTCGGCGCCGCGGGAGCAACCGCCCTGCTGGCTGCGGCAGCGTTCCTCGGCTGGCGTCGCCATGCGCCGATGCAGCCGAGGACGCAGCCGCCAGCGTCTCCCCTGACGCCGGCCGACGAAGCGCTCGCCGCGGGCCTGGCCGCCCTCTGGGGCGCGCGCCTGCCCACGCCCGACGGCGGCGAACTGGTGCTGGCCCAGTGGCAGGGCCGCGCGCTGTTGCTGAACTTCTGGGCCACCTGGTGCCCGCCCTGCGTGAAGGAGCTGCCCTTGCTCGATCGAGTCGCCCGCGAACAGTCGGGCCGGCTGGGCGTGCTCGGCATCGCGGTGGACCGGCAGGAATCGGTGCAGGCCTTCCTGAGGCGCACCCCCGTGAGCTTTCCGATCGGGGTGGCGGGGTTCGCGGGCAGCGCGCTGGCCCGGGACCTGGGCAATCCGCAGGGTGCCCTGCCCTACACACTGCTGATCGACCGTGACGGCCGACTGCTCGCGCGCCATCTGGGCGAGACCCGCACCGAGGACGTCGAGGCCTGGCTGCAGGCACTCGATGCACGGCGGACCTGAGCGGTCCGCCCGGGCCGCGTGGCAGGCAGCCGACAGCAAAACTTGTCGACGCAGCGCTTTCTGGGCCGAAATGCGCGTAAAGTCCGCGGGTTTGCTGACAGAGTCCCCACCACGATGCACATCCTGATCCTTCAGGGGCCGAACCTCAACCTGCTGGGCACGCGCGAGCCGGGGGTGTACGGCGCCACCACGCTGGCCCAGATCCAGGCGGGGCTGGACGCTTTCGCCACCGATCGGGGCGCCCGACTGAGCCACTTCCAGAGCAATCACGAAGGAGCCCTGATCGACCGCGTGCATGCTGCGCGCAGCGAGGGTGTGGACTTCATCGTCATCAACCCGGGCGCCTACACGCATACCAGTGTGGCGATCCGCGACGCGCTGGCGGGCGTGGCGATTCCCTTCGTGGAGGTGCACCTGTCGAACGTGCACCGACGCGAGCCCTTCCGTCATCATTCGTACTTTTCCGATCTCGCCGAGGGCGTGATCGTCGGCCTCGGGCCGACCGGCTACCGACTCGCCCTCGAGTACGCCCTGGAACGCAACGCGCGTTGACCTTCCGAAGTGCCGGCGCTCGGTTGCAGCCGGCCACGACCCCGCTTCCCGGAGCCATTCCATGGATCTACGCAAACTGAAGACCCTGATCGACCTCGTGTCGGATTCGAACATCGCGGAACTCGAGATCACCGAAGCCGACGGCAAGGTGCGCATCGTCAAGAGCAGCCCGGTCGTCACCGTGGCCAGCGCGCCCCTGGCCGTGGCCGCTCCGGTGGCAGCCGGACCCGCCGCCCCGGCAGCCGCCGCCGCCGTGCCCCCTGCAGCACCGGAGCCCACGGGGCATGTCATCAAGTCGCCGATGGTCGGAACCTTCTATCGGGCCTCGAACCCCGGTGCCAAGCCGCTGGCCGAAGTCGGCCAGCAAGTCAAGGAAGGCCAGGCCCTGTGCATCATCGAAGCGATGAAGATCATGAACGAGATCGAGTCGGACCGGGCCGGCACGGTCACGAAGGTGCTGGTCGAAAATGGCCAGGCCGTCGAGTACGGTCAACCGCTGTTCATCATCGAGTGAACAGCCTCGTCCGCACGGCCCGTTGCGAGGCCGGTGGCGGACGGACCGACCTGCGGGCCCTGTCCCGCGAGGTTGCCAGCGCGGTCCGATGACCGCGGAGAAGTCCATGTTCAAGAAGATCCTGATTGCCAATCGCGGCGAGATTGCCCTGCGCATCCAGCGCGCCTGCCGGGAGATGGGCGTCGGTGCCGTGGTGGTCTATTCCGAGGCCGACCGCGACGCGAAATACGTCAAGCTCGCCGACGAGGCCGTGTGCATCGGACCGGCCCCCTCGCCGCAAAGCTACCTGCACATGCCGGCAATCATCTCGGCCGCCGAGGTGACCGACGCCGAGGCGATCCATCCTGGCTACGGTTTCCTCTCCGAGAATGCCGATTTCGCCGAGCGGGTCGAGCGCAGCGGCTTCGCCTTCATCGGCCCGACGCCCGAATCGATCCGGCTGATGGGCGACAAGGTGTCGGCGAAGAACGCGATGATCGAGGCCGGCGTGCCGACGGTGCCGGGTTCGGCCGGCGCACTGCCCGAGGACAGCAGCGAGATCGTGCGGATCGCGCGCCAGATCGGCTATCCGGTGATCATCAAGGCCGCAGGCGGTGGCGGCGGCCGTGGCATGCGGGTCGTGCACACGGAAGCGGCGCTGATCAATGCCGTGCAGACCACCCGCGCCGAGGCGGGCGCCGCCTTCGGCAATCCTGCGGTCTACATGGAGAAGTTCCTGGAGAATCCGCGCCACATCGAGATCCAGGTGCTGGCCGACCAGCATGGCCACGCCGTCTGGCTGGGCGAGCGGGATTGCTCGATGCAGCGGCGGCACCAGAAGATCATCGAGGAGGCCCCGGCGCCGGGCATTCCCCGCAAGACCATCGAGAAGATCGGCGAGCGTTGCGCCGCGGCCTGCAAAAAGATCGGCTATCGCGGCGCCGGAACCTTCGAGTTCCTGTTCGAGAACGGCGAGTTCTTCTTCATCGAAATGAACACGCGGGTGCAGGTCGAACACCCGGTGACCGAACTGGTCACGGGTATCGACATCGTGCAGCAGCAGATCCGCGTGGCCGCCGGCCTGCCCCTGCCCTTCACGCAGAAGCAGGTCGGGCTGCGCGGGCACGCGATCGAGTGCCGCATCAACGCCGAGGATCCGTATACCTTCCTGCCCTCTCCGGGCCGCATCACGATGTGGCACCCCCCGGGGGGCCCGGGGGTGCGGGTGGACTCGCACGCGTACACGAACTATTACGTGCCGCCGAATTACGACTCGATGATCGGCAAGATCATCGTGCATGGCGACACACGCGAGCAGGCCCTGGCACGCATGCGCAGCGCCCTGCAGGAAACCCTGGTCGAAGGCATCTCGACCAACATCGCCTTGCACCGCGAACTGCTCGCGGACAAGGCTTTCGTCGACGGCGGCACCAGCATCCATTACCTGGAAGGCTGGATGGCGCAGCGGCGTCGCTGAGGTGGCCATGGTCGAACTGCTGCTCCTGGTGCCGGCGGCCAGCGTGGATCGCTGCAGCGACCTGCTGCTCGAGCTGGAAGCGGCAGCCGTCACCGTCGAGGATGCCGACGCGGACACGCCGGACGAACAGCCACTGTTCGGCGAGCCCGGCATGCCGCAGACGCTGCCGGCGCAGGTGGCCGGCTGGCAACGCTCCCTTCTGAAGGCGCTGTTCGAGAACGAGGCCAGCGCCAGCGCCGCCTGCGTGAGCCTGTTGTCGAGTGAAGAAGGCGTGGAGGGCGTGCACGTGCAGGGACTGCAGGAGGTCGCCGAACTCGACTGGGTTCGGCTGACTCAGTCGCAGTTCCAGCCGGTGGAGGTCACGCCCGACTTCTGGATCGTGCCGAGCTGGCATGCCGTGCCAGAGCAGGCACGCCGATTCATCCGGCTCGACCCCGGACTGGCCTTCGGCACCGGCACCCATCCCACCACTCGGATGTGCCTGCGCTGGATCGCCCGCCACAGCCCGGCCGACAGCTGGGAGCGCGTGCTCGATTACGGCTGCGGTTCCGGCATTCTGGGCATCGCCGCGGCCAAGTTCGGCGCACGGACCGTCGACGCCGTTGACATCGATCCTGCCGCCGTGGAGTCGAGCGCCCGCAACGCGCAGGCCAACGGCTGCACACTGAACACCGGGTTGCCCGAACTAGCCCAGGGCACCTATCCGCTGGTGCTGGCCAATATCCTTTCCGCGCCCCTGAAGCTGCTTGCGCCTCTGCTGTGCGGGCACCTCGCTCCCGGGGCCCATCTGGTGCTGTCCGGCATCCTGGAGCGCCAGACCGAGGAACTGAAGGCCGCCTACGCTCCGTGGCTGGCGCTCGAGGTCGGCGACTGCGAAGAGGGCTGGGTTCTGCTGACGGGCCGCAGGGGCTGAATGCCCCGCGTCCCTTGTTCCGGTTGCGCGAGCAAGCGATGAGCCTGGCTACCTCCTGCCCCTCCTGCGGGACGGTCTTCAAGGTGGTCGAGGACCAGTTGAAGATCTCCGAGGGCTGGGTTCGCTGCGGCCATTGTCACGATGTGTTCAACGCGCTCGAAGGCCTGTTCGACCTCGATCGGCGGGACTCGACGATGCAGGACCTGCGCACACTGCCAGGCGCACTGGAGGTCCGCCCGACGCCCCGGGAAGTCACGGCGCCGACGGTGCCGATCGGGTTGGCGGTGCCCGCAGCGCCAGTCTCTGCGCGAAAGCCCGACGAAGCCGATGGCATCGCCCCCCTGCCCCAGGAGGCGGGTGAGCCTGCTGCCACGGCTTCGGCCTCGCTCTCGTCGGTGCACACATCGGGTCCGCGCCTGGACGCTGCCGCAGCGGTCGAACCAGAAAGTCCTTGCGAACCGATCGCGTCCGAAGCGACTGCGACGCCGCTCCAGCCGGCGGAAGGCCCGACCGGCTTGCTGGCGCGTGAGCAGATGCAAGACACTCGTGCCGCTGAAGCTCCCGCAATTCCGACCCATGTCGAACCTGCGTGGTCGGTGACGTCTCCTCACGCGACGGCCGGCGCAGAAGTGGCCGCGGTTCCGACCGGGCAGGCCCCTGCCGCGGAAGTTCCGATCGATCAGCCGCTGGCCGCAACGGCGTTTTCCACGGAACCAGATGCCGAGGAGGATTTGCCAGGCTTCGTCAGGGAGGCCCGGCGCGAAGCCCGTTGGTCTTCCCGATCGGTTCGCGCAGTTCTGTCGCTGGCGGCCGTGGCCTTGACGGCGGCACTGGCCGCACAGGTCCTGATGCACCACCGCGATCGATTGAACGCGTCCTGCGCGCCCTGCCGAGCACCGGTGGGCTGGCTTGCCGAGCGGCTCGAACTACCGATCAGACCGCCGATCGTCGTCGAAGCCGTGGAGGTCGACAACGCCGTGCTGATCCAACCTCCGGGTGTGGACGGCTATCGACTGACGGTGCAGGTTCGAAACCGGGCCGAACATGTGGTCGCATCACCGCACATGGAGCTCAGTCTCACCGATGCAACCGGCACCCTGCTGATCCGGCGTGTCCTCGCACCGACGGATTTCCGGCAACCCGAGCAGTTGCCGGGCGGCGCCGAGAACAGCTGGACGCTGGAGTTTCACAGCTCCGACAAGCGAGTAGCAGGCTATACGGTGGCAGCTTTTTACCCCTGAATGCGGAACAAACAACCATCGGGCGAAGGCAGTCGTACGTTCTGATCGCGCGGGGAGTTGGTCAGGATCGTTCGGACATCCCGATCGGAAAGCCTGTGAGTTCGATCCCCCCAAAAGCTCAAGCCCCCTGGCAGCGGATAGCTGAGGGGGCTGGAGGGGATAGGAGCCTGACGATGACCTACTTTCACACGCGAGTGCGCACTATCATCGGCGCTGAGGTGTTTCACTGTCCTGTTCGGGATGGGAA
>JAKLLA010000024.1 GCA_023150375.1 Burkholderiaceae bacterium
TCAGCGCAAACAGTGAACTACCGTGCTTTGCAAAGTTTAGACTACACACCGCTCGGCATCACCATCGCCAAGTCCTTGATTCCACTGGCTTCGGGGGCTGAAGATGGCGTCAAAACCGGTCGGAGGTGTCGAACTCGGGGGCGCGGTAGATTGCTTCGCCTTCCATCAGGGCAAAGGCGTCGGCGCCGCCCGGGCTGCTGCTGCCGCGCTCGCCGCAGCCGGCGGTGGCCAGCAGCAGCAGCAGGGGCAGGCCGAACAGGGCGGCGGCGGTGCCGGCCGAGCGGCGCGCGCCGGGGCGGGGCGGGCGGGTCATCGCGCCTTGCGGCGGGTCTGCGCGGCGCCGGGGGAGCTGCCCGCGGCGGCCTGCTGCGCGGCGGCGCGCTCGCGGGCGGCGGCCTGGCGGGCGCGGGTTTCGTGCAGCAGCTTCAGGGCGCCGAAGATGTTCACGCCGGCCACCAGCAGCGCCGGCCACAGCGGCAGGTCCTGGCCGGTCTTCCAGCCCCAGAACAGCAGCAGCGCCAGGCCGAGGGCGCCGACGATCAGCGTCATCGAGCCGAAGCTGAAGATCCCCTTGTCGAGGTCCGTTACCTGTCGAGTCTCCATACCACCACGCAAGTTGCACGCCGCAGGGGCGCCGAAATGGGCGCGGCAGACTACCACGGCCGATCGTGCCTGTAACCTGCGGACCCTCCCGAGCGACTGAAGGGTCGACGTGCATCCCGACGACTTCGAGAACCGCCTGGCCCCGCTGTGGCAGCGCGCCTGCCAGGGCGACGAGGCGGCGTACCGGGCCGCCCTGGCGCTGGTGGCCACCCGCCTGCGCGGCTGGCTGCGCCGGCGCATGCAGTCCTGGCCGGACGAACTGGAGGATCTTGTGCAGGAGACCCTGCTGGCGCTGCACCTGCAGCGCGGTACCTACGACCCCGCGGTGCCGGTCAGCGCCTGGGTGCTGGCGATTGCGCGGCACAAGCTGATCGACCTGTGGCGGCGGCGCGGCCGGCATGCCGAGTTGCACACCTCGCTGGACGAGCTGACCGACGACCAGATGCCCGGCCGCGACGATGCCGCCGCGCCGGCCCGGCGCGACCTGGCGCTGCTGCTCGAGAGCCTGCCGGTGGCGCAGCGCGACGCCATCGTGCTGACCAAGGTGGAGGGGCTGTCGGTGGCCGAGGCGGCCGAGCGCACCGGCGCCTCCATCTCGGCCCTCAAGGTGCAGGTGCACCGCGGCCTGAAGAAGCTGGCCGACCTGATCCGCAAGGAGGCGTGATGCACACCGACCAACTGATCTCGATGCTGGCCGCAGGCGCCGGCCCGGTGCCGCGCGCGGCGGTGGCGCGGCGGGTGGCCCCGGCGCTGGCGCTGGGTGGGGGGCTGGCCCTGGCGCTGGTGCTGCTGGGGCTGGGCCCGCTGCCGGCGGCGCAGGCCCGGGCGGATGTGGCGCTGTGGATGAAGCTGGGCTACGCCGGTGCGCTGGCGGCCGCGGCCGTGGCGCTGACGGCGCGGCTGGCCCGGCCGGTGGCCCGCACCGGCGGGCCGGCCGGGGCGGCGGCGGCGGTGCTGCTGGGCATGGCGGTGCTGGGCGCAGCGGCCTGGTGGGCCACGCCGGCGGAGGGCCGGGCGCTGCAGTGGCTGGGCCGCAGCTGGGTCAGCTGCCCCTGGATCGTGCTGGGCGTGTCGCTGCCCACACTGGCCACGCTGCTCTGGGCCCTGCGCGGGCTGGCGCCCACCCGGCCGGTGCAGGCCGGGGCGGCGGCGGGGCTGGCGGCCGGGGCGGTGGGGGCGCTGGCCTATGCGCTGCACTGCCCGGAGCGCTCGGCCACCTTCGTGGCGGTGTGGTACACGCTGGGCATCGCGCTGGCCGCCGGGCTGGGCGCGCTGCTGGGGCCGCGGGTGCTGCGCTGGTGACGGGGGGCTGAGGGGCAGGTGGCTGGCAGCCGAAGGGCGGGGCGGCCGGCCTGTCGCCCAGTTGTCTGTGGGGAGCCGGCGAGCTGCCTACACTGCGCCTTCCCCGCAAACCTCCCGAGGAGACAGACCCATGACGATCCAGCTCTGCGGCTTTGCCGTGTCCAACTACTACAACAAGGTCAAGCTGGCCCTGCTCGAGAAGGGCATCCCCTTCGAGGAGGTGGTCGTGATGACCGGCTCGAAGGACGAGGCGGTGCTGGCCTGCTCGCCGCTGGCAAAGGTGCCCTACATCCGCACGCCGCAGGGCGCGCTGTGCGAGAGCGAGGTCATCATGGGCTGGATCGAGGCGGCCCACCCCGGCACGCCGCCGCTGCTGCCGGCCGACCCCTTCGCCGCGGCCAAGGTGCGCGAGCTGTCGCAGTTCATCGACCTGCACCTCGAGCTGGTGGCGCGCGAGCTGTACGCGCAGGCCTTCTTCGGCGGCACGGTGAGCGAGGAGGTCAAGGCCAGCGTGCGCAAGCGGCTGGTGAAGAACATCGCGGCCTTCCAGCGGCTGGCGAAGTTCGCCCCCTATGTGGCCGGCGACACCTTCACGCAGGCCGACTGCGCCGCCTGGGTCAGCCTGCCGCTGGTGGCCATGGCCACCAAGAGCGTGCTGGGCGAGGACCTGCTGGCCACCGCCGGCGTCGACTGGAAGGCCTACGCCGCCCTGGTCGGCCAGCGCCTGGCCGCGCAGAAGGTGGCCGCCGACCGCAAGACCGCGCAGGAGGCGATGTTCGCGAAGAAGGGGTGAACGCACTGGGCCCGGTTCGGGCTTGAGCGCGAGGAGCGAATCCGGGCACACTCCGGATTCAGCCATCGACCTTGCTGCCAGGGATTCCTTCATGGGCCACGCTCAACCCGTCAGCCGCTTCGACTTCGCCACCTACATGGACTGGGAGGCGCAGCAGCCTGAGCGCCACGAATGGGTCGATGGCGAAATCTTCGCGATGACCGGGGCGCGTGATGCGCACAACCAGGTCGCAGGCAATCTCTACATGGCGCTTCGCGTCGCTCTGCGCGGTACGCCATGCCGCGTCTTCATTTCGGACATGAAATTGCATGTCGAAGCGGCCGACGCGGTGTTCTACCCCGATGTGCTGGTCACCTGCGACGCCCGCGACCGTGGCCCCGACGCCGACCTGGCCAAGCGCCACCCGCTGCTGATCGTCGAAGTGCTCAGCGACAGCACGGCCGCCTACGACCGGGGTCGCAAGTTCGAGCTGTACCGCCGCCTGCCGGAGCTGCAGGAGGTGCTGTTCGTCGCACAGGACCGCATGCAGCTCGACCTGTTCCGGCGCAACGACCGGGGCCGCTGGGAGCTCTACCCCGCCGGCGAAGGCGAGTCGCTCCGGCTCGAGAGCGTCGGGCTGGACCTGGCGGTGGCGCAGGTCTACCAGGACGTGCTGCCGCAGGTGCCGGACGTGCCCCACCGGCCGGACCTGCCGCAGCCGCACGCCGCGTGAGCCCGGGCCGCCCGGCTCAACCGAAGCTGTCGGCCATCAGCGTGTCGAACCAGGTGCCCATCCGGCGGAAGTTCTCGGCGTCGATGCGGGCCGATTCGGTGGGCCGGGCGCCGTCGGTGCGGCCGTTGCCCGCGGCGATGCGCATCGTGCGGGAGGCCGGGTCGTACTGGTAGACCGCGGTGAGCCAGGAGGCGGTGCCGGCCGTGATGGGCGAGTAGCAGGCCGAGTTGAGCACCGGCGCGGGGTCCGGGCTGCCGCCGGCGAGCAGGCGCAGCACCGCGTCGGCGCAGGTCTTGCCTTCCTGGTTGGCGATGTGGCCGGCCTTGGGCAGGCCGGTCTGCGCGGCATCGCCGATCACGTGCACGCCGGGCACGGCGGTGGATTCGTAGCTGAGCAGGTCGACCCCGGCCCAGCGGCCGTCGGCGCTGTCGATCAGGCCGGCGCGCTCGAGCCATTCGCCAGGGCGGCTGCCGCGGGCGCGCTGCGGTGCGATCGGGTTGATGGCCTGCGCGGTCACGGACTGCGCGGCGCCGAGGGCGTCGGTCCAGGCGACGCGGCCGGTGGCGGCGTCGATCTGCAGCGCGCGCACGCCGGGGCGGTAGTCGATCACGCCGGCATGCACCACGTCGAAGGCGTGGCCGAAGGTTTCGGGCTCGGCCTGGATGGCGTCGTTCTCGTCGAGCACCAGCACCCTGGCGGCGCTGCCCAGGCGGCTCTTCAGGTGGTCGGCCACCAGGCAGGCGCGCTCGTAGGGGCCGGGCGGGCAACGGTAGGGCGCCTTCGGAATGGTCAGCACGAAGGTGTCGCCGGCGGCCAGCGCGGCAATGCGCGCGCGCAGCAGTTCGGTCTGCGCGCCGGCCTGCCAGGCGTGCGGGGTGCGCAGGGCGTAGTCCTCGGCGGTCAGTCCGTAGGCGGGGTCGAAGTCGACGCCGGGGGCGACGATGAGCCGGTCCCAGGCCAGGCGGCTGCCGTCGCTGCACAGCAGGCTGTGCCCGGCCGGGTCGATGGACTGCACCGTGGCCTGGCGGATCTCGACGCCGTGGCGCTCGACCAGGCTGCGGCGCTCGAACTCCAGCGAGGCCAGCGAGCGCGCCCCGCCGAGCACCAGGTTGCTCATGATGTGCGAGGTGTAGCGGGCGCTGCCCTCGACCAGCGTGACCTGCACCTGGGCGCCGCCCCACAGCCGCAGGTACTTGGCCGCAGTGGCGCCGGCCATGCCGCCGCCCACCACCACCACGCGGCTGGGCGGCACCGCGGCGCGGGCGACCAGGCCGGCGCCGAGCAGGCCGCCGGCCAGGCCCAGCCCCATCGCGCCGAGCCAGCGCCGACGGGCCTTCGAGCGCGGTGCGCCCGGCAGGGGAAGTTGCAGTTCGGACATGGTCAGTGCGCCTTCAGGTAGCGGATGATCAGGGTGATCTGTGCGTCGGTGTAGCCCTGGGCGTGGGCCGCCATGATGTCCTCGCGGGCGGGCTCGCGGGCCAGGTCGCGGTATTCGCGCAGCTCGTCGGCCTCGTCGCCGCGGATGCGCTCGAAGCCGCCGCTGCCCCCGGTGCCGTGGCACTGGAAGCAGTTCGAGGCCAGCAGGCGGCCCTGGGCGTCGAGGGTGGCGTCGCCGACGGCCGCGGGCATCGCGATGCCCTCGGGCACGGTGGTGTCGGCGTCGGTGCGGTCCGTGCTGCCGCCACCGCCGCCGCAGGCGGCCAGCATCAGGGCGAGCAGGGGCAGCAGGCGGGCCGGCAGGCCCGCCGCCCGGTGCGGCGGGCGCCCGGGCGAAGGAGGAGGGGTGTGGGGGGCCATGGTCGAGGGCATCGGAGTGACCCGACCATGATTCGCAGCGGGACTGAAGCGGAGATGAACCGGCCCGCGGCCGGGGGCCCGCCCGGGTTCAGAACGTGAATTTCGCCCCGAGCGTGGTCATGCGCGCGGCCGGCTCGGCATCGCTGCGGTGCCAGCTGGCGTTGACGCTCCAGGCGTCGCTCAGGGCCCAGCGCAGGCCCAGGCCGGCCATGCGGTCGGCGTGGCGCTCGCCGACCACCTCGGCCATCAGGTCCAGCCCGGGCAGGGCGGTCCATTCCAGGGCCAGGCCCCACTGGGTGGCGTAGCGGTGCGCGCCGTCGCCGCGGTCCTGGCTGCGGCCCAGGTTGACGTGGCCCTGCAGGCCCTCGCCCAGGCGCTGGGTCAGCACGCCGTTCAGGTAGATCGACTCGGCGCGCTCGCCGGCGGCGCGGGCCTGCGCAGCGCCCTAGGCCAGGGTGACGGTGGTGGCTTCGTCGGCGCTGGTGAACAGGCCGGTCTTTCCGCCCAGGCCGACGGCGCGCACGCGCAGGTCGGCGACGCGCGACTCGCCGTAGCCCAGCGCGATCTGGCTGCGCCAGCCGATGCCGCAGCCCACCTGCGTGCTCCAGTCGCGGCTGCGCAGGCCGGCGTCGTGGCTGCGCGCGAGGAAGCCCTCCCACTCGCACTCGGCGCGGCCGAGCACGCCGGCGTCTTCCGTGATCAGGGGGCGGCCGGCCTGGGCGGCACCGCCGGCCAGCGTGAGGGCGACCAGCAGGGCGGCGGCTTCAGGGCGCAGGCGTGGGCGGCGCCGGGAGAGGGGGTGGGGGAGGTTCGACAGGGGCTGATTCATGGGCGTGGGAGGGGTTCGGAGGATCCAGCAGCGATCTTGCCTGCAGCGGCTGCGAGCTGCCGGGCTCGCGTCGTGGTGGATTGCCCAGCTGCAGCTCGGCGAGGAAACCCTGCGGCGACGGCAGCAGCCGCAGGCGCCCGCCGTGCGCGCGGGCGACCAGGTCAGCCAGCATCAGGCCCAGGCCGGTGTGGCCCGCGTAGGCCTGCCGGTCCAGGGCCTGCTGCAGGGCCGCGCGGCGCGCTGCGTCCACGCCGGGTCCGTCGTCCTGCAGCCGCAGGGTGGCCGTGCGGTCGTCCTGGGTCACGCCGACCTGCAGCCGCGTGGCGCCGTGGCGCAGTGCGTTGTCGACCAGGTTGGCCAGCGCGGCGGCCAGCAGGTCGGGGTCGGCGCGGACCTCGAAGGGCGGCGCCACCGTGACGGCCAGGCCGTCGACCTGCCACTGCGCCATCAGCTCGTCCAGGCGCAGCGGCTGCCAGCGCAGCTCGCCGCTGCTGCGAAACAGCGCCAGGAGGGCGCCGACCACGCTGCGCAGCCGGTCGGCCGCCTGGCGGGCCAGGCGCAGCACCGGCTGCGACTGCGCCGGCGAGATGCGCTGCGCCACCGCGAGCTGGGCCATGATGCCCGCCAGCGGGGTGCGCAGCGCGTGCGCCGCGTGGGCGGCGAAGGCGCGTTCGTGGTCCACCCGGGCGGCCAGCCGGGCGCCCAGGTGGGTGATGGCCTCGCTGACCGGGGCCAGCTCGCGCCACTGCGGCGCGGGCAGCGTCGCGCCGGGCTGCAGAGGGTCGAAGTGGGCCACGGCCTGCGACAGCTCCGACAGCGGGCGCAGCTCGCGGCGGATGCGCCGCCGCAGCCAGGCCGCGCAGAGCAGGCCGACCAGCAGGGCGCCGCCGACGGTGTACTGCACCGCCTCGAGCTTGGCCTCGCGCCGCTCGTCGCCGGTCTGCGCCACCATCAGCACCCGGCCCTGGTCGTCGAAGGCGCTGACCAGCACGCGCCAGGGGCCCTGCACCTCGGTATCCGACAGGCCGTGCCGGGCCGGCGGCGCCAGCGCGGCCGTCGGCGCGCGGTGCGAGCGCAGCAGCACCTGGCCGGCCGGGCCGACGAGCTGCCAGACCAGTTCCTCTTTGTGCGGCGGGGCCGGCTGAACGGGGGCGTCGCCCAGCGGCAGGATCGACGCGTGCGAGCGCAGCAGGTCGTGCAGGATCTGCGAGGACTCGCGCAGCGTGGCGTCCATGATCTCGTCGACCTCGTGGCGGATCACGACGCTGACCACGACGGCCACGCCGATGCCCCACAGGAGGGAGACCCCCACCAGCAGGCGCGACAGCCGCTCGAGGATCGACGCGCGCGGCTCAGTCACCCGAGGTCACCCAGCGGTAGCCCAGGCCGCGCGAGTTCTCGATGCGGGCGCGGCCGACCTTCTTGCGCAGGCTGTAGATGTGCACCTCGAGGGCGTTGCTGGAGACCTCGCCGTCCATGCCGAGCACCAGCGCTTCCAGGTCGGCCTTGGCGACGAAGCGCCCGGCGCGCAGCGCCAGGGCCTCGGTGATGGCCCATTCGCGCGCGGTGAGCGTGAGCGGCTCGCCGTCGCGCCAGGCGCTGCGCCCGGCCAGATCGAGCGCGATGTCGCCGAAGCACAGCCGCGACTCGGCCTCGCCGGCGCTGCGCCGCCGCACCGCGCGGATGCGTGCGCTCAGCTCCTCGGGCTCGAAGGGCTTGACCAGGTAGTCGTCGGCGCCGCTGTCGAGCCCGTGGATGCGGTCGGTCAGCAGGTCGCGCGCCGTCAGCACCAGCGCGGGCGTGCGGTTGCCGTGCGCGCGCAGGCTGCGGATCCAGTCCACCCCGCTGCCGTCGGGCAGCTGCCAGTCCACCAGCAGGGTGTCGAAGGGGTCGTGGCTCAGGGCCCGCGCCTGGTCGACGCGGCGGCACCAGTCCACCACGTGGCCCTCGGCCTGCAGGAAGGCGCGCAGGCCCTGGCCGAGGATGGGGTCGTCTTCGAGCAGCAGCAGGCGCATCGGCGGATCAGGCGGGCAGGGCGGGGCGCGTGTGGGCGCGTCCGGCGGGGCTCAGGGCGTGCGGCGGTACACCTTGGTGCCCGTCACCATCGCCTTGACCAGGTTGGTGCGCTCGAGGCGCCCCATCACGATGGCCGCCGCCGCATGCAGTCCGGCCAGGGCGATGAGCAGATCACCCAGCCACTCGTGGGTCTCCTGCAGCCACTCCTCGCCCCAGAAGCGGTCGGTGGTCTGCAGCCAGCCGCTCAGGCCCAGCGCCAGCACGCAGGCCATCAGCGCGAGCATCATCAGCGCGCCCAGCGGGTTGTGCCCGTCGTGGCGGGGCAGCCGGCCTGCGGCCAGCGCGCCCAGGTGCTCGCGCAGTCGGCGCGGCGTGGGGAAGAAGTCGCGAAAGCGCGCATGCCGGCTGCCGACGAAGCCCCAGACCACGCGGGCGGCGACCAGGGCCGAGGCGGTGTAGCCCAGCCACTGGTGCAGCGTCTCGCCGTCGGCGACGACGAAGTGGTTCAGCAGCACGCAGGCGACCAGGCTCCAGTGGAACAGGCGCACGAAGCGGTCCCAGACCGGCACGGCCAGGTCTGCCGGCTGCATCGAGCTGCCGGCCATGGTCACTTGCTCTCGAGGATGGCCGCGGTGGCCGGGTCGAAGTAGATCTCGACCTTCTTGCCGGCCTTGTCGAAGCCGTAGATCTCGTAGCACTGGCCCTTGCTGACCTTGAAGGTCTTGACCTGGTAGCCGTCGGCGGCCATCTTGGCCTTGAAGTCGGCTTCGCTCATCCAGCGGTCCTTGGGCACGTCGCACTTGGGGCCGGCCTGGGCGGCCAGGGCGGTCAGGACGAGGGTGGTGGCGATCAGAGCGCGTTTCATCGTGGGTTTCCTGTGGGAGAGAGGGTCTGTCGATCCGGACCGTCGAGGTCCGGTAGAAGGATTGGAGCGACCGACGATGAAGCGGAACTGAAACCGCGCGCCGCCTGTGACAACTGGACGCAATCGCGCCGGGGCGGGTTTCGCCGCATGATGCGGGGCATGACCTCGCCTCGCCTTCTTCGCCGTCGGATGTGTCTCGCCCTGTTCCGGCCCCTCCTGCCGGGCCTCGCCCTGGTGCTGGCTGCCGGGGCGGCCCCGGCCGCGCCCGCGCCCCAGATCGCCCGCATCACCCAGGTCACGCTGCACCCCGGCACCGCCGAGGTGCTGCGCAGCGCGCGCGTGCCCGCCGGCGCCCGCGAGCTGCTGCTGAGCTGCCTGCCCGAGGGCTTGGACCCCGCCAGCCTGCGCCTCGAGGCCGATGCGGGCATCCGCCTGGGCCCGGTGGCGCTGAGCACGCTGCCGCGCAGCCAGGCGCCGGAGTGCCGCGACGGCGAGCTCGAGGCGCGCATCCGCACGCTGGAGGACCGCCTGGCCGCGCTGCAGGCCGAAGGCCTGGGCCACGAGCTGGTGCTGGGTCACCTGCGCGCCGGCGCCGCCGGGGGTGAGCGGCCACCGCCCGCGCCGGCCGGCGCTGCGGCCGGTGTGGCGATGCTGCCGGCCGCGCAGCTCGCCGCCACGCTGGCCACGGTGCAGCGCCTGGGCCAGGAGGCGGCCGTGCAGCAGCACCGCCTGGCGCGCGAGCGCGAGCGCCTCGAGCTCGAGCTGGCACCGCTGCGTGCCGAGCGCGAGCGCCTGCGCGGCAGCGCCGGCCAGGTGCGTCGCCTGGCGGTGCAGCTGCAGGTCGGCGCCCGCGACGGCGAGCTGCGCCTGCGCTACCTGCACGCCGGCCCGACCTGGGGGCCGGCCTACCGGGCCGAGCTGGACACCGCCACGTCGCGGGTGCGCCTCGAGCGGCTGGCACAGGTGCGCCAGTCCACCGGCGAGGACTGGCGCGGCGTCGTGCTGCGGCTGTCCACCGGCTCGCCGCAGTCGGCGGTGCAGGGGCCGCCGCCACCGCCCTGGCAGTGGGTCGTCGAGGCGCCGCTGGGCAAGCGTGCGCTGGGGGTCGAGCTGCGGGCCCTGCCGGCGCCGATGGCAGCGCCAGCCCTGGCACAGGCCGAGGCCGCCGAGGCCGCCCCCGACGAGCCGCCCTTCGAGGTGGCCGTGCAGCACGGCGAGTTCGGCAGCGAGTTCGCGGTGCCCGGCACGGTGGACGTGGCCAGCCACGGCCAGAGCGTGGGCTTCACCCTCGAGACGCAGCAGCTCGAGGCGCGCTGGCTGGTGCAGGCCGTGCCGGCCGTGGAGGCGTCGGCCTGGCTGCTGGCCGAGCTGGACCGCCCGGCCGGCGTCTGGCCCGAGGGCCCGCTGCAGCTGCTGCGCGAGGGCCGGGGCGTGGGCCAGGCCCGCTGGCCCGGCGCCACCACCGACGTGGCGGCCGCGCGCGACCGCCTGACCCTGCCCTTCGGCCGCGACGACAACCTGCGCGTGCAGCGCCTGCCCACCGAGCGCCGCGACGCCAGCGCCGGCTTCGTCGGCCAGCGCGCCGAGCGCCGCATCGCGCGCGCCTACCAGGTCGAGAACCGCCACCGCCAGCCGGTGCGGCTGCGCCTGCTCGAGCCCCTGCCCACCGCCACCGACGAGCGCATCGAGGTCGCCAGCCGCCTGAACCCCGAGCCCACGCACCCGCGCTGGCAGGACGAGGCCGGCATCGCCGCCTGGGAGCTCACCCTGCCGCCCGGCCAGACCCGGCGCTTCGACGCCGAGCACCGCATCGCCTGGCCGAAGGACCTGCCGGTGCGGGAGCGCTGAGCGGGCCCGGGAACTTGGTGGGGGCGTGGCGCCGGCCGGGGGCCGCGCGCCGTCGTGCCCGGGGCCTCAGCCCTCGGCCGCCTGCGCCTCCAGCCGGGCCTTCAGGCCGGCCTCCAGCCCCAGCTGCCGGGCCAGTTCGTCGAGGTAGGCGCGCTCCATGAAGCTCTGGTCGTCGGCCACCAGCAGGCTGGCCAGGTACATCTCGGCGGCCAGGGCGGGCTGGCCGGCGGCGGCGCGGGCCACCTCGGCCGGGTCGAGGGGGCGGCGCAACTCGGCCTCTACCCACTGGCGCAGCGCGTGGTCGGCGGCCAGGCGGCTCAGCTCCGACTCGAGCAGGCCGCGCTCGCGCTCGTCGAGGTGGCCGTCGGCCTTGGCGGCGGCGATCATCGCGGCCAGCATCGCGCGGCTGTGCGGCTCCACCTCGGTCTCGGGCAGGCGGTCGACGGTGCGCGGCGCGGCCAGCGCGGGGGGCGGCGCCGCGGCGGCGGGGGCGGCCGGCTGGGCGCGCTGGGCCTGGTCGGCCTGCCACTGGCTGAAGGCGCGGTAGGCCATCAGGCCGATGGCGGCGATGCCGCCGTACTTCACCGCCTTGCCGGCGTAGCGCCGCGCCTGCTTGTGGCCCAGCAGCAGGCCGAGCGCGCCGGTGGCCGCCGCGCCGGTGGCCGCGCCGGCGCCGAACGTGCCCCAGTCGGTGCCGCGGCGGGGGGCGGCGTTGCCGGCGGGGGCGCCCATCGCCGGGGCCGGCGCAGCGGCGGGTCGCGTCGCGGGCGGGGCACTGCGTTCGTTCAGCAGCGTCATTCCCTGGCGCAGCAGTTGTTCGAGCATCGACTGGGCACTCATCGGCAAGGTCCTTGGGTTCGGGGGCCGGGCAGCGTGCGGCGCACGCGCCCCTGCCGTGGATCCTGCCGCAGGCGCGCGGTTCCGCGCACCGCCGTCGCCGCCATCTTCCGCTTCTTCTTCCTTTTCTTCTGGCTGCCGAGCCGGTCCGAGCCGAACCCCGCGCCGCATGGAGCCAGATCAATCCGGCACGGCGGGCGCGGGCGTATGAAGGCAGGGCCCGGCCGTCGATGCCGGCCCGGCCGCATTTCCGTCGCCCAGCCCGAGGAGCAGGATCATGGCGCCAGACAGCCTCACCCCCCGCCCACCCGCCGAGCCCGGCGAGGCGCCCAACGGCGGCGGGCCGGACCAGCCGCCCGTCGCCGGGCGCGAGGCGGCGACGCCCCGGGCAGCGCCGCCGATGTCGATGCCCGACCGGCTGGCCGAGCTGGCGATCGTGCTGCTCGGGGTGGGTTTCTGGGGCCTGCTGGTGTTCGGGGGGGTGGCGATCTTCAGCGCGTCGGCGCGCAGCTACTGGCTGGGCCACTGGCAGTGGGTGCCGGCGGGCTTCCTGATGCTGCTGCTGATGCATTTCCTCGGCCGCTCGGTCGCCGAGTGGCGTCGCAAGGCCTCGCGCGAGACCGCCACCCGGGCCCTGGCGCAGACGGTGATCCCGGCGACCACGGTGGCGGTGATGGCCCTGGCCATCTACGGCGACCGGTCGTACTGGGCGCTGGCCGCGCAGCTGATCGTCATCGTGGTGGCCGCGCTGCTGCCCGCGGGCATCTACTTCCTGTTCCTCGCGGCGCGCCGCCCGAGCATCCTCAACGAGTTCGTCGCCAACCTCGGCCGCCTGGGGCTGCTGGAGCGGCGCGACGCGCTGACCGAGTCCGACGAGGAACGCCGGGTGCGCATCGAGAGCTACCTGCAGCGCTTCGAGGCCCTCTACGGCGAGCTGCGCTTCGACCCGCCGCTGAGCCTGCGCGACTACGTGGACGCGCTGGTGCGCACGGTGGACGGCGCGCCGGGGGCGGCGGGACGCAGCCCGCGCCCGCTGGTGGGCCTGGGCGACCTGCTCAACACCAGCCTGATCATCCCGCTGGGGCTGGTCACGGTGCTGACCACGCTGGGCTGGATGCTCGTGCTGCAGCCCGGACTGGGCACGCTGCCGGCCGACGGCGCCGTGATGCTCGGCCTGATGCCCAGGCCCGAGCCGGTCAACTTCGCCTTCCTCGGGGCCTACTTCTTCGGCATCCAGATGCTGTTCCGGCGCTTCGTGCGGCGCGACCTGGGGCCCAATGCCTACATCGCCTTCGCCAACCGGATCCTGCTGTCGATCATCGGGGCCTGGCTGATCGTGGTGGCCTATGCGGCCTTCGCTTCGCTGTCTCCCGAGGCGCTGCTGAGCATGCCGGGGAGCGCCCCGGCGGCCGCGGCGGTGGCGTCGGCCGCATCGCCCGCATCGGGTCCGGCCTCGACAGTGGCGGCGGCGGCCGCAGCGGTGGCCTCGGCCGCATCGGCCGCCTCGGCGTCGCCCGCTGTCCTGGCGGCGAGTGCCGCGGCGAACGCGCTGTCGACGCTGGCCGGCCCGCCGCTGGCGGTGGTGCTGGTGCTGGCCTTCACGCTCGGTGTCTTCCCGCGGGTGCTCTGGCAGGTGCTGTCGGCCGCGGCGATCAAGATCTTCTTCGTCAAGCTCGCGCTGCCGAGCGTGGAGGCGCGCCAGCCGCTGAAGGAGCTCGACGGCCTGACCATCTGGCACGAAACGCGGCTGGAGGAAGAGGATGTCGAGAACGTGCCCAACATGGCCAGCGTCGACCTGGTGGAGCTGATGCTGCACACGCAGATCCCGATCGAGCGCCTGGTGAGCTGGGTGGACCAGGCGATCCTGCTGGCCGCCACCGGGCCGGGCGAGCAGGGGCGCAGCGAGCTCTGCGACCGGCTGCACACCCTGGGCATCCGCACCGCCACGCAGCTGGTGGCGATCGCGAGCAGCCCGGATGCGGCCGCCCGCGGTGCCCTCGAGAAGCTGCTGCCCGACGGCCAGCTGGCCGCCCTGGTGGTGGCGCTGGGCAAGGAGGTGAACTTCGGCCTGGTGCGGGCCTGGCGCGACATGGCCGAGGTTTCGTCCCTGCCGGCGGACCGGCCGGCCGCGGCCAGCGCCACGCCGACGTCGACGCCGACGCCGACGCCGACGGTCTGACCCGGCGGCCCCGCAGCGCGGCGCGGCCGTCAGAAGCGCTTCTTCGCCAGCCGCTCGTGCAGCTCGGGGATCAGCATCACCGCGGCCGAGCCGTACCAGCGGTGGTACTCGGCGACCATCTCGCCCTGCTGCAGCACCGGGTCGCCGGCGGCCAGCTGGCGGGCCTCGTCGATGTCGCGCACGGCGAAGACGAACAGGCCCCGCCAGCCGTCCACCCCGTCGTAGGGGCCGGCCAGCACCAGCTTGCCGGCGTCGGCGAGCCGCTTCATGTTCGCGAAGTGGCCGCGGAACATCTCGTCGCGCTGCGCGCCGGGCGGCAGGGGCGTGGGGCCGGTCTTCAGCAACACCGCCACATAGGGGCGCATGCCGTAGTCGTCGGCGCCCAGGCGCTGCGCCAGGGCT
Organism: Burkholderiaceae bacterium; assembly: GCA_023150375.1. Classification (GTDB taxonomy): domain Bacteria; phylum Pseudomonadota; class Gammaproteobacteria; order Burkholderiales; family Burkholderiaceae_C; genus Sphaerotilus. The sequence continues at coordinate 14,184 of JAKLLA010000024.1, forward strand.
GCGTCGTGGCCGGCTGCGCCTGCTCCGGCGGCGCCTGCCCCGGCCGCGGCTGGCGCTGGAGCCGGCTGCGCCGCCGCGGGCGGCAGCAGGGTGAGCGCCAGGGTGCAGGCCAGGAAGGCGTTCAGGGGATTCATGGCAACCTCGCGTCGATCCGGTTCGGGGGGCAACCATGCTGCGCCGGCCGGGCCCTGCTGCACAGTCGGGGTTTTGCGCAGCGGCGTGCCCGCCGCGGCGCGGTGCCTGCAACCACTGGAGATCGAGACGATGCAAGGCCTGTGCTGGCCCCTTCGACTGTCCCCCGGGGAGGACCTGCGTGCGGCGCTGGAGGCCGCCGCCCGGCGGCTTGCGCCGCAGGGCGCCTTCGTGCTCTCGGGCATCGGCAGCCTGTCGGACCCGCGGCTGCGGCTGGCCGGAGCCGAGACGGCCCTGACGCTGTCCGGGCCCTTCGAGCTGCTCACGCTGGCGGGCACGCTGACCGCCCAGGGCGCGCACCTGCACATGACGGTGGCCGATGCCCAGGGCCGGGTGTGGGGCGGGCATGTGCTGCCGGGCAACCGGGTGCGCACCACGGCGGAGCTGCTGCTGATGGCGCCGGCGGGCTGGCAGCTCACGCGCGCGCCGGATCCGGCCACCGGCTGGGCCGAGCTGCAGGTGCAGCCGGCGGCGGTGCAGGAGCACGGGGCGTAGCCGCAGCAGCGCGGCCCGGCGCGAACCGGCGCGACCGAAGTGGCCCTTCGCAGCAGGGGCTCAGTAGCGCGCCGAGGTGACGGTCGCGAAGAAGAAGGGCTGGTACTCGGGCCGGCCGAAGTGGTTGCCCATCTCCAGCTGCGCCGGCAGGGTGAAGCCGCCGAAGGTGGCCCAGGCCCGCACCCGGCCGCCGAAGGGCTGCAGGCGGTAGACGCGCTCGGGGTTGGCGTCGGACCAGCGCAGCGCCTGCAGCTCGGTGATGCGGCCCTTCTCGTCCAGCGTGAGCTGGATCGGTGCGAGCTCGGGCAGGTCCGCGAAGCGCACCTCGGCCTGGTTCGGGCCGGTGGGGGTCCAGCGCGCGCCGTACTGCGGCAGCAGGCTGGCGGGCGCCCAGACCGCCTCGAGCAGCGCGCGGGTGGCCGCGGCGCGCTGGTGGTCGGCGTTGCCGTCGAGGCGGGCCACCGGCAGCAGGCCGAGCAGGCGGAACTTGGTCCAGCTCTCGCGCCGGCCGTCGGCCTCGCGCAGCAGGCCGTCCGAGCCGGCGAAGCGCAGCAGGCCGCGGCCCATCTCGGCCTGCCAGACGAAGCCCCGGGCGGCCGGCGCGAGGATCTGGCGCGCCTGCATCGGCAGGCGCTGGTCGCCCAGCAGGAACTCGCCCTGCATGTCGAGCGTCACCACGCGCTGCAGCGGCGTGCCCGGGGCGATGGCCTGGCGCAGGTAGCGCTGCGCCACCTCGGGCAGGCCGTCGAGCATCGCCGGCTCGAAGCGCGGCGGGGCGGCCTCGCGCGAGGCCTCCAGGGCCTGCCAGACCCGGCGCAGCTGCGCCGCATCGCGCTGCTGCAGCCAGACCGCCCAGGCCAGCGCGGCCAGCAGCAGTCCGACGGCCAGGCTGAGGGCCAGGGTGACGGCGAGCTTCCAGATCGCCATGGTCGCATCCTCCTGCCTGCGCGGCAGGGGCATGCCGCGAGGCGGAACCCAGCCTACGCGGGCGGCCCGGGCGGCGGTTGAGCGGCGTCAGCCTGTCGCGGCGGTATGCGGGGCGCGTTGCATCCAACCGACACCACGACCCCGCCAGCGGTGCCAGCATCGCGCCACTCCGAATGCTTCCGTCGCCCTGCCGGGCGCTGCCGCGATGCCCAAGACCCTGATCGAACCCTTCCGCATCAAGTCCGTCGAGCCCATCCGCATGACCAGCCGCGCCGAGCGCGAGCGGCTGCTGGAGGAGGCCCGGCTGAATGTGTTCAAGCTGCGCGCCGAGGATGTGCTGATCGACTGGCTGACCGATTCCGGCACCGGCGCGATGTCGGCGCGCCAGTGGGGCGCGATCATGGAGGGCGACGAGAGCTATGCCGGCGCGCGCAGCTTCTACCGCCTCGAGGCGGTGGTGCGCGAGATCACCGGCATGCCGCACTTCATCCCCACCCACCAGGGGCGGGCGGCCGAGAAGGTGCTGTTCAGCACCCTGTGCCAGGCCGGCCAGGTGGTGCCGAACAACTGCCACTTCGACACCACCCGCGCCAACCTCGAGGTGCTGGGCGTGCAGGCGCTGGACCTGGTGATTCCCGAAGGGCTGGAGCCGGCGCGGCTGCACCCCTTCAAGGGCAACATCGACCTGGCGCGGGTGGAGGCGCTGCTGCAGGCGCAGGGCGATCGCATTCCCTTCGGCATGCTCACGCTGACCAACAACACCGGTGGCGGCCAGCCGGTGAGCATGGCCAACCTGCGCGACTACGCCGCGCTGCTGCGCCGCCACGGCAAGCCGCTGATCCTGGACGTGTGCCGTTTCGCCGAGAACGCCATGTTCATCAAGATGCGCGAGCCCGGCTACGCCGACCGCCCGGTGCAGGCCATCGCGCAGGAGATCTTCTCCTACGCCGACGGCTGCACGATGAGCGCCAAGAAGGACGGCATGGTCAACATCGGCGGCTTCATCGCGCTGCGCCGCGACGAGTGGATCGAGCCGGTGCGCAATCTGCTGATCCTGACCGAGGGCTTCCCGACCTACGGCGGCCTGGCCGGGCGCGACCTGGAGGCGCTGGCGGTGGGCCTGCGCGAGGGCCTGGACGAGGACTATCTGCGCTATCGCCTGCGCACCGCCGAGTACCTGGGCGAACGCCTGGAGGCCGCAGGCATCGGCTTCGTGCGGCCCACCGGCGGGCATGCGGTGTACATCGATGCGCGCAGCGTGCTGCCGGACATGCCGGTGGCGCACTACCCGGCCTGGGCGCTGTGCAACGCGCTGTACCTGGAAGGCGGCATCCGCGGCGTCGAGGTGGGCTCGGTGATGTTCGGCAAGCGGCTGGACGACGGCCGCGAGACCTTCCACACGATGGAGCTGGTGCGGCTGGCCTTTCCGCGCCGCATGTACACGCAGTCGCACTTCGACTACGCCGCCGAGGTGATCGCGGAGGTCAAGGAGCAGGCCGGGCGCATCCGCGGCGTGCGCATCGTGCGCCAGCCGCGCCACCTGCGCCACTTCACCTGCGAGTGCGAGTGGGTGTGACGGCCGGCCCCTAGAATTTCGGCTCCTTCCCCCTGCGATCCGTGCCATGACCGACGCTCCGGCCGACCCCGTGAACGACCCTGTGAACGCCCCCGTGACCGCCGCCCCCGCGCGGCCCGACCTGCCCGATCGCCTCAGCGTCGACCCGCGCAGCCCCTTCCACGTCGCGGCGGTGTTCCAGCACGACATCGGCATCCGCTTCAACGGCCACGAGCGCCACGATGTCGAGGAATACTGCCTCAGCGAGGGCTGGATCCGCGTGCCCGCGGGCAAGACGGTGGACCGGCGCGGCCGGCCGCTGACGATCAAGCTCAAGGGCGCGGTGCAGGCCTTCTATCGCTGAAGCGCATGCCGCGGCGCGGCGCAGGCGCCCGGCTGTCGCGGCGGTGTCATGTCGCCAACGTGCTGGTTTCGGCCCGGTCGCTCTGGGATAACCACGGTCGCACCGTGCGGGGTGGTCCCGCACACCGGTTGCCCCTTGTTCCACCGACCGCCGAGGACCGCCGCATGGACTTCGAGTTTTCCCCCCGCTGCCAGGACCTGCGCGAGCGCCTGCTCGCCTTCATGGAGGCGCACATCTACCCCAACGAGGCGCGCTACCTCGCCGAGGTGGAGGCCAACCGCCGCGCCGGGCGGATGTTCAAGCCCACCGAGCTGATCGAGGAGCTCAAGCCCAAGGCGCGTGCGCAGGGGCTGTGGAACCTCTTCCTGCCGAAGTCCGACCGGGTCGAGGGCGGCGGGCTGTCGAACCAGGACTACGCGCCGCTGTGCGAGATCATGGGCCGCACGCCCTGGGCGGCCGAGGTGTTCAACTGCTCCGCGCCGGACACCGGCAACATGGAGACGCTGGAGCGCTACGCCAGCGAGGACATCAAGCGCACCTGGCTCGACCCGCTGCTGCGCGGCGAGATCCGCTCGGCGTTTGCGATGACCGAGCCGGCGGTGGCCTCGTCGGACGCCACCAACATCCAGGCCCGCATCGTGCGCGACGGCGACCACTACGTGCTCGACGGGCGCAAGTGGTGGACCTCGGGCGCCAACGACGAGCGCTGCGCGGTGTTCATCTTCATGGGCAAGACCGACCCCGAGGCGCCGCGCCATGCGCAGCAGTCGATGATCGTGGTGCCGGCCCATACCCCGGGCATCACCATCGTGCGGCACCTGCCGGTGTTCGGCTACGACGATGCGCCGCACGGCCACGCCGAGGTGCTGTTCGAGAACGTGCGCGTGCCGGTGGAGAACATCCTGCTGGGCGAGGGCCGCGGCTTCGAGATCGCCCAGGGCCGGCTCGGTCCGGGCCGCATCCACCACTGCATGCGCAGCATCGGCGCGGCCGAGCGGGCGCTGGAGATGATGTGCCAGCGGCTGCTGGCGCGCGTGGCCTTCGGCAAGCCGATCGCGGCGCAGTCGGTCTGGCACGAGCGCATCGCCGAGGCGCGCATGATGATCGACCAGGCTCGCCTGCTGACGATGAAGGCCGCCTTCATGATGGACACGGTGGGCAACAAGCACGCCAAGGCCGAGATCGCGATGATCAAGGTCGTGGCGCCGAACGTGGCCTGCAAGGTGATCGACTGGGCCATCCAGGCGCACGGCGGCGGCGGCATGAGCGACGATTTCCCGCTGGCCTTCATGTACGCCCACCAGCGCACCCTGCGCTTCGCCGACGGCCCGGACGAGGTGCACCGCGCCGCCATCGCCAAGGTGGAGCTGGGCAAGCACGGCGGCCTGACCCGGGGCGGCGTGCCGACGATGCCGGTGGCGCGCGGCAGCTGAGTCGGGCAGCGTGCCCGGGTGTCCCCCTGAGGCGGACCCGGGTCGCTCTGGATGACCGGGGCGGCGCTGCAGGGTACAGTCGCTCGTGCTGCTGTGCAGAACACTCCAGGGTGTTCGGCGGGCAGTGCTTCCCGTCCCCGACTGCGTCTGCCCGAGCCTGCCTTGAAGCCGTCCGACCTCCTTGCGCCGCCGCAGGCGTCTGCAACCCCCCTGGCCGCGGCGGTCCCCAGGCCCCGCCGCGGCGCGGTCGCCAGGCCCAAGGAGGACCGCCACTTCGTCACCGCGCTGGCGCGCGGCCTGGAGGTGCTGGCCTGCTTCCGCACCGGTGAGACCACGCTGAGCAACCAGGAGCTGGCGCAGCGCTGCCGGCTGCCCAAGTCCACCGTCTCGCGGCTGACGCTGACGCTGACCCGGCTGGGTTACCTGATCCACGTGGGCGAGTCCGGCCGCTACCGGCTGGGCACCGCCTGCCTGGCGCTGGGCTCGGCGATGCTGACCCGCCTGGACGTGCGCCAGGTCGCCCGGCCGCTGATGCAGGAGCTGGCCAACTTCAGCCAGGCCGCCGTCTCGCTGGGGCTGCGCGACAAGCTGTCGATGATTTACGTGGAGCACTGCCGCGGTCCGGCGGTGCTGACGGTGACGCTGGACGTGGGTTCGCGCATGCCGGTGGCCACCTCGGCGATCGGACGGGCCTGGCTGGCTGCGGCGCCGCCGGACGAGCGCGAGGCCGTGATGCAGCAGGTGCGCGAGCTCGACGACCTGGCCTGGCCAGCCCTCGAGCGCGGCATCCTCCAGGCCCGGCGCGACCATGCCGAACGGGGGGTGGCCTGCTCCTTCGGCGACTGGCAGAAGGACGTCAACGGCATCGCCCGTGCCTTCGACCCCGGCAACGGCCTGCCGATGATGGCCATCAACGTCGGCGGCGCCGCTTCCAGCCTGCCCGAGGGCTTCCTGATGGACGAGGTGCGTCCGCGCCTGATCGCGCTGGTGAACGAGCTGGAATCGACGCTGCCGCGCTGAATCCTGGAGGACCGGCTCCGGGTGCACTGCGTTCGGGTCGCGCAGGCGTCAGCACCCCCGGGTAGACCCGGAGGCGGGGAGGCTGGGCCGATCGGAGGATTGATTGCAGAATCTTGGTCTGCACTGCAGAACAATGATCGGCCGCGGAGGCGCTCCAAGTCCGGCTGAACCGCTCCAAACACACCGAATGCCACCAGGAAGCCCGATGAGCACCGACGCACCGAACGAAGCCCTGATCGACACCCGCCACGGCGCCATAGCCGTACTGACCCTGAACAACCCGCCGGTCAATGGCCTGGGTTACGCCTTGCGCTGCGGCATCGTGGCCGGGCTGGACCGGGCACTGGCCGATCCGCAGGTGCAAGCGGTGGTGCTGACCGGAGGCGAGAAGGTCTTTTCCGGCGGGGCGGACGTGCGCGAGTTCGGCACGCCGAAGTCGACGATGTCGCCCAACCTGCCGGAGGTCATCCGGGCGCTGGAGTCGTCGCCCAAGCCGGTGGTGGCGGCGATGGCCGGCCACGCCCTGGGCGGAGGACTGGAGCTGGCCCTGGGCTGCCACTGGCGGGTGGCGCGGCGCGATGCCACGCTGGGTCTGCCGGAGGTCAAGCTCGGCCTGCTGCCGGGCGCTGGCGGCACGCAGCGGCTGCCGCGGGCGGTGGGGTTGCAGACGGCGCTGGACATGATCACCTCCGGAGAGCCGCGCAAGGCCGCGAGCTTCGCCGGCAGCCTGCTGGTGGATGAACTGGTGGACGCCGACGTCGTCAGCGCCGCGGTGGCCTTCGCCGAACGCGCCGTGGCCGAGGGTCGTGCGCCGCGCCGCCTGCGCGACCTGGCGGTGGATGCGCCGGAGGCCGAGGCGCTGCTGACCCAGGTGCGCGCCAAGGTGGCCGCAGCCGCCAAGGGCCAGCCGGCGCCGCTGGCCTGCGTGGAGCGCGTGGCCGACAGCCTGACCTTGCCCTTTGACGAAGGCTTGAAGCGCGAGCGGGAAACCTTCCTGGCGCTGATGGTCACGCCGGAGTCGCGTGCGGCCCGCCATGTGTTCGCAGCCGAACGCGCTGCCGGCAAGATTCCCGACCTGCCGGAGGGCACGCCGATTCGCGACATCCGCAAGGTGGGCGTGATCGGCGCCGGCACGATGGGCGGCGGCATCACGATGAACTTCCTCAACATCGGCCTGCCGGTGGTGCTGCTGGAGACGAAGCAGGAGGCGCTGGACCGGGGCCTGGCCACCATCCTCCGCAACTACGAGGCCACCGCAAAGAAGGGCCGCATGACCGCCGAGCAGGTGGAGCAGCGCATGGCGCTGATCACGCCGACGCTGGAGTACGCCGGCATGGCCGATGTGGACCTGGTGATCGAGGCGGTGTTCGAGAACCTGGCCGTCAAGGAACAGGTCTTCACCCAGCTGGATGCGGTGTGCAAGCCCGGCGCCATCCTGGCCAGCAACACCTCCTACCTGGACCTGAACAAGATTGCCGCCTTCACGCGCCGGCCGGCGGACGTGGTGGGCCTGCACTTCTTCAGCCCGGCCAACGTGATGCGGCTGCTGGAGGTGGTGCGCGGCGCCGCCACCGCGCCGGACGTGCTGGCCACCGCGATGGCGCTGGGCAAGAAGATCAAGAAGGTGGCGGTGGTCTCCGGCGTGTGCGACGGCTTCATCGGCAACCGCATGCTGGCGCGCTACGGCGCGGCGGCCAACGCACTGATCGTCGCCGGTGCCACGCCGCAGCAGGTGGACCAGGCGCTGGAGCGCTTCGGCTTTGCGATGGGGCCCTTCCGCGTCGGCGACCTGGCCGGCCTGGACATCGGCTGGGCCACCCGCAAGCGCCGCGCGGAGGAAGCCGGCGTGCCGCACGACCCGGTGATCGCCGACAAGATCTGCGAACTCGGCCGCTTCGGCCAGAAGACCGGCGCCGGCTGGTACCGCTACGAGGCCGGTGTGCGCGAGCCGATCCCCGACCCGGTGGTCGAGCAGCTGATCGCCGACTTCCGTGCCGCCAAGGGTGTGACGCCGCGCCCGGTCAGCGACGAGGAGGTGGTGCAGCGCTGCGTCTTCGCGCTGGTCAACGAGGGCGCGCGCATCCTGTCCGAGGGCATCGCCGCCCGCGCCTCGGACATCGACCTGGTCTACCTGAACGGCTACGGCTTCCCCAGGCACCGCGGTGGGCCGATGTGCTACGCCAACGAGGTGGGCCTGGCCACGGTGGTGCAGGCGCTGCAGGGCTTTGCCGCCGAACCGGGCGCCGACGCCAGCTGGCAGCCGGCGCCGCTGCTGCTGCAGCTGGCGCAGGAGGGGGGCAGCCTGCGCTGAAGCGCTGCCAGCGCCCCTTCTGCCCTTTCTTCCCCGCCATCCTTGCCTGCCGCCGAGGGCCCGAGACGTGAACGTTGTGCCTGGCCCCGTTCCCACTGAAGCAGCCTCGGCGCCCCGACCTCATTTCCGCCACTGGCCGAGCGGCCAGCCCCGGCACCTGACGCTGCCGCGCACGCACCTCTTCCACAACGTGGAGGTGTCCGCGGCGCGCTTCCCGGACAAGCCCTTCATCGTCTTCTACGACAGCCTGCTGACCTACGCCGACTTCCGCTCGCAGGCCGAGCGGCTGGCCGGCTGGCTGCAGCGCGAGGGCGGCGTGCGCCCCGGCGACCGGGTGCTGCTGGACGCGCAGAACTCGCCGCAGTGGGTGCTGGCCTGCTACGCCATCCTGCGGGCCGACGCGGTGGTGGTGCCGGTCAACCCGATGAACCGCTGCGACGAGCTGCGGCACTACATCGCCGATGCGGGCGCGCGCATCGCCTTCGTCGCGCAGGACCTGCTGGCCGAAGTGCTGCCGCTGCTGGACGAGGCGGCCGCCACCGGTGACGGCAGCGAGGGCCTGCAGCGCGTCGTCGCCATCACCTACAGCGACCATCTCACCGCCGCCACCGACCTGGCCGTGCCGGCCTTCGTTGCCGCGCCGCGCCAGCTGCCCGATCGGCCGGACGTGACCGCCTGGGCCGACGCGATGGCCGCCGGCCACCCGCCCGATCCCTACCGCGCCGGGCCGGACGATCTGGCGGTGATGCCCTACACCTCCGGCACTACCGGCCAGCCCAAGGGCTGCATGCACACCCACCGCTCGGTGATGAGCACCGCGGTGGGCGGTGTGCACTGGTTCGGCCGCACGCAGGACTGGGTGGCGCTGTCGGTGCTGCCCTTCTTCCACGTCACCGGTATGTCGGGCGGCATGAACGGGCCGATCTACGCCGGCGGCACGATCGTGCTGCTGCCGCGCTGGGACCGCGACGCCGCGGCGCAGTGCATCCAGCGCTACCGGGTGACGACCTGGCAGGCCATCTCGACGATGGTGATCGACTTCGTCAACCACCCCCGCATCGGCGACTATGACCTGTCCAGCTTGGTGGTGATCCGCGGCGGCGGCGCGGCGATGCCGGCGGCCATCTGCGCCAAGCTGAAGGCGCTGACCGGCCTGGACTTCGTCGAGGGCTACGGCATGAGCGAGACGATGGCCGCCACCCACATCAACCCGCCGCAGCGGCCCAAGCCGCAGTGCCTGGGCGTGCCGGTCTACGACGTGGACGCCCGCCTCGTCGACCCGGTCACGCTCACCGAGGTGGCACCGGGCGAGCCCGGCGAGATCGTGGTGCACGCCCCGCAGGTGATGCAGGGCTACTGGCGAGCGCCGCAGGCCACCGCCGAGGCTTTCCTCGAGATCGACGGCCGGCGCTTCCTGCGCACCGGCGACCTGGCGCGGGTCGACGAGGATGGCTACTTCTTCATGACCGACCGTCTCAAGCGCATGATCAATGCGAGCGGCTTCAAGGTCTGGCCGGCGGAGGTGGAGGCGCTGCTGTACCACCACCCGGCCGTCCAGGAGGCCTGCGTGATCGGCGCGCGCGATGCGCGCCGCGGCGAGACGGTCAAGGCGCTCGTGGTCCTGAAAGCTGGCGTCGAGCCACCCGATGCCGAGGCGCTGATGCACTGGTGCCACGACCACATGGCCGCCTACAAGGTGCCGCGCATCGTCGAATTCGTGACCGCGCTGCCCAAGTCCGGCAGCGGCAAGGTGATGTGGCGCGAGCTGCAGGAGCAGCAGGCCCGGCGCGACGCCGAATCGGCCGGCGCCTGAACCGACTTCAAGGACACCCTCCCATGACCGAACCCCGCAGCGACACCCGCACCTACACCCTCGCCGAACTGCCCGCCCTCGTCGGCCAGGTGCTCGGCGCCAGCCCCTGGATTCAGATCGACCAGGCCCGCATCGACGCCTTCGCCCACGCCACCGGCGACCTGCAGTGGATCCACGTCGACCCGGCGCGCGCCGCGGCCGGGCCCTTCGGCACGACCATCGCGCACGGCTTCCTGACGCTGTCGCTGCTGCCCTGGATGGGCGAGGCCGCCTTTGCGATCCGCGACCAGCGCATGGGCGTCAACTACGGCCTGAACAAGGTGCGCTTCCCGGCCCCGGTGCCGGTGGGCAGCCGGCTGCAGGGCGAGTTCCGCCTCACGGCCTGCGAGCCGGTGGACCACGGCGGCCTGCAGCTCACCGCCGAGGTGACGATCCGCCGTGAGGGCTCGGCTAAGCCGGTCTGCGTGGCCGAATCGGTGTCGAGACGCTATCCCTGAGTCACCCCTGAGCCATCCCGGATGGCCCCCTGAACGCACCCTGAGCCTGAACCGAGGAGACAGACGATGAACTTGTTCACCCGCCGTGTTGCACTGACCGCCCTGGCGGCCACCGCCGCGACCACCGCCGGCCTGGCGCCGCTGGCCTCCGCCCAGGCGCAGGCCTTCCCGAGCAAGCCGGTCACGCTGATCGTGCCCTGGCCGGCCGGGGGCTCCACCGACCGCCACCTGCGCGGCCTGGCCGAGATCGCCAGCCGCCACCTCGGCCAGCCCATCGTCATCGAGAACAAGCCCGGCGGCGGCGGCACGCTCGGCCCGGGCAGCATGGCGCTGAACGCCCGGCCCGACGGCTACACCATCGCCCAGTACCCGCTGGGCATGCTGCGCATCCCCCACATGCAGAAGACGGCCTGGCATCCGCTGAACGACTTCAGCTTCATCATCGGCGTCACCGGCTACACCTTCGGCTTCGTGGTCAAGGCCGATTCGCCCTACAAGACCTTCAACGACTACATCGCCGCGGCGCGCCAGCAGCCCGGCAAGATCAACTACGGCTCCACCGGCCAGGGCACCAGCCCGCACCTGCTGATGGAGGAGCTGGCCGACGCCGCCAAGGTCGAGCTCAACCACGTGCCCTACAAGGGCAACGCCGACCTGATGCAGGCGGTGCTGGGAGGCCACGTGATGGCCGGCAGCGACGCCACCGGCTGGGACAAGATGGTCGAGGCCGGCCAGATGCGCCTGCTGCTGACCTTTGGCGAGCAGCGCACCCAGCGCTGGCCCAATGTGCCCACCGCCAAGGACCTGGGCTACAACGTGGTCTCCACCTCGCCCTACGGCCTGGTGGGCCCCAAGGGCATGGACCCGGCGGTGGTGCGCAGCCTGCACGACGCCTTCAAGAAGGCGATGGAGGACCCGAAGCACATGGAGCTGCTCGGCCAGCTCAACCAGGCGCCCTGGTACAAGAGCCCGGAGGACTACCGCGCCTGGGCCCAGGCTACCTTCGCCAAGGACAAGGCGCTGATCGAGCGCCTCGGCCTGGCGGCCAAGTGAGTGCCGAGGACTTCCGCCCGATCGGCGCGCTGATCGCCGAGCACGCCCGCGCCCGGCCGGATCAGCCGGCGCTGGCGATGGGCGAGGAGCGCCTGAGCTGGGGAGCACTGGACGCGTTGATGGACCGCGTCGCTGCCTCGCTGCAGCGTGACGGCCTGTGCCCCGGTGACGCCATCGTGCTGGCCGGTGGCATGTCGCCGCGGCTGATGGCGGTGTTTCTTGGCGCGCTGCGCGCGGGCGTGGTGGTCGCGCCGCTGGCCTGCTCGGTGACGCCGGAGGCCTTTGCGTCGATGCGCCGGGACGCCGGCCCGAAGCGCCTCTTCGTCGACGCCCAGGCCACCGCGCTGCTGGCGCCCGACGATGCCGCCGGCTGCATCTCGCTGGACGGCCTGGCCCCGGGCGAGCCCTTCGAGCGCTGGCTGCTGCCGGAGGGCAGCCGGCCGGCGCCGGTGGCGATCCGCCCCGCGGACCCCTTCAACATCATCTACAGCTCCGGCACCACCGGCACGCCCAAAGGCATCGTGCAGCCGCACGGCATGCGCTGGCTGCACATTCAGCGCGGCGCCAAGTACGGCTACGGGCCGCAGACGGTGACGCTGCTGTCCACGCCGCTGTACTCCAACACCACGCTGGTGGTGGCTTTTCCGACGCTGGGCTTCGGCGGCACGCTGCACCTGCAGCCCAAGTTCGACGCCGGCGCCTGGCTGGCGATCGCCGAGCGCGAGCGCGTCACCCACACCATGCTGGTGCCGGTGCAGGTCCGCCGGCTGCTGGCGCACCCGGACTTCGACCGCCGCGACCTCTCGGCCTTCCAGGTCAAGTTCTGCACCAGCGCGCCCTTCGCCGCCGAGGTCAAGGCCGAGGTGCTGCGCCGCTGGCCGGGCGGTCTGGTCGAGTTCTACGGCATGACCGAGGGCGGCGGCACCTGCATCCTGGACGCCCACCTGCACCCGGACAAGCTGCACACCGTCGGCCGCCCCGCCGAGGGCCACGACATCCGCCTGATCGACGAGGCCGGCGTGGAGCTGCCGCCCGAGCGCTGTCTGACGGAAGGCGGTGAGGTGGTGGGCCGCTCCGGCGCGATGATGGCCGGCTACCACGGCCGCCCCGAGCTCACCCGCGAGGCCGAGTGGTTCTCGCCCGAGGGCCTGCGCTTCATCCGCACCGGCGACATCGGCCGCTTCGACGCCGAGGGCTTCCTCACCCTCTTCGACCGCCGCAAGGACATGATCATCTCCGGCGGCTTCAACCTCTACCCCAGCGACCTGGAGGCCGAGCTGCGCCGCCACCCCGCGGTGGTCGAGGCCGCGGTGGTGGGTGTGCCCAGCGCCGAGTGGGGCGAGACGCCGGTGGCCTTCGTCGAGCGCCGCGCCGGCGACCCGACCAGCGAGGCCGAACTGCGCGACTGGCTCAACCAGCGCGTGGGCCGGACCCAGCGGCTGAGCGAGCTGCGCTTCGTGGACGAGCTGCCCCGCAGCGCGATCGGCAAGCTGCTCAAGCGCGAGCTGCGTGAGCGCTGGGCGGCCTCGAACCCGCCGTCCTTCCCCTGAATTCACCTGAACCCACCTGACCCCGCCCACCCCCGGAGACCGCCGATGCCCGCCGCCCCGCTCTCGATCCCCAGCCTGCGCGAGCAGGTGTCGCCCGCCGAGTGGCGGGCCCGCGTCGACCTGGCCGCCGCCTACCGGCTGGTGGCGCTGTTCGGCTGGGACGACCTGGTCTACACCCACATCTCGGCTCGGGTGCCCGGTACGAGCGATCAGTTCCTGATCAACCCCTACGGCCTGTTCTTCGAGGAGATCACCGCCTCCAGCCTGATCAAGGTGGACCACGACGGCCGGCCGCTGCAGGACTCGGCCTTTCCGGTCAACCCGGCCGGCTTCGTCATCCACAGCACGGTGCACGCCGCCCGCCCGGAGGTGCACTGCGTGATGCACACCCACACGCCGCACGGCATCGCGGTGTCGGCCCAGGCCGGCGGGCTGCGGCCGCTGTCGCAGCAGTCGGGCTTCATCCTCAACGCGCTGGCGTACCACGACTACGAGGGCGTGGCGCTGCGCGACGCCGAGCGCCCGCGGCTGGCGGCCGACCTGGGCCGGGCGATGTGGATGATCCTGCGCAACCACGGCCTGCTGACCTGCGGCCGCACGGTGGGCGAGGCTTTCCAGAACATGTTCCTGCTGGAGCGCGCCTGCCAGGCGCAGATCCTGGCGCAGGCCGGCGGCGTGCCGCTGGTGGAGTTCGCCCAGAGCATCATCGCCGACATGCCGGCGCAGGCCCGCGAGGTCAGCGTGGGGCAGGGCGCCGACCTGGTCTGGCCCGGCCTGCTGCGCCGGCTGGACCGGCAGATGCCCGGCTACGACGCCTGAGTCACCCGCTTGCGCGCCTGCGACGAACCGAGCCCGACCCGATGGCGATCCGCGTCCACCTGCCTCCCCGCTTTGCCGAGCCCTACCTGGCCGCGCTGCGCCAGGCGGCGCCAGACCTCCCCATCTGGCTCGACGGCGATCCGCATGACCCGGCTCAGGTCGAGCTGCTGCTGGCCTGGAGCCTGACGCCCGGGCTGGTCGCCTCGCTGCCGCGGTTGCGCGCGGTCTGCTCGATCGGCGCCGGAGTGGACAAGCTGCTGGCCGCCCCGGACCTGCCGCCGGAACTGCCGGTGCTGCGCGTCAGCGACCCGCAGCAGAACCAGGCCATCGCCCAGTACGTGCTGGCCTGCGCGCTGCGCCACCTGCGCGAGCTGCCGCGTTACGAGGCCCAGCAGGCGCAGGCGCACTGGCGCCGCCACCCGCAGCGGCCGCTGGCGCAGTGCCGCCTCGGGCTGCTCGGCCAGGGCGCGGTGGCGCAGGCCGTCGCCCGCGCGGCGCAGGCGCTGGGCCTGCCGGTGGCGCTGTGGGGGCGCGGGCCGCGGCCGCTGCCGCCGGACCTCGCCGGCCTGCGCTGTGAGCACGGCGAGGCCGGGCTGGCTCGCCTGCTGGCCGACAGCGACGTGCTGGTCTGCACCCTGCCGCTGACCCCGGCCACCGAGAGCCTGCTCGACCGTGCCCGCCTGAGCCAGCTGCCGCGCGGCGCCTACCTGATCCAGGTCGGGCGCGGCGAGCAGCTGGTCGATGCCGACCTGCGTGCCCTGCTCGACGAGGGCCACCTGGCCGGCGCCGCGCTGGACGTCTACCGCGTCGAGCCCCCGCCGCCGGAGCACTGGGCCTGGCGGCACCCGTTGGTCTTCGCCAGCCCGCACATCGCCGGCGAGGCCCGCCACGCGCTCGTCGCCGCCACTTGTCTCGATGCGCTGCGCGCTCTGCGTGAAGGGCGGACGCCAGCGGGTGTGGTGGACCGCACCGCGGGGTACTGACTCAACCCGCTGGGTCGAGCTCCAGCGCCAGCAGCTCGTCGAGGGTCTGGCGGCGGCGGATCAGGCGGTCCGTGTCGCCGTCGACCAGCACCTCGGGGATCAGCGGGCGGCTGTTGTAGTTGCTGGACATGCTGGCGCCGTAGGCCCCGGCGTCGTGGAAGACCAGCAGGTCGCCCACCTGCGCCTGCGGCAGCGGACGCGACAGCACCACGCCGCCTTCACCCTGGGTGAACACGTCGCCCGATTCGCACAGCGGCCCGGCCACCACGGTGGGGCGCATCGGCCGCTCGGCAGCCGCATCGGCCGGCAGCAGGCTGATGCCGTGGAAGGCGCCGTACATGCTCGGGCGCATCAGGTCGTTGAAGCCGGCGTCCACCAGCGCGAAGTGGTTGGCACCCACGTCCTTGGTGGCACGCACCTCGGCCAGCAGCAGGCCGGCCTCGGCCACCAGATAGCGGCCCGGTTCCAGCTCCAGGTGGATGGCGTGGCCGCGCGCGGCGGCGATCTCGCGGCGCGCCGCGTCCCACAGGCCGTGGTAGTGCGCCACATCGATGCGGGCATCGCCGACGCGGTAGGGGATCGACAGGCCGCCGCCGGCCGAGATCGCCTCGATCGGCAGGTCCACCCGCGCCGCCAGCGCCACCATCGCCTGGCAGACCTGCTGCAGGTGGCCGTAGTCCACGCCCGAGCCGATGTGCATGTGCAGCCCCACCAGCGTCAGGCCAGTGGTGCGGATCACGTCCAGCGCCGCAGCCAGGTCGCTGTGCCAGATGCCGTGCTTGCTGTGCTCGCCGCCGGTGTTGGTCTTGTTGCTGTGGCCGTGGCCGAAGCCCGGGTTGATGCGCAGCCAGACGCGGTGGCCCGGGTGCGCCGCGCCCAGCTGGCGCAGCATGTCGATCGAGCCGGCGTTGACCGGGATGTCCTCGGCCACCACCCTGGCCAGCGTGGCGGTGTCCAGCAGGTCGGCGGTGAAGACGATCTCCGAGGCCCCACCGGTGCGGCTGCCGCCGCGATAACCGGCGGCCAGCGCCCGCTCGATCTCGCCCAGCGAGACGGCGTCCACCACCACGCCCTGCTCGCGCATCAGCCGCAGCAGGTGGATGTTGGAGTTCGCCTTCTGCGCGAAGCGGACCGTGTCGAAGGCCTTCAGCGCGGCGATGCGGCTGCGGATGGTCGCGGCGTCGTAGACCCACAGCGGCGTGCCGTGCTGCCGGGCGAGGGCGCGCAGGCGTTGGGCGTCGATGGGCAGGGGCTTGGGCGAGTGCGGCATGGCGATGGGAGCGTGCGGATCGGGCGGTTCAGGAATGCCGCGATGCTGCCGCAGCCAGCTCATTCAATCCAGTTCCGATTGATGTGGCATCGATTCGATCTTGATATGCTGACCACGTGAAACTGACCCACCGCCAGATCGAAGTCTTCCGCGCCCTGATGCTGACCGGCCACGCCACCCGGGCGGCCGAGCGGCTGCACACCTCGCAGCCCACCATCAGCCGCGAGCTGGCAAGGCTGGAGCAGGTGCTGGGCCTGACACTGTTCGACCGCATCGGTGGCCGCCTGCGCCCCACCGCCCGCGCGCTGGCGCTGCAGGAGGAGGTGGAGCGCTCCTTCGTCGGGCTGGAACGCATCGCCGCCACGGCGGCCTCGCTGCGCGACTTCGCCGAGGGGCGCCTCGCGCTGGCCTGTCTGCCCGCGCTGTCGCAGGCCCTGCTGCCCGATGCGGTGCGCCGCTTCGTCGCGGCCTGGCCGCGCGCGGGCGTGTCCATCCGCGCGCAGGAGTCGCCGCTGCTGGAGCGCGAACTCAGCGAGCAGCGCCACGACCTGGGCCTGACCGAACGCCTCGAGGCCCCGCCCGCCACCCGCAGCACCCTGCTGCTCGAGGCCGACGAAGTGGCCGTGCTGCCCACCGGCCACCCGCTGCTGGCGCACACGGTGCTGCAGCCGCAGGACTTCGCCGACCAGCCCTTCGTCAGCTTCGCCCCCACCGACCCCTACCGCCCCATCGTCGACGCCCTGTTTGCCCAAGCCGGCGTGACCCGTCAGCTCGCCCTCGAAGCCGACAGCGCCGCCGCCTGCTGCGCCCTGGTCCGCCAGGGCCTGGGCCTGGCCATCGTCAACCCGCTGACGGCCCTCGAATGGTCCGGCGCCGGCCTGCAGCTGCGCCCGCTGACCATGCGCGTGCCCTTCAGCGTGGCGCTGGTGGAGCCGACGCTGCGGGTGGAGCATCCGCTGCGGGGCGCGTTCGTGGCGGCACTGAAGGAGGCGGCGGGGGCGTTGCGGGAGCGGTTGGGGTCGGCGGTCGGAACCTGAGCCGACCCCGAAATGAGGGGAGTGGGCAGAAGCAGTGATCCGCGCAAGACGTTTCTGCTAAATCTGGCTAACCTGACCAAGATGACCAAGATGACCAAGTTCTGCTATTGTGAGGCCCGGGTCCGATCCTGCACCGTCCATGGGGAGTTCGCATGCAAGTCAACATCCTCGAAGCCAAGAGCCAGCTCTCGCAGTTGATCAAGTCAGCGCAGGCCGGTGAAGAGGTGGTGATCGCCAATCGCGGAGAACCAGTGGCGCGGCTGGTGCCGATCGGCGCGCCGACGGGGCGGCCCGTGCCGCGGCTGGCCACGGCACGTGAGTGGGTACCGCGGCAGCCCGGCGGTGTGGCGCAATGGCTGGAGGCGCATCCGCTGCCGGCCTACCTGCGGCGCAGTGCGCAGGAGATCGACGCCGCCATCCAGGAAGAGCGCGACGCCTGGGAGTGAGCCGGTGATCTACCTCGACGCCAGCATCCTGATCTACGCCTGCGAAGACCACCCGGCCTACGGCGCCACCGTTCGGGCGGCACTGGCAAGCCGTGCCGAGGAGCGCTTTGCCCTGTCGCCGCTGACCCGCATGGAATGCCTGGTCAAGCCGATGCGCACCGGCAATCTTGCGCTGCAGCGCCACTACGAGGCCTTCTTCGAGCGCTTCGTGTGGCTGCCGGTGGACGACGAGGTGTTTGCGCAGGCCACCCAGCTGCGCGCCCGGCATGGCCTGAAGACGCCGGATGCGCTGCAACTGGCCTGTGCTCAGCTCCACGGCTGTGACGAACTCTGGACCCACGACGACCGGCTGGCTCAGGCGGGTCACGGCCTCGCGGTGAACCTCCTGGGCCGACCGGTGGGCTGAAGCCGTCGGGAAAAAGCCCGCATCCGGGCTCTCCCTGAGCGGCCCGTTCCGGTGCGCACCGGCGCCGGGCTTCGGCGTACAGTGCGCCACCGCCGGGATCGGCCAGGCAGCGCCAGAGTGCCGGCCGGTCCGCGGTCGACCCGGACGGGATCGACCGTTTCCGCCCCGCGAAGGAGACCCGCGATGGAATGGATGCAGCGCGAACACATCGACACGGTGATGCGCCTGGTGGATGCGCCCCTGCGTGCGCTGGCGCTGCCGCCCGGAGCGGGGCTGCCGGACGCCGTCATCCACGACTCCTGGCGGCGCTGCGTGCACCAGCACCGGCTGGACCCCACGCGCATGCAGGAGGCGGTGATCCTGCCGCAGCAGCGCGTGCGCGAGCACCGCGAGCGCATCGAGGACTTCCTGCACATCGCCCGGCACGGGCTGGAGACGCTCTACCAGCAGGTGGCCGGCATGGGCTACTGCGTGCTGCTGACCGACGAGCGCGGCGTGACGGTGGACTTCATCGGCGACCTGCAGGTCGACGCCAGCCTGCGCCGCGCCGGGCTCTACCTGGGCGCGGACTGGAGCGAGCACCACGCCGGCACCTGCGGCGTGGGCACCGCGATCGTGACCGGCCAGGCGCTGACGGTGCACCGGGGCGATCACTTCGACGCCACGCACATTCCGCTGACCTGCACCGCCGCGCCGGTGCACGACCCGCTGGGGCGGCTGCGCGCCATCCTGGACATCTCGGCGCTGAGTTCGCCGCAGACCAAGGACAGCCAGCACCTGGCGCTGCAGCTGGTCAAGGTCTACGCCCAGCATGTCGAGAACGCCAACTTCCTGCGCTGGTTCCAGCGCGACTGGGTGCTCAAGCTGAACCCGGCGCCGGAGTTCGTCGACGCCAACCCGGAGTACCTGCTGGCCCTGGACGCCGGTGGGCACATCATCGGCCACAACCGCCGTGCCCAGCTGCTGCTGGAGGCCGAGCGGGCGGCACCGGCCGGCGGCAGTGGCGCGCGCTCGGTGATCGGGCTGCCCTTCGCGGCGCTGTTCGATGCGCGCTTCGAGGAGATGGGCCGCTTCGTGGCCTCGCGGCCCTCCGACCAGCGTGCGCTGACGCTGCGCGCCAGCGGTCGGCTGCTGTTCGCCCGCGCGGAGCCACCGCCCACGCGCTGGGCCACCGGGCCGCTGGCCGAGCCGGCGGCGCCGCGCCGGCTGCCTGAACCCCTGGCGGCGCTGTCGGGCGGCGATGCGGCGCTGGACCGGCAGATCGAGCGCGCCAGCCGGCTGGTCGACTCGCCGATCAGCATCCTGCTCACCGGCGAGACCGGCACCGGCAAGGAGTACTTCGCCCGCGCCCTGCATGCGGCCAGCCAGCGCCGCAGCCGTCCCTACGTGGCAGTGAACTGCGCGGCCATTCCCGAGGGGCTGATCGAGAGCGAGCTGTTCGGCCACGCCGCCGGCAGCTTCACCGGCGCGGCGGCCAAGGGCAAGCGCGGGCTGATCCTGGAGGCCGACGGCGGCACGCTCTTCCTCGACGAGATCGGCGACATGCCCGCCGGGGCCCAGGCCCGGCTGCTGCGCGTGCTGGCCGAGCGCGAGGTGCTGCCGGTGGGCGCCACACGGCCGGTGCCGGTGAACCTGCGCGTGGTGTCGGCCACGCACCGCGATCTGGAAGCCAGGGTGCGCGCCGGCCAGTTCCGCGACGACCTCTACTACCGCCTCAACGGCGCCCACCTGCGCCTGCCGCCGCTGCGCGAGCGCCGCGACCTGGACTGGCTGCTGGCGCGCCTGCTGCGCCAGGCCACGCCGGCGGGGCAGGCGGTGCCGGCGCTGTCGCCCGAGGCGGCGCAGTGGCTGCACGCCTGGCACTGGCCCGGCAACCTGCGCGAGCTGCGCAACGTGGTGGAGTACGCCTGCGCGGTCTGCTCGGGCGGCTACATCCAGCTGGGCGACCTGCCCGATGCGCTGCTGGCGGCGCTGCAGGCGGCCCCGCCAGCACCGGCCGCCGCGCCGGGCGCCATGGCCTGCCCGCCGGTGGGGGCGCCCGCCGACGCCGCGCTGCTGCCGCCGCAGGCCCAGCTGCTGCTGCAGTACCTGCGCGCCGCGCAGTGGAACGTCAGCACCGTGGCGCGCCAGCTCGGCGTGGCGCGCATGACGCTGTACCGGCGCATGAAGCGCTGGGGCCTCGAGGCGCCGAACCGCCAGGCGCACTGACGCCCGCTCGTCCAGGTCTCCAGGTCTCCAGGTCTCCGGGTCTCCGGGTCTGCCGCGTCCCGGCCGGGCGACGCCTGTCACAGCCCGGGCCTGTGACAGCTGTCACAGCGTGACATTGCTGCAGTGCCGCGCGCCGCGCACCGCGGCGGGCGCGAAGGCGCGCGGCGGCTGACCGGCCGGCGCTGCTGCACTGCGACAAGCCGGCCTGGCGCGCGGCTTGCGCTCTTCCAGCGCATTGCAGCCCCGAGCGAGACCGCCCCGTGACAGCGCGCGCCGCCTTCCCCGCCTCCGATCCTGACCGGACCGCCCCCCCCGGTATGGTCGACGACGCCGGCCCGACGATCGGCGTGATCGCCAACCCGGTGTCGGCGCGCGACATCCGCCGTATCGTCGCCAACGCCGGCAACCTGCAGATCACCGACCGCGTCAACATCGTGCTGCGCCTGCTGGCCGGCGCGGCGGCCGGGGGCGTGAAGCGCGCGCTGCTGATGCCCGACCGTGGCGGCATCCGCGCGCTGCTCGAGCGTCACCTGCGCCGCGAGCGCGAGTCGCGCCTCGATGCCGCGCAGACTGCCGTCTACCCGGACCTCGAGTTCCTCGACATGGAGCCGACCTCGACGGTGGCCGACACCTTCCTGGCCACCCGGCTGCTGCGCCAGCGCGGCGTGGCGGCCATCGTCGTGCTGGGTGGCGACGGCACCCACCGCGCGGTGGTGCGCGAGCTGGTGCTGGGGCAGGCGCCTGCGGGCGTGGGCGGGGCCGCGGCCGGGCTGCCGCCGATCGCCGGGCTGTCCACCGGCACCAACAACGCCTTTCCGGAGCTGCGCGAGCCCACCATCACCGGGCTGGCGGTGGGCCTGTATGCCGCCGGCCGGGTGCCGGCCGATGCGGTGCGCCAGCCCAACAAGCTGATCGAGGTGAGCCTCGAGCCGCTGCCGGGCAGCGGCAGCGCCGCCGCGCCGCAGCGCGACATCGCCATCGTCGACGCGGTGGTCACGCGCGAGCACAGCATCGGCGCGCGCGCGCTGTGGAAGGCCGAGTCGCTCGACAGCGCCTACCTTGCCTTCGCGGATCCGCAGGCCATCGGCCTGTCGGCCATCGGCGGCCTGCTGCAGCCGGTGGGCCGGCGCGAGGCGGGCGGGCTGGCGGTGCAGTTGGCCGCCGATGCGCGCCACGCGCTGCTCGACCTGCACGCGCCGATCGCGCCCGGGCTGGTGCGGCCGGTGCCCATCGCCCATTGGCAGCGCATGGTGGCCGACGAGCCGCTGACGGTGGCGCGCCGCAGCGGCACCGTGGCGCTGGACGGCGAGCGCGAGCTGCCCTTCGACGCCGGCCTGCAGGTGCGCATGACGCTGCGCGAGGCCGCCTTCTTCACGATCGACGTGCCGCGCTGCATGGCGCTGGCCGCACAGGAGGGCGCGCTGCGCCAGGCCCCGCGTGCCGCGCCCGAGTCCCTCCCCACCGATCGGCCCGGCGCCGACCTGGACGGGGCCACCCCCTTGCCCTGACCCCCGGCGGGAACAGACGCCGGCATTGCTTCTTCGTTCACCCCCCACCGAGAGGAGACGCCCCATGGCCGAACAACCTGCCCACCCCTTCGCGCTGGACAAGGACCGCCTGCTGCAGGCCTACCGCACCATGCGCACGATCCGCGAGTTCGAGGAGCGCCTGCACGTGGACTTCTCGCGCGGCGACATCCCCGGCTTCGTGCACCTGTACGCCGGCGAGGAGGCCGCCGGCACCGGGATCATGATGCACCTGGGCGACGGCGACCGCATCGCCAGCACGCACCGCGGCCACGGCCACTGCATCGCCAAGGGCGTCGACCCGGTGGCGATGATGAAGGAGATCTACGGCCGCAAGGGCGGCTCCTGCGAGGGCAAGGGCGGCTCGATGCACATCGCCGACCTGTCCCGGGGGATGATGGGCGCCAACGGCATCCTGGGTGCCGGCGCGCCGCTGGTCTGCGGCGCGGCGCTGGCGGCGAAGTACCGCGCCAAGGCGCGCGGCGGCCCGAGCGACGTGGCGATCAGCTTCGTCGGCGACGGGGCCAGCAACCAGGGCACCTTCCTGGAGAGCCTGAACCTGGCGGCGGTGTGGAACCTGCCGGCGATCTTCGTCGTCGAGAACAACGGCTATGCCGAGTCGACCAGCCGCGACTACGGCGTGGCGGTGGACAGCTACGTCGACCGTGCCGCCGGCTTCGGCCTGCCGGGCGTGACGGTGGACGGCACCGACTTCTTCGCGGTCCACGAGGCGGCCGGCGAGATCATCGACCGCGCCCGCAAGGGCGGCGGCCCGGCCCTGCTGGAATGCAAGATGGTGCGCTTCCACGGCCACTTCGAGGGCGATGCGCAGACCTACCGCGCGCCCGGCGAGAACGAATACAACCGCGAGCACCACGACTGCCTGAAGAAGTTCGCCGCCGCGGTGACCGGCGCCGGCGTGATCGCCGCCGACGAGCTGCTGGCCATCGACCACGCGGTGCTGGCGCTGATCGAGGACGCGGTGGTGCAGGCCAAGGCCGCGCCGCTGCCGACCCTGGCGGACCTGACCACCGACGTCTACGTCAAGTACTGAACGGAGCCCCCCAGCTCGCTGGCGCTCGCCACCCCCCGAGGGGGCCATCCGCCGACGGACCGGCCCAGCCGGATCCGTGGCAGGAGGCTCGGTGTCGCGCCGGCGTCGACAGGAATCGAAGTGGAGACCATGACATGGCACGCAAGATCAGCATGAAGCAGGCGATCAACGAGGCGATCGACCAGGAAATGGCGCGCGACCCCGCGGTGATCATGATGGGCGAGGACATCGTCGGCGGGGCCGGCGGCGACGGCGAGATGGACGCCTGGGGTGGCGTGCTCGGCGTCACCAAGGGCCTGTACGCCAAGCACGGCGACCGGCTGCTCGACACCCCCTTGAGCGAGAGCGCCTACATCGGCGCGGCGATCGGTGCGGCCGCCTGCGGCATGCGCCCGGTGGCCGAGCTGATGTTCGTCGACTTCATGGGCGTGTGCTTCGACCAGATCTTCAACCAGGCCGCCAAGTTCAAGTACATGTTCGGCGGCCGCGCGGAGACGCCGGTGGTGATCCGCGCGATGTGCGGAGCGGGCTTCCGCGCCGCGGCGCAGCATTCGCAGATGCTCACGCCGCTGTTCACCCACATCCCGGGGCTGAAGGTGGTCTGCCCGAGCACGCCCTACGACACCAAGGGCCTGCTGATCCAGAGCATCCGCGACAACGACCCGGTGATCTTCCTCGAGCACAAGAACCTCTACGGCTTCGAGGGCGAGGTGCCCGAGGCGAGCTACGCGATTCCCTTCGGCGAGGCCGCGGTGCTGCGCGAGGGCGCCAGCGTGTCGATCGTCGGCTACGGCCTGATGGTGCACCGCGCGCTGGAGGCCGCCGCCGCGCTGGCCAGGGAGGGCGTCGAGGCCGAGGTGATCGACCTGCGCACGCTCAGCCCGCTGGACATCGACACGGTGATCGAGAGCGTGGAAAAGACCGGCCGGCTGGTCTGCGTCGACGAGGCCAATCCGCGCTGCAGCATTGCCGCCGACGTTTCGGCGCAGGTGGTGCAGCAGGCCTTCGGCGCGCTGAAGGGGCCGATCCAGATGGTCACGCCGCCGCACGTGCCGGTGCCCTTCTCGCCGACGCTGGAAGATGCCTACATCCCGAGCGCGGCGCAGATCGTCGCGGCCGTGAAGCGCACGATGGCCGGAGGTCGGGCATGAGTCGGCCGACCCTGCAGATCCGGCCGCAGGCGCCCCGGGCGCCGGGCCGTCCCAAGGCCTGGGCGCACCCCCTCGGGGGGTGGGCGCGAAGCGACCGGGGGTCCTCATGATCACGCCCATCGTCATGCCCAAGTGGGGGCTGTCGATGAGCGAGGGCAAGGTCGTCGACTGGCTGGTGGAGGAGGGCGCGGCCATCGAGGTGGGCATGCCCATCCTCGACGTCGAGAGCGACAAGATCGCCAACGCGGTCGAGGCCACCGACGCCGGCCGGCTGCGCCGGCGCATCGCCCGGCCGGGGGAGACGCTGCCGGTCAAGGCCCTGCTCGGCGTGATGGCGCCGCCCGAGGTGAGCGAGGCCGAGATCGACGCCTACGTGGCCGCCTATGTGCTGCCGGCTGCGGCCGAGGACGAGGCCGAGGCCGGCCCGGCCTACGCCTTCACCGAGGTCGACGGCATCCGGCTGCGCTACGCGCGGCGCGGCGACGACCTCGGCGCGCGCGTGCCGGTGCTCTTCCTGCACGGCTTCGGCGGCGACCTGGACAACTGGCTGTTCAACCTGGACGCGGTGGCGGCGCAGGCACCGGTGATCGCGCTGGACCTGCCGGGGCACGGCCAGTCCGAGGTCCGGCTGCCCGGGACGTCGCTGGCGGCGCTGGCGGGGTTCGTGCGGCGCTTCCTCGACCCGCTGGGCGTGGCCCGCGTGCACGTGGTGGGCCACTCGATGGGCGGGGCGATCGCCGCGCAGCTGGCGCTGGACGATCCGCCGCGGGTGGCCTCGCTGACGCTGCTGAATCCGGCCGGGCTGGGCGAGACGATCGATGCCGGCTACCTCGAGGGCTTCGTGCAGGCCACCTCGCGGCGCGAGCTGAAGCCGGTGCTGGAGCGGCTCTTCGCCGACCCCGGCCTGGTGACGCGGCAGATGGTCGACGACGTGCTGAAGTACAAGCGCCTCGACGGCGTCGACGCCCTGCTGGGCGAGCTGGGCACGGCCCTGTTCGGTGGCGGCCGGCAGGCCGGGCAGCCGGTGGCGCGGCTGGATGCGCAGGCCCTGCCGACCACGCTGCTCTGGGGCCGGGAGGACCGGGTCATTCCCGCGGCGCAGGCCGGCCTGGCACCGGCCGGGGCGACGGTGCAGGTGTTCGACGGCGCCGGCCACATGCCGATGATGGAGCGCGCCGCCGAGGTCAACGCCGCGATCCTGGCGCGGATCGCCTCGGCAGGCTGAGACCGTCGATGCCCGTGGACGCCGCGTCGCCGCCCCGTGCCGCCTGGACCGGCCCGGGACGGGCCGAGGGGGCGCCGGCCGCGGGCCTGCCCACCTTCGGCTTCGTCGCCCTGCATACCCAGCCGCTGGCCGACGGGCCGGCGGCCGAGGGGCGCTGGCTGCAGGACGTGGCCGCCCGTGGCCGGGCCGCCGCGCACCTCTGGCAGGGGCAGCCGGCGCTGGTGCTGCCGCGCAGCTACCTGCAGGCGCCGGGCTGGGCCGAGGCGGTGGCCGCCTCGGCGCGGGCCGGCTGGCCGGTGCAGCTGCGGGCCTCGGGCGGCGGGCTGGTGCCGCAGGGGCCCGGGGTGCTCGACCTCAGCCTGATGTGGCCGGCCGAAAGCGCCCGTCCGGTCGACACCGAGGCGGTCTACCAGGGCCTGTGCGCCGAACTGGCGGCAGCCTTCGCGCGCCTGGGCCTGGTCACGACGGCGCAGGCGGTCGAAGGCTCGTTCTGCGACGGGCGCTACAACCTGGCGGTGGACGGCGCCAAGCTGGTCGGCACCGCGCAGAGCTGGCGCCGCGTGGCCGGGGTGCCCACCGTGCTGGCGCACGCGGTGCTGCTGGTGGACGCCGACCCGGTGGCGCTGACGGCGCGCTGCAACGCGCTGGAGGCGGCGCTGGGACGGCAGGCGCGCTATCGGCCCGAGGCGATCACCTCGGTGGCGCAGGCCTGGCAGCGCGCGCACCCTGGCGCGGCGCTGCCGGCGGACTTCGCCGCCGGCGTGGCGCAGGTGCTGGCCGAACAGTTCGCCCGGGTGCTGCCGCCTGGGGGGCGGACGGGCCCGACTGCGCCGGTGGCTTCATGACGACGGGGCGCCGACCGGGCCCCGGATCTGCTTCAAGGCTTCCCAAGGAGACCCCGACATGGTTCTGCTCGAATTCTCGATCGCCCCGATGGGGCAGGGCGAAAGCGTCAGCGCCCATGTGGCGCGTGCGCTGGACATCGTCGACCGCAGCGGGCTGCCCTACCAGCTCACGCCGATGGGCACCATCCTCGAGGGCGAGTGGTCCGAGGTGATGGAGGTCGTGAACCGCTGCTTCGAGACGATGGCCGCGGACTTCCCGCGCGTGGGCCTGCAGCTGAAGGTGGACTACCGCGCCGGCCCGGGCGGGCGGCTGAAGGCCAAGACGGCCCGGGTCGAAGAGCGCCTGGGGCGCAAGCTGAGCGTCTGAGCAGGCCCGCGGGCCCTGCGGGATTCGGCCGCGCTGCGATCCGGGCGGGCTTGCGCGCGGCCCGGCCCGCGGGGCCGGGGACAATCCGGCCTCCTGCCACTGCCTGCCTGCCCGAACGTGACCGCTGCCGAAGCCCCCGTCTGCCTGCCCGACCTGAACCTGCAGGCCGCCATCGTCGACCTCGACGGCACGATGGTCGATACCCTCGGCGACTTTGTCGTCGCGCTCGGCCTGACGCTGGGCGAACTGGGCCTGCCGGCGGTGGACCGGGCCTTCGTCGAGCGCACCGTGGGCAAGGGCAGCGAGCACCTGCTGCGCCGCACGCTGGCGCAGGTCGGCGGCGAGGCGGCGCTGTACGACGCGGCCTGGGCGGCCTACCAGCGCCACTACCTGGCGATCAACGGGCAGCACTCGGCCGTCTACCCCGGCGTGGTCGAGGGCCTGCAGCGGCTGCAGGACCGCGGGCTGCGGCTGGCCTGCCTGACCAACAAGCCCACCGCCTTCGCGCGGCCGCTGCTGGCGAGCAAGGGGCTGGACGGCTTCTTCGAGATCGTCTTCGGCGGCGATGCCTTCGCGCGCAAGAAGCCCGACCCGCTGCCGCTGCAGGAGACCTGCCGCGCGCTGGGCACGGCGCCGGCGGCCACGCTGATGGTCGGCGATTCGCGCAACGACGCCGAGGCGGCCCGCGCCGCCGGCTGTCCGCTGGTGCTGGTGAGCTACGGCTACAACCACGGCGAGCCGATCCGCGACGTGCCGGCGCTGGCCTGGGTCGACCGGCTCGATGCGCTGCGGCTGGCCTGCTGACGCGGCATCGCCACGCGGGGTGTGACGGGCGTCACGCGCGCCTGCGGCCGCAACGGCGAAGTGTTACCGTCGCGGCTGGCCGCGGCCCGGAGGGTGGCGGCCGACTGCCCGGCTCCTTTCGACCGCTTCGCCTGCCCATGCCTGCCTTCGACGTCGCCCGCCCCTCCCGCCTGCGCCTTCTTTCCGACCTGCTGCGCGGGCGCCGATGCCGGGGGGCCGGGCTGGCCGGCGCGCTGCTGCTGGCGCTGGCCGGGCCCGGCGGGCTGCAGGCGCAGCCAGGCAAGCCGGCCTCGGCGGTGGCGCGACCGGCGCTGACCGTCGCGCTGACGCGGGTCGAGTCGACCCGGCTGGCACAGCAGATCGACGCCCAGGGCAGCATCGCTGCCTGGCAGGAAGCCAGCGTGGGCGCCGAGGTGGCCGGACTGAGGCTGGCCAGCGTGCGGGTGAACGTCGGCGACCGGGTGCGGCGCGGTCAGCTGCTGGCCGAGTTCGCCACCGAGACGCTGCAGGCCGACCTGGCGCAGCTGCGCGCCCAGGTCGTGCAGGCCGAGGCCCAGCTGGCCGAGGCAGCGGCCAACGCGCGGCGCGCGCGTGAGCTGCAGGACAGCGGGGCCTGGAGCCGGCAGCAGATCGAGCAGCTCCTGACGGCCGAGCGCAGCGCCGAGGCCCGGCTCGAGGCGGCGCGCGCCGCCGAGAAGGCGCAGGCGCTGCGCCTGCAGCAGGCCCGTGTGCTGGCGCCCGACGACGGCATCGTCGTGGCCCGCGCGGCCACGCTCGGCGCCGTGGCCAATCCGGGGCAGGAGCTGTTCCGGCTGATTCGCCAGGGCCGTCTGGAATGGCGTGCCGAGGTGGCCGCGGCCGAGCTGGGGCGGCTGCGCCCGGGCCTGCCGGCCCGGCTGACGCTGCCCGACGGCCAGGCGCTGGCCGGCACGTTGCGACAGGTGGCGCCCACCGTCGATGCGGCCACCCGCAACGGCCTGGTCTACGTCGACCTGAAGCCCGGCAGCGCTGCGCGCGCCGGCATGTTCGCCCGCGGGGCGATCGAGCTGGGCAGCAGCCCCGCCCTGACGCTGCCGCAGACCGCGGTGGTGCTGCGCGACGGCTTCTCCTACGTGTTCCGCGTCGGCGCCGACCAGCGCGTGGCGATGACCAAGGTGACGGTCGGCCGGCGTGTGGGCGACCGGGTCGAGGTCACCGCCGGCCTGGCGGCCGGTGCGGCGGTGGTGGCCGCGGGCAGCGGCTTCCTGGCCGACGGCGACCTGGTCCGGGTGGTGACGCCGGCGGCGGCCGCGTCGCGCTGAGCGGAGGGTTGCCGTGAACGTCTCTGCCTGGTCGATCCGCAAGCCGATCCCCTCGGTGCTGCTCTTCATCCTGCTGACGCTGGCGGGGCTGCTGGCCTTCCGCGCGATGAAGGTGCAGAACTTCATGGACATCGACCTGCCGATGGTCACGGTGACCGCGGCGCTGCCGGGCGCCTCGCCCGGCCAGCTCGAGACGGAGGTGGCGCGCAAGGTCGAGAACGCGATCGCCACGCTGCAGGGGGTCAAGCACATCTACACCAACGTGATGGACGGCACGGTGGTGGTGACCACCGAGTTCCGCCTCGAGAAGGGTACGCAGGAGGCGGTGGACGATGTGCGCGACGCGGTCTCGCGCATCCGCTCCGACCTGCCCGGCGACCTGCGCGACCCGATCGTCGCCAAGGTGGACCTGTCCGGCCAGCCGATCCTGACCTACACGGTGGCCTCCAGCCGGATGGACGACGAGGCGCTGTCCTGGTTCGTCGACAAGCAGGTCGCCAAGGCGCTGCTGGCGGTCAAGGGCGTGGGTGCGGTCAGCCGGGTCGGCGGGGTGACCCGCGAGGTGCGCGTGGAGCTCGACCCGGCCCGGCTGCTGGCGCTGGGCGCCACCGCGGCGGACATCTCGCGCCAGCTGCGCCAGGTGCAGCAGGAAGCCTCCGGCGGGCGCAGCAACGTCGGCGGCGGCGAGCAGTCGGTGCGCACGCTGGCCACCGTGGCCAGCGCGCAGGAGCTGGCCGCGCTGCAGATCACGCTGTCGGACGGGCGTGTGGTGCGCCTGGACCAGGTGGCCACGGTGGTCGACACGGTGGCCGAACAGCGCTCGGCTGCGTTGCTGAACGGCCGTCCGGTGGTGGGCTTCGAGATCACCCGCTCGCGTGGCGCCGGTGAGCTCGAGGTGGCCGAGGGCGTGCAGCGGGCGCTGGCCACGCTGCAGGCCGGGCACCCGGACATCACGATCACCGAGGCCTTCAACTTCGTCGACCCGGTGCGCGAGAACTTCGACGGTTCGATGATGCTGCTCTACGAGGGGGCGGCGCTGGCGGTGCTGGTGGTCTTCCTCTTCCTGCGCGACTGGCGGGCGACCTTCGTGGCGGCCACCGCGCTGCCGCTGTCGGCCATTCCCACCTTCGCGGTGATGTACCTGATGGGCTTCACCATCAACGTCGTGACGCTGCTGAGCCTGTCGCTGGTGGTGGGCATCCTGGTGGACGACGCGATCGTCGAGATCGAGAACATCATGCGCCATCTCCGGATGGGCAAGACACCCTTCCAGGCCGCGATGGATGCCGCCGACGAGATCGGCCTGGCGGTGATCGCCACCACCTTCACGCTGATCGCGGTCTTCCTGCCCACCGCCTTCATGACGGGCGTGGTGGGCAAGTTCTTCGTGCAGTTCGGCTGGACGGCGGCGATCGCGGTGTTCTTCTCGCTGGTGGTGGCGCGCATGCTCACGCCGATGATGGCGGCCTACCTGCTAGCGCCGCAGGCGAAGTCCCATCGCGAGCCCGGCTGGCTGGGCTGGTACCTGCGCTGGGCCGCGTGGTGCCTGAAGCACCGCGGCTGGACGATGCTGGGGGCGGCGGTGTTCTTCTTCGGCTCCTTCTCGCTGGTGCCGCTGCTGCCCACCGGGTTCATCCCGCCCGACGACCTGTCGCAGACGCAGGTGACGGTCACGCTGGCGCCGGGCAGCACCTTCGAGCAGACCCGTGCGGTGGCCGAGCAGGCCCGGGAGGCGGTGCAGAAGAACCCGCACGTCAAGCGGGTCTACACCGCCATCGGCGGCGGCGCGGCCGGCGGCGATCCCTTCGCGCCGCAGGCCGCCGAGGTGCGCAAGGCGGTGCTGACGATCGACATGACGCACCGCCGCGAGCGCCCGGGATTGAGCAAGCAGGATCTGGAGGCCCAGCTGCGCGAGGCGGTGGCGCAGATTCCCGGGGCGCGCTTCAAGGTCGGCCTGGGTGCTTCGAGCGAGAAGTTCGTGCTGGTGCTGGCCGGCGAGGACGGCCGGGTGCTGGCCGAACACGCGAAGCAGGTCGAGCGCGAGCTGCGCACCCTGCCGGGCATCGGCGGCGTCACCTCCACCAGCAGCCTGCAGCGCCCGGAGCTGATCGTGCGGCCGGACTTCGCCCGCGCGGCCGATCTGGGCGTCACCTCGGCGGCGATCGCCGACACGCTGCGCATCGCCACCGCCGGCGACTACGACCAGGGCCTGGCCAAGCTCAACCTGGCCGAGCGCCAGGTGCCCGTGGTGGTGCGACTGCCCGCCACCGCGCGCCAGGACCTGGAGCTGCTGGCCCGCCTGCCGGTGCCCGGAGCGCGCGGCCCGGTGATGCTGGGCAACGTCGCCACCCTGTCGGTGGAAAGCGGGCCGGCGCAGATCGATCGCTACGACCGCGCGCGCAACATCAACTTCGAGATCGAGCTGAACCAGCAGCCGCTGGGCGAGGTCGAGGCCGCCGCCTACGCGCTGCCCAGCCTGGCCCACCTGCCGCCGGGCATCACCCGCACCTCGGTGGGCGACGCCGAGGCGATGGGCGAGCTCTTCACCGGCTTCGCGCTGGCGATGGCCGCCGGCATCCTGTGCATCTACTTCGTGCTGGTGCTGCTGTTCCACGACTTCGTGCAGCCGGTCACCATCCTGGCCGCGCTGGTGATGTCGGTGCCGGGCGCCTTCCTGGCGCTGTTCGCCACGCACACGGCGATCTCGATGCCCTCGATGATCGGCCTGATCATGCTGATGGGCATCGCGACGAAGAATTCCATCCTGCTGGTGGACTACGTCATCCTGGCGCGGCGCGAGCACGGCCTGAGCCGCCTCGACGCGCTGCTGGATGCCTGCCGCAAGCGCGCGCGCCCGATCGTCATGACCACCCTGGCGATGGGCGCGGGCATGATGCCCATCGCACTGGGCCTGGGCGTGGACCCGAGCTTCCGTGCGCCGATGGCCATCGTGGTGATCGGCGGGTTGATCACCTCCACCTTTCTCAGCCTGCTGGTCGTGCCGGTGGTGTTCACCTTCGTGGACGACGGGGTGCAGGGGCTGCAGCGGCTCGGCCGGCGGGGGGCCAGGCGCGGCGCGTTGCCGCCCGCGGCGATCTGACACCCGCCGCAGCGACCCGGGAGCGCGCATGCGACCGGGCCCGGGAGGACCGGTCACTCGGTGCACGGCGCGGCACAGCCCAGCGCACGACCCTCGGGCCGCAGGGTGTGGCGCAGGTCGGGCCGCTGCTACACTGCGCGCCATCATGTTCCTTCCGCGCAAGCGCAGCATCACACAGGTGACCGGGTCGCACGACCGGGGAGCCTGGCCCTGGCGTCGCTGAACGCACGCCTGGCAGCGGGCGTGGCCGACCGGGTCCGAACCCGGGGATGCCCGTCCGCTGAAGCACTGATCTGCTGACGTTGGCCGCCGCGCGCCTTGCGCATCGGACGGCGACCCCGAGGGGTCCGGCGCGTTGAGGCCCGACCCCGACACGATCAAACCAGGCCCGCGGCAGACCGCGCGCCGAATGCGTCGGACGTGAACCTGCCGGTGGGCCCAGTTCCTCACATCGGAGCGCACACCGTGATCACCGAACTCGAATTCAAGAGCCTGGCCGAGCAGGGCTACAACCGCATCCCGCTGGTCAGCGAGGCCTTCGCTGACCTGGAAACGCCGCTGTCGCTGTACCTGAAGCTGGCCGGCGGCAAGCCGCACAGCTTCCTGCTGGAGTCCGTCGTCGGCGGCGAGCGTTTCGGGCGCTACTCCTTCATCGGCCTGCCGGCGCGCACCCTGCTGCGCGCCACCGGCGGGGTGACCGAGGTGGTCACCGACGGCAAGGTGGTGGAGCGCCACGAGGGCAACCCGCTGGACTTCATCGAGGCCTACCAGCAGCGCTTCAAGGTGGCGCTGCGCCCGGGGCTGCCGCGCTTCTGCGGCGGGCTGGCGGGCTACTTCGGCTACGAGACGGTGCGCTGCATCGAGAAGAAGCTGGCCGGCCGGCGCCTGCCCAACGGCATCGGCACGCCCGACATCCAGCTGCTGCAGACCGAGGAGCTGGCGGTGATCGACAACCTGTCGGGCCGGCTGTACCTCATCGTCTACGCCGATCCGCGCACGCCGGAGGCCTATTTCTCGGCCAAGAAGCGCCTGTCGGAGCTGGGCGACCAGCTGCGCTACAGCGTGACGGCGCCGCAGGTGCGGCGCGGGCCGTCCTACCCGGTGGAGCACGAGTACGGCAAGGCCGACTTCGAGGCGGCTGTCGAGAAGGCCAAGGAGTTCATCGCGGCGGGCGACTGCATGCAGATCGTCATCGGCCAGCGCGTCAAGAAGCGCTACACCGAGAACCCGCTGAGCCTATACCGCGCGCTGCGCTCGCTCAACCCGTCGCCGTACATGTACTACTACGACATGGGCGGCTTCCAGATCGTCGGCGCCTCGCCGGAGATCCTGGTGCGCCAGGAGCTGCGCACGGTGGACGGCCGTGCGGAGAAGGTCGTCACCATCCGCCCGATCGCCGGCACCAAGCCGCGCGGCGCCACGCCGGAGCTGGACGCGCGCAACGAGCAGGACCTGCTGGCCGACGCCAAGGAGCGCGCCGAGCACCTGATGCTGATCGACCTGGCGCGCAACGACATCGGCCGCATCGCCAAGACCGGCTCGGTGAAGGTGACGGAGGCCTTCGGCATCGAGCGCTACTCGCACGTGATGCACATCGTCAGCAACGTCGAGGGCGTGCTCAAGGATGGCATGAGCAGCCTGGACGTGCTGCGCGCCAGCTTCCCGGCCGGCACGCTCAGCGGTGCGCCGAAGATCCACGCGATGGAGATCATCGACCAGCTGGAGATCAGCGAGCGCGGCGTCTACGGCGGCGCGGTGGGCTACCTGAGCTTTGCCGGCGACATGGACGTGGCCATCGCGATCCGCACCGGCGTCATCAAGGACCAGACGCTGTACGTGCAGGCGGGCGCCGGCATCGTGGCCGACTCGGTGCCGGAGACGGAGTGGAAGGAGACCGAGGTGAAGATGCGCGCGGTCATCCGCGCCGCCGAACTGGTCGAAGAAGGCTTCTGAACCGCACCGGGAGAACCACCATGCTGCTGATGATCGACAACTACGACAGCTTCACCTACAACCTGGTGCAGTACTTCGGTGAACTCGGCGAGGACGTCCGGGTGCACCGCAACGACGAGATCTCGATTGCCGAGATCGAGGCGCTCAAGCCCGACCGCCTGGTGCTCTCGCCCGGGCCCTGCTCGCCGGCCGAGGCGGGCATCTGCATCGAGGCGATCCGCCACTTCATGGGCAAGCTGCCGATCCTGGGCGTGTGCCTGGGGCACCAGAGCATCGGCGCGGCACTGGGCGGCGACATCGTGCGCGCGAAGGTGCAGATGCACGGCAAGGCCGACACCATCACCACCGACCAGCAGGGCGTGTTCGCCGGGCTGCCGCCGCAGTTCAGCGTGATCCGCTACCACTCGCTGGCGATCGCGCGCGACACGCTGCCGGCCGACCTGGTCGTCACCGCCACGGCGGGCGACGGCGAGATCATGGGCGTGCGCCACCGTTCGCTGCCGTTGGAGGGGGTGCAGTTCCACCCCGAGTCCATCCTCAGCGAGCACGGCCACGCGATGCTGAAGAACTTCCTGCAGATGTCCTGACGCACCGAGGCACCGGCCCGCACGGCGACACGACACGCAACCCTGGAGACGCTCATGCCCATCACCAACACCGAAGCCCTGACGCGCGTCATCGAGCACCGCGAGATCTTCCACGACGAGATGCTGGCGCTGATGCGCCGCATCATGAGCGGCGAGATGTCGCCCACCGTGATGGCCGCGCTGATGATCGGCCTGCGGGTGAAGAAGGAAACCATCGGCGAGCTGACCGCCGCTGCGCAGGTGATGCGCGAGTTCTCGGTCAAGGTGCCGGTGGCCGACCGCACCCACCTGGTCGACATCGTCGGTACCGGCGGCGACGGCTCGCACACCTTCAACATCTCCACCTGCAGCATGTTCGTGGCCGCCGCGGCGGGCGCCCGGGTGAGCAAGCACGGCGGGCGCAGCGTCTCCAGCAAGTCCGGCAGCGCCGACGTGCTGGAGGCCATGGGCGTGAGCCTCTCGCTGCCGCCGCAGGCGATCGCGCAGTGCATCGCCGAGACCGGCATCGGCTTCATGTTCGCGCCCAACCACCACCCGGCGATGAAGAACGTCGCCCCGGTGCGCAAGGAACTGGGTGTGCGCACGATGTTCAACATCCTCGGCCCGCTGACCAACCCGGCGGATGCGCCCAACATCCTGATGGGCGTGTTCCACCCCGACCTGGTGGGCATCCAGGTGCGCGCGCTGCAGCGCCTGGGCGCCGAGCACGCGGTGGTGGTGCACGGCCGCGACGGCATGGACGAGGTGTCGCTGGGCGCGGCCACGATGGTGGGCGAGTTGCGCGACGGGGCGATCCGCGAGTACGAGATCCACCCCGAGGACTTCGGCCTGCCGATGGCGGGCGCTCGCGCGCTGAAGGTGGAGACGCCCGAGCAGTCGCAGGCCATGCTGGCCGGCGTGCTGGCCAACGAGAGCGGCCCGGCGCGCGACATCGTGATCCTCAACGCCGGCGTGGGCCTGTACGCGGCCAACGTGGCGGCCACGATGGCCGAGGGCATCGAGCGGGCCCGCGCCGCCCTGGAGAGCGGTGCCGCGGCCCGCAAGCGCGACGAGTTCGTCGCCGCGACGAAGCGACTGGCAGGAGCCTGACCCCATGGCCACCGACATCCTGAAGAAGATCGTGGCGACCAAGCACGAGGAAATCGCCGCGGCGCGCCTGCGCATCGGCGAAGCCGACCTGCAGGTGCAGGCCGATGCACAGCGGCCCGGCCGGCGCGACTTCGAGGCCGCGCTGCGCGCCAGGATCGCCGCCGGGCAGGCTGCGGTGATCGCCGAGATCAAGAAGGCCAGCCCGAGCAAGGGCGTGATCCGGCCGGACTT
The DNA here is from genome assembly GCA_023150375.1 of Burkholderiaceae bacterium. Classification (GTDB taxonomy): domain Bacteria; phylum Pseudomonadota; class Gammaproteobacteria; order Burkholderiales; family Burkholderiaceae_C; genus Sphaerotilus. The sequence goes on from JAKLLA010000024.1 coordinate 49,796, forward strand.
CCACCCCGCCGAGATCGCCCGCAGCTACGCCCGCCACGGCGCGGCCTGCCTGAGCGTGCTGACCGACGCGCCCTACTTCCAGGGCTCGGTCGCCTACCTGCGCGAGGCGCGTGCCGCCTGTGCGCTGCCGGTGCTGCGCAAGGACTTCATGGTCGATCCCTACCAGGTCGTCGAAGCCGCGGCGATGGGCGCGGACTGCATCCTGCTGATCGCCGCCTGCCTGGCCGATGCGCAGATGGCCGAGCTGGAGGACTGCGCGCGGTCGCTGGGCCTGGCGGTGCTGGTCGAGGTGCACGACGCCGAGGAGTTGCAGCGCGCGCTGCGGCTGAAGACGCCGCTGGTGGGCATCAACAACCGCAACCTCCGCACCTTCGAGGTCACGCTGGACACGACGCTGGGCATGCTGGCCGACGTGCCGGCCGACCGCCTGCTGGTCACCGAATCGGGCATCCTGGGCAAGGCAGACGTGCAGCGCATGCGCGCGGCCGACGTGCACGCCTTCCTGGTCGGTGAGGCCTTCATGCGCCAGCCCGATCCGGGGGCGGCGCTGGCCGATCTGTTCGAGATGCCCGCCGGCCACGCCGCGTGAGGCGGCTCGACGACGAGGTGGTTGCGGGCGGCCTGCCGGACAACCGCCTGCAACGACCCCTCGCCGAGGCCTTTGGCGGCCTGCCGGTGGCCTGGGCGGGGCTGGCGCAGGGCTTCCTGGCCAGCGAAGTCGGTCAGCGGCTGTGTGACCAGGTGGATCAGCGCCGGGCGGCGGGCGTGGACATCTATCCGGCCGACCCGCTGCGCGCGCTGCGTGGCCTGACGCCGGCGCAGGTCAAGGTGGTCATCCTGGGGCAGGATCCGTACCACGGTCCGGGCGAGGCCCAGGGGCTCGCGTTCTCGGTGCCCGACGGCGTGAAGATCCCGCCCAGCCTGCGCAACATCCGACAGGAACTCGTCGATGACCTGGGGGGCGTGCTGCCGAGCGGTGGCGATTTGAGTCCCTGGATCGACGCCGGGGTGTTGCTGCTCAACACCAGCCTGACGGTCGAGCGGGATCGACCGGCCAGCCACGCCAAGGCGGGCTGGGCCACCTTCACCGACGCGGTGATCGACGCCGTCGCGGGCGACCCGGCGCCCAAGGTCTTCCTGCTCTGGGGCGCGCATGCGCAGCAGAAGGCCGCGCGCCTCGGCGCGGCCGGAGCACGGCACGGGGTGGTGATGTCCAATCACCCCTCGCCCCTGTCGGCTCGCCGCCCGCCGCTGCCCTTCCTCGGCAGCCGGCCGTTCAGCCGGACCAATCACCTGCTGCGCGAACGCGGTGCCGCCCCGGTGGACTGGCTGCTGACGACCGGAAGGCCGCGTTGACAGCCTGCAACAGCGGGTCGAGCACAAGGCGCTTGCAATTGATGAAGGGGTGGTGTTAAAGTTATGGGCTCGCCAAGGAGGGGTGCCCGAGTGGCTAAAGGGGGCAGACTGTAAATCTGTTGGCTTACGCCTACGCTGGTTCGAATCCAGCCTCCTCCACCAGCGAAACGTCGTCCGGAGACGATGGGTTGTCGAAGCGAGTGACGTTGGTCGATGCCTGTCGAGTCCTGGATCGCGCAGTAAGCGTGATTCATTCGGCGGGAGTAGTTCAATGGTAGAACCTCAGCCTTCCAAGCTGATGACACGGGTTCGATTCCCGTTTCCCGCTCCATTCGTTCCGGGTGGTTTTGTCGAGGTCGGCACAGGATTGGGTGTGGTGGCATTGCCCTTGCGATGCATCCAGCCCTGTGTCGATGCCCATGTGGCTCAGTGGTAGAGCACTCCCTTGGTAAGGGAGAGGTCGCGCGTTCGATCCGCGCCATGGGCACCACCAACTTTCGTCGAGAGCGTTGGTCGGCGTTGTTTTACCTTGATCGCACTTTGGAGCGCGAAACATGGCAAAAGAAAAGTTCGAGCGGACCAAGCCGCACGTGAACGTGGGCACGATCGGTCACGTGGACCACGGCAAGACGACGCTGACGGCGGCGATCACGACCGTGCTGTCGGCCAAGTTCGGCGGTACCGCCAAGGCGTA
>JAKLLA010000025.1 GCA_023150375.1 Burkholderiaceae bacterium
AACCCAGCAGACCAAGTCAACTTCCGTCGACCTACTCATCCGCCAGATCCGACCCGCTACCGCCACCCCTCAACAACCAGGGCATCAGCAGCGAAGCCCTAGACTATATCCAGATAACGGACGGGTGACAAGGGGTCAGGAGAAAAAGTTTGGACGACGCCTGCCTACCCCAGGGCGGGCCGCACGCTACTCCTGTTTCAGAGCTTCCAGCAGCCGCGCCATGTCGAGACGAGCGCAGCGCGAGTCGACGACATGCAGGATGCCGTCCTTGCGCATCTGGGACACCGCCCGGCTGGCCGTCTCGAAGGTGAGGTCCAGCATGGCGCCCATCTCCTGACGTGTCGGCAACCAGATCAGGTTGTCCGGATCGCTGTACTCGCTGAGCTTGAGAACGAGCCGGAGCATGCGGTGGCGGGCACTGCCCCGGGCGAGCTCCGTGAGCCACTCGTCGGCATCGTCCAGAGCACGCTGCCAGCGCTTCATCAGATCCCGGGCCAGCTCGGGCTGATCGCGAATGAACTCGTCGATCATCACCCGCGGGATCCGGCAGACCTCCACCGCCGTGCAGGCCACCGCATCGGCTGCGTAGGTCTGACCCAGCACGGCCTCGAGGCCCACCAGGTCAGTACGTCCGGCCAGCCGCAGGATGCGCCGCTCGCCGGCGTGACTGCTTCGCTCCATGCGCAGCACCCCGGAGCGCACGGTATAGACCGCGGTGCCGGCATCCTCGGCGGCGTAGAGCACCTGACCGGGCTCGAAACGCAGATCGGCGATGTGGTGGTGGATGCGCTCCAGGCCGGCCTCGTCGAGCGCCCCGAACAGCGCGAACTGCCGGATGCTGCACTCCATGCAGACATGGGTCTGCGGGTTGTAAGGCGACAACCCCTCATGGAACGGGCGCAGGGGAACGACGGAGGCGGGGCGGGACATGGCACACGGGCGACGGCAGCGGCGGCGGGTATCGAGTATCGCCGCGCTCCCGAAGACCCCGTCCCCGGCAGGTCGGCAGTCCGCCTCGGCCCCCCCCTGTGACGGCAGGGACCGGGCCACTATGATGCCGAGTTCCGTCCTGCGTACCCCGCCATGCCGACGCGTCACACTCCTGCCGAACCCCAACTCGAACGAGGGAGTCGGCCTGCCGGGCACGAACCCGCCGCGATCCGCGTCCGGGGCGCCCGCACGCACAACCTGAAGAACATCGACCTCGACCTGCCCAAGCAGGCCCTGGTGGTCATCACCGGCCTGAGCGGATCGGGCAAGTCGAGCCTGGCCTTCGACACGCTCTATGCCGAGGGGCAGCGGCGCTATGTGGAAAGCCTGTCGGCCTACGCGCGTCAATTCCTGCAGCTGATGGACAAGCCCGACGTCGACGTGATCGAGGGCTTGTCGCCCGCGATCTCGATCGAGCAGAAGGCCACCAGCCACAACCCCCGCTCCACCGTCGGCACGATCACCGAGATCCACGACTACCTGCGCCTGCTCTACGCCCGGGCGGGCACGCCGCACTGTCCCGAGCACGGCCAGCCCCTGGATGCGATGAACGTGAGCCAGATGGTCGACGACGTACTGGCCTGGCCGGCCGAAAGTCGGCTGATGGTGCTGGCCCCGGTGGTGCGCGACCGCAAGGGGGAGTTCGTCGAACTGTTCGAACAGATGCAGGCACAGGGCTACGTGCGCTTTCGCGTCGACGGCCGGGTGCTCGAGGCGGCTGACCTGCAGCCCCTGAAGAAGGCCGAGAAGCACGACATCGACGTGGTGATCGACCGCCTGCGCGTGCGCCTGGACATGAAGCAGCGTCTGGCCGAAAGCTTCGAGGCCGCGCTGCGCATCGCCGACGGCCGCGCCATCGCGCTGGACCTGGACGCGCCGGACGGCGGCCGCGAGCATCTCTATTCCAGCAAGTTCGCCTGCCCTGTGTGCGGTTACGGGCTCAGCGAGCTGGAGCCGCGACTGTTCTCCTTCAACTCGCCCGTGGGCGCCTGCCCGAGCTGCGACGGCCTGGGCGAAGTGGTCGTGTTCGACCCGGAACGGGTGGTGGCCTTCCCCTCGCTCAGCGTGGCCAGCGGCGCGATCAAGGGCTGGGACCGGCGCAATGCCTACACCTTCTCGATGCTGGAGAGTGTGGCCGCCCACTACGGCTTCCAGCTCGAGGTGCCCTGGGAACACCTGGCACCCGAGCATCAGCGCGTGCTGCTGCAGGGATCAGGCAGCGAGGACATCGCCTTCGTCTATCACGCCGAGGGTGCGGCGGGGCGCAAGCGCAGCGTCAAGCGCTGGCATCCCTTCGAGGGCATCCTGCCCAACCTGGAGCGGCGCTACCGCGAGACCGATTCGGCCACTGTGCGCGAGGATCTGGCGCGCTACCAGAGCCACAAGCCCTGCCCGGCCTGCCATGGCGCCCGCCTGCGCACCGAGGCCCGCCACGTGCTGCTGATCGACGCGGGCGAACTTCCGCCGCGGCCGATCTACGAGGTCGAGCACGCCACGCTGGCCGACTGCCTGCACTACTTCGAGCGGCTCACCCTGCAGGGCGCCAAGGCCGAGATCGCCGACAAGGTGGTGCGCGAGATCCGCGCTCGGCTGAAGTTCCTCAACGACGTCGGCCTGAACTACCTCAGCCTGGACCGCAGCGCCGACACCCTTTCGGGCGGCGAGGCGCAGCGCATCCGCCTGGCCAGCCAGATCGGCTCGGGCCTGTCGGGCGTGATGTACGTGCTCGACGAGCCCAGCATCGGCCTGCACCAGCGCGACAACGAGCGCCTGATCGGCACGCTGCGCCACCTGCGCGACCTGGGCAACAGCGTGCTGGTGGTCGAGCACGACGAGGACATGATCCGCGCCGCCGACCACGTGGTCGACATGGGCCCGGGCGCCGGCACGCATGGCGGGCGGGTGCTGGCCCAGGGCACACCCGCCGAGGTGGCGGCCCACCCCGATTCGATCACCGGGCGCTACCTCGCCCAGGTGCTGAAGATCGCGGTGCCCGCACGGCGCAGCCAGCTCACGGACCAGACCGACCCGCGACAGCTGCGCATCGTCAACGCCCGCGGCAACAACCTGAAGGGCGTGACGGCCGAGATCCCGGTCGGCCTGTTCACCTGCGTGACCGGCGTGTCCGGTTCCGGCAAGAGCACGCTGGTCAACGATACCCTCTACGCCGCGGTGGCCAAGAAGCTCTACCAGAGCCACCTGGAGCCGGCGCCGCACGACGAGATCGAAGGGCTGGACGCCTTCGACAAGGTCATCAACGTCGACCAGAGCCCCATCGGCCGCACCCCGCGCAGCAACCCGGCCACCTACACAGGGCTGTTCACGCCGATCCGCGAACTCTTTGCCGAGGTGCCGGCCGCGCGCGAACGCGGCTACGGGCCGGGACGCTTCAGCTTCAACGTCGCGGGCGGCCGCTGCGAGGCCTGCCAGGGCGACGGCGTCCTGAAGGTGGAGATGCACTTCCTGCCCGACGTCTACGTGCCCTGCGACGTCTGCCATGGCAAGCGCTACAACCGCGAGACGCTGGAGATCCTCTACAAGGGCCGCAACATCTCCGAGGTGCTGGCCCTGACGGTGGAGGACGCGCACGCCTGCTTCAGCGCCGTGCCGACGATCGCGCGCAAGCTGCAGACCCTGCTGGACGTCGGGCTGGGCTACATCACGCTGGGCCAGAGCGCGACCACGCTGTCGGGCGGCGAAGCGCAGCGCGTCAAGCTGGCGCTGGAGCTCTCCAAGCGCGACACCGGTCGCACGCTGTACATCCTGGACGAGCCCACCACCGGCCTGCACTTCCACGACATCCAGCTGCTGCTGAAGGTGCTGCACCAGTTGCGCGACGCCGGCAACACGATCGTGGTGATCGAGCACAACCTGGACGTCATCAAGACCGCCGACTGGCTGATCGACATGGGTCCCGAGGGAGGGGCCGGTGGCGGCCGGCTGCTCGTGGCCGGCACGCCGGAGGAGGTCGCCGCCTGCCCGGACAGCCACACCGGGCGCTTCCTGGCCCCCTTGCTGAAGGCCTGAGGGCGTCCGCCTGGCCCGGCCGCCTCACGCCGCACCGAGCACCGTCACCCGATCCCGTCCGGCCGACTTGGAGGCATACAGCGCCTGATCGGCCCGGTCGACGAACTCGCGCGGGCTCTCCCCGCGACGGTACGGCGCCACGCCCAGGGAGACGGTGACGCGCTCCAGCGGATCGCCGGCGCCCTGGCGGCGGATGCGGCTGCCGGCGATCGTGGCCCGCACCTTCTCGGCCAGGCGGCCGGCCTCGTCCACCGAGGTGGGCGGCAGCAGCAGCGCGAACTCCTCGCCACCGATGCGCGCGGCCAGCCCGGCCGCCGGCACATGCCGCTGCAGCACCTGCGCCACCGCCTGGATCACCTGGTCGCCGAAGGCATGGCCGTAGCTGTCGTTGATGCGCTTGAAGTGGTCGATGTCCATCAGCAGCAGGCAGGGCTGGCGGTCTGCCGCCGGATCGGCCACCTGCGCAATCGCCAGCAGCGTCGCCAGACGCTGGTCGAAGGCGCGCCGGTTGGCCAGCCCGGTGAGGCCGTCGATCAGGGACTCGTGCCGGACCCGGCGCACCTCGTCGCGCAGCATGGCGATCTCGCGGCGGCTGTCGTCCAGCCGCTGCTGCAATCGGGCCATCGCCTGCTGCATCTCCCGCGTGCCGTGCATGACCTCCTGCAGCGCCGGCGTCGACTCGGACTCGCCGAGCTGTTCGCTCAGCCGCGACAGCGACGAGCCGAAACGCGCCGTCTGATCACCCGCCAGCGCCGCCGACTCGGCCATGCCGGTGAGCACCCGCTGGAAGCCGTCGGCCACCCGCTGCGCGGTCTGCGGATCCACCTCGGCCACATGACGGCGGTACAGCGTGTGCACGGCCGCCTCGTCGAGCGCCCCGTCGCTGGCCAGGGTGCGGTCCATTGCTGCGCGCAGCGTCGGGTTCTCGCCGGCGACGTATTCGTACCAGACCGCGTAGCTGACCGGGTGCAGGGCCGCCGCCTGCCGGGACATCAAGGGCAGCGCCATGCGCAGCAGCTCCGTGCTGCGCTCGATGCTGTGCTCGTACTTCACTGCGGACCCCATGACCGTTCTCGCAGACCGACGCCCGCGCGTCGGCCACCCATTGCCGCCAACCCTGGGGCCGGTCTGCTGCTGCCGGCTCGATCTCGCCGCCGGAGGGCTGTCGCCAGACACTCCGGTCCTTCGGGGCGCCATGGTACGCAGACCCCGCCCCAGCGGCGACGCCGCGCACCGGTAGAGCCCGGTCGACTAGGCAGCGGCGGCCATATCGCACGGATGCCTCCCTGCAGGCCGGACGCAGGACAGGGCCTGTCGGCGACAAGCAACGCGCCCGCCCGCCGCGCCTTCCTCAGCGGGTCTGACGGGCCTGCTGCCAGCGCTCGATGGCCGCGCGGATGGCCGGCAGCGCCGCCTGCGCCGCCTTCTCGCCCTCGAGCACGGCCACGTGCTTCTGGTCCAGGTCGGCCGCGCCGATCTGCCCGACGCGCGGGCGCAGCACCACCTCGGCGCGGGCCATCTCCTGCTCGCCGAGCTTCTGACCCATGATCGTGATGGTCTGGTTCAGGTTGCTGAAGATGCCCTCGGCCCGGCCGTCCTTCGCCTTCGACGAGATGTCCACCGCGATGACGAGGTCTGCGCCGAGCTGGCGGGCCGCATCCACCGGCACCGGGCTGACCAGCCCGCCGTCCACGTAGCGCTTGCCGGCGATCACCGCGGGCTGGAAGACACCCGGAATGCTGCAGGACGCCCGCACCGCCTGGCCGGTGTTGCCGCGGTTGAAGATCACCCGCGCGCCGCTGTCGAGGTCGGTGGCCACGGCCGCAAAGGGCTTGGCGAGCTGTTCGAGCGGACGCTTGCCCACCAGTTCGTTGACGTAGTCCTGCAGCTTCTCGCCCTTGATCAGACCGCCGACGCCGAACAGCGTCAGATCGCGGATGCGGCCCTCGTCCAGCGCGAAGGACTGCTCCTGCAGCGCGAAGCCGCTCAACCCGGAGGCATACAGCGCCCCGACCACGCTGCCCGCGCTGGTGCCCGCCACCACCGCCGGGGTCAGGCCGGAGGCCTCCAGGACCTTGATCACGCCGACATGGGCGAAGCCCTTGGCAGCGCCACCGCCCAGTGCCAGGCCGATGCGCGGCATCGGCGCGGGCTGGGAAGGAACGGTGACGCAGGCCGTGAGGACGGCCGGGGTGGAAGCCAGAAGAAAGGTACGACGCAGCATGACAGACAGGAGGGAAACGATGTTCGACAGGAAGGTTGAGAGTGCGCGGCGGCCCGGCGGTTCAGTGCCGCGCCGGCCGGTACTCCGGCAGCACGGCGGCCAGCCGTGCGCGCACCTCGGCATCCGGGGCGGCGTGACGGGCCTGGACCCAGTCGAGCAGCTGCTGGACGTCCACCGCCTGGGCCTGCTCGACCAGCCGCGCGATGCGCAGCCGCTCGAAGCGGGTCGGCAGGGTGGCATCGGCGTCGGCCAGCAGTTCCTCGTAGAGCTTTTCGCCCGGGCGCAGGCCGCTGAAGGTGATCGGGATGTCCTCGGGCGTGTGGCCGCTCATGCGGATCAGGTCGCGCGCCAGGTCGACGATCTTCACCGGCTCGCCCATGTCGAGCACGAAGACCTGGCCCCCCTCGCCGATCGCCGCGGCCTGCACCACCAGGCGGGCAGCCTCCGGAATGGTCATGAAGTAGCGCGTGATCTCCGGGTGCGTCACCGTCACCGGCCCGCCGCGGGCGATCTGGGCCTTGAACTTCGGAATCACGCTGCCCGACGAGCCCAGCACGTTGCCGAAGCGCACCGCCATGAAGCGGGTGCGCCAGCCCTGCGCGGCCGCCTGGGCCGCCAGCCGCGAGATCACCAGCTCGGCGGCTCGCTTGGTGGCCCCCATCACGTTGGTGGGGTTGACCGCCTTGTCGGTGGAGATCAGCACGAAGCGCTCCGCGCCGGCCTCGGCCGCCGCACGGGCGGCGTTGGCCGTGCCCAGGGTGTTGTTGCGCAGCGCGGCGAAGGCGTTGTCCTCCTCCATCAGCGGCACATGCTTGTAGGCCGCGGCGTGGAACACCACCTGCGGCCGCACCTGGGCGAAGGTGGCGCGCAGGCCCTCGGCATCACGCACGTCGCCCACCCGGCGCAGCAGCGGGATGTGCGGGAAATGCTCGCCGAGCTCCTGCTCGATGCGGTACAGCGCGAACTCGCTCAGCTCGAACAGCACCAGCCGCAGCGGCCCGTAGCGCGCCACCTGGCGGCACAGCTCGGAACCGATCGAGCCACCGGCCCCGGTGATCAGCACCACCTTGCCCGACAGGCATTCGCTGATGCCGCCCTCGTCGAGCTGCACCGGCTCGCGGCCGAGCAGGTCCTCGGGCTCGATGTCGCGCACGTTGGCCAGTGCCCGCCCCTCGCGCAGCTCGGCGGCGTTGGGCACCGTCACCACCGGCAGGTGGGTGGCGGCGGCCAGGTCCAGCGCCCGCCGGCGTTCGCCGGGCGTGGCCGAGGGCAGCGCGACGATGATGTGGCTGATGCCATGCAGTGCCGCCCAGCGCGGCGCGCTGTCCAGCGGGCCGAGCACCGGCACGTTGCCGATGCGCACGCCGTGCTTGCGGCGGTCGTCGTCGAGCAGGCCCACCACCACCCAGCCGTGGTGCTGGATGCCCGCGATGAGCAGCTTGGCGGCATCACCGGCCCCCATCACCAGCGCCCGGCGGGTCTCGTGCATCGAGCCGGAGATGCGCCCGCGCATGTGCTCGTAGAGCATGCGGTAGACGATGCGCACCATCGCCAGGCCCATCAGGCTGACCACCGGGTGCAGCGCCAGCACCGCACGCGGCACCTTGGTCAGCTGGGCCATCAGCACCGCCACGGCGCCGAGCAGACCGGCGATCGCGCAGGCCAGCGTGAGCCGCTGGATCTCGCCGAAACCCGAGAAGCGCCACATGCCCTTGGGCACGCGCAGGGCCACGAACACCGTCAGGTACAGCGTCACCAGCCCGAGCATCACCCACAGGTCGTAGCCCGGGCGCGCCGAATGCCAGCGCTCGAAACCGAGACGGAACAGGTAGGTGACATGCCAGCAGGCGGCGATCACCGCCGCGTCCACCGCCAGGGCGATGGCCTCGCGGTGTGGCCGCAGGCGGGTCAGCAGGCTGTCGAGGAGGGGCCAGTTCATGAGGGAATGGGAGGCGGCGACGGGGCGCATGCGCCCTTCAACGGGCGAGCAACGCCGCCAGCGTACGCGCCATCAGCATCAGATCGGTCCGCAGGCCGGCCTGGTCGACGTAGCGGGCCTGCAGGGCCAGCTTGCGCGGCAGCACCTCCTCGCGGTAGGTGCGCTCCGGGTCGGCGCTGCGCGCCAGCAGGTCGTTCTCGTCGCGGAACTCGATCGAGGCGAAGTCGGTGATGCCCGGCCGCACCGAGAGCACCTTCTCGCGCAGCCCGGCCGGGTACAGCGCCACGTAGCGCGGCACCTCCGGGCGCGGGCCGACCAGGCTCATGTCGCCGGCCAGCACATCGAACAGCTGGGCCAGCTCGTCGAGCTTGCTGCGGCGCAGGAAGGCGCCGACCCGGGTGATGCGCGCATCGCCGCCGACCGTGAGCTGCGGACCGCGGTCGCCCGGGTCGTGCGTCATCGTGCGGAACTTGTGGATGCGGAACTCCCGCCCGCCCCGCCCCACGCGCCGCTGGCGGTAGAACACCGGCCCGGGCGAGTCGAGCCGGATCGCCAGCGCGACCAGCAGCAGCAACGGCGCCAGCAGCACCAGCCCCAGCCCCGCGCCGAGCAGGTCGAGCAGTCGCTTGGCCATCGGCCCTTCCCTGCATCCCGACGCTGCCGGGCTCAGCCCGCCAGCGCCTGGCGAAGCGCGGCGGCAACCCGGTCCACATCCGCCTCGGTCATGCGCGTGTACAGCGGAATGCTGAGCATGCGCTCGTAGGCGAGCTGGCTCTGCGGGAAGTCCTCGGCGCGCAGCGCGTAGCGCTCGCGCCAGTACGGATGCAGGTGCAGCGGGATGTAGTGCACGCTGCAGCCGATGCCGGCGGCGTAGAGCGCCTCGATCAGCGCGTCGCGGCCGATCGGTGCGTCGTCGGTCAGCCGGATCACGTAGAGGTGCCAGGCGTGCGTGTCACCCGCCGACGGCTGCGGCGGCAGGATCAGCGGCAGGTCGGCCAGCAGGGCGTCGTAGCGCGCCGCCAGCGCGGCGCGGCGCTGCTGGAAGGCGTGGGCACGTTGCAGCTGGTGAATGCCCAGCGCGGCCGCGATGTCGGTCAGGTTGTACTTGAAGCCGGGCGCGACGATCTCGTAGTACCAGCTCGGCACCTTGGCGGTGAAGCGGTCGAAGGCGTCGCGGTTGATGCCGTGCAGGCGCATCACCCTGGCGCGCGCGGCAATCGCCGGGTCACGCGTGACCAGCATGCCGCCCTCGCCGGTGGTGATGGTCTTGTTGGCATAGAAACTGAAGACGGTGACGTCGCTGTCGAGCGTGCCCACCAGCCGGCCGCCGCAGGTGGTCGGCAGGGCATGTGCGGCATCCTCGACCACCTTCAGCCCGTGGCGGCGCGCGATCGCCAGCAGACGCGGCATGTCCGCGGCCCGGCCGGCGTAGTGCACCGGGATCACCGCCTTCGTGCGCGGGGTGATCGCGGCCTCGAAGGCGTCGACGTCGATGCACAGCGTGGCGGGGTCCACGTCCACCAGCGTCACGTCGGCACCGAGGTAGCGCACCACCTCGGCGGTGGCGGTGAAGGTATGGGTGGTGGTGATCACCTCGTCGCCCGGCCCGATGCCCAGGGCCTCCAGCGCCAGGTGCAGGCCGGCGGTGGCCGAGTTCACCGCGATCGCCTCCAGGCCCGTCGTGCCGAGGAAGGTGGCGAAGTCCTGCTCGAAGCGCCGGGCCTTCGGACCGGTGGTGACCCAGCCGGAGCGCAGGGTGTCGACCACCTCGGCGATCTCCGCCTCGCCGATCTCGGGCAGCGCAAAAGGCAGGAAGGGCAGGGCAGACGGTTCGACTGGGGAGCTCATGGGCAGACAGGGGCGTGCGGCACCTTGCCGCGGGCGCGAGTCGCGCATGCTAAACCAGTCGGGCCCGACGGCTGTCGGACCGGCCCCGGCGCCGGGATCGGGCTCAATGCGGATGGTCGTCCGGCGCCTCGCAGCGCGGATCGGGCCCGGACCCGGTGCCGCTGACCCGATCGCTGGCCAGGCCGAGGGTCACCTGGAACCAGGTGCAGTCCCAGCTGGCCCAGCGGTAGCTCCAGACGCGCTGGTCGAGGCGGGCAAAGACCTGCTCCTGCGTGGGCGTGCCGAGCAGGCGGCGCAGCTCGTCGCGCGACAGGCCCGGCCGCACCGCGGCGAAACCGGCTTCGTCGAGCACCTGCCGCCAGCCGAGCACCCGGCCCGCCGGGTCGAGGTCGATCATGTAGGTATGCAGCCCGGCCGGGCCGCGGGCGTACTCGAGCCGGCTGCCGCCCTCGGGCAGTGCGTGCCGGGCCGTCGGCTCGCCCATGCGCTGGCGCAGGGTCTCGGCCGTGCTGCCCGGCGGCAGGGCCCCCGGCGCGTAGGCCGCGCAGCCGGCCAGCAGCAGCGGCAGCCCGGCCAGCACCGCTGCGACGGCGCGCCGCCGGGGCGCGGGCGGGACCGCCATCGCGGCGGGGGTGGGGAATCGCATCATGGCCAGGACCTCCGGCCCGACAGTGTGCACCCGCGGCGCCGCGCTGTCCGGCCGACGGGTCCGGACGATGCGGCTCAGGCCGGCTTGCCCAGCCAGACCAGCCGGTGCGTGCGCAACAGCGGCAGCGCGTTGCACAGCGTATACAGCGCCGGGTGCCAGCGGCAGACGCGCCGCGCGATCGGCGGAGCCAGCGTGACCCGCCGCGCCTGCAGCCGGGCCTGCGGAAAGAGCGCGCGCACCCGCGCCAGCGGCACGCCCCGCACGTCCGGATTGCGCGGATTGTCGAAGGCGAAGTCGTACCAGAGCAGCGCCCCGCCGGGCCGCACCCAGCCCCACATCACCTCGGCCAGGCGCTGCTGGAAGTCGTCGTCGAGCAGCGACGAGAACACGGTCGACTGGAACACCAGATCCACGCTGGCGGGCGCCAGGCCGGCCTGCATCGCGTCGCCCAGGCGCAGCGTCACACCGTCCGGCAGCAGCCGGCGGGCCTGGGTGTGGCGCTCGGGCAGCAGTTCGAGTCCGGTCAGGTGCTCGGGCAGGAAGCCCAGGCGCAGGAACTCCAGCAGGTTGCCGCCGGCACCGCAGCCCACCTCGACCAGGCGGCGCGACGACAGGTCGTGCCAGCCCTGCGCGGCCAGCAGCCGCAGCATCGCGCGCTGGCGCTCCTGCACGGTCTGCCAGACGTCTGGCTGCAGCAGGCTGTAGCGGTCCGGGCCGGCCGAGGCAGCGGCACGCGCCTGCGCCGCCTGTTCGCGCCGGGCGTAGCGCCGCGCCACGGCATCGGTCTCGTCGGGGCAGGAAGAGTTCATCGCCACAGCCTAGCGCCTGCGAGCCTGCGCCGCAGCGGGACCATCCCGGCCCCGGCCCGAGCCGATCGTGCGGCGGCCCGCGCCATTCAGGTCACCCCGCAGGCGGCCAGGAAGCGCTGCGCCAGCACCGGGTAGGTGTGGTGGGCCCGCACGAAGGCCCGGCCGCGCGCGCCCATCGCCCGGCGCTCGTCCGCCGGCAGCGCCGCCAGGCGGCGCAGGCCGTCGGCCACCGCGGCGGCGTCCACCGGCGGCACCGTCAGCCCGCAGCCGGCCTCGGCCACCGGGTCGTTGCCGGCCTCCACGCTGTGCAGCACCACGCAGCCGGCCATCAGGTAGTCCATCAGCTTGTTGGGCGCGATGCCGAAGCGGTAGATCGGCACGCGCTGCCAGCCGATGTAGGCGATGTCGAGGGCGGCCAGGAAGGCGGGGATCTGCGCCTTGGGGATCGGGGCGAGCATCGTCACGTTCGACAGGCCCTCGGCGGCGACGCGCGCGGCCAGCTCGGCGCGCTCGTGGCCGTCGCCCACCATCACGATGCGCAGCGGCTCGCCCTGCAGCAGGCGCGCCGCGTCGAGCAGGGTATGCAGCGCGTTGGGCCGGCCCATCGAGCCGGCGTAGCCCACCACGGTCGCACCGGCCGCCCGGGCGGCGGCGAGGGCCTGCGCCACGTCCTCGCGCAGCGGCGGCGGCTCGCCGCTCCACTCCTCCAGGGTGATGCCGTTGGGCACGATGTGCAGCTTGCGCAGGTCCAGCCCGCGGCTGGCCATGTAGTCGTGCACCTTCGGCAGCATCGAGACCACCACGTCGGCGTCGCGGTAGGCGTCGTCCTCGGCCTTCTGCACCAGGCGGATGAAGGGGTGCCTGGGCGACATGCCCGACAGCTCGATCGGCGACAGCGGCCAGAGGTCGTGCACCTCGAACACCAGCTTCGCCCCGGCGCGGCGGGCGATGCGCCGCGCCACCCAGATGTCCATCGGGTAGGTGGAGGAGGCGATCACCAGGTCCGGCCGCCGCTCGGCCACCAGCTGCGGCGTGGCCCGCCAGACCTGGCGCAGGAAGGCCCAGATGTTCTTCACCCGCCCGAGCCCGTTGCCCTGGTAGGCCGGGGTCGGAAACCAGCGGTAGGTGATGCCGTCGACCGACTCGCTCATCGGCGCGGTCAGCGGCGCACCGTCGCGCTGTGGCTGACGGGCGCGCACATGCGAGAAGCTGGCCGCCAGCATCGTCACCGCATGGCCGGCGCGCACCCACTCGCGCGCCAGGTAGTAGGGCCGGTACTCCATGCCCAGGGCGGGCGAGCCGGCGTAGTGGTTCAGGTAGAGGATGTTCATGCGCCTGCACCGGATCGGGCACGGCCCGGCATGCATTCGGCCATGCGGTTCAGCAGGCCCTGGACCGCCGGCGCGAACAGGCCGTGCTGCTGCACCCAGGCCCGGTTGGCCCGGCCGATCTCGGCCGCCCGGTCGGCCAGGGGCTGCAGCTGGCCGCTGGTGGGCCATTGCCCCTCGGCCAGGATCAGCCCGTTCTCGTCGGGCACGACCAGCTCGTGGTTGGCCGGCAGATCCGACAGCAGCGGGATGCAGCCATGCGCCATCGCCTCGAGCACCGAGACCGACACCGAGTCGCTGGCCGGCAGGCTGAGGTACCAGGTGGCGCGGGCGTATTCGCGGTCCTGCGCGGCCGCATCGAGGCGGCCGACGAAGCTCACCCGCCCGGCCAGGTCCGGCGCACGCGCGCGGGCCTCCAGCGCCGCGCGCAGCGAACCGTCGTTGGCCACCACCAGCCGCGCCTCGGGGCGCACCGCGGCGATCGCGGCGAAGGCCTCGAGCACCCGCTCGGGCCGGTAGATCGGCTCCAGACCGCGGTTGGCGAAGCACTGCCAGGGCGCCTTCTTCGGCGAGGGCGGCGGCATGCGCTCGAGGCCGAAGGGAAAGACGCGCACCTCGCCGGCCCCCAGGGCCCGCATCTGGGCGGCCATGTGCTCGGAGTCGCTGGTGGTCAGCGTGCAGGCGCGCAGCACCCGGCCGGTCAGCCAGCGCAGCGCCGCACTGCGCCGCGGTGTGACCAGGATGTCGCTGCCCCAGGCCGATCCGATCAGCTGCCCGCGCAGGCGCCAGCCGAGCCGGGCGGCCCAGGCCAGCGCGCCGTGCGAGGTCAGGTAGTGCGGGTGGATCCAGTCGGCGTCCACCTGCTGCAGCCAGCGCGCCAGCGCCGGCAGGCGCCGCATCACGCCGACGTTGCCGCCGCCGTGCGCCACGTCCTCCTCGAGCGCCAGGCGCCGCCAGCTCGGCACCAGCCCGTCGAAGCCGGGCAGGAAGCCCCGGCTGGAGGCCACCCAGAGGTCCACCTCCGGCGCCAGCGCGCGCGCCCACTTGAGCAGGTGCGGACTCTGCGCATCGCCGATCAGCACATGGCGCCAGCGCCGCGTCGGCGCCGGGCCGACCGTGGGGGCGGAGACGAAGGGCGCCCGCGCCACCGGTGGGCGCGACGGGATCGGCCGGGTCGGTCGCCGGCTCATCGTCCGGGCTCCCGCGGCCCGCGCCGGCCAGAGCGGCCGGACACCCCGGGCGAGCCGGCCCCGTCGCCGGCCCAGGCCTCGTAGAAGGGCAGCAGCTCCGGATGGCGCACCAGCCAGGCCTCGTCGCCGCGGCGGCTGTCGCCCACCACCCGGCCGGGCACGCCCTCGATCACCGCGAACTCGGTGAACTCGCCGCGCACCTGACTGCCGGCGCAGACGATGCAGCCACGCCCCAGCCGGGTGTTGGCCTCGATCAGGCTGTGCGGGCCGATGAAGGAATAGGCACCGATGTGCACCGGCCCGGCGATCCAGCCCGGCCGCGGCGGGGGGGTGCGCGCCGGTTTCGGCAGGGGCTTGCCGGAGATCCAGTCCGGCGGCGGCGGTTCGCCCCCGCCCTCGGGCGTCCAGTGCGGCAGGGCGGCCGGCCAGTCGGCGTAGGCGCGCCCGAGCAGGCGCTGCGCGCGGTGCGAACTGTGCGTGACGATGCTGACGTGGTGGGTCACCTGCACGCCCTCGTCGATCGTCACCCCGCCGCTGGCCTCGATGAAATTGAAGTGGCCGATGAAGACATGGTCGCCCAGGGTGAGGCGGTCTTCGTGCTCGATGCAGGTCGAGGGCGAGATGCGCGTATGCGGCAGCAGCCGGCCCTGCGAGCGCTCCCCGAACAGCGGCCGGAACTGCAGAGCGCGCAGCACGGACCGGCGCCAGCGGTTCAGCGTGGCGCGCAGCGCGGTGAAGGCGGTCAAGGGCGTCCTCCGTGGGTCATCGATGCTCCTCGCGACGAGGCCGCGCATCATGCCTGAGCCTCGTCGGGGCGCAGCGGCCAGGTCGCCAGGCGCCAGAAGTACCAGCCGAAAAACAGCGCCATCGCCAGCGACACCGCCCAGCCCGCGCCCGCCAGGCCGCCGGCGGACAGGCCGGCGGCCAGCGCGACCACGAAGGCCAGCTGCCCCCACAGCGCCAGGCGCAGCGCCCAGGCCTGCGCCCCCCAGGCCATCGTCACCACCGCCAGCGGCGAGGCCACGAAGTGCAGGCCGACGTAGAGGGCCAGCGCCTGCGCCAGCACCCCGGCGTCGCGCCAGGCTGCGCCGAAGGCCCACTCGAACACCCGGGGGCCCAGCCACCAGAGCCCGGCCACCAGCGGCAGCGCGGCCAGGGCCAGCACGCCCATCACCTGACGCACCGCCCGGCGACCCGCCGCGGTGGCCCCGACGGCAGGCGACCCCGCGGCGGCGAGCTTGGGGTAGAGCGCCTGCGACACCGCCGAGCCCACCAGCGTCGCCGGCGCCTTCAGGTAGCGCAGCGCCAGGCCCCAGAAGCCCGCGGCCGCCGGCCCCAGCAGTGCGGCGATCAGCGCCAGCGACACACTGTCCTGCAGCGCGCCGAGGAAGGCGTGCGGCGTGTTCAGCAGCGGAAAGTCGCGATGCCGCCGGGCGGTTTCGAGCAGCCCCGGCAGCGGCGTCCCGGCCGCCACCCGCGGCGTGGCCCCCCGCCCGAGCAGCCAGGTCGCCGCCGCCTGGGCCAGCACCGGCGCCAGCACCAGCCCCTGCGCCCCGGCCTGCAGCCAGCCTGCGGCCACCTGCGCCAGGCTGGCGCCGCTGTACTGGATCACCCGCGCCGCGGCCAGGGTCCGGAACCGCTGCGCCCGGGTGGCCGCCATGCCGGCCAGCGACAGTGCGCCGCCCACCGCCACCGCCGGCCCCAGCCACAGCGGCCAGGACTGCGCGACCCAGGCGGCCCAGCCGATGCCGCCCAGCGTGGCTGCCAGCGCCACGACGGCCAGGATGCGCCGGCACAGCCGCCACAGCGAGCGCGCCTCGGCGGCCTGCTGCGCCAGCGGCAGGGCGAACTCGTAGCGCGCACAGGCCACCACCGCGAGGTTGATCGCCACCGCCGCGAAGAGGTGGTAGATGCCGAAGTCCTGCGGCGTGTACAGCCGCGTCAGCAGCGGCCCCAGCAGCAGCGGCAGCGCCTGCGCGAAGGCCCCGCCGGCCAGCAGCGTCAGCGCCGCCCCGAGCAGGCCGCGCGAGGGGGCGGCCGCGCCCTGGCTGTTCACGGCACCCGCCCCCGGCCGCCCCGCGTCGCCGCTCAGAGCGCCGCCAGCGCGTCGCCGAGCGCCGCCACGACCCGGTCCTGGTCGGCCTCGGGCAGGTCGGCGCTCATCGGCAGGCTCATCACCTGCTGCGCCGCAGCGATGCTGTGCGGGCAGGCGTCCCGCGGCGCGAAACCGGCATAGGCCGGCTGGTGGTGCGCCGGCTTCGGGTAGTGCACCGCGGTGGGCACCCCGGCGGCCTGCAGCGCGGCCTGCACCCGTTCGCGCTGGGGCACGAACACGGTGTACTGGGCCCAGACGCAGTCGCGATCCGGCCGCACGGCCAGCAGGCGCAGGCCGCGCTCCTGCAGCGGCGCGAGCAGCCGGCCGTAGCGTGCGCCGATCTCGCGGCGGCGCTGCAGCTCCCAGTCGAAACGCGCCAGCTTGGCCAGCAGCACCGCGCACTGCAGCGTGTCCATGCGCCCGCCCACGCCGACGCGGGTGTGGGTGTAGCGCGCGCTCTGGCCATGCACGCGGATCTCGCGCGCGGCCTGCGCCAGCGCCGCGTCGTCGGTGAACAGCGCGCCGCCGTCGCCGTAGCAGCCCAGCGGCTTGCTGGGAAAGAAGCTGGTGCAGCCGATGGTGGACAGGCCGCAGCTTTCCCGGCCCTGGTAGCGGGAGCCGAAGCTCTGCGCCGCATCCTCGATCACCGGCAGGCCGTGCCGGGCTGCGATCGCGTTCAGCTCGGCCATGTCGGCCACCTGGCCGTACAGGCTCACCGGCATGATCGCCCGGGTGCGCGGCGTGAGCGCCGCCTCGACCTGGCGCAGGTCCAGGTTGCAGGTGTCGGGCTCGATGTCGACGAACACCGGCGTCGCGCCGAGCAGCACGATCACTTCCACCGTCGCCGCGAAGGTGAAGGGCGTGGTGATCACCTCGTCACCCGCACCGACCCCCAGCGCCATCAGGGCGATCAGCAGCGCCTCGGTGCCGCTGGCGACCGTCACGCAGTGCGCCACGCCGGTGCGCGCGGCCAGCCGCTCCTCGAGCTGCTTGACCTCCGGGCCCATGATGTACTGGCCATGGTCGAGCACCCCCTGGATGCCCGCGTCGATCTGCGGCTTGAGGGCGAGGTACTGGGCCTTGAGGTCGATGAACTGCATGGTCGCGCGGGTCTCCGGAATCGGTTCGGTCAGGCTCGTTCGGTCGGGGCGCCGCGTCAGTCGATGCGCCGCACCACCTGCCCCTGCAGGCGGTACTTCTGCCCCGTGGCCGGGCAGGTGGCGACACCCTCGCCGCGCGCGGGCAGCTCCAGCCGCTCGCCGTGCTCGCTCATCCAGCCGATGCGGCGCGCGGGCACACCGACCATCAGCGCATGGTCGGGCACGTCGCGGTTGACCACGCTGCCGGCGCCGACGAAGGCGTAGCGGCCCACCGTGGTGCCGCAGACGATGGTGCAGTTGGCCCCCAGCGTGGCGCCCTGGCGGATCACCGTCGGCCGGTACTCGGCCTTGCGCGTCACCGCCGCACGGGGGTTGTAGACATTGGTGAAGACCATGCTCGGGCCGCAGAACACATCGTCCTCCAGCCGCACCGCGTCGTAGACCGAGACGTTGTTCTGGATCTTCACCCGGTGGCCGATCACCACGTCGTTGCCGACGAAGACGTTCTGGCCCAGCGAGCAGCCCTCGCCGATCTGCGCACCGGCGCAGACGTGGCTGAAGTGCCAGACCTTGGTGCCCGCGCCGATGCGCGCGCCATCGTCGACGATGGCAGTGTCGTGGTGCCAGGCGGCGGGGGGGGCAGCCGGGGCGCAGGCGGGAGCGTCGCTCATGGGGTCTTCCTGGAAGAATCCGTCGGGATCAGAACACCAGCGGCAGGCCGACCCGCACGCCATCGCGCGCGCTGCGGTAGCCGGCGATCAGCACTTCGAGCGAGCGCAGGCCGGAGTAGCCGTCGACCTCGGCGTGGGCCTCGCCGCGCAGGGTCTGGATGACGTTGTCGTAGTACAGCGGATGGCCGAAGCCGTAGACCGAAGGGGTCGCGTAGCTGGCGGCGCGGATCTCGTCGTCCTCGGGGCGGGCCTCGTCGAATTCCCAGTGCTGGATCTCGTTGACCGCCACGCCGCCGATGCGCACCGTGCCGCGCTCGCCGAGCACGGTGATCGAGCCTTCGAGGTTCTTCGGATACGTCAGCATCGTCACGCTGATGCTGGCCAGGCCACCGGCGCGCAGGCGCAGGCTCATCACGCCGGAATCTTCCGCCTCGATGTCGCGGGCCTGGGTGGCGGTATAGGCGTGCACGTTGTCCACCGGGCCGACCAGCCAGTCGACCATGTCCACATAGTGGCTGGCCTGATTCATGAAGGCGCCGCCGTCCATGTCCCAGCGGCCGCGCCAGGGCGCCTCGTCGTAGTAGCTCTGCGGGCGGGTCCAGAAGACGTTGACCGTCACCATGTGGATGCGGCCGAAGCGCTTCTGCTCGATCGCCTTCTTCAGCCGCTGCATCGTCGCGTTCAGGCGGTTTTGCTTGACGACGAAGAGCTTGACGCCCGCGTCGCGGCAGGCCTGCACCATCGCCACGCCCTCCTCCCACTTGGTGGCCATGGGCTTCTCGCTCAGCACATGGCGGCCGGCCTTGGCGACGCGGATGGCCTGCTGCGGGTGCAGACCGCTGGGCGTGGTGAGCACGACGATGTCGGCGTCGCTGCCCGCCAGCAACGCGTCCAGCGAGTCGAACGCCGTCGCGCCGGTCTGTGCCGCAGCGGCCCGGGCGCGCTCGGGGATCACGTCGCAGACCGCCACCAGCTCGGCGCGGTCGGCATGCTGCTGCAGCGAGCCGAAGTGGTTCTTCGAGATGCGCCCGCAGCCGACCAGGGCGAACTTGATCCGGCGGTCGGTGATGGGGAAGCGGGAAACGGCGGTCATCTCGGGTCCTTCGGGGGCAGCCACGACAGGGCGGCCCTGTTCAACGCGCGAAGCGGCAGCACGGACGACATGCTCACGCCGCCCGGGCCAACGCGAGATTTTAGGGGGCGACCCCAAGGGCAGCCTAAAATTGCAGCAAATTCAACGAGTTGAACCCCAGCCCTCATGAGCCAAGCCCCGCAAGCCGCTGCCACCGTCGTGGTCGATGACAACCAGCTGATCGCGGAGCGCCGCGAGAAGCTTGCCGCGATCCGCGAGCAGGCCCGCGCGCAGGGCACGGCCGCCTTCCCGAACGACTTCAAGCCGCGCGACCACGCCGCCGACCTGCACCGCGCGCACGAGGGCAAGACCGCCGAGGAACTGGAGGCCCAGCCGATCACCGCCTGCGTGGGCGGCCGGATGATGCTCAAGCGCGTCATGGGCAAGGCCTGCTTCGCCACGCTGCAGGATGGCTCGGACAGCGGCAACCCGCGCATCCAGCTCTACGTCACGCAGGACGCGGTGGGCGCCGAGACGCTGGCGGCCTTCAAGCGCTGGGACCTGGGCGACATCCTGGGCGCCGAGGGCACGCTGTTTCGCACCAAGACGGGCGAGCTGTCGATCAAGGTCACCTCGATCCGCCTGCTGACCAAGAGCCTGCGCCCGCTGCCGGACAAGTTCCACGGCATGACCGACCAGGAGCAGAAGTACCGCCAGCGCTACGTCGACCTGATCACCGACGACGCCGCACGCGAGCGCTTCCGCGCCCGCAGCAAGGCCGTCTCCAGCATCCGCGAGTTCATGATCGGCCACGGCTTCCTGGAGGTCGAGACGCCGATGCTGCACCCGATCCCCGGTGGCGCCAACGCCAAGCCCTTCATCACCCACCACAACGCGCTGGACCAGGAGATGTTCCTGCGCATCGCGCCGGAGCTGTACCTCAAGCGGCTGGTGGTGGGCGGCTTCGAGCGCGTGTTCGAGATCAACCGCAACTTCCGCAACGAAGGCATCTCGGTCCGGCACAACCCCGAATTCACGATGATGGAGTTCTACGCGGCCTGGTGGAACCACCATGACCTGATGGACTTCACCGAGCAGGTGTTCCGCCACGCCGCCACGGCCGCCACCGGCTCGGCACGCGTGACCTACGCCGGCAAGGAAGTCCACCTGGACGAGCCCTTCGCCCGCCTGTCCGTGCGCGAGTCGCTGGTGGTGCACGCCGGGCTGACCGACGAGCAGGCCGGGGACGCCGCCTTCCTGCACGAGCGCCTGAAGCACCTGGGCGAGGAGCCGCCGGCGCACTGGACCCTGCCCGAGCTGCAGTTCGGCCTGTTCGAGGCCGCCGTCGAGGAAAAGCTCTGGCAGCCGACCTTCATCATCGACTACCCGGTCGAGGTCAGCCCGCTGGCACGCGCCTCGGACACGAACCCGGCGATCACCGAGCGCTTCGAGCTGTTCATCACCGGGCGCGAGTACGCCAACGGCTTCTCCGAGCTGAACGACGCCGAGGACCAGGCCGAGCGCTTCCTGGCCCAGGTGAAGAACAAGGAGGCCGGCGACGACGAGGCGATGTACTACGACGCCGACTTCATCCGCGCGCTCGAGTACGGCATGCCCCCGACGGGCGGCTGCGGCATCGGCATCGACCGGCTGATCATGCTGATCACCGACAGCCCCAGCATCCGCGACGTGGTGCTGTTCCCGGCGCTGCGGCGCGAGGGGTGAGATCGGGCCCTTCCGCGCAGCCTGCGCGCGGATCCCCGAGGTTGCGACGGTGCTCTACTGGACCCTCTGCCTTCCATCGGACCGTCCCATGCTGCGCATCCTCCTGCACGCCCTGACGGTGCTGCACCTCGGCCCGGGCATCGCCTTCGCCCTGCTGGCCTTCGGCTGCGACGGGGTCGAGCCCGCCCTGGGCGGACTCTGCTCGGCAGCCAGCCCGATGAAGTTCTTCATCGTCGTCACCCTGCTGAGCTGGGGCGTGCTGGGCGTGATCTCGGCGCTGCTGCTGCGCCGGGAGTCAGGCAAGGCGCGCACGGACACCCCGCCGGCCTGACGGGCCGGGCGTCCGGGCCAGAGCGCGTTCTCGACACCGGCCGGGAGGTGGTCGGCCATGAACGCCGGGCTGTGGGCGCTGCGGCGGTATACGCTGGCCGGCTGACGTCGCCGCCGCTCGCAGGCTCTCAATGCCCCTCGAAGTCCACCAGCGTGAACAGCGGCAGGCCGCTGTCGCGCAGGCGCTGCGAGCCGCCGAGCTCGGGCAGGTCGACGATCGCGGCCCCCTCGATCACCTGCGCGCCCAGGCGCTCGAGCAGGCGACGCCCGGCCATCATGGTGCCGCCGGTGGCGATCAGGTCGTCGATCAGGACCACCCGGTCGCCAGGCCGGACCGCATCGGTGTGGATCTCGACGGTGGCGCTGCCGTACTCGAGCTCGTAGGTCTCCTCCACCGTGGTGAAGGGCAGCTTGCCCTTCTTGCGGATGGGCACGAAGCTCACGCCCAGTTCGTAGGCCACCACGCTGCCGATGATGAAGCCGCGCGCATCCAGGCCGGCGATCACGTCCGGCCGGGGGCTGAAGTAGCGGTGCACGAACTGGTCGATCAGCACGCGGAAGACCTTCGGGCTGGCCAGCAGCGGGGTGATGTCGCGGAACATCACGCCCGGCTCCGGCCAGTCGGGCACGGTGCGGATATGGGCGCGGATGTAGGCGCCGGGATCGCGGATCAGGTCGTCTCGGAGGTCGCTGGCCATGCCGGCATCATAGGTGCAGCCCCGCCCGATGCGAGGAATTGCGCAGTCACCCTCCCTCCGCGGCGGCGCATGATGCGCGGCTGCACACCGCTCACCGGCCCCACCGCATGGATGTCTCGCTTGCCCCCCTGACCCTGCCTCCGCTGCTCAGCCGCACGCTGGGTCAGACGCTCACTCACGCGCAGCTGGGCATCGAGGTGGTGGCCATCGCCGCCTTCGCGCTGTCGGGCGCGATCGAGGGCGCGCGCAAGCACCTCGACGCCGTCGGCGTGGTGGTGGTGGCCTTCCTGACTGCCTTCGGCGGCGGCACGCTGCGTGATGTGCTGCTGGACCGCCGGCCCTTCTTCTGGGTCGAGCACGCCTGGTACATCTGGGTGATCTTCGGCCTGTGCGCCGCGGCGATGCTGACCATGCGCGCGCGCCACTTCCACCCCACCGAACGCGCGATGCAGTGGCCCGACGCGCTGGGCCTGGGCCTGTTCGCCGCCAGCGGCACGCAGATCGCCCTGACCGCCGGCATGCCCGCACTGGTGGCGGTGCTGATGGGGGTGATCACCTCGGTGTTCGGCGGCGTGCTGCGCGACATCGTCTGCAACGAAATTCCCACCGCCTTTCGTGACCACCGCCCCTACGCCCTGTGCGCCTTCGCCGGGGGCTGGGTGGTGGTGGGCGTGCAACGGGCCGAGCTCGGCGCCAGCGCCGCGCTGGCCGCCGGCGCCGCCATGACGATCGCGCTGCGGGTGGCCGGCATCGGGTGGAACTGGCAGCTGCCGGCCTGGGATGCGGAACGGCGCCGCTGAAAACCTGTGAACGCCCCCCGGCATCAGGGTTGCGCCGATGGGCAGGCCGACCCCGGCGCTGCACACTGGGCGCCGAGCGTGACATCCGTCAAGGCACAGGAGCCCGCCATGCCCCGTTCCGGCCCCCGCACCCCGACGCTTCACCCGGCCGCCGGCGCCGTGCTCCTGCTGGTCGCGACCCGAAAGGGCGCCTGGCTGCTGCACGGGGATGCCACCCGGCGCCGCTGGCGCCTGGACGGCCCGCACTTCCACGGCCACAGCATCAGCCACCTGGTGCTGGACCCGCGTGACGGCCGCACCCTGCTGGCCGCCGCCAAGACCGGCCACCTTGGGCCGACGATCTTCCGTTCGACCGATCTGGGGCGGACCTGGCAGGAAGCGCGCCAGCCTCCGGCGTTCACCCAGCCCACCGATGGCAGTCCAGGGCGGGCCGTGGACCACACCTTCTGGCTCACCCCCGGCCACGCCTCCGAAGCGGGCAGCTGGTACGCCGGCACCTCGCCGCAGGGGCTGTTCCGGTCCGACGACGGCGGCGACACCTGGCAGCCGCTGCCCGGCGTGAACGACAACATGGTGATGCGGGAGTGGATGGGCACGGTGCAGGACGGCACACCCGACGGGCCCAAGCTGCACTCCATCGTCGTCGACCCGGCCGATCCCGCACACCTGCTGTTCGGCATGTCCGGCGGCGGCGTGCACGAGTCCTTCGACCGGGGCGCCACCTGGCAGACGCTGATCGGCGGGCTGGAGGTGGTGGAAGGTTTCGACGTCACGCAGCCCACCTTCCACGACCCGCACTGCATCCGCGCCTGCCCGAGCCGGCCGACCCGGCTGTACATGCAGAACCACTGCGGCATCTACCGCCTCGACCGGCCCGCGCAGGTGTGGCAACGCATCGGCCGCAGGATGCCCAGGAAGGTGGGCGACATCGGCTTCCCGATGGTGGTGCACCCGCGCGACGCCGACACCGCCTGGGTCTTCCCGATGGACGGCACCGACGTCTGGCCCCGCACCAGCCCCGACGGCCGGCCGGCCGCCTACGTCACCCGCAACGCCGGGCGCAGCTGGCAGCGCCTGGACGCCGGCCTGCCCGCCGAGCAGGCCTGGTGGACCGTCAAGCGCCAGGCCCTGTGCGCCGACCAGCGCAACCCGGTGGGCCTGTACGTCGGCCACAGCGGCGGCGAGATCTGGATGCTGCGCGACGATGGCGGCGCCACGCCCGCCCAGCGCTGGCGCAACATCGCCCGCCACCTGCCGGAGATCTACGCCCTCGAGGCGGCCTGCCCGGCGGCGGAGTGAAGGCGGGCCGCATGCGCGTGCTGATCCCGAGCGCGCTGCGCTCCTACACCGGCGCGATGTGGGTCGAGCTGGCCCTGCCCGACACCCCGCCCGCCACAGTCGGCCGCGTGCTCGACGCGCTGGACGCCCGCTTTCCGGGCCTGCGATTCCGCATGGTCGACGAACGCGGACGGCTGCGGCCGCACATGCGCTGCTTCGTCGCCGGGCGGCCGGTGCACGACCTGAACCGGCCGCTGGCCTGCGGCGAGGAACTGCACATCGTGCAGGCGCTCAGCGGCGGCTGAGGCGCGCGGCCTACCCCAGCCCCACCCCGGCGTAGACCTCGTCCCAGTCCAGCCCCACGCCCAGCCCCGGCAGCTCCAGCCGGCTGCCGCGCGGCCAGGTACTCGTGCTTGTAACGACTGGCGTTCGCGAGCACGAGGTAGTCTTCCATCTCGATGTAGGCGACGGCTTTGCCGGGCGGGCCCATGCAGTCGGCTCCTGGGAACAGTGGGAAGAGGTTCGCGCAACGGGATCGTGTCGGCAATGCCCGGATCGGACAGCCCCGCACCTGCTTCTTTATGATCCGCCCCCGGCCATTGTCCGCCTCCCACGTTCCTGCCCCCGTCCCCCCATGGCCGAAGCCCCCTCGACCCTCAACCCCGCCCAGATGGAGGCGGTGAACCACCTGTCGTCGCCCTGCCTGGTGCTGGCGGGGGCCGGTTCGGGCAAGACACGGGTGATCACGCACAAGATCGCACGGTTGCTGCAGGCGGGACTGCACCCGGCGAACATCGGCGCCATCACCTTCACCAACAAGGCGGCGCAGGAGATGCGCGAACGCGCCAAGTCGCTGGTGGGGGCGAAGGCGGCCAAGCACCTGGTGATCTCCACCTTCCACTCGCTGGGGGTGCGGCTGCTGCGCGAGGACGGCGCCCGGCTGGGGTTGAAGCCGCAGTTCTCCATCCTCGACGCGGACGACGTGCTGGGCCTGATGCGCGAGGCCGGCGGCACCACCGACCCCAAGATCGCGCGCGGCTGGCAGTGGACCATCAGCCTGTGGAAGAACCAGGGGCTGAATGCCGACCAGGCCGAGGCTGCGGCCCAGGGCCCCGACGAGGTGGTGGCCGCGCGGGTGATGCGTCTCTACCAGGAGCGCCTGGCGGCCTACCAGGCGGTGGACTTCGACGACCTGATCAGCCTGCCGCTGGCGCTGCTGCAGCGCGACGAGGAGGCGCGCGCCAAGTGGCGCGCCCAGCTGCGCCATGTGCTGGTGGACGAGTACCAGGACACCAACGCGGTGCAGTACGAGCTGCTCAAGGCCATCGTGGGGCCGGAGGGCATCTTCACCGCGGTGGGCGACGACGACCAGAGCATCTACGGCTGGCGCGGCGCGACCATCGACAACCTCAAGCGCCTGCCGCAGGACTACCCGAACCTGAAGGTGATCCCGCTGGAGCAGAACTACCGCTCCACAGGCGCCATCCTGGCCGCGGCCAACAACGTCATCCAGCTGAATCCGAAGATCTTCCAGAAGAAGCTCTGGAGCGAGTTCGGCGAGGGCGAGCCGGTGCGGGTGGTGGCCTGCGACAGCGAGGAGCACGAGGCCGAGCGCGCCGTGGCGCGCATCCAGAGCATCCGCGCCAATGCCACCGGCGCCTACGCGGGGGCCACGGACTGGAAGGACTTCGCCATTCTCTACCGCGCCAACCACCAGAGCCGGGTGCTGGAGCAGGCGCTGCGCAAGGCACAGATCCCGTACAAGGTGTCGGGCGGGCAGAGCTTCTTCGACCGTGCGGAGATCAAGGACCTCTGCGCCTGGCTGCGCCTGCTGGTCAACCCCGACGACGATCCGGCCTTCCTGCGGGCCATCACCACGCCCAAGCGGGGCATCGGCCACCAGACGCTGGGCGCTTTGGGCGAGTTCGCCGGCAAGTGGAAGGTCAGCCTGTACGAGGCGCTATTCCAGGAATCGCTGGGCACCGCGCTGAGCAGGAAGGCGATCGGCTCGCTGCATGAATTCGGCCGCTACGTGAACGACCTGCAGTACAAGGCCCGCCATACCGTCGGCGCCGAGGCGGCACGGCCGCTGCTGCTGGAGTGGCTGACCGACATCGGCTACGAGAAGCACCTGCACGACGGCGAGGACAGCGAGAAGCTGGCCGCTGCGCGCTGGGGCAACGTGATCGACTTCATCGACTGGATCGCGCGGCGCTGCGGCGGCGAGATCGAGAACGACGGCGGCACCCAGGTGGAGACCGAGAAGAAGAGCGTGCTCGACGTGGCCCAGACCATCAGCGTGATCCTCAGCCTGGCCGAGCGCAGCGAGGAGCAGGACATGGTGACGCTGTCCACCCTGCACGCCAGCAAGGGCCTGGAATGGCCGCATGTGGTGCTGGCCGGCGTGGTCGAAGGCACCCTGCCCTTCAAGCGCGACGAGGAGGAGATGACCGCCGAGCGGCTGGAGGAGGAGCGCCGGCTGATGTACGTAGGCATCACCCGCGCCCGGCGCACCCTGCTGGTGAGCACCCTGCTGCGGCAGAAGCGCGGGCGCGAGCTGCGCAAGGCGATTCCGAGCCGCTTCATCGCCGAGATGAAGCTCGACGAACGCACCGCCCGGGAAGACCCGCGCGAGCGGCTCAAGGCGCTGCGGGCGGAGTTCGCGGCCCGGGCAGCCCAGCAGGGCGCGGGCGCCGCGCCGGGCGGCAGCCCGCGGCGCTAGGCCCGATGCGTCGGTTGTGCACGCTATCCGGCACTGAAAGCGTTCCGGATCCCGGCGCACATGCCGATTGCCTTCCAATGCCCCCCGGGATTGCCCTGGCCGTATCGCTGCCCTCTCGATGACCTCCGCCCTGACCTCTGCCCGCCTGCCCGGCGGGCCGGACCTGCTGGTCGCGCTGGCCTATGCCGCCCTGGGCTGGGGGTCGCTGCAGATCGCCATCGCGCCGGACTACGTGTCGCTGGTGTTCCTGCCGGCCGGCCTGGCCGTCGCCGCGGTACGACTGCGCGGGGCGCGCGCGCTGGCCGGGGTCTTCCTCGGCTCGCTGCTGGTGCAGGGGCTGGCCCACGCCCAGGTGGCCGCGCCGGGCTGGCGCTGGACCATGCTGGTGCCGGCCACCGGCGCCGTGCTGCAGGCCGCCGCGACCGCCTGGGCCATGCAGCGCTGGCTGGACGACCCGGACACGCTCGACACGCCGTCGGCGGTGTGGCGCTGCATGCTGCTGGTGGTGCCGCTGGGCAGCCTGATCAACCCGGGCCTGTCGGTGCCCCTGCTGGCCGCCGGCGGGGTGATCCCGGCAGACGATCTGCTCTTCAGCCTGTGGACCTGGTGGATCGGCGACGCCCTGGGCGTGGCGCTGCTGCTGCCGGTGATGCTGGCGCTGTTCGGCCGCCCGGCGGCGGTCTGGCGGCCACGGCTGCGCAGTGTGGCGCTGCCGGTGGGGCTGTCGCTGGTGGTGATGGTCGGTGCGGTGGCGCTGGTGCGCTCGCACCAGGAAGCCTCCACCGCCGCGCGCTTCGAACACGAGTCCGAAGAGGCCATCGAGCGCCTGCAGCGCCGCCTGGACGCCCTGACCGACGCGGTCGGGGCGATCAGCCATGTGATGGCCCTGGGCGAGCGCATCGACGCCCAGGCCTTCCAGGCGATCACGGCCAGCTGGCTGGCCCGTTACCCCGGCATCCTGAACTTCGGCTGGAGTCCGCTGGTACCGGGCGAGGCCCGGGAGGCCTTCGAGCGCCGACAGGCGCTGCAGCGCGGCGAGCCCTTCGTGCTGCGCGGCCGCGACGCCCAGGGGCGCACCTTCCCGGCGCAGCCCGCCGACCGGCATCTGCCCATCACCCTGGTCGAGCCGCTGGCGCGCAACCGCGCGGTGCTCGGGCTGGACGTGCTGGTGCTGCCGGCCACCGCCGCGACCGCGCAGCAGGCCATCGCCAGCGGGCGGCCGAGCGTCTCCGACCCACTGCACCTGGTCCAGGAAACCGGACAGCAGCGCGGCGTGGTGATGTACCAGCCGGTCCATGCGCGCGATCGGCAGCGCCTGCTGGGCATCGTCTCGGCCGCCATTCGCGTGGGCGACCTGCTGCGCGCCACGCTGGAGGCGGGCCAGGCCGGCGACAGCGGGCTGCAGCTGTGCCTGTGGGATCCACGGGCTGCCCCCGGCCGGCGCGACCTGGCCGGTCCGCGCAGCTGTGCACCGGCCGACCCGGCGCAGGCGGCCCCCCCGCAGGCCGCAGCCGCCGGCGCCCGGGCGGGTCTGGAACGCCGGGCCAGCCTGCATTTCGGCGAGCGACGCTGGGCGCTGCACATCACCCCGAGCCCGCGCTTCCTGAGCCAGTCGCGCGACTGGACCGCCTGGGCGGTCACCGCCACCGGGCTGGCCTCGGTGGGCATGCTGGGCGGCTTCCTGCTGGTGGTCACCGGGCAGCAGCGGCGCAGCCAGCGGCTGGTGGAGCTGCGCACCCACGAGCTGGCCCAGAGCAACGCCAGCCTGCTGCAGCTGGCGCACTTCGACCCGCTCACCGGCCTGTACAACCGCGCCCAGTGGACCCGGCTGGCCCAGCAGTGCCTGGACGACGCCCGGCGCCATGGCGACACGCTGGCGGTGCTCTTCATCGACCTGGACCGCTTCAAGCATGTCAACGACAGCCTGGGGCACAGCCAGGGCGACCTGCTGCTGGCCACCCTGGCCACCCGCATGCAGCACTGCCTGCGTGGCCGTGACGTGGTGGCCCGCCTGGGCGGCGACGAGTTCGTGGTGCTGCTGCCGCGGCTGCGCGACCGCCACGGTGCCCGCCGCGCCGCCGAGAAGCTGATGCACGAGCTGGCCCGGCCGGTGGCCCTGGCCGGGCACGAGGTGAACGTGACCGCCAGCCTGGGCGCGGCCTGCTGGCCCGGCGACGGCGACGACATCGAGACCCTGCTGCAGCACGCCGACATCGCGATGTACGCCGCCAAGGACGACGGCCGCAATGCCACCCGCTTCTTCTCGCGCGACCTGCAGGAACGACTGTCGGAGCACCTCCTGCTCGAGCGCGAGCTGCGCCGTGCGCTGTCCCAGGACGACGGCGAACTGCGTCTGGTCTACCAGCCGCAGGCGCAGCTGCAGTGCGGCCGGGTCGTCGGGGTGGAGGCGCTGCTGCGCTGGCAGCACCCGACCCGGGGGGCGATCGGCCCGGACCGCTTCATCCCGGTGGCCGAACAGTGCGGCCTGATCCAGGCGGTGGACGACTGGGTACTGCGCCAGGCCTGCGACCGCCTGCGGCGCTGGCACGACGAGCAGCGTGCGCCCCTGCGCCTGGCAGTGAACCTGTCGGCGCAGAGCCTGGGCCGCGACGACTTCCTGCCCCGGCTGGCGCAGGCGCTGGAACGGGCCGGCCCGGCCGCCGGCCTGCTGGAGCTGGAAATCACCGAGTCCCTGCTGATGCAGGACCAGGGCGA
The DNA here is from genome assembly GCA_023150375.1 of Burkholderiaceae bacterium. Classification (GTDB taxonomy): domain Bacteria; phylum Pseudomonadota; class Gammaproteobacteria; order Burkholderiales; family Burkholderiaceae_C; genus Sphaerotilus. Next base: position 29,211 of record JAKLLA010000025.1, read on the forward strand.
CCTGCGCGAACGCCTGCAGGCGCTGACCCGCCTCGGACCCACGCTGGCACTGGACGACTTCGGCACCGGCTACTCGAACCTCGGCTACCTCAAGCGCCTGCCGCTGGACAAGCTGAAGATCGACCGATCGTTCATCGTCGACCTGCCCGGTGCACCCGAGGGCGAGGCGCTGGTGCGCGCCATTGTCTCGATGGCCCATGACCTGGGCCTGCAGGTGCTGGCCGAAGGGGTGGAAACCGAGGCGCAGCGGGCCTTCCTGCAGCGCCACGGCTGCGACCTGATGCAGGGCTGGCTGCTGGCCAGGGCGCTGCCACCGGACGAACTGCAGGCGTGGCTGGCCGCGCGCGGGCAGGCCGACCGGGATCACGCGGCCCCGTGCACGCACACGGCCGCGGCGGCCTCCTCCGAGGCGGGCTGAGCGGCGCAGGCCGGTGCCGCGGCCGACGCGGGCCTTCAGGGCAGGTTCATCAAGGTCCTCAGCGCATCGCGCAGCTCGCGGTGCGTGAGCGGCCGCGGCGCCTGGCCGCGCGGGCGCAGCAGCGGCATGGCCGGCGAGCTGCGGTCGGCATCCAGGTCGATGCGGTCGTCGCGCAGCACCTGGCCCCAGGCGTCCAGGGTCGGCAGCAGGCCGATGCGGGCCACCTCCTCGCCAGCCGCCGGGGCCGCGGGGCCGGGAGCCAGCCGCTCGGGGGCCTGATCCGGGACGGCGTCCAGCCCGACCAGCCAGCGCCACTCGGCTTCGCGCCGCTCGTCCAGGTTCCAGCGCCGCAGCACCTCGCGGCCGGCCTGCAGCGGGGTCGGCCCGGCCGACAGCGCCGCGGTCAGCCCCGGGTTCAGCAGCGGCGCCAGCGCCAGCTGGAACAGCGCCGCCAGGTCGCCGGCGCGGCCCAGCGCCGTGCCGCCCAGGTCGGCGCCGAGCGGGTCGACCGCATCGCGCCCGGGCAGCACGTCCAGCGCGTCCTCGGCCGGCGAGAAGCGGCCGGTGGGCGCGCCCAGTGCGCCGGCGCGGCGGCTGCGCGGCGCCTGGCGCAGCGGATAGGCATCGCCCTGCGCGCGCGGCAGGGCGCGCCAGCGCTGCGCCAGGAGGTCGTGCAGCGCCCAGCTGGGCTGGTCGTCGCCGTGCGTGGCCAGTCGCAGCGGCCAGGGCAGCGCCGCCGAGGCCGGCTCGACCACCTGCCCCTGCAGCCCGGGCACCGCCGCCTGCAGGCTGGCGAGCAGCTCGGCCGCGGTCTGCGCCTGCGGCAGCGCCACGGTGGTCACGGCCCCGCCGCCCTGGCGCAGCTCGACCCGGTCTGCCCAGGGGCGGATCTCCCAGCCCTCGGCCGCGTGCCAGAGCTGCAGCAGTGGACGCATGCCGGCCGGGTAGCGCTGGCCAGCCAGGCCCGCCCCCTGGGACTCGAGCAGGTGCTCCGGCCAGACCTGGGCACGCACCCGCGGCAGGCCGAGCAGGTCCTGGCCGGCCCAGGCGCCCAGGCCCGGCAGCACATCGACCCGGTCGCGCAGCAGCTGGCGCAGCCCGCCGCCAGCCGCGAGTCGCCAGGCCGCCAGCAGCCCGCCGCCCAGCAGCAGCCCGGTGAACAGGCCCCACAGCGGCCAGAAGGCCGCGTCGCGGCGCAGGTCCGCCCCGCGGATCAGCAGGCAGAACAGCCAGGCCACCGCCAGCCCCATCAGCGGCAGCGCCTGGATCAGGTGCATCAGCCCGGAGCCGGGCCGCCGCCCGGCGTAGTGCACGATCGAGCGGACCAGGAAGTACAGGTCGGTGGCCACCCAGGGCGTGAACAGCAGCCCCCAGCGGATGCCGGGCGACGCCGACAGGGTCAGCGCACTGGTCACCGCGAAGACGGTGCGCAGCCCGCCGGCCACGGTGAACTGCACGAAGTCCGCATCGCGCCGCGGCACGATGGCCCACAGCGCCAGCCCGTAGGCCAGCGGCGCCGGGATGCCGCAGGCCAGCGTGATGTTCGCGACCTGGTACCAGCTCTTCTCGTCGCTGGCATTGGCCGGGTCGTCCGGGCCCTTCGATTCGTCGACCTGGCGCAGCAGGCGCCCGCCGTGGTCGCCGAAACGCGCCAGCATCACGCCCAGCGCCGGCGCCAGGAAGACCGGCAGCAGCACCGCGAACCAGGTGCCCAGACCCCAGTTCGACGGCGCGCGGCTGGCCTGCCAGAGCTGCAGCCCCTCGGCCAGCGCATCGGCATCGGGCGGACGGTCCTCGGCCGGAGCCTCGGTGGTGGACAGGCGGCGCGCGGCCAGTTCGGGGCCGAGGCTCTCCTGCAGCGCCCGGGCGAAGGCGGGCAGCAGCGCCGGCGGCAGCGCGTCCGCGCTCGGGAACCAGCCGTCGAAGGCCGGCTGCTCGGCCTGCCCGGCCAGCATCGTGCGGCTCACCCAGGTTTCGGCGATGGCCCGGTCGACCCCGCCGGAAGGCCCCGGATCGGCCGGACCGCGCAGCGCCGCGGCGCCGCGCAGCAGCGGGCCGATCAGCAGCTCGCCGGCCACCGCACAGGCCATGCCGGCGCAGAAGGCGCGGATGCGGGCCTGCCCGGTGGCATCGGCCGTGCCGGCCAGGGCGAACTGCGCGGTGCGGCCGACGACCGTCAGCGCATCGGCCAGGGTGGCCGACACCGCCTCGTCGGCGCTGCCGCGGCGCAGGGCGCTGCGCATCCAGCCCGGGCGGGCCTCCAGCCAGTCGGCCCAGTCGGGCAGGTCCAGGCCGATCGCCCCCAGCATCACGAAGCGCGACAGCCCCTCGGCCGCCGCGGCATGGCTCAACGGGTCCGGCCCGGGCAGCGCGGTGGCCGCGGCCTGCAGCAGGGCATGCAGCCCGCGGTCGACATCGGTCAGGTGGTCGCCCGAGTGCATCCGGATGCGCGAATGCCGCGCCAGCGCCGCCAGGCGGCGCTGCGCGACGATGGCGGTGGCCAGCGGCAGCGCGGCCGGAATCTCGCGCGGGGGTCCCTGCACGGCCGGCGGGTCGCCCGCCAGCGCGGTGACCGTGATCGCGCGCAGGGCGGCGTGGCGCTGCGCGTCGACCAGCGGCTGCACCGCCACCGCCGGGTCCGGGAAGGGGTCCAGCTCGTGGTGCGCCAGCGCCAGCAGGTACCAGGACGCGCGCGCCGGCAGCTCGGCCGGGCGCGGCAGCAGGTCCGAATGCAGGTCGAAGGCGGCCACCCGCGGCTCGCGCGCATCCAGCCGGCCGAGCCGGCGCAGGCCCAGCGTGCGCCAGCCGCCGCCGTGCACCGGCAGGCCGCTGCGCAGCGCGGCGGCATGGTCGGCCGGCAGCGCGGGCGGCTGCCCGCCGACCGCCTCGGCCAGCAGCAGGTGCACGGTGGCGCCGCGGCAGGCCTCCACCCCGGTGTTCTGCAGCTGCACGTAGACCCGGTTGACCACGCCGGCCAGGTGAGTGGCCACCGTCGCGCTGCGGTCGGCCAGTGCGGCAAAGCCCACCGCATCGAGCCCCTGCTGCGGCGGGGTCTGGTACGCCCCGCCCAGGGGCGCGTCCACCACGATGTCGGGGCTGGCGGCCGGCGCCACCGCGGCGCCGGCGGCATCGCGTGCGCCGTAGGCGGCCGGGCGCAGGCCGCGGTCCAGCACGGTCTCGCGCAGCAGCAGGCGCACACGCGGCACCGGCACCGGCGGCACCTGGCGTTCGTAGCAGCCGCGCCCGTGGGTGGACACGCGCAGCAGGCCGTTCGGTGCGAGCTCGAGGTCGACCACCGGCGCGTCGGGCAGCCCCTCGGAGAAAGGCCGCCAGTGCGCACCGCCGTCGGTCGAGCGCCACAGGCCGATGTCGGCCCCGACGTACAGCCCGCCGGCATCGGCCACGATGGCGTTGTGCTGCACGTCCAGCAGGCCGGTGGCGCCGTTGCCGGAGCGGGCCGACCAGGTGACGCCGGTCACGTTGCCCGCGCCGTTCAGCGTGACCTGGGCACGCCAGACCCGCCGCGTGCCGGCCGCCGCGCTGCCCCCGCCGACGCTGCCGCCCAGGCAGACGTAGAAGCTGCGCGCAGCGGCGTCGGCCGGGTCGCGGCAGATCCCGGTGACCCGCGGCGGCGGCGGTGCCAGCGGGGCGGGCTCGCCCGGCACGGCCGGCGGCGCAGCGGCCGCCACGCGGGGCCAGACGCTGCCGGAGGCCAGCGACTGCGGCCCGTTCCAGGCCGCCGCCGGAGCGGGCCGCTCGTAGAGGTAGCAGTGCCCCTGGTCGGTGCCGACGACAATGCGGTCGAAGCTCAGGAAGGCGATCGCGCTGATCAGCTGCCCGCCGGGCAGCCGGTCGGCCGCGCCGTTGCTCGGCAGCGAGGCCCAGTCGCCGCTGCCGGTCGAGGGGGCGGGCCCGCCGAAGGTGTCGGACAGCCAGAGCCGCTGGCCGCCGAGCAGCACCCGGTTGGCCTGCGCCGGCTGCGCCGGGTTCAGCGGCGCGCCGACCAGCGGCGGGTAGAAGGCGATGGCGTCACCGCCCAGGGCGGCGAAGACCTTGTCCTGCGGGTGCGGCGGCATGACGCTGCCGCCGGACTGCAGGCGGTAGACCCGCTCGCGCATGTAGCCCACCAGCACCCGCGGCGCCAGCCCCGCCAGCACGTCGCCCCAGTGCCAGACCGCCGCGCCCGCATCGCCCTGGAAGACCATGCGCCAGCCCGGCGTGCCCTGGCCGAGCGCGGCGCCGTTGTCCTGCGTGGACAGCAGCAGCAGCGCATCCTCGGTCGGGTGGGTGTCGACCCCGTTGCCCTGCAGGGTCTGCAGCCCGCGGTTGCAGGCCCGGAAGGCCGCGCCCGGCTGCTCCCAGGCCTCGCAGCGGAACACACCCCCGTCGGTGCCAGCCCAGAGCTGGCTGCCGTCGCCGGGGGTGAAGGTCAGGCGGTGCACATCGGCATGGGCGCGCGCGCCGATGTAGCGGCTCGCCAGCGTCCAGTCGGCCCCGTTGGGCACGAGGCTGCCGACCCAGATCGACGAGAACCAGTTCGCCCCCGGGGTGCCCACGGCCACCACCGCGTCGCCCATGGCCTGCACCGTGGAACCACCGAGCACGATGCGGTTCACGTCGCGCGGGTCGACCGCCACCGCCAGGTCGTACCAGCCCTGCGTGCCGACCCAGGCGAGCGTGCCCTGGCCCGGGGTGGCGCTGGCCGGCGTCGGGTCCACCGGCATCGGCGTGATGCGGCCCCAGCGGTCGCTGGCGGCGTCCCAGCGAAAACCGCTGCCGTCCTGGCGCACCAGGTAGACCACGTCGGGGTCGTCCTCGCGCATGGCCAGGCTGCAGCGCAGCGCCGCGCCCGCCGGCGCCAGCGCGGGCGGGGCGGGCAGCTGCGAAGGCAGCCAGGCCGGCGCGACCGACGCCGGCCAGCTGGCCGCGCCCAGCGGGCGCAGCAGCGGCGGCGCGCCGGCAGCGGCCTCCGGATCGTCCGAGCGGAAGCGGAACACCTGCCCGCCGCGCAACGCCACCACCACCGTGGTGACCCCGCCGGCGGCGGCGCAGGCCAGCCCGGTGACATCCGGAATCTCGCTGGCCGAGGTGGCCTGGCCCGCCCCGTCGACCGTCAGGGCGAACCACAGCCGCCGCCAGTGCCAGCCGCCCACGCGGTCCGGCTCGCGCAGGAACAGGCCGACATTGGTGGCCGCGAAGGCCCGCTGCGGATCGGCCGGGTCGACCGCCAGCGCCCAGCAGCCGCGCTGCATCAGCAGGCCCGAGGCGGTCAGCGGCTGGGCCGGCGGCAGCACCGCGGGCGCGACCGGCTTCGGGCCGGCCACGGTGGGCTCGCGCAGCCAGTTGCGCCCGCCGTCCAGCGACACCAGCAGGCCGATGCCGAAGTAGGCGTCGCCGTTGCCGAAGGGCTCGCCGGTGCCGACGAAGACCCGCTCCGGGTGGTCCGGGTGGATCGCCACCGCCGGACAGGCCAGGCTGTCGGTGCGCAGCGCCGCCGGGTCGAGGTCGAAGGCCTCCATGCAGGACTGCCAGGAGGCCCCGCCGTCGTCGCTGCGCCAGACGCCGCCGTTGGCGCTGCCGGCATAGGCGATCTCGCCGTGCCGCGCGATCGCCAGCCCCGGCGTGCGCCCCGCCACCGGCGGGCCGCCCTGCGCCAGTCCGTTCAGCATCGGCGAGGGCCCGATCGGCACGAAGCGCGGGGGCAGCCGCGGCCCGGCCGCCGCCCCCGGCGCCAGCGCCACCACCGTCAGGTGGCGCAGCGCCACCTGGCGCAGGCCGTCGGCCACCGCCTCGGCGTCCACCAGGTCGGTGACCAGCGGGTCGTCGGCGTGGTGCAGCGCCACCAGCAGGGTCCAGGCCTCGCTGCCCGCCGTGGCCGCCAGCACGTCCGGCGCGGGCAGCAGCGCAGACGACAGCGTCAGCGTCGCCACCTGCGGGTGGCCCGGCCAGAGGTCGGACACCGTCGTGTGGCCGACGGTCTGCCAGCCGCTGCCACTGCCGCCGCGCACCGCCTGCCCGGCGCGCAGCTGTGCCGCCCAGCCAGGCGGCAGGTCCGGCAGGCTGCCGTGCCGGCCCGCGGCGATCAGCACCGAGACCTGCACCCCATGCACCCAGTGCGGCCCCTGGTTGTGCACCAGCACCTGCACCCGGGTGGCCACCGGCTGCGCGGCGGTGGGTACGCGCGTGCTGTCGTCGTCGGACAGCTCGAAGAAGTCGATCAGCGACAGCCGGTGCCCCTCCGGAAAGCGGTAGGCGCCGGCGGCATCCGGCGCATCGCAGCGGATGTCCGGGCTGTGGCCGGGCGCCAGCAACGCACCGCTGGCGCCCGGGTCGTTCTGGCCGTAGACGCTGGGCAGCAGCCCCAGGTCCAGGCGGTGGTCGCGCAGCAGCAGCTGCACCGGCGCCATGCGGGCGGGCGGCGGGGCCCCGGGCGCACCCAGGCGGCGCACGAAGGCACTGCGGCCGTGGGTGGCCGCGCGCAGCAGGCGCAGCGCCGGCGCCGCGGCGCCGGGCGGATTCGTCAGTGAGGGCACCGGCGGGAAGATCAGCAGGTCGGTCACCGCCGCCTCGGGCAGGCCGACGCCCCAGGGCGCCCAGGTGGCGCCGCGGTCGGTGGAGCGCCACAGGCCCACGTCGGTGGCCAGGTAGAGCTGCGTCGGGTCGCCGGGGTCGACCTCCAGCGCGTTGGCCTGCACGTCCAGCAGGCTGTTCGCGCCGCCCGGGCCGGAGCGGGCCGTCCAGGCGGTGTTGTCCCAGTGCCAGACATGGCGGTGGTCGCCGCTGCCGCCCAGCACCGCGTACAGGCTCATGCCGCTGGGGTCGGCGGGGTCGGGCACCACATCGGTCACCGGGGCCCACAGGCCCAGGCCGGGCGCGGGGCCGGCATTGTCCAGCCGGGTGCGCACCCAGGGGCCCGGATTCGCCGCCTGGGTGTAGCGGAAGACCCCGCCGCCCACCGTGCCGACGTAGACGATGCCGAAGGAGGCGAAGCGGATGCTGGCGATGTTGTTGGGCAGGTTGTCGCCCGCCGCGTTGGACGGCAGCGAACGCCAGTTGCCGCCGAAGGTCTCGCTCAGCCAGAGCCGGCGCGAACCGTAGGCCACCCGGTTCGCCTCCGCGGGCGTGGCCGAGGGCGGGGTGCCGGCGATCGGCGCGTAGAACTCGCTGTGCGCGTCGAGGGTGTCCCCGCTGGCGCCGGGCACCGAGACATCGGCCCAGCTCGCCGGCGCCGCGCCGCCGTCGGTGCAGCGCAGCACGGTGCGGTGGGTGTAGGTCATCAGCACCCGGTAGGGGTTGGACCAGTCCACCACGCAGCTGCCGGCGTCGCCTTCGGTGGTCAGCGAGGAGGCCTCGTCACCGAGCAGGCGCTGGCCGCCGTTGTCCTGCGTCGCGGCGAACAGCACGGCCGGCTCGCTGGGGTGCTGCGCCAGCGCGTTGATCAGCGTGGTCGCCAGCCCGCTGTTCAGGCTGCGGAAGGCCGGTCGCGGCGCCTGCGCGCTGTCGGTGGCGAAGACGCCGCCGTCGCAGCCCACCCAGAGCTGGCCCGGCAGGCCGCGCGGGAAGACCAGCGCATGCACGTCCGCATGGATCGTGTGGCCGATGTAGGTCGGCCGGGCCACCAGGTTCGCCCCCTGGGCACGCACCCGCACGCGCCAGATCGACGAGGACCAGACCGTGCTCGCCGTGGCGCTGGCCACCACCTCGCCGGCGGTGTTCACCGGCACGGTCGAGCCGCCGCAGTAGACCGTGTCGACATCCGCCGGGTCCACCGCCAGCGCCAGGTCGTACCAGCCCTGGCTGCCGACGAAGGCGCCGATGCCGGCCGGCTGGGGCGTCCAGGCCACCCGCCGCCAGGCCCCGGTGCCGGCGGCGTTCAGCCGCAGCCGCCAGAGCTGGCCGTTCTGGCGCACCGCGTAGACCACGTCGCTGCGCTCCGGATGCACCGCCAGCGTGACGCGCCCCGCATCGGCCGGAAAGCCCGTGCCCACCGGCGCCCAGCTGTGGCCCTGGTCGGTGGAGCGCAGCACCACCGCGGGCTGCCCCGCCCCGCCCGGACGCAGCGCGGCGAAGAAGTGGTCGCGCACCGCGACCACGCTGCTGGCATCGCGGGTGGGCGAGCCCGGCACGCCCAGCGCCTTCTGCACCCAGGTGGGCACCCCGGCGACGGACTCGCGGCGGTACAGCCCCACACGCGTGGCCCCGACGGCCCGCCCGGGCTCGGCCGGGTCGACCGCGATGGCGTAGAAGCCCTCGCCGGCCAGCGGGTCGGTGCCGCTCACCGCCTCGGTGACCCAGTGCCGCCCGCCATCCTCGGACACCAGCGGGCCGACGCCGAGGAAGGAATCGATCGCCCCGAAGGCCTCGCCCGTGCCGACGAAGACCCGCTCAGGATGGTCCGGATGGATCGCCACCGCCCCGCAGGCCAGGCTGTCGGCCCGGCCGTTCACGTTCAGCGGGTCGCTGTCCAGCGGGTCCATCAGCGGCCGCCAGGACAGCCCGGCGTCGTCGCTGCGCCAGACCCCGCCGTTGCTGGTGGCCGCGTAGACCACGTCGGCGTAGCGCGACAGCGCGATCGACGGCACGCGCCCGGACACCGGCGGTCGGGTGAAGGCCTGGCCGTTGCGCATCACCGACGGACCGATCGCGGTCCAGACGGCAGGCACCAGGGCGGGCGGGCGGGGGTCGGTGGCCATGGTCGCGCGCTCCGTCAGGGCCCGTCGCCGGGCTCGCCGCCGCCGTCCTCGCCCGGATCGCCGCCGCCCTGCGCATCGGCGGCGGCCTGCAGGCGCTGGCGGTAGCTGCGCATCAGGTCGGCCAGCGGCGGGGGCAGTTCGGTGGGCTGGGCATGCGGGTCGCCCCCGCCGGCCTCGGTCAGCTCCTCCTCGACGTCGGCCAGCGGGTCGCGCGGGCGCATCGTGCGGGTGCGCTGGGCCATGAACCAGGCCTGGCGCAGCTGGGCCCCACTGGCTTCGGCGCCGGGGGCGGCGTCTTCGGGTTCGTCGGGCATGGTCAGCCTCCGCGCACGGTGTAGTGGACGTGCAGCTGCCCTCCCGGCGGCAGCACCCGGTCCGGGAAGTCCAGCGCCACCCAGCCGACCGCCACCGGCTGGCGCTCGCGGTCGCGCAGCCGGTCGCCGTCCAGCCGGAGCAGGATCTGGCCCAGGCCGTTGCCGAGCATCTCGCGCAGCACCCCGGCCGAGGCGCTGTCGACCCGCCAGCGCAGCGTGTCGTCGGCCGCCAGATCGGCCTGCCCGGCCAGCCAGCGCGCGTTGCCGCCGGGCTGCTGCACCCGCGCCTCGACCAGCCGGGTGGCCTGCAGCTTGACCGCATCCGGGTCCAGCGGCGCCGAGAACAGCGCCAGCCAGCCCCTCTCGAGGAAGAGCGCCAGCGCCTCGCCGAGGGTCAGCACCGACTCGGGCGGCTCGATGCGCAGGATCCGGGTGAGCTTGGGCTCGAACCCCGGCCCTTCCGGTCCCTGCGGCCCGCGCGGCCCGGTGGCCCCGGTCGGACCCGGCGGACCGGCCTGTCCTGCAGGTCCCGTCGGCCCGGGTGGACCGGTCGGCCCGGTCGGCCCGGTCGCGCCGACGCTGCCCTGGGGCCCCGGAGCCCCCACCGGCCCCGGTGGCCCCGCTGGACCCGCATCGCCCGGCGCCCCCGGAAAACCGGGCGAGCCCATCGGGCCGGCCGCGCCGGGTTCTCCCGGCGGACCGGGAGGACCGGGCGGCCCGCTGGCACCCGCGGCCCCGGCCGGACCGGTATCGCCGGGCGATCCCGGAGGACCAGGCGGCCCCGCCGGCCCGGCCTCTCCTGCAGGTCCGGCCGGACCGACCTCGCCCGGCGGGCCCGGGGGGCCGACCGCCCCGATCGCCCCGGCCGGTCCCGGCGGCCCGCTGCCTCCCGCCTCGCCCGGGGCACCGGCGGGCCCCTGCGGCCCCGCTTCACCGGCCGGTCCGGCCGGTCCGGCCGGACCGGGGGGGCCGGGCGGACCGGCCGGGCCCCCCTCGCCGGCGGGACCGGGCTCCCCAGGCGGGCCCGCGGGGCCGGCCGGCCCCGGCGAGCCGGCCGCGCCGGGGTCGCCGTCGTAGCGCCAGCGCCCCGCGCCATCCTGGTAGAAGTGGCCACCGTGTCCATGGGCGGCCGGCACCAGCCAGAGCGCGCTGTCCTGCTCGACCTGCAGGCCCGCCTCGTCGCGCCAGACCCGGCCCAGCGCGATCGCGTCGTCGGGCACGGCCGCGTCGGCGGCCTGCAGCCGCACCAGGCCCAGGGTGCGCAGCAGGGTCGGCTGGTCGTCCAGGCGCAGGGTCGGCTCGTCGATGTTCTCGCCGGCCAGCAGCACCGTCCAGGGCCCGCTGCCGGCCTCGACCTCGAGGGCCAGGCCCTCGACGATGCCCAGGCGCACCCCCGCGGCGGTGAAGGCCACGCCCGGGGCGAGTGCCAGCGCCGCACCGTCGACCGTCAGGCGCAGCCCCCAGGCGATGCGTCCCAGGCCGAGCGCGGTGCGCAGGTCGACCACGGCGTCGGCCAGGGTCTGCTGCAGGTGTTCCAGATGCGCCGGCGTGACGCGCAGGCCGTCGCGGAAGAAGGTACGGGCGTCGGTGGTCATGGGGCAAGCGTCCGGTAGAAGACGGTGGCGCGGGTCAGCGTGACCTGGCCGCTGCCGTGCAGGCGCAGCTTCAGGCGCAGCTGCTGGTCGGCGATCTCGCCGCGGGCGGCCGAGGCGGGGCTGGCCGGCGTCAGCCGCACGGTGCCGCTGCTGGGCGTGGGCGTGAACCCGGGGGCCACCTGGGGCAGCGCGTGGCCGGCCAGCACCGGCACCACGCCCGGGCGCAGGTCGTCGCTGCGCGGCGTGCCCAGCACCCGCAGGCGCCCGGCGGGCTGCAGCGCTGCGCCGCCGCGGCGCACCGCCACGGCCAGCGGCCGGAACGGCGGGCCGGGCAGGCTGCGGCGCAGGCGGACGAAGTCGGGGTCGGCCTCCGCCGCGCCCTCGTCGGACGGGCCGGAGGCGGCCGCCCCGGGCGGCTCGGAGAGCGGCCACTCGCAGCCGCCCCGGGTGGCGCTCAGCTCGACCCACCAGAACGGCGCCTGCGCGCCCGGCTCCAGCCGGACCGGCCGCGCCAGGGCCAGCTCCACCCAGCGCAGCGCCCCGGCGGCCTCGCCGGGCGCCGGCTCCAGCACGGCCGGCGTGAAGCGGGCCGCAGGCAGCGGGGTCAGCGGATGCTCGGCATTGCCCTGGTAGAGCACGGCCGCGATCTCCGCGCCGGCAAAGCCGGCCGGCAGCAGCAGCGGCAGGCGCAGGCCGGTCAGCTCGGCCAGCGGCGCCAGCCAGGCGGCCGGCAGGCGCGCGGCGTAGCTGTGCGCGGGGTCGAGCACCAGGCGGGCGGCCGGGTTGGTGGCGGGATCGGGCAGCGGCCAGCCCCGCCAGGCCGGCATGCGCCCGCTCACGCCCAGGTCGACCTGCACCACCTCCCAGGTCGCACTGTCGGCGGGCAGCGGCAGAGAAGCCTCGACCTCCTGCTCGGCCTCGCCGCCGAAGGTCCGCCCGGCCGGCGGCAGCACCACCTCGTGCCGGCGCACATAGGTCAGCTCCAGCGTCAGCGCATGCGCACAGGGCGTGCCCGAACGCAGCGTGAGGGTCGGGTTCGCGCCCTGGGCCAGCGCGGCCTGCAGCTCGGCGGTCAGCGGCACCTGGACCTCGAAGGCCGGCACCGCGCCGCCCGAGGCGCTCAGCGGCGCCGCGCCGGGACGCGACCAGACGCGCTGGCCGCCGATCTCGAGCAGCAGGTCCTTCGGCGCCCCGGGCAGCAGCAGGGTCAGGTCGCGCGCCACCTCGGCGGCCGGCACCGGGGCGGTGAAGGTCAGCTCCAGCCGCTCGGTCTGCACCTCGGCGAAGTCGACCCCCGCCTGCGCCAGCTGGGTGGCGCTCAGGCTCATCGCGGTGAAGCTGCTGCCCGCCCAGCGGCGCAGCAGGCTGAGCCGGCGACCCGTGGGCAGCTGCAGCGAGGCCACCGTGCGCAGCGTGCCGAAGTCGATCACCACCACCGCGCCACCCGCGCCCTGGCGCACCTGGGCGACCTGGCCGGCCGCGATGCGCCCGGCCTCCTCGACGCGGATCGTCGCCGTGGCCTGGGTGACGATGGCATCGGCCGGCAGCGCCGTCGTGCGGCTGGACTCGACCACACCGTGCACGAGCAGGAAGGGCAGGCGCGCAGCCTCCACGCTCAGCCACTGCGACGGCTGCGCCGTGGCCCAGGCGGCGGTCATCGCGTCGACGGCAGCGATCACGGCAGTCGATCCGTCAGACGCCGAAGGCCTTGGCCGCGCCCAGCGCCACCATCACCGCATTCAGGTCGCTGCCGGCGTCGCCGCCGACCGCCACGCCCTTGGCCTGCAGCGTCGCCAGCGCCTGACCGCGCTCGGCCTCGCTGAGCGTCTGGCTCTCGGCGTACTTCGACACCAGCGCGCTCATGGTGGCGTCGTTCTTCAGGAAGTCGTCGTAGAGGCTGCCCAGCGGGCGCTCCTGCCAGCCCGTGAACCCCCCCGCGATCGCACCGCCGGGCAGCACCCGGCCGTTGGTCATCACCAGGTCGACCTTGCTGCCCCGGGCCACCAGGCTGCCCGCGCGCGGGGTCTGGCTCAGCACCTTGGGCGAGCGGTACAGCTGCTGCATGTTCTCGACGATCTCGGGGCGGACCACCACCTCCGAGACGAAGGCGTTGTCGCGCAGGATCCTGGCGCTGGCCGCGGAGAAGTTCGTCGTCGCCAGGTTCAGGGACGCCAGGTTCATCGTCGGCAGGGAGGTGGCCATCGAAGTGCCTCCGGAAGGAAACAAGGGGTGAAGGGGTCTGCGGGCAGGACGGGCGGTCGGCCTCTCAGGTCACCGAGGTGCTGCCGATCTCCAGGCCCACCGCGGCCAGCGCGCGGCTGGCCTCGGCCAGCGTCAGCCCGGCCAGGTTCGGCACCGTGACGATCGAGGACTCCATCTCGGCGCTGACGATCAGCCGCACCGGGGCACCGGTGCTGCCCACCCAGCTGCCCGCCGGCGGCTGCTGCGCCAGCACCACCGCGTTCTGGTACTGCGCGGGCGGGTTGGTCTTGGGAATGGAGTCGCCGGCCACGTTCAGGATGGCGTCGACGGCGATGGCCGGGCCGGCCAGCGCGGCCAGCGCCTGCGTCAGCGGCCGGCCGAACAGATCGGGCATGCGCGACTGGTTCGCGCTCAGCGTGACCGCCACCGGCGCGGCCACCGGCACGGTGATCGTGACGCTGGCATCGGCGCAGCCCGCCGCACTGACGTGCAGCTGCCAGTCCCCGGCGGTCAGCCCGGCGAGCTGGTGCGCGCTCTGGCCGGGGAAGGGCGCGATCGCCGCGATCGCCCGCCCGCCGGTGACGGGCAGCGCGACGACGCGGGCGTCGCTGCGCGCCCCGCCGGCGTCGCTCACGCCGACGGACACCGCGTGGCCGCCGAGCGCGTCGACCGCGTCGAACAGCGTGCCGATCGCGTCGACGAGGGCATTCCAGGCTTGGGCGGTGACGGGGCGTCCAGGATCGGCGTGGACGAGGGCCGGCTTGGTGAGAGGCATGGGGCGGTCCTGGTGCGAGGGTCGGTGAAGGGGGCGGCGAAAGGGGCCGTGAAAGGGGGCGGGCGCGGGTTCGTCGGGAGGTTCAGGCCGGCGGGGCAGGCGCCGGCCACAGCCGGGTGCCGTGCACGATCAGGCCCTCGGGCTCGACGCTGCCGGCCTCGCGCAGCACGCCGTGGCCCAGGCTCCAGCGGTCGTCGGCGTACTCGACCGCGAGGTAGACACCGGCCGGGCGGAAGCGCTCCAGCGCCTGGCGGATGCGCTCGCGCACCTCGAGGCGGCCGCTCGGCGCGTCGCTGCCCGGCGCATCGTCGAGCGTGGCAAAGCGCCGCGGCAGCCACAGCGTGCAGGTGTAGGGCTGGCGCTCGCGCCAGGCAAAGCCGATGTCGGCGGCCGGTGCCGCCGCGGCATCGGCCCAGACCGCGCCGTCGAAGCGACCGGCACACCAGATCGGCAGGGCCGCGACGGCCTGCGGCGCCGCGGGGACCTCACCCGCGTCCCCGGCGTCGGCGGCGCCCTGCGCCTCGCTGCCGAAGGTGGCCTCGCGCACGAAGAAGCACAGCCGGGTGCTGCCCACCGCCAGGGTGATCGGCGGCACCCGCCCGCCGGCATGCGGCAGCAGCCCGTCGGCGGCCGAGGCCACCGGGCGGCAGACCCCGAAGGTCGCCACCCGGTCGCCGTGGGCCTGCGGATCGTCCGCATCGCCGAAGACGAAGTCCAGCCCCGGCACGGCGGCGGCGGCGTCGGCGAACACGCCGCCGTCGATCGAGAAGGCGCGTGCGCCGGCCTCGACGCCGTCCAGCTCGACCAGGCCGGAGGCGCGCCAGCGCAGCGTCTGGCCCGCGGCCAGCCGGTCGGCATAGACCAGCGCATGGCCGCGGCCGACGTCGACCAGCATCGGCCAGAAGCAGCGCTCGTCGCGCGCGACCAGGATCACGTCGGTGGCCACCGGGCCGAAGCCCAGGCGCTGCAGGGTGAAGCGCTCGCGGTGTGCCCGCGGGGCGGGCTCGAGATCGACGGCCTCCTCGGGGTTCTCCTCCAGCGCCAGCCAGTCGGCCCGCGGTGCCGGCGCCGCCTCGGGCCGCAGCCGGTCGCGGGCCTCGAGCAGGTGCCAGAAGTCGTCGCCGCGGCGGTGCAGCGCCCCGGGCTCGAGCTGCAGCAGCGCCGCAGCGGCGTGCAGCAGCGCGAGCGGGCTGCCGTTGCCGCCGCGATGCACCGCGATCAGCTCGACCACGAGGCGGCGCTGCGCCTGCAGCCAGGCGGCATGGCCGGTGAGCGCCAGCAGGGCGCCGGCCATGCGCGCGGCGATCTGGTCGTCGGTCTCGCCGCCTTCGGCCGGCCAGAGCGCGCCGGCCAGCGCCACCGCATCGGGCAGCACGGCCAGCGCGGTCGCCCGCGTGGCCGGGTCGGCCAACGCCTCGGCCAGCGGGCCCAGTGCGGCCAGGCGGCGCAGGGTGACGTCGAACAGCTCCTCGCGCAGGCCGTGCAGGCCGGCCAGGCGGCGCAGGTCGACCTGCTCCTGCGCCTCGCCGAGGCGGTGCGCCCGCCGCACCCGGCCGAGATCGGCGGTGAGCCGGTCCAGGTGACCGGCCAGCCCGTGCACCACGGCGCCGAACAGGCTGCCCGGCGCGTCCAGCGCCAGGTGACGCGGGAAGCGCGACAGCACGGTGCGGGCGCGGGGGCTGAGGGTCATGGTCGGGTTCCGGGCGGCTGCGGGTCGGGTTCGGGTCGGTCCCTCACCCGGCCAGACTGGCTTCAGTGGTCGCCAGGCTGCGGATCCAGGGCTGCTGGCTGGCGTCGATGCCCAGCGTGAGGTTGCGCTCGACGGTCTTGAGGCCCTCGTCCATGTACTCGGCGACATACTGGACTTCGGCCACGGCGTAGTCCTCCTGGTCCGGCAGGGCGCCGCGCAGCCCTTCGGGCGTGACCTCGGTCAGCGTGCCCAGCAGGCTGCGCAGACGCGTCAGCAGGTCGCCGCGCACGCGGGCCAGCTCGGCCCCCGCCTCGCGGGCGGCGTACAGGCCGCGGCGTTCGACCTGCACGGTGAGGTCCAGCGCCACCAGGGCGCCGCGCAGCCGGATGTCGACACCGTCGGCCGCCAGGCGGGCGCGCCGGGTGGGTGGCGTCATCAGGTTGGCACGCCCCCGGCGCTCGGCATCGGCCATGCCGGCACGCCAGGGGAAGAGCGTGAAGGTCACGTCCTGCACGCCGTCGACCGCCATCAGCGCCGCGACCAGGCGGTTGTAGACCACCGCCTCGCCGATGCCCAGGGCATCCACCGCCGCCGCCAGCGCGCCCCGCACCGCCTGCGCCAGGGCCTGCTTGCCGGCCATGTCGAGCTGCGCGCTGGCCGGCGTGACCACGATGTCCAGCCCGAGGTCGTACCAGACGTCGTCGCCCACCGTCGGCGCCTCCGGGGCGGCCTCGGCGGGATCCATGCCCGCACCCGGGCCCAGGCCGATGCCGGCCGCCTCGGGCACCAGCAGGTTGTGCACCACCCGCACGCCGGCCGGCCGGACCCGGTGGATGGCCTCGAGCGCCGCACGGGCATGGGCCGCATCGAGGTCGGCCGCGATGGTCACGCGGACCGTGCCGGGCGCCGAGACCGGGTCCTCGTCGACCCGCACGTCCTGCGCGCGGATGCCGGCGATGCCGGTGAGCGCCCCGACGATCGCCCCGGGGGTGGCGGCCCCGCCGGTCTCGAGGGCGCGGGCGACGCGGCGGCGCAGCGCCTCGTCGTCCTCGGCCTGGCCGGCGAAGCCCAGGTCCTGCGGGTTGGTCGCCGCGGCGATGCCGAGGATGGGCCGGTGGATCACGGTCAGCGTGCCGGCGCGCGCGGCGCCGGCCGGGCCGTCCACCTGCGCGGCCACCGGCACCGCCACCGACAGCGCGCCGGCGCGCAGCGTGCGCGCCGCGGTGGTCTGCACCGTCACCGGCGGCACTTCCGACGAGCTGACCAGCGCGGCGGCCGGGATCACGATGTCCGCCGGGGCCGGCGTGGCGCGGCTGAAGACCACCTCGCCGGTGGCCGCCGCCCGGCTGCGCCGGGGCACGCCGACCAGCGCAGCCAGCTGGTCCAGGTCGCGCCCGGCCGCCGTGTCGAGGAAGGCGGCCTGGTAGACCGTCTCGAGCTGCCGCGACAGCACCGCGTACTCGCGCGCGAAGGACTCGGCCAGCGTGCGCACGATCGAGCCGGGATTGCGGTCGGTCAGCTGCGGCGCGGGCGCCAGGCCGGGACGGGCCTCGTAGCTGACCCAGAAGCGGCTGCCCAGGTCCGGCAGCGCCACGCCGGGCAGCGGCAGGCCGGCCGCATCGATGCGCCAGGCCAGCACGCCATCGGGGCCCACCTCCAGATCGGTGCCGGGCAGGAAGCGGCGGTAGGCCCCCTGGTGCAGGCCGTGCAGCCGCACCGAGGCCGGCAGCGCGTCGGCCCCCAGCCCGAGGCGGAAGGGGGCATGTTCGGGCAGGTAGACATGGTCCTCGCGCACCACGCCACCGGTCAGCGCGGCGAGCAGGTCGTCGACGAAGACGCCGTAGGGTTCGGCGGCGTAGCTCATGGCAGGGCCCTCCGGTCTCGGCCCGATCCCCGGCGCTCGTGGGCGGGCCGGCCTGCGGGCGCGCCCAGGCAGCTGCGCCCGGTCTCGCAGCGGTTCATGCGCCGGTCTCCAGGCTGAAGGGGACCACCAGGTTGCGCGGCACGTCCTGCCCGATCAGGCGCAGCGTCAGGACGATGCGCACCGTGCCGCGCTGCGCCGCATCGGCACCGACCGTGCAGCGCTCGATGCGCTCGATGCGCGGCTCGTGGCTCAGGCACTCCAGCACGTCGCGCTTGATCAGGTGGCGGGTGCGCTCGGTGTTGGGCTCCCCGATGCGCTCGTGGTGGCGCGAGCCGTAGGTCGGGTGGCCCAGCGCGGCCAGTTCGCCGCGACGCGTCTTCAGGCGGTTGACCAGCAGCTGGTCGGCAGCAGCCAGGTCGCGGGCCACCGCAATGTCGCGCAGGCCGGGGCGCTGCGCCACCGCCAGGTCGGCGTCCTCCCAGCCGCCGGCCGGACCCGGCCAGTGCAGCGCCAGGTCGCGGCCGAGGCGGCGCATCAGCACGTCGAGGTCGGCACGGGGAGCAGGCATGGCGGTGTCGTCCAGGTCGGGGTCGGCAAAGGGCGTGACAGGGCGCGCGGGATCGGGTCGGCGTGCGGGCGTCTCGACAGGCGCTCAGGGTGGGTGGTCGTCGCGCAGCCAGGGCGCGGCGCTGGGGCCGAGGATGGTCAGCACGCCGCTGCCGGCCGGAATGCGGTCGCCCAGGCGCACCAGCCCCTGGCCGGCCACACCGACGCCCGTGCTCACGCCGCTGGCCGGGATCGGCAGCACGTAGGGCACGCCGGAGACGGAATTCACCAGCTGGCAGAGGCTGCCCGCGGTGGCCAGCGGCAGGCCGCCGGCCAGCGCCGCGGCCTGGGGGATCGCGACGATCACGCCGCTGTCGGGCGCACCGGCGGCTCCCGGGGAGAGCATCACCGCGCAGCCGATCGAGACGGGGCTTCCAGGCATGGGTTTCTCCGGGCTAGGCGGGGCTGAACGAGGTGGTGCCGGCGATCGACACGCTGCCGCCCTTCAGGGTGGCCGAGCCATCGCCCTGCACGGTGACGCTGGGGGCCTTCAGGGTGGCCCCGCTGCCGCCCTCGAGGGTCAGCGCACCGGCGGCCTTGAGCGTCAGGTCGCCGCCGGCCTCGAGGGTCACCGCGCCGTCGGCCGCGATCGACAGGGTGCTGCGGCCCATGCGGATCTCCAGGCTGCCGTCCTTGAGCGTCAGCGTGCGCCCGCCGGGCAGCTCGATGTGCAGGCGGCGCAGCCCCTCGTCGGCCTCGTCGGGCACCCGGTAGACCAGCTCGGCCGGCCGGGCATCGGGGGGCGCATGGTCCGCATCGTGCAACGTGCCCAGCAGCACCGCCTGGTCGATGTCGCCGCCGAGGAAGCCGACCACCACCAGATCGCCCTCGCGCGGCAGCGCCGACCAGCCCAGCCGGCCGACGCTCACCGGCACCTGCTGCAGCTCCAGCGCCGAGGCATTCAGCCGCACGTTGGCCGACAGGTGGTGACGCCCGTCGCCGCCGTCGTTGCTGAAGACCTGGGTCACCACGCCCAGCTCCAGGCCGCGCCGGCCGGCCAGTTCGTCGCGCACCAGCGCGCGCAGGGCAGGCACGATCATGAGGGGGCCCTCCCCCCGGTCCGCCCGGTGGCGTTCATGACACCCCCTCGAAGTCCAGCCAGGTGGCGAAGCCCCGGGCATCGAGCACCTGCGTCACCGCGGTCAGGCGGGCGTCGACATCGCCGTCGGGCAGGTCCGCCAGCGTGACCCGGTCTCCGGGGCGCAGCCCCGGCTGCCCCCAGCAGAGCGCCTCGCCCGCCACCCGGCGGCGCTGCGCCGCGTCGGCCAGCGCCTGGGCCGTCTGGCGGGCGGCATTGCGGTCGCGCAGCGCGCCGGGCACCCAGGCCTCGCGCTCGGGGCCCTCGCCCACCGGCGCGGCCAGCGGCAGGAACCAGTGATCGGCCCCGGCCTCGCTGCCCGCACCCGCGGCACCGACCGGGGCCGGCGCAGGCCCGGCCTCGTGCGCGCTGCAGCGCCAGGCGATCAGTTCGGCGCCGCGCCGCAGGGCCGCCTGCGCCGGCCCGCGACCGGGCGGGCGCACATGCAGGGCACCGTCGGCCGCGCTGGCCACCTCGCAGCCGGCCAGCCGGGCCAGGCGCAACAGATGGTCCCAGCGGCTGCACCGGTCGTCGGCATGGAAGACGCCCACCTCCAGGCTGGCGCCGACCACCCCCGCCGCCACGCCGGCATCGGCCAGCAGGTCGTCGACGATCTGCCGGGCCCCCTGTCCCACCCAGACCCGCGCCGCGCGCTGCCGCGACAGCGCCCAGGACGGCGCCAGGCACTCGACGCGCGCGCCGCCGCGGTGCCGCTCGACCGCCACCGTGCGGCCGCGGAAGACCGGCTGCGGCGCGTCGTCGAAGCCCAGCGACAGCGCCACCTGGCCGCCCGGTGCCGGCACGGTCGGTGCCAGCGGGTGCAGCTCCAGCACGCAGCGGTCGTGCGCCGGGCCCAGGCCCAGCGTGACCTCGGCCCGCAGCAGCGCGGCCTCGGGCGCGCGCAGGCGCTGCCCGTCCAGCGAGATTTCGGCCACCGGGGTGAAGCGGCTCATCCGCCTTCTCCCGGGTCGATGCCGTGGCGGCGCAGCTCGGCTTGCAGCACGCGCTCGAGCCGACGGCGAAAGAGCAGCTCGTCGCCACCGGCCGCCTCCCCATCGGCCGGGTCGTCGTGGCGGGGCCGCGCCGCCGCCTCGACGGCCATGTGTCGCCCGGCCGCCTCGATCGGGGTTGGGGGGGGCGACAGTGACGCCGCCCCTCGCAGCCCGGGCGGATCGGCGAAGCGGTCGAGTGGGGAAGGGCCCACCGCGTCTCCCACCGCGTTGCCCACTGCAGCGGAGGCCAGCGGCGCCCCGGCGGACGCCAGTGGCTGGCCCGGCCCGGCCTGGGCCCCCGGCCAGCGCTGCAGCAGTTCGACCAGCGCCGAGGGGCGGCCGCCGGGCGGTGGCGCTGCGGGCCAGGCCACCGGCGCAGCGGCGGGCGGCGCCTCCCCAGGCAGGAGCGGGGCGCGCCGCGCGGTGCGTCCAGCGGGCTCGGACGTCGGGTCGGCCAGGGCGGTGGCTGCAGCGGGCGGCGGGCGGCGGGTGGGATCCAGCGCCGCCGCCAGTGCCGCCAGATCCCGCGCGCCCGGGGCGCCCCCTGCCGCTGCGGGCCTCGGGGCGACCGGGTCCGGCGCGGCCGACGAGCCCCCCGGGGTTGCCCCCGACACCGGGTGCGGCGCCTGCCCGGCCAGGCGCCGCAGCAGCGCGGTCGGCAGCGCGGCAGGCGCGTCCGGCCCCGCCAGCCGGGCGACCAGCGTCGGCAGGGCCTGCGGCGGCAGGCGCGGACCGTCGGGCGCACGGGACG
>JAKLLA010000041.1 GCA_023150375.1 Burkholderiaceae bacterium
GGCAGCACGCCGCCGTTCGGTCGTGGAGGATGCCGTCGCGGATGGTGAGCAGCAGGGTCAGGTTGGCGATCTGCACATCGGAGAGCTGGACCTGGTTCATGGTGCGTCCTCGCGTGGGGACCACGAGCCCGTGCAGGGCAAGGTGGAGGGGTTGGTCGGTGGATGCGGGTCGTGTTGCGGTGGCTGAAGGAAGGGTTCCGGCGCTGTGCGGCCAGCATAGGGTGGGCGACAGGTCCCCGCAGTGGGTTGACGACAACAACTCGCCGCATGCAGCGCGTCCTGGGTGGATTGGCGATGCATCGGCAAGGCAGGGGCACGACTTTGGTGACACGGGTGTCGCCATCGGTCGCGCGGGATCTCCAGGGCTGCCTTCGTGGCGCCGGGAGGCGTCACCTGGTCTGGCAGCTACCAGTCGGGAAACGACGAGGGGAGCGAACCGGCCGCATCGCCGACGGCGCCTGACCTTTTCGCCGGCACCGGCAGGTCGTGGCGCAGGGCATGCGCCGACCCGTCCAGTGCCGCTGAAAAAGCGGGTGCGGCCCGCCGTGGCTCGCCGCACCCCAAGCTTCATGACCTCTGCCTCAGCCACCGAGGGCCACCCGGTTGCCCGAGGCCCGGTCGGCCGACGACGATGCGGTCGCCTGCCGCCGGCCCTGGTCGGGGCCGGTGGCACGCTGGCACCACACATCGGCCCAGTCCGTGCCCGCATGGCGCGGCACGAACACCCGCACCTTGCGCGGGCCGGTGGTCCTTTCCTCCCGCTTCAGCCGCCGCGCGAGCGCGTAGGCGAAGCACTGGCCGGCGAAGTCGCCGCCGGCGTCGTTGTCCGCGTAGATGCAGACCTCGCGCACGGTGTCCGGCACCCAGAGCTTCTCCAGGTTGCCGGCGCTGATGCCGGCCCACACGGGCCTGCCGGTGGCCAGGTGCACCGCCAAGGCGGTCTCGATGCCTTCGCACAGCGCGAGCTGTGCGCCGGCATCGAACAGACGCACAGCGGCGCCGTGGATGCCCGCGGAGAGCACCTTCTTCGCGTCGGCGGCGTCGAGCTTGCGGCCGTCGCGCAGGTAGGTCCGGTGCAGCGTCACGGCCTGACCATCCGGCGCCTGGATCAGCGCCAGCATGGCCGGGTAGGCCGCGATCTGCCGCGACTTGCCATCCGCACCCTTCTCGAAGTAGCCGAGCGACGGGTGGAACCGCAGCACCGGCGGATGCCGATGCAGGGTCAGCCCGCGCCCGCGCAGGTAGCGGTCGACTTCGTCGCCGGCCACCACCGGCCGCGCCTCGTCCCAGATGCGCTGCACCAGCCGGCGCATGCGCTCCCCTGGTGCCGCCGGGGCACCGGCTTCGCTGGCCGCCGCCGGCAGCACGCCCAGGCAGCGTTCAACCTCGCACAGGGCGGCATGGAAGTCCACGCCCCGGACGGCCTGCAGCAGCTTGAAGCCGCCACCCGGGCCGCATTGCCGGCAGTGGTAGTTGCCCTCGCCGAACTTGTCGGTGTACTGGAAGCGGTCGGTCCCTCCGCAGGACGGGCAGGGCCCGTTGCGGTGCCTGAGGATGCGCTCCTCGATGCCGGCCGCAGCCAGCACCTCGCTCCAGCGACCGTGCGCGCGCTGCTTCACGGCGTCGATGCGTGCCGCGTAATCAGCGTCCTGCATGGGCTCCTCCGCCTGCGGCTGCGTGGTCGACCAGATCGACGGTGTGCCCGGGCGCGAGACCCACACCCACCGTCAGCTGGAAGGTCTTGCCGCGCAGCAGCGGGTACTTGCCCAGCCGCAGGGACTGCAGCAGCGAGTCCAGCGTCTGCACCGGGTCCACCGCCCGCAGCAGGCGCAGCAGATCGGCCAGCGCGTCACGGTCGGCGTCGCGGTCGGCATCCAGGAACTGGTCGTGCTCGTCGGTGAACGAGGACAGCTGTTCCACCGGCGCGCCCGTCGTCTCTCCGTCGGGGATGTACAGGTTGCCGTCGTGGCAGACCCCGGCGTCGCTGACCAGCGTCTCGTCGTCGCCGACGCGCAGGCGAACCTTCTCGCAGAGGATGACCGTGGGCCAGACCCAGCGGCCCTCCAGCGCCGTGCGCAGCTTCTCGCCCACCGGCGTCACGCGCTGACCCTCTTCCTCGAGGAAGCGGACGTGGCGCATCACCCAGTGGTCGGCATGCACGCCGATCCAGTCGAACACCAGCCAGCCGTGGGCGCGCGCCATCATCCAGCGCGGCGCGTTGTCGTCGCCCACGTCGTCCAGGGCCACCAGCTGCACGGCACCCGACTCGATGGCCTCGCGCGTGGGCGCGGTCGGAACCGGCGTCAGGTGGCGGCGCTCGCCATGCTCCACCTGCACCGGGTAGCCCAACACCAGGCTGCACAGCTCTCCCGGCAGGGTGCCGAGGTCGTTCAGCAGGTCGAGGTGCCCCCAGCCGCGCATGACGCTGTAGTAGGTGTCGATGAAGTGGCGCGGCGGCAGTTCGGCCTTGGCGATCTCCAGCGTGCGCCGCCAGCAGGCCTTCAGCTCGGTGTCGATGCGCTGGCGCTGCACGTCCTCGTCGATCAGGCGGTCGCGGTCCGGCAGGCGCGCCATGAAGTGGCGCGAGTCCAGGTGCACGACGTTCACGTCCTCGCGTGTGGACCAGGCCGGCCGCAGCACGCAGAAACCCTGCAGGAACACCCAGGTGTCGTGGGTGTACCGGCCGTCGCGCGTGCCCGCGAGGTGCACGGCGCCGATGGCGCTGGCCTGGGTGGCCAGGTGGGCCTCGGCCATGGCGCGCTTGAGCGGCTCGCCGTTGAACCACACGGGCACCGGAAACCCGGCGCACAGTTCCTCGACGCGCTGCGCGAGGTCCGGCAGGTCGACGCCGTGCAGCTCGACCCGGGTGCCTGTCACCGCGTCACCTTCTACACACTCTTCGACCTCGACGAGTGCCTTGGCCAGTGCAGCCGCGGTGTCGATGTCGACGCGGCGCCGGCCCGAGGCCACCACGCAGCGCGAGGCGGCGTACAGGCACTTCGAGAACCCGACGCCGAAGGGGCGCTCCTGCGTGCAGGTGTCGGCGTCCCAGCCCGACTCGTGGAAGCTGAGCAGCTTCTGGAAGTCGTCCAGGCCGTGGCCGTCGTCCTGCACGGTCAGGATCTGTGCCTGCGGATCGTGGTCGATCCGGATCAGGCGCGCGCCGGCACGGCGCGCGTTCTGCAGCAGCTCGGACACCAGGGTGAACCGGTTGCTGAAGGCATGGCGCTGGTTGCGCAGCGCGCCTTCTTCGTTGATTCGGACTTGGATCTTCATCGTTGACTCCTTCGGGGGCATCCCGATCGGGGGAAGAACCGGCGGAAGCACCCCTGGCGGGATGCACCCGCCGGGGTGTGTGGGCCGGTCAGCGCGGATCGGTGCCCATCAGGGCGTCGTGCGGACCGGAGGGGTGAACAACTGGCCGGCGGCCTGCGCCTCGACGAGGCTGTGCTCCAGGAACTCCCAGAGCTGCAGGTGCTGGCGACTCAGGACCTCGCCATGGTGGCCGAGGCGCTCGACCACCGGCCCGGCGGCATGGCCACCGGGTTCGGTGAGCGGCTGCCAGTGGACGCGGTAGACGAGCCGGTCGGCACCGGCGATGACGAAGGTGCGGCCGGACCGACCGGTCAGCACTTCGCTCTCCTTGACGAGGTACTCGATGTCCTCGGGCGCCTGCACGGAAAGCAGGCGCACGCGGCCGGGAACCAGGCGTGCATCGGTGTGCATGGCGGCTCCCCTCAGTGCCGGGTCAGCCGAATGGGCTGGTCCGACGCAGCGTCCGGGACGCAGGGCGCCTCCGGACGGGCGCCCTCGATGGGGCGGGCCACCGGCGGGTGCCCGGGGGGTCCCACTTCCGGGAGGGTGTCGTCGCCTTCGAGCGGCAGGATGCAGTCGGCGTCGACCTGTTGCCGGACTTGCTCCATCAGCAGGGCGTCTTCGTAGTCCATGCGCCCGGTGATGCCGTAGGCGATGACGATCGCCAGCAGGCAGAGGGCTTCCTTGAACGTGAGCATGGTGACTTCCTTCGAACGGATGGGCGCGTGCCGGCGCGGCCTGACCGGGTCGGTCGGCGCGGCCGAGGCACGGCGCCCGGGGTGGGCGTGATCACGCGAACAGGTCGCCCTGCACGGACATCTGCTTGAGCTGCTCGTTGATCCACTGGGGATTGCGTGTCAGTCGGGCCTCGACCCATTCGGGGTGGGTTGCCACGGCCTCGCGCACCCAGTCGGGGTATCGGGCCAGCGTCGCGTGCAGCCAGGCCTGAAGCCCATGGCGGATGCGCTCGCGAACCTCCTCGGCGTCGACGAGTCCGCAGTACGGGATCGGCGACAGCGGGCTGCAGCCGACCACGCGCAGGCAGTTCACGAACGAGAACGGCAGGCCGTCCTTCTCGCGTTCGGTGAA
>JAKLLA010000007.1 GCA_023150375.1 Burkholderiaceae bacterium
GCAAGTCAGAAGTCGTCAGTGTTCGCGTTGAACCGCACATCAAGGTCGCCATGCAGGCGGCTGCAGAGCGGGAGATGCGAAGCCTGGCCAACATGTTCGAGGTCATGGTCGTCGCCTATTGCCGGGAGCGGGGATACCCGCTGCCTGGTGTTCCTGAGGACGCATTGCCCAACCTGAAAGCCCGAAAGACCAGTTCGTGACGTCCACCCAAGAGGCAGCGCTCCAGGCGCTCGGTTTCCGATTCGGCATCAACGGCCCGCACGCCGCGCGGACGATGATGCTGGACGAGCTGCGCCTGCTGCTGGGCCACACCGAACCCCAGGTCAGCCGCGCCGACTACGCGACGGCCATCGTGGACGAGAACGTCCTCGGCAAGCCGACCCGCAAGGCCCGTGAGCTCACGCTGCGGTACCTGAGCGCGCTCTACAGCCTGGACACGACCAACCCCATCTTCCGGGCGCTACGGCGCCTCTGGCCGCTGAGCGAAGCCGCCCAGCCCATGCTGGCGCTGGCAGCGGCATTGGCGCGCGACCCGCTCCTGCGCGCCACGCAGGACTTCATCCTCGGTCAGCCCATCGGCGCTGCCGTATCCCGCGAGGCGGTCGAGCGCTTCCTGGCGCAGGCCTACCCAGACCGCTTCAGCCCCGCATCGCTCAAGTCCTTTGCCCAAAACGTCGCGGGCACCTGGACGGCTGCCGGTCTCCTCTCAGGCCACCGCAACAAGACCCGCTCGCAGCCGCTGGCGCACCCTGAATCGGTAACCCTGCTGCTCTTCCTGGGGTATCTCGGGGGACGGACAGGGCAACGTCTCTTCTCATCGGAATGGACGAATTTGCTGGGTGGCTCACCTGATGAGCTAGAGACACTTGCAAACTCCGCTTCGCACCGGGGCCTTCTCGTGTTCATGAATGCGGGCGGCGTCAAAGAGGTTCGTTTCCCTGGGTATCTCTCGCCCGAGGAAGAACGCATTCGTCAGGAGGTCTCACATGTCGTCTAGGGTCACCAAGCTGGCTGCTGCCTATCGGCAGCACCTGTCGGTGCCATGGCAGGCCGGGCTGGCCGCTATTCAGCGCGTCATCTTTGCGGTGTACGACAAGGCCGACGAGCTTCGTCTGCGCGCCAACGTGGGCGAGTTCGAGCTCGCCACTCAGCAGGCCGGCAAGCAGTGGCTGCTGTTGGACGTGACCAATGCCTTCCCCCTGTGGATGGCAGCCCAGGAGTATCGCGACGCGTACTTCGAGTCGCCTGAAGACCTGGCCGGCTACCAGACCGGAGAACTCACGGAGTTCGTCGCCGACCTGACGGCGAAGCTGAAGGCCCGGATTGCCGCAGAGGCCGGCCCCGACACGGTCGTTGCCCTGCTGGGCGTGGGCGCGCTGTTCGGGCTCGCTCGGGTGTCCTCGGTTGTCGAAGGCATCAAGGAAAGCGTGCAGGGCCGGCTGCTCGTCTTCTTTCCGGGCGAACACCACCCGGAGAACCACACCTACCGCCTGCTGGATGCACGCGACGGCTGGAACTACCTCGCCGTGCCGCTGCTCGCCCAGGAATGACGCAACGCACCACCTGAAGAACCAAAGCAAGGACCACCATGCTGAACAGGGATATCTACAACAAAGCCCCGAAGGAAAACCGCCTCGTCAACAACGGCGTGGCCGAGGTCTCCGAAGACCACTCCGTCCAAGACCGAGCAGCCGGGGGTGTGGATTTCCGGTTTCTACGGAAGCGGCAAGTCGCACCTGGCCAAGATGCTGCGCACGCTGTGGACGGATTACCAGTTCGCCGACGGTGCCACCGCCCGCAGCATTGCCAAGCTGCCCACGGGCGTGTTCGAGCACCTGAAGGAGCTCTCCACCCAGGGCAAGCGCCACGGTGGCCTGCACGCCGCAGCGGGCAAGCTGGGTGCCGGTGCCGGCGACAAGGTGCGGCTTGCACTGCTGGGCATCGTGTTTAAGTCCAAGGGCCTGCCTGAGCAGTACAACCAGGCGCAACTCGTGCTGTGGATGAAGCGAGAGGGCATCCTGGATGCTGTCGAAGCGGAGCTCAAGGCTGCTGGCCGCTCGCTGGCCCAGGAGCTGCCCCACATGTACGTGTCGGGCCACCTGGCCAAGGCGCTGCTGAAGGTTCGTCCTGACCTGGCGCACACCGAGGCAGATGCCCGCAAGCTGCTCAAGGAGCAGTTCCCACAGGTGACCGACGTCACCAGCGAGCAGATGACCACGGCCATCGAAGCCGCCCTGGTGCATGACGGCAAGTTCCCGCTGACTCTGGTCGTGCTGGACGAGGTGCAGCAGTACATCGGTGCTGACGCCGAGAAAGCGTTCCAGGTCCAGGAAGTCACCGAGACGCTGAGCAAGCACTTCAACGGCAAGCTGCTCTTCGTGGGCACCGGGCAGTCGGCGCTCTCTGGGATGCCCAACCTACAACGCTTGATGGGGCGCTTCCCGGTGCAGGTGATGCTGGGGGACTGGGACGTCGAGAACGTCACCCGCCAAATCATCCTGGCCAAGAAGCCCTCGGTGCAGCCCGACGTTGAGAAGGTCTGGCGCAACAACCTGGGTGAAATCTCCCGCCACCTGCGCGGCACCAAGCTCGAGCACGTCACCGACGACGAGAGCGTCATGACGTCCGATTACCCGCTGCTGCCGGTCCGCCGCCGCTTCTGGGAACGCGTTCTCCGCACCATCGACACCACCGGTACCGTCTCGCAACTGCGCAGCCAGTTGCGCGTGGTGCACGAGGCCGTGCTGGCCACCGCCGAGGCGCCACTGGGGCACGTGGTCTCGGGTGACTTCCTGTACGACCAGATTGCCGCCAACCTGGTCTCCACGGCGCAGCTGCCCAAGGAGGTGTTCGAGAACGTCCAGCGCTTCGCTGCTGGGGATGCGAACGCCCAGCTCAAGGCCAAGCTGCTCAAGCTCATCTACCTCATCAACAAGCTGCCGGCCGATGCGGCGATGGACCTGGGCCTGAAAGCCACCGAAGAGGCCCTGGCCGACCTGCTGGTCACCGACCTGTCCGCCGGCTCGTCTGAGCTGCGCAAGTCGCTGCCGGCCCTGCTGGAAGAGCTGCAGAACAAGGACCGTTTGGTCATGGCTCTGGCCGGCGGCAACGGCACCGAGTACCGGCTGCAGACCCGCGAGTCCAGCGCTTGGTACGACGAGTTCCGTGCCCAGGAGGCTGAGCTCAAGGCCGCACCCCAGCGCGTGGAACAGAAGCGTGCCGACCTGCTCAAGACCCGCTTTGCCGAGGTACTGAAGAAGGTGCGCGTCACCCAGGGCAAGGGCAACGAGGTGCGAACCCTCAGCCCGACCTACGACGACACCCTGCCCAAGGACAACGACAAGAGCCTATACCTGTGGATTCAGGATGGCTGGCAGACCGAAGAGAAGTCGGTCATTGCCGAGTCCAAGGCCAAGAGCTCCGACAACCCCACGCTCTTCGCCTTCCTGCCGGCCCAGCACAAGACCGAGCTGACGAACGCCATCGTGGCGCTGGAGGCTGCGCGCACGACCTTGCAGAAGAAGGGTAACCCGTCCACCGAAGAGGGCCGCGACGCCCAGCGCTCGATGGAGAGCCGCCAGCGCAACGCCGAGAAGGAGCTGGCGGAGCTGGTTGACAAGCTGATGGCCGGCGTGCGCGTGTTCCAGGCCGGCGGGCAAGAGGCCACCGACGGCAATGACCTGGCCGACCGCATCAACCGCGCGGCCAAGTCTTCGGCCATCCGCCTCTACAGCCAGTTCGATGCCGCTGACCACGAGCAGTGGGGCAAGGTGCTGGACGAAGCCCGCAAAGGCAACCTGGAAGCCCTGAAGGCCATCGGCCACACCCAGGAAGCTGACAAGCACCCGGTCTGCCAGAAGCTGCTGGGCTTCATCGGCCCCGGCAAGAAGGGCTCGGAGATTCGCGAGAACTTCGAGGCGCCGCCTTACGGCTGGCCGCGTGACGCCATCGATGGCGCGCTGTACGCACTGCTGGCGTCCGGGCACATCAATGCCACCGATGCGGCGTCCAAGCCTGTCGACGCCAAGAGCCTGGACCGCGCCAAGCTGACCCAGACAAGCTTCCGGCGCGAGAGCATCAACATCACGCCGATTCAGCTCATCAAGATTCGCAAGCTGTTCGACGCCGTGGGCGTGCCCTGCCAACCCAAGGAAGAGCTGAACCGGATGCCGGCCCTGCTGGCCAAGCTGCGTGAACAGGCCTCCAAGGCGGGCGGCCCGGCGCCGGCACCCGAGACGCCGAAGCTCACCGTCATCGAAGCCATCGAGTCGCAGAGCGGCAACGCACAGCTGCTGGAACTGTTCACTCGGCACGACGAGGTGCTGGCCCTCTCGCAGGGCTGGACCAAGACCGCAGCCGAGATTGCGAAGCGCATGCCCGCCTGGCACAAGCTGGGCGACCTGCTCCGCCACGCGAAGGCCCTCGGCCCCTACGCCAAGCTGAAGGCAGAGGCCGATGCCATCGAAGCCCAGCGCAGCTTGCTGGCGGACCCAGACCCTGTTCGCCCTCTGTTGGATGAGACAGTCGACCTGCTGCGCCAGGCCTTGAAGGCCAAGCTAGACGCCTTCCAGCAAGGCTTCGCCCAGCAGCAGGCCCTGCTGCAGCAAGACGCCGACTGGAACAAGCTCGGCAACACGCAGCGCGATGAACTGACGGCCAAGCACCACCTGACGCCGCCGCCCGCCGTGGCCACCGGCACGCCCGAGCAGCTGCAGGACGCCCTGGACGACTGCGACCTGGACCACTGGGTCTCCAAGACCCAGGCCTTGCCCAGCCGGTTCGAAGCCGCACGGCATGCCGCGGTACAGCTGCTCAAGCCCAACGTCGTGCACGTCTCGTTGCCCAAGCGAACGCTGAACGACGAGGCCGAGCTGAAAGCCTGGTTGGCCGAGGTAGAGGCGCTGCTCAGCGCCAAGCTTCAGAAGGGGCCCGTGGCGCTGTAACGACCCAAGACGTCTAAAGGGGAGGCCAGGAAACCACCGCCGTTACCTGCGTTACCCCAATCAGGGAACACAAAGAACACCATGCCAACCGCAAGCATCAGCAACCAGCCCCTGGCTAAGCCCCTGCGCAGCCAGCTCGAGAACACCGTCAAGTCCGCCCGCGACGTAGCCGAGAAGGCCGCCCTGGCTGCCCTCCGGCAGATGGCCGTGAGCGAGGCGAAGGCCCCGGACTACCTGAGCGACGAGCTCAAGGCCCTGCGCCGCCGTCTGCGCGCCCACGGCCGCGCGCTGGGCGACGTGAAGGCCAAGGACGACACGCAGGGCTTGCAGCACCTGGTGTGGGAGGTGGCCTACGAACACTGGCACCGCATGCTGTTTGCCCGCTTCCTGGCCGAGAACGGTTTGCTGATGTGGGAGTTGGGCGCCCCGGTGTCGCTGGAAGACTGCCAGAACCTGGTCGACCACGAACAGGCCATGCTGGATAGCGAGAAGCTGGGCTCCAAAACCCAGTGGGAGCTGGCCGGCAAGCTGGCCGCGCGGATGCTGCCCCAGGTGTTCAAGCCGCAAAGCCCTGTGTTCGAGCTCGCCTTCGCGCCCGAGCACCAGCGCGAGCTGGAGCGCCTGCTGGCCGCGCTGCCGACCGAGGTGTTCAAGGCTAGCGACAGCCTGGGCTGGGTCTACCAGTTCTGGCAGGCCAAGCGCAAGGACGAGGTCAACGCCTCGGAAGTGAAGATTGGTGCCGACGAGCTGCCCGCCGTCACCCAGCTTTTCACCGAGCCGTACATGGTGGACTTCCTGCTCCACAACTCGCTGGGGGCCTGGTGGGTGACGCGCCACCCTGGCAAGCCTTGCCCCGTGCCACTGACCTACCTGCGTACGCTGGAAGACGGCACGCCGGCAGCAGGCAAGTTCGAAGGCTGGCCGGACCGGCTGGAGGACTTCAAGCTGCTGGACCCCTGCTGCGGTTCAGGCCACTTCCTGGTGGCAGCCTTCCTGCTGCTGGTGCCGATGCGCATGGCGGCAGAGGGCCTGAGCGCGATGGATGCGGTGGATGCCGTGCTGGCCGACAACCTGCACGGCCTGGAGCTGGACGCCCGCTGCGTGGAAATAGCCGTCTTCGCGCTGGCCCTGGCGGCCTGGCGCTTCCCAGACGAAGACGGCAACCCGCTCGGGGTGCGTGCAGACATGCCGGCGCCTCAGGTTGCGTGCTGCGGTCTGAAGGTCGCGGCAAAGCCCGAGGACTGGATGGCTCTAGTGTCGGATGACGCCGCCAACGCCGCCTACCTGCGCCAGGAGCTGCGCCTGCTACATGCCAGCTTCGCCCAGGCGCCGCTGCTCGGCAGCCTGCTGGACCCAGCGCGCAGCCTGAAGAACGACCTGGCCACTTCAAGCTTTGACACGCTACGCGACCTCCTGGGGCGCGCACTGGCAACTGAACGACCGGCCACACTGTGGGGGCAGGCCAATGAGCTGCAGGACGACAGCTGGGACCTTGCGCTTACGGCTAAGGGTCTGTTGGATGCTGGTCGGCTACTTGATGGGCGCTACGAACTCGTCGTCACCAATGTTCCCTATTTGACCCGGTACAAGCAACACGACTCACTTCGCGACTACTGTGAAGCCAACTACCCAGAGTCAAAGAACGACCTGGCTAACGTCTTCCTCGAACGTTGCTTAGAGCTTTGCCGCGAAGATGGAGCGGGCGCAGTCCAAATCGTGATGCCGCAGAACTGGTTGTTCTTAACCAGCTATCGGAAACTGCGAGAAGCCTTGCTCAACCGTGTGCAATGGAAGCTACTGGCGCGGCTGGGGCCTGGCGCCTTTGAAACGATAAGCGGCGAGGTTGTTCAGGCGGTATTGCTTACGCAATCAACGGAAGCTGTCTCGGGTGAAGCGCGGCTTGTGGCAATTGACGTCAGCGCGCCAAAGTCCGCGCAAGATAAAGCCGAACGTCTTCGCGAGGCTGAGCTCATTCCGCTACTTCAAAAGGGGCAACTGAAGAATCCTGACGCGCGCATCGCGATAGCTACGTCCGACGATGGATTGCCTCTGCTGCGTACTGTCGCAGCAACTTTTCAGGGGGTGGGTACAAGCGATAACGCGCAATTCGTTTTCAGGTTCTGGGAGATTCCTTCTGTCCATTCGGGCGAGTGGCGATGGACTCACACCGCTGCCGAGGACTCGTCCTATATCGGCGGCAGCAACTGTATTCTTCACTGGGAGAACGGTGAGGGTCGGTATTACCGGCACGCTCAGGCATTGAAAGCCGAAGGTAGGCTCGGTGGGTGGAAGTCGGGAGGGGAGGCTTGGGGAAAGTCTGGCTTCATCATCAATGTCACAAAGTTTCCCCATGTGAATCGCTACCTTGGCGACCTTTTCGATACGACTGTTGCGGCAATGGTTGTTAGCAGGCAGCACGAGGCCGCTGTCTATTCCTATCTGACGTCAACAGAGTACGTTGAACAACTGCGTCAAATAGACCAAGCGCTGAGCATCACGGAACACACGCTCGTAAAGGTTCCTTTCGACGCTGCGTATTGGGCGCAGGTCGCAGCCGAACGCTTCCCGAACGGACTGCCTAAACCTTACTCCGAAGACCCCACTCAATGGGTGTTCCACGGTCATCCACAGCCTTCTACCGACCCACTGCAGGTCGCCGTTGCGCGCCTGGCGGGCTACCGCTGGCCGGCAGAGACCGACACGGCGATGGAACTGGCCGACGAGGCCCGCACCTGGATTGCCCGCTGCGAGAAGCTGGCCGAGCACACCGACGACGACGGCATCGTCTGCCTGCCTTCGGTGCGCGGCGAGGCGCCCGCGCATGACCGGCTGCTCAAGCTGCTGATTGCCGCCTGGGAGACCGTGCAGCCCGGCAGTTGGAAGCCGGCCGTGCTCGACAAACTTCTGACCGATGCTGACTGCGCCGGCAAGGGCGTGGACGTCTGGCTGCGCGAGAAGTTCTTCGAGCAGCACGCCAAGCGCTTCCAGCACCGCCCCTTCATCTGGCACGTCTGGGATGGCCTGAAGGACGGCTTCGCCGCGCTGGTGAACTACCACCAGCTCGACCATAAGAAGCTAGAGCGCCTCATCCACACCTACCTGGGTGACTGGATTCGCCAGCAGGAGGCTGGCGTTCGCTCGGGCATTGATGGTGCCCAAACCCGCCTGGCCGCCGCGCAAGACCTGAAGCGCCGGCTGGAGCTCATCCTGGAAGGCGAGCCGCCCTACGACATTTTTGTCCGCTGGAAGAAGCTCTCCGAACAGCCCATCGGCTGGAACCCCGACCTCAACGACGGCGTGCGGCTCAACATCCGCCCCTTCATGACCGCCGAGGTCCTGCGCCACAACAAGAAGCCCAAGCTCAATATCACCTGGGACAAGGACCGGGGCAAGGACGTCGAAAGCGCGCCTTGGTTCAAAGTCTTCAAAGGCGACCGCATCAACGACCACCACCTGACGGTGGCGGAGAAGAGAGCCGCTCGCGCCTGAGCCGAGCCAAAGAAGAACAGATACCCAGGGAGAAAAGAACCGATGGTCAGTCGAGCCGAAGCACAGGAGTTGTTGCGCGCCGCGATGGGAAGCCCCGCGGCAGACTTTCGAGACGGTCAGTGGGAGGCCATTGACCACATCGTCAATCAGCGAGGCAAGGTGCTGTGCATCCAGCGAACGGGCTGGGGCAAGAGCATGGTCTATTTCGTCGCTGCCAAGCTCATGAGGGCGCAGGGGCACGGTGTGACCCTCATCGTGTCGCCGCTCTTGGCGCTGATGCGCAACCAGATTGAGGCAGCCAACCGCCTGCATCTCAAAGCGCTGACCATCAATTCAACCAACGTCGACAACTGGCCCGACATTCGCCGCACCTTGCTAGCGGATGGCGCGGACCTGTTGTTAATTTCACCGGAACGGCTGGCCAACGATGAGTTTGTGGCGGGCGTACTGCAGCCCATCGCGGCGCGCATCGGCATGCTGGTCATCGACGAGGCTCACTGCATCTCGGATTGGGGGCACGACTTCCGCCCCGACTACCGGCGCATTGGCCAGGTACTCGAGCGACTGCCCAACAACATCGCGGTGCTGGCCACCACGGCCACAGCGAACCGACGGGTGGAGCAGGACGTCGGCGCACAACTGGGCAATGGTGTGCAGGTTCAGCGCGGGCCCTTGATGCGAGACAGCCTCGCTTTGCAAGTGATGCAGATGCCCAGCGCGGCAGACCGCCTGGCTTGGCTGGCGGACCGGATTCCCGAGCTCCCCGGAAGCGGCATCGTCTACACGTTGACGACCCGAGATGCCGAGCGCGTCGCCGAATGGTTGCGCCAAAAAGGCGTCGATGCCCATGCCTACCACTCTGACATCGATGGACCAGAGCGGGAGCGGCTGGAACAGGCGCTGTCTGCGAACCAACTGAAGTGCCTGGTCGCCACCACGGCTCTCGGCATGGGCTACGACAAGCCCGACCTCACCTTCGTCATTCACTTCCAGACGCCTGGCAACGTCGTCGCCTACTACCAGCAGGTTGGCCGGGCCGGCCGCGCCATCCCACGCGCCTTCGGCGTGTTGATGGCGGGGGATGAAGACGCCGATATCAACGAGTTCTTCCGCGAGGCTGCATTCCCGCCGGAGTGGCAGGTCGACCGCATCTTGGATGCCTTGGACGAAGCCGAAGACGGCATGAAGGTTCGCGACCTGGAACGGGCGGTGAATCTCCGGCCCTCTCAGATTGAGAAGGTGCTGAAGCTGTTGGTGGTCGAGCCCAAGTCACCCGTCATGCGCATCGAGGGGAAGTGGTTTCGGACGCCGAACCCCTACAAGATGGACCGCGAGCGCATCGCGCACCTGACCAGGCAGCGTGAGCTGGAATGGGACCAGATGCAGCAGTACATCGCCAATCAGCAGTGCTCCATGCAGTTCTTGGCCACCGCACTCGATGACGACACCAGCGGACCTTGCGGGCGTTGCGCGTTCTGTTTGCGGCAACCCATCCTGCCTTTCGAGACAAGTCGTACCAACCTCATCGACGCGCAGCGCTTCGTTCGCCACAGCGAGATGCCGCTGCAGCTGAAGAAGCAGTGGGATTTGCCTGCACTCACGCAGTACGCCGGTCAGTTTGCATGGCGAGGGCAGAACATCCCGCACGAGCTTCGCGGTGAAGACGGCCGTGTGCTTTCGCGCTGGGGCGAACCCGTGTGGGGTGCACTGGTGGCACAGGGCAAGGCTGCAGGTCGGTTCGATGATGAGCTGGTTGCCGCCACGGCTGAACTGGTCAAGCAGCGCTGGCCTCAAGGCGCACGGGCCGCCTGGGTGGCTTGCATCCCCTCCCTCAGGCATCCCGAGCTGGTTCCTGACTTCGCCCGTAGGCTGGCAGACGCCCTGGGCATTCCGTTCCGCGACGCTGTTAAGAAGACACGCGAGACGGAGCCACAGAAGCAGATGGAGAACCGCTTTCACCAATGCCACAACCTCGACGGCGCCTTTGCCGTGGACGTGGACCTCTGCTACTCCGACCCGGTGCTGCTGGTCGATGACGTCGTCGACTCGGCCTGGACGCTCACACTCACGGCAGCCTTGCTGAGACAGGCTGGCGTGCAGGCCGTGTTGCCGTTTGCGCTCGCGACGACTGCGGCGAAATGAAAGACTTTAGATGAACAACCACGATTTGAGCGAAGACACAGAAGCAGTTCTGCTGCTCTGCGGCCGCTTCGGCGGCGAGAAGCAAGACCCCTTCCAGCCGCTCTCGGCCAGGGAGTATGGGGAGTTGGCCAAGTGGCTTCTTGGCCGCAGTCTTCGCCCGTCTGACCTGGTCAACAGCGCGGGTCGAGAAGCCCTCTCGGACGTGCATCAATCCAGGCTGGAGCGCAAACGCATCGAGTTCCTGCTCGGACGGGGAACCGCGATGGCCTTGGCGCTGGAGCGTTGGACGCGCGGGGGACTGTGGGTGATTTCCAGGGGCGACGCGGAGTTCCCGAAGCGACTTCGGCGTCACCTGAAGCACGCGACACCTCCCTTGCTTTACGGCGCAGGCGACAAGACGCTGCTGGACTTGGGCGGCTTGGCCATCATCGGCTCGCGAGATGCGACGGAGTCGGCGCTGGAGTACACGAGGGCCATCGCCGCACGCTGTGCCAAGGAGGGGATGGCGGTAGTCTCTGGCGGCGCCCGTGGTGTTGACGCGGCAGCCATGCAGGGCGCCACCGAGGCGGGCGGTTCTTGCATTGGCGTTCTGGCCAGCGACCTGCTCAAGACGAGCGTCAACCGTCAGAACCGGGTGGGCCTGCAAGAGGGACGACTGGTGCTCGTATCGCCCTTCTTCCCAGAGGCGGGCTTCAACGCGGGCAACGCGATGGGTCGCAATCGCTATATCTACACCCTGGCGGACCAGGCATTGGTTATCGACTCGGCGCTGCGCAGTGGCGGCACTTGGGAGGGGGCCATCGAGAACCTCAAGCATGGATGGGTTCCGATGTACGTCCGCTCTCCTGGTGAAGGCGCAGGCAACGCGGCGCTGATTGCGGAGGGCGGGCTGCCCTTCGACTACATCCCTCATTCCTCAGGAAGCCTGGCCGAGTTCTTTGGTCGCGTCGTGTCTGAGGAAGGTGCACCTTCAGATGACCTTGGAGAAGTGCAGCAGTCCCTGCTCACGCCGGTGCCAACAGTCGAGGCGGCGCCAGATGACGAGAGGCCCGAGCCCGCATTCGAGCCAGAAGTCAGGCAGGACCAGACCTCCGCTGAGATTTCGTCTGAGGAGCCCGCGCCCGTCAGCGCTCTGCCGTTGGAGGCAGCGGCGGCGACCCATCCGGATGCCGGCGAACCTGCTCCTGGCCAAGCTGGCTCAAATGATGAAGTCCAACCTGCGCAATCAAGGGCAAGCATGACGCTCGACCCGTTTGACATGTACGGCGATTTCAGCGCGAAGCTGGTCACCTTGCTCACCGGCGCAGCGCTGTCGGAAGAGGAAATTGCCCTGCGCTTGTTCATTGAGAAGAGCCAGGCCAAGGTGTGGCTGAAACGTGCTTGCGAAGCTGGCCTGGTTGAGAAGCAAAAGAAGCCGGTGCGCTACGTCCTTGGCCGCCAGGGTAGTTTGTGCTGACGGTGAGCGTTAGCACGGGGAGACAGAAACATGTTTGACGCGGTGACTCAAACAGAGCTGCGAGCACAGATGGAGCAGCATCTTTTGATGGTCGAGGAGGTGCTCGGAGGGCTTGACCAGTTCGTTCAGGGCCTTGAGCGGCGCATCACTCGCATCGAGGAGGGCCTGGGCCTCGAGCCCGATGGACTGTCGGTTACCGGATGGGTGGCGGACCTACAACGCGTGAAGGCAGAACTGGCGGCGCTACGCCAAACCAAGGGCAGGCCATGACGTACATGCCGAGTCGCAGATTGGCGGGTTTCGCCAGCAAGTACGGAAATGCAGGCCACCGTCCGGCCGGCGAAGCCTTTCATCACGCGTTCACGCGCTATTTCAAGGCCAACAGGGAGTCGCTTCTCGATATCACCATCGCGGCCGCGTCGACGCAGATTAGTCTGGCGGATGGCCCAGAGGACGTAGACCCGCTTCTGTTGCGAGCGATTGCCGATACCAACCCAAGTTTGGGCGATGACAGGCTGTTCTCCCTCGACGGCGAAGCTCTCCAGGGCGCGGTGAATACCGCGAAGGGAAAGTACTTCGAGTACTTGGTGGTCGACAAGCTGAATCGCGGCGAGCAGGTGGGCCCCTTGTTGCTCGAGCCTGGCCAGCAGGCTGTGCTGGCTGAGTCCATGACACAGCCTGGATGGGACCTACGAATCGTTGACGAACACGGTGCCGTGGTCGAGTACCTTCAGCTCAAAGCCACCGACAGTGTTGGCTACATCCATTCGGCACTGGAGCGCTACCCCGACATCCAGATTCTCGCGACAAGCGACGTCGCGTCCAGCGGCCTGGCGTTCGACAGTGGCATCAGCGACCAAGACCTGAGGGCGCATGTCGGCAGCGGTGTCGACGCACTCGACACCTCGCTGTCCGAGTCGTTCTTGGACCATTTCCATCCCTTGCTCCCTCTGGCGGCGATGGCCCTGTACGAGGGGCATCGGCTCTGGCTGGGCCGACAGTCCATTGACTCATTCAAGCTGGCACTGGCGCGACGCAGCCAGCGCATCGTAGTGACCCAAACGATTGGCGCCGCAGTCTACGCACTGGATGGGGGTCTCTTGTCCGTACCGGCTGCGATTGCCGGCGGACTGGTTTTTGACAGGACCATCAATCAAGCGGCAATCGCCACGGCGTTTGAGTCGCATCGACGGAGGCTGCTGGCGCTTCGCCTGCTTCAACAAGAGCGAGTCCTAGGAAGGCCACTCTCATGAGTTTTTTCAACTGGCTTGCCAACGGCCTTGGCACATTGCTTGGAGTCGTCGCGGAGGCGGTGACCACCGTTGTGGAAACCGTCCGTACCGCGTATGACAACTACGTCGGACGGGGCGGAGCCGCGAAGCAAGCCGTGCTTGACCAGTCCCGGTCGCAGCAGGAGCGCCTGAGGGAAGTCAACGACGAAATCATGCACCTCCGAAACAGGAGCATGTCCCGGGGAGGCCTGTCAGACCAGGACAGGCGGCGTTGGCATCAGCTTCGCGAGGAGCGCGATGAACTTCTGGGGACGTTGAACCAGGCGAAGGAAGTTAAAGCCGCAGAGAAGATTATTGAATCCGAGGCGGTTCTGGAGAAGGTCGAGGTTGACCTTGAGACGTCTCACGTCCTCCAGTACAACGCCTTTGCTGACACCCTGGGCAAGAGGTGCCAGTGTGGTCGTCCCATGAAGCTGCAGTGGCGCCGCGAACTCAATGTAGCGGGCCCTAAAGACTTCTACTGGGGGTGCACGGGTTGGTACGTGCAAACAGCCAACGGGAAGGCTTGCACCCGCACGGAGCCCTTGCAGAGGTCGGACTATGGACTGATGACCGACACCTCGGCGCCTGAGTTCAGTGTGACGGCCGAGGAGTTCGGCGTGATTCTTGAGGACCCCGGGACGGAGCGCATCATCGCGACCAGGGTCAATGACCTTCGCTCGGACTTGGCGGGCAAAAGGAAAGGCGTCGAACTGGCGACCTGCCCGGTGCACGGCGAACACATGGTTCTTCGCAAGAAGTCCAACCCGACCGGACTGCTCGACGCGTACTTCCTGGCGTGCCCACGCTGGCAGCCGAATGAGCAAGGCTGCCCGTTCATCGAGAAGCTCAAGTCCGGCTCTCAGCTCGCAGCGCTGTTGAAGTCCGAGACAGGGCGGGGAATTCTGTGAGGCTGGCGGCAAAGAATGACGATGACTTCCAAACACCCTAGCGCTGCGAACCTGGCCTCCAGCATGGCAGACGCGATGTTGCAGTCTGCGAGGGGCAATTCGCACACTGCGGCACCTCCTGCGGCCGTACTCTGGCCCGACAAGGAGCGCCAGTGGCAGGCGGCCCTTCCCAGCCTGAAGCAGCTACTACCCGGTCTGTTCGAACTCGGCGCCTTGGACCCCGCATCGCGATGCGGCCCAGCTGTCTGGCTCAAGTGCGCGATTGCCGGGGTGTTGCCAGAGGTTCAGTTCCAGGGTGTGCCCGTCGTCTATCTCCCTGGGGTGAGCCGAGCAGAGCTGCGGGCCATCGAGAGCTGTCCTCGAGACCTGCAGCCGCTGGCTGAGCTGCAGTACCGGGGCGTGTTCTGGAGCCAGGTCAACACCAAGGACTGGACGGTCAGCGCGTTCCTGTCTTCGAAGAACGGCGGCCTTGGGCTGGACGTGGCGCAGGACAAGGCAACGCAGGAGGCCTTGGCCCAGGTGCTGTCCGCCGGGGTTTTGCTCGACAGGCCGCTGGACGAGCTGAAGGGTCGGCAAATCAACGCCGAGTGGCTGCTGAGCCTGCTGGCACCAAACCCGACCCGAGACCTTCTGGTGTGGATGAACGCCCCCCAGGCCACGCAGAAGGACTGGGCCGGCGTGAGGTGGGACGTGTTTTCCAAGCGGGCCAAGTCCGACTTCGGCTTCGACCCGGTCAGTGACGGCGCCCTTGTCGCTGCTGAGAAGCTGGCCCGACGCGAGGGCAAGTGGGCAGCCGTGGCCGAGCTCTATCGGGACTCGTACACGAGCTTCCCAGAGGTGCTGACGCTGCTCCGCACCGTGCAGCCGCCGCAGTTGGGGCTGTTCCCGGACATGGACCCCCATGGACCGTTGGCCGGCTACCCGCAAGCCAATGAGCAAGGCGAGGCCAGTCTGCGCTACGCGCTGTCCGCCTGCGCGGCCATGGATGCCGCCCAGGCTCGCACCGCCATCGCCACCGCCGAGAAGGAGCACGGTGCGCGCCGGGGTTGGCTGTGGTCTCGCATGGGGCAGTCGCCCCTGGCTCAAGCGCTGGAGCACCTGGCTCGATTGGCCGAGCTCAGCGCAGCAGCGCCCATTGGCGCTACGCCCTCTGAGCTGGCTGCGAGCTACCAGCAGTCCGGATGGCGTGTGGACGAAGCAGCCACGCTGGCCATGGGCGCCGTGCAGTCCAAGGCAGACACCGACGCTGTCGGCGCCGCAGTGCGCGCCGTCTACCTGCCCTGGCTGGAAGAAGCGGCCAAGCGACTGCAGGACGCCGTGAAGAAGGTGGGGGGCATGCCAGCGCTGCAGGCGGCATCGGATGCCGCTGCTGATTCGGGCACATGCACGGTGTTCGTGGACGGTCTGCGGTACGACGTTGCCCAGCGGCTGCGTACCAAGCTGGATGGGCTGGGCACCACGACGTTGGCGGCCCGTTGGACCAGCATGCCGTCGGTCACGGCGTCCGGCAAGGCTTGGTGCTCGCCAGTGGCGGGGCTGGTGTCCGGCACGGCGGAAGACGTGGAGTTCGAGCCCCGTGTTGCGGCGGACGGCAAACCGCTCTCTGGCCACAACTTCAGGAGGCTGCTGACCGACAACGGCGTGCAGCCGCTGGACAAGCACGAGACGGGTGACCCGAGCGGACGCGCCTGGACGGAGTCGGGCGACCTGGACCACTACGGCCACGAGCACGGCGTTCGTCTCGCCCGTGACGTGGATGCCCAGCTGGCCACGGTGGTCGAACGGGTGCAGGAACTGCGCGATGCGGGGTGGCGCCGGGTGCGCATCGTCACCGACCACGGCTGGCTGCTGGTTCCCGGTGGCTTGCCGAAGACGGAACTGCCGAAGCACCAGGCCGAGACCCGCTGGGGACGCTGCGCGGTGCTCAAGGACACGGCACACGGCACCCCGCTGACCTTCGGCTGGGATTGGTGTAAAGATGTCCAGGTGGCGTATGCGCCAGGCGTGTCGTCCTTCATTGCTGGAGCCGACTACGCGCACGGTGGCCTGAGCCTGCAAGAGTGCCTGGTGCCGGTGCTGGACCTGGTGGTGGCTGCACCTGCGGCAGCGGCACAGGTCACCATCAAGGCAGTGACCTGGAAAGGCCTGCGCTGCGTGGTCGAGGTGGACAGCTCGTCGGCCGGCCTGACGGTGGACGTGCGGACGAAGCCCGCGCTGGCGACGTCGAGCCTGGTGGCCAGCGTGAAGCCCCTCGAGGCCGGCAAGGCCAGCGTGGCGGTGGCCGACGACGACAACCTGGGCGCAGCGGCCGTGGTCGTCATCCTGGGCGCCGATGGCCAGGTGCTACAGAAGCAGGCGACGACGGTGGGCGGCTGAATGAAGCCAAGCCAGGGACGGAGCTGTTACCTCGTTACCTGGTACAGAGATAGAGAACAGCAAGGCGGGCGACCGGCTCCAGACAGGTCGCAGATGGGTGATTGACGATGCAACTCGACGACTTGGACAGGAAGGCAACCGCTGCCTTCGAAGGTTACGTGGTACGCAAGGACCTGGTGCGGACGTTCAGCCGCCAGTTCCCGGTGCCGACGTACGTGGTCGAGTTCCTGCTGGGCCGCTACTGCGCCACCACCGATGAGGCAGAAATCCAGGAGGGCCTGGATATCGTCCAGCGGCAACTGGCGTCGCGGACGGTGAAGGCCGGTGAAGAGGAGCTCTTCA
The DNA here is from genome assembly GCA_023150375.1 of Burkholderiaceae bacterium. Taxonomy (GTDB): domain Bacteria; phylum Pseudomonadota; class Gammaproteobacteria; order Burkholderiales; family Burkholderiaceae_C; genus Sphaerotilus. The sequence continues at coordinate 16,931 of JAKLLA010000007.1, forward strand.
AGGCCCGTGCTCGCGAGGCCGGTTCCGTGAAGATTATCGATATCGTCACGGCGCGACTGGACTCCAAGACCGACTCTTACATCGCCACCTTGCCCAGCTTGCGCCTCACGGACGTGCGGCTCACGCCCGAGATGGTCAAGGAGAACGAACGCATGCTCACCGGCGGCTTCTACGCCGAGGTGACCCTGGGATACGACGCGTCCATCGCGCAGGAGAAGGGCGGGCGGCCCTTCGGCGTCGAGGCGCTGAGGGCCATCCAGCTCTCGAAGCGCGAGACGCTGGACGTCCTGGCCAAGGGGCGGGAGCAGTTCTCCACCGCCGAATGGCGCGACCTGCTGCTGCGCAGCGTCGGCTTCGAACCCGAGACCCTGTCGGAACGCGCCAAGGACGCGCTGCTGCTGCGCATGGTGCCGTTCGTGGAGCGCAACTACAACCTAGTGGAGCTCGGCCCTCGGGGCACCGGCAAGTCGCACCTGTTCCAGCAGGTGTCGCCCTACGCCCACCTCATCTCCGGTGGCAAGGCGACCGTGGCCCGCATGTTCGTCAACAACGCCAGCGGCCAGCGCGGTCTGGTCTGCCAGTACGACGTGGTGTGCTTCGACGAGGTGTCTGGCGTGTCCTTCGACCAAAAGGACGGCGTCAACATCATGAAGGGCTACATGGAGAGCGGCGAGTTCTCCCGGGGCAAGGAGAGCATCCGGGCGGACGGCTCCATCGTGCTGGTGGGCAACTTCGACGTCGACGTGGAGCACCAGCAGCGCATCGGCCACCTCTTCGGGCCGCTGCCACCCGAGATGCGCGACGACACGGCGTTCATGGACCGCATCCACTGCTTCCTGCCGGGCTGGGATGTCCCGAAGCTGACCCCCACGCTGTTCACCGCCCACTTCGGCCTGGTGAGCGACTTCCTGTCGGAGTGCTTCACACAGCTGCGCAACCAGAGCCGGGTCTCGACGCTGCAAGGGCGTGTGCGCTGGGGAGGTGCGCTGTCGGGCCGCGACCTCAACGGCGTCAACAAGACCGTGAGCGGCCTGCTGAAGCTGATGTACCCCGGCTCGGACATGGCGGTCAGCGAAGAAGACCTCGAGTGGGCCGTGCGCCTGGCGCTCGAAGTGCGCCGCCGGGTCAAGGAACAGCAGAAGCGCATCGGCGCGGCCGAGTTCCGCAACACCCACTTCAGCTACACCCTGGGTGCCGAGGGCGTCGAGAAGTTCGTCAGCACGCCAGAGCTTCAGAGCCAGGGTGGCATTGGCGACGAGCCGCTGGAGTGCGGCCAAGTCTGGGTGCTGAGCCCCGGCGGTGACGAGGAGCACCCGGGTCTCTTCAGGCTCGAGGTCAACGAGGGGCCTGGAAGCGGCGTGCGGGTGCTGAACAACCCAGTGCCGGCCGCGTTCAAGGAGTCCATCCGCTGTGCGGAGCAGAACCTGTATGCCCGGGCGCAGCAATTGGTGGGTGACCGGGACCCGCGGTCCCACGAGTTCTCAGTGCAGCTGCGTGGCTTTGATGCCGCCAAGGCCGGCGCCAAGACCGGCGTCGGAGCGCTCATCGCGCTGTCCAGCGCGCTGCTGAAGAAGTCAGTCCGCGGTGGCCTGGTGGTGGTCGGTGAGGTGACGCTCGGCGGCACCATCGAGCCCATTCACAACGCGGTGACCTTGGCCGAAATCGCCGTAGAAAAAGGAGCCAAGGCTCTGCTGCTGCCCGTGTCCTGCCGGCGCCAGTTGTTCGACCTGTCAGACGAGATGGCTACGAAGCTGGACATTGAGTTCTATCAGGACGGACGGGACGCGCTGTTGAAGGCGTTGGCGGACTGAGGATGACGTAGTAGAGAAAAAGCCTGGGGAGGCATCACATTCGATGAGCGAAGCAGAACGCAGAGGACTCTTCATATCTCACGCCACGCCTGAGGACAACCATTTCGTCAGGTGGCTCGGCGCAAAGCTCACTGCCATGGGCTACGAAGTCTGGGCGGACGTCATGTGCCTCAGTGGTGGCGACGACTGGTCCCGCAAGCTCGAAGACGCCTTGCGCAACCGGGCGGCGAAGGTTCTGCTGGTCTGCACTCCCAGCGGGCTCGAAAAGCAAGGCGTCCGAAACGAGATACAGATGGCCTCCGACACGGCCAGGAAGTTGGGGGACAAGACATTCATCGTCCCGCTCCGGCTCGAACAGTACGATGCCCCGTTCCTCGTCGCGCAGACCCAGTACATCAACTTCAAGGGCAGCTGGGCCAAGGGTTTGGCTGAGCTGTCGGAACTGCTGCGCGACATGCAGATTCCGCGTGGCACGCCTGGCGCGATGGAAGCTTGGCTCGATGCCCAGTCTGCAGGGGCAGACAAGCTCCTCGAGCGGTCAGAACCGCTGGTCTCCAACTGGCTACAGGTTGCTAGACAACCCGAGACCATTCACTTCTGCGAGTCGCCGGTCGGGGCCCCACTGGAGCCTTTCCTCAACCGGCTGAACCACAAGTTTCCCGCCGTTCCGCATCGGGCTGGGGTCATCACTTTCGCGGTGCCTGATGAGGACGGTAGGCTGGGCGCAGCGCTGCCCGGTAAGCATGTGGCTTCGATGCCGACCCAGGAGTTCTTGCAAGCAGGCTGGCCCGCGCTCGGAATCGAACCGTACCAGGCAAAGCGAATCTACTCGGACTTGGGAAGCCAAGCCTTTGACGGCTTCTGCCAAGGTCGAGGGCTGAAGGGCGTTGTCGGCTCCGGCAGGCGTGTCAGCTGGTGGGCTGACTTGAAGACAGCGCCCGCCGGCCAGGTGCGCTTTGACTGGGGATTCCGGCGCGGCTCAAGGCAGGTCGCGGGGCAGTCTGGAAAGCGTGGGGTTCACTGGCACTATGCGTTGAACGCCCAGCTCCGGGCATCGCCCCTATGGCACCTGAGGCTCTCCCCGCGGCTGGTCTTCAGCACCAACGGGATGGATGCCATCGATGACGTCAAGCGCTCGCATGCGCTGCGGCGCTCCTTTGCGAAGGGGTGGCGGAACGCGCGCTGGCGCGACATGCTTTGCGCACAACTTTGGTGGCTGGCCGAAGGTCGTTCAGAGATTCGCCTGCCGGTCGCATCAGACGAGGTCATCACGCTCATCGTTCCCCCGATGCAGTTCAGTTGCCCCGTGACGGTGCTCGAGGGTACAGAACTGCCTGCCGATGAAGACGACCCCGATATCCCCTCGGACACCTGGGGTGACGAGCAGTCCGAGGAGGCAGACGCATGAGTCGCAATGCTCGTCCTCAGCTGCTGTATGTGGAAGAGCCCAAGCTGGAGTTCCGCTACGGCCAAGCGCTTGAGTACTCGCGCGATGGCCTGTACCTGTACGGGCCGGTAGACGCAACGTCGAACCCGCGCCCGGTCCGCTACGGCTACATCGGAACCCGGGCTGGCCTCGGACGCTTCACTCAGTGGGCGGAGCAGGTTTCGGGGTTCATACCGACCCCATCACCTCGCAGGGGCGCAAAGCTGATTGAGCCCCACCATGTTCCGTTCCCCGGGTTCTCAGAGGCTTTCAACGCACTCTGGTCAACTCGACCAACGCATGTGGTCGATGACATTGACGAGAAGGAACTGCACAGACGGATGCACATCGCAAACCGTCATGAGGCCATCAAGGCGGTGGTCGACTTGTTCGTCGACCGCCTCGTTGAGGTCCAACGCCGGGACGAAGACCCGCCGAGCTTCTGGTATGTGGTGATTCCGGAGTTCATCTACGAGCTGGGTAGACCGCAATCAGTAGTTCCGAGGGCTGAACGTGTTGAAGGACGGGTGACGCTGAAGGAACGGGACGCTCTGAAGCTGGCAGTTCAGCCTACGCTGTTCGGTGACGATGAGAAGGACGCCGAGGTCTACAAGTACGAGAAGAACTTCCGGCGACAGCTCAAGGCTCGACTGCTTGACCACAAGGTGGTGACTCAGCTGGTTCGTGAGAGCACGCTCGCCCCTGGCGACTTCCTGAATGCCATCGGTCAGCCCAGACGTCAGCTGGAAGACCCTGCCACGGTTGCCTGGAAGCTTTGCTCGGGGTCGTACTACAAGAGCGGTGGACGACCTTGGCAGATTGCGGCCATGAGACCGGGCGTTTGCTATGTCGGACTCGTCTACAAGAAGCAGACCGAGGACGACGCATCCAGCCATTCCGTCTGCGCCGCACAGATGTTCCTGTCCGATGGGGAGGGCGTTGTCTTCCGAGGCGCACTCGGCCCATGGTTTCACCCGGAATCGAAGCAGTTCCACCTGGACGAGTCAGCAGCCGCACGGCTGGTTGGAACCGTGCTCCGCGAGTACAAACTCAAGCACGGCAAGGAGCCAGCAGAACTCTTCATCCACGCGAAAGCCTCCTTCAACGACGAGGAATGGGCCGGATTCAAGGCAGCTTGCGAGGGCACCAACACCAATGTGGTCGGCATTCAAATCTCGGATGCCTGGGACCAGTTGAAGCTGTTCCGCTCCGGTGAGTACCCAGTCATCCGGGGAACTGCCATGGTGACCAGCGAACGCTCAGCGTTCCTGTGGACCTCGGGCTTTGTGCCCCGTCTTGGCACCTACATGGGACCTGACACACCCAATCCGCTGCAGGTCAGCATTCGTAGGGGCGAAGCCTCGCTGCAGACCGTCATGCGAGATGTGCTGGCCCTGTCGAAAATCAACTTCAACACCTGCCTCTTCAACGACCGGTCACCGGTGACCATCCGCTTCGCGGATGCCATCGGCGATATCTTGGTCGCGGCTCCTCGAAGTAGCGAGCCCATGCTCCCGTTCAAGTTCTACATCTGAGTCCAACCGCCTCGTTGGTCGGCATCCGGCCTGCGCCCTCTGCGCGGACTAAGGGTGTGACAGCGCCTGCCGATATCTCGAGCTGGAGAACTCAGAGCAAGGCGGTATGGCAACTGACGTTGTACAAAGTCATCAACGTAGCGGTGGCGCGGTGGACGGTACCCTGGATGACTTCGACTTGGAGTGCGTCGACTTGGGTCGTCTGTCTGCGGCAGCGAGGCTGCGCTTGGACCCAAGTGGTCCGGAGGCGTATCGGACGTCCTTCGCGGCCTACCGCGGGCCGAAGTCTCCTCGCCCCTACTTCGAACGCAAGTGGCTGAGCCTCAGATTGAGTGCAGTGAAGCGCGGAATGGTGGTCGACGCCTCCGTCACACCCGCATTTCTTCAAGGCATCTGCGTCTCAGAGTGTCCGGTAACACGGGAGCCTGTTGACGTCGATGGTCCAACTGAGCAGAGGCCGACCCTCGACCGACTCGTCAATGAAGTCGGATATCGGGCAGGCAACATCTGCATGCTGTCGCGACGGGCGAACCACGCCAAGGCGGAGTACAGCTTCGAGGAGGTGCTGCAGATTGCCGTCAAGGCAGAGTCTTTCCGCGGCCTGGACGCCAAGGAATGGGCACGTCTCGCCTCGCTGATGTACGGAGCCTGGGCTCACGCCTACAAGAAGGCTGACCCGTACCTCATCCCCCTGTCCGCCATCCCGGGCGAGGGGATGTTCATGAGCACCTCGCAGGTGGTTCAGTTGCTTCTGCTCAGGCACTTCGGGGCGGGCGGTCCCCGGCAGAAGGCCACCACCACATGGCTTCGTATGACGCGGGCCAGTGGCGCAACGGACGGCTTGTTCTTGTGCCTGAGAGACGCCCTGACGGCTGCACTGAAAGACTCAGCTCAGCCTGCTGACGCGTGGACACAGCCCAAGGTCTTCGACGCCTTCGTCCACTGGTACCGAATCTGCCAGTTGGAGGTCGTTCCCGAGCTGGAAGCGCTGCTCGCCATGCATCAAGAGAAGCTCGGCGATGAGAACGCTTCTGCGGACTGGGAGCGGAATGTGCGCCGCAAAGCGGCAGCGTCTCACTGAGCGATTCGCCTCCTGCTGTCATGGCAGGTAACGCGGGTAACCAGCCCTTCGCTGTACGCGGGCCGAGAAAAAAGAAGGGCAGACCCTTGCGGGCCTGCCCTGGGTGCCAGCGGCTTACGCCGCCAGCGGCATGTCGTTCTGCTCTTCGCCCGGAAGCAGGTGCTCCGGAACGTCGATGACCGTGACCTTCGTGGCGCCAAAGCCTGCGCCAATCCGCTGGGTGCTTTCCTCACCACCCGGCAGCCGCCGGAGGACCAGCGACCACCCACCCGTCGCCCACTTGGTGCCCGCGAACAGCTTGCGCAGTTCGACGTGCATGGGCGAGTTCACCACGTACAGCGACCACTTGCCCTTCGTGAAGGCCACACGCAGCCCGAGTTGGGCGAGACGCGTGACGACCTCAGGCTGGCCGGTCGGGTCCTTGCAGACCATCTCGATGGCCTGAGCGATGGACAGTGAACGGGTGACAAGCGCAGGTCCGTCAATCACCTTGAATTGACTGACCCGGCTGATGAGCGCTTCCAGGCACTGTTGCTCATCGCTGACCTGGTGGACGTCGATGCGCTCCTTGATACCCAGCATGTTCACCAGGAACTCCGCGTCTTCCTCCGTTGCCGGCGTCGACGACACAAAGGCCCAGTAGCTCGCAAGCAGGGTACCCACGGTATCGGCCATGCGGCCGTCACCGCCCGAGTCCAGGATGCGTTGCCGCACCACTTCTTCGGATGCCTGGAACACGTTCCAACGACTGATGAAGAGCCGAGCGAGCTTGGGCCCGATTTCCCGGGCTTGCTGCTCGCTCATCCTGGGGCCCTGAGGCTTGCCCTTGGCCTCCAAGATGACCCAGCGGGTGAGGTCCGCTGGTTCCAGCTTGCCGGGGCTGATGCCCGCCGCGATGAACGGCGAGTAGAACCGGTAGCTCTTTGCCTTACCGGTCACCGTACCCCGAACAATCCCCTCATCGCCTTCCTGCAGGCTGTACGACATGCGCGCCACCTCGAAGGTGTCTTTGCATGCCTTGCGGGTCGGGTCGGCCTCGAATTCGTCGTTGACCACGACTTTGGACGTACCACCAAGGCTTTGGTAGTACGCCGCCATCGTCTGGGGACCTGTGCACCCGTAGGCCAGGTCACCCAGCAGCCACCGAACGACCTCTAGGACCGTCGATTTCCCACAGCCCGCCGGGCCCGTCATCAGAACATGCGGCCGACGACGAAGAGCCGTCGACACGATGCCCACTCCGAAGAAGCCCAGCACCAGTTCGCCCGCCATGGGGTGAATCCATTGCGGCGCGTTGAAGGCGGCCAAGACTTGCTTGACCTCACTCTCGGTAGCCTCCGGGGTCGACAAGTCGAAGCCGGCATCGCCGTAGACCGGGTACACCCGGCCTTCGTGGACACCATGCTCCAGCACCGCGCCGTCGGAGCGCCACAGCCGACGGCCATTGACCACCAGTTGCCCGTCGTTCATCTTCCAGACGCCGACCCGTCGCTCGAGAGACTCCGAGTACGGGCCTGCCGCCTGACAGGCCGAGAGAATGTCGTGCGCGAGACGCTTGTGGTCGAAGACCAGCATCTCTTTCTTGGCGTCGTAGAACGTGTAGTGCTTGTCGCACCACGCTGCGCCGAACAGGGCTTTGAGGTTCATCTCCTTGAGGTCCGCGGGACGCAGGTAGTGCACCTTCTTGTTCAGCAGCGAAAACACGGCAAAGCTGTTGCCAGCCATGCCCAGGGCCTCGAAGCCCCCAATGGGCGCCTCGTCGCCGTTGTTGAAAGGAGTGCCGTGGATGCTGACGATGTTTCCGTTCATTCGAAAAGTCCTTCTTCATAGCCCCCGTCGCACAGGACGTGAGCAGGGTTAATGGGGTTGGTTTCCCGGCATCGGGATAGACCTTCCTCAGGTCGGCCGCCTTGCGACGGCACGAAGCATTAACAGGACGCATCCGGACCAGCCTGGTGTCAGGCCAGCCTCGGCACTCCGACGACTACGACTCGTTGGAACGCTTGAAAGTCACAGCTTGTGAAAGAACGACAACTGACAGTGCGCAATGCCCTGCAGCGGGCTTGAAATCGACCAAGTTGCGGTGAACTTCACTGGGGTTAACCCGCATCCATTCAGCTGGGAGAGATGGGCGACGGAACCCGCTTGCACGCGGTGCTCCGTCGCCGGCTGCGAGCACAGCGCGGTAGGCGGGCCCTGAGTCGATGGACTTCAAGCCATGGCGTTGAACACGGCTGGCGCATGCCCGCGGCCGGCACCCCATCGACGGCTCGCGGGAGGTTGAAGAAGCCCCCCACGGCGGGGCCAGCTTTCGCCGCCCGGACCCGCGCTACCGCCAGCGGCTTAGTGGCAAATTAGTGGCACGAGGGCGTTCTTGCCACTACGTGAAGCTGCGCGCAAACGAGCGCAAGCGTGCGCAAGTTCTTGATTTATCATGCGTGCGCTAGACCTTGGAGCAAGGTCTGGGGCTTAGCTTTCGCGTTCGGGACGTAGAGGCCGGAGGTTCGAATCCTCTCACCCCGACCAGGATTGTCGAGAAGGGTCGCGCAATGCGCAGCCCTTCGTCGTTTGCGCGCCGTCTCGATGCTGTCTCGCCATGGCGCCCGACAGGCTCGGGACGAGCGCCTGTCAGACGGATCGCGACCCGGCGGCCAGTTGCCCCGCCAGGGCATCGAAGTCCGGACGCTGGCTCACGATCGGCTGGGCGCAGGCCCGGGCCAGCTCGCGCAGATCCGGCAGGTCGGACTCGCAACGATCGAGCAGCTCCTCGGCCAGCAGGCCCCAGGCCCGCACCTCGAAGCGGCGCTGCGCCTGACCGGCAAACCCCGGCAGCAGCCGCGACGATGCGCCGAAGTCCGACAGCACCGCTGCCCCGGATGCCGGGTCCCAGGCCATGTTGTGCGCATACAGATCCCCATGCGACCAGCCCCGACGGTGCAGGTGCGCCATCGCGTCGGCCACGCAGCCGAGCAGTCGCAGCACCGCGCGATCCGGCAGCCGCAACCCCGGGTCGTAGACATCGCGGCTGCAGCTGGCCAGGCTGGGCGGCGCGGCCAGTGTCTGCCAGCCCGACGGCAGCAGCGGCATCACCAGCGCCTGCTGGCCGCCGGGCGCATCGCTCACCCGGCCCAGCGCGGCGACGAGGCAGGGATGGGCGCCGGCCGCCAGGCAGGCTGCCATCTCGCGCTCGGGCAGTCCATCGCTGGTCATCGCGCCCTTGAACAGCTTCACCGCCACGGCCCGCCCTGCCGCCGCGTCGGCGGCCGGAAGATCGGGTTGCCAGACCGCCCGGTGAATGCGCCCGGAAGCACCCTCGCCCAGCAGCGCGCCGATCTGCAGTCGGGACCAGGGCACGTCGGCCACGATCGGCGTGGCATCGTCCGGCTCGAGCGGGTTGCCGGCCCAGGCCAGCCAAGCCAGGCGCGGCAGCTCGCCCAGCCAGCCCGGCCAGGCCTCGAGTCGATTGGCCGACAGCCGCAGCAGCTCCAGCGAGCGGGCCTGCACCAGCGATGCCGGCAGGCCCTGCAGCCGATTGCCGGCCAGCATCAGCTTCTGCAGCGCCGGACGCTCCCCCAGGGCAGCCGGCAGCTGTGTGAGGGCGTTGTCCGTCAGCGTCAGCCAGCGCAAGGCCGGTGGCAGCGCTTCGCCCGGCAGCTCGCGCAGGCCGCAGCCCCGCATGCCGATCTGTTGCAGTGCGGGGCAGTCGCCCAGCACCGGCGGGAGCCGTTCGAAGCGATTGCCCGAGGCGAACAGCACCTCGAGCCGGGTCAGCCGCGCAAAGTCCGCAGGCAGCGCCGTCAGGGCATTGCCGCTCAGGTCGAGCTGCTCCAGCGTGTCCGCCAGGGCGAAAATTTCCTGCGGCAGCTCGGTCAGGCCGCCGCGCAGTGTGAGCGAACGCGCCCCCGCCAGGTCGCCGCGGCGCAGCGCAGCCAGCGTGGCAGCCGGATCCTCGCCCGGGCCGGCGCTCACGTCGGCAGGATCTCGTCCATCCGCTCCGGCGGCCGGCACAGCCGGGCGCCCTTCGGCGTCACCACGAAGGGGCGCTCGAGCAGGATCGGGTGCGCCAGCAGCGCCTCGATCAGTGCGGCATCGTCGGCGGCATCCAATCCCAGCTCGGCATAGATCGCTTCCTTGCTGCGCACCACTTCGCGCGGCGTCAGACCCGCCGCAGCGATCAGCGCCACGAGCGTTGCGCGGTCAGGCGGCGTTTCCAGGTAGTTCACCACCTGCGGCGCGATGCCGGCGGCCTGCAGCCGCGCCAGTGCACCGCGCGACTTGCTGCAGCGGGGGTTGTGATAGATCTTCACCGTCACGTCGTTCACCGTCAGCCCTGACCGAGGGCAAATGCCTGGAACAGCGCGTCGAGCTGCGCCACCCAGGCCGCCTTCAGCACGGCGGGGGCGAAGCTGGCCTCGAAGCTGTTGCGTGCCAGCACATAGGCCTCGGCAGCGCCCAGTTGCGGCAGCGCCGCGAAGGTTTCGACCAGATTCTGGTCCAGGTAGCCGCCGAAGTAGGCTGGGTCGTCGGAGTTCACGGTCACGCACAGGCCGGCCACCAGCAGGGCGGGCAGGTTGTGACGAGCCAGCGAGTCGAAAACCCGCAGCTTCACGTTCGACAGCGGACAGACCGTCAGCGGAATGCGACGGGCCGCCAGGCGCCGCACCAGGTCCGGGCTCTCCAGACAGCGCACACCATGGTCGATGCGCTCCACCTGCAGGACATCCAGCGCGGCCTCGATGTAGGCGGGCGGCCCCTCCTCGCCCGCATGCGCCACCACGTGCAGGCCCAGTTCCCGGCAGCGCGCGAAGACGCGGGCAAACTTCTCGGGCGGATGGCCACGCTCGCTCGAGTCCAGCCCCACGCCGATGAAGTGATGGCGCCAGGGCAGCGCCTGCTCCAGCGTCGCGAAGGCCTCGTCCTCGCTGAGATGGCGCAGGAAGCAGAGGATCAGCCTGGCCTCGATGCCCAGCTCCGCGTGCGCACGCTGGCAGGCGTGGTGCAGGCCGCGGATCACCGTCTCGAAGGGCACGCCGCGCGCGGTATGGGTCTGCGGATCGAAGAAGATCTCGGCGCACAACACGTTCTGCGCCGCGGCCCGCTCCAGGTAGGCCCAGGCCATGTCGAAGAAGTCCGCCTCCTCTCGCAGCACGCTGGCGGCGGCGTAGTAGACGTCCAGAAAGCTCTGCAGGTCGGTGAAGGCGTAGGCGGCCCGCAGTGTGTCGACACTCGGGTAAGGCAGACTCAGCCCGTTGCGGGCCGCAAGCCGGAAGATCAGCTCCGGCTCCAGCGTGCCCTCGATGTGCAGGTGCAACTCCGCCTTCGGCATGCGCCGCAGCAGGGCGGGCAGTCGCTCGCGCGCAATGGCCGAGAAGCAGGCAGGATCCGGTGTGGTCGCCGGGGGGGCCGAAGGCGCAAGGGCGGTCATCGTCACGTACTCCGCTCGAGGGGGTGGGTTCAAGGCCGATCAGGGCCGGGAACGGTGGACGCCCGCACCCATGCAGGGAGTGTGCCCGAGGATGCCCGCTCTGGCGACAGGGAAGATCTCACCGACCCAGGTCCGGCCGCACGGCACGAGTTCGCCCCTGCGCCTTGTGTGCCCGGCCCCGATTCGTATACCATATGGGGTATCAAGGAGATCCGACATGCCGCGTCTGCTGCTTTCCCGTCCCGAGTTCCGCGCCGCCGCGCTGGCTGCGGCTGTGCTGTCCCTGGCCGGGGGACCGGTGGTCCACGCCGCTTCGCCGGCGACGGCCGGGCCGGAGGTGGCGACCATCGTCGTGCGAGCAGGCGGCAGCGAGCGCGCCCTGGAGTTCGACGGCACGCTCGAGCCGGTGCGCCAGGCCACGGTGGCCGCCCAGGTGGGTGGCAACGTGCTCTCGCTGGCGGTCAAGGCCGGCGATCGGGTGCGGGCAGGGCAGGCGCTGGCCCGCATCGACGCGCGCAACGCCGCCGCCGGACTGGCCCAGAGCGACGCGGCCGTCGCCCAGGCCGATACCCTGCTGCGTCAGGCCCGCACCGAGGCAGGGCGCGTGCGCGAGTTGCGCGCGCAGGGCTACGTCAGCCAGGCCGCGCAGGACAATGCCGACACGCAGGTGCGGGCCGCCGAGGCGGGACTCGCGCAGGCGCAGGCCGGACGCAGCCAGGCGGCGCTGGCTCAGCAGTTCACCCAGGTGACGGCGCCCTTCGACGCGCTGGTGCTGGCCACGCACCTCGAGGCCGGTGATCTGGCCGCCCCGGGCCGGCCGGTGCTGACGGTCTACGCGCCGGGCGCCCTGCGCGCAGTGGTGCAGGTGCCCGCCTCGCAGGCCCGCCTGGCCCGCGCCGCACAGCGCATCGAGGTGCAGTTGCCCGACGGCAGCTGGGTGCTGCCGGCCCGCCGGGTCGACCTGCCCACCGCGGACCCGGTGGCACAGACGGTGGAGTGGCGCCTGGACCTGGACGCGGTCCAGAGCACCCGCGCCCTGCCCGGCCAGGCCGTGCGGGTGCGGTTCGCAGCGCCGCCCAGCGCGGCGGCCGAGGCGGCCAGCGCCCCCACCTCGGCCGGGTTGAGCGTACCGCCCGGCGCCCTGCTGCGCCGCGGTGAGTTGACGGCGGTCTACGTGGCCCAGGGCGGGCAGTTCGTGCTGCGCTCGGTGCGCGCGGGCAGCCGCTCCGCACAGGGGGTGGAAATCCTGGCCGGCCTGCGCGCCGGTGAGCAGGTGGCCGCCGACGCCGTGCGCGCCGGTCTGGCCGGCGCGCGCCCGGGCGGCGCTGCCCGCTGACACGGCCCACGCCATGCAGGACCCCGCAGGAAAGCCACCGAGATGACCCCTTCCAGCCAGCCCTCCCCCGCCGCCGAAGCGGCGCCGCTGGGCGTGTCCGGCCGCATGGCCGCACTGTTCCAGAACAACGCCATCACGCCCCTGCTGGCCCTGGTGGCGCTGTTGCTCGGCCTGTTCGCGGTGCTCGTGACGCCGCGCGAGGAAGAGCCTCAGATCAATGTGACGATGGCCAACGTGCTGATCCCCTTCCCGGGGGCCAGCGCGGTCGATGTGCAGAACATGGTGGCCCGCCCGGCCGAGCAGGTGCTCAGCCAGATCCACGGCATCGAGCACACCTACTCGGTGTCCCGCCCGGGCATGGCGGTGCTGACGGTGCAGTTCCAGGTCGGCGTGCCGCGCACCGAGGCGCTGGTGCGCCTGTACGACGTGCTCAACGCCAACCAGGACTGGCTGCCGCGGGACCTCGGCACGCTGGCGCCCATCGTCAAGCCCAAGGGCATCGACGACGTACCCGTGCTCGGCGTGACGCTGTACGGGCGTGACGGCACCCCGGCAGTGGAACTCGAGCGCATCGCGCGCAGCGTCGAAGCCGAGCTCAAGCGCGTGCCCGGCAGCCGGGAGGTGCAAACCCTCGGCGCGCCGGGGCGGGCGGTGCAGGTGAGTCTGTCGCCGACCCGCCTGCGCGAGCGCGGCGTCGACCTGCTGCGCCTGCGCCAGACCCTGGCTGCGGCCAACCTGTCGATGCCGGCGGGCAGCGTGGCACAACGCGACACGGCCACGCCGCAGATGCTGACGGTGCAGACCGGCGAATTCCTGCGCGATGCCGAGGACGTCGGCGCGCTGGTGGTGGGCAGCCACCATGGCCGTCCGGTGTACCTGCGCGAGGTGGCGCAGGTCAGCGAAGGTGCCGCGCAGCCCGCCCGGCTGGCGTGGTTCACGCCCGGTGCCGCCACGGCGGGCGAAGCCGCAGCCAGCGCCGCGGGTGCCGGCCAGGTCTACCCTGCCCTGACGATCACGGTCACCAAGAAGCCGGGCGAGAACGCGGTGGACGTGGCCGCCGCGGCACGCGCACGCCTGGACGAACTGCGCAACACGCTGATCCCGGCCGGCGTGGAGATGACCATCACGCGCGACTACGGCGAGACCGCCGCCGAGAAGGCCAACAAGCTGATCCAGAAGCTCGCTTTCGCCACCGCGTCCGTCATCCTGCTGGTGGGCCTGGCGCTGGGCCGGCGCGAGGCGGTGATCGTCGGCGCGGCGGTGATCCTGACCCTCACGGCCACGCTGTTCGCCTCCTGGGCCTGGGGCTTCACGCTCAACCGGGTGAGCCTGTTCGCGCTGATCTTCTCGATCGGCATCCTGGTGGACGACGCCATCGTGGTGGTGGAGAACATCCACCGCCACCAGCAGCTCGAGCCGCACAAGCCGCTGCTGCAGATCATTCCTGCGGCGGTGGACGAAGTCGGCAGCCCGACCATCCTGGCCACGCTGACGGTGATCGCCGCGCTGCTGCCGATGGCCTTCGTTTCCGGGCTGATGGGCCCGTACATGAGCCCGATCCCGATCAACTCCTCGCTGGGCATGGCGATCTCGCTGGCGATCGCCTTCTCGGTGACGCCCTGGCTGGCCGCGCGGCTGATGAAGTCGCAGGGTGCCGGTCACGTTGCCCATGCGCAGCCGAAGGGCCTGGCCGCGAAGCTGCCGAGGTTCTTCACCGCGATCCTGACCCCCTTCCTGGAGAGCGCGGCCAAGCGCTGGCTGCTGCTGGCGGGCATCGTCGTGGCGCTGATGCTCAGCGTCGGTCTGACGGTGGTGCAGTGGGTGGTGCTGAAGATGCTGCCCTTCGACAACAAGTCGGAGTACCAGGTGGTGCTGCAGATGCCCGCCGGCGCGCCGATGGAGGACACCGCCGCCGCGCTGCAGGCCATGGGCAGCTGGCTGGCCACCCAGCCCGAGGTGCGCGACCTGCAGGGCTATGCCGGCACGGCCAGCCCGATCACCTTCAACGGCCTGGTGCGCCAGTACTACCTGCGTGCCGACGCCGAGCAGGGCGACCTGCAGGTGAACCTGGTCGACAAGAAGCACCGCAGCGAACAGAGCCACGCGATCGCGCAGCGCCACCGGCCCGCGCTGGAAAAGATTGCCGCCACCTGGGGAGGACGCATCCAGGTCGTCGAGGTGCCGCCCGGCCCGCCGGTGATGAGCCCGCTGGTGGCGGAGGTCTACGGCCCCGACGAGGCCGGCCGTCAGCGCGTGGCCGCGGCGCTCACGCAGGCCTTCGCTGCCACGCCGGACATCGTCGGCATCGACAACACCCTGCGCGAGGACGCACCGCGCGCCTTCCTGCGCGTGCAGCGCCAGCGCGCCGAGGCGCTGGGCATCCCGGTGGCAGCGATCGCGCAGACGGTGCAGGGCGCGCTGTCCGGCCTGGACGCCACCTACCTGCACGACGGCCAGAGCAAGCTGCCGGTACCGGTGCGCCTGCAGCTGCCGCGCGAGAACCAGGTGGGGCTGGACACGCTGCTGCAGCTGCCGATGCGCGCGGCTGGCGGCCAGCTGGTGCCGCTGTCGGAACTGGTGCGGGTCGAGTACGGCGTGATCGACAAGCCGCTCTTCACCAAGGACCTGCACGGGGTGAGCTACGTCTTCGGCGACATGGCCGGCAAGCTGGATTCGCCGCTGTACGGCCTGTTCGCCATCCGCGGCCGCCTCGAAGGTGCGCAGCTCCAGCAGGCGCTGGGCGGCAGCGACCTGGGCGAGTACTGGATCGCCCAGCCCTCCGACCCGTACCGCCAGTACGCGCTGAAATGGGACGGCGAGTGGCAGGTCACCTACGAGACCTTCCGCGACATGGGCGCAGCCTACGGCGTGGGCCTGATCCTGATCTACCTGCTGGTGGTGGCGCAGTTCCGCAGCTACCTCACGCCGCTGATCATCATGGCGCCGATCCCGCTGACCATCATCGGCGTGATGCCCGGCCATGCGCTGCTGGGCGCGCAATTCACCGCCACCTCGATGATCGGCATGATCGCGCTGGCCGGCATCATCGTGCGCAACTCCATCCTGCTGGTGGACTTCATCGAGCTGCAGGTGGCCCAGGGCCTGGCGTTCAAGGACGCCGTGGTCTCCTCGGCGGCGGTGCGTGCCCAGCCGATCGCGCTGACCGCGCTGGCCGCCATGATCGGTGCCTTCTTCATCCTCGACGACCCGATCTTCAACGGCCTGGCCGTCGCGCTGATCTTCGGCATCCTGGTGTCGACTCTGCTGACGCTGGTCGTCATCCCGGTGCTGTACTTCGCCGTCTACCGGCGCCGCCACGCGGCCTGAGCGACTGCGCCGCCTCCTTCTTCATCCCCCTGAGCCGAAAGGACCTCACCATGACCGTCGAACGCTACATCCGCCTGATGGCCGGTTTCTTCGTGATGCTGTCGCTGGCACTCGGCGTCGAAGCCAGCCCGATCTTCGTGAACCAGTGGTGGCTGGCCTTCACCGCCTTCGTGGGCTTCAACCTGTTCCAGTCGGGCATCACGGGCTTCTGCCCGCCGAGCTTCCTGCTCAAGAAGCTCGGGGTTCCCGAGGGCGGCTCGGCCTGCAGCCGCTGATTCCCCCCGAGGTGGCGGTTCTCGACGCCGACCGCCACCCCGACGCGCACTCGACGTCCGAGGAACAGGGACAATGACGGCCCCGACGCATCCCTCACCGGCCCGCCCGGAAGCCTGCACCATGGCCCAGCTCACGGACGAATCGACTCGCACCGACCTGCTCAACCGCCTCAAGCGCGCCGAAGGCCAGCTGCGCGGCATCCAGCGCATGATCGAGGGGGGGGAACCCTGCCTGGACATCGCCAGCCAGATGGCGGCGGTGCGCAAGGCGCTCGACAGCGCCTACGTGCGCATGACGGTGTGCTTCATGCAGCAGGAGCTGCGCGACAAGCTCGGTGTCAGCGAGGCGCAGGCGCCGGATCTGGCGCACATGCTCGACGACATGCAGACCCTGCTGGGCAAGGTGCGCTGAGCGTCGGGCCGACGGGTCAGCGCACGCCCAGTGGCAGCAACCGGTCGGCCGGCTCGATCTGCGTGCCCTGGTCCATCTCCATCGCCACCTGGGTGCACACCGCGCGGCAGAGCATGGCCACACGCTCGCTCTCGAGGCGATAGTAGATCTGCGTGCTGTCGCGTCGGCGGCCCAGCACGCCGGCGCGGTACAGCGTCGACAGGTGCTGCGACATGTTCGGCTGCGTGGTGTCGATCTCGGCCAGCAGCTGCGACACGTTCTTCTCGCCACGGCACAGGGAGCTGATGATCTTCAGCCGGATCGGCGTGGACAGCAGAGCGAACAGCTCGGCCACCGTATCGAACACCACATCCGCGTCGCCCTTGGGCTCCATCTGCAAGCTCCAGGTCAGAATGATTGCGCCTGAATTCTATGCGCACGCATGGATGAAGGCCTGCGCGCTGTGCGCATTCCGGTCCCTTCGCGGCCCCGCGTTCGCGGCAGACCGGCCGACACCCGGCCGCCCGCTCCCCCCGCTCAAGGCTTGGTGAAGCGGTAGTGATCGCGCTGCAGCACCGCAGCCACCGCGGTCACCTCCTCGGGGAAGAGACCGAGGTTCAGCTGCGTGCTGCAGTAGTCCACCATGCCGCGCAGCGCTCCGGGCGTCGAGATGCGCCCCTTCGGGTTGTACAGGCTCGTGCCATCGCCGCCGACGTTGCGCACGTGGCACTCGGTGCACTTGTGCTCCCGGATCAGCCGCTGGCCCAGCGCCAGATCGGCGTCGCGGAAGATCTCCGGCACCCAGGTCGCGCCCTGGGCGCCCACCGGCAGCGTGCCGGCCAGGATGGCCAGGCCGAGCATCACAGCGGCCAGCGCAGGCAGAGGCCGCGCACGGGCAGTCAGGCGAGGTGACATCACATTCCTCCAGGCAGCAGGGGCAGCCCGCACTCTAGCGTGGTGCCGATCGGGCGTCGTGCGGCCGTGCCGAATCCCGCGTCAGGGCCGGGTCGACGACGCGGTGAGGGCGGCGTGGGCCCGGTGGAGGTGATCCAGATCGAATGGCGCGGCGGCAGGGCAAAGCCAGCCCACCAGACCGTCCGGCAGCCGAGTGCTCGGGAAGTACACGCTCGGGCGCAGCAGCAGGGGCACGGCCGCCGCACAGGCTGCCCGGGCGCCGGGCGGCGAGTCCTCGATGGCCAGCGCCTCGGCCGGCGCCAGGCCCAGCCTGCGCAGCGCCAGCAGGTAGACCTCCGGATCCGGCTTCTTGCGCTGCGTGTCCTCGCCGCAGCACAAGGCATCGAAGCCCATGTGCCAGTCCGGCCCCAGCAGGCGCTCGAACAGTGCCTGTACGTTGCGCCGGCTGGTCGTGGTGACGATGGCCTGGCGCAGCCCGGCTGCGTGTGCGGCGCGCATGGTCTCGAGCACCCCCGCACGGGCGGCGATCGCGCCGCCTTCGACCCGTCGTGCGTAGCGTTCGTTCTTCAGGACATGCAGGTGCCGCGCCAGGGCCTCGCGGTCCTCGGCACGGGTCGGTGCGTCCGGACGGTCGGCCATGTCGGCCAACAGCCGTTCGCGCCCACCCGTCACCTGCAGCAGCGTCCCGTAGTGAGCCACGTCCCAGTGCCAGGGCAGCCCGGCCGCCTCGAAGGCCTGGTTGAAGGCCACGCGGTGGCCGTCGCGCTCGGTCTCGGCCACCGTGCCGTCGACATCCCAGAGCAGGGCGCGCAGGGCGGGCGCAGGCATCGCCATGACCTCAGCGGTAGCGCTGCGCCATCGCCTCCAGCGCGACGGGCTGGATGCGGCTGGCCTGGCCGGCGCAGCCGAAGGCCTCGAAGCGCGCCTGGCAGATGCCCTGCGCCGCCTGGGTAGCCGCCGCCAGCGCCTTGCGCGGGTCGAACTCGCCGGGCTGGGTGGCCATCAGCTGGCGCATCGCGCCGAACATCGCCAGGCGGATGTCGGTGTCGATGTTGACCTTGCGCACGCCGCTGGCGATGCCGCGCACGATCTCCTCCACCGGCACGCCGTAGGTCTCCTTCAGCTCGCCGCCGTACTGGCGGATGATCGCCAGCCACTCCTGCGGCACGCTGGAGCTGCCGTGCATCACCAGGTGGGTGTCGGGCACCGCGGCGTGGATCTGCGCGATGCGGTCGATGGCCAGCACCTCGCCGGTGGGCGGGCGGGTGAACTTGTAGGCGCCGTGGCTGGTGCCGATCGCGATCGCCAGCGCGTCCACGCCGGTGCGGGCCACGAAGTCCCGTGCCTCGATCGGGTCGGTCAGCATCTGGTCGTGGCTGAGCTTGCCCGCCGCGCCCACGCCGTCCTCCTCGCCGGCGTCGCCGGTTTCCAGCGAGCCCAGGCAGCCCAGTTCGCCCTCCACCGACACGCCCACCGCATGGGCCATCTCGCAGACCCGGGCGGTGACGGCCACGTTGTAGTCGTAGCTGGCCGGCGTCCTGGCGTCCTCCCGCAGCGAGCCGTCCATCATCACGCTGGAGAAGCCCGAGCGGATCGCCTGGATGCACACCGCCGGCGAGGCGCCGTGGTCCTGGTGCAGGCACACGGGGATGTCCGGGTGCGTCTCGATGGCCGCCAGCACCATGTGGCGCAGGTAGGCCTCGCCGGCGTATTTGCGCGCACCGGCGCTGGCCTGCAGGATCACCGGGCTGTCGGTGGCCTGGGCGGCCTGCATGATCGCGTGGATCTGCTCCAGGTTGTTGACGTTGAAGGCCGGCACGCCGTAGCCGTGCTCGGCGGCGTGGTCCAGCAGTTGTCGCAGGGAGATGAGAGCCATCGGAGGACCTTGGCAAGAAGAAAACGGGAGAAACCGCTCAGGCCGCGACGCGGCAGCCCTGGGCGCGATTGGCGGCGAGCACGAAGTCGGCGACCTCCGGCAGGCCGGTGAAGTGGCGGTGCGCCTCGCGGCCGGCATCGCGGCGCCCGCCGGTGTAGCCCCAGGGGACGAACCAGGCCTCGGCACCGGCTGCGCGCGCAGCCTCGACATCGGTGGCCGAATCGCCCACATGCGCGGCGCGGCCGGCCTCGCCGCCCAGCGCGTCCAGGACGTGCTGCAGCGCCTGCGGGTGCGGCTTGGCGTGGGGCAGCCGGTCGCCGCCGGCCACGAAGTCGAAAGCGGCCAGCAGCCCGGTGCCCTGCAGCACCTTCAGCGCGTGGGCATGCTCCTTGTTGGTCAGGCAGGCGAGCCGGACGCCGCCCAGCCTCAGCGCGTGCAACGCGGCCAGGGCCCCCGGATAGGGCTGCGCGATCGTGCCGGCCAGGTCGCCGTAGTGCGCGTCCAGCCGCGGCCCCATCGCCGCACGGCAGCGCTCGTTCACGCAGATCCCGTCGCGTTCGCAGAGGTGGTCCAGCGTGCGCTGCAGGGTCGTGCGGGTGCCCGCCCCGATGAAGCCGAAGATGGTCGCCTCGGGCTGCGGCGGCAGGCCGAACTCGGCCAGGGTGCGGTTGACGGCGGTGGCGATCTCGGCGCCGGTGTCCACCAGGGTGCCGTCGAGGTCGAAGGAAATGACGCTGTAGCGCATGGCGGGTTCCGGACGGAGGTCAGTTGGAGGAGCGCTCGATCTGCGGCTCGACCGCCAGTTCGCCGGCCACCAGCTCGGCCAGGCACTCGGGCGTGAAGCCGAAGGCCTTCATCAGCTCCGGCCCCGGCGCCGACTCGCCGTAGCGGTC
The DNA here is from genome assembly GCA_023150375.1 of Burkholderiaceae bacterium. Lineage (GTDB taxonomy): Bacteria > Pseudomonadota > Gammaproteobacteria > Burkholderiales > Burkholderiaceae_C > Sphaerotilus. The sequence continues at coordinate 37,222 of JAKLLA010000007.1, forward strand.
GATGCCCAGCACCGCCGTGCAGCCGTAGGCGGCCCACAGCTTCGAGACCCCCGCCTCGACGGCCACGCGCGGCAGGCCGGGCGGCAGCACGGCATCGCGCCAGGCCCGGTCCTGACGATCGAACAGGCTGGTCGAGGGCATCGACACCACCCGCACCGGCAGCCCGCGCGCATCGAGCAGCGCCTGCGCCGCCATCGCCAGCCCCACCTCGGAGCCCGTGGCGAGGATCACGGCACGCGCCTGCAGGCGCTCGCTCAGCACGTAGCCACCGCGCCAGATCGCCGCGGTCTGCTCGGGTGTGCGGGCCTGCGCCGGCAGGTTCTGGCGCGACAGCAGCAGCGCGCTCGGCCGGCGCGATTCCTGCACCGCACTGCCCCAGGCCACCAGCGTCTCGGCCTCGTCGCAGGGCCGCCAGACGTCCAGGTTCGGGATCAGCCGCAGGCTGGCGGCGTGCTCCACCGGCTGGTGGGTGGGGCCATCCTCGCCCAGGCCGATCGAGTCGTGCGTCAGCACGTGGATGACGCGGCGGTTCATCAGCGCCGCCATGCGGATCGCGTTGCGGCTGTAGTCACTGAAGGTCATGAAGGTGCCGCCGAAGGGGATGAACCCGCCGTGCAGCGCGATGCCGTTCATGATCGCGGCCATGCCGAACTCGCGCACGCCGTAGTTGATGTGGCGCCCGCCCGGCTCCCCGCCGCGCACCGCGCCGCAGCCCGGCCAGTCGGTGAGGTTGGAGCCGGTCAGGTCGGCCGAGCCGCCCAGCAGCTCCGGCAGCGCCGGGGCCAGCCGGGCGATGGACTTCTGCGAGGCCTTGCGGGAGGCGACGGTTTCGGCCTTCAGCTGCGCCTCGGCGATCCAGCCCTGCAGGTCGGCCTCGAAGTCGCGCGGCAGCTGGCCGGCCATGCGCCGCGCCAGCTCGGCGGCTTCGGCCGGAAAGGCGCTGCGGTAGGCCTCCCAGCCCGCACGCCAGGCGCCCTGCGCATCGGCGCCAGCGGCGCGGGCGTTCCAGGCGGCGGCAATGTCGGCGGGAATCTCGAAGGGTGCGGCCGGCCAGCCGAGCGCTTCGCGGGTGGCGGCGATCTCGTCACGGCCAAGGGGCTCGCCGTGCGACTTGGCGGTGCCGGCGCGGGCCGGCGAGCCCTTGCCGATCGTGGTGCGGCAGATCACCAGCGTGGGCTGGTCGACGCTGGTGCGGGCCTGCTGCAGCGCGGCGTCCAGCGCCTCCACGTCGTGGCCATCCACCGGGCCGACCACGTTCCAGCCGCAGGCGGCGAAGCGGGCCGCGGTGTCGTCGGCAAACCAGCTCTGCACCGCACCGTCGATGCTGATGCCGTTGTCGTCGTAGAGCGCGGTGAGCTTGTTGAGCTTCCACACGCCCGCCAGCGAAATCGCCTCCTGGCTGATGCCCTCCATCAGACAGCCGTCCCCCAGGAAGACCCAGGTGCGGTGGTCCACCACCGCGTGGCCGGGGCGGTTGAACTCGTCGCCCAGCAGCTTCTCGGCCAGCGCCATGCCCACCGCGTTGGTGAGGCCCTGGCCCAGCGGGCCGGTGGTGGTTTCCACGCCCGGGGTGTGGTCCACCTCCGGGTGGCCGGGCGTCAGGCTGCCGCGCTGGCGGAAGCGCTGCAGCTGCTCGATCGGCAGGTCGTAGCCGGTGAGGTGCAGCAGCGCGTAGAGCAGCATGCTGGCGTGGCCGTTGGAGAGCACGAAGCGGTCGCGGTCCCACCACTGCGGGTCGGCCGGGTTGTGCCGCAGGTGGCGCGTCCACAGCGCCACCGCCATCTCGGCCATGCCCATCGGCGCGCCAGGATGGCCGGAGTTGGCCTGCTGCACCGCATCCATCGCCAGCGCACGCAGCGCGTTGGCCAGCGGGTTGCGCTGGCCGTTGTCCGGGCGCAGCACGCGGTCGGAAGAAGAACTTGCCATGTCACTGCTCCTGTTCGTTCTTCCGGGTCACAGCACGTTGAGAGAGCGACGCCGCCGCTCCATCATTCGCCAGATGTAGGGCGTGAAGATCAGCTGCATCGCCAGCTCCATCTTTCCGCCCGGCACCACCAGGGTGTTGGCCCGGCTCATCCACGAGTTGTTGATCATGTTGAGCAGGTAGGGGAAGTCGATGCCCTTCGGGTTGGCGAAGCGGATCACGCAGATCGACTCGTCGGCGGTGGGGATGTCGCGGGCGATGAAGGGGTTGGAGGTGTCCACCACCGGCACGCGCTGGAAGTTGACGTGGGTGTGCTCGAACTGCGGGCAGATGTAGTGCACGTAGTCGGGCATGCGGCGCAGGATGGTGTCGGTCACCGCCTCGGCGCTGTAGCCGCGCACGTTCTTGTCGCGGTAGAGCTTCTGGATCCACTCCAGGTTGATCACCGGCACCACGCCGATCAGCAGGTCCGGGTGGCGGGCGATGTTCACTTCGGGCGTCACGACGGCGCCGTGCAGCCCCTCGTAGAACAGCAGGTCGGTGTCGGCGGGCAGGTCCTCCCAGGGCGTGAAGGTGCCGGGGTCCTGCTTGTACGGGGCGGCCTCGCCGGGGTCGTGCAGGTACTTGCGGCGCTTGCCGTTGCCGCATTCACCGTAGCTGCGGAACAGCGCCTCCAGCTCGGGGAAGAGGTTGTTCTCCGGCCCGAAGTGGCTGAAGTGCTTGTTGCCGGCCTTCTCCGCCTCAGCCTGGCGCTTGCGCATCTCCAGGCGGTCGTAGCGGTGGAAGCTGTCGCCCTCGATGACCGCGGCGCGGATCTTCTCGCGGCGGAAGATGTTCTCGAAGGTGCGCGTCACCGACGAGGTGCCCGCGCCGGACGAGCCGGTGATGGCGATGATGGGATGCCGTTCTGACATGGTGGGTCTCCTGGATGCTGAAAATTGGGGGCGGGCCGCTCAATCCCTGAACAGGGAGCGCTCCTGGAACAGCGGCGCGGGCGCCTCGCGGGTGACCGGCTCGTGGTGGTAGCGCTCGATGCGCTCCACCTCGTTCTTCGAGCCGAACACCAGGCCGATGCGCTGGTGCAGCGAGCTGGGCTTGACGCCCAGCACCGGCTGGCGGCCGGTGGAGGCGCGCCCTCCCGCCTGCTCCATCAGGAAGCCGATCGGGTTGGCCTCGTAGAGCAGGCGCAGGCGGCCGGGCTTGGACGGGTCCTTCATGTCGCGCGGATACATGAACACACCGCCGCGCATCAGGATGCGGTGTGCCTCGGCCACCATCGAGGCGATCCAGCGCATGTTGAAGTCCTTGCCGCGCGGGCCCGTCTTGCCGGCCAGGCACTCGTCGACGTAGCGCTTGACCGGCGGCTCCCAGAAGCGCGAGTTCGACGCGTTGATCGCGAACTCGTGCGTGTCCGCCGGCACGCGGATGTCCGGGTGCGTCAGCATGAACTCGCCCAGGTTCGGGTTGAGCGTGAAGCCGGCCACGCCATTGCCGACGCTGAGCACCAGCATCGTCGTCGGCCCGTAGAGCGCGTAGCCGGCGGCGACCTGCGTGGCACCGGGTTGCAGGAAGTCGGCCTCCACCACATCCCGGCCGCTGTCGACCACCTCCTGCGGCGCGCGCAGGATGGAGAAGATGCTGCCCACCGAGACGTTGACGTCGATGTTGGAGCTGCCGTCGAGCGGGTCGAACACCAGCAGGTACTTGCCGCGCGGGCGCGCCGCCGGGATCTGCGAGGGCTGCTCCATCTCCTCGGAGGCCATGCCCGCCAGCGTGCCGGACCACTCATTGCGGCGCAGGAAGACCTCGTTGGACAGCACGTCCAGCGGCTTCTGCACCTCGCCCTGCACATTGGTCTCGCCGCCCACCGCGGCGTTGACTGCCGCCCCCAGGCCATCGGCCAGCTCGCCGAAGGCGACGGTGCGGGCGATCGCCTTGCAGGCGAGCGACACATCCAGGATCAGGGCGTTCAGATCCCCGCTGGCACCGGGGAAGCGGCGCCGCTGGGCGATGAGGTACTGGGTCAGGGTGGACCGGCTGGACAAAGGCATGGTGGGAGGCTCACTGGGTTGTCGTCGGATTTCTGGGGGCAAGGGAGGGGACTACTGGCGGGCGCCTTCGAGCTCGGCGCGCATCGCGTCGATCACGGCGCGGTAGTCCGGCTTGCCGAAGATCGCGCTGCCGGCCACGAAGGTGTCGGCGCCGGCATCGGCCACGCGGCGGATGTTCTCGACCTTGATGCCGCCGTCGATTTCCAGGCGGATGTCGCGCCCGCTGCGTTCACGTTCCTGGTCGATCAGCCGGCGCACCTGCTCGGCCTTGCGCAGCGTGCTGTCGATGAAGCTCTGTCCGCCGAAGCCCGGGTTCACGCTCATCAGCAAGACGACGTCCACCTTGTCCAGCGTCCACTCCAGCACGTCGATGGACATCGCCGGGTTGAACACCAGCCCGGCCTGGCAGCCCGCGCCGCGGATCAGCTGCAGCGTGCGGTCCACATGGGTGGAGGCATCGGGGTGGAAGGTGATGATGTCCGCGCCCGCCTTGGCGAAGTCGAGGGCCAGCGCGTCCACCGGCTGCACCATCAGGTGCACGTCCAGCGGAACCGGCGTGCCGTCCGGGCGGCGGCAGTGCGGCTTGATCGCCTGCGCCACCGCGGGCCCGACGGTGAGGTTGGGGACGTAGTGGTTGTCCATCACGTCGAAGTGAATCCAGTCCGCGCCGGCGGCGATGACGTTGCGCACCTCCTCACCCAGGCGGGCAAAGTCGGCCGAGAGGATGCTGGGGGCGATGCGGAAGTTCATGGCGGCACGCAGGATGGAAGGCTGAAGCCCGGACCGCCGGAACTGGAGAAAGGGGGAAAAGTCGGGACGGTGACGGCTCGGTGACACCAATGTAGGCAGCCGATTGTTTAAGGTAAATTCACTGATGTTTGGGTTTCGATTCAGAGAAACTGAATTTCCCCCTCACCACGAAAGCCGGCCATGAGAACCGTCACCTTCCGCCAGTTGCGCGTCTTCGTCGAGGTGGCGCGCCACCTCAGCTTCGTGCGCGCGGCCGAGGCCCTGCACCTGACGCCGCCGGCGGTGACGATGCAGGTCAAGGAGCTGGAGTCGGCCATCGAACTGCCGCTGTTCGACCGCCAGGGCCGCAAGGTCTCGCTGACCACCGCAGGCGAGTACTTCCTGGTCTACGCCAAGCGCCTGCTCGCCACGCTCAAGGATGCCGACGACGCGATGGCGCGCTTTCGCAAGCTCGAGACCGGCCAGCTCACCGTCGGGCTGGTCAGCACCGCGAAGTACTTCGTGCCGCGGCTGCTGGTGAAATTTCGCGAGGAGCACCCGGGCGTGGAGATCCGGCTGCAGGTCACCGCCAACCGCGAGCAGCTGGTGACCCTGATGGTCAACGGCGAAGTCGACCTGGCGATCATGGGCCGCCCCCCGCGCGAGCTGGCCACGCGCGCCGAGCCCTTCGCGGCGCATCCGCATGTCTTCGTCGCGCCGCCCGGCCACCCGATCCTGCGCTCGGGCCACCCGCCGGTGGCGGCGCTGGCGGGCTACCCGCTGATCGCCCGCGAGGGCGCCTCGGGCACCCGGGCACTGATGGAACGGTTCTTCGCCGATCACCGGGTCGAGCCGCGCATCGCGATGGAGATGCCCAGCAACGAGACCATCAAGCAGGCGGTCATGGCAGGCATGGGGCTGAGCTTCCTGTCGCTGCACACGCTGGGGCTGGAACTGCAGGCCGGCATGATCGAGCTGGTGCATGTGGAGGACACGCCGGTGATGCGCATGTGGAACGTGGTGCACCTGAGCTCGCGCGTGCTCTCGCCGGCCGCCGAGGCCTTCCGCTACTTCATCCTGGAGGAGGGTGAGACCTACCTGGCCGAGCACGACCGGCCCTGGATGAGCAACCTCACGCCGAAGCCGGCGGCGCGACCGACCGAGCCGGACTGAAGCGGACCGAGTGACTTCTGCGGCCGCACGCCGCGGCCGGTCAGCCCGCGCGCCCCAGCACCGCTTCGAGCCGGCGCAGCATCGGCGTCACCACCGGCACGGTGAGCATCGTGCTGCCCACGGCCATCAGCAGCAGCGCGGTGAAGGTGGCGCCGGTGATCACCGCCTTGTCCAGCAGGATGTTGGCGAAGATGATCATGATCAGCGCCTTGGTCTGCAGCAGCCAGCCGATCAGCGAGGCCTCGCCGCGCTGCCAGCCGAGAATGCGGCCGGCCGCGTGCACACCCGCCAGTTTGCCCGCCACCGAGGCCAGCAGCAGCCAGCCGGCCGCCAGGAACACCGTCGCGAAGCCGCTGCCGGCGCCGATGTCCCAGTTCGTGCGCAGACCGGTGCTCAGGAAGAACACCGGCATCATCACCAGCAGCACATGGTGGCGCAGCTGGTCCAGGCGGTCCTGGTCGAACCAGTGCGAGTCCATCACCGCGCCGGCCAGGAAGGCGCCGACCATGAAGTGCAGCCCCGACCAGTCCGCCCCCAGCGCACAGGCCGCCAGCCAGATCAGGCCGACGTACCAGCGGTCCCGCTCGGGAATGCGCAGCATCAGCCGGCGCAGCGCCAGGCTGGCCAGCGCGAACAGCGCCAGAAAGGCGGCCTGCTTGCCCACCCGCGTCCAGTCCAGCAGGATCAGCGCCAGCACGCCCCAGATGGCAATGTCGTCCAGGCTGGCGTAGCGCAGGATGCGCTGGCCGATCGGGCGGCGCAGGATCTCGAGCTTCTCCATCAGCAGGATCAGGATCGGCAGCGCAGTCACCGCGCAGGACATGCCCACGCCGAGCACGAACTGCCAGCGCTGGGCCTGCGGCCCGATCCAGCCCGGCGTCGCGAGCATCGCCCAGGCGGCCACGCAGCCCAGCGCCAGCGGGGCGCCCAGGGCCAGGCCAGCGGTGATGCTGCTCTCCCGCCGGTGCGTCCAGGCCTGGCGCAGGTCCAGCTCGATGCCGGCGATCCAGACGAACAGCATCACCGCCCACCAGGCCACACCGTTCAGCGCGGTGATGACCTGCGGATCGAAGACGAAGCGGTAGTAGTCCGGAAACGCTGCCCCCAGCACGCCCGGCCCGAGCAGGATGCCCCCGACGATCTGCACCACCACCAGCGGCGCGACATGCTCCGTGCGCCCCAGCCGCCACACCAGGTAGGGCAGGCTGAAGATGATCAGCATCGCGATCAGGAAAACTTCGGTGGTGTTCATGGCCGGGCGGTTCTGCGCGGCGCGCAGTGTGACACGGCCCTCAGCGGGTCAGCCCCAGGAAGATCTCCGGCAGCCGGCGCGGCAGCTGGGCCACCCGGTCGATGACGCTGCAGCGCGCGCCGAAGACGCGGCCGACGTAGGCGTCGGCCTGGGCGTCCAGGCTGATGCAGTGGGTGTACAGGCCCAGCGCGTCCAGCTCGTGCACCGCCTGGGCGGCGTCGGCGACGAGGTGCTCAGGGTCGGCCACGTCCACGTCGCTGGGGCGGCCGTCGGTGAGCACCAGCAGCAGGCGGCGGTCGGCTTGGCGGCCGCTGAGCAGCTCGCCGGCGTGGCGCAGCGCCGCGCCCATGCGGGTGGAGAACGCACCCTGCACGGCGGCCAGCCGCGCCTTGGGCGCATCGTCCCAGGCCTCGCCGAAGCCCTTGACGTGCAGCAGGTCGACGCGCTGGCGCGTGTCGGAGTGGAAGCCGACGATGGCCAGCCGGTCGCCCAGCGTGGCGATCGCCCCGGCCAGCAGCGCCACCGCGGCGCGGCTCAGGCTGAGCACGGTGTCGCCCGGTTCGCCGGCGCCCTCCCCGGTCGCCACCGGGTCGTTGACGGGATCGTTCACCGAGGCCGACAGGTCCATCAGCAGCAGCACCGCGATGTCGCGGCCGTCGGTGCGGTGGCTCATCTGCACCCGGGTGTCGGGCAGCCGTCCGGCGCGCAGGTCGCCCAGGGCGGCGATGGCCCGGTCCAGGTCCAGCTCGCTGCCCTCCTCCTGGTGGCGCAGGCGCACACGGTCCTGGGGCTTGAGGGCGTCGAGCAGGCGCTCGAGATCACGCTCGGTGTCGTGGTGGCGCGCCAGCAGCGCGTCGATGTCCGCGGCGCGGCCGGCCGGCTGCAGGCGGTCGTAGACCTTCACCCAGTCGGGCCGGTAGGCCAGCGCCGCAGCGTCCCACTCGGGGTAGAGGCGCGGGGGCAGCTCGTCCGGCTCGGCCTCGGCGGGGCGCGGCGGCGGGTCGCCCTGCGTGTCCTCCTCGTCGCCGGCCTCGATGAAGCGCCAGAGGTGGCGGTTGTCGTCGCGCCAGTCGACCTGCGTGCCCTCGAAGAGCACCTCGGCGAACTGGTCGCTGGGCCGGCGGCTGCGCGCCACCCAGGCCAGCGCCAGCGTGGCCATCTCCCGGCTGCTGGACTCGCCGGCGGCCAGCGCTGCGGTGAATTGACCCAGAACGTCGCGCTCGAGGTCGTCATGCGGCTCGCCGGTGAACAGCGCGTGCGACAGCCGGGCCAGCCGCAGCCGCAGCGTGCTGACGCGGCGCTGTGAATCCGCAGCGTCATCGGGGTCGGCCGGCGGCAGCGGGTGCAGCGCGCGCATCACCGCGCCCAGGCCGGGGAAGCGCCGCCGCAGCAGCGCGTCGATGCGCGCGTCCTCGAGGGTCTCCACCGCCAGGCGCTGCATCGGGCTCCAGTTGTCGGCCACGAGGAAGTGGCTCCAGCGCCGGTGGCCGGCCAGGTGCGCGGCCATCAGGCGGTAGCGCTGCAGGGCGCCCACGCCGGCGTGGGCCTCCAGCCGCTCGGGCAGGTGCAGGCCATCGGCGTCCAGATGGGGCAGCGCGGCCACCGCCTCGCCATCGGTCGGTTCCGGCAGCGGCAGGATCGGCTCGTCCAGCGCCCAGAGCGCACGCAGCGTCAGCGTCAGCCGGCGCTCGGCGTCGACCAGCGCCAGGCCGGGGCGCTCGCGGTTGAACAGCGCCCGGCTGTCCGGCGACTGCCGGCGCAGGAACTCCGCCAGGCGGTCGGGGTGGTGGCCATGCAGGCGCAGGCCGGCCTCCAGCCAGCGGCCCAGTCCGTCCACCGGCACGCGTGCCAGCAGGCCAGGCGACTCGGCGAGGAAGACCGGCAGCGCCGCGCTCGGGTCGATGGCGCGGTGGTGGATCGCCACGCTGCTGCCCCGCTGCAGCGCCAGCCCCTGCGCCAGCCAGCCGGCGGCGTCGGCGACGGTGGACAGCCGCAGCGCCGGCAGCACCGCCAGCAGCGCGCCGATGGCGCGGCCGTCCGGCGTCTTCTGCAGCGCCGCCAGCACCTCGCGCAGCGGGGCGAGCAGGCCGGGGCCGAGCCGGGCCAGCAGCTCGGCGCCGTGCAGCAGCCACTGCCGCTGCGGCTCGGCGCCACGGCCCAGCCGGCCGAGCCAGAAGGCCAGGTCCAGCCAGGCGTCCACCGTCCCGGCGTCGAGCCGCTCACGGGCCTGGGCGACGCAGGTGTCGAAGATCGCATCGACCTCCGGGAAGCGCGGGCCGGGGCGCTGCGGCGCAAGCATGGTCGGCACCGTCGAAAGGCGTCAGCCCAGCACCGCGTCGATCGCGTGGTCCAGCGATTCGCGGATGTCGGCGTCGTCGGTGATCGGGCGCACCATCGCCATGCGGGCCGCGTCGCGCGGCGCGATGCCGTGGCGGATCAGCTGGCCGGCGTTGACCAGCAGCCGGGTGGAAATGCCCTCGGCCAGCCCGTGGCCCTTCAGGCGGCGGGCGGCCTGGGCCACCTCGACCAGCCGGGCGGCCAGCGCGGCGTCGATGCCGGACTCGCTCACCAGCACCTGCGCCTCCAGCGCCGGGGCGGGGTAGTCGAAGTCGAAGGCGGTGAAGCGCTGGCGCGTGCTGGGCTTGAGGTCCTTGACCAGGCTCTGGTAGCCGGGGTTGTAGGAGATCACCAGCTGGAAGTCCGGGTGCGCGTGCAGCAGCTCGCCCTTCTTGTCCAGCGGCAGCACGCGCCGGTGGTCGGTCAGCGCGTGGATCACCACCGTGGTGTCCTGGCGGGCCTCCACCACCTCGTCGAGGTAGCAGATGGCGCCAAAGCGAGCCGCCAGCGTCAGCGGCCCGTCCTGCCAGCGGGTGCCGCTGGGCTCCAGCAGGAAGCGCCCGACCAGGTCGGCCGCCGTCATGTCCTCGTTGCAGGAGACCGTCACCAGCGGCCGGCCGAGCCGCCAGGCCATGTATTCGACGAAGCGCGACTTGCCGCAGCCGGTCGGCCCCTTGAGCATCACCGGCAGCCGTGCGGCGTAGGCCGCCTCGTACAGCGCCACCTCGTCGCCCTGCGGCCGGTAGTGCGGCTCGGCGGTCAGGCGCCAGTCGTGCAGCGGGTCCATCCAGGATGCCTCCAGCGAAGTCGGGTTGTCAGCAGGCGACCGCCGTGGATCCGGCTTCGCCGGTCCACTGGCGGTGCCCCCTTGGGGGGAGCGGCGTCAGCCGCAACGGGGGGTTATCGATGGATTCCGGAGAGCTTGTCGCGCCAGCCGGGGTAGAGCGCGTCCGCATCCTTCGGGAAGCTGTCGAAGGCACGGGCGAACTCGCGGTGCTCGCGGGCCCACTCGATCGGGTCGGCCTTGGCCTTCCAGCATTCGTAGGCCTGGCGCAGGCTCTTGGCGCCGGCGGCCGGGCTGTCGATGTGGCCGTAGCTGCCGCCGCCGGCGGTGTTGATGACGTTGCCGTGGCCCAGGTTCTCGAAGAAGCCCGGCAGGCGCAGCGCGTTCATGCCGCCGGAGATGATCGGCGTGGTCGGCTTCATGCCAAACCACTCCTGGTGGTAGACCGGGCCGGTGTAGCTGTCGCGCTCGATGATGTAGGCGATCGCGCGGTCGTCCTTCTCCCCTTCCATCTTGCCGTAGCCCATGGTGCCCACGTGGATGCCGGAGGCGCCCTGCAGGCGGCTCATCTTGGCCAGCACGTAGGCGGTGTAGCCGCGTTTGGCGCTGGGCGAGGTCACCGCGCCATGGCCGGCACGGTGGTAGTGCAGGTACTGGTTCGGGAAGTGGCGCCGCGCGGTGGTGACCATGCCGGGGCCGCCGACGTAGCCGTCCACCAGGAAGGCCACCTTGTCCGCATCGGGCCCGAAGGCTTCGAGGATGAACTCGCCGCGCGCCACCATCTCGTGGTGGTCGTCGGCGGTGATGTTGGCCGAGAAGATCTTGGCCTCGCCGGTGGCGTCCATCGCCCGGCGCATCGCGTCGACCACCATCGGGATGGTCTTCTTCATCGGCGCGAAGACCTGGTTGCCCTGCGGCTCGTCGTTCTTGATGAAGTCGCCGCCCAGCCAGAACTCGTAGGCCGCGCGGGCGAAGGGCTCGGGGCGCAGGCCCAGCTTGGGCTTGATGATGGTGCCGGCGATGTAGCCGCCGTCCTTCAGCGGCCGGCCCAGGATGCGCCAGAGGTCGGAGATGTCCTTGGCCGGGCCGTCGAAGAGCTGGATGGCGCGCGGCGGCACCCAGAAGTCGATCATCTTGGCGTGGGCGATGTCGCCCATGCCCTGGTTGTTGCCGATACAGAGGGTGAGGAAGCTCACCATCATCATCCGGCCGTCGGTGATGTTGCGGTCGAACAGGTCCAGCGGGAAGGCGATGCGCATGTCCTCGCTGGCCTCGTCGATGTAATACACCAGCGCATCCACCCCGCGGGTGAAGTCGTCGGTGGTGCTGACCTCGACGTTGGTGCCCGTGCTCGATTCGGCCGCGAAGTGCGCCGCCGCCTCCAGGTAGCCGTAGCCGGCCTTGGGCTTCATCTTGTAGGCCACCAGGATGTGGCGGCCACCGGCGATCAGGTCCTCCTCGCGCAGGCTGAGGTCGGCGTAACGGTGCGATTGGTCCATGGCAGGTCTCCTGGGGCGCTGAGGGCGTTGCGGGTTGTCGCGGGTGCGGGTTCCGGTGCGTGCTGGCCACTGTAGGAGCCCAATCGAATAAGGTGAAGTCACGTTTTCTGACCGCTGGGTTCAGTATTGACTTACTCGAAATCCACCGATCGACCCGGGTCTCAACTTCACCGCCGGTTGGCCGATCTCCATTCGGGTATCCCGACAGCCATTTCAGGAGGTGTTTCATGTCCCGTCCGACCTCGCTGGCCGCCTCGCGTCGCCAGTTCCTGCTGCGCCAGGGCTGCCTGCTGGCGCTCGGCGCGGCCGGCGCACTGGCCGCCCGGCCGGCCCAGGCCGCGCCGCTGCGCATCCTGCATGTGGCCAGCTACCGGATGGACTGGGTCTGGAACAAGGAGCAGTTCGAGAGTTTCAAGGAAGGCCTGGGCGTGCCCGACGCGAGCTACAAGGTGGTGGAGCTCGATGCCAAGCACAAGGACGCCGCCCGGCGCAGCGCGGCGGTTCGCGAGGCCACCACCCTGATCGAGCAGTGGAAGCCCGATCTGGTCTACACCAACGACGACTACGCCCAGTCCGAGGTGACGGCGAAGTTCCTGAACAGCGACATTCCCTTCGTCTACTCCGGCGTCAACAAGGAACATGCCGACTACGGCTTCGACCGGGCCAGGAACGTCACCGGCGTGCTCGAGCGCGAGCACTTCCTGGGCACCCTGGCGCTGCTGCGCGCGATCCGGCCGATGGCCCGGCCGCGGCTGGCCCTCGTGCTGGACGACGACCCCACCTGGGTGGGCGTGAAGGCGCGCATCCTGAAGGATCTGGCGCGGCGCGACGACATCGACAGCGTGCAATGGCTGCAGCCGAAGACCTTCGACGACTACAAGGCGCAGGTCACCGCGCTGCAGGGCAAGGTCGACGCCCTGGGCACGCTGGGCATCTTCCGCTTCACCAAGCCCGCCGGCGGCTTCGCGGACTACGAGGAGGTGTCGCGCTGGACGGTGGAAAACAGCCGGCTGCCCGACTTCTCCTTCTGGGACACCCGGGTCGAGCGCGGCACGCTGTGCTCGGTGACCGTCTCGGGCCTCGAGCAGGGCCGCCTGGCCGGCCGGATGGCGCGGCGCATCCTGCTCGACAAGGTGGCCCCCTCGGCGATCGCGCCGGAGCCCACCGCGAAGGGCCGCCCGATGATCTCGCTGGCGCGCGCCCGCCAGCTCGGCCTGAACATCGACTCCGAGCTGCTGCTCGACGCCAAGGTCCTGCCGCGCTACATCTGGGAGCAGTGAGGCCGCGCACCGTCGACCGGAACGACCCATGGCGATCTCGCTGCCGCTGCGCATCAACCTGATCTCGCTGGTCTTCGCCTCGCTGGTGGCGACGGTGCTGACCGGCCTGGGCGGCATCTTCCTGCATCACCAGCAGACCGAGAACGCCGCCAACCGCGCCCACTTCGCGGCCGAGGAACTGGCCGCGCGCGCGCAGCGCCTGCTGGCGCTGGAGATGCGGGTGGAGGACTTCCTGAACTTCGAGCAGCAGTGCGCCGCAGTGATCCAGGGCAACGAGCTGCTGCGCGAGGCCGCGCTGCTGGACGGCGACGGCCGGCCGCACTACCGCAGCACGCCCGCACCGGTGGCCGCGCCGCTGCCGGGCGATCTGGTCCAGGCGGCGCGCACCGCACGGCAGTCGAGCGAGCGCGCGCGCACCCAGGACGGCTACGTCGTGCTGCCGATCCTGCAGGGCAAGGAGCGCATCGCCGCCTACGCGGTGGTGGCGATCGACCGGGATGCGGTGCTGCGCCACACGCTGCAGCGGGTGTCCTGGCTGGTGCTCAGCGCGCTGGCGCTGTTCGCGGTGGCGGTGCTGCTGCAGCAGTACATCTTCTGGCGCACCATCGGCCGCCCGCTGGGCCACCTGGTGCAGACGGCCGACGAGATCCAGCCCGACAGGCTGTCACGCTTTCCCGACCTGCCCACCGATGGCCACGAGGGCGACGACATCGGCCGGCTCTACGGTGCCTTCTCCCGCCTGATGCAGCGCCTGCTCGAGGCCCGGCGCGAGCTGGTGGCCCAGAACGAGGCGCTCGAGGCCACGGTGCGCGAGCGCACCGCCCAGCTGACCCAGGCCAACGCCGAGCTGGCGCACGACATCCGCCGGCGCGAACAGCTCGAAGAGGAGCTGCGCCGCCTGGCCAGCACCGACGCGCTGACCGGTCTGGCCAACCGGGCCTTCGTGATGGGCTACCTGGCCAAGCGCATCGACCACGCCCGGCGCTACCGCAGCGCACTGGGTGTGATGCTGTTCGATTTCGACGGCTTCAAGGCCATCAACGACACCCATGGCCATGCGGCCGGCGACGAGGCGCTGAAGGCCATGGCGCGGCGCCTGCAGCTCAGCTGCCGCCAGTCCGATCTGGTGGCCCGGCTGGGCGGCGATGAGTTCCTGATCGTGTTCGAGGGCTGCGAAGACGAGGCCGGCGTGGCCCTGCTCGCACAGCGCGTGAGGCAGCTGTTCGAGGAACCGATCGCCTGGAACGGGCGGGCCCTGCATCTGGGCGTGAGCATCGGCGCGGCACTGTTTCCGGCGCATGGCAGCGACCTGAACACCCTGCTGGCCCAGGCCGATCTGGCGATGTACGACGTCAAGCAGCGCGGCGGCGGCTTTGCCCTGGCGCGCCCGCCGCAACGGGACGAGGCCGCCGTGCCTGCCGCGGCCTCGGGGCTGCCGGCTGCGCAGCCGGGGTGAGTCCCGGCCGCAGCGCATCTCGGGCGCCTCAGGCGCCGAGCGGCGGCAGGCTGCGCTGCTTGGCGTCGAGCGCCTCCTGCGAGTCGGCGTAGCGCACGGCGATCTCGCAGAAGCGTTCGAAGGTGGCCAGGAAGGCCTCCACCACATCCGGGTCGAAGTGCCGGCCGCGCTCGGCGGCAATCATGGCGCGGGCCTGTTCGGGCGGGAAGGGCTCCTTGTAGACGCGCCGGGAGATCAGCGCGTCGAACACGTCGGCCAGGGCCATCAGACGCGCCGAAACGGGAATCGCATCGCCGCTCAGGCCATCGGGGTAGCCGCTGCCGTCCCAGCGCTCGTGGTGGTGGTGCGCGATCTCCTTGGCCAGCGTGAGGAACTCCACCGGCCGCGCCGCCTCGCGCTCGGCCTGCTCGATGGCCAGGGCGCCCAGCCGCGCATGGGTCTTCATCACCTCCCACTCCGGCGGCGTGAGCTTGCCGGGCTTGAGCAGGATGTGGTCGGGAATGCCCACCTTGCCGATGTCGTGCAGCGGCGCGGACTTGGCCAGCACGTCGATGGTGTGCGGTGTCAGGAAGGCCTCGAAGCGCGGATGCCCGCGCAGCTGCAGGGCCAGCGTGCGCACGTACTCCTGCGTGCGCAGCAGGTGGTTGCCGGTCTCGGGGTCGCGGATTTCGGCCAGGTGCGCCAGCGCCAGGATGCTGACCTCCTGGATCAGCACGTTCTCGCCCATGCGGCGCAGCACCTCGGCCTCCAGATCGGCGTTGTGCGCGGCCAGCCGGTCGCGCGCCTGCTTGAGCGCCAGGTGGGTGTGCACCCGGGCCTGCACGATGGCCGGGCGCAGCGGCTTGGTGATGTAGTCCACCGCGCCGAGCTGCAGGCCGTGCTCCTCGTCCTCGGTGGCGCCCAGCGCGGTGACGAAGATCACCGGGATGCCCCGCGTGGCCGGATCGGCCTGCAACCGCCCGAGCACCTCGTAGCCGTCCATGCCGGGCATGAGCACATCCAGCAGGATCAGGTCGGGCCGCGGGGTCAGTGCGGCCAGCCGCAGCGCGGTGGCGCCGGAGTTGGCGGCCCGCACCTGGTACGCGTCGCGCAGCAGCTCGCCCAGCACCATCAGGTTCTCGGGGCTGTCGTCGACGATCAGGATCACGGGTCGGTTCATGGCGGCTTTCCGGGGATCACCGATCCCTGGGGCATGATAGCGACCGGGCCCGCCGCCGACCGGCTGTCAGTCTGTCGAAAACAGTCCCGATTAAGCTTTTCTTCTTTCTTCCTGCACCGAGGAGACAGCCCATGAGTGCCCGTCGTGAAGTGTTCGTCGTCGCCGCCGCCCGTACCGCCATCGGAACCTTCGGCGGCTCCCTGAAGGACGTGCCGCTGGCCGACCTCGCCACCACCGCGGTCAAGGCCGCTGTGGCCCGCTCGGGCGCGCCCGCCGAGGCCTTCGGTCACCTGGCGATGGGGACCGTGGTCACGACCGAGCCGCGCGACTGCTACCTCAGCCGCGTCGCCGCGGTGAACGCCGGCCTGTCGAAGGAAACCCCGGCCTTCAACGTCAACCGCCTTTGCGGCTCGGGCCTGCAGGCCATCATCTCCGCGTCCCAGGCCATCCTGCTGGGCGACTGCGAGATCGCCATCGGTGCCGGTGCCGAGAACATGAGCCGCGGCGCCTACCTGATGCCCGGCGGCCGCTGGGGCACGCGCATGGGCGATGCGCAGATCGTCGACCTGATGGTCGGCGCGCTGCACGACCCCTTCCACAAGATCCACATGGGCATCACCGCCGAGAACGTCGGTGAACAGTTCGGCATCAGCCGCCAGCAGATGGACGAGGCGGCCGCCGAGAGCCACCGCCGCGCCGCCGCCGCCACCGCCGCGGGCTACTTCAAGGAGCAGATCGTCCCGGTGGAGATCGCCAGCCGCAAGGGCACCATCAGCTTCCTGACCGACGAGCACATCAAGCCCGACACCACCGCCGAGAGCCTGGCCAAGATGCGCCCGGCCTTCAAGAAGGACGGCGCGGTCACCGCCGGCAACGCCTCGGGCATCAACGACGCGGCCGCCGCGGTCGCCCTGGCCAGCGCCGAGGCGGTGCAGGCCCACGGCCTGAAGCCGATGGCGCGCCTGGTCTCCTACGCCCACGCCGGCGTGGAGCCCACCATCATGGGCATCGGCCCGGTGCCGGCCACCCGCAAGGCCCTCGAGCGTGCCGGCCTGACGGTCGCCGACCTGGACGTGATCGAGGCCAACGAGGCCTTCGCCGCCCAGGCCTGCGCGGTCAACAAGGAACTCGGCCTGGATCCGGCCAAGGTCAACCCGAACGGCTCGGGCATCTCGCTGGGCCACCCGATCGGCGCCACCGGCGCGATCATCACCACCAAAGCGGTCTACGAGCTGCACCGCACCGGTGGCCGCTACGCGCTGGTGACGATGTGCATCGGTGGCGGCCAGGGCATCGCGGCGATCTTCGAGCGCTGCTGAACCCGTGGGCGCCGGGTCGACCGGCGCCGCGCAGTTTCCACGACGGCCCGCTTGCGGGCCGTCGGCGTTTCTGCCGGTTCAACGCCGGGTCAGCACGATCGCCAGCTCCGTCCAGCCGCGTGGATGCGGCACCCCGGGGTAAGGCGGCGCGGGCCAGTCCCAGCGGTCGCCGGGCAGCAGGGCACGCAGCATGCCGATGTCCAGGTGGTAGGGCGGGCCTTCGATGCGGCCGACGGCAGCCGTGGGCCGCAGTACCTGCATGGCCAGCAGCGCCAGCCGCCCCCCCGGACGCAGCCAGCGGTGCAGCTGCGCGGCGTAGGCCGCCCAGTGGTCCGGGTGCAACGCGCACCAGCAGGTCTGCTCGTAGACCGCATCCAGCGCAACGGGCGGCTGCCACTGCAGCACATCGGCCTGCACCAGCTCGTCGGCGGGCACGGTCAGGCCCGCCGCACTCAGGCAGGCGCGCGTGGCCGCCACCGCCGCCGGGGCATAGTCGATCGCGTACACCGGCGCGCAGCCGGCCTGGCGCAGCGCCCGCACTTCATGGCCGCTGCCGCAGCCCGGCACCGCGATGCGCTGGCCCGGCGCCAGCGTGCCGTCGGCCAGCCAGGCGGCCAGCTGCGGACTGGGCTCGCCGCGGTCCCAGGGCAGGTCCTGCGCCTCGAAGCGGCGCTGCCAGAACTCGACGCTCGGGCCGGCCATGGAGGCCTGCCGCCTCAGGCGCCGGCCGGCGTGTCGCCGGAGCGCGCGATCAGCTCGAAATGCTCCACCAGCGGCGGCTGCGCGAAGAAGGGGCCGACGATGCCGCGCCATTCCGAGAAGGCCAGCGAGCCGCGAAAGCCCAGCGTGTGGTCCTCCAGCGTGGCCCACCAGATCATCAGCAGGTAGCGCTCGGGCGTCTCCAGGCTGCGCTGCACCTTGTAGCCCTGAAAGCCGTGGGCCCGGGCGATGACGGTCTCCACGCCACGGCGGATGGCGGCGTCGAACTCGGCCTGACGGCCCGGCTGGATGCGGATGTCGGCGACTTCCAGAATCATGATGAGAGGCTCCGATCGGATGGCAAGGGACGCAGCCCGGCATCCTAACCCCGCCTCCTACAATCGCGCATGGCCCTGCGCTCCACGATCTACAAGGCCGAGTTGGCCGTCGCCGACATCGACCGCGGCTACTACGCCGACCACGCCCTCACCCTGGCCCGCCACCCCTCCGAGACGGAGGAGCGGCTGATGGTGCGCGCCCTGGCCTTCGCGATGCACGCCGACGAGCGGCTGAGCCTGGCCGGCGACATCTCCACCGACGGCGAGCCGGCGCTCTGGCGGCGCGACGACACCGGCGCGATCGAGCAGTGGATCGAGGTCGGCCTGCCCGACGAGCGCCTGCTGCGCCGCGCCGCCGGCCGGGCCGACGAAGTGATCGTGCTGGCCTACGGCGGGCGCAAGGCCGAGGCCTGGTGGCAGGACAACGCCCGCGACCTGGCCCGGCTGCGCAACCTGACCGTCTGGTTCCTGCCGCCCGAAGGCTGCGAAGCGCTGACCGCCCTGGCCGAACGCAGCATGCGCCTGGGCTTCACCCACCAGGAAGGCCACTGGCTGGTCAGCGGCAGCCGCGGCAGCGCCGAGCTGACGCCGCTGGCCTGGCAGCAGCCAGCGTCCTGAAGCGCCGCCGCCCGGTCCGTCAGGCCATCAGGCCGGCTGGCCCGTGCGGAAGGCCGCCACCAGCTCGGTGAGCTGGCGGGCCTGCTGGCGCAGGCTTTCCGCCGCGGCCGCGCTTTCCTCGACCAGCGCGGCGTTCTGCTGCGTGCCCTGGTCCAGCGAGACCACCGCCTGGTTGATCTGCTCGATGCCCTGGCTCTGCTGCTCGGTGGCCACATGGATCTCGGCGATCAGGTCGGTGACCTTGCGCACCCGCTCGACGATGTCGCGCATGGTCGCGCCGGCCTCCTCGGCCTGACGACTGCCGGCGTCCACCCGCGCCACCGAGGTGTCGATCAGGGTCTTGATCTCCTTGGCCGCCGCGGCGCTGCGCTGCGCCAGCGTGCGCACCTCGCCGGCCACCACCGCGAAGCCGCGGCCCTGTTCACCCGCGCGTGCGGCTTCCACCGCGGCATTGAGCGCCAGGATGTTGGTCTGGAAGGCGATGCCGTCGATCACGCCGATGATGTCGGCGATGCGCCGGCTGGACTGGGTGATCTCGCCCATCGTGTCGACCACCCGCTGCACCACCTCGCCGCCCTGCCCGGCCGCCTGCGCGGCATCGCCGGCCAGCGCGCTGGCCTGGCGGGCGCCACTGGCGCTGTCGCGCACGGTGTCGTTCATCTGGTGCATCTGCGCGGTGGTCTGCTGCAGCGCGCTGGCCTGCTGCTCGGTGCGTCCGGACAGGTCCTGGTTGCCGCTGGCGATCTGGTCGGAGGCGGTGGCGACACCTTCCGACACATCGCGGATGCGTCCCATCAGCCCCACCAGGGCGGCCTGCATGCGGCCCAGCGAGGCCATCACGCTGCCCGCAGGCGCGCGCTCGACCCCCGCGATCGGGCTGAGGTCGCCGTCGGCCACCCGGCTGACCACGTCGGACAGCATCTGCGGCTCGGCCCCCAGCGCGTTGGCCAGGCGGCGCGGGATCCACCAGCCGATCAGCGCGGCCAGCGCCAGCGCCAGCCCGGCGGCACCGAACAACAGCGCCTGATCCTGCCGTGCCGCCGCAAAGGCGGCGTCGAGCTGGCGCTTCTCGGCGGCCTCGGCGATCTCCTCGTATTCGTGCAGCACCTTGTTCAGCGCCTGCAGCAGCGGCACGCACTCGGCGTTGAGCTTGGCGATGGCCGCCTCGGTCTGGCCTTTCACACCCAGCTCGACCACGGCCAGGGCCACCGGTGCGTAGGCCTGCTCGACGCGGTTGATCTCGGCGGCCGCCGCCCGCCCACGATCGCTCATGTCGTCGGCCTTTGCCACCAGATCGTTGTAGCGCTTCAGCAGCGCGACGACCTCGCGGTGGGCCGCGGCGGCCGCGGCGGCCTGCACATCCCGGTCGGCCGGCGAGGTGGCCACCAGGAGGTTGCGCGCCGCCACCTCGCGGTCCTTGATCGCATGACCCAGGCTGGCCACGGTCTTCGCCCGGGCGTCCACGCCGTCGACGAAGTGGCGGAATCTTTCGTTGCCGGCATCGAGGCCCCGGGAGGCCATGCCGGCCACCAGCAGGCAGGCCAGCGCGAGGCCACCGAAGGCGAACGTGAGCTGTCGCTTCACTGTCAGGGGAGTACTACGGTCGTTCATGGACAAGGGGGCGGCCATCGCCGCGATCAGGTGGGGCTGGGGGTCGAAACATCTTGGCGTGACCACGCGGGAGGAATCCGGCAAGCAACGCGGCAATCGCCACGCTGTTCGTCGGCAGCGCGGCGGCTCTGCTACAACCGGCGCTTCTGCCGCCTGCCCGCGTCCGTGACCGTGACCGCGAACGTGAACGTGAACGTGACCCGCCCCGACCTCGTCGTCCTGCGCCCCGAGGGCCTGTACTGCCCGGCGGGGGACTTCTGGATCGACCCCTGGCGCCCGGTCCAGCGCGCCGTGATCACCCACGCCCATGCCGACCACGCCCGCAGCGGCCACGCGGCCTACCTGGCCAGCCGCGAGGGCGCAGGCCTGCTGCGCGCCCGGCTGGGCGAACACATCGCCCTGCAGACGCTGGAGTGGGGCGAAGCCCTGCAGATCGGCGCGGTGCGCCTGAGCCTGCACCCGGCCGGGCATGTGCTGGGCTCGGCGCAGGTGCGTCTCGAGCACCGCGGCCAGGTCTGGGTGGTCTCGGGCGACTACTTCCTCAGCGGCCACGGCGACGACGCCAACCCCACCTGCACGCCCTTCGAGCCGCTGCGCTGTCACTGTTTCATCACCGAGGCCACCTTCGCGCTGCCGGTGTACCGCTGGCGGCCGCAGCGCGAACTGCTCGCCGAGATCGATGCCTGGTGGGCCGCCAACGCCGCCGCCGGCCGCCCCAGCCTCCTGCTGGCCTACAGCCTGGGCAAGTCGCAGCGTCTGCTGGCCGGCATCGACCCCGCCATCGGCCCCATCGTGGTGCACGGCAGCGTCGAAAAGCTCGACGCGGCCTACCGCGCTGCAGGCATCGCGCTGCCGGCCACGCGGCGCCTCGAGGATCTCGACGCCGCCGCCCTGCGCCAGGCCCTCGTGCTGGCGCCGCCCTCGGTGCGCGGCAGCGCCTGGGCGCGGCGACTCGGCGACGCCCGCGACGCCTTCGCCAGCGGCTGGATGCAGCTGCGCGGGCAGCGTCGCCGCCAGGGCCTGGACCGCGGCTTCGCCCTCAGCGACCACGCCGACTGGCCGGGGCTGCTGCGCGCCATCGCCGCCACCGGCGCCGAGCGCATCGTCGTCACCCACGGCGACGAGGCGGTGCTGCTGCGCTGGCTGCGCGAGCAGGGACGCGACGCGCAGGCCCTGCGCACCGCCTTCGGCCGCGACGACGAGGACGCCCCGGCCGAGCGCCCGGCGGCGGCCGACGCCGGCCCGGCCGCAGCGCCCTGAACCCGCCCGCAGCCCCCGACACCCTGCCCGCGATGCGCCGCTTCGCCCGCCTCTACCTCGAACTGGACGCCAGCACCGCCACCGGCGACAAGCTGCGCGCCCTGCGCCGCTACCTCGACGACTGCGTGCCGACCGCGCCGGCGGACGCAGCCTGGGCGGTCTACTTCCTCTGTGGCGGCCGGCCCCGCCAGGTGCTGCCGACCGCGCTGCTGCGCGCCACGGCCTGCGCCTGCGCCGGCCTGCCGGATTGGCTGTTCGAGGCCTGCCACCAGGCCGTCGGCGACCTGGCCGAGACCATTGCCCACGTGCTGCCCGAGCCGACGCGCCAGAGCGACGCCGGCCTGGCCGAGTGGGTGGAGCAGCGCCTGCTGCCGCTGCGCGGTCTGCCACCGGCCGAGCAGCAGGCCCGGCTGGCCGAGGCCTGGGACGAACTCGACGCCACCGGCCGCTTCCTGCTGGTCAAGCTGATCGGCGGCGGCTGGCGCGTCGGCGTGGGCCGCCAGCTGGTGCAGCGGGCCCTGGCCGAGCACGCCGGCCTGGAACCCAGCCTGATGGCGCAGCGCCTGGTCGGCTGGACCGACGCGCGCCAGCCGCCTACGCCACGGCGGCTCGCCGCCCTGCTCGCAGCGGCCGGGGCCGGCGCAGCCGACGACGGGCAGCCCTACCCCTTCTTCCTGGCCCACGCGCTGCCGGGCGATCCGGCCCGGCATGCCGGCGACGCCGCCGACTGGCTGGTGGAATGGAAGTACGACGGCATCCGCGCCCAGCTGGTGCGGCGCGCCGGCCGCACCTGGCTGTGGTCGCGCGGCGAGGAGCTGATCACCGAGCGCTTCCCCGAGGTGGTCGCCCAGGCGGCCGCCCTGCCCGACGGCTGCGTGCTCGACGGCGAGCTGCTCGTCTGGCACCCCGGCGCCCCCGCCCCGGCGCCCTTCCAGCAGCTGCAGCAGCGCATCACCCGGCGCAGCCTGAGCCGGGCGCTGCGGGCGGCCACGCCGGTGCGCTTCGTCGCCTACGACCTGCTCGAAGCCGGCGGACAGGACCTGCGCGCCCAGCCGCAGGCCCTGCGCCGCGCCGCCCTGGAGCGGCTGCTGCGGGGGCTGCAGGCGCCCGCCGGCGCGGCGACGGCCGAGGCGACCGGCGCGCCGGGCCTGCAGCTCTCGCCGCTGCTGCCGGCGCCCGACTGGCCCGCCTGTGCCGTCTGGCGGGCCCAGGCACGCGAGCGTGGCGTCGAGGGCCTGATGCTCAAGCAGCGCAGCGCCCGCTACGGCAGCGGCCGCACCCGCAGCGAGGGCCTGTGGTGGAAGTGGAAGGTCGAGCCCCACACGGTGGATGCCGTGCTGATCTACGCCCAGGCCGGCCACGGCCGGCGCGCCGGCCTGTGCACCGACTACACCTTCGCGGTCTGGAGCCGCCGCCCGGCCGATGCCGCCGAGGCCGAGGCGGTGGTCGAGGCCATCGGCCGGCGCGAGCCGGCCCGCCCCGGCGCGCTGCAGCTGCTGCCCATCGCCAAGGCCTACTCGGGCCTGAGCGACGCCGAGCTGACCGCGATCGACCGGGTCATCCGCGCCACCACGCTGGAGCGCTTCGGCCCGGTGCGCAGCCTGCGGCCCAGCCTGATGTTCGAACTGGCCTTCGAAGGCATTGCCGCCAGCCCGCGCCACAAGAGCGGCGTGGCGCTGCGCTTTCCGCGCATCCTGCGCCAGCGCGAGGACAAGCCCCTGCACGAAGCCGACAACCTGGCGGACCTGCAGGCGCTGCTGACGCCAGCGACACCCGCAGACAGCCGGTCGGGCCGCCCGCGCGACGGCGCCCCGGACGACTGACCCCCTGTCAGGCCAGCGCGCGCTCGATCTCCGAAAAGCTGCGCGCGATCGGCGCCGCATCGATGCTGCGGCCGAGCTGGCGCTCCACCTGCGCGCGCGAGAACAGCCCGCGCACCCGGCGCGGCGTCACCGCAGTGGCCTCCTGCCAGACCAGCAGGTGGTCGCGGCCGACCCGGCGCAGGGTGGCGATCACGTGGCCCACCCGCATCTGGCGCAGCCGGCCGTAATCCACCGCCTCGAGTTCGTCCAGCGGGGTCATCACGTCGGCCACGCTCAGTTCCTCGTAGCGCAGCCCGCGTTCGTGCACGCGGCGCATCTGCCGGTCGCCGTGCAGGTCGGCGGCCGTGACCAGGCCCTCGATGGCCGGCATGTCCGACACCACGAAGAGCATGCGCACCCCCTGGTAGATCATCAGCTGCTCGGCCTGGGCCAGCGGCGTGGCGGGGTGCACCGTAGCCGCCTTCACCTGGGTCAGGTCGGTCAGCACCTGCAGCGCCAGCGAGTCCTCCGTGACCGGCTGGCTGTGCCAGGGCGAGGCCTGCGCGATCGGCAGGCGGGCATCGAGGCGGAAGGTCGGCATCGGGGCATCGCGGTCCATGGGGCAGCTCCTTCTGGGTGGCGGCGAACCGCCGCGAGGCGGCGGCACGCGCGGACCCTCACGGTACGCCTGCACCCCGTGAGCTTGCATCCCCGGGCTTTCCCGGTGCGCGCGCCGGGCACCCCGGCACGCCCGGCTCAACTTTGCACCGGGTTCGCCGACAACCCGGAAGCGTCCCCGCAGCCTGACCGCGGCGGTGCGCCCGCCTGGACCTGCCCGATGACCCGCATCGCCCTTCCCCCGCCCCGGCCGCCGCGCTTGCGCGCGCGCTCCGGCGGCCGCCGGACATGAACCTGCGCCCGAACGCCGCGCCGTCCGACAGTCTGGCGACCCGCGTGACCCGCCGGGCGCAGCGCCTGCTCAGTGCCGGTGTGCTGCTGATCGGCGCGCTGTCGCTGGCGGTGATCGTGCCGCTGCTGCTGCAGCGCAGCGACCATGCGCTGCAACGCAGCGGCGGCGAGATGCGCCTGCAGCTGAGCGCCCGACTGGACGCCGTGCATGAAGGCCTGGCCGACCTGGCCGGGCGCCGCGTGCTGCACCACGCGCTGCACCTGCACAGCCCGCGCGACAGCCTGATCGAGCCCATCCTGGCCGACCACCGCCGCCAGGGCACCGCCCTGCGCACGCTGTGGCTCACCGGCCCCGACGGCCGGCCGGTGGCGGCCCAGCGCGGCGCGCCGGATCCGGGCGGCCAGGACGAGGCCGTGCGCCTGCTGGCCGAGCGCAGCCTGACGGCCGGTCATGTGCAGCAGCAGCTCATGGCCCAGGGCGGCACCTGGCGGCTGCTGCTGGCCTTCCCGGTGCGTCCCGAAGGCAGCACCTTGGGACCGGAGGGCACCGCAGCTCGACCGCTCGGGGCGCTGGTGGCCGAAGTGGCCGTGGTCGAGCTGCTGCAGCCCGTGCTGGATGCCGTGCCGACCCCCCTGCGCGCCGAGCTGCGACGTGCCGACCGGACCCTGGCCACCGCCGGTGCGACCGTCGGGCCGGCGCGCGCACTGGCCCTGCCGGTCCTGATGCACAGCGGCACGGACAACGGACGCACCCAGGCCTTCACCCTGCACCTGCAGCAGCCGCTGGCCGACGCGCTGGGGCCGGCGCTGTGGGTGGGGGCCGCCTACCTGCTGCTCAGCTCGCTGTTGCTGTGGGCCGTCCACCGGCGCATCGGCTCGCTGGTGCGCCGCGCCCTGGCGCCGCTGGAGTCGTTGCGCGACGCCGCCCACCAGGTCGCCGAGGACGGCCGGGTGGAGATCCCCGAACTGTCGGTGCAGGCCCTGCTGGACGGCGGCCCCGAGGTGCAGAGCCTGGCCGACAGCTTCGCGCACATGCTCGAGCGCCTGTTCAGGGCCCAGGCGCTGCTGGAAGACACGGTCGCCCAGCGCACCGCCGAACTGGCGCAGGCCAAGGCGCGCCTGGACGCCACCCTGGCCAGCCTGGGCGACGGGGTGTACTCGCTGAGCATCGACCGCGCGCAGCTGCTCTTCGCCAGCCCGCCCGTGCAGCGCCTGCTCGGCCTGCCGGACAGCGCTGCGCCGATGCTGCACGACACGCTGCGCGGCCTGCTCAGCCCGGCCTCGCTCGACGCGCTGGCGCAGGCCACCACGCGCGCGCTCCAGGAAGGTCACGCCGAGGTGCGGCTGGAACTGCCGGCCCCGCCCGACGCCCCCGAGGCGCCGCGCTGGCTGGAGGACCGCATGACCGTGGTGCGCGACGACCAGGGGCGTGCGCTGCGCCTGGACGGCAGCCTGCGCGACGTCACGGCCGCCGTGCGTGCCGAACAGCGCAGCCAGGCCGCGGCCGCCGGCCTGCGCCTGCGCGACCAGGCACTGGCCTCCACCGGCAGCGGCGTGCTCATCCTGGCCCTCGAGCCGCAGCGCCGCACGCGGGCGGTGTACGCCAACCCGGCCTTCGTGCAGATGGCCGGCGCGCCGCTGGAAGCCCTGCTGGCCGCCGACGGTGAGCTGCTGCAGAGCTTCACCGTCGGCCCCCAGGTCGGCGATGCAATGCGCAGCTGCGTCACCGAACGGCGCGACGTGCGCGTCACCAGCCGGGTGCGCCGGGCCGACGGCGCGATCATCTGGTGCGAGATCACCATCAGCCCGATGGCCGAGGACGCCGCCGCGCAGGCGCCCGGCACGCGACCCTGGGTGCACCACGTCGTGATGGTGGTCGACGACGTGACCGAGCAGCGCCGCCAGAAGGAACTGCTGCGCCAGGTGGTGGAATCGGTCAACGAGGTGATCTTCCAGACCGATGCGTCGGGTCGCTGGACCTACCTGAACCCGGCCTGGGCACGCATCACCGGCCATGCGGTGGCGCCCACGCTGGGCCAGCCCTTCGACGCCCTGATGCATCCGGACGACCGCGCCAGTGCCCGCACCCTGTTCGAGGCCCTGCTGCGTGGCGACTGCGAGGAAGTCCGCCACGAGGGCCGCTTCGCCACCCGCGACGGCGGCGAGCGCTGGCTGGCCGCCCACGTGCACCTGCGCCGCGACGACGACGGCGCCAGCGCCGGCTGCACCGGCACCCTGACCGACGTGACCGAGCAGCGCGCCACCGAGGCCGACCTGCGCCTGCGCAACCGGGCCATCGACGCCAGCCGCAACGGCATCGTCATCACCGACGTGCGCGCCCCCGGCCAGCCGGTGGTCTTCGTCAACGAGGGCTTCACCCGCCTGACCGGCTACAGCGCCGCCGAGGCGCTCGGCCGCTCCTGCAGCTTCCTGCAGGGCCGCGACCGCGACCAGCCGGCCCTGCAGGACATCCGCCGCGCGCTGGCCGAGGGCGAACCCTGCCGCGTGCTGCTGCGCAACTACCGGCGCAGCGGCGAACGCTTCGACAACGACCTGTCGATCGCCCCGGTGCACGACGAGCGCAGCGGCGCGATCACCCACTACGTCGGCGTGATCAGCGACGTCACCCAGCGCCTGCTGGCCGAGCGCCTGCTGCGCGACCAGTTCGCCCGCCTGGACACCATCTTCGCGCTCAGCCCGGACGGCTTCGTCTCCTTCGACGGCGCGGGCCGGGTGGTCTCGGTCAACCCGGCCTTCGAGACCCTGCTGGGCGTGAGCCGCAGCGCCGTGGTGGGCCTGGCCGGCCCGGAATTCGAGGCCCTGCTGGACGAGCGCGTCGAGGCCCGCAACCCGCCCGGCATGGCCGCCTGGCGCGACGCGCGCGCCGACGGCCCCGGCCCGGTGCACACCGACGTGCTGCTGCTGCGCGGCCTGCCGCAGCGCGTGCTGCTGTGCAGCCGGCGCGACTGCGATGCGCCGAACGTCTCGCGCCTGCTGCACCTGCGCGACATCACCCGCGAGACCGAGGTGGACCGCATGAAGAGCGAGTTCCTGTCCACCGCCGCGCACGAACTGCGCACCCCGATGGCCAGCATCCGCGGCTTCTCGGACCTGCTGATGATGCGCAAGTTCGACGAGGCGCGTACCCGCGACGTGCTGCAGACCATCAACCGCCAGTCCATCTGGCTGACCGACATGGTCAACGAGCTGCTCGACCTGGCCCGCATCGAGGCCCGCAAGGGCAAGGACTTCCAGCTCGAGGTCATCCAGGTCGAGGAGGCGGTGCGCGCGGCCATCGACAGCCTGCTGATGCCCGGCGACCCGCGGCGGGTGGACTGCCGCATCCCGGCCGGCCTGCCACCGCTGCGGGTGGACCGCGCCAAGCTGCAGCATGCCCTGACCAACGTGCTGTCCAACGCCTACAAGTACTCCCCCGGCGGCGGCGCGATCGAGCTCGAGGCGCAGCAGCGCCGCAGCCCGGACGGCGCCCTGCAGGTGGGCATCGCGGTGCGCGACCACGGCATCGGCATGCGCCCCGAGCATGCCCGCCGCGCCTTCGAACGCTTCTTCCGCGCCGACAGCTCCGGCGCCATCCCCGGCACCGGCCTCGGCCTGGCGCTGGTCAAGGAGATCGTCGAACTGCACGACGGCCAGGTGGAACTGGACAGCGAACTCGGCCGCGGCACCACGGTCGTGCTCTGGCTGCCGGCCTGGCTCAGGACGCCCAGCGACGCCGACCGGCAGCCCGGCTGACGCCGCGGTCAGTCCTGCAAGCGGTTCCCCGCCCGGCTCCCTGCCGGCTCCCTGCCCGTCGGGCATCCGGCTGCGCCCCCCAGGCCGCCCGCAGCGCCAGCGCGGCCGCCTCGGCCGTCTCGGCCCCCAGCAGCACCTGCTGGATCTGCGCGGGCGACAGCACGGCGCCCGGGTAATCGGCGGCCAGCGCCGCAGCCACCGCCTGCGCCGGTGCAAAGAAGCGCAGGAACAAGCCCTGCAGCTGCCCCGCCGTCGCCAGGCCCAGCTCCACCGCCAGGTCGATCCGCCCGGGGCGGATCAGCGCTGCGTCCAGCCGCTCGTGGTGGTTGGTGGTCAGCACCACGATGCGGCCCTCCTGCGCCGCCACGCCGTCCAGCGCGTTGAGCAGGCCGGAGAAGCTCACCTCGATGCGCGTGTCCTGCTTCTCGCGGGCGACGAAGAAGGCGTCCACGTCCTCGATCAGCCGGCCGCGGTAGACGAACAGGTGAAAGCCCGGCGCCGGGCTGTACTGCAGCGCGGGCGGGCTGCCGGCGTCCCCGTCCGCCGCGTCGCTCTCGGCCACCTCCGGCGCGGCCTTCACCACCGTGAACCAGCGGCTTTTCTGGCCGAAGTGCTGGTCGTTCAGCCAGCCGACGAAGGCCGGGAAGAGGTCGTTGCGGCTGTCCAGCGTGGCGGTGACCACCAGCGCACGCTGCAGCTGCGACCCGAGCAGGCCGGGCACATGGCGCAGCGAGGCCGCCAGCACCCCCACCAGCCCCAGCGCAATGCCGCCGGCGAAGACCTGGTTCTCGAACTGCTGGCGCAGGGTGTCGAGGAAGGAGGACCACATGCGGCCATGCTAATCCCGCCGGTGCATCGCCGCCCGATGGGATCCTGGCGCCGCACCACCCTGGCCGAGCGGCCGGCAGCGGTTCCTCAGGCCGGCAGCGGGGACGGCATCGACGGCCGGTGGCCGTTGCGGCGGTAGAACTCGCAGCGCTCGATGTACTCGCGCGTGCTCTTGGGCATCGGCGTGCGGGCGCGGGCGATGTAGAAGATCAGGTCCCGGCCGCGCCGGATCAGCTCCAGCCCGTCGGCCTCGCTGTGCCGCACGCTCGGGCAGTCCTGCGCGTGCAGCGTCCAGTCCGTCGGCACCAGGGGCTGGATCTCGGCCAGGCGCTCCCCGGTCGTGACGAAGCGCGGCCAGACGTCGAAGATGGCCGCATCGGTGCGCAGCGTCTCGGTCTTGGTGCGCGCCGCGGCGGTGAACGCCCGCACCAGCGGCTCGATGTGCGCGAACACCGGGATGCTGCTGAAGCCCTCGACCATCGCCTCGGCGATGCGGTCGATGTCGCGCATGCACTGCCCGATCTTGATGTAGCGGCTCTCGTAGAAGTCCTCGATCGGCACCGAGAAGGCCTTGAAGGGCTCGCCCCAGAGCTCGTCCAGGCCCTCCTCGCCGCTGCGGTGCAGCACCGAGCGGCCCAGCTCCATCGCCTCGAGCAGGCAGCGGCCGCAATCGCGCACGAGGGGGGACTCCTCGTTCATCTCGACGCCCTCGCCCTGCAGCTCCACCAGGCGGCGGAAGATGTCCGTGGCCCGGTTGAACAGCGCACCGGCCAGCATGCCGCCCTTGACCCGCCGCATGGCCGGATCGGTCTCGGCGTCGAAGGCCGCGCGGGCCTCCTTGAGGCGCGCACCCGGCACGTTCAGCCCATGCTCGGTGTGGTTGAACAGCCGCCGCGTCAGCGCATCGATCAGGGCCCGCTTGGCCTGCAGCGTGTCCGCCGGCAGCGGGTAGGTCTTGATCCAGTAGCCGCCATAGAACACCCGCTCGGTCTGATCCATCAGACGGCGGGTGCCCTCGACGGGGGGCGGATCCGGCGTGGGAGGCACCGTGCACATATCTTGACCACTCGGGTGGGGACGCGGGCCAGATTAGCAGGATTCGCGGCGCGCTGCTGCAGCGCAACATCCACAGGGCCGCGCCGGCCAGACGGCCGTGAAGCCTGCCCGGCCTGTCGATCGCGGCGCTGAAGCGGCAGCGCTGACAACCCGTCAGAAGCCGCGAAACCGGGCAGCGACAGTCCGTGGCGGTCGACGCAGGCGTTGGAGCTGTCCAGCGGCGCCGCATTCTGCGCCAGCCAGCGATCCGCGCCGACCGCTGCCACCTTCCGCGCTCCTGCCTCGGCGGCTTGCGACCGGTCGATCGCCGATGTCCGGACCTGAGCCGGCAGCTGCGCGTCCACCGAAATGGGGACGGTCGTTCGGAAGGGAGATGGCATCCGATGGGTCAAGGTGGAGGGCGCCTTTGCTGCTGGCGTTGATGTTGCCGATTGCAAGACGGAGCTGCAATCTCCGGCCGCGTCAGGTCGACAACCTAGGCAGTGCCTGACCCGCCACGCTGTAAAGTGCCGACTCCGGGAGGCAGCGCGTATGACGAACCCCGGCTGTTCTTCCGCGAGGCGCAGTACCCCTGGGAATCGCCGGAAGCCGACCTGGCCGCAGCGCGCGAGCTGATCGAGCGCTGCGGCTACGGCCGCCGGAGGGAGGAGCTGGCGGATGCCGAGGCGGCGCTGGCGCAGTGGCGGCAGCGGCCAGCGGTCGAAGGTTGAGCGGCCCCCGCGCCTCGGCCGATCGACTTACCATCGCGGTCATGGCCCTGCCCGACTTCATCCTCGCCCGCCGCGACGACATCGCCGCGCTGTGCCGGCGATACCGCGCGCGGCGGCTGGATCTGTTCGGCTCGGCAGTGCGGGGAGAGTTCGAGCCAGGGCGCAGCGATCTGGACTTCATCGTTGCCTTCGACGAATTGCCACCGGTCGAGGCCTACGACGCCTATTTCTCGCTGAAGGAAGGGCTGGAGGGGCTGTTCAGCCGGTCGGTCGATCTGGTGGTCGAGCGGGCGATCCGCAATCCGCACTTCCGCGCTCGGGTGGCCACGGAGCGGCAACAGGTCTTCCATGTCGCCTGATGCGCGCACCTTCCTTTGCGACGCCATCGGTGCCGCGCGGCTGGCGCTGAGCTTCGTGCAGGGCCGTTCGTTCGACGACTACCAGACCGACGCGATGCTGCGCTCGGCCGTCGAGCGCCAGCTTTTCATCGTCGGTGAAGCCCTCGGGCGGCTGCGGCAGATCGATCCCGGCACGGCAGAGCGGATTGCGGATCTGCCGCGGGCCGTCGGGCTGCGCAACATCCTGGCGCATGCCTATTCGGTCGTGGATGACTCGGTGATCTGGGGGCTGCTGTCGGGGCCGCTGGACAGGCTGATCGCGCAGATGGAGGCAATCTGAGGCGCAGGCGACAATCGCAGCTTCGCGCGTCATCGCCTGACGCGCCTGCTCCTGTTGACCGCCCGCCATGTCCGACCTCGCCACCGACATCCGCCGCCGCCGCACCTTCGCGATCATTTCGCACCCCGACGCCGGCAAGACCACGCTGACCGAGAAGCTGCTGCTGTTCTCCGGCGCGATCCAGATCGCCGGCTCGGTGAAGGCGCGAAAGGCCTCGCGCCACGCCACGTCCGACTGGATGGAGATCGAGAAGCAGCGCGGCATCTCGGTGGCATCTTCTGTCATGCAGATGGAGTACGGCGACTGCGTCATCAACCTGCTCGACACCCCCGGCCACCAGGACTTCTCGGAAGACACCTACCGGGTGCTGACCGCGGTGGACGCGGCGCTGATGGTGATCGACGCGGCCAACGGCGTGGAGCCGCAGACGCGGCGGCTGCTGCAGGTCTGCCGCGCGCGCAACACGCCCATCATCACCTTCGTCAACAAGATGGACCGGGAGGTGAAGGAGCCCCTGGCGCTGATGGACGAGATCGAGCAGGAGCTGGGCATGACCGTCGTGCCCTTCACCTGGCCGGTGGGCATGGCCAAGTTCTTCCACGGCGTGATGGACCTGCGCCGTGATCAGATGCGCCTGTTCGAGCCCGGCGAGGACCGCGCCGGTGGCGACGAGGAAACCCTGCACGGCCTGCAGGACCCGGCGCACGCCGAGCGCTTCGGCGGCCCCTACGAGCAGGCCCTGGGCGAGATGGAGCTGGTGCGCGACGCCGCGCCGGCCTTCGACCACGCCGAGTTCCTGGCGGGCAAGCAGACGCCGATGTTCTTCGGCTCGGCGATCAACAACTTCGGCGTGCGGGAAGTCCTGGACGCGCTGTGCGAACTCGCCCCGCCCCCGGGCGCACGCGCCGCGCTGGAGCGCACCGTGGAGCCGGCCGAACCGAAGTTCAGCGGCGTGGTCTTCAAGGTGCAGGCCAACATGGACCCGGCGCACCGCGACCGCATCGCCTTCGTGCGCGTGAGCTCGGGCCGCTTCACCCGCGGCATGCGGCTGAAGGTGGTGCGCAACGGCAAGGAGATGCGCCCGCAGACCGTCGTGAGCTTCCTCTCCCAGCGCCGCGAGCTGGTGGACGACGCGGTGGCCGGCGACATCATCGGCATCCCCAACCACGGCGTGCTGCAACTCGGCGACACGCTGACCGAGGGCGAGGCGCTGCACTTCACAGGCCTGCCCTTCTTCGCGCCGGAGAGCTTCCGCACCGTCGAGATCAAGGACCCGCTGCGCAGCAAGCAGCTGCGCCAGGGCCTGCAGCAGCTGGGCGAGGAAGGCGCAATCCAGGTCTTCACCCCGGTGGCCGGCGGCTCGATGATGCTGGGCGCCATCGGCCAGCTGCAGTTCGAAGTCGTGCTGCACCGCCTGAAGGGCGAGTACGGCGTCGAGGCCCGGCTGGACCCCTGCCGCTTCTCGCTGGCGCGCTGGATCACCTGCGCCGACGAGGCCAAGCTGAAGAAGTTCATCGACAGCGAGCCGCTGCGCATCGCCTACGACGTGGTGGGCGCGCCGGCCTTCCTCTGCCAGTACAGCTCGGACCTGCGCGTGACGCAGGAGCGCGTGCCCGATATCCAGTTCCACGCGATGCGGGAGCACTCGGGCCGGGTGTTCGGGGCCGGGCCGAATGGTTGAGCGAGCTGACGGCGCTTGAACCGCGTGTGACCCACGCGTGGACAGTTCGACGCGCACTGCCTACGATGCCGCCATGCGCCTGACTGAACATGAGCGTGACATCCTGGTCGATGCGATCCGGGCGGCCGACCCGGACGCCCAGATCTGGCTGCACGGCTCACGCGTGCGCGACGACGCGCGCGGCGGCGACATCGACCTGCTGGTGCTGTCCCGACGCATCCAGCTCAGCGACAAGCTGGATGTGCTGGCCCGCCTGCATTCGCAACTGGGCGAGCAACGCATCGACCTGACTGTCGCGCGCGACGAACAGCGGCCTTTCGTTCGCATCGCCAAGGCTACCGGGGTGCGGCTGTGAAGGGCGCCGCCCGCGCGGACAAGCTGGCGCTGCTGGCCGAAGAGCTGGCCCGGGCGCAGCAGGCGGCGGCGCATTTCGAATGGTCCGTGCACCGCTGCGAGCCGCTGTCGGCGGCCACCACCTGGTCCGCCGAAGACCTGGAGCGGCTGGAGTCGATGGCCAGCCGCTTCGCCCGGCTCTCGGACCTGCTGACGCAGCGGCTCATGCGCCTGGCCGACGATCTGGAACTGGAAACCGCCGGCAGCCTGCTCGACCGCCTGCGACGCGCCGAGAAGCGCGGCTGGGTCGACCACGACGGCGAGCTGGTCCGGATCCGGGAGCTGCGCAACCTTGTGGCGCACGAGTACGCGGACGAGGATCTGGCGGCGCTCTACCGCGAGATCCTCCGCCTGGCTCCCGCGCTGCTGGATTGCGTCCAGCGCGTCACCGCGTGGTCGACAGGGGTTCGCTGAGTTACATGTACGGAGTCTGTATGGCAACTGGGCCGCGCATGACCAGACCGAGGCGGTCGACGAGGCAAGTCGCTGCGGCTGGCTGGATCGAAATCGAGCGCGCCCCAGTTCAGCGGCCTGCCGGAGCGCGTGCGGGACATCCAGTTCCACGCCATGCGCGAGCACAGCGGCCGGGTGTTCGGCGCCGGGCCGAACGCCTGATGCCGGCCCTGCGCCGCCGCCCGGCGTGAACACCGCGGGCCTGTTCGCCGGCATCGGCGGCTTCGAGCTCGGCCTGCAGCAGGCCGGCCACCACGCGCAGCTGCTCTGCGACGTGCTGCCCACCGCCCAGGCCGTGCTGCGCGCGCGTTTCCCCGCGGTGGAGTACCACCACGACCTGACGACGCTGGCGGACCTGCCCGCGTCGGTGGAGCTGCTCTGCGCCGGTTTTCCCTGCCAGGACCTCAGCCAGGCCGGACGCGGCGCCGGGCTGCTGGGCGCGCGCTCGGGCCTGATCGCCGAGGTGTTCCGGCTGCTGGCGCGCCGCCGCGTGGACACGGTGCTGCTGGAGAACGTGCCCTTCATGCTGCAGCTGGGCGGCGGCAATGCGATGCGCGCCATCGTCGACGCGCTCGAGCAGCAGGGCTACCGCTGGGCCTACCGGGTGGTGGACAGCTGGTCCTTCGGCCTGGCGCAGCGCCGCGAGCGGGTCTTCCTGGTGGCCTCGCGGGTGCTGGACCCGGCCGAGGTGCTGCTGGCCGACGAGCAGCCGATCGAGCGCCCGGCCACCTCGCTGGCCACGCTGCCGCACGGCTTCTACTGGACCGAGGGGCTCGGCGGGCTGGGCTGGGCGGTGGACGCGGTGCCGACGCTGAAGAACGGCAGCAGCGTGGGCATCGCCTCGCCGCCGGCGGTGCTGTTGCCCGACGGGCGGCTGCTGCGCCTGGGCATCCGCAGCGGCGAACAGCTGCAGGGCTTCGAGGCGGACTGGACCCTGCCGGCGCAGGCGGCCGGGCGCCCGGCGGCACGCTGGGGGCTGGTCGGCAGTGCGGTCAGCGTGCCGGTGGCGCGCTGGATCGGGCAGCGCCTGGCGCAGCCCGGGCGCTATGACCCGGCGCGCGACCAGCCCTTCCCCGTCACCGGCCGGGCGCCACGGGCGGCCCGCTTCGACGGCCGCCGGCGGCAGGCGGTGCAGATCGGCCCCGACCCGCTGGGCCGCCGCCCGGCCGGGCTGCTGACCGTGCTGGCCGCCGACCCCGACGCCGAGCCGCTGTCGCTGCGCGCCACGCGCGGCTTCCTGAGCCGCACGAGGCGGGCCCGGCTGCGCTTCGCGCCGGGCTTCATCGCCGCGGTCGAGCAGCACCTGCTGCGCATGGGCGGGTCGCTGGCGGACCTCGGGGAGGGGGCTCCGCCGTGACCGGAGGGGGTCCGGTGAACGACGAGCCGGCACCGCGCAGCAGCCTGATGCGGCAGGTGCGCCGCCAGGACACCGGGCCGGAATGGGTGGTGCGCCGCGCCCTGCACGCTGCCGGACTGCGCTACCGCCTGCACGACCGGCGCCTGCCCGGCACGCCCGACATCGTGCTGCCGAAGTACCGCTGCGTGGTGCGGGTGCAGGGCTGCTTCTGGCACGGCCACGACTGCGCCCACGGCCGCGTACGCTCGAAGACCCGCAGCGCGTTCTGGGACGCCAAGATCGCCGCCAACCGCGCACGCGACGCCCGTCAGGCCGAGGCCCTGGCGGCGCTGGGCTGGCAGGTCGAGACGGTCTGGGAATGCGAGCTGCGCGCACCGCAGTGGCCCGCCGCCCTGGTCGAGCGCATCCGCAGCCGGGCGCCGGGCCCGCGCCCCTGAATCGCGGGCTGGGGGTCAGGCCGCCTGCACCACGGCGCGGACGTGGCGCCAGAGCAGGCACAGGCCGGGCACGGGGTCGCGCCAGTGCAGCGACTGGTGCACCAGGCGCAGGCGCAGCAGGCTGCGCAGGTAGGCCCCCAGGGTCAGGCGGCCCTCGGCCCGGTACTGCCGGAAGGCCTTCAGGTCCCGGCTGGAGTCGACGAAGCGCCAGCCCACGCGGCGCGGCGGCAGCACGCCGGCCTCCCGGCCGAGCAGGTCGCAGTAGGCCAGCCAGGGCAGGTTGACGCCGCAGCGGGTGGTGAAGAAGCCCCACTGGCTGACCCGCGGGTTGATCTCGAAGAGCATGTACTCGCCGGTCACCGCATGGCGCTTGTAGTTGACGTTGGCCAGGCCGCGAAAGCCGATTCGCTGCAGCATCGCCACGGTCTGCGCCTCCAGCGCCGGGCAGTCCAGCGACTCGACGAAGCAGCCGCTGCCCGCATGGATGGGGTGGATGCGCAGCTTGCGGCCGCTGAAGCAGCCCCGCACCCGGCCCTGGCCGTCGAGGTAGGCGTGCACGTCGACATGCTGATCGTCGTCGCCCGGCACGTACTCCTGGATCATCACGCCGAGGTCGGACGCCCCCAGTCCGGCGCCGAAGGCGATCAGCGCGGCCGCGTCGTCCAGCCGCACCGCCTTGCGACCCCGGAAGGCCTGCGCCAGCGCGCTGTGCCAGTGGTACGGAAAGGCCGGCTTGACGATCACCGGGTAGCGCGCCTGCGCCGCCGCCTGCTGCAGCGCGGCCGGGTCGGGCGGCGACCAGCTGCGCGGCACCGGCAGGCCATGCGCCTCGGCCAGGGCCTGGAACGCGGCCTTGTCCATCACCTGCAGCACCTGGTGGGCGTCGCCGATCACCGGCAACAGGCGCGGGCCGAGCCGGGAGGCCACGCGGGCCAGCGTGTCCAGGTCCGGATCGACGGTCGGAAAGATCGGCAGGGCGCCGTCGTGACGGGCGGCGATGTCGGCCAGCGCCTGCCCCAGCACCTGCGGATCGCCGCCCAGCCCGGGCGCGACATGGTGCTCGATGCAGTAGCGCGAACGCGCCCCGGCGGCGTCGGCGGTCTCGCTGAGCACGATCACCGGCACACCCTTCTCGCCGAGCGCGCGCACCACCCCGAGCGCCGGCTCGCACAGGCCGTCGCAGGACAGCACGATGGCGGGAGAGCGGGCCCTCACACCCGCCTCACTCGAGCAGGACGCTGCGGTCGAGCCGACCGACGTCGGTGCAGCCGGCGAGCGCCATGGTGGTGGCCAGTTCGCGTTCGAGGGTGTCGATCACCGCCGCCACGCCGCGTTCGCCGCGCCCGGCCAGCCCCCAGGCCCAGGCCCGGCCGACCACGCAGGCGCGCGCACCCAGCGCCAGCGCCTTGAGGATGTCGACCCCGCTGCGGATGCCGCCGTCGAGCAGCACCGGCACGCGCGCCCCCACCGCGTCGACCACCGCCGGCAGCGCCGCGATGCTCGAGCAGGTGCCGTCGAGCTGCCGGCCACCGTGGTTGGAGACCAGGATGCCGTCGGCACCGGCCTGGACCGCCAGCCGGGCGTCGTCGGGGTCGAGAATGCCCTTGATCACCATCGGGCCGCGCCACTGCTCGCGCACCCAGGCCAGGGTGTCCCAGTCCAGGCAGGGCTCGTAGTTCTTCTCCACCCAGACGTCGAAGCCTTCCAGGGTGCGGGCCTCGGGGATGCCCTCGGCGAAGTTGCCGAAGGCGTGCGGTCGGCCGCGCAGCATCACCTCCCAGAGCCAGCGCGGCCGCTTCAGGGCCGCCGCGCCCAGCACCACCTTGCGCCGCAGGCCCCACAGGCCCATGCCGCTGTGGATGTTGCGGTAGCGCCGCGAGGGCACCGGCAGGTCCACCGTGAACACCAGCACCGGGCAGCCCAGCCGGGCCGCCCGGCCCAGCAGGGTCTTCATGTAGGCCCGGTCCTTGATCATGTAGAGCTGGAACCAGGGCGGCGGGGCGGCCTGCGCCACCTCCTCGATGCCGCAGATGGACACGCTCGACAGGCAGAAAGGCAGGCCCGCACGCGCGGCCGCCCGGGCGGCCGGCACCTCGCCGCGGCGGGCGAACATGCCGGCGAAGCCCACCGGCCCCAGCACCAGCGGCAGCGCCAGGTCCTGGCCGAACAGGGTGGTCGCGGTGGTGACCTGCGAGACGTCGCGCATCACCCGCTGGCGCAGCCGCAGGCGCTGGAAGTCGGCGGTGTTGGCCGCCAGGGTCTCCTCGCGGATCGCCCCGGCATCGATGTACTCGAACAGCCAGTGCGGCAGGCGTTGCCTCGCGAGTTCCCGATAGTCCTCCACCGTCACCGGCTGCAGCATGATCACCCCGTCGTCACCCCGGTCGTCGGGGTCCGTGTCGCGCGGCGCAGAGGCCCGGCGGCCGCCGGCGGCTGCGCGACAGGCGAGGTTCTCGCACAACGGGGGCCGGTGGGGAACGCCCCGACCCGGCGTGAAACCAGCGGGTTTGACCCGCCTCAAACCGCGTCGGCCGCCACCGTGCGACTTCTCACGAAGGATCGGGGTGCCGCGGACGACTCGGCAGGTCAGGCGTCTTCAGGATGCCTCAGGTCGGGCGGGCCCACTTCGCCAGCCCGAGCACATCCTCCTCGAACATCTCGCCGGGGATGACTTCGCGCAGGCGCCCGGTGCGATCGATCACGCAGGTCAGCGGAATGATCCGCCGCGGCGTCAGGGCCTCGTGCAGCGCCCGTTCGTCGAGCGTGGCGGCAAAGCTGTAGCCGTGCCGGCGCAGGTAGGCCTGCACCGTCGCGGCGCTGCGGTCCTGCGCCGCCGCGACGATCTGCAGGGGCAGGCCCTGGCTGGCACGCGCCAGCTTCTCGACATGGCGGTTGTGTCGCTGGCAGAAGGGGCAGTCCGTGGCGAAGAACACCACCACCGTGGCCGTGTCGGCCAGCTGAGCGGCGTCCAGACTGCGGCCGTCCAGCAGCGTCACGCGGGGCCAGCGCACCGGCTCGCCGAGCGCCGGCGCAGCCGCCCGGACGTCCCGGGGTACGAAGGCCGACAGGCCGCCCAGCGCCGCCGCGACCGTGCCGCCGAGCAGATCGCGCCGCGTCCGGCCGAGGCGGGAGGGGGAAACGAGAGGGTCACTCATGGGCGCAGGCCTCGGGGCGTGGGGGACATCTCCCGCGGACGGACCGATCCGGGGCCGGGCCTTGCGCCAAGCTTTCAAAACCGTGCCGCACATAGGGATAACACTAAATTCGCATTGAATGATATTCGGGACACTATACGCCGCCCGGGCCTGGGCCTGCCGGCCCCGCCCGCGAAGCCCCCCGGACCGCCTGTCGGGCGGCCGACCCAGAACCATCCGGACATCGCCCCGAGGAGAGTTGCATGACCCGTCCCCCCGATCCCCGCCGAGCGCCGGGCCCGAGCGCCACGCTGCGCTGGGTGGCCGCACTGAGCGCCACGGCGCTGCTGGCCGGCCCCGTCCTGGCGAAGGATCCCCAGCGGCTGCGCACCCGCGCGCTGGCCTCGGCCTGTGCGCAGTGCCACGGCACCGAAGGACATGCCGTGCAGGGCGAGGCCCTGGTCCACCTGGCCGGACTGCCGCAGGACTACATCCTGTCGCAGCTGCTGGCCTTCCGCACCGGCGCACGGCCCGCGACGATCATGCACCAGATCACCCGCGGCTACTCGCAGGAACAGCTCGAGGAACTGTCGAAGTTCTTCGCCGCCCAGAAGCCCGCCCCCTGACCGGCCACGCCCAGGAAGACACAGACCCATGACACAACGCAGACTCCTCCTGCAAGGCCTGCTGGCCGGCGGCGCGCTCGGCCTGGCCGGCTGCGCCTCGCTGGGCGGCACTTCGGCGAACCGGGCCAAGGTCCTGGTGGTGGGCGGCGGCTACGGCGGCGCCACGGCCTCGAAGTACATCCGCATGCTGTCGGACTACAGCATCGACGTGATGATGGTCGAGCCCAAC
Organism: Burkholderiaceae bacterium; assembly: GCA_023150375.1. Classification (GTDB taxonomy): domain Bacteria; phylum Pseudomonadota; class Gammaproteobacteria; order Burkholderiales; family Burkholderiaceae_C; genus Sphaerotilus. The sequence continues at coordinate 76,757 of JAKLLA010000007.1, forward strand.
CGCGCCTTCGTCTCCTGCCCGATCTCCAACCTGGTGATCGGCGGCCAGCGCACGATGGCCGACATCACCAACCCCTACACCGGCCTGAGCGAGAAGCACGGCGTGCGCATCGTGCACGACAGCGTGACCGCGGTGGACGCCGCCAAGAAGACCGCCACCCTGGCCGGCGGCACCACCGTCACCTGGGACAAGCTGGTGCTGGCCCCCGGCATCGACTTCATGTGGGACCAGATCCAGGGCCTGCGCGAGGCGCACGCGGCCGGGCAGATCCTGCACGCCTGGAAGGCCGGGCCGGAGACCGTGGCCCTGCGCCGGCAGCTCGAGGCCATGCGCGACGGCGGCACCTACGCCATCGTGATCCCCGAGGCGCCCTACCGCTGCCCGCCCGGCCCCTACGAGCGCGCCAGCGTGGTGGCCGCCTACTTCAAGAAGGCCAAGCCGAAGTCGAAGGTGCTGATCCTCGACGCCAACCCGGACGTGACCTCCAAGGGCCCGCTGTTCAAGAAGGCCTGGAAGGAGCTCTACGGCGACATGGTCGAGTACCGCCCGCAGCACAAGGCGGTGGCGGTCAGCGCGAAGAACAGCACCGTCGAGTTCGAGGTGCAGGGCGACGTCAAGGCCGACGTGCTCAACGTGCTGCCGGTCATGCGCGCGGGCGCACTGGCGGTGCAGACCGGCCTGGCCAATGCGAACGGCCGCTGGTGCAACGTCGACTTCCTGAACTTCCAGTCCACCGCGGCCAAGGACGTGCACGTGATCGGCGACGCCATCCAGATCGCGCAGGGCATGCCGAAGTCGGGCCACATGGCGAACTCGCACGCCAAGGTGACGGCGGCGGCCATCGTCGCCGAGCTGCAGGGCATCGAGGTCAATCCCCACCCGATGGTGACCAACGTCTGCATGAGCTACGTCGACGACACCCACGTGATCCACGTGGCCAGCGTGCACGAGTTCGTGCCGACGCAGAAGACCTTCCGCACCATCGGCGGCTCGGGCGGGGTGTCGGACGTGCGCTCCGACCTGGAGGCCCGCTACGCCGAGGCCTGGGCCAAGAACATCTGGTCCGACACGCTGATGTGAGCCTTCGGCGGCCCTGAAGCCGCCCGGACGCAGACGGGGCGCTCTCGAGGGCGCCCCGTTTCGTTTCCGGTCCGGCCTGACGCAGGTCAAGACGCGCAGCCGCCTCCCGACCGATCATCGGCTCATCAGCAAGAAGTGATTCGTCTTGCGTCGGCCGGTTGCGTCCCGCAGCCCCCTTGCCCTCGCCGAGGCCTCGCGCCATGTCCATCGACTCCCTCATCGCCGGTGTCGGCGAGATGTGGACCATCACGCTCGTCGGAGGCGTCATCGGTCTGCTGTTCGGCTTCTTCGCGCATCGCTCGCGCTTCTGCCTGCGCTCGGCGGTGATCGAATTCGCCCGCGGCACGAAGGAGGGCAAGCTCACCGTCTGGCTGTTCACCTTCTCGACGGCGGTGCTGCTGACGCAGGGCTTCATCCAGTTCGGCTGGCTCGACGTCGGCGAGGCCCGCCAGCTCTCGCAGCGCGGCAGCCTCTCGGGCGCGGCCATCGGCGGGGCGATGTTCGGTGCGGGCATGATCCTCGCGCGCGGCTGTTCGAGCCGGCTGCTGGTGCTGGCCGCGCAAGGCAACCTGCGCGCCCTGCTGTCCGGGCTGGTCTTCGCGGTGACCGCCCAGTCGGCGCTGACCGGCCTTCTGTCACCGCTGCGCAGCGAGATCGCCGGCTGGTGGACCATCGAGGCCAGCGCCCGTGACCTGCTGGCCCTCAGCCACCTGGGCCACCCGGGCGGCATGCTCTTCGGCGCCCTGTGGCTGGCCGCCGCGCTGGTCTGGGCGCGCCGCCAGCGGGTGCAGTTCTGGAACTGGTTCGGCGCGGTCGGCGTCGGGGTGATGGTGGCCTGTGCCTGGCTGATGACCTACAAGGTCTCGCGCAGCGTGTTCGACCTGATCGTGCCGGTGCAGAGCCTGTCCTTCACCGGACCGGCCGCCGACACGCTGATGCTGGTGCTCTCCCCGCCGGGCCAGCCGCTGAAGTTCGACCTCGGCCTGGTGCCAGGGGTGGCGATCGGCGCCTTCCTGTCGGCCCTGCTGTGGCGGGAACTGAAGCTCGAAGGCTTCCAGGGCGGCCAGGCCATGCGGCGCTACATCATCGGCGCCCTGCTGATGGGCTTCGGCGGCATGCTGGCCGGCGGCTGCGCGGTCGGCGCGGGTGTCTCCGGGGCCGCGGTGTTCACGCTGACCTCCTGGGTGACGCTGTCGACCATCTGGGGCGCGGCGATGATCACCGACCGCCTGATCGACCAGCCGGGCGAGCGCAGCCGCACCGAGGGCGCGCCGGTCGAGCCCGACGCGGCCAGCTACGCACGGCCCTGACGCCGCCGATGCGGCGCCCCCGAGAGCGCTGCGGCGCGTTCAGGGCCTGATGTAGGCGAAGCCCTGGGTCTGCAGCTTGGTCAGCCGCACCACGCCGGAGGGCGTGAAGTCGACCTCCTGAATGAACTGCTCCCTTTTCAGGTTGCGGTTCTTCAGGGTGATCTCGCAGACCTCGAACCTGACGCCGCGGTTCTTCAGCGCCGCCACCAGCGGCTCGAAGCTGTTCTCGCTGCGGTCCTTCATGCCCTCCATCAGGAAGTCCACGCCGAAGGCATGCGTGACCACCGTGATGCGCGCCGTCGGATCGGTATCGAGGTGGTTGCGGATGTTGCGCAGCGCAGCCAGCGCCTGCGCCTGCGTGTCGTTGACGTGGTAGACGACCTGGTCCTGCGCGAGCGCAGGCGCGCTGGACAGGACCATCAGCGTGGTGAGGGCCAGGGCCCGGACGGTTCTCATCGCATGCTCCTGAAGTTCGGAAGGGGCCCGGTCGCTGGTCCGGGCCCGTCGAGGCGTCGAGGGCCGCCCGGCGGGCGGCGAACTCAGGCCACCATGCCGGGGTTGCCGGCCACGCCGACCAGCTTCGGCGTGTTGATGCGACGCGGCTTGACGCGCCCGCCCTGGCTCTTCAGCCAGGTCTCGACCACGTCCCAGACGGGCTTGTTGCCTGCCTTGGCGGCCTCCTCGGCCACCGGCGCCCAGCCGGCCACCTTGTAGGTCTTGCCGGCCTCGATCGGGCGGCCCTTCAGCCGCATGTCGCCGATGCGCCGACCCATCTGCTCGCCGGGCGTGATCGTATAGCTCAGGCCGCCGACGCGCACCATGTCGCCGCCCTGCTGGTAGTAGGGATCCGGGTTGAACAGGTTGTCGGCCACATCCTCGAGCACCGTCTTGATGGTCTCGCCGCTCATCTCGGTGAGGGTGGCGTAGGGGTAGGTGATGGCCAGCTGGTCCATCATCAGCTCGCGGGTGATCACGTCGCCCGGCAGCAGGCTGGTGCCCCAGCGGAAGCCCGGCGAGAAGGCCAGGTCGGCGCCCTGCACTTCCATCAGCGCATCGCAGATCAGCTGGTCCCAGCTGCCGTTGAAGTTGCCGCGCCGGTACAGCAGGCCGTCGGTGACGGCGAGCTTCTCCTGGAGCCTGGCCTCGTAGGGCTTGCGGATCCTGCCGATCAGCGCCGCCATGTCCGGATCGGCCGGCAGCTGGTTGGCGAAGATCGGCAGCAGGCGGTAGCGGAAGTCCACCACCTTGCCGCCCTGGACGTCGAAGTCCATCACGCCGAGGAACTTGCTGTTGCTGCCGGCATTGGTGACCAGGGTCTTGCCACCGGCGTTGGCCACGGGGATGGCCACCGGCACGCCGTCGTGGGTATGGCCGCCGAAGATCGCATCGATGCCACGCACCCGGCTGGCCATCTTCAGGTCGACGTCCATGCCGTTGTGCGAGATCACGACGACCACCTGCGCGCCCTTGCCGCGGGCCTCGTCGACCATCTTCTGCATGTTCTCGTCCTGGATGCCGAAGCTCCAGTCGGCCACCATGTAGCGCGGATTGGCGATCGGCGTGTACGGGAAGGCCTGGCCGATGATGGCGCAGGGCACGCCGTTGACGGGGCGGATCACATAGGGCTTGAAGACCGGATCGCCGAAGTCGTTGGTCTTGACGTTCTGGGCCACGAAGTCGACCTTGCCGGCGAAGTCCTTCTCGACGATCTCCTGGACCCGCTGCATGCCGTAGGTGAACTCCCAGTGGCCGGTCATCACGTCCACGGTCAGCAGCTTGCAGGCGTCGACCATGTCCTGCGCGTTGGTCCACAGCGAGGTGGCGCTGCCCTGCCAGGTGTCGCCGCCGTCGAGCAGCAGCGCGCCGGGGCGGCTGGCCTTGAGCTGCTTGACCAGCGTGGCCAGGTGGGCGAAGCCGCCGACCTTGCCGTAGCGGCGCGCCGCCTTCTCGAAGTCCAGGTAGGTGTAGGCATGCGCCAGCGGCGTGCCGGGCCGCACGCCGGCGACCTTCAGCAGATGCTCGCCGACCAGGTGCGGCAGCTGACCCTGCATGCTGCCGATGCCCAGGTTCACGCTGGGCTCGCGGAAGTGGATCGGCAGCAGCTGCGCGTGACAGTCGGTCATGTGCAGGAAGCTGACGTTGCCGAAGGTCGGCAGGTCGTACAGGCCCTTCTGCGCGGTGGCAGCGTCCGCCTCGGCCCAGCGGCCCAGGCCCATGCCGGCCACCGAGGCCGCACCCAGCACCTGCAGGAATTCGCGCGTGGAGAGATTCATGGATCAGCAAACAGTGATGTGTGGAATCGGAAAAGGCCCGCGGGAGCTGTGAACTCGCACGCGGGCCAGACCAGGCTCAGGCAGGCCGGGACGGACGCGATCGCACCGTCGGCCGGAAGCGCTCACTGGTTCACGGGGGACTTGGGATCGAGCAGCAGCGCCATGATGTGCTTCATCTGCTGCTCGTCGAGCAGGCCCTTGTGGCCGAACCGAGGCATGTTCGAGCAGGCGTTGTAGGCCCAGGCGTTGTATATCTTGCCCCAGGTGTACTCGACGATCGGCTGGGCCTGCGGGCTGGCCGGATCGGCCACGCCGCGCAGCTTGCCGTAGTTGTACAGGCTCGGACCGATCGTGCCGAAGGAGATCTCCTCCTTGGTGATCTGGTGGCAGTTGTAGCAGTTGCCGCCGTTGGCGCTGGGGGCCGTGCTGCTGTCGGTCCAGGTCATGCCGCGGCCGTTCTGCGCCAGCTTCTCGCCTTCCTTCCAGTCGCCGAGGTAGCGACCATCCGAGGGCGCCTTGACGGTGGCGAGCGACTCGGCCTCCAGGCGCTTGGCCACGGCCGCGTCCACCGGCTGGCCCGTGGAGCAGGCGGCCTGGCCGGCGTCCTGCTGCAGGCGGTCGACCTTGGCAATGCCCTGGTCGCGGAACGAGGCCTTCTGCATCGCCAGGAACTGGGCGTCCAGTTCCTGCGACGAGGGTCCGGTGGCGCAGCCCACCAGAACCCCGGCGGCCACCACCCCTGCCGCGCCGTACAGGCCGCGGACGAGCATCTTGTTCGAGCGGATCATCGTGCTTGCTCTCCTGTGCGGCGGTTCAGCGCTTGATGGCCGGGGCGATCGACTCGGCCCCCTTGGCATTGACCCCCATGAACACGCCCAGCGCGATGGTCACGTCCGAGGCGTAGCCGGGGTAGGGGAAGCGCTGCTGGCGGTAGCAGTCGTTCAGACGCTGCTGCATGCTCCACATCTGGCCGTTGGAAACCCGGTAGGCCGGCCAGGCCGCAAAGCCGATGCCGTCGCCCGGGTTGCCACGCAGGTCGGGCAGCTCCTGCAGGCGGATGCGCTTGTCCTTGTCGCCGTGGCAGGTGGCACAGGCGAAATCCATCGGGCCGCCGCGGAAGTAGAAGGCGCGCTGCCCCATCTGGTACATGCGCTGCTCCTCCGGATGGGCCTGCGGCAGGTTCATGCGCATGCCGCGCGACTCGGCCGAGAGCCAGGTCGACAGGGCGATGAGGTTGTTCATCTCGCCGCGGCCGAAGGGCGTCCTGGCGATCTCGGCGGGATCGAAGCCCTGCAGGGTCTGCATGCAGGTCAGCAGGCGCGACTCGAGGTCCTGCACCCGGCCGGTGTCGGCGAACCAGCGCGGCATCTCGACCCAGGCCCCCTTGACCACACCGGGTCCCTTGCCGAGGTCGCACTGCTCGAGCGAGGCGTTCTTCGGCCCGCGCTTCTGTTTCCACAGCGCCTCGCCCTTCACCTCGAAGAGTTCGGCCGGATTGCCGTCCTCGAGCATCTTGCGGTACTCCGCGATGCCGTCGGAGGCGGATTTGGTCTGTGCGGCGGCGCTCGTGGCGACCACGGCGCAGATCGTTGCCAGGGCGATGCGCTTCAAGTTGTCTCCTCGCTCGTCTTGGGAGGTCGAACCGGCCCCGCCTGCGGCCCGGCGTCACGCCGGGCCGTCGGGACCCGACCGGAATCAGGACACGGTCGCTTCGTCGGTGCGCTTGTCACCCCGGTTGTCCACCCAGCTGACCGACACCTTGTCGCCAGCCTTGGCGCCCTTGATGGCGAACTGCAGGAAGGGGTTCTTCGACACCGAGGGGCCCCACTGCGCGGTCATCACGACCTTGCCGTTCAGGGAGGCACTGACCTCCTGGATGAACCAGGCCGGGATCACCTTGCCGGAGGAATCCTTGCGCTGGCCGGTTTCCATCTCGTGACTCATCAGCACGCGCACCGTGGCCTTGTCGCCAGCGGCCTGGGCGCGAATACGCATCGGATCTGCCATGTTCAACTCCTAAATCTCTGACTCAATTCATCGATGTGGGGGCCCATCCACGGCCGGGGACGGGCATCCCCGGCCGCTTCGCCAGGTACGCCGGCCCCCCCCGGGGCCGTGGCCTGCCCGGGCTCAGCCCCCGCAGCCGCCGAGGGTGACCTTGACTTCCTTCTGGGCGTAGAACACCTTGCCGTCGTTCATGATCGCGATGGCGAGCACGTTGGACGACTGGCCCATCTTCACCCGGGTGTTGAAGTTCGGCTCCACCGCATCGGTGACGTCGAACATGGCGCACAGCATCGAGGGGTTCTTCTCGACGGTGATGAGCAGGCGCTTGACGCCCGGCAGGGTGGTCGAGCAGCCCAGCGGCACCACGGCACCGTTCTCGGCGATGTCGGGACCGGTGATGGTGACCGCCTTGTTTTCGGTCGGGGCACTCACACCCAGCGCCTTGACCAGGTCGGCCATGGTCTTGGCATCGAAGGCTGCCTGCTCGAAGGCCGCCTGGGCGGCGCCGGGGAGCAGGCCCATGCCGGCCAGCAGGGCAGCGACGCCCGCGCTGCGGCTGAGCATTTCGCGACGAGTTTGCATAGATACGACTCCTTTGGGTGTCAGGCAGTTCGGAACATTCTGGGGAGGACGGCGGGATCCGCTCACAGGGCGGATCCTGAATCCACCCTCCCCGTCGGGATGAGCCCGGTCGGGTCGGCGGCCTGCCGGGGCTTACTTCTTCGCGCCGGCGGCGAGCCACTCGGCGATCAGCTTCGCGTCCGCCTCGGGCAGGGCCTGAGGCGGCATGGGCACCGGACCCCAGACGCCCGAGCCGCCGGACTTGATTTTGCCTGCCAGATACGCCACTGCGTCGGCGCGTCCGGCGTACTTGGCCGCCACCTCGCGGTAGGCCGGCCCGACGATCTTGTTGTCCACGCCATGGCAGGCCGTGCAGGCATTCTTCTGCAGCAGGGCCATCACCGCGACGGAGCCGCCGGCCGCCGCAGCCGGCACAGCCACCGCACCGCTGCGCGCCGGGGCGGAACCGGCCGGCCGGGTGGTGTCCACGCCCAGCTGGGCGCCGACGATGCGGTTCTGCTCGGCCAGGTTGCCATGCGCGTTGCGGGCGAAGTCGGGCAGGAAGGACGCCACCTTCGGCTCGGCCTCGCAGTTGCGCATGCAGGCCACCGCCTTGACGTCGGGCTTGCCGGCAGTCCTGAGCGACTTGCCCGGCCACATGCCGTGGTCCAGGGTCATGCCGTTGCGGTTGGGCATGCGCGCCTGCGCCTCGGCGATGGTCCGGTCGGACAGCACGAAGTTGTCCGGCAGAACACCGCCCATGTTGAGCAGGTACGCCGTGACCGCATAGACCTCGTCGACCTTCAGCGACTTGGGCGCATTCCAGGGCATCGCGCGGTGGATGTAGTCCCACAGCGTCGAGACCGTGGGCACCTTCATCAGCGTGGTACGCCCCGGATAGCTCTCGTCGGTCAGACGGGCCACCCGGCCGGTCTTGACGTCCTCGGCGGTGGTGCCGCCGACCAGCGGCGAGAACACCTCGTTGGATTCACCGAAGACACCGTGGCAGAGCGCGCACTTGGCCTCCCAGACGTCCATGCCCTGGGCCACCGAACCGGAACCCTTGGGCAGGCCCTTGAAGTCGGGCCGCACGTCGATGTCCCAGGCCGCGATCTCCTTGGCCGTGGCCGGCCGGCCGATGCCGGTGATGCCATCCTTGGGCAGCGCCTGCGCCCAGGCCGTGGTGCCCAGCAGCAGACCGGCGACGGTCAGTGCCGCCGCACGCAATTCACGAGAGCTGAACATTCTTCACCTCCCCGCTCTCCTGAACCAGCCAGGACTGGATGGCATTGTTGTGATAGATCGAACGGCGCCCCCGCACCGCGCGCAGCTGGCGGTAGGTGGGCTGGACGTAGCCGGTCTCGTCGGTGGCCCGACTCTGGATGATGGCGGGCTTGCCGTCCCAGACCCAGTCGATGTTGAAGCGGGTCAGCGACTTGTCCTGCACCGGCCCCTCGATGCGTGCGGGCCGCCAGTTGCGCCCGCCGTCGACCGAGACGTCGACCTTCTTCACCCGCCCCCGGCCCGACCAGGCCAGCCCGGAGATGTTGTAGAAGCCCTTGTCGAGCAGCACCTGGCCGCCCGACGGCGTGGTCACCACGCTCTTGCACTCCTGGATGCTGGTGTACTGGCGATGCAGCCCGCCGGGCATCAGGTCGATGTAGTGCACCGCCTCGTCCTTGGCGGCGTAGGGCGCATCCCCCACCTCGATGCGGCGCAGGTACTTCACCCAGCTCACGCCCTGCACGCCCGGCACCACCAGGCGCAGCGGGTAGCCGTTCTCCGGGCGCAGCATCTCCCCGTTCTGGCCGTAGGCGACCAGCACCTCGCCGGACTCCACCATCTCCATCGGGATGGTGCGGGTCATCGACGAGCCGTCCGCGCCCTCGGCCAGGATGTAGCGGCCGCGCTTGTAGTCGACGCCGCACAGGTCCAGCAGGATCTTCAGCGGCACGCCGGTGAACTCGCTGCAGCTGATCATGCCGTGGGTGTACTGCACCGTCGGCACGGCCACGTTGCCCCACTCCATGCCGGTGTTGGCCCCGCACTCGATGAAGTGGAAACGGCTCACCGACGGCAGTCGCATGACTTCGTCCATCGTGAAGACCTTGGGCGTCTTCACCATCTTCTCGTCCGAGCCGTTGATCATCAGGCGGTGCCTGGAGGGGTCGACATCCCACCAGCCCTGGTGATGGCGCTCGAAGTGCAGCCCGCTGGGCGTCACGATGCCGAACAGCGACTGCAGCGGCGCGAAGGACACCGACGCCTGCGTGGTCTGCGTCAGACCCGGGCTCGGGCGGCGCTGCACGTTGCCCTCGAACTTCGACGGCTTGCCGTAGCCCTCGGTGGCCACGCCCTGCCCCAGCCCCTTGCTGTGCTCGGGCAGCTCGAGGATGTTCGGGTCGCCTCCCTCGCTGGGCACCGGATTCGACTGGGCCTGCGCCACCAGGGCCGCACCCGCCGCACCCGCCCCGACGGCCGAGGCGAAGGCACGCCGGATGAAGTCGCGCCGCGCACCCTTCGCCTCGGCGAAGACCGTGCGCACCCCGGCCGGATCGATGAAGTTCTCGGGCGCCTTCAGCAGGCGCCCCGGCTGCCCGGCGCCGGGCGAGCCCTGTTGTTCGTCAGCTTGCACAAGCTCTCCTCTTGCGACGACTCCCGCCGCGCCGCACCCGCGACCGACGGCACCTGTCTGCTCATCCTGATATAAGCAAAGACCGATATTATGGGCAGGCGAGCTGACGCGAAGCTGGTGGAAACACCGATCGACGCCGCACGATCCGCACCCCACCACATACCCCCCCAGGTTGTGAAGACAGTCCGTGCTCGCTACAGTGCGGCAGCGGCCCGCCGGGTCGCGCCCCTTCCTCGATGGTTCGACGCGATGCCCACGTCCCCGCCCCTGACCTTCCTGCACCCTGCCTGGTTCGCCATCCCGATGGGACTGTGCGGCCTGTCGCTGGCCTGGCACCGCGCCCAGGCGCTGATGGGCGAGATGGCCGGGGGCATCGCCCTCGTGGTCGGGCTCGCCGCGCTGGTCGCCTACCTGGTGCTGGCCGGCGCCGCGCTGCTGCGCCTGCAGCGCCATCCCCAGGCCTGGCGTGACGACCTGGCCCACCCGGTGCGGCACGCCTTCGTCGCCGCCATCCCGATCGGCCTGATGCTGCTGGCCACGGTGGCCGTGGCCCTGCTCGGCCCCGAGGTGCTGGCCCAGGGCGGCCCGCTGCCCGGCCTGGTGGACACGGCCTGGTGGGCCGGCAGCCTGGGCCAGTTCGGCGTCACGCTGTGGCTGCTGTCGCGCTGGTGGAACGGCAACAAGCCGGGCGGCCTGCACTGGCCGGTGCTGACGCCGGTGCTGATCGTGCCCGTCGTCGGCAACGTGCTGGCCCCGCTGGCCGGCGTTCCGCTGGGCCATGTCGAATGGGCCGCCGCGCAGTTCGGCCTGGGCCTGCTGTTCTGGCCGGTGGTGCTGGTGCTGCTGCTGGTGCGCATGGCCACCCAGGGGATGTGGCCGCAGCGCCTGCTGCCCGCCCACTTCATCCTGGTGGCGCCTCCGGCGGTGATCGGGGTCGCGCTGCTGCAGTTCGGCGCCCCGGCGCTGCTGGCCTGGGGCTGCTGGGGCATCGCCCTGTTCAGCTTCCTGTGGGCGGGGGCGCAGGCGCGCCAGCTGGCTGCGCTGCCCTTCGGCGTCACGCACTGGGGCCTGTCCTTCCCGCTGGCCGCCTTCGCCGCGCTCACCCTGAGCCTGGCCGAGGCGCAGGGCCTGCTGTCGGTGCTCGCACCGCTGCTGCTGGCGCTGGCCTCGCTGGTGATCCTGGCCCTGCTGCTGGGCACCTGGCGCGGGCTGCGCCAGGGCACGCTGCTGGCCCCCGAGCCGGTGGCCGCCATCCAGCCGGTGGGAACACTCGGCGCCTGACCGGGCGGACCGGGCGCGCCCGTCGAGCCGCACCCGCACCTGTTCCAGGCCGGGACATGGGTGTGACGGAATCCGTCACAATCGGGGGTTTCGTCTTTCCGACTCGCGCGCCGAGCACGTCCCGCCATGGATGGCAGCACCCTGGTTTCCGCATCCACCATCGTCTGGCTCGGCCTGGCGATCGGCCTGGCCTTCGGCTTCGTCGGCCATCGCAGCCATTTCTGCACGATGGGCGCAGTCTCCGACATCCTCGCGATGGGATCCTGGACGCGCATGCGCATGTGGCTGCTGGCCATCGGGGTGGCCATCGTGGGCAGCGGCAGCCTGCACGTGGCCGGCCAGGTCGACCTGACGAAGTCCATCTACAGCGGCGGCCAGCTGCTGTGGCTGTCGCACCTCGTCGGCGGCGCGCTGTTCGGCGTGGGCATGACGCTGGCCGGCGGCTGCGGCAGCAAGACGCTGATCCGGCTGGGCGCGGGCAACCTGAAGTCGCTGGTGGTGTTCGTCTTCGTCGCCATCTCGGCCTACATGACCTTGCGCGGTCTGTTCGGCGTGGCGCGGGTGCGCTGGCTGGAGAGCTGGGCCTGGGACCTGGGCGCCGGGCAGGATCTGCCCCGCCTGCTCGCCGGCCCGCTGGGCACCACGCCCACCGTGCTGTGGCTGGCCCTGATGGCGCTGCTGGGGGGCGGGCTGCTCGTCTTCGCGCTGCTCGACCGCGAGATGCGCCGCTCCGGCCCCCTGCTGGGCGGACTGGTCACCGGCGCCCTCGTGGTGGCCGGCTGGTACGTCACCGCCCACATCGGCTTCGTCGCCGAACACCCGGAGACGCTGGAAGAGGCCTTCGTCGGCACCAGCAGCGGCCGCGCCGAGTCGCTCAGCCTGATCGCCCCCTACGCCTACACCCTCGAGCTGCTGATGCTCTGGAGCGACAGCAGCCGGGTGATGACCTTCGGCATCGCCACCGCGCTGGGCATGCCGCTGGGCGCCGCCGCCAGTGCGCTGAGCCAGGGCGAGTTCCGCGTGGAGGGCTTCCGCACCACCGACGACCTGGCCCGGCACATCGTCGGCGCGATCCTGATGGGCGTAGGCGGTGTCACCGCCGTAGGCTGCACCATCGGCCAGGGGCTGAGCGGGCTGTCGACCCTGTCGCTCGGCGCCTTCCTGACCTTCGCCGCCATCGTGGCCGGCTGCGCGGCCACGCTCAAGTGGCAGTACGCGCAGGCCCTGCGCGACTGACGGCGCCGACGGCCCGGCTGCGGGCCGCCGGGCGGCTCACTTCGCGGCCGGCGGGGCCCCGCGCAGCTTGGCGAGCATCTCCTGCACCAGGCCGGCCAGCACGACCTTGGCGTCGCGGAAGCCGTGCAGCGGCGAATCCTTCCACTCGCCCATGACCAGCAGGTCACCGCTGCGGGCATCGTGCATCTTCACCGACACGGTGGCGAGGTACATCGCCAGGTCCCAGCGCCAGACGTCCACGTAGCTGACCAGCGCATCGACCCCGTCGGCGCGGGCCGTGCCGGCCGGCAGCACGGCGCCGCGCACCTCCAGCGACTGCGCCTGCAGTGCCGCCTTCAGGAAGGCATCCATCTCCGGCGAGTTGCCGGCATCGGCCACCTGGGCCACCACGGCCACCGGCGGCGGCGAGCCCTTGACCAGCGTCACGGTCTGCGTTGTGCTGCAGCCCCCCAGGGCCAGCAGCAGCGCCAGCATTCCCCATCGAATCGTCGCGTGCATCGTCAGCTCTCCTCGCGGCCCGCCACCGGGCCTGACGACGATTCTGCGCGCGGCCCCATGCAGCCGGACTGCGCCCGCGCAAGCCGCGCAGACCGGTCGTGGCAGCGGCGCCACGGCCGACGGCCATGCCGCCCCCGGTGCCGATCAGCCCACCTGGCCGAGCTGCTGGCGCGCCTCGGCCAGCACGAGGTCGATCTCGGTCTTGAACATGCGCTCGAGCAGCGCCGGCTTGAAGCCGGTCAGGCGGATCACCGTCTCGAGGTAGTTCATCAGGAAGCTTTCGGCGGTGATGGCCTGGGTGGTCAGCGCCAGGCGGCCCATGGCCGCCAGCAGGGCCTCGCGGGTGGCCTCGTCGCCGGTGATCTCCGCAGTAATGCGCTCGCGCAGGCGGGCCAGGATCCACTGCCACATGCCCATCATCATGGAGTTCTTCACCCCCACCTTGATGTGCACCACCCCGACCAGGGCCTGCCAGGCCCAGTACTGCTCGTCGATCGGCCCGGCCAGACTGCGCTGCCACCAGCGGCGCAGGGTGAGCTCGCGCTGCGCGCGCGCGCCGTCGCCCAGCAGGGCGTTGATCTTCGGGTTGGCCTCGATCTCGTCGTAGAAGCCCCGGACCAGGTCGTCCTCGAGGGCAAGCAAGGGCGCCTTGAACCGCTGCAGCAAGGCCTCGTCATGCGTCGAGAAGCGTTGCTGCTCGGGGATGCTGTCGATGATGCTGCGGGTCAGTTCGTACAGGTTCACGGCAGGTCTCTCCTGAAGGGCCGGACAGGTCACGCGGGGCCGCCCGGCCGGCGCCGGCCGGGCGCCACCGCCGCAGCGGGCGCGCCAGCCTAACCGCGCCGCGCGTCGGGCTGCCGCGGCATACGCCTGGCAAGCGTGCCGATTGCGCGAACCGAGCCACTTCGCATCGCTCGGCGCCGCGCGGGGTCGATCGCGCCCCGGCGCGCAATGGCTGCGCGACCCCTCAGCTCCCGCCCCACCGTTGTCACATCGCAACAACGCGCACCAAGATCGCCTCCAGGCGCCCGAGGTTGGTGCGGATACGGTTTCAGGCAGGTAAACCGTTTCGTTTCAGCCACATATCGTCTCGCATGAACGACGGATATCAAACCGCAAAGCGTGTAGGGCGTCCTACACTGATCTGCAGATTTGCGGCCTGCGTCGCGAGTCCCCCTCCGCAACCCCCGCCTCCCCCGGGAGGCCAGCTCTGGTGAACCCCATGAAGAAGTCGCTTGTTTTCGCTGCCGTGGCTCTGCTGGCCGGCGCCGCCCAGGCCCAGGTTTCCGTCTACGGTCTGCTCGATGCCAGCTACGGCAAGAGCATCGCGCTCGACGCGGCCGGCAAGAAGGCCGATTTCAACTCCGGCGGCGACGGCGAGGGCAACTCGGTCAGCCGCTTCGGCATCAAGGGCAGCACCGACGTCGGCTCGGGCCTGAAGGCCAACTTCAAGCTGGAAAGCGGCGGCATCACCAGCGACGGCAACATCGCCGGCGCGGTGTTCGGCCGCCAGGCCTGGCTGGGCCTCTCCGGTGCCTTCGGTGAAGTGCGCCTGGGCCGCCAGGACTCGGTGCCCTTCCAGGTGATGGCCGGCTACGACTTCAACGGCGTCTCCAACGGTGTCTCGGCCATGGGCTATGCCAACGCCGCGACCTGGGGCCGTGACCGTCAGTCGCGCTCGCTGCAGTACCTGTCGCCGAACTTCGGCGGCGTGACGCTGCAGGCGGGCTTCGTGCCGGAAGGCAACACGGTCGGTGGCAAGAACACCTTCTCGCTGGGCGCCACCTTCGCCACCGGCCCGGTGTCGGTCTCGGCCGCCTACGAGAGCAAGCGCGTCGACGGCGGCAGCGACTTCGCCTCGGTGTCGGCCAGCTACGACCTGGGCGTCGTGAAGCTGGCCGCCGGCTACGCCGACGGTGGTGACAACGCCAAGGGCGTGAACCTGGCCGTGGTGGCCCCGATCGCCGGCTTCAACGTCGGCGCGATCCTGGCGCGCAACAGCGACACCAAGGGCAAGGCGGTCGAGCTCTTCGTCAACAAGGAAGTGCTGAAGAACACCTACGCCTACTTCGAGGCCGGCCGTGCCGACAAGAAGACCGGCCTGGACGCCACCGGCTACGCGCTGGGCGTGATCTACACCTTCTGATTCGGGCACCGGGCTGCGGCCCGGTCCGGTTCGATGCCTGCAACGGCCCGCCCCTCGGCGGGCCGTTGTGCTTGCGGCCCGCCCGTGTCGACCTCGCCCCGTCAGGGCACCGGCGGCTCGCCGTCGTCGTCCCCGGCGGCCGCAGCCTGCTGCAGGCGCAGGCTCAGCGGCACCGTCGAGGGCTGCGGCGGCAGCCCGGCCAGATGCGCCTCGTCCGCCCAGGCCAGGATCTCGAGCCCCCGGCCGTCCCAGCGCAGCCGGTTGATGCCGGCGTTCGGGATCGCGCAGCGGCGCGGCCCGCTCAGCGACTCGCCGGTGGCACTGCGCCAGAGCATGTCCAGCACGCCGCCGTGGGTCACCAGCAGCACGCGCTGCTGCGGATGGGCTTCGCCCAGGGCCTGCAGGGCCGCCTGGATGCGGGCGTGGAACTGCCGGGCACTCTCGCCGCCGGGCAGCGCGAAGTCGGCATCGTGCTCGGCCCAGCGGGCCCAGAGTTCCGGGTGCTCCAGATGCAGCGTGCGCACCTTCATCCCCTCGATGCGCCCGAACGACTGCTCGCGCCAGGCCGCCTCGGCGCGCGGGCGCAGGCCCCGGCGGCGTGCCAGCGGTTCGGCGGTCTGGCGCGCGCGCAGCAGGTCACTGACCACGCCGGCGTCGAGCGGCTCGTCGGCCAGCCGCTCGGCCAGGCGCTCGGCCTGGCGCAGTCCGGTCGGGTTGAGCGGCACGTCGAGCTGGCCCTGGAAGCGGTGCTCGCGGTTCGAGTCGGTTTCACCGTGGCGGACGACGATCAGTTCGGTCATGGTGCCGGCAAGTAAACCACAGCGCCGCAGCGGCGTCAGGCGTCGGCCCGGACGCCACCGGCAGATCCCGTTCATCGTTGGCGCCGGATCCCGCCACCGGCCCGCGGCCGGCTATGCTCGCCGCCGATGACACGCCCCCGCCCCGACGTCACCCACCTCCTGCTGCCCGGCCTGGCCTGCGACGAAGCGCTCTTCGAGCACCAGGCCCGCGCGCTGCGCGCGCGCTACGGTGAGGCCGGGGTACAGGTGGCCGATGTGCACACCCGCGCGGCCACGCTGCCGGCCATGGCCGCCCAGCTGCTGGCGCAGACCGCAGGCCCGCTGCGCCTGGTGGGCTGCTCGATGGGGGGCATGGTGGCGCTGCAGGCGGCCTTGCAGGCCCCCTCGCGGGTGGCCGGGCTGGCCCTGCTGGGCAGCAGCGCGCGCGCCGACCCGCCGGCCATGGCGATGCTGCGGCGCGAAGCCATCCGCCTGTTCGAGGCCGGCCGCATCGACGAGGTGCTGCGCGCCAACCTGGCTTCGGCCTTCCACCCCCGGCATGCCGCCGACCCGGACCGGGTGGCGGCCTACCGGGCCATGATCCACCGCGCCGGCGCGGCCCAGTTGATCGCCCAGAACCGCGCGGTGATGCAGCGCGCCGACCTGCGCCCGGCCCTGGGGCAGCTGCGCTGCCCGCTGCTGCTGCTGGTGGGCGAGGCCGATGTGCTCACCCCGCCCGAGCAGGCCCGCGAGATCGCCGACGCCGTGCCGCAGGCCGAGCTGCAGGTGCTGCCCGACTGCGGCCACATGCTGACGCTGGAGGCGCCCGAGGCGGTCAGCCGGGCCTTGCTGGACTGGTGTGCCCGCCTCGATGCGCAGGGCGTCACACCCGGCTGAGCCGGGCCGCGCGGCCCCCGCGGCCGCGGTGTCGAAGCCGGCAGGCGCGCGCAGGGCTGCTGCCATAATCCGCGCGCCCGACGCCGGGCCCTGCCGCCGCGGCCGTCGCCGCCACGCCTCACGCATCCACCGAGATTCCTGCCATGTCCGACGAACAAGCCCAGCCCGTGTTCCAGATCCAGCGCGTCTACCTGAAGGACCTGTCGCTGGAGCAGCCCAACTCGCCGCAGATCCTGATCGAGCAGGGCCAGCCGGCGGTGGAAGTGAACCTGGGCGTGGAAGTGCAGCCGGTGGCCGAAGGCATCTACGAGGTCGCGGTGACCGCCACGGTCACGACCCGCCTGGCCGAGCGCACCCTGTTCCTCTGCGAGGCCAAGGAAGCCGGCATCTTCGAGATCCGCCACATCCCCGACGACCAGATGCAGCCCATCCTGGGCATCGCCTGCCCGGGCATCGTCTACCCCTACCTGCGCGCCGTGGTGGCCGACGTGATCACCCGCGCCGGCTTCCCGCCGGTGCACCTGGCCGAAGTCAACTTCCAGGCCATGTTCGAGGCGCAGCAGGCCCAGCAGGAAGGCGCCCTGCCCAACTGAGCGGTCCGCTCTGCCTGTCCGCGATGAGCCTTTCGCCTGCCGATTCCCCCCCGGTGCCCGTCACGGTGCTGGGCGCCGGTGCCTGGGGCACCGCCCTGGCCGCCCAGGCCGCCACGCGGCAGCCCACCCTGCTGTGGGCGCGCGACGCGGCCCAGGCTCAGGCCATCGCGGCCACGCGGCGCAACCAGCGCTACCTGCCCGACATCGCCCTGACGGCGGCCCTGCGGGTCACCGCCGATCTGGACGAAGCCCTCGCCCATGCCGCGCGGCCCGACGGCCTGTTCATCGTCGGCACCCCGATGGCGGCACTGCGCGAGATGCTGCAGCGCCTGCCCGCGGGTGCGGCCGCGCTGTGGCTGTGCAAGGGCTTCGAGGCCGGCAGCGGCCTGCTCGGCCACGAGATCGCCCGGCAGGCCGCCCAGGCATTGCGCAGCGGCGTGCTCTCGGGTCCCAGCTTCGCGCAGGAGGTGGCGCGCGGCCAGCCCACGGCCCTGGTGGCCGCCAGCCAGGACGCGGCGCTCTGCCGGGCGGCCGTCGCCGCCCTGCACGGCGGCAGTCTGCGGGTCTACTCCTGCGCCGATCCCGTCGGCGTCGAGGTGGGCGGCGCGGTGAAGAACGTGCTGGCCATTGCCACCGGCATTGCCGACGGCATGGCGCTGGGCCTGAACGCCCGTGCCGCGCTGATCACCCGCGGGCTGGCGGAGATGACCCGGCTCGGTCTGGCGCTGGGCGCCCAGGCCGAGACCTTCATGGGCCTGTCCGGGCTGGGCGACCTGGTGCTCACCGCCACCGGCGACCTGTCGCGCAACCGGCGCGTCGGCCTGCGCCTGGCCGCCGGAGTGCCGCTGGCGCAGATCCTGGAAGAGCTCGGCCATGTCGCCGAGGGGGTCTACAGCGCCGAAACCGTGCTGCAGCGCGCCCGCTCGCTGGGCGTGGAGATGCCGATCACCGCCGCCGTGGTGGCCGTGCTGCGCGGCGAGCTGGCCCCGCAGGCCGCGGTGCAGGCGCTGATGACGCGCGAGGCCCGCGCGGAGCGCTGAGCGGCCGGCACGGCATCGGGCCGTGCGCACGCCGCGACAGGCGGTCGCCACTTTTTCACACCGGACGCGTTCCCCTGCCTCGGACAGGGGGCTGCCGCGTGCAGCGCGGGGTCGCGCTTGATCCAGCGCAGTGTCCGGTCCCGGGGCCGCGGGAGACTGTCCTCACCGAGGGGCGCCGGTCGCTCCGGGCCGACAGGCCGGTCGGGACCGCCTCCCCGGGACATCCATCGTTTCGCGATAGAGAGGTACGCGACATGACACGGCAGACCCGCTTCCCACGCACATCCCGACAACTTGCCTGGTGGGCCGGCGGCCTCGGCGCCGTCGCGCTGGCCGCGCTGGCCGCCTGCGGCGGCGGTGGCAGCCCGGATCCGGACGTGCCTGCCGGCGAGCCCACGCGCATCACCGCCGACAGCGCGCGCAGCGCGGCGGTCGAGGCGCAGGCCTTCGTGCCGGTGTGCAGCACCGGCCGCACCGCCAGCGCCGCCCCGGGCGGATCGAAGCTGGTGAACGAAGCCCTGGCACTGCTGCAGCAGCGCCACCGCTCCCGCCTGGACGGCCGCGGCGGTCCGGCCGGCATGCGCACCCTGGCGCTGACGAGCACACGGCCGGCCGACGTGCTGGGCGACTGCGGCGGGCGCTACGGCTACACCGCCTACGAGCACCGCGAGGGCGTGACCACCGCGACGCTGACCTTCGACGACTACTGCCGCACCGACCGCAGCACCGGCGAGCAGGAGGTGGTCGACGGCGCGATGAGCTTCGTCAACACCGCCACGCCGACACCCAGCGGGCCGATCTCGACCCGCTTCGAGGGCCAGAGCAGCGGCCTGCGGACCTCGGTGCGCGACGCCGGTGGCACGCTCATCGCCGACCAGACCCTGTCCTTCACCGGCCTGAGCTACACCGTCGGCGTGCCCGGCGGCGACCCGACCGCCGCGAATCCCGACCGCATGGTGATCGGCGAGATCCGCCAGACCCAGCACCTCGAGGGCAAGGAACGCCGCCTGACCGGCTTCGCAATGACCAGCTTCGACACCGCCGACGGCGGCAGCCAGGTGACCTACCGCGGGCGCGGCTGGCGCTCGAACGGCGAGTACTTCGACTTCACCACCTCCACGCCGATCGTCACCGATGGCGAGGGCGACTACACCGGCGGCGCGCTGACCTTCACCGGCAGTGGCAGCAGCACCGCCGTGCTGACCCTGGTGCCCGGCAGCACGATGCAGGCCACCCTGACGGTGGACGGCCAGGTGGACAACAGCCTGCCGGCCTGCAGCCCCTGAGTCGGCAGCGCCGCGCGAGGCCGCGCGGCGGCACGCCCGGCCGCCCCGGGGCCCGGCCACGCTGCCGGGCTCCGGATCCACCCTTCGTCCGTCCTGCACCGCCATGATCTTCTGGCGCAACCTGCTGCGCGCCCGGGTGCGCAGCCTGATGACCGTGCTCGGCATCGCCGCCGGTGTCGGGCTGTTCGCCGCGGCCACCGCGATCACCACCGACCTGCGCCAGCAGATCGCCGCGGCGATCGGCGAGTACCGCTTCGACGTGGTGATCCACGAGAAGCGCGCCCCCTCGCCCTTCTCGTCGCGCCTGACGCCGGCGCAGATGCAGGCCCTCGAGGCACGCTTCGGCGCCGCCCTCACCCCGCTGGTGATGGGCACGCTCAACGAGGCCTGGAGCGCCTACGCCATGGTGCTCGGCGTACCGCCCGCCTTCGCGCAGCGCGTGCCACTGACGGCCGGGCAGCATTTCGCGCCGGGCCGCGCCGAGGTCACGCTGGGCGAGATCGCGGCGCAGCGCCTCGGGCTGGGCGTGGGCCAGAGCGTGTCCATCGGCGGCAGCGCCTGGCGCATCGCCGGCATCTACCGCACCGGCAGCCGTCTGTTCGACGGCGGCATGATGGGCGACCTGCCCGCCGTGCAGCGCCTGTTCGCGCCCGACGGCGCCGAGCCGCACTACACGCTGGCCCTGCTGGCCACCCCCGACCGTGCCGGGACCGACCGGGCCATCGCCGCGGTCGCGGCGAGCTACCCCGCGCTGCGGGCCATCCCGGGCACCGAGTTCGCCGGGGCGATCCGGCTGTTCCGCGTGGTCGAGGCCTTCGTCGGCACGATCGCCCTGGTGGTGCTGCTGGGCAGCGCCCTGGTGGTGACCAACATGCTGATGATGGCGGTGGCCGAACGCACGCGCGAGATCGGCATCCTGATGGCGGTGGGCTGGACGCCCTGGCTGGTGCTGCGCATGCTCGCCGCCGAGAGCCTGCTGCTGTGCGCGCTGGGCACCGCACTGGGCAACCTCTTCGGCCTGGGCCTGCTGCATGCGGTCAATCGCCTGGAGACGGTGGGTTTCGGCTGGCTGCCGCTGCGACTGTCGGCCGCCCAGGTGCTCGACTCGGCCCTGCTGATCGCTGCGGTCGGGCTGGTGTCGCTGGCCTGGCCAGCGGCCGTGCTGTGGCGGATGCAACCGCTGGAGGCGCTGCGCCATGAATGAACCGCGTGAGGCGCTGCTGCGCGTCGAGGCGCTGGGGCGCGACTACGAGGAGGGGCGCGTGCAGGCGCTGCGCGACATCGGCTTTCGCGCCGAGGCGGGCCAGTGCATCGCGCTGACCGGCCCCTCGGGCTGTGGCAAGAGCACGCTGCTGTCGCTGCTCGGCCTGCTGGACCGCCCGAGCCGGGGCCGCATCCTGCTGGCCGGCGAGGACCTGGCGCAGGTGCGCGACGCGGCGGCCTTTCGCGCCCGCCGGGTCGGCTTCGTCTTCCAGTTCCACCACATGCTGCCGACGATGACGCTGCAGGAGAACGTCGAGGCGCCGATGATCGCGCTGGGCCTGGGCCGGCGCGAGCGCCGCGAGCGCGCCGCGGCGATGCTCGAGCAGGTCGACCTGGCTGCGCGGGCGCATTTCCTGCCCGCCCAGGTCTCGGGCGGCGAGCGCCAGCGCGCCGCGGTGGCACGCGCCCTGGTGAACGCCCCCACCCTGCTGCTGGCCGACGAGCCCACCGGCAACCTCGACAGCCGCAATGGCCAGCGCGTGGTCGACCTGCTGGTCGCGCAGGCCCGCGAACGCGGTGCCCTGGTGCTGGTGGCCACGCACAACCCGGAGATCGCCGCCGCACTGGACCGCCGCATCGCCCTGCGCGACGGCGCCCTGCTGCCGGACTGAGGCCCGGTGCGCGAACCGCCGCGGCCCGGTCCGCCTCAGACCGCGCCGTCGAAGCCGTTCTGCCGCCAGGCCTCGAACACCGCCACGGCCACCGCGTTGCTGAGGTTCAGGCTGCGCTGGCCGGGCCGCATCGGCAGGCGCAGGCGCTGCGCCGGCGCGAAGGCCTGGTCGCGCAGCGCCGGCGGCAGGCCGGCCGTCTCGCTGCCGAACACCAGCCAGTCGCCGGGCCGCCAGGCCACCTCGCCGGGCCGGCGCTCGCCGCGGGTGGTGAAGCAGAAGGCCCGCGCCGGATCGGGCGCACAGCGCTCGACGAAGGCTGCCCAGCTCGCGTGCCGCTGCACCGGCGCGTACTCGTGGTAGTCCAGCCCGGCGCGGCGCAGCAGCCGGTCGTCCATCGAAAAGCCCAGCGGCTCGACCAGGTGCAGCTCACAGCCGGTGTTGGCCGCCAGGCGGATCACGTTGCCGGTGTTGGGGGGAATCTCGGGGTGGACCAGAACGATGCGGAACATGGGCAAGGAAGGTGCAAGAAGCGGCCACAAGCGGAGCAAAGAGGCGAGGAACCGCCCGGGTTCGGCCGGCACGACCTGCCCCCTCGCGCCGGAGGGGAGGATCGGGATCGGCTCACGTGGCCGGCGTGCGCGCCAGCACCCAGGCCTGCACCTGCGCCACGCCGGCACGCTGCAGCGTCGCGGCCGCTTCGGACAGGGTGGCACCGGTGGTCATCACGTCGTCGACCAGGGCGACACGGCAGCCGGCCAGCACCGGCCGGGCCGCCGGCGCCACCACGAAGGCGGCGGCCAGATTGTGCAGCCGCTGGGCCCGACCGAGGCCGGCCTGCGGCGTGCGTTCGCGCAGGCGCTGCAGGGCCTGCGGATGCGCCGGCAGGTGCAGCCGCCGGGCCAGCCGGCGGGTCAGCTCCCAGGCCTGGTTGTAGCCGCGCTCGCGCAGGCGCTGCGGCGACAGCGGCACCGGCAGCAGCAGGTCGGGAGGCTCCAGCCAGCCCGCCCGCCAGGCGTCCTGAACCGACTCGGCCAGCGCATCGGCCAGCGGCGCGGCAAGATCGACCGCACCGTGGAACTTGAAGCGGGTGATCAGGCCGTCCCAGGGGTAGGCGTAGGACCAGGCGGTCACGCTGGCCTGCAGCGGCATCGGATGGCGGATGCAGGCCCCGCAGATCTCGGCGGCGGCGCCGGGCAGCTCGAGGGCGCAGAGGCGGCAGCGCGAGCGCGGCGCGCCGAAGCGCTGCCGGCAGGCGGGGCACAGCGGCTGCGCCTGCCAGCGTTCGCAGACCACGCAGGCGCTGGCCGAGGCGCCTTCACGCAGCCGGGCCAGCCAGCGGCCCGCCCGCGCGACGAAGGGCCGGCCGGCCGCGGCGTCGACGGGTTCCGACAACGGGGTGGGCAGCGGTGCCATGGCCGGCTCACTATACTGCGCGGCCACCCGCATCCCCATGGCCGCCGCGACCCCCGCCCCGTCCCCGCAAAGCACCGTGCCGCCGCGCGTGCAGGCCGCGGCGCTGCAGCGTCATCGGGCGCGCGGCGCCCCGGCCTGGCTGCACGAGGAAGTCGCGCGGCGCATGGCCGAGCGGCTGTCCCTGCTGCGCCGCCCACCGCAGCGCATCCTGGACTGGGGCGGTCCGGCCGGCGCCAGCGAGGCCCTGCTGCGGCAGCACGCCCCGCAGGCCGAGCGCATCGCGCTGGACGACCAGGGGCGGCCGCTGCGCGGCCATCCGACCGGTGGCTGGCTGCGCCGCTGGCTGCCGGCGCGCAGCCCGGCCGAGGCGCCCCTCGCGCCGGCCGACCTGCTCTGGTCGAACATGCAGCTGCACTGGGTGGACGACCTGCCCGCACGGCTGCGGCAATGGCAGGCGGCGCTGGCGGTGGACGGGTTGCTGATGTTCTCCTGCTTCGGACCCGACACCCTGCGCGAACTGCGCAGCCTGTATGCGCAGGCAGGCTGGGGCGCACCGGCCAGCGACTGGCTGGACATGCACGACCTGGGCGATGCGCTGGTGCAGGCCGGCTTTGCCGACCCGGTGATGGACATGGAGCGCCTCACGCTGACCTGGGACAGCCCGACGGCCCTGCTGGCCGAGCTGCGCACGCTGGGCGGCAACACCGCCCCGCAGCGCTTCGCCGGGCTGCGCACGCCGCGCTGGCGCGAGGCGCTGCAGCAGGCCCTGACCGCCGGGCTGCAAGGTCCGGACGGCCGGCTGCGGCTGACCTTCGAGATCGTCTACGGCCACGCCCTGCGCCCGGCGCCGCGTGCCGCGATGGGCGCCGAGACCCGCGTGTCGCTGGACGCGATGCGCGAGATGGCGCGGCAGCGCCCCCCCCGCTGATGCGCCTGCCCCAGCCCGCGCGGCGCTGGCAATGGGCAGAGATACCGGTCCGCGGGCCGGCGAGCGGGCACTAGGATCGCGGCCGATCCGCCTCCGGAGCGCCGATGTCCGCCCTGCCCGCTTCCACCGCCTGCCTGGCGCCCCCCGCGCCTGCCGATGCCGCTGCGGCGCTGCGACTGCCCCTGGCCGGCAGCGCCGGCGTGCCGCTGGCGCGCGCCTGGCTGGCGCTGGGCGTGGCCGCGCTGATCGGCTCCGGCCTGCTCGCGCTGGTGCTGGTGCTCTCGCGCACGCCGGGCATTGCCGCCGTGTTCCCGCTGCGCGACCTGTTCCGCGCCGCCCTGGTGGTGCATGTGGACCTGTCGGTGCTGATCTGGTTCATGGCCTTCGCCGGCCTGCTCTGGAGCCTGACCTGCGGCGCGGCCGGGTCCGCCTGGGGCCGGGCCGGCTGGGCCCTGGCCTGCGTGGGCACCGCGGTGATGACGGTCTCGCCCTTCCTGCCCGATGCGCACCCGCTGCTGAACAACTACATCCCGGTGCTGGAACAGCCGGCCTTCCTGACCGGGCTGGCGATCGCGGGCGTCGGCTTCGCGCTGGCATTCGGCCGCGGGCTGTGGGCCGGCTGGCCGGCGCGCAGCCTGCCGCCCGGCGCGGCGGCGCTGCAGCAGGGCATCTGGCTGGCCGCGCTCGCCGCGGCGCTGGCCTGGCTCACCCTGCTGTGGACGCTCTGGCAGCTGCCGCCCGGAGGCGGGCTGGCCTGGTTCGAGTTCCTCTTCTGGGGCCCCGGCCATGTGCTGCAGTTCCAGCACGCCCTGCTGGCCCTGGTGGCCTGGTTCTGGCTGGCCGATGCGCTGGGCTGCCGCGCACCGGTGGCGCCCAGCACGCTGCGCGCGCTGTTCGGTCTGGCGGCACTGCCGCTGGCCGCCGTGCCCGTCGTCCTGGCCAGCACCGAGGTGGGTCAGGCCGCGCAGATGACCGCCTTCGCGAAGCTGATGGAGCATGGCCACCTGGCGATGCTGCCCCTGCTGCTCATCCTCGCGGGGCGGCTGCCGGCGCTCTGGCGACAACCCGGGGGACCGCTGAAGTCGGCCCTGCTGGCCTCGCTGCTGCTGTTTGCGGTCGGCGGGCTGCTGGCCTTCCTGATCCGCGGCGTCAACGTGGTGGTGCCGGCGCACTACCACGGCTCGATCGTCGGCGTCACGCTGGCCTTCATGGGCCTGGCCTACCTGCTGCTGCCGGCGCTGGGCTTTCGCCCCCCCGCCCCGAGGCTGGCGCGCTGGCAGCCCTGGGTCTACGGCGGCGGGCAGCTGATGCACATCCTCGGGCTGGCCTGGTCGGGCGGCTACGGCGTGCAGCGCAAGGTCGCGGGGGTCGAGCAGCTGCTCACATCCCTGCCGCAGAAGATCGGCATGGGCATGATGGGCCTGGGCGGCCTGATCGCGGTGATCGGCGGCGTGATGTTCGTCTGGATCTGCCTGCAGGCGATGTGGCCCCGGCCGGCGCAGCGCGACTGATCCGGCGGCGCCGCCGCCCGGCCTACACCGAGACGAGCTGCCGGTAGTCGGCCAGCATGGCCTCGAGATCGTGCGGTGGCGAGAACACGCCGCGCAGGCGCACGGCCGGATCGAGCAGGAACATCCCGGCGCTGTGGTCCACCGTGTAGACCATCGGATGCTCGGGCCGCCCGGGAGGGTGGCGGTGGTACTGCACCCCGAGGTGGCGCACCAGTGCGGCCAGCGCGGCGTCGTCGCCGCTGGCGCCGCGGAAGGCCGGGTCGAAGGCCGGCACATACTGCGCGAGCAGCTCGGGCGTGTCGCGCGCCGGATCGACCGACACGAACAGCACTGCCGGGCGCTCCACGGCCGGCAGGCGCCTGCAGAGTTCGGCCATCAGGCCCAGCGCGGTCGGGCAGACATCCGGGCACTGGGTGTAGCCGAAGAAGAGGAAGGTCCAGCGTCCGCGCAGATCGTCGCGGGTCAGCGGCCCGCCCGGCGAATCGAGGCGGAATGCCGGCAGCGGCGGCTCGTCGTGCAGCACCGTGACGCTGCGCATGCCGGCAGCAGGCCCGGGCGGCTCACCCGGACCGCTGCGACGCAGCCCTCGCATCAGCAGGGCCGCACCGCCTGCAGTGGCGACCAGCCCCAGCGCAAGCAGGGCGAGATGCCTTCGGCGCTCGCGGTCCATCGTGGGGTCTCCCGTGGCGAGGGTCGAAAGGACGTCGGGGTGCCGGCACGGCACCCCGGGCACGATCGGCGGCCGGGGCGCGACGCCCCGCCGCCTGCGGGCCGTTCAGCGACGCTCGTAGGAGTACGGCGTCCACTCGGGATCGACGCTCGGCGGCGACGGCCAGTTGCCGTGCGGCGGCGGAGACACCGTGGTCCACTCCAGCGACCGGGAATTCCAGGGATTCGGGCCGGCCGGCGCGCCGCTGCGCGCACCGACGATCCAGTTCACCACGGCAATCACGAAGCCCACGCCGAGGATGGCCGCGCCGAAGGTCATCCACTGGTGCGCCGCCTCGAACTGCGGGAACTGCGAGTAGTCGTAGTAGCGCCGCGGCATGCCCTTCACGCCCACCGTCATCATGATCCAGAAGACGATGTTCACCCCCACGAAGGTCAGCCAGAAGCCGATCTTGCCCCAGCGCTCGTTGTACATGCGCCCGGTGATCTTCGGGAACCAGTAGTACACCCCGCCGAAGATGGCGAACGTGCCCGCCACCGCCATCACGTAGTGGAAGTGGCCCACCACGTAGTAGGTGTCCGACAGGTGCAGTGTCAGCGAGGTCAGCGCCAGCGGAATGCCGGTCAGCCCGCCGATCAGGAAGAGGAACAGCACCCCCAGCGCGTAGAGCATCGGCGTCTCGAAGGTGATCGCCCCCTTGTAGAGCGTGCCGGCCAGGCCGATCACCATCAGGCCCACGGGAATGGAGATCAGCAGCGTGGTCACCATCTGGCCGATGCGGATCCAGTCGGCCATGCCGGACACATACAGGTGGTGCACCCAGACCTCGCCGGAGAGGATCACGATGCCGCCGATGCCGCCCCACAGCACCACCTTGTGGTTGAACACGCGGTTCTTGGCGAAGGTGGCGACGATCTCGTACACCACGCCGAAGAAGGGCAGGAAGATCACGTACACCGCCGGGTGCGAGTAGAACCAGAACAGGTTCTGGTAGGTCAGCACGTCGCCGCCCTGCGCGGGGTCGAAGAAGTGGGTACCGAAGTACTTGTCGAAGCTGATCAGTGTCACCGCGGTGCCCAGCACCGGCACGAAGATCAGCTGCAGGATGAACGCACCCAGCGTGCACCAGACGAAGATGTTGAGGTTGCTCCACTTCAGGCCCGGTGCACGCATGTAGGCCACCGTGGTCAGGAAGTTCACCCCGCCGATGATCGAGGCGAAGCCCAGGATCAGCACGGTGAAGGTGTACAGGGCGGTGTTGCCGCTGGACAGAGTGGAGTACGGCGGGTAGCCGGTCCACATCACATCGGGCGGATCGGGCACCACGAAGGTCAGCAGGGCGAGGATCAGGCCGACGTAGAACAGCCACACCGACAGCGCATTGACGCGCGGGAAGGCCACGTCCTTGGCCCCGATCATCAGCGGGATGCAGTAGTTGGCGAAGAAGCCGGTCAGCGCCGGGATCTGGAAGCCCAGGATCATTACCGCCCCGTGCGCGTACAGCCAGACGTTGTACTGCGTCGGGTTGCTGGTGATCGTCGGCCCCAGGGTGGACAGTTCGGCGCGCATCAGCAGCGCGGCGATGCCGGCCACCCCGAAGGCGGCGATGGATCCGATCAGATACAGCACGCCGACCCGCTTGTGGTCGGTCGTGAAGATCCATTCCTTGATGTTGACACTCACGTTGGCGCTCCTGTCCTGTGCCTCATGCGCTGCAATCGTTGCCGGCCCCGGCCGCTCAGGTGGCGGGCTTGGTCGCACCCGGCGCGGCCGGCTGTTCGGCGGTCTGGCCGGCCGCCGGCGCCAGCTTGGCGTGCTCGGTGGCCAGCCAGCGGTCGAAGTCCGCCGGTGCCATCACGATCACCTTGCCGGCCATGTACGAATGCATCACCCCGCAGTACTCGGCGCAGGAGACGATGTGCTCGCCCGGCTGCTTGGGGTGGAACCAGAGGTAGGTCACCCGGCCGGGCATCGAATCTTCCTTGACGCGGAAGTCCGGAATGAAATGGCTGTGCAGCGTGTCGCGGCTGGTCATGCGCAGCAGCACGGGCTTGCCGGCCGGCACGCGCAGCTCGTTCTGCGTGCGCACACCGTTCTCGTAGGTGTAGTCCCAGCTGTACATGCCCGACTCGAGCTTCACCTCCATGCGGTCGGCCGGCACGTCGCGGTACTGGTTCCACAGCGCCCAGCCCTTGGCCGCCAGGTAGAAGTCCTCGGCCATGAACAGGAAGGTCGGAATCACCGCCCATCCGATCACCGCTGCCGGGCTGAGCTTGGGCATGCGCCCGACCTCGCCGGGCCCGCGCGCCCGGTAGCGCCAGAGGAACCAGGCCATCACCACTGCGAAGATCAGCCCGATGACGGTGATGCTGACCACCACGTTGGCCCAGAGCACGTCCCAGCCCTGCGCCGGGTCCGGGATGCGCGTGCCCTGGGCGGTGGGCGGCTCGTAGGCTGCCGCCGGAGCGGCGGCCAGGACCCACGGAACCCCCAGGCCGAGGGCGGCCGCAGCCCGGCCGCGTGGCCGGCAATCGTCAGTGCGCATGCGCAGGTCTCCTCGCGTGTCGTCGGCGGTATCCGAGCAGGCCCAGCCCGATCGCCCCCAGCCCGAAGGCCAGGGCGCCCAGACCGGCGAACAGGGCGTAGTTGGGCTGGTAGCGCCCCTCGGAAAAGTTGTAACTGAAGCAGGCGCCGGTGAGCATGTCGAACACCGCGCCGGCCGAGTTGCTGATGCGGCCCCAGTCGGCATCGATCAGCGCCAGTTCGAGCGTGCGCGTGTCCATGCGCGTGCCGTAGATGTAGCGTGCCACCCGGCCCTCGGGCGTCAGGAACACCAGCACGTTCGGGTGCAGGAACACCTGGTCGATGCGCGACCAGAAGAAGCGGAAGCCCACCGACTGCGCGAAGCGCTGCGGCGCCTCGGGATCGGGGTCGCGCAGCACGGCGAAGCGCCAGCCCTCGGGCAGCGCCACCTGGCGCTGCTGGCGCAGACGCTGGACGAAATCGGCTGTCTGCTGCACACCGTCCTGACGGTCGAAGGACACCGTGAGCACGCGGAAATCGCGCCCCGCCTGGAAGCGCCGCAGCGGCTGCAGCGCCTGCGCCAGATTCTGGTTGATGGTCGGACAGGCGCCGTCGCAGCCGTAGTAGGACAGCACCAGGATGACCGGCTTGCCCAGCAGATCGCCCAGCGACAGGGCCTCCCCCTGCTCGTCGAGCAGCTGGGTGCCCGGCGCCAGCTGCTGGCCCAGGTGCCGGCTCTCGTCGATCTGCATCACGGCCGGATCGATGCTGCTGCGGTTCTCGGTCGGCGCCTTGCCGGCTGCCTGCACCCAGCCGCCCAGCAGGGCCAGCAGCAGGGCGATCCAGCGGTTTCGGCGGTCCATGGCAAGGCCGTCCCGGAGTTTCAGGCGAGCCGACGGCTCACCAGAAATAAACCTGCGACACGACGAAGAACCAGATGATGTCGACGAAGTGCCAGTAGAGCCCGGCGGTTCGCCAGAAACCCTCGTCGGCCTGGCCGCGAAGCGCGCTGCGCAATCCCGCCAGGAATATCGACAGGCCGACGATCACGTGGCCACCGTGAAATCCAGTGATCGAGAAGAAGAAGGTGCCGTAGATGTTGGTGGAAATATCGAAGCCCTGATGCATCAGGTGATTCCACTCGTAGGCCGACATGCCCAGGAATCCCGCACCGAGAATCAGGGTGATCACCAGCCAGCGCCGGAAACCGGCCTGGTCGCCGGCGTGCAGCAGCGCCTCGGCATGGTGCATCGTGAAGGACGAGCCCACCAGCACCGCCGTCATCACCAGCGGCAGCACCTTCGGAATCGGCGGCGTGCCCGCCGGCGGCCAGTCCGGCGCCCCCAGGCGCAGGAACCAGTAGATCGCCAGGAAGGAGACGAAGATCATCGCCTCGGCCAGGATGAACCAGCCCATCGCGCCGTAGGACAGGCCCTCGCCGTGGCCCATCGCCTCGCGGGTCCATCCGACCACGCCGGCCAGCACCATCGCCACGCCGATGCCCAGCGTGAGCGAGGCCAGCAGCCCGCTGTGGTAGACGAAGTGGAAGGAGAAGGCCAGCGCCAGCGCCAGAATGCCGAGACTGGCCACGGCCGGCCACATGCTCCATTCCCAATGCGCGTCGTGCCCGTGCTCGCCGTGAACGGCACCCACCTCGTGTGACATGCGGTCTCCTCGTTGCACCGCGGCAGATACTCGTCTGCCACAGTTCCCAGGCGCCCGCACCCGCGGCCGAATCGGCACGCTGGCAGGGACGCACTCCACCTTTGTCCTCCGTCAAATGCTATCAACGGAGCCGCCGCCTGCACAAGACACGAATCGTGCGAGTTGATGCGGGTTTTTACTCGCGGGTTTTCACCGCCGGGGTTTACACGCAAGATCGTCCGGGAGTGCTGCCGTTAGCATGCGCCGCAACGTGGGTGAGGAGACCATGAAGATGGTGCCAACGGCGAATATCTGGGTGCTCGGGGCCCTCGCGGCTTGCTGCGCCCTGCCGGCCTGGGCGGCAGGCAATGCGGAAGCCGGCAAGGCCAAGGCGGCGGCCTGCATGGCCTGTCACGGGCCGGACGGCAACAGCCTGGCCGACATGTGGCCGAAGATCGCCGGCCAGCTGCCCGAGTACCTGCGCAAGCAGCTGCACGACTTCAAGGCCGGTCGCCGCCAGAACGAGCAGATGAGCCCGATGGCGCAGCCGCTGTCGGATCAGGACATCGAGGACCTCGCGGCCTTCTTCGCCAGCCAGAAGCCCACCGCGGCACAGGCCACCCGCAAGGAGCTGCTGGCCACCGGCCAGCGCCTCTACCTCAAGGGCAAGGGACGTCCCGACGTGGTGCCGGCCTGCGTGGGCTGCCATGGCTTGAACGGCAGCGGCAAGCGCGACTGGTCGCAGACCATGACGGTGGTGCCGACGACGCTGGCGCCGGCGCTGGGTGGCCAGCACGCCGCCTATGTGGCCGGCCAGCTGGAGGCCTACAAGAAGCGCAGCCGGCGCAACGACGAGGCGCAGGTGATGCGCGACATCGCTGCCCGGATGAGCCGCGAAGACATGCTGGCAGTGGCCGAGTACGTCGCCACGCTGGCCCGCTGAGCCGGCCTGGCGGCGCACACGCACGCCCAGGCAGCCGACCCCCGCAGGAGGAGCGATGAGCACCGTGGTACTGGACAAGGGCGTGGTCGCCCAGTTCGTGGCGCTGACCAAGCCGCGCGTCGTGTCGCTGGTGGTGTTCTGCGCCGTCATCGGCATGTTCCTGGCCACGCCGGGCCTGCCGGCACCGGACGTCGTCTTCTTCGCCACGATCGGCATCGGCCTGACCGCGGGGTCGGCCGCGGCGGTGAACTGCCTGCTCGAGCAGCGCATCGATGCGGTGATGATGCGCACCCGGCGGCGGCCCCTGCCGGCGGGCACGCTGACCTCGATGCAGACGGTCACCTTCGCCTTCATCGTCGGCGGCGTGGGCCTGTTCGTGCTGCACCGCTTCGTCAACCCGCTGACGATGTGGCTGACCTTCGCGACCTTTCTCGGCTATGCGGTGATCTACACCGTCTGGCTCAAACCGGCGACGCCGCAGAACATCGTGATCGGCGGGGCCTCCGGCGCCATGCCGCCGGTGCTGGGCTGGGCCGCCGTGACCGGGCAGGTCACCGTGGAAGCCCTGCTGCTCTTCCTGATCATCTTTGTCTGGACCCCGCCGCACTTCTGGTCGCTGGCGCTGTACCGCACGCAGGACTACGCTCGCGCCGGCCTGCCGATGCTGCCGGTCACGCATGGTGCGTTGTACACGCGACACATGATCCTGCGCTACACCATCGGCCTGTGCGTGGTGTCGCTGGGGCCGGTGGCGGTGGGCATGAGCGGACTGATCTATCTGGTGGCGGCCGTCGTGCTGGGCGGCCTGTTCCTGCGCCGCGCGCTGCAGATGCTGCACGCCTACAGCGATGCGCTGGCACGCTCGACCTTCAAGTACTCGATCGTCTACCTCGCCGCGCTGTTCTCGGCGCTGCTGGTCGATCATTACCTGCACTGAGCCGGTCGCGATGATGCGCCTCGCACCGGATGGGCGCCCGCCCCGCGCAGCGCCCCCTCGTCGATGACGCTGGTGGACTGGGGCCCGGCGGCCCAGATGGCGGCCATCGGCGGTTCGCTGGCGGCAGGCTTCGCGGGGCTGATGGCCTGGCGGCAATGCGGCCGCCAGGATCGGGACGGACTGCGCCGCCTGACCTGGCTGCTGCTCTTCCTGACCTTCGACCTGATCGTCTTCGGGGCCTTCACCCGGCTGTCGGACTCCGGGCTGGGCTGCCCGGACTGGCCGGGCTGCTACGGGCAGGCCTCGCCGCTGGGCGCACGCGCGGACATCGCCGCGGCCGAGGCGGTGCAGCCCACCGGACCGGTGACCCGGGCCAAGGCCTGGATCGAGATGATCCACCGCTACCTGGCCACCGCGGTGGGCGCGCTGATCCTGGCGATGCTGGTCGGACACCTGCGTCGTGCCCGGCAGGGCCGGCGGTCGGCCGATCCGGACAGCACCCAGGCCTGGCCGGCCTGGACCGCGCTGATCTTCCTCTGGGTCTGCGCGCAGGGCGCCTTCGGCGCGCTGACGGTGACGATGAAGCTCTACCCGGCGATCGTCACGCTGCACCTGCTCGGCGGGGTCGGCCTGCTCGGGCTGATCGCGGTGCTGGCACGGCGGCAGACGCCGGGCGCCCGGGCACTGCCCGCGCCCCTGCGCCGGGCGGCACGCGCCGGCCTGGTCCTGCTGCTGCTGCAGGTGGCATTGGGCGGCTGGGTGAGCACGAACTACGCGGTACTGGCCTGCCAGGACTTCCCCACCTGCCAGGGCCAGTGGTGGCCGCCGATGGACCTGGCCACCGGCTTCGAATGGCGGCGGGAACTGGGCCAGACCGGCGACGGCGCCTTCCTGCCCTTCGCCGCGCTGACGGCGATCCACGTGGTGCACCGCGTCGGCGCACTGGTGGTGCTGGTCGCGCTGGGCGGCCTGGCCGGGTGGCTGTACCGGCAGGGTCGCACACGTGCGGCGGCCGCGCTGGCCGGCCTGCTGGCCTGGCAGGTGGCCAGCGGGGTGTCGAACGTGGTGCTGGACTGGCCGCTGGCGGCCGCGCTGGCCCACACCGCCGGCGCGGCCGCCCTGGTGGCACTGCTGAGCGCCCTGAGCACCTTGCGCGCGGTCATGCCGGGCGACAGCCAGGCAGGTATGCTCGGCCGTCGCTGAGCCCGCTGCCTGGCCGCCCGTAACGGACGGCCGGCGCCGGGCAGGCCTCCTGCCAGACCCGGACATGCCGCGATCCCTGCCCTCCTCCGCCTCTCTCCCGACGGCCGCACGGCGGCGCCGACGGCTCTGCGGCGGCGCCCTGCTGGCGCTGGCCGGCTGCGACCGCTTCGGCCCCTCGCAGGCCTCGCCGTTCAAGTCGCTGGACATCAGCGGCGCCAGCTATGCACGCGAACTGAACCTGCGCGACCCCGAGGGCCGGCGCCGCAGCCTGACCGAGCTGAAGGGCAAGCTGGTGGTGGTGTTCTTCGGCTACACGCAGTGCCCGGACGTCTGCCCGACCACGCTGACGAACCTGGTCGAGACCCAGCGCCTGCTCGGTGCAGACGGCGAACGGCTGGTCGGCGTGTTCGTCTCCGTGGATCCGGAGCGCGACCGCCCGGAACTGCTGAAGGACTACGTCGGCAGCTTCAGCCCGAACTGGCTGGGCCTCTGGGGCACGCCCGACGAGGTGGCCGCCGCCGCCAAGGAGTTCAAGGTCTTCTACCGCAAGGTGCCGGGCAAGACCGAGACCAGCTACACCGTGGACCACACCGCCGCGTCCTACGTCTACGACACGCAGGGGCGCATTCGCCTGTACGTGCGCCATGCCACGCCGCCCGCGGATCTGGCCGCCGACCTGAAGCGCCTGCTCGACGAGGCCCGCTGAGCCCGGCCCGGGCACGCCTGACCGTGATGCCCGGCGGCGCGCGGCCGCTCAACGGCTGGACAGCGCCTCCCAGCGCTCGAGCAGTTCCAGCAGCTCTTCCTCGATCCGGGCATGGCGCGCATGCACCTCGGCGATGCGCTCGGGCGTGCGGGTGTACAGGTCGCTGCCGGCCATCGCCTCGGCCAGGGCCTTCTGCTCGGTTTCCAGCGCGTCGATGCGCCCCGGCAGTTCGTCCAGCTCGCGCTGCTCCTTGTAGCTGAGCTTGCGGCGCGGCGCCGGGGCCCCTGCTGCGGCCGCCCCCCCCTCGGCCGCCGGTGCGGCGGCGGGCGAAGCCGGCGCCTTCGAGGTCGCGGCGGCCTGCTGCTGCGCCAGCGCGGCGGCGCGCTGCGACTGCTGCAGCCAGTCCTCGACGCTGCCCTCGTACTCGCGCCAGCGACCCTCGCCCTCGGCCACCAGGGTGCTGGTCACCACCGCATCCAGGAAGCGCCGGTCGTGGCTGACCAGGAAGACCGTGCCCGGGTAGGACTGCAGCAGGTCCTCGAGCAGCTCGAGGGTGTCGATGTCCAGGTCGTTGGTCGGCTCGTCGAGCACCAGCACATTGGCCGGGCGCGCGAACAGGCGCGCCAGCAGCAGGCGGTTGCGCTCGCCGCCCGACAGGCTGCGCACCGGCGAGTTGGCCCGCGCCGGCGAGAACAGGAAATCGCCGAGGTAGCCCATGACATGCTTGCGCACGCCGCCGATCTCGACCCACTCGCTGCCGGGGCTGATCGTGTCGGCCAGCGTCGCCTCGGGGTCGAGCGCCTCGCGCATCTGGTCGAAGTAGGCCACCTGGACCTGCGTGCCACGGCGCACCGTCCCGGCATCGGGGGCCAGCTCGCCGAGGATCAGGCGCAGCAGCGTGGTCTTGCCGGCCCCGTTCGGGCCGATCAGGCCGACCTTGTCGCCGCGCAGGATCGTCACGCTCAGGTCGCGCACCACCGTGCGCGCACCGAAGGACTTCGACACCCCTTCGAGCACCGCGACGATCTTGCCGCTGCGCGTGCCGGCATCGACCTCGAGCGTCGCACGGCCGACCACCTCGCGGCGCGCGGCGCGCTGCGCACGCAGCTGCTGCAGCCGGGCCACCCGGCCCACACTGCGGGTGCGCCGCGCCTCCACGCCCTTGCGGATCCAGACCTCCTCCTGCGCCAGCAACTTGTCGGCGCGGGCGTTGGCCAGCGCCTCGGCATGCAGCTCGCGCTCCTTGGCGGCCTCGTAGGCCGAGAAGCTGCCCGGGTAGCTGCGCAGAATGCCGCGGTCGAGCTCGACGATGCGGGTGGCCACGGCGTCCAGGAAGGCCCGGTCGTGCGTGATCACCACCAGTGCCCCGCGGAAGCTCTTCAGCAGCTCCTGCAGCCAGAGGATGGCCTCCAGGTCGAGGTGGTTGGTGGGCTCGTCGAGCAGCAGCACATCGGGCGCGGCGGCCAGCGCCTGGGCCAGCGCGACACGCTTGCGCAGGCCGCCCGAGAGGTCGTCCACCCGTGCCTCGGCGCGCAGGCCGAGCCGGTCGAGCGTCTGCTCGACGCGCTGCTCCCAGGTCCAGCCGTCGAGCGCCTCCAGGCGGCTCTGCAGCGCGTCGAGATCCTCGCCGGGCGCGTGGGCCTCGTAGCGGCGGCGCAGCTCGCGCACCTCGGCCAGGGCGTCGGACACCGCCTCGAACACCGTGACGCCGGCACGGAACTCGGGCTCCTGCGGCACGTAGTGGCGGCGCAGCCCCTGCTGCAGCTGCAGCAGGCCGTCGTCGGGACGCTCCAGGCCGGCCAGGATCTTCAGCAGCGAGGACTTGCCCGAGCCGTTGCGGCCGATCAGGCCGAGCCGCTCGCCCGCCTCCAGCGACATCGCGGTGTGGTCGAGCAGGGGCACATGCCCGTAGGCCAGGCAGGCGTCTTGGAGGGTGAGCAGGGCCATGATGGGCAAGGGGTCGGCAGGGGCGGATTATCGGTGCGCCGCCCACACGCTCCCCTGAAAGGAGAAGGGGCCGTCCGGCACCTGCCGGCGGCCCCTGTCTGCGCGCCCCCCGGCCACGGCCGGGCGGCGGTGCCTCACTTGTAGCGGATGTCGGCGCGGCGGTTCTGCGCCCAGGCGGACTCGTCGCTGCCACTGGCCTTCGGGCGCTCCTCGCCGTAGCTCACCGCCTCGAGCTGTTCGTCGTTCGCGCCCAGCAGCTTCAGGGCCTGCACCACCGCCTGGGCCCGCTTCTGGCCCAGCGCCAGGTTGTACTCGCGGCTGCCGCGCTCGTCGGCATGGCCTTCGACGGCCACCTTCAGCGTCCGGCCCGCAGCCAGGTACTTGCCGTGCGACTCCACCACCGGGCGGTCCTGCGAGCGGATCACGAACTGATCGAAGTCGAAGTAGATGCTGCGCTCGCGCGCCAGCGGGCTGGCCGGATCCAGGTGCGAGGGCGTCGCGGCACGGGCCTGGGCAGCCAGGTCGACCGTCGCCACCTTGGACTCGGGGGCCGCCTGGGGTGCGGCCGGAGTGGGCGCAGGGGCCGGGGCCGGCGCAGCCGGCGCGGCCGCCACCACGGGCGCCGCCGCCGGGGTCTCGACCTTCGGGGCATTCGAGCAGGCCGAGATCGCAATCGTCAGCATCGTGACAGTCGCCAGTCGGAACATGGTTTGTCCTTTCGCAGTTCGGGGGAAGGGGTGGATCGGGGCGCCGATCGACGCAACCCATGCGGGAGTGCGCCGACTCTACACCAGCGTCTTCGACAGTTTTGGACAAATAAGTTTCAGCGACCTTCGCGGGCCGCGACAGCCGGGTTCGAGTGTTTGCCCATGTACCGTGACCACGATCACACCGGCCCGGCTGCGCGGGCACCTGGACGGTCTTCGCCGGGCTTTTCCGCCGATGGCGCCTGCGACCGGGCCGCGACAGTGGCGGCAGGCGGCGACCGATCCCGCCCCGAGGAGTCCGCGATGGCCTGCCTGCAATCTCCCACCGCCCTGCCCCGCCGCAGCCCGGCCCGTGGTGCGGCCCCCGATCTGGTCGCGCTCACCGACCTGAAGTGGCTGATGAGCGCCTATGTCGAGCGCATCGACATTCCGCGCCTGCTGCGTGAACCGGCCTATGCGCAGCGCTGCCTGGAGGTGGCCCGCACCACGCCGTCGGAGGTGGTGCAGCGCGTGGCCACCCGGGTGCTTTCACCGCTGCTCTGAGACCTCGGGCGCGCGACGCCGCGCCAGCCAGGCCACGCCCAGCAAACCGAGCCCCCACAGCGGCCACAGGCGCAGCTGCGCGGCCCAGGCGGCATAGGGGGTCGCGCCGTCGCGTCCCTGCACCTGGCCTTCGAGCACGCCGCGGCGATGCGGCGCCAGCGCATGCAGAACCCGCCCGCGGTGGTCGATCACCGCGGTGGCGCCGGTGTTGGTGGCACGCAGCATCGGCCGCTGCAGCTCCAGGCTGCGCATGCGCGAGATGTGCAGGTGCTGGTCCACCGCCACCGTCTCGCCGAACCAGCCGATGTTGCTCACATTGACCAGCAACGTCGGCGGCGGGTGGCGGCCGTCCCAGCGCGCCGCCAGCTCCTCGCCGAACAGATCCTCGTAACAGATGTTGGGGGCGATCCGCTCGCCGCCCAGCACGAAGGACGGCGCCGAGCGCGGCCCGCGCGCGAAGTCGCCCAGCGGAATGCGCATCGCGTCGACGAACCAGCGGAAACCCGGCGGAATGAACTCGCCGAAGGGCACCAGATGGTGCTTGTCGTAGCGGTAGGGCGCGGCCTGCGATGGCCCCAGGCCGGCCACCGAGTTGGTGTAACCCTGCTCGAGGTTTCCCAGCGGCAGCCCCACCAGGGCGTGCGGGCGGCCCGGCTGCGCGAAATGCGCCTGCAGCTGCGGCCAGAGCCCGGGCGGGAGCTGTTCGGGCAGCAGGGGAATGGCGGTCTCCGGTGCCACCACCAGGTCGCCCCGGGCGTCCATCAGCGCCTGCACATGCCAGGCCAGCGTGGCGGGCAGCCGGGAGAAATCGAACTTCTCGTCCTGCGGCACGTTACCCTGCAGCAGGCTGACCTGCAGGGTCGCCGTGGGCCGGGTGAAGTCCGGCCCCCGCCAGGCCGGCAGCAGCGCAACCGCCAGCAGGGGCAGCAACGCCAGCAGGCGGCGCCCCCCGCCGGCCTCGACCGCCTGCAGCCCACTCCAGGCCGCCAGCGCCGCGGCCACCGCGCCGATGCCGTAGACCCCCAGCCAGGGCGCCAGCAGGGCCAGCGTCGAATCCACATGGGCGTAGCCGGCAGCTCCCCAGGGAAAACCGGTGAACCATTGCGCGCGCGCCAGCTCGGCCAGCAGCCACAGCAGCGCCCAGAGCAGCACCGCTGCCGGCCGGGACGCCGGGCGCCGCGCGGCGAACAGCGCCGCGGCCACGGCCGGATAGAGCGCCAGCGCCAGCGCCAGCAGCAGCACCGCAGCCGCCGCCAGCGGCGCGGGCAGGTGACCGTAGCGGTGCATGCTGACGAACAGCCAGAAGAAGCTGCCCAGCAGCCAGGTCGTGCCGAAGGCCAGGCCCAGCAGGCCCGCGTCGCGCGGCGAGCGCCCGGGCAGCAGCGCCACCAGCACCGCCATGGCGGCCAGCTGCAGCCCCCCCGAGGGCCAGGGTGCCAGCGCGAACGCGTGCGTCGCACCGGCCAGCAGGGCCAGCGGCAGCGCGACGGCCAGGCGCGGACGGGACAGCGTCACCACCTCAGCCGGCCGCGGCCGGCAGGGCCGGTGCCGGCTCGCGGCGTACGCGGAACCAGCGCACCGCGCCGCCGCGGGTCAGCATCACCGTGAAGGCCAGTCCGCCCAGGTGCACGGTCTCGCCGCGCCGTGGCACCCGCCCGAGGTGGTCGGCGATCAGGCCGCCGATCGTCTCGAAGGGCTCGGGCGGCAGGGTGACGCCGAAGGCCTGGTTGACCGCCTCGACCGCCACGTCGCCGGCCACCCGCTGGCTGCCGTCGGCCAGGGTGTAGATGCCCGACTCGCCGTCCTTGTCGTCGAACTCGTCCTCGATCTCGCCGACGATCTCCTCGAGCACATCCTCGATGGTGATCAGTCCGGCGCAGCGGCCGAACTCGTCGATCACGAGGGCCAGATGGTTGCGGTTCGAGCGGAAGTCGCGCAGCAGCTCGTTCAGGCCCTTGGACTCGGGCACGAACACCGCCGGGCGCAGCAGGGTGCGCAGGTTCAGCTCGGGCGCACGCTGCAGCTTGAGCAGGTCCTTGGCCAGCAGGATGCCGATCAGGTTCTCGCGGTCGCCCTCGTAGACCGGAAAACGCGAGTGGCCGGTCTCGATCACCTGCGCCAGCAGTTCGTCGTAGGGCGCGGCGATGTCCAGCAGGTCCATGCGCGGAGCGGCCACCATCGCATCGCCGGCCGTCAGGTCGGCCATGCGGATCACGCCCTCGAGCATCGAACGCGACTCCGGGTCGATCAGCTCGCGCTCCTCGGCCTCGGCCAGAGTCTCGATCAGCTCGTCGGTGGAGTCGGGCCCGGGCGACAGGAACTCGCGCACCCGCACCAGCAGGCTGCGGCGATCGCCCGTGGACCGCGCGCCCTCGCGCGATGGGCGGGAAGGGGAGTGAGGTGGTTCGGACACGGGACGTGCCGGAGTGAAGACGACGGAAGAATACCTGATGCCGACGACACGACGCGCATCGGCCAGCCGCCCTCGGCCTGCAGGCACGGCCGGGGGATGTTCCAATGCAGCCCTGCCCGAGGCCCCGGGGTCACCGCCTGCGGCGGCCGGGGCCGCAACCCGAGAGAGTTTCCATGTCCACTGGCCTGATTCCCGCGACCATCCTCACCGGCTTCCTCGGCTCCGGCAAGACCACGCTGCTCAAGCGCGTGCTCACCGAGGCCCACGGCCAGAAGATCGCCGTGATCGAGAACGAGTTCGGCGAGGAGAACATCGACAACGACATCCTCGTGACCGAGACGAAGGAGCAGATCATCCAGATGAGCAATGGATGCATCTGCTGCACCATCCGCGAGGACCTGCGCGAAACCCTGGCCGACCTGGCGCGGCGGCGCCGCCGCGGCGAGCTGGACTTCGAACGTGTGGTCATCGAGACCACGGGGCTGGCCGACCCCGGCCCGGTGGCGCAGACCTTCTTCATGGACGACGAGGTGGCCGAGGCCTACCTGCTCGACTCCATCCTGACGCTGGTGGACGCCAGGCACGCCGACCAGCAGCTCGACGACCGCCAGGAGGCGCGCCGCCAGGTCGGTTTTGCCGACCGGATCTTCCTGAGCAAGACCGACCTGGTCGACGAGGCGACCATCGAGGCGCTGTCGCACCGGCTCAAGCACATGAACCCGCGCGCGCCGCAGCAGCGCGTGCACTTCGGCGAAGTGCCCATCGCGCAGGTGTTCGACCTGCGCGGCTTCAACCTCAACGCCAAGCTGGAGATCGACCCCGACTTCCTGGCCGAAGCCGACGCGCACGCACATGGGCACGATCACGGGCACGACCACGATCACGCCCACGGCGAGGCCTGCGACCACCCGCACCACCACCATCACGACGACGACGTGAAGTCCTTCGTCTTCCGCGCCGATCGGCCCTTCGACCCGGCCAAGCTGGAGGACTTCCTCGGCTCGCTGGTGCAGATCTACGGCCCGCGCATGCTGCGCTACAAGGGCGTGCTGCACATGCGCGGCACCGACCGCAAGGTGATCTTCCAGGGCGTGCACCAGCTCATGGGCAGCGACCTCGGCCCGAAGTGGGGCGAAGGCGAGGCGCGCCAGAGCCGCATGGTCTTCATCGGCCTCGACCTGCCACGCGAGGTGTTCCAGCAGGGCCTGGAGCACTGCCTGGCGTGACAGCCGCCACGGCCCGCCAGGCAGGCCGACCACGGGCCGATCACGCTGCGCACGCCGGCGCCCGGGATGGATACAATCCGCGCGCCCGAAACGGCCCGCCCCCCAACGGGGCGGGATCCGATGCCGGTGCGCCGGACCCCACCGAAGTCCGGCGGCGCGCGGTGCGGGTCGGTCCACAACTCCAGGTCCGCCCGGCCGCAGCCGGCGCTGACCCCGCTGCCCGCGGTGCAGCGCTCCGGCCCCGTGCGCCCCCTTGTCGTCCGCTAATCGAGTCGTTCCATGCCACAGACCGCCCCCTCCCGCTCGCTGCCCACGGCTGACCCCAAGCTCGCCGACGCCTGGAAGACCAAGGCCGGCCGGGACCTGACCGAGGTCGAGCTGCTGTCGATGCCCGACAGCGAGTACATGAACGACAAGCAGCTCGAGTACTTCCGCCACTGCCTGGTCCGGCAGAAGGAGGACCTGCTGTCCAACGCCGGCGAGACCACCGAGCACCTGCGCGA
Source organism: Burkholderiaceae bacterium (assembly GCA_023150375.1). GTDB lineage: Bacteria > Pseudomonadota > Gammaproteobacteria > Burkholderiales > Burkholderiaceae_C > Sphaerotilus. The sequence goes on from JAKLLA010000007.1 coordinate 118,070, forward strand.
GGACACCTCGATCGTGCCCGACCCGGCCGACCGCGCCACCATCGAGGAGGAGCACGCCCTCGAGCTGCGCACCCGCGACCGCGAGCGCAAGCTGCTCAAGAAGATCTCGCAGGCCATCGCCCGGATCGATTCCGGTGACTATGGTTACTGCGACGAAACAGGTGAACCGATCGGTCTGCGCCGCCTGCTCGCGCGACCCACCGCTACACTGTCGCTCGAAGCCCAGCAGCGGCGCGAACTCAAGCAGAAACTCTTCGGGGACTGAGCCGGTGCCGGTCGTCCTGCGCATGGCCACCGGCAGCCTTCGACACCATGTCTGAATCCAAGGATCCTCCCAAGAGCGGCTTCTTCCGCAAGGTGGTGCGCTTCGCGCTCAACCCCACCACCGACTGGGCGGACCTGAACAACCCGAATTCCGAGCAGCACGAGGACGACGCCGCACGCAGCGAGATCAAGGCCATGATCGAGCGCAAGCGGCGCAACGACTTCGTGCGCAAGCGCGAGTTCGACATGCTGCGCAAGATCCGCCGCGAGGGCCTGACCGGCGACGGACTGGCCGGCCTGGAGGGCCTGTCTCATCTGGACGACTCCGAGGTGCGCATCAACGAGCCCGGCGCCCGGCCCGACAGCGGCGTGAAGGACAAGATCGATGCGATCGAGCGGCAGATGGTCGGCGAGACCGTCTCCACGCCCACGCGGCGCGGTGCGGCGGTGATGCGTTCGGTATCGCCCTCGCTGAGCGACTCCTTCTTCGCCGCCACCACCGCCCCGCAGGTGATGGCCACCACGCCGGTGCTCACCGACGCATTCAAGCCCACCACGCCGATGCAGCTCGAGGGGCTGCCGGTACAGGCACCCTCACCGGCCGCGCAGCGGCTCGACACCGCCCCGGCTGCCATGCTGGGGCAGGGGGTGTCGGCCCTGTCGCCGCTGTACGGCGACGGCAACGACGCCTCGAACGCCTTCGCGTTCGAGGTCAACGAGATCGCGCACGATGCCGAGCTCGACGAAGCGGTGATCGCCTTCGCCAATGCCGACTTCGACCAGTGCGAGCGTGTGCTGCAGGCCCTGGTCGCCGCGGGCGGTCTGCGCGCGCAGCACTCCGACACCTGGCTGGCCCTGTTCGACCTCTACCGGGCCACCGGCCAGCAGTCCAAGTTCGAGACGCTGGCCATGGACTACCTGCAGCGCTTCGGCTGGTCCGCGCCGCAGTGGTACTCGCTGCCGCGCATGGTGGCCGAGCAGGCCGCGCAGGAGCGTCCGCGCAGCGCAGCCCGCGGGAACGTGCCGCTGGATGCAACGGTGGGCTGGGTCTGCCCGGAGGCGCTCGACGCCGACGGCGTGGCCCAGCTGCGCTCCCAGCTGCTGCAGATGCCGCTGCCCTGGGTGCTGGACTGGCGCACGGTGCTGCGCATCGACGCCCAGGCCGCCACGGCGCTGACCCGGCTGCTGCACGAATGGGCCGACCAGCCGGTGCAGATGCGCTGGATCGGCGGCGAGCGCTTCTTCCAGCTGCTGGCCGAAGCCGCCCCCGCCGGGGTGCGCGACGCCGACCCGGCCTTCTGGATGCTCAAGCTCGAGGCGCTGCGCCTGGCCAACCGGGCCCCCGACTTCGACCAGGCCGCCATCGACTACTGCATGACCTACGAGGTCTCGCCGCCGTCCTGGGCGCCGGCGCAGTGCAGCCTGCAGATGGCCAGCAGCAGCGGCGTGACGATCGCCCAGCCGGCGCTCAGCGCGGATGTCAGCACCGGCTTCATGGAATCGGAGCCGGCCGACGAAGGCCCCTCTGCCGTGGCCAGTGTCGAGCTCAATGGGCAGCTGGTGGGTGACATCGCGCCGCTGCTCAAGCAGCTCGACGCCCAGATCGGCGCGGCCAGTCTGATCAACGTGAACTGCAGCCGGCTGATCCGGGTCGATTTCATCGCCGCGGGCGACCTGCTGAACTGGGTGCTGGCGCGCCGCAGCGAGAACCGCACGGTGAGCTTCGTCGACGCGCACCGGCTGGTGGCCCTGTTCTGCGGCGCGATGGGCATCAACGAGCACGCCCGCGTCACGGTGCGCAACCTCTGAGGACGGCGGCGCCGGCCGGGTGAGCCGGCGGCAGCCGCCCTCCGTGCGCCCGCCCTGCGGGCAGGCCTTCTTCCCTCCCCACCCGGATCGATCCTCCATGGAGCAGTTTCACGGCACCACCATCCTCAGCGTGCGCCGCGGCGAGCGCGTCGCCATGGGCGGCGACGGCCAGGTCACGCTGGGCAACATCGTCGTCAAGGCGGGGGCGCGCAAGGTGCGCCGCCTGCACCGCGACCAGGTCCTGGCCGGTTTCGCCGGCGCCACGGCCGACGCCTTCACCCTGTTCGAGCGCTTCGAGGCCAAGCTCGAGAAACACCAGGGCCATCTGCTGCGCGCGGCCGTCGAGCTGACGCGCGACTGGCGCACCGACCGGGTGCTGCGCCGCCTGGAGGCCATGCTCGCGGTGGCCGACCGCAAGGCCTCGCTGATCATCACCGGCAACGGCGACGTGCTCGAGCCCGAACAGGGCATCGTCGCGATCGGCTCGGGCGGCGCCTACGCCCAGGCCGCCGCACGCGCCCTGCTGCAGCACACCGAAATGGCGCCGGCCGAGGTGGTCAAGCGCGCCCTCGAGATCGCCGGCGACCTGTGCATCTACACCAACCAGTCGCACACCTTGGAGACCCTGGACTGAGCATGAACACCGCCTTCCGAGGCGGCCGGACGCCGCGCCGCGCCGCCACCGTTCCGGCCTGCCGGGCCGCGCAGGAAATCACGTTGCCACCGTCGCCAGGAATCCGGACATGACCGCCATGACGCCACAGGAGATCGTCTCCGAACTCGACCGCCACATCGTCGGCCAGAAGGAGGCCAAGCGGGCCGTGGCCATCGCGCTGCGCAACCGCTGGCGCCGCCAGCAGGTCGACGAGCGGCTGCGTGCCGAGATCACGCCGAAGAACATCCTGATGATCGGCCCCACCGGCGTGGGCAAGACCGAGATCGCGCGCCGCCTGGCACGGCTGGCCGACGCGCCCTTCATCAAGGTGGAGGCCACCAAGTTCACCGAAGTGGGCTATGTCGGCAAGGACGTCGACAGCATCGTGCGCGATCTGGTCGACAGCGCGGTCAAGCAGGAGCGCGAGCGCCAGGTGCAGCGCATGCGCACCCGCGCCGAGGACGCCGCCGAGGACCGCATCCTCGACGTGCTGGTGCCCCGCCCGCGCAGCGAGTTCGGCTTTGCCGACAGCGGCAGCGGCACGGGCAGTGCCGGCGAAGGCGCGGCCCGCCAGGTGATGCGCAAGCGCCTGCGCGAGGGCACGCTCGACGACAAGGAGATCGAGATCGAGGTGGCCGAGGCCCGCCCCGCGCTGGAGGTGATGGGCCCGGCGGGCATGGAGGAGATGGCCGAGCAGCTGCGCGGCATGTTCGCCCAGCTCGGTGCGGGCAAGCGCAAGTCGCGCAAGATGACCATCGCCGAGGCGCGCAAGCTGCTGGTCGAGGAGGAGGCCCAGCGCCTGGTCAACGAGGACGAGATCAAGGCCCGCGCGCTGCACAACACCGAGCAGAACGGCATCGTCTTCATCGACGAGATCGACAAGGTCGCCAGCCGCTCGGACGTGCAGGGCGCCGACGTCTCGCGCCAGGGCGTGCAGCGCGACCTGCTGCCGCTGGTCGAAGGCACCACGGTCAGCACCAAGTACGGCATGGTCAAGACCGACCACATCCTCTTCATCGCCTCGGGTGCCTTCCATCTCTCCAAGCCCAGCGACCTGATCCCGGAGCTGCAGGGTCGCTTTCCGATCCGGGTGGAGCTGGGCTCGCTGGGGGTGGACGACTTCGAGGCCATCCTGACCAGCACCCAGGCCAGCCTGCTCGAGCAGTACCGCGCCCTGCTCGCCACCGAGGGTGTGACGCTCGAGTTCGAACCCGGCGCGGTGCGCCGCATCGCCGAGATCGCCTGCAGCGTCAACGAGCGCACCGAGAACATCGGCGCGCGCCGGCTCGCCACGGTGATGGAACGGCTGCTCGACGAGCTGTCCTTCGACGCGCCGCGGCAGGCCGGGCAGACCGTGCGCATCGACGCGGCCCAGGTCGACGAGCGCCTGGCCCGGCTGGCGGCCGACGAGGACCTGTCGCGCTTCATCCTCTGAGGCTGGACACGCTGCCGACTTGCCGAAACCTGCGCCCCCCCGCGAACCGGGGGCGTGCGCCGCGTCCTCGGCGGCGCCTGCCTATGATGGCCGGTTGGCTTCGCGCCGGACCGCCATGACTCTGCGCCCTTCTCCGCCGCCCGGCGATCTGTCTTCGGGCGACCTGCCGCCCGCCCCCAGTGCCGCCTCCGGCGATCCGTCCGGTGGTGGCTGGACGGCCGACCTGCTGCGCCAGGCGCTGCTCCAGGAGCGGGCCGAGCACGCCCGCCTGCGCAGCCTGGCCGACCATGTGCCGCTGATGCTGGGCTTCCACGAGGCGGGCACGCTGCGCTGCAGCTACGCCAACGAGCCCTACGCGCACGCCTTCGGCTTCGACGTGATGGCCATCCTGGGGCGCAGCCTGCCGCAGGTGCTCGGTGAGGAGCTGGCCCAGCAGGTGCAGCCCTTCGTCGCCCAGGCGCTGCGCAGCGGCCAGCGCTGCAGCTGCGAGCAGGAGGTGGAGCTGGCCGACGGCCGGCGCCTGTGGAGCGAGCTGAGCTTCGCACCGCAGCACGACGCGCAAGGTCGGGTGCAGGGCCTGTTCGTGCTGCTGGGCGACCTGACCCGACACCGCGCCGCCGAGCGCGCGATGATCGAATCCGAGGAGCGTCTGGCCAAATTCATGCAGGCCAGCGTGGAGGGCATCCTGTTCCACCGCGACGGGCGCATCGCCGATGCCAACCCGTCCATCTGCGAACTGCTCGGCCAGACCCTGCACGAACTGCTGGGCCGCCGCCTGCTCGACCTGGTGGCGCCGGAGCAGCGCAGCCGGGTCGCGCATGTCATGGCCGCCGGCAAGGACGCGACCTACGAGACCGCGCTGATGCACCGCGATGGCAGCCGCCTGCCGGTGGAGTTCATCGAACGCAGCAGCCTGCAGCATGGCCTGCTGATGCGCATGACCATCGTGCGCGACGTGCGCGACCGCCACGCCACGCAGGCCCGGCTGCACTACCTGGCGCACCACGACGCGCTGACCGGGCTGCCCAACCGGGCGGCCTTCCTGGCCCAGCTCGAACACCTGATGGTGGCCGCACGGGCGGCGGGCACGCAACTCGCGCTGCTCTTCATCGACCTGGACCACTTCGAGCGGGTCAACGACTCGGTGGGGCACACCGCCGGCGACGCCCTGCTCAAGACGGTGGCGCGACGCATCGGCGAGCAGGTGCGCAGCACCGACCGCACCGCCCGCTTCGGCGGTGACGAGTTCATGCTGCTGCTGCCCGGCGTACGCGACCCGGCCGACGTGATCCACGTGGCCAACAAGCTGCTCACCGCGGTGTCGGCACCGCTGGCCATCGAGGGCCGGCCGATCTCGGTGACACCTTCGATGGGCATCGCGCTGTACCCGCGCGACGGGGAGACGCCGGACATGCTGATCAAGCACGCCGACGCCGCGATGCACGTGGCCAAGGCGCGCGGACGGGCCACCTACGCGATCTTCGAGCCGCAGGTGGCCACCTCGGCCTACGCCAACCTGGTGCTGGAAGGCCAGCTCGGCCACGCCATCGAGCACGGCGAGTTCGCCCTGCGCTTCCAGCCGCAGGTGCGCACCTGCGACGGCGAACCGGTGGGCGTGGAGGCCCTGATCCGCTGGCAGCACCCCGAGCGCGGCCTGCTGGCGCCCGACGAGTTCATCGCGCTGGCCGAGCAGCACCGCCTGATCGTGCCGATCGGCGCCTGGGTGCTGCAGGAGGCCGCGCGCTGTGCACGCCACTGGCACCGCCATGGCCTGGACCTGACGGTGGCGGTCAACCTCTCGACGCTGCAGTTCCAGGCGCCGGGCTTCGTCGAGTCGATCGGGCAGCTGCTCGAGGACAGCGACCTGCCGGCCGGCTGGCTGGAGCTCGAGCTGACCGAGCGCATGCTGATGGACGACGTGCCGGCCGTGCGCGAACGCCTGCACCGCCTGCGTGCGCTGGGCGTGCGCCTGTCGGTGGACGACTTCGGCACCGGCTACTCGTCGCTTGCCCACCTGAAGGAGCTGCCGATCGACAAGATGAAGATCGACCGCTCCTTCGTGCGCGAACTGCCCGGCCAGCGCCAGGCCTGCGCGATCGCCCGCACCATCATCCAGCTGGCCGACGGCCTGGGCCTGGGCGTGGTGGCCGAGGGGGTCGAGACCGAGGCGCAGCAGCGCTTCCTGGCCGAGGCCGGTTGCGGGCAGCTGCAGGGGCTGGGCATCAGCGCGCCGCTGGGCGCCACCCAGCTGGAGACCTGGGTGCGCGAACGGCGCGCCGCCCTGCGCGCCGCGCCGCAGGCCTGAGCGCAGCGGGCGGAAGGCGCCGCCGGACTCAGCCGCGCTCTGCGGCCAGGCGCAGCAGGCCCTCGAAGATCAGCAGGTCCACCACCTCGAAGCCCAGCGGCGTGATCGGCACCAGCTTGCCCGCCGCCCCGCCGGTCATGTAGAGCGCCGGCTCTTCGCGACAGGCCTCCAGCACGTGGCGGTGCATGCGCTCGATCGCGCCGGCAATCGCGTAGCTGCCGCCGCTCATCAACGCATCGCTGGTGTTGACGGGAAAGCGCTGGATCTCGCCAGTGGGCACGTGCAGACCGGCCGTGCCGCTCTCCAGCGCCTTGAGCATCAGGCCGAAGCCGGGCAGGATCAGGCCGCCGAGGAAGCGGCCGTCCGCCGCCAGCGCGTCCACCGTCACCGCGGTGCCCACCATCACGACGATGGCCGGACGCGGCGGGCCTTCGGCCAGCACGCGGCCGCGCGCGCCGATCATGGCCGCCCAGCGATCCGAACCGAGCCGGGCCGGATGTTCGTAGCCGTTGACCACGCCGCAGGCCTCGGCCTGCGACACCACCCAGCGCGGTGCCAGGTCCCAGAACTCGAGCTGCTCCTCGGCGCGGCGGCGTACCGCCTGACCCGCCACCGCGCAGCCCAGCATCGCCTGGGGCGCCGGCCAGTGCATCCAGGCCTGCTCGGCCAGCGTCTCGATCTGCTCGAGGTAGACGGCGCCATGCGACAGCAGGGTCGCGTCGACGGCGCGGCGGTCGTACAGACCCCACTTGAGGCGGGTGTTGCCGATGTCCAGGACGAGGAAGCTCATGCGCGGGGAGGAGTCGGGGGCGGAGGGACAGGAAACTCAGGGATGCGCACGGCGGCGCGACAGCACAGGGGTGGGAGCGTGGCTTCAGGCGGCAAGCAGGGCCTCCACACGCTGGATGACCAGCCGCGCATCGGCCAGATGGCGCGGCCGGCTCAGCCGGGCCTGCACCTCGGGCAGCAGGGCGCGCAGCTGCGCGCGGCTGCGCGAGCGCCGCACCCGCAGCATGGTCACCGCCCCGATGACCGGCGAGGTGGCCAGCAGCGCCTGCAGCACCACGCTGCGCGCCTGGGCCAGCGCAGGATCGTCGCGCTCGAGCTCGGACAGCTCGGTATTGCTCACCGGCGCACCGAAGCCCACCGAGTCCTCCGCCGACGAGAACACGCGCGGCAGCGAACTCAGGTCGGTCGGCCAGCCGAAGGGCAGCGAATCGGCGTCGTCGGGCGCCTCGCGGCCCGGCCGGGTCTGTTCGGTGGGCGCCCAGGCCAGGTCCGCCAGTGCCGGCAACGGCGCCTGCACCGGGGCAGCCAGCACGATCAGGCCGAGCGCCATGAGTTCGTCGAAGTAGGCCCGCGGCACACCGGCCTGCTCGCCCAGGCGCAGCACTTCGGCCGCATCGCGCCGGCCGTCGACCAGCAGCAGCAGCGTGCGATGCCGCTGCGACAGCCGCCGCTCACGGGCCGCGAGCTCGGCATGACCCGCCGCGGTCTTGCAGGGAATACCCAAGGGTCCGTCCTCGCACAGCGTCGCTACCCGGCCGGCCGGGAAACGGCCAGCCCACTCATGGCTGCATTGTGTGCCGAAACGGCGAGGAATCGAACGATCGTTCGGTCGGCGACGGCGCCCGACGCGGCATCCGCACCACGCAGGGTCCCGACCCGCCAGGCGCCCCGACCGGGTCCGGGAGCAAAAAAGGCGGCGTCGCGACCACGGGATCCAGGCTCACCGCTTGCGCGAAGAACCCGGCGCAGCCGGACGCCGTTGTCCAAAATGTCCCACCTAGCGAGACCACAGGACCGTGGCCTCCCCCACGCTTATGCATAGGCCGTGCCAGCCCGACCACGCTACGGCACCGCCCCCGGAGGCCGCTCACGCACCGCCGCAGTGCAGCCCGGCGTCCAGGATGGCGCGGCCGGCACCCTCATGAGGACGCGCCGGACCGCCCCGGGTTGCCTCCTCCGCCACGGGGGGATGAAGCTCGGCGTCCGGTCTGGAGGCGCTCCCCGGCACATCCGTGCACACCCGTGATCCCCCTGGTGACGTTTACGTAAACGTCAAACTAGAATCGACCCCGACATTCAGGACGGGCCCCACGCCCCCAGCCAAGGAGACTCCCGCATGACCGCGCTGCACGCCGACTACCAGGCCCTGGCCCAGTACCGCCCCACCCACAAGGTGCGCTTCGTCACCGCCGCCAGCCTGTTCGACGGGCACGATGCGGCGATCAACATCATGCGGCGCATCCTGCAGGGCATGGGCGCCGAGGTGATCCACCTGGGCCACAACCGCTCGGTCGACGAGGTGGTCACCGCCGCGCTGCAGGAGGACGTGCAGGGCATCGCGGTCAGTTCCTACCAGGGCGGCCACGTCGAGTACTTCAAGTACATGGTCGAGCTGCTGCACCAGCGCGGCGGCGCGCACATCCAGGTCTTCGGCGGCGGCGGCGGCGTGATCGTGCCGGCCGAGATCCGCGACCTGGCGGCCCGGAACGTGCGCATCTACAGCCCGGAGGACGGCCAGCGCATGGGCCTGCAGGGCATGATCGGCGAGATGGTGATGCGCTGCGACCACAGCCTGTCGGCCCATGCCCCGAAGGAGTTGGCGGCGATCCAGGGCGGCAGCGAGTCCGCCTGGCGCAGCCTGGCGCAGCTGATCACCGCGCTGGAGAACGGCGACGCCGACGCCGCGCTGGTCGCCGCCGTGCGCGAGGCCGCCCAGGCTTGCCGCGCCCCGGTGCTGGGCATCACCGGCACCGGCGGCGCCGGCAAGTCCAGCCTGACCGACGAACTGGTGCGGCGCTTGCGCCTGGACCAGGACGACGCGCTGAAGATCGCGGTGATCTCGATCGACCCGTCGCGCCGCAAGAGCGGCGGCGCGCTGCTGGGCGACCGCATCCGCATGAACGCGATCGGCCCGTGGAAGAACGGCGCGCGCGTCTACATGCGCAGCCTTGCCACCCGCGACACCGGCAGCGAAATCTCCGCGGCGCTGCCCGACGTGGTCGCCGCCTGCAAGGTCGCCGGCTTCGACCTGGTGATCGTCGAGACCTCGGGCATCGGCCAGGGCGACGCGGCGATCGTGCCGCACGTGGACATCCCGATGTACGTGATGACGCCGGAGTTCGGCGCCGCCAGCCAGCTGGAGAAGATCGACATGCTCGACTTCGCCCAGTTCGTCGCCATCAACAAGTTCGACCGCAAGGGCGCCGCCGACGCGCTGCGCGACGTGGCCAAGCAGGTGCAGCGCAACCGCGAGGCCTTCAACGTGCCGCCCGACCAGATGCCGGTCTTCGGCACCATGGCCAGCCGCTTCAACGACGACGGCGTCACCGCGCTGTACCAGGCGCTCAAGGCCCGGCTGGGCGAGCTCGGCCTGAACCTGGCGGAAGGCCGGCTGCCGAAGGTGGCCACCCGCCACAGCACCCACCAGACGCCCATCGTGCCGCCGGCGCGGGTGCGCTACCTGGCCGAGATCGCCGACACGGTGCGCGGCTACAAGGCGCGCGCGCGCAGGCAGGCGCGCCTGGCCCGCGAGGTGCAGCAGCTGCGCGAGAGCGCGCGCATGCTGCACGAGGCGGACCGCGAAAAGTCCGGCGCGAAGAACACCGTGCTCGCGCTGGCCGACGAGCGCGAGGCCCGGCTGGATGCGGACGCCAAGAAGCTGCTGGCCCAGTGGCCCGCGATGCAGCAGGCCTACGCGGGCGACGAGTACGTGGTGAAGATCCGCGACAAGGAGATCCGCACCGGCCTGATCCACACCACGCTGTCCGGCAACAAGATCCGCAAGGTGGTGCTGCCCACTTACGAGGACCACGGCGAGATCCTGAAGTGGCTGATGCTGGACAACGTGCCCGGCAGCTTCCCCTTCACCGCCGGCGTGTTCGCCTTCAAGCGCGAGGGCGAGGACCCCACCCGCATGTTCGCTGGCGAGGGCGACGCCTTCCGCACCAACCGGCGCTTCAAGCTGGTCAGCGAGGGCATGCCGGCCAAGCGCCTGTCCACCGCCTTCGACTCGGTGACGCTCTACGGCAACGACCCCGACCCGCGCCCGGACATCTACGGCAAGGTCGGCAACTCGGGCGTGAGCATCGCCACGCTGGACGACCTGAAGGTGCTGTACTCCGGCTTCGACCTGTGCAGCCCGACCACTTCGGTGAGCATGACGATCAACGGCCCGGCGCCGTCGATCCTGGCGATGTTCATGAACGCCGCCATCGACCAGCAGCTGGAGAAGTTCCGCTCGGACAATGGCCGCGAGCCCACCGACACCGAGGCCGCCAAGATCCGCGCCTGGGTGCTGGCCAACGTACGCGGCACCGTGCAGGCCGACATCCTGAAGGAAGACCAGGGCCAGAACACCTGCATCTTCTCCACCGAGTTCAGCCTGAAGGTGATGGGCGACATCGCCGAGTACTTCGTGCACCACGACGTGCGCAACTTCTACTCGGTGTCGATTTCCGGCTATCACATCGCCGAGGCGGGCGCCAACCCGATCAGCCAGCTGGCCTTCACGCTGAGCAACGGCTTCACGCTGGTGGAGGCCTACCTCGCGCGGGGCATGCACATCGACGACTTCGCGCCCAACCTGAGCTTCTTCTTCAGCAACGGCATGGACCCGGAGTACACCGTGCTGGGCCGCGTGGCGCGGCGCATCTGGGCCGTGGCGATGAAGGAGAAGTACGGGGCGAACGAGCGCAGCCAGAAGCTGAAGTACCACATCCAGACCTCCGGCCGTTCCCTGCACGCGCAGGAGATCCAGTTCAACGACATCCGCACCACGCTGCAGGCGCTGATCGCGGTGTACGACAACTGCAACTCGCTGCACACCAACGCCTTCGACGAGGCCATCACCACGCCGACGGAAGACTCGGTGCGCCGCGCGATGGCCATCCAGCTCATCATCAACCGCGAGTGGGGCCTGGCGAAGAACGAGAACCCCAACCAGGGTGCCTTCGTGATCGACGAGCTGACCGAGCTGGTCGAGGAAGCGGTGCTGGCCGAGTTCGAGAAGATCGCCGACCGCGGCGGCGTGCTCGGCGCGATGGAGACCGGCTACCAGCGCAGCAAGATCCAGGAAGAGAGCATGCACTACGAGATGCTCAAGCACACCGGCGAGTACCCCATCATCGGCGTCAACACCTTCCGCAACCCGCACGGCGACGCGGTGCCCGAGTCCATCGAGCTGGCCCGTTCCACCGAGGAGGAGAAGCAGTCGCAACTCCAGCGCCTGGCCGACTTCCACGCCCGCCACGCCGCCGAGGCGCCGGTGCAACTCGCGCGCCTGCAGCAGGCGGTGATCGAGAACCGCAATGTCTTCGAGGTGCTGATGGACGCGGTGCGCTGCTGCTCGCTGGGGCAGATCACCGCGGCGCTGTTCGAGGTGGGCGGGCAGTACCGGCGCAGTATGTGACCTCGGGGCCACGACTTGTGGCCTAATCGAGGATTCGAATTCGAAACCCTTCGTTCCACGGAGCCATTTCATGGGCAACAAGATCGTCACCGAGGCCGACCGCAAGGCCACCCCCCGTCCCGTCGCCCCCAAGGGCGTGACCTTCACCACCGGCCGCGGCCAGAAGTCCAGCCTGGAGCGCGGTTCGCACACCCGTTCCAAGAAGAACCCGGGCAAGCGCCCGCATTCGGGCTGATCGGCTCGGCACTGTCACGCCGCCGGGACGCCGGCTGGCGTGTACCCTTCAGGACGGCCGCGAGGCCGTCTTGTCGTTTCTGACCTGCCTTTCTCGTTCTTCCCGTCGCCCGCCATGCTGCGCATCACTGAACTGCGACTGCCGCTGAACCATGCCGAGGACGCGCTGCGCCCGGCCGTCGTGGCCCGGCTGGGCCTGCGTGACGAGGAGTTGAAGGCCTTCACCGTCTTCCGCCGCGCCTACGATGCGCGCAAGAAGACCGCGATCCAGCTGATCTACACGCTGGACTGCGAACTGGCCGACGCCGCCACCGAGGCCCGTGCGGCCGAGCGGCTGGCCGGTGACCGGCACATCCGCCCGACACCCGACACGGGCTACCACTTCGTCGGCCAGGCGCCGGTCGATTTCTACGACGCCGTCCAGCGCGGCGAACCGCGGCTGCGCCCGATCGTCGTCGGCTTCGGCCCCTGCGGCCTGTTCGCGGCGCTGATCCTGGCGCAGATGGGGTTGCGGCCGATCGTGCTCGAGCGCGGCAAGGTGGTGCGCGAGCGCACCCAGGACACCTGGGGCCTGTGGCGGCGCGGCGTGCTCGACCCGACCTCGAACGTGCAGTTCGGCGAAGGCGGCGCCGGCACCTTTTCCGACGGCAAGCTCTACAGCCAGATCAGCGACGCACGCCATCTGACCCGCAAGGTGCTGACCGAGTTCGTGCAGGCCGGCGCGCCCGAGGAGATCCTGTACGTCAGCAAGCCGCACATCGGCACCTTCCGGCTGGTGAGCATGATCGAGAAGATGCGCGCGCAGATCCTGTCGCTGGGCGGCGAGATCCGCTTCCAGCAGCAGGTGACCGACCTGCTCATCGAGGGCGAGGGCGACGCACGCCACGTCCGCGGCGTCGAACTGGCCGACGGCACGCAGATCCGCTGCGACCAGGTGGTGCTGGCGCTGGGCCACAGCGCACGCGACACCTTCGCGATGCTGCAGCGCCGCGGCGTGGCGATGCAGGCCAAGCCCTTCTCGATCGGCTACCGCATCGAGCATCCGCAGAGCCTGATCGACGCGGCCCGCTTCGGCCCCAGCGCGGGCCACCCGATCCTCGGCGCGGCCGACTACAAGCTGGTGCACCACGCGAAGAACGGCCGCTCGGTCTACAGCTTCTGCATGTGCCCGGGCGGCACGGTGGTGGCGGCCACCTCGGAGCCCGAACGGGTGGTCACGAACGGCATGAGCCAGTACTCGCGCAACGAGCGCAACGCCAATGCCGGCATCGTGGTGGGCATCTCGCCCGAGGACTACCGCCGCGACCCGGGCGGCAGCGGGCCGGTGGACCCGCTGGACGGCATTGCCTTCCAGCGCCGCTGGGAGTCGCGCGCCTACGAACTCGGCGGTGGGGGCTACATCGCGCCGGGGCAGCTGGTGGGCGACTTCATCAAGCGGCAGAAAGGGCCGGCCGCCGGCTTCGGCCGGGTGCTGCCCTCCTACAAGCCGGGCGTGCACCTGACCGACCTGTCCGAGAAGGGCCGCGAGAGCCTGCCGCCCTATGCGCTGGAGGCGATTCGCGAAGCCCTGCCCGCCTTCGAGCGGCAGATCCGCGGCTTCTCGATGGCCGATGCGGTGTTGACCGGCGTCGAGACCCGCACCTCCTCCCCGCTGCGCATCGTCCGCGGCCCCGACTACCAGAGCCTGAACGTGCGCGGCCTCTACCCGGCCGGCGAGGGCGCCGGCTACGCGGGCGGCATCATGAGCGCCGGGGTGGACGGCATCGAGGTGGCCGAGGCGCTGGGCGCCGCGCTGCTGGGCGTGCCAGCCCCCTGAGGCGTCCCCGCCCGTCACGGCTCGACTCCACCCGGCGGCGACCACAGAACCGGCTTCGCCGGGCCACGGGTTGCGCCCCCTCGAGGGGAGCGGCGTCAGCCGCTAAAGGGGTGGGTCACAGCCCGCCCAGGATCTGCCCCAGCAGGATCTTGGTGATCATCGCCGCCGGGTAGACCAGCGCGTAACCCATCGCCACCCGGGCGTCGAAGCGGGTACGGCCGTTGGCGAAGGCCAGCACCGCGGGCTGCGTCTGCGTGCCGGCCAGCACGCCCGACAGCTTGGTGCCGCCCATCCCGAAGGCCCGGCGCATCACCAGGTAGACGCCGAGACCCGCGGTCAGCGTGATCGCCGCGCCCAGCAGCAGGATGCGCCACCACTCGCCGGTGGCGAAGGCGCTGCCGATCTGCCCCCCCGCCTTCGTGCCGGCCTGGGCCAGGAAGATCAGCAGGCCCAGCTCCGACAGCGCCTGCGCCGCGGTGAGCGGCATCGTCGTGACGAAGCGGCCGATGCGGCCCAGATGCCCGAGCAGCAGGCCCACCAGCAGGGTGCCGGCCGCCGAACCCAGTGCGAACGAGCCCCCGCCGGGCAGCGGCACGGCGATGCGCCCGAGCAGGATGCCCGCCGCCAGGCCGAGCCCCAGCACCATCGGATGGATGTCCGACAGGCCGCGCGCCGAGTCGCCCAGGTAGGCGGTCACCGGGCCGATCTGCTCACGCGGCGCCACCACTCGCAGGCGGTCGCCCAGCTGCAGCACCAGATGGTCGCTGCCCAGCATGTCCACATCGCCCCGGCGTACCCGAGAGACGGTCGCGCCGAAGCGCTGCAGCAGTTCCAGCTCGGCCACCGTGCGTCCGGCCAGCTTGCCGTTGGACAGGGTGATGCGGCGGAAATCGAGTGCGCTGCGGTCAGCCTCCAGCGCATGCGACGAGGCATGCCCCAGCTCCTTGACGACCTGCTCCACCTCGTCGGCCGGACCGACCACGGTGACCAGGTCGTTGTAGGTCAGCACGTCGTCCTCGTGCACCGCCTGCACCGGAAAGCGCATGCCACCATGACGCACGCGGGAGAACTTGATGCGCTCCCCGTGGCGCTGCTCCAGCTCGCGAATGCCCGGACGCTGGCGGGTCTCCACCCGGACGGTGCAGTTCACCAGCGGCGTCGGCGCATCGGCGTCCTGGGCCCGATGCTTCAGCGCCAGCGTGGCGACCGCGAGCATGCCGACCACCCCGAACACGTAGGTCACCGCATAGCCGATGGTGGGCAGCGGGCTCTGGCCGGTGGCCTCCTTGGCCGCGGCCAGGGCTGGCGTGTTGGTCAGCGCGCCGGCGAACGCCCCCGCCACCGTGGCAGGGTCCAGGCCGAGCAGCCGCCCGCCCGCCACCGCCACCCCGGCAGCAAGCATCAGCACCCCGACCACCGCCAGGATCGGCCCCAGGCCCTGGCGCAGCGTGGCGAAGAAATTGGCGCCGGACATCATGCCCACCGAGAAGGTGAACAGGATCAGGCCCAGCACGCCAAGGTGCTCGGACACCACCAGAGCATGCCCGGCCGCATGGCCCCAGGCACTCAGGCCGATCGCCAGGAAGAGCACCGCAGCGGCGCCCAGCGAGACACCGGCCAGCCGCACGTGGCCCAGCAGCGAGCCCAGGCCAACCAGCAGGCACAACAGAAGGATTTCCTGGCGGGCCAGGAGTTCGAGCAGGAGGTTCACAGGCAGGTCCTTGCCAGAAGCGTGCCGCCCAGGCGGGTCCGCGATTCCGATCGGTGGCGATTATGCGGCGCAGGGCCTGCGAGCGCCGGGAAAAATCAGGGTGAATACCCATTGACTTCGAGCACTCTTATCGCCCCACCGGATCTGCCCGCCCCCCACCCGGAGGCAGCACCCCGTCCGATGCGCGAGACGCCGCCCCCGCCCCCCCCTGGAGTCGGCGCTCAGCAGCTCGACGGTCCGGACGACAGCAGCAGGCCGAACAGCTCGCGCTGGCCCGAGATGCCCAGCTTGCGGTACAGCCGCTTCAGGTAGGTCTGCACGCTGCTGGGGCGAATGCCCATGGCCAGGGCGATCTGCTCGCCGTCGCGGCCCTGCACCATGCCGGCCAGCAGGTCGCGATCCCGGCGGGTCAGCGTCGGAAAGCGCTGGCGCAACCGCTGCACCAGGGTGTCGCCCAGGGCCTCGTCCATCTGCCGGCAACGCAGGTTCAGCCGCACGAAGGAGATCAGGCAGGCCGCGAAGGCCTCCAGGCAGGCCCGCTCTTCGGTCCGCCAGACAGCGCCCGGATCGCCGCAGTCCAGCCGGATGTGCAGCTGCATGCAACGATCCCGCCCGGTCAACCACGCGCTGCGCGCGCCGATCTCCCAGACATCGCCCAGCGGGGCCTGAGAGGCCTGACCAGGACGGCCATCTGCCTCGGGCCACAGCGTACCGGCCACCGACACCCGACGCGGCAGGTCGTCGCCCAGCCCCGCCCGCACTTCGCAACCGCCGATGTTCAGGCTGCGGCCCAGCAGGTCGAGCAGGGCCTGCGCCAGCGACTGCGTGGACAGCTCACCGAGCCGGCCGACCACCGCGGCGGCCTGCGCCAGTCCGATCGGCGTCTCGCCCGCGCCAGGTTTCAGCGGCCATTGCTCCATGCATTCCTCGGTTTGCGCGCCCTCTGGCCCGGCGCCATGGGCTTAGCAGACATTGTGCCGGCCGTACTGGAAGGGCACCTCGTTCTGGATCAAGGTCCGGACGGCCTTGCGCTGGGGCACACTGGCGGGCCTGCTTGCTGCCCGTCCCCACGCCGATGACCGACACCGATGTCCGATCCCCCCTGGCCGACCTGCGGGTCGTCGAGTTCGAGGGCCTGGGCCCCGGCCCGCTGGCCGCCTGGATGCTGGCCCACCTGGGCGCCCAGGTCACCACGCTGGGCCGCCCGGGCGGCAATGCGATGGCGCGCCAGCTCGGCGGTCCGGGCGAGGACCTGTTGCAGCGCGGCAAGACCCGTCTCGAGGTGGACCTGAAGTCGGCGGCCGGGCGTGCCCAGGCCCTGGCGCTGGTGACGAATGCCGATGCACTGATCGAGGGCAACCGCCCGGGCGTCATGGAGCGCCTGGGCCTGGGGCCGGCCGACTGCGCCGCCCACAACCCTCGCCTGGTCTACGGCCGCATGACCGGCTGGGGCCAGGACGGCCCGCTGGCGCCGTCGGCCGGCCACGACCTGAACTATGTCGCCCTCAGCGGGCTGCTGTCGCTGGGGGCGCACCGCGGCGAACGGCCGATCGTGCCGCCGACGGTGCTCGGCGACGCCGGCGGCGCCCTGGGCCTGGCGCTGGGCATCGTCAGCGGGGTGCACGCGGCACGGCGCAGCGGCCAGGGCTGCGTGGTCGACGCCGCCATCGTCGACATCGTGGCCATGCTGGGCACGCTGGCGCACTGGATCCGCGGCGGCGGCCAGCTCGACGGCCCCGAGCCCAGCCCCTTCCACGACTCGCCGTTCTACGACGTCTACCGCTGCGCCGACGGCGGGCACCTCACAGTGGGCGCGCTCGAACCGGCCTTCTACGCCGAACTGCTGCGCCGCCTCGGCCTGGACGATGTCGATGCGGCCCGGCAGTACGACCGCTCGGCCTGGCCGGCCCTGAAGGCCCGCTTCACCGCCCTGTTCGCCAGCCGGCCGCGCGCACACTGGCAGGCCCTGCTCGAGGGCAGCGACGCCTGCTTCGCCCCGGTGCTCGGGGTGGCCGAGGCAGCCGGGCATCCGCACAACCAGGCCCGCGGCACGTTCACGGTGGACGAGGCCGGACGCATCCGCGCGGCGATGGCGCCGCGCTTCGGCCCGCTGCGCTGATTCACCGCGGCGCGGGCCAGCGAACCCGGGCCGGATGCCGGACGATCAGGAGCGGTAGTCCGCGTTGATCGTCACGTACTCGTGCGACAGGTCGCAGGTCCAGACCGTGGCGTGGCGATTGCCGCGGTGCAGGTCCACCCGCACGGTGATCTCGGACTGCTTCATGACGCGCTGGCAGTCCTCCTCCCGGTAGTCCGGGTGGCGGCCGCCCTGGCGGGCGACGTGCACGTCGTCGAGATAGAGGTCGATCAGGCCCTGGTCCAGGTCGTCGATGCCGGCATAGCCCACCGCGGCCAGGATGCGGCCGAGGTTGGGATCGCTGGCGAAGAACGCCGTCTTGACCAGCGGCGAGTGCGCGATCGCATAGGCCACCTGGCGGCACTCTTCCTTCGAGCGGCCGCCGTCGACGCGGATGGTGATGAACTTGGTGGCGCCTTCGCCGTCGCGCACGATGGCCTGCGCCAGCTGCTGCGACACCGCGATCACCGCCTCGCGCAGCAGCGCGCCCTCGGCCGACTCCAGCGAGTCGATGCGGGCATGGCCGGCCTGGTGGGTCGCCACCAGCACGAAGCTGTCGTTGGTGGAGGTGTCGCCGTCGATGGTGATGCGGTTGAAGCTGTGGTCGGCCGCCTCGCGCACCAGGGCCTGCACCAGCGCCGGCTCGATCGCCGCATCGGTGGCGACGAAGCCCAGCATGGTGGCCATGTTCGGGCGGATCATGCCGGCGCCCTTGGCGATGCCGGTCACCGTCACCGTGCGCCCGCCGATCGTGACCTGGCGCGACGCCGCCTTGGGCAGCGTGTCGGTGGTCATGATGCCCTCGGCCGCCTGGGCCCAGTTCGACGGCTTCAGGTCGGCCAGCGCCGCCGGCAGGCCGGCGACGATGCGATCGACCGGCAGCGTCTCCATGATCACGCCGGTGGAGAACGGCAGCACATCCTGGCGTTCGACGCCCAGCAGCGCGGCCAGCGCGTCGCACACCGCGTTCGCCCGGGCCAGGCCATCGGCGCCGGTGCCGGCGTTGGCGTTGCCGGTATTGACCACGATCGCCCGGCTGCCCCGGCCGGCGGCGAGGTGCTCACGGCAGATCTGCACCGGCGCGGCGCAGAAACGGTTGAGCGTGAACACACCGGCCACCGTGCTACCCGGCGCAAGGCGGAACACCGTCACGTCGCGGCGGTTGGCCTTGCGCACCCCGGCCATCGCGGTGCCGATCTCGACCCCGGCAACCGGGTACAGATCCTGGGGATTCGGAGCAACGAGGTTCACGGGCATGTCGAGTCCTTCATGGCGTCGGCCGCAACGGGGGTCAGGCGAGTTTGCCGTGGCACTGCTTGTACTTCTTGCCGCTGCCGCAGGGGCAGGGATCGTTGCGCCCCACCCGCGGCATCTCGGCGGCGCGGGTGGCCGGATCGGTCTCCTGGGCCACGCTGCCGTCCTCGTTGGGATGGGTGTAGGTGACGTTGGAGAAGTGCTCGGCGCGCTCCTCGATGGCCACGGCGGCCTGCGCCACCTCCTCCTGGCTCTGGATGCGCACCGTCATCAGCAGGCGGGTGACCTCGAGCTTGACAGAGGCCAGCAGCTGGCCGAAGAGCTCGAAGGCCTCGCGCTTGTACTCCTGCTTCGGGTTCTTCTGGGCATAGCCGCGCAGGTGGATGCCCTGGCGCAGGTAGTCCAGCGCCGCCAGATGCTCGCGCCAGTGGGTGTCCAGCGACTGCAGCAGCACCATGCGCTCGAAGCTGGCGAACTGCTCGCGTCCCACCTGCTCCAGCTTGACCGCGAAGGCCGCGTCGGCGGCCTGCACCACCATCTCGACCACGTCCTCGTCGGTGACCGCATCGCTCTTCTCGACCCGGGCCTTCACCGGCACCTCGAGCTGCCAGTCCTCGCGCAGGGTCTTCTCGAGGCCGTCCAGGTCCCACTGCTCCTCGACGCTTTGCGCCGGCACGAAGCCGCGCACCACATCCTCCATCGCCCCACGGCGCAGGTGGGCGATCTGGGCGTCGATGTCGGTCTGCTCGAGCAGCTCGTTGCGCTGGCTGTAGATGACCTTGCGCTGGTCGTTGGAGACGTCGTCGTACTCCAGCAGCTGCTTGCGGATGTCGAAGTTGCGCGCCTCGACCTTGCGCTGCGCGCTCTCGATGCTGCGTGTGACGATCCCGGCCTCGATGGCCTCGCCCTCGGGCATCTTCAGGCGCTCCATGATCGCCTTGACGCGGTCGCCGGCGAAGATGCGCATCAGCGAGTCTTCCAGCGACAGGTAGAAGCGCGAACTGCCCGGATCGCCCTGGCGGCCGGCCCGGCCGCGCAACTGGTTGTCGATGCGCCGGCTCTCGTGGCGCTCGGTGGCGATGATGCGCAGGCCGCCCAGCGCCACCACCTGTTCGTGCAGGCCCTGCCACTCGCCCTTCAGCTGGGCGATGCGGGCAGCCTTCTCCTCGTCCGGCAGGGCCGGATCGGCCTCGACGAACTGCACCTGCTTCTCGACGTTGCCGCCCAGCACGATGTCGGTGCCGCGACCGGCCATGTTGGTGGCGATCGTGATCATCTTCGGCCGGCCGGCCTGGGCGACGATCTCGGCCTCGCGGGCATGCTGCTTGGCGTTGAGCACCTGGTGCGGCAGGCCGGCCTTCTTCAGCAGCTCGGAGACGCGCTCGGAGTTCTCGATCGAGGTGGTGCCCACCAGCACCGGCTGGCCGCGCTCGTAGCACTCGCGGATGTCGGCGGTGACGGCGTCGTACTTCTCGCGATCGGTCTTGTAGACCAGGTCGAGTTCGTCGCGGCGGATGGTGGGCCGGTTCGGCGGAATCACCACGGTCTCGAGGCCGTAGATCTCCTGGAACTCGTAGGCCTCGGTGTCGGCCGTGCCGGTCATGCCGGCGAGCTTGCCGTACATGCGGAAGTAGTTCTGGAAGGTGATCGAGGCCAGCGTCTGGTTCTCGGCCTGGATCTTGACGCCTTCCTTGGCCTCCACCGCCTGGTGCAGGCCATCGCTCCAGCGCCGGCCGGTCATCAGGCGGCCGGTGAACTCGTCGACGATCACCACCTCGCCGTTCTGCACCACATAGTGCTGATCGCGGTGGAAGAGGTGGTGCGCACGCAGCGAGGCGTACAGGTGATGCACCAGCGTGATGTGGGAGGCGTCGTACAGCGAGGCGCCCTCGGGCAGCAGGCCCGCCTCGGCGAGCGCGCGCTCGGCGTTCTCGTGACCGTCCTCGGTCAGCACCACCTGGTGGGTCTTCTCGTCGCAGGTGAAGTCGCCCGGCTCGATCACGCCCTCGCCGGTGCGCGGGTCGGCCTCGCCGATCTGCTTCTTCAGCCGCGGCACCACGGCGTTGATGCGCAGGTACAGCTCGGTGTGGTCCTCGGCCTGGCCGGAGATGATCAGCGGGGTGCGCGCCTCGTCGATCAGGATCGAGTCCACCTCGTCGACGATGGCGTAGTTCAGCGGCCGCTGCACCCGGTCGGCCACCTCGTAGACCATGTTGTCGCGCAGGTAGTCGAAGCCGTACTCGTTGTTGGTGCCGTAGGTGATGTCGGCCGCGTAGGCGGCCTGCTTCTCCTCGCGCGACATGTTGGGCAGGTTGATGCCCACGCTCAGGCCGAGGAAGTTGTACAGCCGCCCCATCCACTCGGCATCGCGGCGCGCCAGGTAGTCGTTCACCGTGACCACGTGCACGCCCTTGCCGGCCAGTGCGTTCAGGTACACCGGCAGCGTGGCCATCAGCGTCTTGCCCTCGCCGGTGCGCATCTCGGCGATCTTGCCGTTGTGCAGCGTCAGGCCGCCGATGAGCTGCACGTCGAAGTGCCGCATCTTCAGCACCCGCTTGCTGCCCTCGCGCACCACCGCGAAGGCTTCGGGCAGCAGGTCGTCCAGCGAGGTGCCGGCGGCCACGCGCTGGCGGAACTCGGCGGTCCTGCCGCGCAGTTCCTCGTCGCTCAGCTTCTCGAACTGGACCTCGAGCCCGTTGATGCGCTCGACCACCCGACGGTACTGCTTGAGCAGGCGGTCATTGCGGCTGCCGAAAATCGAAGTCAGGAGCTTGGGCAACATGGAGGGGGTGCGGTGCACCTGCAGCGATGCGGCCCGGACTGCAGGAGGGAAAGGGGAAGACCGGAAGCGACGTCGGCAGCCTTCAGGCTGCCGACGGGACACATGCGGACCTGGCGGACAGGCCCCGTCACAAAGCCGACGAGTTTATCACCGGGCCCTGCGCGCCTTCCCACGCGGCCGGGTGGCCGCGGCGGTGGCGGCCCCGGCCTCGAGGCTCTCCCCGCGCGCCAGGAAGCGCGCCGGGTTCTGGGGCACGCCGCCCAGCAACACCTCGAAGTGCAGGTGCGGCCCGGTCGATCGGCCGGTGCTACCCACCAGCGCGATGTTCTGACCGCGCCGCACGACGTCGCCCGGCTTGACCAGGGTCTTCGAGCTGTGGGCGTAACGGGTCACCAGGCCGTTGCCGTGGTCGACCTCGACCGACAGGCCGTAGGCGCCGTCCATCGCCGCACTGCGCACCACGCCGCCGGCGGCCGCGCGGATCGGCGTGCCGGTCTCGGCCGGGAAGTCCAGCCCGGTGTGCAAGGCGGCGCGGCCGTTGAAGGGATCGACCCGGAAACCGAAGGACGAGCCCACCGGACCGGCCACCGGCGCGATGCTCGGCACCATCATCATCTCGAGGCGCTTCTCCAGCAGGCGCGACTCGACCAGGGTGAAGACGTCCGAACCGTGGTCGGCCTGCTCGTCCATCTGCGCCAGTGCCTCGTGCAACTGCTCGAGCGAAGGGGATTGCACCGGCACATAGGGACCGCCGCGCCCCGGCCCGGCCGGCACCCGCACCGGCGCCGACGCCGCAGGCCCGACGGCGGCCGCATCCAGCGCGCGCAGTTCCTCGGCCTTCAGGCCGGCCAGGCCGGACACCCGCGCCCCGACCGCCTCGAGCTTGATCAGCTTGGCCTGCATCTCGCCGACCTTCTGCGCCATCGCGTCGAGGTTCTCGCGCATGTAGCGGTCGCGCTGCTGGAACTCGTCGCGCACGACCAGGCGCACGATCTGGCTGACCACCGGCCAGCCCTCCCGGGCCGCCTTCAGGAAGATGAAGTGGTAGATGGTTCCCGACAGCAGCAGCATCAGCAGCAGCAGGAACCCGCCGATCAGCCACAACTGCAACGGGCGCACCTGCAGCGAGCGGGTGCGGGCCAGGTTGCCATGGGTGATCAGGATGTCCATCGTCGCTACACTCCTCGCGTGAAACCGGGCAAGCCAGTCGCCGTTCCCGACGCGACGCCGTTGCGGCGCGTTCTGGAACAATGTGAACCCCTGCTGCGACTGCAGCAGCGGCTGGCGGCCGCCCATGCACGCATGGAGGCGATCCGCGCCCTCCTCCCCTCGGGCCTGGCCCCGTTCGTCAAGCCGGGCCCTGTCGAAGACAGTGGCTGGACGCTCTTCGCCACCGGCCCTGCGGTGGCTGCCAAGCTGCGCCAGATGCAGCCTCTTCTGGAAACCGCTCTGCGTCAGCAGGGTTTCGAGGTTAGCTCAATCAGGATCCGGGTTCAATCCGCGGGCCGGCGCTGAACAGGCGGCCTCCCCCGCTCGCAGGGGCCGTTCGAGGCAGCTCGGCAAGGGCGCGATTGCTGCGCTGCGACATGCGGCACGGATGGCCCTCCCGATGCGCGGCGGGCGTGGCGGCGATGCAACGCCTGCGCGCAAATCCGGACACCCGGGTCGGCTACCGCAGGCGTTTGCGACGCATCGACCCGGCCCGTCGGGCCCAGCGGGCGCGAATTCTATAATCCGTGTCTCTCAGCCCCTTACGCCAGCTCTCTGCAGCGGCTCCGACCCGTGGATTTCCTCCTTCACAACTGGCATTGGATCGCGCTCGCCCTGGTCTCCGGCATTGCCCTGGCGCTGCCTCAGCTCGGACGCGGCGGCGCGAATGCGGTCAGCCCGCAGGAGGCGGTGCAACTGATGAACCGCGAGAAGGCGGTGGTGATCGACGTCTGCGAGCCGGGCGAGTTCGCTGCCGGTCACGTGAACGGCTCGCGCAACATCCCGCTGGGCAACCTCGACGGCGCCAAGGGGCTGCCGTCCAACAAGGCGCTGCCCGTGGTGCTGGTCTGCGCGCGCGGCAGCCGTGCGCAGCGGGCTGCGGCGCAGCTGCGCCGGGCCGGGCACGAGAAGGTGCATGTGCTGGCCGGCGGCCTGGCCGCCTGGCGCGAGGCGGGTCTGCCGGTCGAGAAGTCTTCCTGAATTCGGCCTGCAGCCCTCTCGGATTTGCATCGCAGCCCGCACGGGAACCGCCCATGCGGCCCAGAATGCGAGTCCCGTTTCCGGCCCCATCTCCCATGAAGCCCGTCAAGATGTACACGACGCAGGTCTGCCCGTACTGCGTCCGCGCCAAGGCACTGCTGCAACAGCGCGGGGTCCACGTGATCGAGGAAATCCGCGTCGACCTGCACCCCAGCGAACGCGACCGGATGATCGAGTTGACCGGACGTCGCACGGTGCCGCAGATCTTCATCGGCGACACCCACGTGGGCGGCTGCGACGACCTGATGGCGCTGGACCGCGCCGGTGGCCTGGGCGCCCTGCTGCAGGCCTGAATCGGCGGGCGGTCACGACCGGGAGGTCGCTGATCCCACCGAGGCGCAGTCGTCGCCCATCGGTGTGACGCAGCTGCGGCTTCAATGCCGGACGTCGAAGCGGCGGTGCCCCCACTCGGCCAGCCCTGCTGCGACTGCCCCCCAGAACACGCCCGCCGCATGCGCCAGTGGCGCGACCGCGAAATCCCAGCCGCCCGGCTGGTACAGCACCCGCGCCCAGGCCCGGTCGGTCGCCAGGCGCAACATGAGCGCCAGGGCCAGCAGCATGCCGAGCCCACGCTGAATGCGCGGCCTGCCGGGCTCGGCAAGCAGCAGCAGGGCCAGCACGGCCAACCCCGCATAGAGCACCCCGGACAGCCCGACGTAGCGCGGCAGTGTCGGCTGCAGCAGCAGGCTCAGATGGGTGAGCGGCCAGGCCAGGGCCCAGGCCCAGGCCGCGTGTCGCGGCAACGCCGCGGCCACACCCAGCAGCCCCACCAGCAGGGCGCCGGCCAGGTCCGCCCAGCGATGCCCGGGCGTCAGGTGCACCCAGGCCGCACTCCACCAGCGCCAGGGCTCCGAGAGGGCCTGCTGCGGGCGCCAGGCCAGCAACTGGAGCGCCAGCGGATCGGCCGGGCCGATCGCCAGCGCCGGCAGCAGCAGCAGGGCCGCCACCGCGGCCCAGGCCAGGCCGGGGCGGCTCAGCCGAAGACGCTGCGCCACAGGCGCTGCACCGCCTCGCGCCGGGGCGCCAGATCGCCCAGGGCCGCAAGCTCGCAGCTGCCGCCGGCCTCGTCCAGGCGCGCCCGGTGCTGGGCGCGCCGCAGCGCCCGGTAGGCGTCGGCGGCGGCCGTGCCCACCCCGGCCGGCAGCACGCCGAGTTGCTCGGCGCGCTGCAGCAGCGCGATGTTGCCGTGATTTTCCTGCAGGCCCGGATGGGCGGCGCTGTGGGCCAGCACCAGGTACTGCACCGCGAATTCGGCATCCATCATGCCGCCCGGGCTGTGCTTGAGGTCGAAGCGGCCGGCGCGTACCGGGTAGCCCTGGCGGACCTTCTCGCGCATCGCCACCACCTCCTGGCGCAGCGCCTGCGGGTCGCGTTCGGCGCAGAGCACCGCGCGGCGCACCGCCTCGAAGCGGGCAGCCAGCGCCGGCTGGCCGGCACACCAGCGCGCCCGGGTGATGGCCTGGTGCTCCCAGGTCCAGGCGGTGTTGCTGCCACGGCCGGTCTGGTAGCGTTCGAAGGAATCCATCGAGGTCACCAGCAGACCGGAGTTGCCGTTCGGCCGCAGCGCGGTATCGATCTCGTAGAGCGCGCCCGCCGACGTGCGCAGCGACAGCCAGGTGATCAGCTTGCGCGCGAAGGCGGCGTAGGCCTCGGGGGCGCGCTCGTCCTCGTCGTCGTAGAGGAAGACGATGTCCAGATCGCTGCCATAGCCCAGCTCCTTGCCGCCGAGCTTGCCGTAGGCGATCACCGCGAAGCGCGGCTCGTCGCGGTGGCGCTGGCGCAGGTGCTGCCAGGCCCAGCGCAGCGTGCATTCGAGCGTGGCATCGGCCAGTGCGGAGAGGTCGTCGGCCACCTGCTCGACGGTGATCTCGCCCTCCACATCGCGCACCAGGGTGCGGAAGGTCTCGGCCTGGTGGGCACGCCGCAGGGTGTCCAGCAGCGCCTCCTCGTCGGCCTCGCCGGAGCGCGACCAGCCCAGGGCGCGCTCGTCGAGGTCGCGCTGGAAGCCGGCGGGATCGAAGCGCTCGTGCAGCAGCCGCGCATCGGCCAGCTCGTCGATCACCGCCGGGTGCTGCATCAGGTAACGCATCGGCCAGCGCGCCGCGGCCAGCAGGCGCAGCAGGCGTTCGAGCACCCGGGCGCGCTCGGACAGCAGCGCCAGGTAGCTCTCGCGCCGCAGCAGGGGCTCGAGCCAGTCGACGAAGCGCTGCAGCGCCAGGTTGCCGTCGTCGACCGCGCCCTGCTCGCACATCTGGCGCGCGCGCAGCAGCAGCCGGGCCAGGCGCTGGCGGGACTCGTCGCGCAGCATCTCCACCCGGGGCTGGGCCACGAACTGCCGCAGGCGCTGCGCCACCTCGGGCGCCAGGCCCTCGTAGAGCGCGGGCGACTCGAGCGAGGGCGCGGCCGTGCCGCAGCCCTTGCAGCTGCCGTTGCGCGCCGGCGCCGAGCGCCCGTCGTGCAACAGGTTGTCGAACTCGGTGGCGACGAACTCGCGATGCGCACAGAGCTGGTCGAGCAGCTCGCAGGCCTCGCGGCTGCAGGTCAGCCCCATCGAGCGGGCGATCCAGCCCAGATCGCCGTCCGCGGTGGGCAGCAGATGGGTCTGCTGGTCGTCGAGGAACTGGATGCGGTGCTCGACCCGGCGCAGGAAAACGTAGGCCTGCGCCAGCCGTTCGGCGGCCTCGGCCGTGATCAGACCCACCGCTGCGAGGCGCTGCAGCGCCTTGAGGGTCGGGCGGGTGCGCAGCTCCGGGAAGTGGCCGCCGCGCACCACCTGCAGCAGCTGCACGATGAACTCGATCTCGCGGATGCCCCCGCGCGAGAGCTTGACGTCGTTGGCGCGCTCGGGGCGCCCGGCGGCACGGCGGTTCGCCTCGTCGCGGATCTTCTGGTGCAGGTTGCGCAGACCCTCGAAGACGCCGTAATCGAGGTAGCGCCGGTAGACGAAGGGCGTGACCACCTCGCCCAGCGCCTTGGCACGACCGGAAGCCACCGACGTCCGGGGCGCCACCACCCGGCTCTTCAGCCAGGCGAAGCGCTCCCATTCGCGCCCCTGCACGAGGAAGTACTCCTCCAGCATCGCCAGGCTGACCACCGGCGGGCCGGAGTTGCCGTTGGGCCGCAGCGCCAGGTCCATGCGGAAGACGAAGCCCTCGCCGGTGACATCGCCGATCAGCGCCTGCAGGCGCCGGCTGAGCTGGGCGAAGTACTCGTGCGCGCTGACGATGCCGCGTCCCGACGGGGCGCCCGTCTGCGGATCGACGCGCCCGAGCGTCTCGCCCTCTTCCTCGTAGACGTAGATCAGGTCGATGTCGGAGGACACGTTGAGCTCGCGCGAGCCCAGCTTGCCCATGCCGACCACCCAGAAGTCGATCGGCGCGCCGGCCTCGCTGCGCGGCGGCCCGTAGCGCTCGTCCAGTTCGGCGCGGCCGGCACGCACGGCGCGGTCCAGCGTCACCTCGGCCAGTTCGGTCATCGCCAGCGTGACCACTTCCACCGGCGCCTGGGCCTCGATGTCGAGCACCGCCAGGCGCTCCATCACCACCTGCCGGGCGATGCGCAGCGCCGCCGGCAGGTCGCGCCCGCGCGCGAGCAGGGCATCGATCAGTGCCTCGATCTCGGCGCTGCGCGGCGCGCCGGGCGGCAGCAGGGCCATCTCGGCGGCCCAGACCCGCCGCACCCGCTGCACGTAGCGCGAATGCTCGGCCAGGGCTGCGGCGTCCGCTCGGGACGCGACGGCTTCATTCATGTGCAGCTCCCCATGCCCCGGCGGACACGCGCCGGGCCACCCCTCGTGCACCGCGCCCGCGGGGCGCAGTGCCATTCGAATTCATCATCCAGACTCCAGACCCGCGAGGCGGGCAAGGCTGCGACACCGGTCTGCGTGATGCGCAAGCTTCGCCTCGCGCCTGCCGGTTGCCACCGCCCTCGTTGCCGGGGCCAGTGTGCCGCGGCGGGAGTATGGAGCGCTTGCGGGAGGTCAGCACACCGCCCGGAAATTGCCCGCGCAGGCATCATGCGCTCCCGAACCGATCCATTGCCTCCTCAGGTCCGCCCCATGAAGATCGCCGCCGTGCAGATGTGCTCCTCCCCGGTGCCCGCCGACAACCTCGCGCGTGCCGCCGCCCTCGTCGCCGAGGCTGCCGCGCAGGGGGCGGAACTGGTGGCCCTGCCCGAGTACTTCGGGCTGATGGGCCGGCGCGATGCCGACAAGCTCGTCCACACCGAAATGCCCGGCCAGGGCCCGATGCAGGACGCGCTGGCCCGGCTGGCCCGGCAGCACGGCCTCTGGCTGGTCGGCGGCACGCTGCCGCTGAAGCTGTCCGACGACGATCGGCACGTGACCAACAGCTGCCTGGTCTGGGGCCCCGACGGCCAGGTGGCGGCGCGCTACGACAAGATCCACCTGTTCCGCTTCGACGACGGCGAGCGCCGCTACGACGAGGCCGCCACGCTCTGTGCCGGCCCGGCCGCGCCGGTGGCCTTCACGCTGCACGGCCGGGACGGCGTCGCGCTGCGGGTGGGCCTGTCGATCTGCTACGACCTGCGCTTTCCGGAGCTGTTCCGGGCCCTGATGCAGCCGCCCTGCGACCTGTTCGTGCTGCCGGCGGCCTTCACCTACCCCACCGGGCAGGCGCACTGGTCGCTGCTGCTGCGCGCCCGGGCGGTCGAGAACCAGTGCTACCTGCTCGCCAGCGCGCAGGGGGGCACCCACGAGAACGGCCGGCGCACCTGGGGGCACAGCCTGGTGGCCGACCCCTGGGGCGAGGTGCTGGCCGTGCAGCCCGAGGGCGAGGGCGTGGTCTGCGCCGACCTGGATCCGGCGCGCATCGCCGCCGTGCGCCGGCAACTGCCAGCGCTGACGCACCGGCGGCTCTGACCGGCGGGACGGTCGGCGCGGGCGGGTCGGGGCGGGCGACTCAGCGATGCCCGAACATCATGCGCCGGGCCAGCCAGGACTTCAGCGGCGGCACCTGCTGCAGCGTCGCCAGCGCGGCACCGCGCAGCGTGGACAGCCCGGGCAGGTCCCAGGTGAAGCTGCGCGCCAGGAAGTCGGTGGTGGCGATCAGCGCCCAGCGGTCTGGCGCGCGCTGCCAGGCCACCTGGGCCAGGGCCGCATCGACGTCGGGCGTGCGGCGCAGGGCCTGCAGCAGGGCATGGGCGTCGCGCAGGCCCAGGTTGAGCCCCTGACCGGCCACCGGATGCAGCGTCTGCGCCGCGTTGCCGATGCGCACCGTGCGGCCGGCGACCAGGCTGCGCTCGGCGTTCAGGCCGAGCGGGAAGACCTTCAGCGGCCCGATGCCGACGAAGCGGCCGACCTCGGGCGGGAAGATGTGCGCCAGCACCGCGCGCCGCTGTACGTCGTCGAGCGCCTCGACCGGATCGTCGTCGCTGGGCACGCACCAGACCAGCGAGGCGCGGCGCGTGCCGGCGGCCTGCCCCGGTGCATCGGGCAGGGGCAGCAGCGCCACCGGACCCTGCGGGGTGAAGCGCTCCCAGGCGGTGCCGGCGGGCGTGTCGGCCAGCGTCACCGTGCCGACCCAGGCGCGCTGGCGGTAGTCGCGGTGCACCGCCTTGCGCGCCTGGTCGGCGAAGACGCCGCCTTCGGCGATCACCGCCAGATCATGGCGCTCGGTCACCTGGGCGTCTACCTCGACGCCGCCCGGGCGGCCGCTCAGGCCGCTGACCGGCGTGCCGTAGCGGGCCTGGCAGCGCTGCGGGTCGGCCTCGCAGGCGGCGCGCCAGGCCGCACGCAGCGGCGCGACGATGGCCCCGTAGGGCGCCACGGCGCCGAGCTGCTCGACCCCCTCCTCCTCGGCGCGGATGCAGACCTGCGGCTCGGCGACCGGGCTGCGGCGACGCCCGGCCCGCGGGTCGAGCAGGCCCAGCAGCGCCGGCTGCTGCTGCGAGACCACCACCGCACGGATCGGCGCGGCCTGCGCCGCCACGGCCGCCCAGACCCCGAGCTGCTGCAGCAGCTGCACGCTGCCCAGCGACAGGGCCAGGGTGCGCGCGTCGCGCGAGATGTCGTGCTCGGCCGGCAGGCTGTCGTAGACGCAGATCGTCGCCTGCGGCAGCCGCTGGACCGCCAGCAGGGCCAGCGACAGCCCGACCGGGCCGGCACCGACGACGGCGATCTGCAGGCCGCGGGGCGTCGACGGGTCGGCCGCCACCGGGGCGGAGCGTTCGGAGGAGGGCACGGCGGAATCCATGGCGCCATTTTCACCCTGTGGCGGGTATTCGTCTCACCCCGTCAGATCGCCTGCGGATCGACGTCCACCGCCCAGCGCAGCACCCGCGCCTCGCCCTGGTTGCAGGCCTGCAGGCGCGGCAGCCAGGCAGCCAGCAGCCGCTGCAGGGCCGGGCGCTGGGCCGACTCCAGCAGCATCTGGGCGCGCTCGACGTTGGCCACACGTTGCAACGCCGCGGGTACTGGCGGGTAGACCTGCACGCCCAGCGAGGCGGCGCCCAGATCCTGGGCTTCCTGCGCAGCCGCGTGCAGGAAGGCCAGTGCCGCGTCCTGGCTGCGCGCCTCGGCCCGCAGCAGCGCCAGGCAGGCGAAGGGCGGCAGCGAGGCCGCACGGCGCTCGGCCAGCTGGCTGGCGGCAAAGGCTTCGTAGTCGTGCGCGGCCAGCGCGGCATAGAGCGGATGAGACGGATGCCAGGTCTGGACCCACATCTCGCTGCACCCGGCCTGGGCGGCGTCCCGCCCGGCCCGCCCGGCGGCCTGCAGCAGCAGCGCGAAGAGCCGCTCGGGCGCGCGGAAATCGCTGGAGAACAGGGCACTGTCGGCGTTCACCGCCGCCACCAGCGTCATGCGCCGGAAGTCATGCCCCTTGGCCACCATCTGGGTGCCCACCAGCACGTCCACCTCGCCGGCGTGCACGGCGGCCAGCTGGCGCTCCAGACTGCCCTTGGCCCGGGTGGTGTCGGCATCGATGCGGGCGATGCGGGCGCCCGGCAGCTGCGCAGCCAGCTGCTCCTCGAGGCGCTCGGTGCCACGCCCGAGCGGCTGGATGTCGGGGTCGCCGCAGTCGGGGCAGGCCCGCGGCACCCGCTCGGCGAAGCCGCAGTGGTGGCAGCGCAGGCTGCGATCGACCTTGTGGAAGACCCGCCAGGCACTGCAATGCGGGCAGCCGCTCTTCCAGCCGCAGTTGCTGCAATGCAGCACGGGCGCATAGCCGCGCCGGTTGAGCAGCACGAAGCTTTGCTCGCCCCGCGCCACCCGGGCGCGCAGCGCCTCCAGCAGCTCGGGCGCCAGCGGCAGCGCCTGCAGGGCCCGCCGTCCGTGCCGGGCCTCGACCTGCTGCAGGTCGATCAGGCGCACCGTCGGCAGGCCCCCGGCCCCGATGCGCCGGGGCATGGCCAGGCGCCGGTAGCGACCGGTCCCCTCGGGCGCCGGGGTGGCGTTGTGCCAGCTCTCCAGGGAGGGGGTGGCCGACCCGAGCAGCACCGGCACGCCGGCCTGGCGGCCGCGCCACACCGCCAGGTCGCGGGCCGAGTAGCGCGCACCCTCCTGCTGCTTGTAGGACGGATCGTGCTCCTCGTCGACCACGATCAGCCCCAGGCGCGGCAGCGAGGCGAACACGGCCATGCGCGTGCCCAGCAGCAGATCGGCCTGACCGAGGTGGGCCGCCAGCCAGTGCTGCAGCCGCTGGGCCGGCGTCAGGCCGCTGTGCAGGCTCACCAGGCGGCGGCCCGGGAAGCGCTGGGCGAACCGGGCCTCCAGCTGTGGCGTGAGATTGATCTCCGGCACCAGCACCAGCGCCTGCCGGCCTTCGGCCAGGCAGCGCTCGGCCGCACGCAGGTAGACCTCGGTCTTGCCGCTGCCGGTCACCCCGTGCAGCAGCCAGCTGCCGGGCCCGCCCGCGGCCAGCGCCGCCAGTACGGTCTGCTGGTCCTCGGACAGCGACGGGACAGGCGGCACCGCCGGCGCTCCCGGCACCACGGCCTGCGGCGCGCTGCGCGTCGCATCCTGAGCCAGGCCCTTGGCCAGCCGCTTCAGGCGGCGCTGCAACTGCGCTGCATCGAGTTCACGCAGGTCGCCGGGCAGCACCGTCAGCGCCAGTTCGCCGACGCTGCGCTGATAGTAGGCCGCCGCGAAGCGCACCAGCGCGCACCAGCGGGCGTCCAGCGCTGGCAGCGCATCCAGCCGTTCGGCGATCGGCCGCAGTTCGGCAGGGGCAACGGCGCAGGCCGGATCCGGCGGCGCGGCCGTCTGGCCGCCCTCGGCCGGCCAGACGATGCCCGTGACGATGCGCCGCCCCAGCGGCACCCGCACCAGGCTGCCTTCGGGCAGCGGCCCGTCGCTCAGGTAGTCCAGCGGCGCGTCGAGGCCGCTGTGCCGCGGCAGCGCCACCAGCACCCGGACACGCCCGCCCGACCATCCCGCATCCGGGGGGAGGAGATCGCTCACCACCGGTCCCAGTTAGCCCCGCAACTTCGAACGCAGTCGAGGTTGCCGCGCCAAGTCACTGATCGACAAGGACTTTCTCCACCTGTCCACCGAATCTGTGGACAACTTTGTGGGCAAGCTGCGCAAACGACTGTCAAAGCCTTGTCAAACAAGGCTTCACGACACATTGCCCACCCTTGCAGCAGCGCCGGGGATTTTCCAAATCAATGACTTAGCACATCCACGGGTGCTGGCGCATGTGCCATTGCAACAATCCGCAGCCTTCCGGTCGCTGCCCACCCGCTGGGGATAAGTCGGCCCACTGCGGATGCATCCGGGGCCGGGGAGCGCACTTCGGGCCGCCTGCAACGCGTCCGTGCGGCCGTTCAGGCGCCGCCTCGCAGCGCACGTGAGTGGGTACGAACTGCCTCCACCAGCGCGGCCACCGACTCGGGGGGCGTGTGCTGGCTGATGCCATGGCCGAGGTTGAAGACATGGCCGGGATGCGGGCCGAAGCTGTCGAGCAGGCGGCGTGCCTCGGCCTGGATCTGCGCCGGTTCGGCGAACAGCACGCAGGGGTCGAGGTTGCCCTGCAGGGCCACGCGGTGGCCGACCAGGGCGCGCGCCCGGCCGAGGTCCATGGTCCAGTCCAGCCCGACGGCATCGGTGTCGCAGGCGGCAATCTCCTCCAGCCAGAGCCCGCCGCCCTTGGTGAAGACGATGCGGGGAATGTGCTCGCCCTCGTGCTCACGCTTCAGGCCGGCCAGCACACGGCGGGTGTAGGCGAGACTGAAGGCCTGGAAAGCCCCGTCGGCCAGCACGCCGCCCCAGCTGTCGAAGATCATGACCGCCTGCGCCCCTGCCTCGATCTGGGTGTTCAGGTACAGCGCCACCGCATCGGCCGTGACGGCCAGCAGGCGGTGCATCAGGTCCGGACGGCGGTAGAGCATGCTCTTGACCAGCCGGTAGTCGTCGCTGCCGCCGCCCTCGACCATGTAGCAGGCCAGGGTCCAGGGGCTGCCCGAGAAGCCGATCAGCGGCACGCGCCCGTTCAGGGCCCGTCGGATCGAGGTGACCGCATCGAACACGTACTGCAGGCGCGCCATGTCGGGCACCTCGAGGGCCGCCACGGCGGCCTCGTCGCGCACCGGACGGGCGAAGCGCGGACCCTCGCCGGCGGCGAAGCTCAGCCCCAGGCCCATCGCGTCGGGCACGGTGAGAATGTCGGAGAACAGGATGGCCGCATCCAGCGCGTAGCGCTCCAGCGGCTGCAGGGTCACTTCGGTGGCCAGGTCGGGATTCGTCGCCAGTCCCATGAAGCTGCCCGCCCGCTCGCGCGATGCGCGGTACTCCGGCAGGTAGCGTCCAGCCTGGCGCATCAGCCAGATCGGCGTGTGGTCGGTGGGCTGGCGCCGCAGGGCGCGCAGGAGGCTGTCGTTCTGGAGGGGGGCAAACATCCCTGGATTGTAGGCAGTGGCACACAGGGCCTGTCCCCCGGCGCGGCTGCGCCGCCGCTGGGGGCAACGCACCGTAAGATGTGAACAGGTTCACGGTGGATCGGAAGGAGTTCCAGGATGGGATGGCTGCGGTTCTGGCGTTGGCGGACCTGGTTTGTGCTGGCGCTGGCCGGCTGGCTGGGTGGCTGTGGCTACAACGACTTCCAGCGCCTCGACGAGGCGGTCAAGTCCAGCTGGGCCGAGGTGCTCAACCAGTACCAGCGCCGCGCCGACCTGGTGCCCAACCTGGTGGCCACCGTGAAGGGCGAGGCCGCCTTCGAACAGGACACCCTGACGAAGGTGATCGAGGCCCGCGCCAAGGCCACCTCGATCCAGGTCACACCGGAGCTGGCCAACGACCCGCAGGCGCTGCAGCGCTTCCAGGCTGCGCAGGGGGAGCTCTCCGGTGCCCTCAGCCGGCTGCTGGTGGTCAGCGAGAACTACCCCAACCTGAAGGCCAACCAGGCCTTCCAGGACCTGCGCGTGCAGCTCGAAGGCACCGAGAACCGCATCACCGTGGCGCGCAACCGCTACATCCAGGCAGTGCAGGAGTACAACGTGCTGGCACGCAGCTTCCCGAGCAACCTGACGGCGATGGCCTTCGGCTACGCGGTCAAGCCGAACCTGTCGGTGCCCAACGAGGCCCAGATCAGCCAGCCGCCGGCCGTGAGCTTCGAGCCGGCAGGCTCTCGCTGACACCTGGCCTGGATGGCACCCGGGCGCATCCTGCGAGCCGGGCCGGGGGCGCTGCGCATGTCGTGGCGCCTGCTGGTGATCGGCTGGCTCTGCCTGCTGGCCGGCGCTGCGGCCGCGCAGTCGCTCCAGCCGCTGCCTGCGCTCTCGGCGCGGGTGGTCGACCCGGGCGGCGCCCTCGAGACCGCCGGTCGCGAACGCCTGGAAGCCCAGCTGGCCTCCCTCGAACAGGAAACCGGCGCCCAGGTGGTGCTGCTGGTGGTCGCCACGACTGCACCGGAGGACATCGCGGCCTACGCGCACCGGGTGGCCGACACCTGGAAACTCGGTCGCCGCGAGGTCGGCGACGGCGTGCTGCTCGTCGTCGCGCTGCAGGACCGCCGCATCCGCATCGAGGTGGCCAAGGCCCTCGAAGGCGCGCTGCCCGATCTGGCGGCCCGGCGCATCATCACCGAGTCGATCACGCCGGCCTTCCGACGGGGCGACACGGTCGGGGGGCTGGCCGCCGGCATCGACCGCATCGGCGAGCGCATCCGGGCCGAGCGGCTGGGCCTGCCCTCCGACGCAGCCCCGGGCGGAGTGGCCGGTGGCGACCGCGAGGGCTCGGGGGAGGAAGGCCTGAGCTGGGGCATGCTGATCCTGTTTGCCTTTCCCATCGCCGCGCGCCTGCTGGCCGGCCTGCTGGGCCGCAAGCTCGGTGCCGTCACGACCGGGGTCGCAGCGGGTGCGCTGGTGGGCTGGACCACCGGCTCGCTGGCCATCGGACTGGCCGCGGCGGTGGCAGCCTTCGTCGTCGCGCTGCTGCTCGGTGCCGGCGCGACGCTGCGACACGCCAGACGCAGTGCTTCGCGCCACGCGCCGGTGATCTGGGGCCCGCCAGGCGGGTTCGGGGGCGGCGGCAGCGGTGGAGGCGGTGGCTTCTCGAGCGGCGGCGGGGGCGATTTCGGAGGCGGCGGCGCCTCGGGGGACTGGTGATGCGACGCAACGCGCTGCGCTGGTGGCGCCATCTCTGGCTCGACGAGGCCGATGCCCGCCGCGCGGTCGGCGGCCCCGCCGGGCTGCAGCGCCTGGCCGATGTCGTGGCCGACAGCGAGACCCGCCACTGCGGCGAAATCCGCCTGTGCATCGAGGCCAGCCTGCCCTGGCGCTACCTGCGGCGCGGCGACAGCGCGCAGGTGCGGGCACGGGCCATGTTCTCGAAGCTGGAGGTCTGGGACACCGAGCAGAACAACGGCGTGCTCGTCTACGCGCTGCTGGCCGATCGTGCGCTGGAGATCGTCGCCGACCGGGGCGTGCAGGCCCGGGTCCGGCCGGGCGAGTGGGAAACCGCCATTCAGGCTGCGCAGCGGGTCCTCCGCGAGCAGGCCAGCCTGGAGGCCGGGCTGGCGGCGGCGCTGCGCTGCGTCGGGGCAACGCTGGAGCGCCTCTACCCGCGCGAGGCCGGCAGCGGCCAGGCCATCGACCGCAACGAGCTGCCCGACCTGCCGGCGCTGCACTGAGGGCACCCACCATGCGTTCGGCCGGTCTCCACCGGTCAGGAAGCAGGCCCCGGAAACGACGACACCCGCGCGCGGCGGGTGTCTCGTCTGGTTCGGACCGTCGGCTGCGGGAGCCGACGCCGTCTCACTTCTTGCGCAGCTTGGAGATCGCCGCGATCTGCGCGGCCATCACCGCGAATTCGCTCTGCGCGCGCGCGAAGTCGATGTCGCTCTTGGCGTTCTTCATCGCTTCCTCGGCCAGGCGCTTGGCCTCGACGGCCTTGGCCTCGTCGAGATCGTGCCCGCGGATGGCGGTGTCGGCCAGCACGGTCACGCAGTCCGGTTGCACCTCCAGGATGCCGCCGGCCACGAACACGAACTCCTCTTCGCCATTGTCGGCGCGCTCGATGCGCACCGCGCCGGGCTTGATCCGGGTGATCAGCGGCGTGTGCTTGGGCAGGATGCCCAGTTCACCCGCCTCGCCCGGCAGCGCGACGAACTTGGCCTCGCCGGTGAAGATCGACTCTTCTGCGGAGACCACGTCGACGTGGATCGTTGCCATGTTTCTCTTTCGTTGGA
This sequence comes from Burkholderiaceae bacterium, assembly GCA_023150375.1. Lineage (GTDB taxonomy): Bacteria > Pseudomonadota > Gammaproteobacteria > Burkholderiales > Burkholderiaceae_C > Sphaerotilus. Next base: position 154,779 of record JAKLLA010000007.1, read on the forward strand.
GGTGGAAGGTTCAGCAGGCGCCGGAGCGGCAGTACGCCGCCCCCGGGTCGTCCTTACTGGAGCTTCTTCGCCTTCTCGAAAGCCTCGTCGATCGTGCCGACCATGTAGAAGGCCTGTTCCGGCAGGTGATCGCATTCGCCGGCCACGATCATCTTGAAGCCGCGAATGGTTTCCTTCAGCGGCACGTACTTGCCGGGCGAGCCGGTGAACACTTCCGCGACGTGGAAGGGCTGCGACAGGAAGCGCTGGATCTTCCGGGCGCGGGCCACGGCCAGCTTGTCTTCCGGCGACAGTTCGTCCATGCCCAGGATGGCGATGATGTCGCGCAGTTCCTTGTAGCGCTGCAGGATGGCCTGCACCGAACGGGTCGTCGTGTAGTGCTCTTCGCCGACCACGTGCGGGTCGATCTGGCGGCTGGTCGAGTCCAGCGGATCCACGGCGGGGTAGATGCCCAGCGCGGCGATGTCACGCGACAGCACCACGGTGGCGTCCAGGTGGGCGAAGGTGGTCGCCGGCGACGGGTCGGTCAGGTCGTCCGCGGGCACGTACACGGCCTGGATCGAGGTGATCGAGCCGACCTTGGTCGAGGTGATGCGCTCCTGCAGGCGGCCCATTTCCTCGGCCAGCGTCGGCTGGTAGCCCACGGCGGAAGGCATGCGGCCCAGCAGCGCGGACACTTCGGTACCGGCCAGGGTGTAGCGATAGATGTTGTCCACGAAGAACAGCACGTCGCGGCCTTCGTCGCGGAACGATTCCGCGATGGTCAGGCCGGTCAGGGCCACGCGCAGACGGTTGCCCGGGGGCTCGTTCATCTGGCCGTAGACCATGGCGACCTTGGACTTGCTCAGGTCGTCCTGCACCACGACGCCGGAGTCCGACATCTCGTGGTAGAAGTCGTTGCCCTCGCGAGTGCGCTCACCCACGCCGGCGAACACGGACAGACCCGAGTGCGCCTTGGCGATGTTGTTGATGAGCTCCATCATGTTGACGGTCTTGCCCACGCCGGCGCCGCCGAACAGACCCACCTTGCCGCCCTTGGCGAACGGGCAGATCAGGTCGATCACCTTGATGCCGGTTTCGAGCAGTTCCTGCGACGGGCTCAGCTCGTCGTAGGCCGGGGCCTTGCGGTGGATGGAAGCCGACAGCTCCATCGACACCGGGCCGCGCTCGTCGATGGGGTTGCCCAGCACGTCCATGATGCGGCCCAGCGTGGCCGGACCCACCGGCACCGTGATCGGCGAGCCGGTGTTCTTGACTTCGATGCCGCGGCGCAGGCCGTCGGAAGAGCCCAGCGCGATGGTGCGCACCACGCCGTCGCCCAGCTGCTGCTGGACTTCGAGGGTCAGTGCCGAGCCGTCGAGCTTCAGGGCGTCGTACACCTTGGGCATCTGGTTGCGCGGGAACTCCACGTCCACCACCGCGCCGATGCACTGAACGATCTTGCCCACCGCTTGGGAGGAGGCTTGAGTGTTCGCCATGTTCCGTTCCTTCAATCTTGATACGTTGCGTCTGGTCGCGGGGCGGGATCAGCCGCCCAGAGCGGCTGCACCGCTGACGATTTCCGACAGTTCCTTGGTGATCCCGGCCTGGCGGGTCTTGTTGTAGACCAGCTTGAACTCGTTGATCAGGTTGCCGGCGTTGTCGGTCGCCGCCTTCATCGCCACCATGCGCGCAGACTGCTCCGACGCCATGTTCTCGGCCACTGCCTGGAACACCAGCGCTTCGGTGTAGCGCACCATCAGGTTGTCGATCACCGATTGAGCGTCCGGCTCGTAGAGGTAGTCCCAGCCGTAGGCGGACTTCTCCGCCTCGGACTGCGCCAGACGTTCGGCCGACAGGGGCAGCAGCTGTTCGACCAGCGGCTCCTGCTTCATCGTGTTGACGAACTTGGTGTAGCAGATGTACACCGCGTCGAGCTTGCCTTCGGCGTACTGGTCGAGCAGCACCTTCACCGGACCGATCAGCTTGTCCAGGTGCGGCACGTCACCCAGCTGGGTGGCATGCGCGGCAACCGTCGCGCCGATGCGGTTCAGGAAGCTGAAACCCTTGTTGCCGATCGCCACGGCACGCACCTTGGTGCCGGCCGCGTCGAGTTCGCGCATCTTGTTGGTGACCGCGCGCAGCACGTTGGTGTTCAGACCCCCGCACAGACCCTTGTCGGTCGTGACGATGATCATCCCCACCGCACCGGTGCCGCTGTTCTTCACCACGAAGGGGTGCTTGTACTCGGGCGTCGCCTTGGACAGGTTGGCCGTGATGTTGCGGATCTTGTCCGCATACGGACGGGCCGCCCGCATCCGATCCTGCGCCTTGCGCATCTTGGACGCGGCCACCATTTCCATGGCCTTGGTGATCTTCTTCGTGTTCTCGAAGCTCTTGATCTTGCCGCGTATTTCCTTGCCTGCTGCCATGAGCGGACTCCTTTCAGAGGGACACGCCCGGCCCCTCACCCCGCCCGGAGGCAGGATTCAGGGTCCGAGGGCGCGCCAGGGTCGACATGTCAGGCGAAGGACTTCTTGAACGCAGCGATGGCGCCGAGCAGGGCGGCTTCCGCGTCCTTGTCCATGGCCTTGTCCTTCTCGAGCTTCTCGAGCAGCGCCGCGTGGCTGGTCTTCAGGAACTGGTGCAGACCGGCTTCGAAGGCGAGCACCTTCTTGACGTCCACATCGTCCAGGAAGCCCTTGTTCACCGCCACCAGCGAAGCAGCCTGCAGGCTGATCGACAGCGGCTGGTACTGCGCCTGCTTCAGCAGCTCGGTCACGCGGGCACCGCGGTCCAGCTGCTTCTTGGTGGAAGCATCCAGATCGGAGGCAAACTGCGCGAACGCAGCCAGTTCGCGGTACTGAGCCAGGTCGGTACGGATACCGCCCGACAGGCTCTTGACCAGCTTGGTCTGAGCGGCACCGCCCACGCGGGACACCGAAATACCGGCGTTGATCGCAGGGCGCACACCCGCGTTGAACAGGTTGGTTTCCAGGAAGATCTGGCCGTCGGTGATCGAGATCACGTTGGTCGGCACGAAGGCGGACACGTCGCCGGCCTGGGTCTCGATGATCGGCAGCGCGGTCAGCGAGCCGGTCTTGCCCTTGACTTCACCCTTGGTGAAGGCTTCGACATAGTCGGCGTTCACGCGGGCGGCACGCTCGAGCAGGCGGCTGTGGAGATAGAACACGTCGCCGGGGAAGGCTTCCCGGCCCGGCGGGCGGCGCAGCAGCAGCGACACCTGGCGATAAGCCACAGCCTGCTTGGACAGGTCGTCGTAGACGATCAGGGCGTCCTGGCCGCGGTCGCGGAAGTATTCACCCATCGTGCAGCCGGTGTAGGCCGACACGTACTGCATGGCGGCCGACTCGGACGCCGAGGCCGCCACGACGATGGTGTACTCCATCGCGCCGGCCTGCTCCAGAGCGCGCACCACGTTCTTGATCGACGAAGCCTTCTGGCCGATCGCGACGTAGACGCAGGTCATGTTCTGACCCTTCTGGTTGATGATCGCGTCGATCGCCACCGCGGTCTTGCCGGTCTGGCGGTCACCGATGATCAGCTCGCGCTGGCCACGGCCGACGGGCACCATCGAGTCGATGCACTTCAGACCGGTCTGCACGGGCTGGTCCACCGACTTGCGCGCGATCACGCCGGGGGCGACCTTCTCGATCACGTCGGTCATCTTGGCGTTGATCGGGCCCTTGCCGTCGATCGGCTGGCCGAGCGCGTTCACCACGCGGCCGATCAGCTCGGGACCGACGGGCACTTCCAGAATGCGGCCCGTGCACTTGACGGTGTCGCCTTCCGAGATGCCTTCGTAGTCACCCAGGATCACCGCGCCGACGGAGTCGCGCTCCAGGTTCAGCGCCAGGCCGAAGACGTTGCCGGGGAACTCCAGCATCTCGCCCTGCATCACGTCGGAGATGCCGTGGACGCGCACGATGCCGTCGGTCACGGACACGACGGTGCCCTGGTTGCGGATGTCCGTCGATACGCCGAGGCCCTCGATGCGGCTCTTGATCAGTTCGGAAATTTCTGCGGGATTCAGTTGCATAGCTTGCTCCCAGTCTGGTCAAGCCGCCTGGTCGGGCCGGCACATGACGCGGGGATGGATTCGGTGCGGGAGGAGATCCTCAGGCGCTGAGTGCGACCTTCATGCGTTCGAGTCGGGCACGCACGGAGGTGTCGAGCACCTCGTCGCCCACCACCACTCGGACGCCGCCGATCAGCTCGGGCTCCAGCACGACCTGGGGGGTCAGCTTGCGACCGAATCGGCGCTCCAGGTTGCCCACCAGGTCGGCCAGCTGGGCCGGCTCGATCGGGAAGGCGCTGTAGATGGTGGCGTCGGAGATCCCACTGGCGGCGTTGGCCAGGGCATGGAACTGCTCGGCAACGGCAGCCAGAGCCACCAGACGACCGTTCTCGATCACCGTGCGCAGGAAGTTCTGCACACCGGCATCCAGAGGCATCTTCACCGCCGAAGCGATGACGTCGTAGACCTGTTCGGCCGAAACCTTCGGGCTGTCGGCGAACTGGCGCAGTTCGGGGTTGCCGGCCACTTCGGCCAGCGCCGCGATCTGCCGGCCCCAGGACGCCACGTCGGCGTTCTGGGCTGCCTTGTAGAGGGCTTCGGCGTAGGGGCGTGCGATGGTTGCGAGCTCGGCCATGGTCAGAGCTCCGTCTTCAGACGACCCAGCAGGTCGGCGTGGACAGCGGCGTTGACCTCACGCTGCAGGATCTGCTCGGCGCCCTTGACAGCCAGCGCAGCCACCTGCTCGCGCAGCGCTTCGCGGGCCTGCACGGCCTGCTGCTCGGCGTCGGCCTTGGCGGCGGCGACGATCTTCACGCCTTCTTCCTCGGCACGCTTCTTGGCCTCTTCGATGATGGCCTGGGCGCGCTTGTCGGCATCGGCGATGCGCTGCGTCGTCTCGGCGCGGGCCTGCGACAGCTCGGCCTCGATGCGCTTGTTGGCCGAAGCCAGTTCGTTCTTTGCCTTGTCGGCAGCGGCCAGACCGTCGGCGACCTTGCGGGCACGCTCGTCGAGCGCGGCCGTGATCGGGGGCCAGACGAATTTCATCGTGAACCAGACCAGGATCAGGAACACGATCATCTGGACGATGAGGGTACCGGTGATGCTCACTTGTCAGCCTCGGTGTTGATGAGGAAAACGACCCGCCGGATCCCGCAGGATCCGGCCGGCGCGGCGAACCTCACCCGATTACTTCGCGATGGCGGCGAGCTGACCCAGGAAGGGGTTGGCGGTCGCGAACCACAGGGCGATACCGGTACCGATAATGAAGGCGGCGTCGATCAGGCCGGCCAGCAGGAACATCTTGGTCTGCAGCTCACCCATCAGCTCGGGCTGGCGGGCGGCCGATTCGAGGTACTTGCTGCCCATGATGCCGATACCGACGCAGGCACCGACAGCACCCAGACCGATGATCAGGCCGGCGGCGAGAGCGACAAAGCTGATGACTTCCATGTTGACTCCTAGAGAAAGCGAAGTGAAGAGACAGGGTTGAGGATTCCCGCGTTCACGGGTGGGACGAAACAGATCGGCCGAACGGATCCGGCCTCAGCAGGTTCGCAGGTCAGTGGGCGTCGTGCGCCTGACCGATGTACACGAGCGTGAGCATCATGAACACGAAGGCCTGCAGGGTGATGATCAGGATGTGGAAGATCGCCCAGGCCGAGCCCGCGATGATGTGGCCGATCGCGAGGCCGATACCGGTGCCAGTGAGCGAGAACGCACCACCCATCAGGGCAATGAGCAGGAAAATCAGTTCACCGGCGTACATGTTGCCGAACAACCGCATGCCGTGCGACACGGTCTTGGCCACGAATTCGATGACCTGCATCAGGAAGTTGAACGGATACAGCGCCCAGTGGTTGCCGAACGGCGCCGAGAAGAGCTCGTGCACCCAGCCGCCCAGACCCTTGATCTTGACGTTGTAGTACAGGCAGATCAGCAGCACGGACACCGACAGACCCATGGTGACCGACAGATCGGCAGTCGGCACGACACGCAGGTAAGCATGGTGAGGGTCACCGCCCGCCGCGCCGTAGATCTTCTCCCAGATCACGGGCAGCAGGTCCACCGGCAGCAGGTCCATCGCATTCATCAGGAAGATCCAGACGAACACGGTCAGCGCCAGAGGCGCGACCAGCTTGCGGCTCTGCGCGTTGTGAACGATGCCCTTGGCCTCGTTCTCGACCATCTCGACGAGGATCTCGACGGCCGCCTGGAAGCGACCCGGCACCCCGGAGGTGGCACGCCGCGCCGCGCGCCAGAGCAGCCAGCACCCCACTACCCCGGTCAGGATGGCAAAGAACATGGAGTCCCAGGCCACCACCGAGAAGTCGAAGGGACCGGTGAGCTCCTTGTTGCGCAGGTGGGTCAGGTGGTGAACGATGTATTCACCGGCGGTAGGACCGTGTGCTTCGGCTGCCATCTTGGTTCAGTTTTCGATCAACGCTTCTTCGACCCGCGCCACAGCAGCGCGACCCAGTAAATCTTGATGCACACGAACAGCGCCACCAGCAGGGCCGGCCAGCTCACGTCGTGCACGATCTTCGGGGCCAGGACCAGCATGACCACCGAGACTCCGATCTTGCCAAACTCCCACATCATGAAGCTGACAGCGGCCACACCCGCGTTCAGCCCCGAGAAGCGACTCGTGATGCCCCGCGCCATCAACAGACCCGGCAGCACCACGCACAGCGCCCCGTAGAGCGCGGACACCGCCGCCCGCGGACCGGCCAGCAACGCCACCAGCCCCGCCACCAGGACACCGACCAGCGCCTGCACCAGGACCACCCGCCAGGGCGAGATCGATGGGTCGCGCTCCCGCAACTCGCGAGCCTGCTCGCGTGTCAGGCTCTTGAATTCCCGGTCGGGCGCTCCATCTTCCTCGTCATCCCACGATCGCCAGGTGCCCGGTCCGACCGGGGTGACCGGCTGTTTCGACGGTGAAGGCACTGCGGCAGACGTCAGATGAGGTTTCGGCAAAACCGTCGGATTATACGTGGGAACCCGCATAGCTTGTGAAGCCTGTCGCGCGCGCGACGGGGCGATGCGCGTCTGCGCGTCGCCACAGGGCCTTGCCGGCGCCGGTTCCGGCGGACGGGCCGAAGAGTGGCCTCAGGGGCGCAGCAGGTGGGCCGGCCAGCCGGGCACTTCGACGCGCAGGGCCAGCACGGCGCCCGCCAGCGGCTGCGCGGCCAGTTCCTGTGCCGGACGGCCATGGCGGGCGGTGGTGATGTAGAGCGTGCGCAGGTCGGCTCCGCCGAAGCAGGGCATGGTCGGGCAGCGCACCGGCAGGGGCAGTTCCGCAAGAACGCTGCCGTCCGGCGCGAGTCGCAGCAGCCGCTGTCCCTCGTACATCGCCACCCAGTAGCAACCCTCGACGTCCACGGCAGCGCCGTCGGGACGCCCGCCGTAGGCCGACAACGGCTGAGCCGGATCGCGGCGCGGGAACTCCCGCAGCACACGGCGGCGCGACAGGCTGCCCTGGGCTGCGTCGAAGTCGTACGCCCAGACCGTGTGGGCGCGCGTGTCGGAGCAGTACATCGTCGCTCCGTCGGGGCTCCAGGCCAGTCCGTTCGACACGGTGATGCCATCGACGCGCCGCTCCAGCGACTGACCATCCCAGCAGTAGAGCGCCGCGCGGGCCGCATCGCGCGGCTCGTAGATCGTGCCGACCCAGAAGCGCCCCTGCGGGTCGCACTTGCCGTCGTTGAAACGTTCGGTCCTCGCGTCGTAGGGCGCGGGGGCGAGCGAGCGGCGGCGCCCGCTGTGCGGGTCGAATTGCCACAGCCCGTCGCGCATCGCCAGCAGCAGACCACCGCCCGGGATCGCCGCGCAACAGGCAGGCTCGCAGGGCAGCTCCCAGCGGCGCACCGCCCCGCTGTGCGGATCGAGCCGGTGCAGGGCCCGGCCTTCGATGTCGCACCAGTACAACAGACCTTCGTCGGGATGCCAGAGCGGGGACTCCCCCAGCAGGCAGGGCTCGCTGACGGCGTGGATGGGCGGCTGGGCACTCATGTCGATCGGCTCCGGGCGCGTATCGAAGCGTGGGTTGCGCGCAGAGAGGGCATGGCGGGCGGTTGCGGCGCTGAATGCAGATGCGGCCGCATCGTAGCGCCGTACCTGCATGTAACCGCGCTGGCGGCGCGTCGGCGCTCAGTAACGCGGCGGGGGCGCATCCAGATCCACGCAGAGGTAATGCGCTCCCGGGATCGGGTTGTAGTAGTACGGCGCCACTTCCCGGAAGCCCAGGCTGGCGTAGAGCTCACGCGCGGCCTCCATGTCGTCGAGCGTGTCCAGCAGCAGGTTCGAATAGCCGATCTCGCGTGCCGCGTCGATCAGGGCCTGCGCCAGCATGCGCCCCAATCCGAAGCGCCGGAAGGCCCGGCGCACGTACAGGCGCTTCATCTCGCAGGCATTGACGTGGTCCACGTCGGTCAGGCGACGCAGGGCCCCGCAGCCGGCCACGGCGCCATCGACCAGCGCCAGGTACAGCCGACCGCCCTGTTCGGCGGCGTATTCGCCCGGCAGGGCCGCCAGCTCGGCCTCGAAGCCCTGGAAGCACAGGTCCACCGACAGGCTGTCGGCGTAGTCGCGGAAGATCTCCCGCACCTGGTCGAGGGCGGCGGGCGTGTCCGGCACGACCAGCCGGACGCCGTCGCCGGCGTCACCCGGCACGGCAACGCTCCGACTCGATCGGCAGCAGGCGGGGGCGCGAAGAGCATCTCATGGCGGCGGGACGGACGGGCGACGGCCGAACTCTAGCGGCTGCGCCGCCCGGTGGACAGCCTCGGATGCCCCGAGCCGGCCCGGTGGCCCCGCCCGGCGGCACTTCAGAGCCAGACCGAGCCGCGGATGCAGGGCGCGACATCGCCGCCCACCCAGACCTGGTCGCCACGGCGCTCCAGGTGCACCCGCCCGGCCCGGCCGAGTGCCGTACCCTGGCGGGCCACGTAGCGCGGTGGCAGCTGCCCCTCTCCGATCAGCCACTGCGCCACCGAGGCGTTCAGGCTGCCGGTGACCGGATCCTCCGCGATGCCGATGGGCGCGGCGAAGGCACGCAGCTCGCAGTCCGCCGGCCGCTGCGGGTCGTCGGCCGGATGGGGGGCCACCAGGCCGACCTTGGCGAGCGACTTCAGCACCGCGTGGTCGGGCTGCAGCGCCAGCAACCGCTGCGCACTGGCCAGGCGCAGCGTCAACCATTGCGGCCCATTGTCGAGCCAGCGCGCCTGCAGCACCTCCTGCGGCGTCAGGCCGAGGGCCTGCACCACCCGGGCCAGCAGGTCGGGGTCGACCTCGGACTGGCGCAGCGGCGGCGCCGCGAAGGCGAGTCGGCCATCGGACGGCTCGGCACGCAGGCTGACGAGCCCGACACCGCACTGCTGCACCACCTCGCCCGCGCGACGCGGCTGCCCGCCGTGGTCCAGCCACACCCGGCAGCTGCCCAGCGTCGGATGGCCGGCAAAGGGCAGCTCGCCGCCGGGCGTGAAGATGCGCACCCGGTAGTCCGCCGCCGGATCGGTGGGCGGCAGCAGGAAGGTGGTTTCGGACAGCTGTGTCCAGCGTGCGAAGGCCGCCATCGTGGCGTCGTCGAGCCCCTCGGCATCGACCACCACGGCCAGCGGGTTGCCGAGCAGGGCCCGGGCGGTGAAGACATCGACCTGCGCGAAGCGGCGCTCGCGCGCAACACGGGTTGCAGGGGTCATGGCGTCGGCTCCTCCAGGGCATCCAGGTGTTCGCGCAGCACGCGGCCCAGCACTGCGACGCCGTCGTCGATTTCCTGCGTGGTCAGGGTCACGAAGGACAGGCGCAGCGTGCGCCGGTCGGCCGCGTGGGCGTAGAAGGCCGCCCCCGGCACGTAGGCGATGCCCTGCGCCACCGCGGCCTCGAGCAGCTCGCCGGCGTCGCAGCCGGCCGGCAGGCGCAGCCAGAAGAACATGCCGCCCTGCGGACACTGCCACTGGCTGCCCGGCGGCAGCGACCGCAGCAGCGCCGCCTGCATCGCATCGCGCTGCTGGCGGTAGCGCGCCCGGATGGTCGGCGTGTGGCGCTCCAGGAAGCCCTCGCGCAGCACCTCGGCCACCAGGCGCTGGTCGAAGCTGCTGGTGTGCAGGTCGGCCGCCTGCTTGGCCTGCAGCAGCTTGGGGTAGAGCGCGCCCGGCGCGACCAGATAGCCCAGCCGCAGCCCGGGTGCCAGCACCTTGGAGAAGGAGCCGAGGTAGAGGCTGCCTTCGGGCCAGCGCGCGCTCAGCGAGGGCGGCGGCGGCGCGTCGTACCAGAGATCGCCGTAGGGGTTGTCCTCGACCAGCGGAATGCCGGCCCGCTGTGCCGCGCGGACCAGCTCGACGCGGCGCGCCTCGGGGATCAGCCGGCCGGTCGGGTTCTGGAAGTTCGGCAGCACGTAGAACAGGCGACAGCCCGGTGCCTCCTGGCGCAGCGCCTCCAGCGCCTCGGGCAACGGACCGTCGGCGTCGCCCGCAACGCTGGCGAAGGTGGGTTCGCAGGGACCGAAGGCCTGCAGTGCACCCAGGTAGGTCGGCGTCTCCACCGCCACCGGTGCGCCGGCGTCCACCAGCACCTTGGCAATCAGGTCCAGGCCCTGCTGCGAGCCGGTGGTGATCAGCACCTGATCGGCCCCGACCTCCAGGCCCTGGCCGCGCAGGTGGGTCGCCACCCACTCGCGCAGCGGCGCGTAGCCTTCGCTGGCGGCGTACTGCAGCGCGGCCTGGGGGTGGTCGCGCAGCACGCGCGCGGCGGCCTCGCGCATCGCCTCGACCGGAAAGGTCAGCGGCGAAGGCAGCCCGCCGGCCATCGACAGCATGCCGGGCCGCTCGGTGACCTTGAGGATCTCGCGGATCACCGAGGGATTCATGCGCTCGGCCCGCCTTGCGGGCCGCCAGGGAGGCAGGGTCATCGGAGTTCTCCAGGGGGGACGGGAACGGGGGGATGCGCAAGACGCGCAGGTTCTCGGTGCTGCGGCGACCCCACCGCCATGCGACGGCTGGCCAGCACCGTGGCAATCACCGCGGCGGCGAAGGCCAGCGTGAGCGGCTCGAGCGACTCGCCCAGCAGCGGCACGGCCGCCAGCATGGACACGAAGGGCTGGATCAGCTGCACCTGGCTGACCCGCAGCGCCCCCCCCAGGCCAGCGCGCGGTACCAGGCGAAGAAGCCCAGCCACATCGACACCAGCGCCAGGTAGGCAAAGGCCGCCCAGGACGAGGCGCGCGCCTGCGCCAGTGCCTCGGCGTGCGCCTGCAGCCCCAGCAGCGCGACGGGCAGGTCGATCGGCAGGCAGACCAGCAGCATCCAGCAGATCACCTGCTCGGGCGGCATGCCCTGCGCGGCCAGGCGGGCGCCGGCCACATAGCCGGTCGAGGCGCTCAGCACGGCCAGCAGCAGCAGCGCGTCACCGCCCGACAGCCGTCCGCCGCCCTGCCAGGCAGCGTAGCCGAGCACCAGCGCGCAACCGAGCAGCGCACAGGCCCAGAAGCCCAGCGACGGCCGCTGGCGCAGCCAGAGCGCGCCGATCACCGCGGTGCTCAGGGGCAGCAGCCCGGTGATCACCGCCGCGTGCACCGCCTCGACCTCGCGCACCGCCCAGCCCAGGCAGAGCGGGAAGCCGAACACCACCCCGCCGCCCCCGAGGGCCAGCAGGGACCACTGCCGGCGCTGCGGCCAGGGCGCCCGCACCCAGAGAAGGTAGCCCGCCGAGAGCAGACCCGCCACCGCCGCCCGGGCCATGGCCACCCAGTCCGGCGGCAGCTGCGGATCCTCGGCCGTGCCACCGGCCAGGCGGGTCAGCGGCAGGGTCATCGCGAACATCAGCACCCCGGCCACGCCGAGCCAGAGGCCCTGCCGCGCGCGGCGTTCCGGCGTCGGCGGCATCAGCGACGCTCCCCGGAAGAATCGGCCTGCGCAGCGGCCGGAAGGAACGCAGAGGTGGTCGAAGTCATGCGATCAGTCTAGACTCGCAAGACCATACAGTTCCAATACAGATGTTCGGTCACACGGAGCTTCTGTATGGCCCGGTTCATCGTCACAGTGCCCCTGCCCATGCCCCTCGATCCCGCCCCCGACACGCCGGCCATCGCGCACGCGGATCCGACCGGGGCCACACTGCGCCCGACGGGCCCGACGGCCGGGCGGGCGCAGCAGCTGGCCGAGCGCTATGCCCTGCGCATCCAGCAGGGGCTGGCGGCCCCCGGCAGCCGGCTGCCGTCGGTGCGTGAATGTGCGCGCCAGCACGGCGTCAGCCCCAGCACGGTGGTGGCCGCCTACGACCAGCTGCAGGCCCGCGGGCTGGTGGAGGCGCGCAGTCAGCGCGGCTTCTTCGTGCGCGCCCCGCGCCGCCACGATGGCGGCCCTGCGCAGGCCATCCCGGCACCGCGCAACCCACCGGTGGACGCCACGGCGCTGATCCGCGGCATGTTCGCCACCGCCCGCGACCGGCCCGGCCCGGGCAGCGGGCTGCTGCCGCCGGACTGGCTGGACGCCGCCCTGCTGCAGCGCGCGCTGCGGCGCGCCTGCAGCCAGGGTGACCCGGGGCTGCGCTATGGTGAGCCGGCCGGCGACCCCGGCCTGCGCCGGCAGCTGTCGCTGCGGCTGGCGGACCTCGGCATCGATGCCACGCCGCAACAGATCGTGAGCACCACCGGCGCCACGCATGCACTGGACATCGTCGCGCGCGCCTGGCTGCAGCCCGGCGATGCCGTGCTGATCGACGAACCCGGCTGGGCGGTCGAGTTCGCCCGGCTGAGCGCCCTGGGCATGCGGCTGCTGCCCGTGCCGCGCGGGCCGCAGGGCCCGGACCTGGCGGTGATGGCGCAGCTCGCTGCCGTGCACCGGCCCAAGCTCTACGTCACGGTGTCGGTGCTGCACAACCCGACCGGCTGCAGCCTGCCGCTGGCCACGGCCCACCAGGTGCTGCGCCTGGCCGAGGCGCAGGACTTCGCCATCGTCGAGGACGACACCTACGCCTGGATGGCGCCGAACCACGCGCCCCGGCTGGCTGCACTCGACGGCCTGCGACGCAGCATCTACGTCAGCGGCTTCTCGAAGATCCTGGCACCCAACTGGCGGGTGGGCTACCTGGCCGCTCCGGCCCCCTGGGTGGACCGGCTCATCGACGCCAAGATGATCAGCAGCCTGACCACCCCGGCGCTGACCGAACAGGCCGTGGCCTGGTGCCTGGAACAGGGCCTGCTGCGCCGCCATGCCGAACGGGTGCTGGACCGGCTCGACCGCGCGCGCAGTCGCACGCTGCGTCTGGCCGAGCAGGCCGGCTGCCACCCGGTCACGCCGCCGCAGGGCCTGTTCGGCTGGATGGACACCGGGCTGGACACCGACCGCCTGGCCGAGGCCCTGCTCGACCAGGGCTGGCTGCTCGCGCCAGGCTCGCTCTTCCTGGCCACACGGCGGCCGAGCCCCTGCATGCGCATCAACTTCGCCACCTCGCAGGACCCGGGCTTCTGGCGCGACTTCGAGTCCGCCCGTGTGGCCCTGCAGCGCTGATCGATCGCCGGAATCAGCAACGCCGGCCCGGGGCCGGCGTCGGTAAGGCTGGCGCGGGGCCGATCGCCGATCAGGCCGCCTCGGTCAGGGCCTTCTTCATCTTCTTCATAGCCGCCACCTCGATCTGGCGGATGCGCTCGGCACTGACCCCGTACTCGGCCGCCAGTTCGTGCAGCGTCATGCCGCCCGAACCGTCGTCGTTCACCTCGAGCCAGCGCTGCTCGACGATGCGGCGGCTGCGCGCATCGAGCACATCCAGCGCCCGCAGCAGGCCCGGGCCGGCCAGTTCGTCGCGGGCACGGGTCTCCAGGGCCCGGGTGGGCTCCTGCCGGTCGTCGGCCAGGTAAGCAATCGGGGCGAAGGCCTCGTCGTCCTCGTCCGAACCGGGCTCCAGAGCCACATCGCCACCGGCGAAGCGGGCCTCCATCTCGATGACTTCTTCGCGCTTGACGTTCAGCTCACGCGCGACGGTGTCGATCTCGGCCTCGGTCAGGCTGGCGCGGTGCGTGTCGGCATCGGCCGCCTCGCCCTTGAGCTGGCGCTTCATCGAGCGCAGGTTGAAGAACAGCTTGCGCTGCGCCTTGGTGGTGGCCACCTTGACCATGCGCCAGTTCTTCAGGATGTACTCGTGAATCTCGGCCTTGATCCAGTGCAGCGCGTAGCTGACCAGGCGCACGCCCTGGTCCGGGTCGAAACGCTTGACCGCCTTCATCAGGCCGACGTTGCCTTCCTGGATCAGGTCGCCCTGCGGCAGACCGTAGCCCAGGTACTGGCGCGCCACCGAGACGACCAGACGCAGGTGCGACAGCACCAGCCGACCGGCGGCCTCCAGATCCTGATGATCGCGCAGACGCCGTGCCAGCCGGTTTTCCTCGTCGGCCGACAGCAGCGGCAGGCGGTTCACCGAGGCGATGTAGGCATCGAGGTTGCCCAGCGAGGGCACCAGGGCCCAGGGGTCACGAAGCGCAACGGCGGTGGAGCGGGAAGGATTCATGCTGGTCATAGAGCAGCGGGACCTCCTTTGGTTCCCCCAGTTTAGCACTCACCGGAATCGAGTGCTAACACCCGGCCGCCCCGATGCGGGCCTGCCGTGACATCCACGGCAGGCGGGCGCCGGCCATCTGCCCGTCAGTCCGGGCCCACCGGGGCTTCCAGACCTGCCAGGCGGCGCAGCGCCTGCACATCGTGGATGTGCAACTGGTAGCCATGCACATCGATCACGCCGCGGGTTTCGAAGCTGCGCATCAGCCGCGACAGGGTTTCCGGCGTCATGGCCAACTGCTGGGCGATGTCGCGCTTGCGCTCCTGCAGCCGCAGGTCGAAGGCGCCGCTGGACACCGGGCAGCGCTGCAGCAGCCACTGCGCGAAGCGCGCGGGCGCATCGTTGTGCAGGAGGTTGCGCGAGGCGATCGTCAGCTCGTGCACCCGCTGGGCCAGGTTGGCGCACAGGCGCAGCGCCAGCGCGGGATGCGTGGCCAAGTGCGGCTCGAGGCGATCCAGCGGCAACTCGGCGATCACCACGTCCGACAGCGCCTGGGCCTCCATCGCGTAGGGCTGGCCGAGCCAGGCGGCCGAGACGTCCAGCCAGGCCGGCCCGGTCACGCTGCGCTCGGTGCGCAGGCTGCCATCGCCGGCACGCGAGCCCAGCACCACGTCGCCGGACATCAGCAGCACCAGGGTGCGGGCGGGGCCGCTGCAGTCCAGCACCGAGTCGCCGGCGGCCACGCCATGGCGCTCGGCCAGGCGTGTCAGCAGCGCGAACTCGGCAGCCGACAGCGGCGCCCCCCCCAGCACCTGCTGCCAGGGCGACGGGTCGGCAGGCGACGGCGGGGCCGCCGCGAGACGG
Organism: Burkholderiaceae bacterium; assembly: GCA_023150375.1. Classification (GTDB taxonomy): domain Bacteria; phylum Pseudomonadota; class Gammaproteobacteria; order Burkholderiales; family Burkholderiaceae_C; genus Sphaerotilus. Next base: position 170,149 of record JAKLLA010000007.1, read on the forward strand.
CGGCGCGGGCGGGGCAGGCTGCTGATGCGCAGGGGGGCCCCTACGGCGAAGGCGTCCAAGGTCTCCACGGCAGGACAGTCGAATGGGTCGATCCGCAAAAGGTACGGTCGCACTGTCACCCATGTCGAGGCCATACCGGTTGAGGCATGTCAAGGCCGGGAACCACGCATGGCACGCAGCCCCACGGACAAGTCCGTCCCGGCAGCGCCGCGGCGGGCGCCCCCACCCCGGTCACTCGAGGCCGAGCTCCTGGATCTTGCGCGTGATGGTGTTGCGACCGATCCCCAGCCGGTGCGCCGCCTCGATGCGACGCCCCTTGGTCAGCGCCAGCGCCGTCAGGATCAGGCGCGCCTCGAACTGGCGGGTAAGCTGGTCCCAGACGCCCGGCTCGCCGGCCTCGAGCTGCTGACGCGCCTCGCGTTCGAGATCCTGCAGCCAGCCGGCCGACGCGGCCGCCGGCGAAACGACCGATTCGCCACCGGGCGCCGCCCCCGGGTGCCCGCCGATCGGCGGGGTCACCGGCGCCACGGCGGCAACCGCCGGCGCCGCCGTGGCGGTCCGGCCGGTCGTGCCGGCCTGGATCTCGGGCGGCAGATCCTTGGCATCGACCACCTGGGCCGGCGCCATCACGGTCAACCAGTGGCAGAGGTTCTCCAGCTGCCGCACGTTGCCGGGGAAGTCGAACTGCTGCACCTGGGCCAGCGCGGCGTCGGACAGGCGCTTGGTCTCGACGCCCAGCTCGCGCGCACTGCGCTGCAGGAAGTGACGTGCCAGCATCGGGATGTCCTCGCGCCGCTCGCGCAGGGAAGGCAGGCGCAGCCGGATGACGTTCAGCCGGTGGAACAGGTCCTCGCGGAACGCACCGTCGCGCACCCGCTCCTCCAGGTTCTGATGCGTGGCCGCGATCACCCGCACGTTGGCCTTGAGCGGCTGATGGCCGCCCACGCGATAGAACTGGCCGTCCGACAGCACCCGCAGCAGGCGGGTCTGCAGGTCGAAGGGCATGTCGCCGATCTCGTCGAGGAAGAGCGTGCCGCCCTCGGCCTGCTCGAAGCGCCCGCGCCGCGTCGCCTGCGCGCCGGTGAAGGCACCGCGCTCGTGGCCGAACAGCTCGCTCTCCAGCAGGTCCTTCGGGATCGCCGCGGTGTTGATCGCGACGAACGGCCCCTTGTTGCCCAGGTCGCCGCGCGGGCTGTGGCGGTGCAGGGCCCGGGCCACCAGCTCCTTGCCCGAGCCGGATTCGCCGGTGATCAGCACCGTGACGTTGCTCTGGCTGAGCCGGCCGATGGCGCGGAAGACGTCCTGCATGGCCGGGGCCTGGCCGAGCATCTCGGGCATCTCGACGGCCTGCTCGTCGCTGCTCTGCTCGCGCAGGCTCTCGTCGACCGCACGGCGGATCAGCTCCACCGCCTTGGGCAGGTCGAAGGGCTTGGGCAGGTACTCGAAGGCCCCGCCCTGGAAGGCGCTGACCGCGCTGTCGAGGTCGGAGTAGGCGGTCATGATGATGACCGGCAGGCCGGGGTGGCGCTCCTTCACCCGCGTGAGCAGGTCGATGCCCGAGCCACCGGGCATGCGGATGTCGCTGACCAGCACCTGCGGCAGATCGATCTCCAGCGCGGCCAGCACGTCGCGCGGGTTGGTGAAGCTGCGCACCGGCAGCCCTTCGCGGCCCAGCGCCTTCTCCAGCACGAAGCGGATGGATTGATCGTCGTCGACGACCCAGATGGGTTTCATGCTCAGCCAGTCCTGTGCAGGGGTCGCGGCACCGAGCCCGGCGGCATCCGGGACGGCTACGGCAACGGGATCTGAATCTTGAACAGCGTGCGCCCGGGTTCGCTCTCGCACTCGATCAGGCCCTGGTGCTGCTGGATGAAGTCCTGCGCCAGCGTCAGCCCGAGCCCCGAGCCCCCCTCCCGGCCGGAGACCAGCGGAAAGAAGATGCGATCACGGATCTCGGGCGGCACGCCGGGTCCGTTGTCTTCGATATGCAATTCCAGTGCCAGCCGATAGCGGCGCCGGTCGATGGTGACCTGCCGGGCCGCCCGGGTGCGCAGCACGATCTGCGCATCGCCGGTCTCACGGCGGGCGGCCAGGGCCTGCGCCGCGTTGTGGGTGATGTTGAGCACGGCCTGGATGAGCTGCTCGCGATCACCGCGGAACTCGGGCAGCGAGGCGTCGTAGTCGCGCACGATCGTCAGCCCGCGCGAGAACTCGGCCAGCACCAGCGAGCGCACCCGCTCGAGCACCTCATGGATGTTGACGTCGGCCACCACCCGGGGCCGGCGGTGCGGCGCGAGCAGCCGGTCCACCAGGGCCTGCAGGCGGTCGGCCTCGTGGATGATGACCTGGGTGTACTCGGTGAGGGCGGCGTCGGGCAGCTCCAGCTCGAGCAGCTGGGCTGCGCCACGGATGCCGCCCAGCGGGTTCTTGATCTCGTGCGCCAGGTTGCGGATCAGCTCCTTGGTCACCCGCACCTGGTCGAGGGTGCGGGTCTCGCGGTCCTGGCGGGCCTGCTGCTCGATCTCCACCAGCTCGAGCAGCAACACCTCACCATGGTCGATCTGCGTCAGGATGGCGTGCACCGGCAGCGGCTCGGCCTGCGGCGCCATCGGCCGGCGCAGCAGTGCCTCCAGGCGCACGGTGCTGTATTCGTTGGCGACCACCGCCGCGAAGTTGGCCTGCAGGGCCGCCGGTTCCACCACCCAGTCGAACACGCGGCTGCGCTGCAGGCTGCGCCGGGGCAGCCCGAGCAGGTTCTCGCAGGCGGCGTTGACGAACAGGCAGCGCCCGTCCGGCGCCAGCACGGCCACCATCGTGGCCAGGTGGTCGAAGGCGTCGTAGGGCCCCGGGCCGCCGCTGCGCGCGACCGTGCGGCTCATGGCGTGCCCGGCAGCTTGGCCAGTTCGCGGCGGATGGCGGCCACATCGGCCTCCTTGCGCGCCACGGCGGCCTTCAACTCGGCGACGCGCTCCTGGTACCGGGCGTAGTTGCGCTCGTCGCCGCGGCGCTGCGCCTCCCCCTCGGCCAGCTCGCGCCGGGCCTGTGCGAGGCGCTCCTCCTCCTTGCGCAGCTCGCCCTCGAGAATGCGCCGGGCGTCTGTGTCGCGGGCGCGCTGCTCGGCGGGATCGACGCGCACCTCCGGGCGGCCGGCCGCCGCGGAGGCCACCGGGCCCGCGCCGGCCGTCGGCCGGCGCGTCTGCGACTGCACCACCGTGACCGGCGCGCCCGACAGGGTCTTGCAGCCGCGCTCCTGGGCCTCGCGCGCCGTGATCTGGTCGGTATAGAGGTTGCCCGGGCAGCGATAGACCTGCCGCTCCTGCGCCGGCAGGGTCGCCGGCAGCGCGCCGGCCAGGGCCGCCAGCAGCACGAGGGGCCTGGCCGCGAGAACGGGGGCCTGCCGTGGGGCGGGCCGGGAAGATCGGATGAGCATGAACCAGTATCGCGCAAAGACCCCTGCTGCCGACGCTCGGCACGGCGGGACAGGCCGCAGCGGCATGATGCAGCGCTGCCGCGGCGCCACCGCCCAGAAAAAAGACGGCCCGCAGGCCGTCTTCTGGTCGACATCACCGGGCGCCGCAGGCGCGGCACCCGCGTGCATCAGAGCGCGTAGTACATGTCGAACTCGATCGGATGCGTGGTCATGCGCATGCGCTGGACTTCCTGCATCTTCAGATCGATGTAGGCATCCAGGTAGGCGTCGGTGAACACGCCACCCTTGGTCAGGAAGCCACGGTCCTTGTCCAGGTTCTCGAGGGCCTGCTCGAGCGACGAGCAGACGGTGGGGATCAGCGCGTCCTCTTCCGGCGGCAGGTGGTACAGGTCCTTCGTGGCGGCCTCGCCCGGGTGGATCTTGTTCTCGACGCCGTCCAGACCCGCCATCAGCAGCGCGGCGAAGCCCAGGTACGGGTTCATCAGGGGATCCGGGAAGCGGGCCTCCACGCGACGGCCCTTCGGGTTCGCGACGTACGGGATGCGGATCGAGGCCGAGCGGTTCTTGGCCGAGTAGGCCAGCTTCACCGGGGCTTCGTAGCCCGGAACCAGGCGCTTGTAGCTGTTGGTGCCGGGGTTGGTGATCGCGTTCAGCGCACGGGCGTGCTTGATGATGCCGCCGATGTAGTACAGCGCGAAGTCCGACAGACCGGCATAGCCGTCGCCGGCGAACAGGTTCTTGCCGTCCTTCCACACGGACTGGTGCACGTGCATGCCGCTGCCGTTGTCACCGACGATGGGCTTGGGCATGAAGGTGGCCGTCTTGCCGTAAGCCGCAGCCACGTTGTGGATGACGTACTTCTGCAGCTGGACCCAGTCGGCGCGCTCGATCAGCGTGCTGAACTTGGTGCCGATCTCCATCTGGCCGGCGTTGGCCACCTCGTGGTGGTGCACCTCGACCGGGATGCCCAGGCTTTCGAGGATCAGGCACATCTCCGAGCGCATGTCCTGGCCGGAATCGACCGGGGGCACCGGGAAGTAGCCGCCCTTGACGGTCGGGCGGAAGCCCTTGTTGCCGTGCTCGTAGTCCTTGCCGGTGTTCCAGGCGGCTTCTTCCGACTCGACGGAGACGAAGCAGCCGGACATGTCGGCGTTCCAGCGCACGCTGTCGAACACGAAGAACTCGGGCTCCGGGCCGAAGTAGGCGGTGTCACCCAGGCCGGTCGAGCGCATGTAGGCCTCGGCGCGCTTGGCCAGCGAACGCGGGTCGCGCTCGTAGGCCTTGCCGTCGGCCGGATCGATCACGTCGCAGGTCAGGATCAGCGTCGGCTCTTCGAAGAAGGGATCGATGTTGGCCGTGTTCGGATCCGGCATCAGCAGCATGTCGGAGGCCTCGATGCCCTTCCAGCCGGCGATGGACGAACCGTCGAAGGCGTGACCCGACGAGAACTTGTCCTCGTCGAAGTGGGAAATCGGCACGGACACGTGTTGTTCCTTGCCGCGGGTATCGGTGAAACGGAAGTCGACGAACTTGACTTCGTTTTCCTTCACCATCGACATCACGTCGGCGACGGTCTTGGCCATCAGAGGCTCCTAGCGAGGGGAAAAAGACGGTTGAGTGGTGGGCTGTCTCGCGCCGGAAACCCGTCCGCGAGCGGCGCACCAATTTAGCAGAAAGCGTGCCTGATTTCGGCCCGTACCGCCCGACTCCGACAGGGGCGTGTCGGCACCCAGGCCGTCGAATGCACCAAATTAAAGCCATGTGCGCACCAATCTGGGATCACGTCGGCGCCCCGCCTCGCACCATTTCGGGGCCCAACTGGGCACCGCAGGCCTGCAGGCCCTCACGCAGGGCGGCGTAGGCCTGGACGGGTGCATCGCCGCGCCCCTTCACGCCCAGCTCGATGTGGCGACCGTGCACCGGGTGGTCGACGCTGGGCAGGCTGAACACCTTGACACCGGGAAAGCGCGCCTCCAGGTCGAGCATCAACGGCGTGAGGCTGGCCTCCATCGCGCCGTAGACGATCACCGAGCGCTCCTGCAGCGCGCCGCCGCCGTGCAGGTGCGCGTAGCGCCCGTCGAGCAGGGCCTCGATCATCGGGTGCGCCATGACCGGAAAGCCCGGCACGAAGTGCACCTCGCCCACCGAGAAGCCGGGGATCTGGTTGTAGGGGTTCGGGATGATCGTCGCCCCGGCCGGGAACATGCCCATGTTCAGGCGGTGGATCGTGTCGGGATGATCGGGGTCGGCCGTCCAGCCCTGCTCGGCGGCCATCTTGCGCACCCGCGCCATGATCAGCTCGCGCGCCTGCGGGTGCAGCTCCAGCGGCACGCCCAGCGCGGCGGCCGCGCACTGGCGGGTGTGATCGTCGGGCGTGGCGCCGATGCCGCCGCAGGAGAACACCACGTCGCCACTGGCGAAGGCCTGGCGCAGCGCCGCGGTGATGCGCGGCGGGTCGTCGCCGAGGTACTGCGCCCAGGCCAGGGCCAGCCCGCGCTCGCCCAGCAGTTCGATGACCCTGGCGAGATGCTTGTCCTGGCGTTTGCCCGACAGGATCTCGTCGCCGATGATGAGGAGGCCGAAGTTCATGCCCGCAAGTGTGCCGCGTCGCGGCGCCGGACGTCTGTCAGGGCGGCGGCAACCGTTGCGGCGACACCGGCGCTGCCGACGGCAGCCCGGGCAACGGGACCGCCGACGCGGGCGCGGGGGGCGGCGCTGCCCGCCGGCGGCGCAGCTCGTCCAGCGCGGCCAGCGCGTAGTGCGTGAACCACAGCGATGCAAAGGCGAACACCAGCGTGTAGAGCCAGACGAACAGCGGCAGCAGCAGCGGCATCATCGGCAGTGCCAGCACGCCGGTGGCCCAGACCAGGGAAGGCAGCACGCCCAGGTAGCCGGTCACCACCCCCATGGCCAGCAGCGGGTTGCGCCGCTCGCGCAGCAGCAGGTGACGCTCGTCGGCGCTGGCGTGCTCGGCCAGTGCGTCGTAGCTCAGCACCCGGAAACTCAGCCAGCCCCAGATCAGCGGCGGCAGCAGCAGCGCGACCGGGGGCAGCCACCACAGCGGCAGCGTGACGACCAGCGCCAGCAGCGCCAGCAGCGTGGCCCAGGCCGCCGCCAGCAGGCCGCGCCACCAGGCCCCGCCGTAGCGGCGCTCGAGGGTCGGGAAACGCCGCCGGGCCACCAGCGACACGATGGCCTGCGCCATGAAGGCCGAGACCAGCAGCAGCGCGGCGATCAGCAGCACCGGCACCGACAGCACCACCACCACCAGCGGCCCGATGACGGTGCGGAAGGTGCCCTGCGTCCAATCGTTGAGCCACTGCACCACCGGGGCCAGCAGCGGCAGTTGCTCGAGCGTCAGGCGCACCGCCTCGACCGCACCTTCCCAGTAGAACCAGGCCAGGGCGAAGCCCGCTGCCCCCGCCACCGCCACCGGCAGCAGCGACAGCAGGATCACGCGCGGATGAACGCAGTAGGCCGCCGCACGCCAGAGTGCATCGAGGACAGGTCGCATCATGGGCGCAGCATAGCCGCGCCTGCGACGCCGGTCAGGCCACGCCGTGGCGGCGGAACCACCCCAGGCAGCGCTGCCAGCCGTCGTCGGCGGCAGCCTTGAGGTAGCTGGGGCGGTAGTCGGCGTGGAAGGCATGGCCGGCCCCGGGGTAGACGATGAAGTCCGACTGCCGGGCTGCCGCACCGCCCTGCGCCAGCGCGGCGCGCATGCGCTCCACGCTGTCGAGCGGAATGCCGCCGTCCTTCTCGCCGTACAGGCCCAGCACCGGCGCCTTCAGCTCCCCGGCCAGGTCCACCGGATGGCGCGGCTGCAGCACCGTCGGCTGACCGACCAGACGCCCGTACCAGGCCACGCCGCTGCGCACCCGTGCGCTGTGCGCCGCGTAGAGCCAGGAGATGCGCCCGCCCCAGCAGAAGCCGGTGACGGCCACGCGCCGCAGGTCGCCACCATGCCGTCCGGCCCAGGCCACGCAGGCATCCAGGTCGTTCATCACCTGTGCGTCCGGAACCTGCGAGATGACCTCGGCCATCAGCCGCGCGATCTCGCCGTAGCCGCTGGGGTCGCCCTGGCGCACGAACAGCTCCGGCGCGATCGCCAGATAGCCCTGGCGCGCGAAGCGCCGGGCCACGTCGGCGATGTGCTCGTGCACGCCGAAGATCTCGCTGACCACCAGCACCACCGGCAGGTCGCCGCCCGACGCCGGCGCGGCCCGGTAGGCCGGCAGCTGGAAGCCCGCCACGTCGATCGTCACCTCGCCGGCCAGCAGGCCATCGGCGGGCGTGCGGATCACCGTGTCGGCTGCCACCGGCAGCACGGCGGCGGCGAAGCCGCTGCCCACCGAGGTGCGCACGAAATCGCGCCGGCTGAAGGCCCGGGCGGGGCGGTGACTGTCGAGTTCCTGCTGGATCGGCGTAGGTTCGGCCATGACGGTCTCCGGAAGGGCTGTCGGACGCGCCGGATTGTAGGAAGGCCATCGCAGCGCGGCCCGCTGCAGAACTGCCACCTTCTGCAGGGACAATGGCGCCACCATGCCCTCCCGCTCCGCCCCTTCGACCCGCCCGGATGCCTTGCCCGCCCTTGCCGCCACCGCCTCGCCGCAGGCCCCGACCGCGCAGGCGAACTGGCGCCAGGTGCTGGCGGCCATCGACATCGGCTCGAACAGTTTCCGCCTCGAGATCGGCCAGCTGCGCGGCGGCCGCTACCGCCGCCTCGACTACCTGAAGGACACGGTACGCCTGGGCGCCGGCCTGGATGCCGAAGGCCGCCTGGGCGGCGAAGCCGCCGAGCGCGGTCTGGCCTGCCTGCGGCGCTTTCGCGAACGTCTGGCCGGAATCCCGACCGCACAGCTGCGCGCCGTGGCCACGCAGACCCTGCGCGAGGCCACCAACCGCAATGCCTTCCTGGTGGAAGCGTCCCAGGCCCTGGGGCACCCGATCGAGGTGATCTCCGGCCGCGAGGAGGCCCGTCTGATCTACAAGGGTGTGGCGCGGCTGCAGCCCAGCGACCAGCCGCGGCTGGTGGTGGACATCGGCGGACGCTCCACCGAGCTGATCCTGGGCGTGGGCGCGCTGGCGCTGCGCGCCGAGTCCTTCCGCATCGGCAGTGTCAGCCTGTCGATGGCGCATTTTCCCGACGGCCGCTTCACCGCGGCGGGCTTCCAGGCGGCCCAGGTGGCCGCCGGCGCCGAACTCGAGGAAGCCCTCGAGCCCTTCGCACGCCGGCACTGGACGCAGGCGCTGGGCTCGTCGGGCACGGCCGGCGCGGTATCGCAGCTGCTGGCCGCCAATGGCGTGACCGACGGGAGTATCACCCCCGAAGGGCTGCGCTGGTGCATGCAGGCCTGCCTGCGCGCGGGCAGCATCGACCGGCTGGACCTGCCCGGTCTGAAGCCGGAGCGCCGCGCGGTGCTGGGCGGCGGCCTGGCGATCCTGTACACCCTGGCCACGCACTTCGACATCGATGCCCTGCAGCCGGCCCGCGGGGCGCTGCGCCAGGGGGTGATCTTCGATCTGGACGAGCGTCTGGCGGCCGAGCGCGCGCCCGAGCACCACGACCTGCGCGACGACACCGTCGCCGAGCTGCAGCAGCGCTTCCAGATCGAGGTGGCCCAGGCGCACCGGGTTCGGCAGCTGGCGCAGAGCCTGCATGCCCGCCTGGCGCCGCAGGCCACGCTGGAACAGCAGCGCGAGCTGGGCTGGGCCGCCGCGCTGCACGAGATGGGCATGATGGTCTCGCACCACGACCACCACCGCCACAGCGCCTACCTGCTCGGCCATGTCGATGCTCCCGGCTTCTCGCAGAGCCAGCAGCGCCGCCTGGCCGACCTGGTGCTGGGCCAGCGCGGCGGCCTGCGCAAGGTCGAGGAGGCCCTGGCCGACGCCAGCTTCGCGGCCCAGCTGCTGGCGCTGCGGCTGGCCACGCTGCTCTGCCACGCCCGCGGCAGCCTCGGCGTCGTCCCACCGGCGCTGCACTGGGACGGCCGCACCGCCCGACTGGTGCCGCCGCCGGGCTGGTCGATGCAGTTTCCCCGCTCGGCCTATCTGCTGCAGGAGGAGATCCGCGCCTGGTCGCGCAACGGCAGCCTGCGCCTGCAGCTCGACGAACGCTGAGCACGCGCCGGCGCGGCCCGGCCGATCGCGCAGGATGGCCGCGAAAGCCCGCACGAAGGGCGCCAGACCGCCGCGCGCGTGTCACGGATCTTTCACGCTGCGGTCATAACATGCAGCGATGTCCGAACCCCAAGACGACCGCCCGGGCGAACGCACGCCGATGCCCGCGGCGGATCCGCCCCACCTGCTGAACCGCGAACGCTCGATCCTGGACTTCAACCGCCGCGTGCTGGCCCAGGCCCGGCGTGCCGACGTGCCGCTGCTCGAGCGGCTGCGCTACCTGTGCATCGTCTCGTCGAACCTGGACGAGTTCTTCGAGGTGCGCTTCGCCGACACGCTGGAGGCGGCACGCCGCCCCGGCAGCGGCACCAGCGCGGGTGACGTGACCGCGATCGCCCGCGCCGCCCATGCGCTGGTCGACGAGCACTACGCGGTCTTCAACGACGAGGTGATGCCGGCCCTGGCCGCCCAGGGCATCGTGATCCTCAACCACGCCGACCGCGATGCCGAGCAGCGCCGCTGGGTGGCGCAGTTCTTCCACCGCGAGGTGCAGCCGCTGTTGGTGCCCATCGGGCTGGATCCCTCGCACCCCTTCCCGCAGGTGGCCAACAAGTCGCTGCACTTCATCGTGCAGCTCGGCGGCACCGATGCCTTCGGGCGCGAGAACTCGATCGCCATCGTCAAGGTGCCGCGCGTGCTGCCGCGCGTGATCCGCCTGCCCGAGCGCCTGGCCGGCCCCGGCCGGCAGGCCTTCGTGCTGCTGACCAGCGTGATCCGCGCCCACCTCGACGAGCTCTTCCCCGGCCGCACGGTCGAGGCCTTCTCGCAGTTCCGCGTCACGCGCGACTCCGACCTCGAGGTCGACGAGGACGACGTCACCAACCTGCGCCAGGCCCTGCGCAGCGAACTCAGCACGCGCCACTTCGGCCGCGCGATCCGCCTCGAAGTGGTGGCCAGCTGCCCGCCGGTGCTGTCGGACTTCCTGCGCTCGCAGTTCGCCCTGCCCGAGGATGCGCTCTACCGCGTCCACGGCCCGGTCAACCTGGTGCGCCTGAACACCCTGATCGACCTGACCCATGCCCCCGCGCTGCACTTCCCGCCGCACGAGCCGGTCTGGCCGCAGGGCCGTCTGCCGCGCGGGCGCAAGGTGATGGACTGCATCGCCGAGCGCGACATCCTGCTGCACCACCCCTTCGAGTCCTTCGACACCGTGGTGCAGTTTCTGCGCGAGGCCGTCGAGGATCCGAACGTGCTGGCGATCCGCCAGACCATCTACCGCACCGGCAGCGAATCGGTGCTGATGGACCTGCTGCTCGAGGCGGCCCGGCGCGGCAAGGAAGTGCTGGCGGTGGTCGAGCTGAAAGCCCGCTTCGACGAAGAGGCCAACATCAACTGGGCCGAGCGGCTCGAGGCGGTGGGCGCCCAGGTGGTCTACGGCATCGTCGGGCTGAAGACCCACGCCAAGCTGCTGCTGGTCACCCGCAAGGAGGGCCGCCGGCTGCGCCGCTACGCCCACCTGTCCACCGGCAACTACAACCCGAAGACCGCGCGGCTGTACACCGACCTGGGCTTCCTGACCGCCGACCCGGACCTCACCGCCGATGCCGAGGCGGTGTTCCAGCACCTGGCCAGCCTGAACCCGCTGGCACGACCGCGCCAGCTGCTGGTGGCGCCCTTCAACCTGCACAGCCGCTGGATGGAGCTGATCGCCCGGGTGGCCGAATCGGCCCGCTGCGGCCGCCCGGCGCGCATCGTGGTCAAGTGCAATGCCCTGACCGACCCCGACCTGATCGAGGCCCTGGTGGCCGCCGGCCAGGCCGGCGTCCGCATCGACCTGATCGTGCGCGGCGCCTGCATGCTGGCACCGGGCGTGCCCGGTGCGACCGAGCGCATCCGTGTGCGCTCGGTGGTCGGGCGCTTCCTCGAGCACACCCGCGTCATCTACTTCCGCTGGGGCGAGCGCGACAGCGACGAAGCCCTGTACCTGTCCAGCGCCGACTGGATGAGCCGCAACATGCTGCGCCGCATCGAGATCGCCTGGCCGCTGCGCGACGCGGCGCTGCGCCAGCGGGTGATCGACGAATGCCTGGTGCCCTACCTGCACGACGAGCTGGATGCCTGGCGTCTGCTGCCCGACGGCCGCTACGAGCGCGTTGCCACGCAGGGCCGCAGCGCCCAGGCCGCACTGCTGCGGCGCTACTGAGCGCGCGCCGAGCCGCCGCGCGCCGAGCGTGCGCGCAGTCGGGCCTGCACCTACAATCCGCCGCCGAATCTGCAAGGAGCCCTGCGCATGGACGCGACCAAGGAAATCGACACCCGCGGACTGAACTGCCCGCTGCCGATCCTCAAGGCCAAGAAGGCCCTGTCCGAACTGGCCAGCGGCGAGGTGCTCAAGGTCCTGACCACCGATCCGGGCTCGCTGCGCGACTTCCAGGCCTTTGCCAAGCAGACCGGCAACGACCTGCTCGACCAGCAGACCCTGCCGAACAACGAGTTCGTGCACCTGCTGCGGCGGCGCTGAGGCCCGCGGTGACTGCGCGCGACCCCGGCCGGCTGGCCGATCGACGCGCAGGTACCGCGGCAGTCGGCGCCCAGCCGCTGCCCAGCGGTCCTGTCCCTCACTCCCGCTCCAGTTCCAGATAGACGCGGCTGGCATTGCCGGGCATCAGCTCGGCCGCGTTGAGCAGCCGGACAAAGGGTGCCGCGTCGAAGGACCTCACCGCCGCGCCGACGTCGGTGCCGTCGTCCACGGCCTTCTTCATGTGGGCGCGCAGGGCCAGCAGGTAGGCCTTCGTGTCGGCCTGCGCGGTGGCCAGGTGGGTCACCTGGCCATGGCCGGGCACCAGCACGGCGGGCTCGAGCTGTTCGACGACCGAGAAGGTGGCCAGCCAGTTCCGGGTGTTGCTCACCGGCAGCACGCCCAGCATGCGGTCGACGTAGACCACGTCTCCGGTGAAGAGCACGTTCTTCTGCGGCAGCCACACCATCGTGTCGCCCGGCGTATGCGCGCCGCCGCGGTGCCTGAACTCGAAGACCACGCCGCCGAGTTCCATCCGCTCGTCGGGCGCCTTCAGCCAGCGCGTGGGCAGGGTGGGCACCGTGCCGTCGGCCCTGGCGCCGAGCAGCACCTTCAGCGCCTGAAGGTGGTCGTGGCCACGGTTGCGCATGTCGGCCTGGCCCGCAGCATGCGCGATCGACTCGGCGCCCTGCGCCTGGAAGTAGCCGTTGCCCAGCCAGCGGTGGTCCTGGCCACCGGTGTTGACCACCCACTTGATGGGCTGGCGGGTGACCCGGCGTGCGGCCTGTGCGATCTGGCGCGCGCTCTCGAAGGTGGCGCCGCTGTCGATCAGCACGGCGCCGGCGGCGGTCACGACGAGACCGATGTTGGCGTTCAGCCCTTCGTTCTCGGCGGTGCGGGCACCGGTGTCGCCCACATGGGCAAAGACGCCGTCGGCCACCGGCTTGAACTCGACCTTCACCGCCTGCGCATGGCCGGACAGCAGACCCAGGAACAGGGGCAGCGCGCGGGCAAGCCGCAGGAGACTCGGAAAGGTCATGGCACTCACAGCAGTGCGTTGAAGACGAAGCCGACGGCCAGGATGCCCGTGGCCACCACGGCGGCGAAGGTGAGGATGAGCCGCAGGTCGAGCACCTTGCGCAGGATGATCATTTCCGGCAGCGAGAGCGCGATGACGCTCATCATGAACGCCAGCACGGTGCCCAGTGCCGCGCCCTTGGCCAGCAGCGCCTGCACGATCGGGATGATGCCGGCCGCATTGGTGTACATCGGCACCCCGATCAGCACCGCCAAAGGCACGGACCACCAAGCCTCCTTGCCCATGAACGAGGCCATGAAGTCCTGCGGTACCCAGCCGTGGATGACCGCACCGATGGCGATGCCGGCCAGGATGTACGGCCAGACCTTGCCGACGATCTCGCGCACGCTGGCAAGGCCTCCTTCGATGCGCTCGGACAGGGTCATGCCATCGCTGCCGGCGGCAGCCTGAACCCTGGGCATGTCGCGCACCCAGCCCTCGAGGTGGGACTCCATCTTCAGCCGCCCGATCACCCAGCCGGCCACGATGGCCACCGACAGGCCAAGTCCGAGGTAGAGCGCGGCGATCTTCCAGCCGAACAGGCCGAACAGCAGCGCCAGTGCGACCTCGTTGACCATCGGCGCGGAGATGAGGAACGAGAAGGTCACGCCCAGCGGCACGCCCGCCTGCACGAAGCCGATGAACAGCGGCACCGCCGAGCAGGAGCAGAACGGAGTGACCACACCCAGGCCGGCCGCCATGACGTTCGCGACCCCTTCGCGGCGACCGGCCAGCAGTGCGCGGGTGCGTTCGGGTGTGAAGTAGGAATTGATCATCCCCATCACGAATACCACCGCGGTGAGCAGCAACAGCACCTTGGGGGTGTCGTAGAAGAAGAACTGCAGGGCGCCGCCCAGGTGACTGCCGCGGTCGACCGGCAGCACGGCGACCAGCGCCTCGGAAGCGGGTATCAGGGAGCGGTACAGCGCCCACCAGACCAGCGCGGCCACCAGAAGGAAGGCACGCGGGTGCTGCTGCGGGAATTGCAGCGTGCGCTGCGACAGGGACATGATCGTCATGGGGATCCTCTCGTCCGGGAAGACGATGCACGGGCGAAAAGGATGCACCCCTGCGGCGGGATTTCGCAACGACTGCCGTCGGCCCGCGATCAGCGCGCGGGATCTGGACGAGGCCGCGTGCGTCCGGCATGACTGCAGACCCGACCGGACCCGGGGTCGAACTGCACCCGGCAGGCCTGGATGAGGCGCTCGCGCAGACGTCGGCGGGCCCGCAGCAGGCGGGCCTTCGCCGCCGGCAGCGACAGCCCCTGGCGGGCGGCGTAGTCCGCCTGGGCCATGCCCTGCAGGTCGCAGGCACGCAGGATGTCGGCATCGGCCGGCGGCAGTTCCGGCAGCGTGCGGGCCACACAGGCCGCGAGATCGCCGATCGGATCGATGGCCTCGAGGGGCTCGGTCAGAGCCTCGACTGCGTCGATCGGGAGGAGGTCGCGTGCCCTTCGGCTGCGATCGATCAGCGCATGGCGGGCGACCTGGTAGAGCCAGGCTCGCGGGTTATCGACCCGGCAGAAGGCCTCGCCCTGAAGCAGCGCCTCGAGAAACACGTCCTGCAGCACATCGTCGGCCTGGGCGGCATCGGAAACGCGGCGCCGCAGATAGGTGCGCAGCTCGCCCCGCAGGGCGGACCAGGCCGCCGCGACGCAACGGCAGGGGTCCGCGCCACCCGGTGTCCCCTGGCCGTTCGAGACCTCGTCCGCCTGGCTCATGGCGCACGAGGATAGCGCCTCGAAGGTGGCTGCCGGACGGTACATGCGACAAAGGGGCGACCGCCTCGCGGCAGCGCGCCCCTTTGCCCCTCCCTGTGTCGGCATGCGGCCCCGCGGGGCCGCTCTCCACCCCTCGGTTCAGCCCCCGATCACCCCGCCGTCGCTGCGGCGCACCATCACCGTGGCCGAGCGCGGCCGGGCGCCCGCGGTCGGCCATTGCGAGAAGGCCGTGGGGTTGCGGGCGATCTCGTTGTCGGTGAGCGTGGTGCCGCCGGCATTCTTCGGCGCGTTCGGATGGTTGCCCACCTCGCCCGGGTGCTGGATGTTGACGAACATGGTCTTGCGGTCCGGCGTCCAGGTCACCCCGGTCACCTCGCAGCCCGACGGGCCGACCAGGAAGCGCCGGATTTCCTTGCTCACCGGATCGGCCGCCAGCATCTGGTTGTTGCCCATGTTCAGAAAGTCGCCGGCGTTCGAGTAGCTGCCGTCGGTCTGGATCCACAGACGGCCGAAGTCGTCGAAGGCCAGGCCGTCCGGGCTGTTGAACAGGTTGTCCAGCGTGACATTGGCCGACGGCGCACGGGCATCGGTGATGCTGGGTTGACCGGCCAGCACGAAGATGTCCCAGTCGAAGGTCAGCGCCGTGGCAGCGCCACCGGCTTCGTTCCAGCGCAGGATATGGCCCCAGACGTTGTTGGCGCGCGGGTTGGCCTCGTCCACCGGCGGGCGGGCCGAGCCGCCCGCGGTGCTGCCGTCCGCCGCGTTGGAGGTGGTGCCGCCGCGGCGGTTGTTGTTGGTCAGGGTGACGTAGACCTCGCCGGCCTTCTTCGGGTTGGCGGAGATCCACTCCGGGCGGTCCATCATGGTCGCCCCGACGCGGTCGGCCGCCTGGCGGGTCTTGATCAGCACCTCGGCCTGGCTCGCGAAACCGTTGGCCTCGGTCAGGCCGTTCTCGCCGTGGCGCAGCGGGATCCACACGCCGGTCCCCATCCGGTCGCCGGCGGTGGCGCCGGCGTCGAAGCGGGCCACGTAGAGCGTGCCGCTTTCCAGCAGGCGACGATTCGCGGCGCTGGTCGGGTTGGCACGGTCGAAGGTTCCGTCGGAGACGAACTTGTAGATGTACTCGTTGCGCTCGTCGTCGCCCATGTAGACCACGACCTTGCCGTCGGCAGCCACCACCAGCTCGGCATTCTCGTGCTTGATGCGACCCAGGGCGGTGCGCTTGACCGGCTTGGAGGCCGGTGCGAAGGGGTCGATCTCGACCACCCAGCCGAAGCGGTGCGGCTCGTTGGGGTTGACGTCGGCGTCGAAACGCGGATCCACGGTGTGCCAGCGGTAGCCGAAGCCAGTGGTGCTGATGCCGTAGCGCAACTGGCCCTGGCGCACGTCGGCGGGCTGACCGGCACCGTTGGTCGGCGTGGCGAAGTAGCCGTTCCAGTTCTCCTCGCAGGTGAGGTAGGTGCCCCAGGGGGTGCGGCCGTTGGCGCAGTTGTTCAACGTTCCGAGCACTTCGGTGCCGTTGGGGTCGGCGGCAGTCTTCAGCAGCGCATGGCCGGCCGCGGTGCCCTGCAGCGTCATCGGCGTGTTGCCGTGGATGCGGCGGTTGTAGGGCGAGTTCTTGACATGCGCCCAGCTGCCGTCGGCGTTGCGCTTGACATGGACCACGCTCACGCCGTGCGCGGCCTGGGCCTTGCGTGCCTTCTCCAGCGTGAAGGGCGCCATCCAGTCGGCGGCGTCCGTGCCGGCCTCGATGGCGTAGAAGTACTCGGGGTTGATGTACTCGTGGTTCATCACGAGCAGGCCCTCGTCGCTGCGGTCGCCGAAGCCATTGCCCGCGGCATTGAAGCCGAAGAAGGCCATTCCGTCGTGGTTGTCGCCGATCTGCTGCTCCTGGTCGGCCGCCGAGTTGCTGGCGTCGGCCTTCCAGGTCGGGGCCAGGTCGTTGATGGGCTCACCCCAGGGCAGCATGGCCGTGGCGACATAGCCGGCCGGCACCACGACCGTGTCGGCGCTGGAGACGCCCACGCTGGTGAAGCCGAGCATCCGCTCGGCTGGGGCCGGGCTGTCCTTGTCGTCGTCACCCCCGCCACAGGCAGCCAGGCCGCCGAGGAAGGGCAGGATGGCCGCGCCGAGCCCGCCCTTGAGCAGCAGCCGGCGGCCCGGCCGCGCGGCCACGGCCTGTTCGACCACCTGGGTCAGCGACAGGTTCTTCGAAGGGTTGGTGCTGGAATCGTCGTCGAGGAGGATCTTGGACATGGCTGTGGATTCCGTGGAGGAAAGGCCGTCAGCGTCGCAGCCGCCGATGAATCGCCCATGAACGAAACATGACGGCCGCATGACGGCCGGTCGCGTACTCAGTTCGCCGCGTCGCCGAGGAAGTGGCGCCGGTAACGC
Source organism: Burkholderiaceae bacterium (assembly GCA_023150375.1). Lineage (GTDB taxonomy): Bacteria > Pseudomonadota > Gammaproteobacteria > Burkholderiales > Burkholderiaceae_C > Sphaerotilus. The sequence continues at coordinate 187,415 of JAKLLA010000007.1, forward strand.
GCCGGCAGGTCGCGCAGGCGCATCAGGATGGGCAGGTCGGCGGTGTGGAAGTCGGGATCCCAGGCCGGCGGGCCCAGCACCTTGGCACCGCAGCGCAGGTAGCCCTTGATGAGCGGCGGAATCTCCACCGGCAGGTGGCGGTCGAGCTCCTCCACCGGCAGCGGCAGGCGCGGACGCACCTGCCATTCGATCGGCGCCAGGTGGGTCTGGCGCAGCCGCTCCCAGACGCTGGCGGCCACGTGGCCGCCGTCGCGCATGCTGATGCTGGCGCAGCCGATCATGCTGTCCAGGCCGTTGCGGGCCATGAAGGCTGCCAGCGCCGCCCAGAGGGTCATGATCACGCCGCCCTGGCGATGCGCCGGGTGCACGCAGGAGCGCCCCAGCTCGGCCATGCGCGGCATCAGCGGGCGCACCCGGGTCAGGTCGAACTCGGTCTCGCTGTACCAGCCGCCGACGCGGCGCGCCGCTGCCGGAGTGAGCACGCGGTAGGTGCCGATGGCCTCGCCGGCGGCGTCGCGCACCAGCAGATGCTCGCAATGGGCGTCGAAGAGGTCGCGGTCCAGTCCGGGCGGCGTGCCGGGCAGGTTGTTCAGCCGCGCGCCCATCTCCTGGGCGAAGACCTGCCAGCGCAGGCGCTGGGCCGCCTCGATGTCCTCGGCGCTGCGCGCCCAGACGGCCTGCAGGCCGGCGGCAGCGCCGGGATCGGGATCGGGCAGCGCGTCGGACTCGGCCCGCGCGGGCCGCAGCAGGTTCGCCGGCCGCAGCGTGGGCAGCCGCACGGCCCGCTGCGCAGGCGTGCCGAACAGCGTGAACGGCAGGGTGGGTTGGGGAAGTTCCCGCATCGGTGACTCCATCCGTGGATGCAGCCATGCTCGACGCCGGCGGTGACAACGCAGTGTCCGGGCCGTGACGGCCCGGCGACAGATCCCCATCCGCGGGGGCAGCCCCCCTCGAGACCGCTCAGGCGGCAACGCCGTGCCGCCCCGCGTTCCTCGAGGCCCCTTCGGCAGACCTGACGCGCAGCGGCAGGTCCGGCGGCCCCCTTAGAGCGGCAGGCCCTTCAGGAAGGCCCGGAAGCCGGGGCCCAGCTCCGGATGCGCCAGCGCCAGCTCGACGTTGGCCTCCAGGAAGCCCTCCTTGCTGCCGCAGTCGTAGCGCTTGCCCTCGTAGCGGTAGGCAAAGACCTTCTCGCGGCGCAGCAGCGCGGCGATGCCGTCGGTCAGCTGGATCTCGCCGCCCACGCCGCGCGGCTGGGTGGCGATCTCGTGGAACACGCCCGGCGTCAGGATGTAGCGCCCGGCCACGCCCCAGCGCGAGGGGGCCACTTCGGGCGCGGGCTTCTCGACGATCTTGGTGACGTCCATCAGCCGGTCGTTGACCAGGTTGCCGGCGACGATGCCGTAGCGCCGGGTGTGCTCGGCCGGCACTTCCTGGACGGCCAGGATCGAGGCGCGCCACTCCTGGAACTGCTCGGCCATCTGCGCCAGCACCGGCGGCTCGCCGATCATCAGGTCGTCGGCCAGCAGCACCGCGAAGGGCTCGTTGCCCACCAGCCGCTGGCCGCAGAGCACCGCATGCCCCAGGCCCAGCGCCTGGGCCTGGCGCACGTAGATGCACTCCATGTCCTTGGGCTTGACGCTGCGCACCACCTCGAGCAGCTCCTGCTTGTTGGACTGTTCGAGAGCGACCTCCAGCTCGAAGGTCATGTCGAAGTGGTCCTCGATCGGGCGCTTGTGGCGGCCGGTGACGAAGATCATCTCGCGCACGCCGGCCGCGTAGGCCTCCTCGACGGCGTACTGGATCAGCGGCTTATCGACCACCGGCAGCATCTCCTTGGGCTGCGCCTTGGTGGCCGGGAGGAAACGGGTGCCGAGACCGGCAACGGGAAAGATGGCCTTGGTGACTTGCATGGAGACGAGACTTCCCTCGGAAAAACGGGTTCTTGTGTTCCGCCTCATTCTGGCACGCACCCCCACGCTGCAGGCCCCTGAGTGCGGGGGACGATGACACCTGCCGCGTCGATACCATCGATCGATCGCTTTTATTGCACACATCGTAGCCTATCGCCCGCCATGGACCTGCTGATTGCCGAACCGCTGGAAGCCGAGGTCCTGGAGTGGCTGGACGCCCGCCACGAGCTGTTCTACGCCCCGCGCCTGATGCACGACCGGCAGGTGTTCATGGAGGCCTGGGGACAGGCCCGGGCGGCCCTGCTGCCGCCGCAGGTGGCGGTGGACGCGCGCATGATCGCGCTGGCGCCGCGGCTGCGCGCCATCGGCCGCATCGTCGGCGGGCCGGAGAACATCGACCTGACGGCCTGCACCCGCAGCGGCGTCGAGGTGCTGCGCTGCGTCGACGCAGCCGCCCCGGCCGAGGCGGAATTCATGCTCGGCGCCCTGCTGGCCCTGCTGCGTCCCAGCCCGGAGGAGATGGGCCGGGTGGCCGGGCGCGAGCTGGGCACCTGCACCGTCGGCCTGGTGGGCATGAACAGCAGCGCACGCAAGATCGCCCGGCTGCTGCAGGCGCTGGGCTCGCGGGTGATCGGCTACGACCCGGCCCTGCACGCCTCCGACCCGCAGTGGAGCCGCTGGGGCGTGCAGCCGGTGGGCCTGCGCGAGCTGTTCGAGCAGTCGCATGCGGTGTGCGTGCAGCTGCACTACTACAGCCGCTACCGCGGCCTGCTCGGCGAGCGCGCCCTGCCCTACTGCCAGCGCGGCCAGGTGCTGGTGAGCGTGTCGCCGGTGTCGCTGTTCGACGAGGAACTGCTGGCCGAACTGCTGCAGAGCGGGCGCATGGCCGCCGCCTGGCTGGACAACGTCGGCCCCGGCCCGCTCGAACCCGGCCAGCCGCTCAGCGGCGTGCGCGGCCTGCTGGTCACGCCGCGGCTGGCCTCCTACACCCGTGAGGCCCGGGTGCGCAGCGCCTGGGGCGTGGCACGGCGGGTCGACGAGGTGCTGCGCAGCACGCCGACCACCGCGCGCGCCGGCCTGCGCCGGCGTGCCGTGGCCGTGCCGGCCGGCCCCCAGGCGACGCCACGCCCAGGCGCAACGCCCGCCTCCGCGGCGGACCCCCTGTCCGCTTCGACCACCGGCAGCAGACCGGGCTCGGTGTCCAGCGCCGGGGCGCCCGGCGCGAAGGCCCCGCCGGTGGACAGCGATCCGCTGCCCGGGCCGGGCCACCCACGCACGACCCTCAGGCCAGGCGCGTCAGCTGGTCCTGGAGCTTCGCCAGCGTCGCACTGAAATCGGCCAGGCGCTGGCGCTCCTGCGCCACCACCGCCGCCGGGGCGCGCGCCACGAAGCTCTCGTTGCCCAGCTTGCCCTCGGCCTTGGCGATCTCACCGGTCAGGCGGGCGATCTCCTTGCCCAGGCGCTCGCGCTCGGCGGCGACGTCGATCTCCACCTTCAGCGCCAGCCGGGCCTCGCCTTGCACCACCACCGGCGCCAGGCGGGTGGCCTCGGCGAAGGCGGCCTCGTCGGCGATCACCTGCACCTCCGACAGCTTGGACAGCGCCTTGAGCACCGGCGCGGCCTCGGCGATGAAGCCGGCGTCCCCGATCGTCAGCAGCGGCACGCGCTCGGCCGGCGACAGGCCCATCTCGCCGCGCAGCGCCCGGCAGGCGCCGACCAGCGCCTTGAGCCTGGCCACCCAGGCATCGGCCTGAGGGTCCACCCGCTCCAGCTGCGCCACCGGGTAGGCGGCGCAGGCCACGTTGTCCACCGTCTTGCGGCCGGCCACCGGCGCCACCGCGGCCCAGAGCTCGGCGGTGATGAAGGGCGTCACCGGATGCAGCAGGCGCAGCACCGTCTCCAGCACGCGGATCAGCGTGCGGCGGGTGGCGCGCTGCTGTTCGGGCGAGCCGACCTGGATCTGCACCTTGGCGATCTCCAGGTACCAGTCGCAGTACTCGTCCCAGACGAACTGGTAGATCGCGTTGGCGACGTTGTCCAGCCGGTATTCGGCGAAGCCCTGCGCCACCGCCGCCTCCACCCGCTGCAGCTCGCTGGTGATCCAGCGGTCGGCCGGGCTGAAGTCCAGGTAGCCGCCCGGGACGCAGGTGCCCGCCGGATGCTCGTTCAGCCCGCAGTGGCTGCGACTAACTTGCTGCGCAAGTAAGTCTTCGCCGCAACTCCGTTCCACTCCGTTGTCCTGCCCCTCGCAGTTCATCAGCACGAAACGGGTGGCGTTCCAGAGCTTGTTGCAGAAGTTGCGGTAGCCCTCGCAGCGCTTGCTGTCGAAGTTGACGCTGCGGCCGAGCGTGGCCATCGCCGCGAAGGTGAAGCGCAGCGCGTCCGCCCCGTAGGCCGGGATGCCCTCCGGGAACTCCTTCTCGGTGGCCTTGCGCACCTTGGGCGCCGTCTCCGGCTTGCGCAGGCCGGTGGTGCGCTTGACCAGCAGCTCGGGCAGCGCGATGCCGTCGATCAGGTCCACCGGGTCGAGCACGTTGCCTTCCGACTTCGACATCTTCTTGCCGTGCGCATCCAGCACCAGGCCGTGGATGTAGACGTGCTTGAACGGCACCTGCCCGGTGAAGTGCTTGGTCATCATGATCATCCGGGCGACCCAGAAGAAGATGATGTCGTAGCCGGTCACGAGCACCGAGCTGGGCAGGAAGAGGTCCTGCTCGATCGTCTTCTCGGGCCAGCCCAGCGTGCTGAAGGGCACCAGCGCGGAGCTGTACCAGGTGTCGAGCACGTCCTCGTCGCGCGTGAGCGCACCGGTGTACCCGGCGGCGCTGGCCTTGGCGCGGGCCGCCTCCTCGCTCTGGGCGACGAAGAGCTCGCCGTTCTCGCCGTACCAGGCCGGGATCTGGTGGCCCCACCAGAGCTGGCGGCTGATGCACCAGTCCTGGATGTTCTTCATCCACTGGTTGTAGGTGTTGACCCAGTTCTCCGGCACGAACTTGACGTCGCCGGACTCGACCGCCTCGATCGCGCCCTGGGCGATCGACTTGCCGGTCGACGGGCTGGGCTTGGTCATCGCGACGAACCACTGGTCGGTCAGCATCGGCTCGACGATCTGGCCGGTGCGGGCGCAGCGCGGCACCATCAGCTTGTGCTTCTTGACCTCCACCAGCAGGCCGGCGGTCTCCAGGTCCGCCACCACCGCCTTGCGGGCGACGAAGCGGTCCAGCCCGCGCAGCTCCAGCGGGATGTCGTCCAGGTCGGCACGCACCGCCGCGTCCAGCGTGAAGATGGTGATCATCTCCAGCCCGTGGCGCAGGCCGACCTGGTAGTCGTTGGTGTCGTGCGCCGGGGTGACCTTGACCACGCCGGTGCCGAAGTCCTTGTCCACGTAGGCGTCGGCGATCACCGGCACCAGGCGGCCGGTGATCGGCAGGCGCACCTGACGGCCGATCAGGTGGGTGTAGCGCTCGTCCTCCGGGTGCACCATCACCGCGGTGTCGCCCAGCATCGTCTCCGGGCGGGTGGTGGCCACCACCAGCGACTCGTCACTGCCCTCGATCGGATAGCGGATGTGCCAGAGGTGGCCGTCCTCCTCCTCGCTCTCGACCTCCAGGTCTGAGACGGCGGACTTCAGGATCGGGTCCCAGCTCACCAGCCGCTTGCCGCGGTAGATCAGCCCCTCCTCGTACAGGCGCACGAAGGTCTCGGTGACGACCTTGCTGAGCTTGTCGTCCATCGTGAAGTACTCGTGCGCCCAGCTCACCGAGTCGCCCATGCGGCGCATCTGGCGGGTGATGGTGGAGCCGCTCTGCTCCTTCCACTCCCAGACCTTGGCGACGAAGTTCTTGCGCCCCAGGTCATGGCGGCTGACGCCCTGCTCCTGCAGCTGGCGCTCCACCACGATCTGGGTGGCGATGCCGGCGTGGTCGGTGCCCGGCACCCACAGGGTGTTGAAGCCACGCATGCGGTGGTAGCGCGTCAACGAGTCCATGATGGTCTGGTTGAACGCATGGCCCATGTGCAGCGTGCCGGTCACGTTGGGCGGCGGCAGCTGGATCGAGAAGCTCGGCCGGGCCGCATCCAGCGTGGGCGCATAGACGCCGCTGGCCTCCCACTGCGGGCCCCACTTGGCCTCGATGGGAGAGGGTTCGAAGGACTTGGACAGGGCGTCGGACATGGGCGGGCTCTCGGGCTCTCGGGATCTCGGATCGGCGGCAGGCCGGCATCGGCACGGCCCGCACTCGCACCCGGGGGACACGGTCGCCGCGCCCCCGCACAGGCGAAACCCCGGATTCTAGGAGCCTGCCGATCTCCAGGCAGGCGCGGTCGGGTCGCTGCGCCGCCGCTCAGACCGGCGCACGCTCGTGCAGCGTCACGCGGTTGCGACCGGCTTCCTTGGAGCGGTAGAGCGCCTGGTCGGCCTGGTCGATCAGCTCCTCGAGGCTGCGCGCGCCGGTCAGCAGCGTGGCCACGCCGAAGCTGGAGGTGATGCGCCGCACCTCGGTGCCGCGGATCGAGCGCTGCGCGTCGGCCTCGATCGCCGCGCGCAGCCGCTCGGCCACCGCCAGCGCCTCGGCGGCCTCCAGGCCCGGCAGCAGCAGGCAGAACTCCTCGCCGCCGTAGCGGCACAGCAGGTCGTCCGTGCGGATGCCCGCGCCCAGCGTGCGCGCCACCACCTGGATCACCTGGTCGCCCACCGCATGGCCGTAACTGTCGTTGAAGGACTTGAAGTGGTCGATGTCGGTCATCACGCAGCACAGCGGCTGGTGCGTCTGCCGCGCCGTTTCGAAGCGCTCGCCGGCCGCCTCGAAGAAGGCCCGGCGGTTGAAGCAGCCGGTCATCGGGTCGCGCGAGGCCAGGCGCTGCAGCTCCTGGTTCTTCTGCTCCACCTCGGCCTTGGCGCGCTGCGTCTCGGCCATCGAGGCCTGCAGCCGCGCGTGGCTGCGCTGCAGCTCGGTCTCGTCGACGAAGCTGACCATGCAGCCGCGCAGGCGGCCGCGATCGTCCTGCACCGGCGCACTGCTCACGCGCAGGTGGCGCTCCGCCGCCTCGCCCGGATCCGGGCGCGGCAGCGGCAGCCGCAGCGGCTCGCCCTCCACCTTGCCGGCACCGGCCAGGGTGCGATGCCAGGGCGGCGCCTCGGGCAGCTCGGGCGAGCGCCCGGCCAGCAGCCAGTGCAGCGCGCCGATCGGCTGACCGTGCAGCGCCGCCTGCCCGGCCGGGTGCAGCGCGCGAAAGGCCTTGTTGGCCAGCACGATGCGGGCCTGCGGATCCAGGATCAGCAGCCCCTCGGTGAGGTTGTCGTAGGCCAGCCGCACCCGGTCCGGCACCGTGGCCGACGGGTTCAGGTACTGCATCGCCCGGCTCAGGTAGGCGTGGCTGAGCAGGAAGCCGCCGAAACCCAGCACCAGCAGCAGCTGCACCCCCGGCTGCGCCAGCCAGTGGCGCAGCCCGCCGGATTCCAGCGGCACGAAGAACAGCTCCACCTCGCCCCAGACCTGGCGCCCGGCCAGAATGGGCACGCGCAGGTGGTTCAGCTCCGAGGCGTAGTCGCCGCGCAGATCCTCGGCGCCGGGCAGCTCGCCGCGCTGCAGGAGCAGGCCGCCGTCGAGCCGGTGCACGCGGATCGAGCGCAGGTCCTGGTTGCGCGCCAGCACCTGCTGGATCGTGCGCCCCACCGCCACATGGTCGCCGGTCTGCAGCAGGCCGGTGAGCTGCACCGCCAGGTTCTCCGCCACCCGCTTGCGCAGCAGGCGCTCCTGCTGACCCTGCCCCGGCACCACGCCGAGCATCAGGTCGGCCAGCAGCAGCAGCGTGATCAGCAGCGCCGTCAGCCCCAGGCTGATGCGGGTGATCGGCCCCCCCAGAAGGGGACGGCGGGCCGCACGCGGCGGGCGGGAATCGGCGAGCGATCTCATCGGGGCGACAGGACAGGGGCAACCCCTGCGGATTCGGAGGACTCGGGCGTCAGCAGCCGCTCGAAGGCGGCCTCGTCACGCTGTGCCTCTTCATCGGCATCGCGGTCCCAGGCTTCAGTGCCGTCGTCGTCCGGCAGCACCGCCAGCAGGTCGACATGGCGCCAGGTCGGCAGCGCGCCCAGCAGGCTGGTGATCAGCCCGCCGGCGCGCAGCGCCCACCAGACGCTGCCGGCGGTGAGCATCGCGCCCACGGCCTGGACGCCGTCGGAGGACAGCTGCAGCGCCTCGCCCTCGGCCTCCTCCACGGCACTCTCGCCGCCCGGCGCGGCGCTGCGGCCGCTGCGCGACGGCTCGGCCAGCTCGAGCGTCTCGCTGGGCCGCTCGCCTGCGGCCGGCTCCAGATCCAGCTCCCAGCCGGCAGCGAACAGCTCCTCCAGCTGCGCCAGGCGGGCCGCATCGGCCCGCTCGCGCGCCAGGGCCTCGACCGTGGCGCGCTGCACGGCAGCCGCATCGCTGCCCGGCGCAGCCTGCACCGGCAGGCGGGCAGCGGCTGCGCTGCGCGACTCCTCGCCGCCCAGGGCGGCCCCGACTTCCCGCAGCACCGCCGCCTGCAAGGACTCCGCCGGGTCACGATCGCGATCCCCCGCGCCGCCGTTGGCCTTGCGCCCCAGCTCGTCGGCCGCCACATCGGCCACCGCAGGCGCAGGCAAGGGCGCAGAAGCCTCCGAGCCCGCGTCGCCCTCCCCCCGGTCCGGCATCGCATCGCCGGTCCCCGGCAGCCCGACGCCCGCCACCGCACTGCCGTCCAGCAGCACCCGCACGCTGATCTGCGCGGCGGACCCGCCCGCGACATCGCCCAGGCCGAGCACGAATCCCGGTGCCCCGCCACTGCCGGTGACCACGAAGCGCACCCGCGCCGCATCCACATCGGCCTGCGTGAACTGCGTGATGGCCACACCGGGCGCGGCGAGGTACTCGAAACGCCCCTGACGCAGCTCCGAGACCTGGAACACGATGTCCGAGGCCGGCGAATCCACATCCGCGGCCAGCAGCTGCGCCGGCCCCAGCACCAGCGGGCGCCCGACGTCGACCGTCAGCTGCACCCGCACCCACTGCGGCGCATCATTGACCGCCGCGACGTCGAACACCAGCGCCTGCGGCCGCGCCGACCAGGCCCCCGAGGCATCGGCCACCTGTACCCAGAGCACCGCCAGCGCCTCGCCGTGGGCGTTCTCGGGCGCAACGTAGACCAGCTGCCCATGCGCCAGTTCGCTCGCCCCGATCACCTGGCCGACGAGCAGCGATTCGCCCGCCAGGGTGAGCTGCCCGATCTCGGGCAGCGCCTCCACCCGAACCGCCGCCAACGCATCGCCGTCGGCATCGTCGAAGGCGAAGTCGTCCGGCCTCAGCACCCGAGCCACGTCCTCGACCACCGCCACAACCCCATCCCTCGGCTGCGGCGCATCGTTGACGTTTGCCACCACAGCGGTGGGCTGGCTGGCCACGGTCTCCACCGCGCCTTGCCCGTCGGTGTAGCGCGCCACCACCCGCAGCACTGCGCCCACGTCGTCCTGCGTCGTCACGTAGCGGCTGCCCGTCGCGCCGGCGATGTCCACGCCGTCGCGCTGCCACTGCCAGGCAACGATGCCCAGACCTTCCGCGTCTGCGATGTTGTGGCTCGCGTTCAGCGTCTGGCCTTGTGTGGGCGTGGTGTCGTCGATGGCAACGAGGCCGCTGGGCAGGTCGTTGACGTTGGCGATCGGCCCGACGGCCGCGCTGGTCAGGCCCTCGGCCGTGCCCTGGCCGTCGCTCCAGCTCACCGTCACGCTGATCTGCTGACCCACATCGGCGTCACCGAGTGTGTAGGTCGCGCCGGTGGCGCCCGAGATGGTGCTGCCGTTGCGCTGCCACTGGTAGCTGAAGTTGCCCAGGCCGTCGGCGTCGGCGATGGCGCTGGTATCGATGCCGAGGGTCTGGTCTTCGGTGGGCGTGCCGATGATGCGCGGCGCACCGGTGGGCGCATCGTTGACGTTGCCCACCACGATGTCGAAGCTGTCGCTGGCCGTCGCCCCCGTTCCGTCGGTCGCGGTCACCGTGACCGTCACCGTGCCCACATCGGCGTTGGCCGGCGTGCCGCTGAAGGTGCGCGTCACCGCGTCGAACTGAAGCCAGCTGGGCAACGCGCTGGTGCTGTAGCTCAGGCTGTCGCCAGCGTCCGCATCCGCAAAGGTGCCCGCCGGCAGCTGGAAGCTGAAGCCGCTGTCTTCCGTTGCCGACTGATCGGCGATCGGGCTGGACAGCGTCGGTGCATCGTTGACGTTGCCCACCACGATGTCGAAGCTGTCGCTGGCCGTCGCGCCGCTTCCATCGGTCGCGGTCACCGTGACCGTCACCGTGCCCACGTCGGCGTTGGTAGGTGTGCCGCTGAAGGTGCGCG
>JAKLLA010000042.1 GCA_023150375.1 Burkholderiaceae bacterium
CGCCACCGTCCGTCGGTCGAATACTCGGACCAGAAGCGCTTGTCCTGCGCACCCCAGGTGGCCAGTTCATGCGGCATCACGCTCTGCCAGCGATCGGTCGGGAACACCACCGGGAAGCGGTAGAGGCGCCGGCCCTCGCCGCGGTCCTCGCCATGGAGGTCGAGAATCTGTGTCGCCAGTTCGGGGTTCGGGAAGTCCTGGGCACGCACAGTGAACCACGGCACGTTGCGCGGAACGAGCGGGCTCTTGAGCTCAGGGCAGGCCTCGGCCAGCGCACGCTCGATCTGGTCGAACGACTGGCCCTGGTTCAGGCCCTGTTCGTAGATCGCCTGCGCACGCGGCACCTCGGCAGCCCGACGGGTCAGGACCTTGATGCCCGCGCGGATCTTGCCGCCGGTGGGCAGGCGCGGCGTTCCGTTTGTACCGTTACCCAGCAGGGTCGGCAGTGCCGTGGGCCCGCCGTGCAGCACGACGGCGGGCCGGGGATCGGGGGATGGTGAAGAGGCCATCGGCGTTCCTCGGTGGGCGTCGGGGGATTCCGACGAACCATCGTCCCGCCTCGACCCGTGCTTTCAACCCCGGGTGCCGTCCGGATGCCATGATTCGACTCGATCCGCACGCCATGGTCCCGTGCAATCGCATCGCCCGAACCCGCCCCTTCCATGCAAGCCGAGTCGCCCTCCAGCCCACAAGACAGCGCAGACAACGACGACGAGGAACTGCGGCGGGTACTCGCCGCCTCCGAGGCCTTCGACGATGATCTGCTTGCACTGCTTCGAGCCGGTTGGAACACGTCATCCCGACGCTCGACCATTTGCCTGGCCTTCTGTCGTTCGGCGATCGAGCATGCGATCGCGCAGCGGGTCCTGATCGAAGCCGGCCTGACGGGGACCGCACTCAGCCTGATCCGCCTGCAGTTCGAGGCAGTTGTCCGTGCCGCCTGGGTGCTTCACGCCGCCAAGGAGGACTGGCTGGACAAGTTCTCCGCGCCGGTGCCGGACGGCGATCTCTCGGAACCCCAGATGGGGCCACCGATCCCTGCCATGATCGATGCCATCGGCGCGGTCGCCGGCCCGGCGGCCACCGAACTGAAGCGACTGCATGGCACCGTCAAGGTGATGCACTCGTTCGTGCACGGCGGTGTCCACCTGGTCGTCCACGCCCTGCGGGGCTACCCGGCAGGAAAGCTGACGTCCGTGCTGCAGAACCGCAACCTGCTCTCGCTGATGCTGGCCAACGTCATCGTGATCGTCAGTCAGGACCCCGGCCTGCGGGGTTCGGTCGGACGGTTGTCGAGCCTGCATGCGGCCTGCATGCCGCCGCTCCAGCGGTGAGCCTCGTCGACGGGTCAGGCAGGACCGGCATGGCCTCGCCAGGCAACCAGAGCCAGGACCTGGCCCGGGCAGACTCGAATGCCCTTCGCTTGGCACCCTGCTCGGCCTCGCCCATGAAGCCGCTGACGACATGGAGGTCGACCGGCTCCGCGCCCACGTCCAGCAGGATGGCATTGGCGAACCCGGCCACCGATCGCGCGTCGTACCGCATGGGCTTCACGAACCGCCGCCCCTGCGACACCAGCGCACGCACCAGCGGCGCCTCGTGCACACCCTCCAGCGGAATCCACTCCTCGCTGGTCAGCATCAGGCTGGCGAGGTCGATCTCGTACGTGTGCTCCCGGCGCGCCCGGATCAGCGCCGCCAGCATGAGGCGCAACCCGCGCCCTCCGTCCGAGTCGAGCGCCTCGAAGAGCGGCGCGAAGCCGCGCTGCACCCGCGCCCAGGTCCGCGCGTCTGCCAGCAAGGGGGCGTCCGGCATGTGGCGGATCCAGATGCGCACACCCGCGGGCGCGGACTCCCAGCCCTTGAACTCGCCCAGAACCACCGCCAGCGGCTGACGCCCGTCATGCGGCTGCAGCACCGACAACCGGGCTCGGCGCCGTTCGGCCTGCTCGGCCTTCGCGGTCTCGCTGAAAGCTTCCGGCACGTACAGCCGGTTCGACAGCGGCTCGCCCTTCACCTGGATCGCCTCGGCGGCGTGCATCAGGTACTTGTGAAGCACCGCCTGGTTGCGCTTCCCGGCCATGGCCGGCGACCAGCGGTTGAAGCCGGCCCGCTCGAACAGGAAGTGCATCAGCGCCCGCAGGCTCATCCGGCGACGGGTGCGGCCGACCTCCGACGGCTCGGCAGGCTCGCGGCTCACCCCCGCCCGCCCGGGCACACGCGCCCACGGGAAGTCCACGTGCAGTTCCACCCGCGCCGGATCCAGCTGGACGACGGCCTCGCCGACCAGTTCGCCCAGGCCCGACATCGCAGGCCCCGGCTCGTAGCTCGGGCAGGCGGGGTGGTGCCGGTCCCCGGTCTCGGGCATGCGCTTGATCTGGAAGTGGCGATGGAAGGCGACGTACATCTCGACGCCGCCTGCCACGCACAGGCAGCGCGGCCGGCCCGGCGCCTCGTAGGCCTGGGCCAGCAGGTCCTGCAGCTGCGGGTCGTCGGCGTCGACCACGCGCCCACCGATCGCAAAGCGCTGCCCGTCCACCCCCGACTCCTTCCCCGACTCCATCGCCGTTGCAGCCCTTCAGCGGGCGCGCCGTGTCATGCCAGCTCCTCGAGCACCTTGGCGAGCTCGGGTCGCGGCCTTGGCAGCTGCTTGCGCACGGCACTTCGATCGGCGATGCCCAGCACCAGCCCGACCTGATCCTCGTCGGCGCCACGCTCGTACATCCGCGACATCAGGGTCAGCCGTGCCGACTGCGTGCACAGACCGGGTATGTCGGCCTGGCGGAAGATCTTGCGGTAGATCTCCAGCAGGGGACGGCAGACGGTGCGGTTCTGGCCCTCGCCGCCGTTCGGCGTGATCGGATAGACCTCGCCCTCAGCGCCCAGGAACAGCGGGCCGTGCCGATCCAGGCCGCGCCAGTGGTCGGCGGCGCCGAGACCATGGCCGGCACGGACCCGCTCGTCGAGATAGGCGCCGAGCGCCTCGTCGAGACGGCGGTGGTTGAAGAACAGCGGTCGGTCCCTGCCGTTGATCGCGACATCGGCGCGCACCCTCGACTCTCGCCGCACACTGCCGTCCTCCAGCAGGTAGTCGCCCACCGTCAGGCGCGCGACCTCCAGCGGGCGCAGGCCGGTCGCGAAGGGCAGGTAGTAGAGCGCCAGGTCGTGCAGCGGCCGCGTGGATCGGCTGCGCACGCGGCGCGCCCCGACGTCGACCTCGTCGGGAGACAGCACGCGGGAATCGCGCTGAGGGACGGCCTGCCCCGGATCGAACTGCTCAAGAGCCCGAAGGATCGCCTCGCGGTGCATCCGCAACCGCTTCACGAAGGCGGCGCCGCTCTCCTGGAGGCCGTCGACGCCCACATTCTGGGTCAATTGCGCAGCCAGGGTCTTCACACGTCGGTCGACCGCCGACCTTGACAGACCCCATCGTTGCGCCACGGCAGCATAGGGCTCGCCATCGATCACCTCGCGCAGCATCTGAGGCGTGCGCGGATCCAGGTGCCGAGACTCCGAACGTCTGGTGCTTGTATCCATCGTCAACCTCCCGCGATAGATGCACCCCCTTCAGAGGTCGAGCATTCCAGGCCTGTGACGCCGCTGCCACCCGCAGAGGTGCGTCGCCCGAAGGGGCTATCGCCACCAGCCTTGCCACACCCGAACGGGGGCACCCATCCAGCCCGTATTGCGAACGGCCTCGATTCGAGAGCCCGTCGACGAGATGTCATGGCGCCACCCCCTGCTGCTCGATCCAGCGGCGGATGTCCTCCACGCGCCAGACGGTCACGCGCTCGGACAGCTTCACCGGCTCCGGAAACGTGCGCGCATGCACGCGCCGCCACAGGGTGGACTTGGAGATGGGGACGAAGGACAGCACCTGCGGCTGGCGCAGGAAGCCGGTGTCCGGCAGCGCGGCGCTGGGCGCTGCGGCCGGGGAATCCGCCGACGGCGCGGCGGGAACAGGAACGCGGGGCATGATCGGCCTCTCATCGGCATGCAGCCGGCAAAGGTCATGACCTGCTCTGCGACGACGGCGCTCGGTCAGGAAACGCGCCAGCCGCCCGGGAACGCTCGACTCCTGGACCACCGCGGGCGTTCCGTTCGCGCGGTGGATGAAGA
>JAKLLA010000026.1 GCA_023150375.1 Burkholderiaceae bacterium
ATCGGCGGCCCGGACGAGGCCGAAGCCGCCCAGTGGTGCAAGGCGAACATGAAGAAGCCGGTGGTGGGCTTCATCGCCGGCGTGACCGCCCCGGCGGGCAAGCGCATGGGCCACGCCGGTGCGCTGATCAGCGGCGGCGCCGACACCGCCGATGCCAAGCTGGCCATCATGGAGGAGTGCGGCTTCAAGGTCACGCGCAACCCCTCCGAGATGGGCCGCATCCTCGAGAGCCTGATCTGATCGCGCCGCGATCCCTCGCTCACGTCAGCCGCCTTCGGGCGGCTTTTTTCTTGCGCCGCCGGCGCTGCCCCCACGGCCGCAGCAGGCTGTGTATCCTGCCGACATGGTGAAACTGCTCGTCCGCTGGTCGCTGCTGGCCGCTGCCCTGCTGGCCATCGGCCATGTCTACTCCGGCATGGAAGTGCGCAGCTTTCCGGCCGCACTCGGCATCGCGCTGGTGCTCGGGCTGCTGAACGCCCTGCTGCGGCCGCTGCTCATCCTGCTGACCCTGCCGGTGACGCTGGTGACGCTGGGGCTGTTCCTCTTCGTCGTCAACGCGGCCCTGTTCTACCTGGCCGCCTGGATGCTCGACGGCCTGCATGTGGCCGGCTTCGGCGCCGCCCTGGTGGCCTCGCTGCTCTACAGCGCCTGTGGCATCGTCATCGACGCGGCGCTGCAGCAGGTCTTCCGGGACGATTGACGGTCTGCAAGAACGTCACCCAGCGCCGCCCAGCGCCAGTCGCCGCCGCTCAGCGCGGCAGATCGGCGCCGTCGACACGGTCGCGCCGGCGCCGCTCCTCGACGGCTTTCAGCCGCGCGTCGATCACCGCCGCTTCCACCGAGTCCGCCGCCGCCGCGCCACTGCGAGCCAGGCGCTGGCCGGCGCGCAGCCGGTCGACGGCGCCGTCCAGGTCGCCCCAGGCCAGCTGGGCCTCGGCCTGGGCCCGCAGCGCCGCCAGCCGCGCCCCCAGGCGCTCCTCGAGCAGCCCCAGCGCCAGCCAGGCCGACCCGTCCTGCGGATGCAGCGCCACCCAGGTCCGCAGGTCTTCGGCCTGGCGCGCCAGACCCTGCGCCGGTCCGGGCATCGCCAGCGCCACCCGGGAGGCCAGCAGCAGCCCGGCGCGCGAGGCGTCCGCCGGCGCCTGGGCCAGCCGTGCCGCCGCATCCTGCGGCCGGCCACGCTCGAGCAGCGACTCCACCTGCAGCATGTGCACCGCGCGCTCGGCCTCCGGCGAGGGTGCCGCCAGGCGCCGCGCACGATCCAGTGCGGCGTCGGCCTTGGCCCACTGCTTCAGCCGGGTCGCGGCCACCGCCGCGGCATAGGCGCCTGCCAGCGCGGGCGGCCCCTGGTCACCGTTTGCGCCCGGCTCGGCCAGGCGCTGCAGCACCTCGCTGCGGGCATCCATCAGGCCACGGGCACGTCCCTGCATCGCCGCATGCCACCACAGCGCCCGCTCGCCTCCCGAGCCCACCAGGTCCAGCGCACCGCCTGCCGCCTCGATGCCCAGCCGCGTGCGCGCCTCGGCCACCCGCTCGGTGGTGAGCGGGTGCGAGCGCAGGTAGGGAAACTGGTTGTAGTCGGTCAGGCGCTGCGCCTGCTGCATGCGCTCGAACATGCCGGCCATGCCGCTGCGCGCGAAGCCGGCCTGCTCGAGCACGCCGAAGCCGACCCGGTCGGCCTCGCGCTCCATGTCGCGCGAGAAGTTCAGCTGCCCCTGGGCCATCGCCGCCTGACCGCCGACGATCATCGCGTTGGCCGCGTCGACGTTGCTGCGCGCCGCGGCCATCACGCCCAGGATCATCGCCACCGCCCCGAGCATGCTCTGGCGCCGGTTCGACTCCAGCATGCGGGCAATGTGCCGCTGGGTGACGTGGGCCAGTTCGTGTGCCAGCACCGAAGCCAGTTCGTCGCGCGTACCCGTCATCGACAGCAGCCCCAGGTGCACGCCGATGTAGCCCCCCGGCAGCGCGAAGGCGTTGACGCTGCGGTCGCGCACCACGAAGGTTTCCCAGGCGAAGTGCTGCGCCAGCTCCGCCGAGAGATCACCGCGCGCCTGGGCCGCCTGCAGCAGCGGCGCGAACAGGGAGCGCACGTATTCGACCAGCAGCGGATCGTCGAGCAGGGCGGGGTCGCGGCGGGCCTCCTGCATGATGCGGTCGCCCAGGCGGCGCTCGGCACCCACCCCCAGGTCCTCGCTGGCAGCATCGCCCAGGGCCGGCAGGGTGTTGCGTCCGGCCACGCCCCCGCCCGCGGCCTGCATCGGCGCGGCCGGCAGCAGCAGCGCAGCGGCGAGCAGGCTGGCGAGCAGACGGGAGCCGCGGCTCGACGGCGCAGCGGCGGGACTCGGCCCCGCGGCAGCGGACCGACGGGAGGAAGCAGTCAGACAGCGCATGCGGCCTATCATGCCGCCACAATGTCACGTCCGTGTAAACCCCCCAGCGCTGTCCGATGACGACTCCCGACGCCCCCCAGCCCGCCCCGGCCTCGCCGCTGACCCATTTCGACGCCCAGGGCCAGGCCCATATGGTGGATGTCGCCGACAAGGCCGTCACGCACCGCGTGGCCACCGCGCAGGGCTGCATCCGCATGCAGCCGGGCACGCTGGCGCTGATCCGGCAGGGTCACGCGAAGAAGGGCGACGTGCTCGGCGTGGCCCGCATCGCCGCGATCATGGCGGCCAAACGCACCGCCGACCTGATTCCGCTGTGCCATCCGCTCGCCCTGACCCGCGTCGCGGTGGACTTCGAGATCGACGAGGCCCGCAGCGCCGTGCACTGCCAGGCCACGGTCGAGACCACCGGCCGCACCGGCGTCGAGATGGAGGCCCTCACCGCGGTGCAGGTCGGCCTGCTGACGATCTACGACATGTGCAAGGCCGCCGAGAAGGGCATGGTCATCACCGACGTGCGCCTGCTGGAGAAGCGCGGCGGCAAATCGGGCGACTGGACCGCGGCCTGAGGAGCCGAGACCCGCAGCCCGGCCTCGACTCAGGGCCGGCTGGCCGCCCCGGGGCGCAACTGCAGCGCGTCCAGCCGCGGGTCCGGCCCGCACTGGAAGGGCCGCGGCGGCGACGAGGCCGTCTCACCCGCCACCTCACCCGCCGAGGCCGCGCCGGCCGGCTCGCAGGCGGAGAAGAAGTCCTGCGAGGCCGGGTTGCGGAACTCCTGCAGCCGGGCGGCCACATGCCGGGCCCGCTCCAGCTCGCCGCGCCCGGCCAGCGCGCGGGCGTAGGCCGTCATGAGCCGGGTGTCCAGGAGGTGGTAGAGCGGTCGCTCGAAGTGCGGGAAGACCTGTGCCGGCTCGGTGGCCATCGTCACCCTGGCGTAGTCGGCATGGTGGCCCCAGAGCAGGCTGCGCTGGCCGCGGGCGATGCGCTCCTCCAGCGGCAGCGGCTCGCCGAAGGACAACTGCGGCTCGAAGATCACGGCCACCTGCCAGTACTGCCAGGTCGACCAGGCGGTACCGGCCACGGCCAGCAGGCCGGCCAGCGCGCCGGCCAGCAGACCCGCCCCCCATCCCCGACCCGACGCGGCAGCGCCGCCGCCACTGGCCAGTTGGCCCGCCTGCGCTTCGTCCGCCAGGCCCGCGAAGCTGCCCGCCATCACGGCGGTGGGCAGCAGGAAGTAGGTGTACCAGAGCGGGTACTCCAGCAGGCTGTGCACCCCGATCAGCAGCAGCATGAAGCCCAGCACCCGGGCGCTGTGGGCGCGCTCGTCGCGCGCGGCCGTCAGACCCCGGCGTGCCGACCCCAGGCCGAGCCCCAGCGCCGCCAGAACGGCGCCGGCGATCGGCAGGCCGTACTCGGCGGCCAGCTGCAGCGGCAGACTGTGGCTATGGTCGAAGAAGGCCACCGGCCGATCCGGGAAGGGCGTCATCGACCAGACGAAGTTGAAGGCCCCCACCCCCGTGCCCCACCACGGCTGGGCCTGGATCATCGCCCAGGTGTTGGCCCAGATCCGGCCGCGCGAACTGCTGGCGTCGCCGTGCAGCGTCTTGCGCAGCTGATCCTCCCCGTAGTAAGCCACCCCCTGCGAGGTCAGCCACTGCTCCAGGCCCCACCAGCTCAACGCATAGAGCGGCAGGCCCGCCAGCAGCAGGCCGCGCAGCCAGCCCGGCAGCCGGCGGTCGACCAGCCCCCAGAGGCTCAGCAGCACGAGGCCCAGCGTGCCGGTGCGCGAGGCGGTCATGGCCACGCCGAAGACCAGGACGGCCAGCACCGCGGCCAGCCGGGCCGGCGACCAGCCCCGCTGCAGGCCCAGCCAGACCGCCGCCGCGATCGACCACATCAGCAGCGTCGAGAGCTGATTGGGCTGGCGCATGTTGCCGATGGCCCGCCCGGCGATGGTCGGCATCGCCACCCACAGGCCATCGGCCGCGTCCGGCAGAAAAACCTGCACGACACCGATGGCAAGGCTGGCCAGTCCGGCGACCAGCAGGCCGAGCATCAGCGGTGCGACGAACAGATCCAGCCGCCCCGCCCGGGCCGCCCGCGCGGCGGCCTGCAGCAGCGCCGCGGCCAGCAGCACGCAGCCCAGCGGCAGCAGCCGCTGTCCCAGCGGTGCGCCCGGGACCGCCATGGCCGCGGCCAGCAGACCCAGCCCCAGCAGCATCCAGCGCGCAGCAGGCGTCAGCCCGACCGGCCGCCCCGGCCCCATCGACACCGCCCAGCCCAGCAGCCAGAACCCGCCACCGACCACCGCGGCCGCCTGGTTGAAGTACGTGGACGAGGGCGACAGGCTGAGCGCGATCAGGAAGGGCAGCGCCACGGCCAGCGCACCGAAGGTCAGCCCGGTGCTGTCGCCGCTGCCGACACCAGCGCCCCCGCCGAGGCCACGCGAAGGGCCGCTCACCGGCCGCCCCCGAGGGTCGCGCCCCGGCAGGCAGGGCAGCCATCGATCGACCGGGAACGGGTGTGCAGAGGCAGACGGCAGGGCATGGGCAGGAAGTCGGGAACCGCAACACGCCGCGGCCGGCGCAGGGCGAGGATTGTGCTCGATTCGGCCACGCCCCATGCTCTCGACTGCTGCCCCGCCACACGCCGAACTGGTACGCGCGCCGACCACACGAGCAAGCCCGGTCCCGAAGCTGGGCGGTGTCAACCCTGAAGTGCAACGGCGGGATCTGTTGGCGGTTTCAAACTCGAAGTGCAACACCCGTGGGATTAGTGGATTGTGGCGCTGGCCTGCTCAGCGATGCCTTGCATGAGCTCGCGGAAGACCTGCGCAGGGGTGCGCCAGTCCAGGGTTTCACGAGGCCGGTTGTTGAGCAAATCGGCCATGGCATCGAGGGTCTGCTGATCGTGCACGGACAGGTCCGTGCCCTTGGGCATCATCTGGCGCAGCAGCCCGTTGGTGTTCTCGCAACTGCCGCGCTGCCAGGGGCTGTGCGGGTCGCAGAAGTACACGCGGATGTTGGTGTTGCGAGCCAGCTCTCGATGCCGCGCCATCTCCTTGCCCTGGTCGTAGATCAACGTCTGGCGCAATGGCTGGGCGATGTCGTTGAGCTTGGCCGTGAAGGCCGCCAGCGCCGACTCGGCCGTGGCATCGGGCATCTTGGCCAGCAGGACCAAACGGGTGGTTCGCTCGACCAGCACCCCCACGGCAGAGCGGTTGCCTGCACCCTTGATCAGGTCACCTTCCCAGTGCCCAGGCATCACGCGATCGTTGACCTCGGGCGGGCGCACGTGGATGCTGACCATCTCCGGGATCTGGCCGCGGCGGTCTTGACCGCCCGAGCGCGGCCGGCGCGTGTTGCGCGACTGGCGCAGGCAGGCCACCAGGCACTTGCGCAGCTCACCTTTAGGGTGGGCGTAGATGGCGTTGTAGATGCTCTCGTGCGAGACATGTCGTTCGGGGTTGTCGGGCCACATCCTGCGCAGTGTGCGGGCGATCTGCCGCGGCGACCACAACCACGTCAGCAGGTGCGAGACCACGCCCCACAACGCGCCCTCGGGATGCAGCTTGGGCAAGCGCCTGGCCTGCGTGCGCCGCCGGCTTGCCGCCTGTTCCGCAGGCTTGGACGCATAGCCCGACGCACTGCCATTGCGTGCCACCTCTCGGCTCAGGCTGCCGGCACTGCGCCCCAGCGTCTTGGCAATCGAGCGCAGGCTGTGCCCTTGCTGCCGCAAGCTCGCCAGCGTCACGCGTTCTTCAGGCTGCAGCTGTTTGTATCTCGTCGTCATCTTCACACCTTACCGGGTTGGCAAGGTGTTGCACTTCAGTCTTGAATCCGCCCAAAGAAATGCGCCCTATTGGGCGCAATTTCAACCGCATAGCCAATCAAACCACCTCAGCCTCGGCATGACCCCGGCAGGAATTTGACAGGAACAGTAGTTTTTGCGGCACTTGCACCAATGGCCGCGGTGTTACCACAGACCCACCTATTGACCTGCGAACCCGCCGTCAGCAATGCATTCCCTGTAGAGTCGGTAGGAATCAGCGTGACCACTTTACCATCAATACTCGTGTCCCCAAAATTGGCTGCAGTCACAGTAATTGCACCGTATTGGTCGGTTTCAATCTTAGCCACATACTTGGAAGTAGCAGCACCAGCCTCACAACCCCAGTTATTTGCAGTCGGAAGCGCTGAACCTGATTGGTAGACTTCTGTTACGGTCGTGCGACATGCCGACGCCGCCAAAATCAATTCGGACATCTTTGCCCGCTTGGTGTAGTCCTGATACGCCGGCAATGCCACGGCAGCCAAGATGCCGATGATCGCCACGACGATCATCAGCTCGATGAGGGTGAAGCCCTGTTGAACACGTTTCATCTGTTACCTCCGGTTGGGACAAGAACAGGAAAGATCATGCAGTTCCCGTGCCAGGGGCATGTTTGCGAGTAGCCGCACCTTTGCGCGGCAATTCGCTCGTTTCCGGCACTGGCTAACGCGCAACATCCGGCAGAACCGACGTAAACCGTCACCCTGGCGAACGTGGCGGCACATGAACCTGCAGTACGTGTCCCAACCTGACAGGTCTCGTCGCATCAATGAAAAAAGGGCCGCATCGCTGCGGCCCTTCTTCTGGCTGGCGCGAACGCCCGAAGGCGTTCAGGCAGCCACAGGACTTACATGTCCATGCCCATGCCGCCCATGCCGCCCATGCCGCCGCCGGGCATCGCCGGGGCGTCTTCCTTCGGCGCCTCGGCAACCATGCACTCGGTGGTCAGCATCAGACCGGCCACGGAGGCGGCGTTCTGCAGCGCGGTGCGGGTGACCTTGGTGGGATCCAGGATGCCCATCTCGATCATGTCGCCGTAGGTGTCGTTGGCGGCGTTGAAGCCGAAGTTGCCCGAACCTTCCAGCACCTTGTTGATCACGACGCTGGGCTCGCCACCGGCGTTGGCCACGATCTCGCGCAGCGGCTGCTCGACCGCGCGCAGCACGATCTTGATGCCGGCGTCCTGGTCGTGGTTGTCACCCTTCAGGTTGCCGATGGCGGCACGGGCACGCAGCAGGGCCACGCCACCGCCGGCCACGATGCCTTCTTCCACGGCAGCGCGGGTGGCGTGCAGCGCGTCTTCCACGCGGGCCTTCTTCTCCTTCATCTCGACTTCGGTGGCGGCACCGACCTTGATGACGGCCACGCCGCCGGCCAGCTTGGCCACGCGCTCCTGCAGCTTCTCGCGGTCGTAGTCGCTGGTGGCTTCCTCGATCTGGACGCGGATCTGCTTGACCCGGGCCTCGATGTCGGCGGCGGCACCGGCGCCGTCGATGATGGTGGTGTTCTCCTTGGCCACCTCGACGCGCTTGGCCTGGCCCAGGTCACCCAGCTGCACCTTCTCGAGCGTCAGGCCGACCTCTTCCGAGATCACCTTGCCGCCGGTCAGGATGGCGATGTCCTCGAGCATGGCCTTGCGGCGGTCGCCGAAGCCCGGGGCCTTGACGGCGCAGACCTTCAGGATGCCGCGGATGGTGTTGACCACCAGGGTCGCCAGGGCTTCGCCTTCGACTTCCTCGGCGATGATCAGCAGCGGACGACCGGCCTTGGCAACTTGCTCCAGCGTGGGCAGCAGGTCACGGATGTTGCTGATCTTCTTGTCGAAGAGCAGAACGAAGGGGTTGTCCAGCAGGGCGGCCTGCTTCTCGGGGTTGTTGATGAAGTAGGGCGACAGGTAGCCGCGGTCGAACTGCATGCCCTCGACGACATCCAGCTCGTTGTTCAGGCTCTTGCCGTCCTCGACGGTGATGACGCCTTCCTTGCCCACCTTGTCCATCGCGTTGGCGATGATCTGGCCGACGTCGTCGTCCGAGTTGGCGGAGATGGTGCCGACCTGGGCGATTTCCTTGGAGGTGGTGGTCGGCTTGGACTGGGCCTTGAGCTGCTCGACCAGGGCGACGACCGCCTTGTCGATGCCGCGCTTCAGGTCCATCGGGTTCATGCCGGCGGCGACGAACTTCATGCCTTCCCGCACGATCGACTGGGCCAGCACCGTGGCGGTGGTGGTGCCGTCACCGGCGTTGTCGCTGGTCTTGGAAGCGACTTCCTTGACCATCTGGGCGCCCATGTTCTGGAGCTTGTCCTTCAGCTCGATTTCCTTGGCCACCGACACACCGTCCTTGGTGACGGTGGGGGCGCCGAAGGAGCGC
Source organism: Burkholderiaceae bacterium (assembly GCA_023150375.1). Classification (GTDB taxonomy): domain Bacteria; phylum Pseudomonadota; class Gammaproteobacteria; order Burkholderiales; family Burkholderiaceae_C; genus Sphaerotilus. Next base: position 8,591 of record JAKLLA010000026.1, read on the forward strand.
TCGAGGACCACGTTGCGGCCCTTCGGGCCCAGGGTGACCTTGACCGCGTTGGCCAGGATGTTCACGCCCTCGACCATGCGGTGACGGGCGTCGGAACCGAAGACGACGTCTTTAGCTGCCATGTTTGGAATCTCCGAAATTTCAGAATGGAACCGCCGGGAAGCTGAGCCGGATCCGGGTCGCCCGGTCCGGCGAGAGCCCCCTCGGGGGGTGGCGAGGATCGCGGCGCCAGCCGCGACCACAGCCTGGGGGCTCTATTTACTTCTGGACGACGGCGAAGAGGTCTTCTTCGCGCATCACCAGCAGCTCTTCGCCGTCGACCTTGACGGTCTGGCCGCTGTACTTGCCGAACAGGACGCGGTCGCCGACGGCGACGTTCAGGGCCACGAAGTCGCCCTTGTCGTTGCGCTTGCCCGGGCCCACGGCCAGGACTTCACCCTGATCGGGCTTCTCTGCGGCGTTGTCGGGGATCACGATGCCCGAAGCGGTCTTGGTTTCGTTTTCGAGGCGCTTGACGATCACGCGATCGTGCAGAGGACGAAGCTTCATCACATCTCCTAGAGAGGGAAGTCAGGACAGTGTCGGAAACGGCATCCACCGGCAGGGCCCGACATCGGACCGCGGCGGGACGCCTCCCCCGGCATGTTCACCAGAACATCGTCCGGGTCACTAGCACTCACCACCGGCGAGTGCTAACAAGGCAATTATAGGAACGCACGGCGGGCTTTCAAGAGGCGGGGTGAAAGGGAGGAGGCTCAGTGAAAACCCTAGACGCGTGCCCGCCTGCCCACCATGAACGACCGCTGCGGCAGACGCAGCGCAGGCTGGCTCCGCCCGCCTCGCCGGATCACTGCGGCTGCAGGGCCAGCCGCGCCGCGCCCCGCCCCGGGGGCCGCAGCGCCTGCACCGTCTGCAGCATCAGGCGCTTCAGGGCCTCCCAGGGGTCGGCCGGCCAGGCGGGGTCGCGCAGGCCCTTGACGATGCCGTCCACCGTGTGGGCATCGGCCACCAGGGCGTCCAGCGGGGCGTCGGCCAGCTGCGGCAGCAGGCGCTCGAGCAGGCGCTCCTTCTGGCCCCAGACGCGCGCTTCGCGCAGCGCCATCGGCGGCGGCTTGCCAGCGCGCAGCGCGGCCTGCACGCGGCGCAGCGCGCGCAGGTCCTCGGCCAGGGTCCAGTGCACCAGCACGGCGGCCTCGCCCTCGGCACACAGGCCGTCGAGCATGCGCAGCGCGCGACCGACCTGGCCGGCCAGCACGGCCTCGCCGAGCTTGAAGACGTCGTAGCGCGCCACGTTCAGCACGGCCGATTCGATCTGCTCGAAGCCCAGCGTCCCCCCGGGGTGCAGCAGGGCCAGCTTGCTGATCTCCTGGTGGGCGGCGAGCAGGTTGCCTTCGATGCGGTCGGCGAAGAAGGCCAGGCTGCGCTGGCCGGCCTCGCCGTCCTCCACCCGCAGGCCCTGCGCGGCCAGGCGCTGGGCGATCCACTGCGGCAGTGCCGGGCGCTCGATGGGGTCGACACGCACGCTGGCACCGGCGCCGTCCAGTGCGGTGAACCAGGCGCTGGCCAGCTGGGTACGGTCCAGCCGGGGCAGCAGGACCAGGATCAGGGTGTCGTCGCCCAGCGTGGCAACCAGCCGCTGCAGCGCCTCGGAGCCCTCCTTGCCCGGCTTGCCACCGGGGATGCGGATCTCGACGAGGCGCCGGTCGGCGAAGAGGCTGAGCGCGCTGGTCTCGCCCAGCAGGCCGGACCAGTCGAAGTGCGCGCCCTGCACGGTGTGCACCACCCGCTCGCTGCAGCCGGAACGACGGGCCGCGGCGCGCACCGCGTCGGCGGCCTCCTGGGCCAGCAGGGGCTCGTCGCCGTGGATCACGTAGAGCGGGCGCAGGCCCCGCGCCAGGGCCTGGGGAAGCTGTTCGGCACGCAGTTGCATGACGGCGGAAGCGTTCGGGGCCGCTCAGGGCGCCGCGGACGCCGCCGGCCCGGCGGCCAGGGCCGCGGGGTCGAGCGCCGCCAGGCGACGCAGCACCTGGGTGGCGATGTCGGCCTGCATGGCCCGCAAGAGGATCTGCGCCTCGTGCGCCTTGGCCAGCGAGATCGATTCCTCGAAGGTCATGTCGCGCACCAGGCCCAGTTCGGTGGGGGCGATCAGCTCGCGCCCGGCGGGGGTGCGCACGCGATAGCGCAGCAGGCTGCGCAGGCTGAGTTCACGCACCTGGCCGGCCGCGGTGCTGGAGGTCGCCACCTCCTGCTGCCGGTCGACCAGGGCTTCCAGGACCAGATCGGCCTCGGCCGCCGACTCGACCAGCCGCACACCAGGGCTGGCGCGCAGCTGGCGGCGCAGCTCCTCGGCCTGGCCGGAGTGCCGCGAGAAGCCGGTCAGATGCACCCGCTCGAGCTGCAGGCGGGGCGGTCGGCGCAGCTGGAAGCCGCAGCCACCCAGCCAGGCCGCCAGGCCGCCGGCCAGCCAGAGTCGTCGGGAGGCGGGCATCACGCGTGCGGCCCGCCTCAGACCACCACGTTCACCAGCCGGCCGGGTACGACGACGATCTTCTTCGGCGTGCGGCCTTCGGAGAACTTCGCCACGTCGGGGCTGGCGGCGGCGGCCGCCTCGATGGCGGCCCGGTCGGCGCTGGCGGGCACCTTGATCGCGCCACGCAGCTTGCCGTTGACCTGCAGCACCAGCTCGATCTCGTCCTGCACCAGCGCGGCTTCGTCCACCGCGGGCCAGGGCGCGTCGAGCAGGTCGCCCAGGCGATCGGCGTAGCCCAGCTCGCGCCACAGCGACCAGGTCAGGTGCGGGCAGGCGGGGTACAGGCCGCGCAGCAGCACCGAGACGGCTTCGCAGAGCAGCGCGTCGTCGCCGGCCGAGCCGTCCGGCTTGAAGGCCTCCATCGCGTTGAGCAGCTTCATGCAGCCCGACACCACGGTGTTGTACTGCATGCGCTCGAAGTCGTAGCTGATCTGCCGGAGCACCAGGTGCAGCTCGCGGCGCAGCGCCTTGGCCTCGGGGCGCAGCGGTGCCTCGCTCAGGTCACCGGCGGTGGCGGCCTTCAGCCGCGCCTCGTTCTTCGCCGCGAAGCCCCAGACGCGCTTGAGGAAGCGGTGCGCCCCCTCCACGCCGGCGTCGTTCCACTCCAGGGTCTGCTCCGGCGGGCTGGCGAACATCACGAACAGGCGGGCGGTGTCGGCGCCGTACTGGTCGATCAGCGCCTGCGGGTCCACGCCGTTGTTCTTGGACTTGGACATGGTGCCCACGCCGCCGTAGTCCACCGCCGAGCCGTCGCTCTTGAGCTTCGCGCCGACGATCTTGCCGCCCGCGTCGAAGACGTTCTCCACCTCGTGCGGCCAGAAGTACTCGATGCCGCCCTTCTCGCCCTTGCGCGAGTAGATGTGGTTGAGCACCATGCCCTGCGTGAGCAGGCGGGTGAAGGGCTCGCTGACGGTGACCAGCTTCAGGTCGCGCATCACCTTGGTCCAGAAGCGCGCGTACAGCAGGTGCAGGATGGCGTGCTCGATGCCGCCGATGTACTGGTCCATGCCCGGCGTGCCGGCCGAGTTGCCGGCGCCCATCCAGTACTGCGTGCCCTCGGCGACCATCTTCTCGACGTTGGTCGGGTCGCAGTAGCGCATGTAGTACCAGGAGCTGTCCACGAAGGTGTCCATCGTGTCCGTCTCGCGGCGGGCCGGCTTGCCGCAGCAGGGGCAGGTGACGGCCAGGAAGTCCTCGCGCTTGTTCAGCGGGTTGCCCGAGCCGTCCGGCACGCAGTCGATCGGCAGCACCACCGGCAGGTCCTTCTCGGGGACCGGCACGGGCCCGCAGCTGTCGCAGTGGATGATGGGAATCGGCGTGCCCCAGTAGCGCTGGCGGCTGATGCCCCAGTCGCGCAGGCGCCAGGTGGTCTTCTTCTCGCCCAGGCCCTTCTCGGCGAGCAGTTCGGCCACCTTGCCGACCGCGTCCTTGTACGCCAGGCCATCGAGCACGCCGGAGTTCACGCAGACCGCGCGCTGCTTGTCGCCGTACCAATCGGCCCAGGCGTCGGTGCTGAAGGCCTCGTCGCCCGCCTGGACAACCTGCCGGATCGGGAGGCCGTACTTCTTGGCGAAGGCGAAGTCGCGCTCGTCGTGCGCCGGCACGCCCATCACCGCGCCGTCGCCGTAGCTCATCAGCACGTAGTTGCCGACCCAGACCTCGACCGGCTGGCCGGTCAGCGGGTGGGTGACGAACAGGCCGGTGGGCAGGCCCTTCTTCTCCTGCGTGGCCAGCTCGGCCTCGGTGGTTCCGCCCTGGGCGCACTCGGCGATGAAGGCCGCCAGCGCCGGGTTGCTCGCCGCGGCGTGCGCGGCCAGCGGGTGCTCGGGCGCCACGGCGCAGAAGGTCACGCCCATGATGGTGTCGGCACGCGTCGTGAAGACGTACAGCCGCCCGCCCTGGATCAGCTCGCCGTCGGCGCCGCGGATCTCGTGCGGGAAGGCAAAGCGCACGCCCTCGCTCTTGCCGATCCAGTTCTCCTGCATCAGGCGCACGCGCTCGGGCCAGCCGGAGAGGTAGTTCGGGTCTTCCGGGTTCGCCACCGCGCTGAGCAGTTCGTCGGCGTACTTCGTGATGTTCAGGTAGTAGCCCGGGATCTCACGCTTTTCCACCGGTGCGCCCGAGCGCCAGCCCTTGCCGTCGATGACCTGCTCGTTGGCCAGGACGGTCATGTCCACCGGGTCCCAGTTCACCACCTGGGTGCGGCGCTCGGCGATGCCGGCCTCCAGCATCTTCAGGAACAGCCACTGGTTCCACCTGTAGTACTCGGGGTCGCAGGTGGCGACCTCGCGGCTCCAGTCGATGGCCAGGCCCATGGCCTGCATCTGGCCCTTCATGTGGGCGATGTTCTCGCGCGTCCACTTCTCCGGCGGCACGCCGTTCTTCAGCGCGGCGTTCTCCGCCGGCAGGCCGAAGGCGTCCCAGCCCATGGGCATCAGCACGTTCATGCCCTTCATGCGCAGCTGGCGCGTGAGCATGTCGTTGATGGTGTAGTTGCGCACATGGCCCATGTGCAGCTTGCCGCTGGGATAGGGCAGCATCGAGCAGGCGTAGAACTTGGCCTTGCCAGCGTCCTCGGTGACACGGTAGGCGTCGGCAGCGGCCCAGGCGGCGCGGGCAGCGGATTCGACGGCAGCGGGATCGTATTTCTCGTTCATGGCGCAGCAGCGGGCAGGAGGGCGGTCCTGGCGCCTGCGTGGGCAGGCGGACCTCGCCGATCGGGCGGCGAAAGCCGGGGATTATCGCGTGGGGACCGGCGTGTCGCCGGCGCGCCGCGCAGCGTCGGGCTCAGCGCGCGGCGGAGGCCGCCGGGCCCGCCTCGGTGACGAAGGCGATGCGGTTCAGCCCCGCGGCCTGCAGCTGGCCGATCAGCTCGGCCACGCGGCCGTAGGGCACCGCCCGGTCGGCGCGCAGCTGCACCTCGGGGCGCTCGCCACCGGCGCGGGCGATGTCGGCCAGCCGCCGCGCGAAGACCGAAGGCTCGAGCCGCTCCTGGTCCAGGTAGAGGCTGCCATCGGCCTGCAGGGCCAGTTCGAGGGCCTGCGGCGAGGCCTGCGCCGGCGTGGCACCGTCGGCGCGCGGCAGGTCCAGCTTCAGACTGGCGCTCATCAGCGGCGCGGTGATCATGAAGATCACCAGCAGCACCAGCATCACGTCGATCAGCGGCGTCATGTTGATGTCGGCCATCGGCTGGGCGCCGGGCCGGCGTTCGAGGCGTCCGAAGGCCATCGCCTGCCCCTGTGTGCAGCGCTCAGCGCGGCTCGGCGCCGTCGAGCAGCATCTCGCGCAGGTCGTGCGCGAAGCCCTCGAGATCGGCCTCGCAGGCCGCGACCCACTTGCCGAACAGGTTGTAGGCCAGCACCGCCGGAATGGCCACGGCCAGGCCGGCGGCGGTCATGATCAGCGCCTCGCCCACCGGGCCGGCCACCTGGTCGATGCCGACGCTGCCCGAGGCGGCCATGCCCCGCAGCGCGTGGTAGATGCCCCAGACCGTGCCGAACAGCCCGACGAAGGGCGCCGTGCTGCCCACCGAGGCCAGCAGCACCTGGCCGTACTGCAGCTGCGCGACGACGCGGTGCAGGGCATCGCGCAGGCGGCGCGTGAGCTGCGAGCCAGCTTGCCCGGAGGCCTCCAGCGTGCCGGCCGGCGGCGTCTGCAGCGCCGCCTCCAGCAGGGGCAGCAGCAGGCCTTCGCGGTCCAGCGCGGCCAGCTGCACCTGGCCGGCCGGCAGCCCTTCGGCAGCCCAGAAGGCCGGGACGGCCTGCGCCAGATCGCGCCGGGCGCGCGTGAGCACCCAGGCCTTCCAGAGGATCAGCACCCAGGCCGACACCGACATGGCCAGCAGCAGCAGGGCCACGGCGCGGCCCACCGCATCGGCCTCGGCCCAGAGCTGCGCGTAACCTCCCATGACGCCCGCCCGCCTGCGCCGCTCAGCGCAGGCCGAGCACGTCGTCCATGCCGAACAGGCCGCGGGCCTGCCCGGCCAGGAAGCGCACCGCACGCAGACTGCCCTGGGCATAGGTGGCGCGGCTGCTCGACTTGTGGGTGATCTCGATGCGCTCGCCGGTGCCCATGAACATCACGGTGTGGTCGCCGACCACGTCGCCGCCGCGCACGGTGGCAAAGCCGATGGTGCTCGGGTCGCGCTCGCCAGTCACACCTTCACGGCCGTAGACCGCACACGCCTTCAGGTCGCGACCGATCGCGGCGGCCACCACCTCGCCCATCTTCAGCGCGGTGCCGCTGGGCGCGTCGACCTTGTGACGGTGGTGCGCCTCGACGATCTCGATGTCGTAGCCCTGGTTCAGCGCCTTCGCGGCGGTCTCCAGCAGCTTGAGCACGACGTTGACGCCCACGCTCATGTTGGGCGCCATCATGATGGCGATGTCCTGCGATGCAGCGGCGATCTCGGCCTTCTGGGCCTCACTGAAACCGGTGGTGCCGATCACCATCTTCACGCCCAGCTCGCGGCAGACGGCCAGGTGCGCCATCGTGCCCTCCGGGCGGGTGAAGTCGATCAGGCAGTCGGCCCCCTCGAGCCCGCGGCGCAGGTCGGCGGTCACCGCCACATCGCTGCGGCGGCCGAGGAAGGCGGTGGCGTCCTGGCCGAGGGCCGGGCTGTCGGCCCGGTCGAGGGCGCCGGCGAGCACGCAGTCGTCGGCGGCCAGCACGGCCTCGATCAGCATGTGGCCCATGCGGCCGGTGCAGCCGGCAATGGCGATGCGGTGGGAAGGAGCGGTCATGGCAGGCGGCAGCAGCAGGGGTTCGGGTCTGGCTCTCAGCGGGCGTCGGGCTCGAGGGGCGGATAGACGCGGGGCACCGCACTGGCCGCCGGCGCCGCGGGCGCCGCAGCCGGACGCCCGGCCGGCAGGGGCAGCGCGCGCAGCTGCGCCTCGTTCAGCTCGAGGGGCTTGCGGCGCGGCTCGGGCTTGACCACGTCGATGGCGGCCACGAACTCACGCTCGCTGGGCAGGTCGGAGGCCTCGTGGCGCGCCAGCCGGTCGCCCTCGAAATAGACCGTCACGCGCCGCTGCTGCGGCGCCGCACCCTGGCGCCGGATCGTGAAGACGTAGTCCCAGCGGTCGGCGTGGAAGATGTCGGTCAGCAGCGGCGAGCCCAGCAGGTTGCGCACCTGCTCGCGCGCCAGCCCGGGGCGCAGCTGCTCGACCATCTCGCGGGTGACGACATTGCCCTGCACCACTTCCATGCGGTAGGGTGTCCAGGGAGAGACGCCCTCCCCACGCGAGGACATGCAGCCGGCCGCGAGCAGCGACGCGAGCAGGACGGCGCCGAAGCGCCAGGACGGAATGGTCATGCCGAGCATTGTGCCTGGGCGCCACCAGGGGCAACGCCTGCAGATATGATGCGTGAATTCTACCGACGCCCCTGTCCAGCGCTGCCTTCCCATGACCCACGCGGAAGAGATCAAGAACTCCGGCCTGAAGGCCACGCTGCCGCGGATCAAGATCCTGGAGATCTTCCAGCGCTCGGCGCAGCGGCACATGACCGCGGAAGACGTCTACAAGGTTCTGCTGAACGACGGCTCGGACATCGGTCTGGCGACGGTGTACCGGGTTCTGATGCAGTTCGAACAGGCCGGCATCCTGTCGCGCAACCATTTCGAGAGCGGCAAGGCGGTCTTCGAGCTCAACGAGGGGCACCACCACGACCATCTGGTGTGCATGGACTGCGGCCACGTCGAGGAGTTCTACGACCCGCAGATCGAGACCCGCCAGCGCGATATCGCCGAGCAGCGTGGCTTCACGCTCGAGGAGCATTCGCTCGCGCTCTACGCACGTTGCAGCCGCACGGAGTGCGAGCGCCGCCCGAAGCGCACCCTCCGCAAAGGCTGAGCCGCCGCGCCCGGCAGGGACAGGGATGCCGGGATCAGGACTCGGCACCGCCCGGGTCCTCGCCGCGCTCCATCATCTCGCGGTGCCGCTGGATGAATTCCTTGTAGGTGTCGATGCCGCGCAGCTGCAGCACGGTGTTGCGCACCGCCGCCTCGACCAACACGGCCAGGTTGCGGCCCGCGTCCACCGCGATCACGACCTTGCGCACCGGCATGCCCAGCACGTCCTCGTACAGCGGCTCGTAGGGCAGGCGCTCGAAGTCGCGGTCCAGCGTCTCCTTGCGCACCAGGTGGACGATGAGCTTGAGGCGCATCTTGCGACGCACCGCGGTCTCGCCGAAGATCGCCTTGATGTCGAGCAGGCCGATGCCGCGCACCTCGAGCAGGTTGCGCAGCAGCTCGGGGCAGCGCCCCTCGATGGCCGACTGCGACACGCGGTACAGATCCACCACGTCGTCGGCCACCAGGCCGTGTCCGCGCGAGATCAGCTCCAGACCGAGTTCGCTCTTGCCCAGCCCGGACTCGCCGGTGAGCAGCACGCCCAGGCCGAGAATGTCCATGAACACGCCGTGCCGCGAGGTGCGCTCGGCAAAGTGCTGGCCGAGATAGCCGCGCAGCACGTCGATGACATGCCCGGCGGAGTCCTGTGTGGCGAACAGCGGAATCTCCGCCCGTTCGCACATCGCCACCAGCCGGTCGGGCGGGGTACAGCCGTCGGCCACCACCAGCACCGGCGGCTCGAGCGTCACGATGCGGGAGATGCGGCGCTCCTGCCCCTCCGCATCGGTGGCTCGCAGGTAATCCACTTCCCGGACACCGACGATCTGCACCCGGTAGGGATGGATGTAGTTGAGGTAGCCGACCAGATCGGCCGCCGACTGCGCAGCGCGCACCGCCACTTCATCGAAGCGGCGCTCCGGGTGGGCATGCCCGGCGATCCACTCCCACTTCAGCGCCTGCCGGTGCGCGTCGAACAGGGCCTCGGCACTGATGACGGTGGGTTTCACGGCCCGGTCCGCCTCAGGCGACCGACTTCAGCGGCTCCCAGCGGGAGATCAGTTCGTGGACCTTGGCCGCATCGGGCTCGGCCTTGATCTTCTCGCGCAGATCGCGGTCGGAGAGCAGCTCGGCAATCTCGGAGAGGATCTCCAGGTGCCGCTGCGTGGCCGCCTCGGGCACCAGCAGGAAGATCAGCAGCGAAACCGGCTCGTCGTCCGGCGCCTCGAAGGGAATGGCCTGCTGCACCCGCAGGACGGCCGCCAGCGGATTCTTCAGGCCCTTGATGCGCCCGTGCGGGATGGCCACGCCATGACCCAGACCGGTGGAGCCCAGGCGCTCACGCGCGAAGAGGTTGTCGGTGACGGTGGCACGGGCGATGGCATGGCCGTTCTCGAACAGCAACCCCGCCTGTTCGAACGCACGCTTCTTGCTGGATGCCTCCACATTCACCAGCACATTGCCGGGAGGGAGGATGGCGGCGAGACGGTTCATCGTGCAAAGACGTCCAGGAGAAAGACCCGCGAAGAGCCCCGGCGAAATCCGACGGGATGCGGATTATAGGAATCCCCCCTTCGAGCGCGTCGACAGCGGGCCACCCATGGCCTCGGGAGACCCTCTTCGGGTTGCCTGATCGCAACAGGAAACCAGGACATACAACCGGAATCATCCTGAAATGAAAAAGCGACCCCTTCCGGGGCCGCTTCGGCTGCCTATCGACCGGCCATCGAGCCCTCAGGGCTGTTCGGCGATGGCGCTGCGCTTGGGCGACTCATGGTGATGGTCCTGCAGACGGTCCTTGTGGCGGACCACCTGCCGATCCAGCTTGTCCATCAGCTGATCGATCGCGGCGTACAGATCCTCGTGCGAACTCTCGACGAAGATGTCCTTGCCCTTGGCATGCAAGGTCACTTCTGCGCGTTGGCGGCGCTCCTTCTCCTTCTGCTTTTCGACGGTGAGCAGCACGTTGACGTCCACCACCTGGTCGAAATGCCTTGTCACGCGATCCAGCTTGGTGAGAACGTACTCACGCAGTGCAGGGGTGACTTCCAGATGATGACCGCTGATCGTCAGGTTCATGAGACCTCCTTTCGGCTCGGGTGGGTGGGAGGAAACCTCTTGGATGTTCTGGCCGGGCCCCGCTCGGCCGTCGCGGCCAGTGTGACCGCTGTCGAGGCGTCTGACAAGGGTGGAGGTCGTCACCCTGAAACGGCCGTGTGGTAATGCGCCGGCCAGGCCGGTTTGGGAGTACCCTCAGGGTTTGCATGGATAGCCGCCCTGCCCTGCAGCAGCTCGGGCACACCGCGTCTGGCCGCGCCGCGATGAGATAATTCCGACCTCGATTTCGGAGCCCCTGTTGGACCATTGTCACCCTCGGTGACCGTCCCTCCCGGATCCTGCCTGTGCGGCGGCCCGTGGAGCGAGACGGTCGACCCCCTCCCCACCCCGCTGGCCTGTGGCCCGCCGCCCACCGGCTGCATGCGTCGCGTGCAGCGCAGGATTCCCGATGCTCAATGTCTTCACCCTGTCCAACGGCCGCCTGATCCAGCAGGAGGTGGCCGACGCGGACGCGCTGGCGCAGGTCCATCCCGTCTGGGTCGACCTGGAGGCGCCGACCCCCGCCGAAAAGGGCTGGGTGCAGGCCCGCTTCGGCCTGGCCATTCCCGACGACATCGTCGACGACGACCTGGAGGAGTCCGCCCGCTTCTACGAGGAGGACAACGGCGAGCTGCACATCCGCTCGGACTTCCTGATCGACGACGGCGAGACGCCGCGCAACGTGCGGGTGGCCTTCATCCTGCACGAGAAGGTGCTGTTCTCGGTACACGCCGAGGATCTGCCGGTGTTCCGGCTGCTGCGCCTGCGCGCCCGGCGCATCCCCGCGCTGATCGAGGACGCCAAGGACGTGCTGCTCAAGCTCTACGACGCCGACGCGGAGTACTCCGCCGATGCGCTCGAGGGCATCTACGACGAGCTCGAGAAGGTCAGCGCCCGCGTGCTCAAGCAGGACTTCGACGACCACGCCGCCGGGGCGGCGCTGGCCTCGATCGCCCGCGAGGAGGACCTGAACGGGCGCATCCGCCGCAATGTCATGGACACCCGTCGCGCGGTGAGCTTCATGATGCGCGCGCGCATGCTCAATGCCGAGCAGTTCGAGGAGGCGCGCCAGATCCTGCGCGACATCGACTCGCTGGACAGCCACACCGCCTTCCTGTTCGACAAGATCAACTTCCTGCTCGATGCCACGGTGGGCTTCGTCAACATCAACCAGAACAAGATCATCAAGATCTTCTCGGTGGCCAGCGTGGCCCTGCTGCCGCCCACGCTGATCGCCAGCATCTACGGCATGAACTTCCGGCACATGCCCGAGCTGAACCAGACCTGGGGCTACCCGCTGGCGCTGGGGCTGATGCTGGCCTCGGTGGCCGCGCCGCTGCTGTACTTCCGGCGCAAGGGCTGGATGCGCTGAGCCGCGCCGCACACGCGGCGGGCCCGGATGGGCAATCTGCACGCACCGGCCGCAGACGGGCTGCCTACACTGGTTCAGCCCCGTCGGCCCGGCGCCGATGTACCGGGTTGTGTTTTCTCGCCGAGCCCCGCCCATGCGCCCCAGCCGCCCTGCCCTGCCCCGCTTCGCTGCCACCCTGGGCCTGTGGGTCCTGCTTGCCGCGGGGGCCCAGGCGCAGTTCGCGACGCCGCCGCAGCCCCTGCCAGCGCCGGAGCTGCCCGCCTCCGAGGCCGACTCGGCCAAGGCCTACCGCCAGGACGCCGCGCGCCATCTCTACCTGACCTACCCGATGCAGGTGCTGCGCGGCAAGCTGCCGCCGCTGCTCTACGCGGTGGCCGTGGTCGAGACGACGCTCGACCCCACCGGCCAGGTGCTGAAGGTGGAAATCACCCGCGAACCGGCCGCCGCCAAGGAAGTCATGCCCTGGATCGTGCAGATGATCCAGCGTGCCGGCCCCTACCCGGCCCCGGCCCGCATGGGCGAGACGATCTACACCGACATCTGGCTGGTCGACAGGAGCGGACGCTTCCAGCTCGACACCCTCACCGAAGGGCAGCGCGGCGCAGGGGATTGACGCCCCCGAAGCGCCTGCAGTGCCCCCCAGGCGGCCACGCTGGCGGAACGGCGCAGCCGGATCCGCGGCGTTCGCCGACCGAATACCTGCCGCCTCGTGCCGCAGATCAGCTGGGGTCGGCGCTGCCGCGGCGGCGCAGCCAGCGCATCAGCGCCCCCAGCAGGGGCAGCTTGGCGTAGAGCTCCTCGGCAGCGTCCCAGTAGTCGCGGTGCAGGCGGACCTTGCCGCTGGCCGGGTCGAAGTCGAGCCGGCTGGCGCCACGCACCACCTGCTCCTGCGGACCCAGCCGCGCGGCACGGAAGCGGAACTGCCAGTCGACGAAGCAGGTGTGCCCCTCCACTACCGCATGCTCGACGACGAAGTGCGGCGTCTGCAGCTGGGCGTACATGTGCGCGAAGATGCGCCGGATCGCCGCCGTGCCCCGCACCTCGTTGAAGGGATCCTTGAAGAAGGCGTCTTCGCAGTAGACGCGGTCGAGCCGGTCGAGGTCGGCCGGACTCAGGTCCTCGAAGAAGGCCACCACTGCGGCCACCCGGGGGTCCGGGTGGCCGCGGAGTGACGTCGGCGCCGTGTCGCGGGCGCTCATAGCCCGGTCACCCGGCGCAGCAGCGGAAAGTACAGGCGGTGCGGCAGGCGCCGCAGCAGGCGCAGCACGCCGGTGAAGCGGCGCGGGAAGTGCATCTCGAAATCACCCCGCGCCCAGCCAGCCAGGATCTCGCGCGCGGCCTCGTCGGGCTGGATCAGCGCGGGCATCTCGAAGTCGTTGCCGGCCGTCAGCGGGGTCTGCACGAAGCCGGGGTTGACCAGCGACACGCCCAGGCCCTGGCTGGCCAGGTCGAAATAGAGGCACTCGGCCAGGTTGTTCAGCGCCGCCTTGGTCGGCCCGTAGGCCAGCGCCCTCGGCAGGCCGCGCCAGCCGGCCACGCTGGCGACGAAGCTGAGGTGCCCCTGTCCCTGCGCGAGCAGGGCTGGCAGCACGGCCTCGAGCACATGCAGCGCGCCGACGTAATTCACCTGCTGGTGGCGCAGCATGTCGTCGACGTCCAGCGCAGTGGCGCGCTGGGCCCGGTAGTGGCCGGCGCAGAACATCACCAGGTCGATGCGCCCCCACTGGCTGCGCAGCTGGTCGTGCGCGGCCAGCACGGACTCGCGCTGGGTGACATCGAGCGGCAGCGCCAGCGCGCCGGGATAGGTGTCGACGAAGCCCTCCAGCGCCGCCCGGCTGCGCCCGGACACCGCCACATGGGCGCCGGCCCGGGCGAGCCGGGCGGCGGTGGCCCGGCCGATGCCGCTGGAGGCGCCGACGATCCAGACCACGCGGCCCGTCCAGTCGGTCAGGGGGGGATTCATCGGCATGCGGACCTCGCTGCGAAGAAGTGCCAGGGGACGCGCGGCATCGGACGAGGGGTCAGGGCCGCGTGAAGGCCAGGGTCACCTCGCCCAGGCGCAGGCCGAACTTGCTCATCACCGCGCGGTTGATCATCACCTTCTCGTCCACCAGGTACATCCAGTCGTCGAACTGCACCTCCCAGACCCGGCCGTCCACCGGCAGGCGCAGGGTGTACTGCCAGCGCAGCGCATTGCCGGCCGCCTCGCCGCGGGCCGTGCCGACCACGTCGTCGGCCCGGCCGCTCCAGCGTCCGCCGCCCTCGTGGCGCAGGCGCCAGACGCGGCGCTCCTGACGGCCGTCACTGTAGGTGAAATCCTCTTCCAGCACGCCTTCGTCCCCCGTCCAGGTGCCCCGCATCTGCACCGTGAAGCGGCGCTGCACCCGGCCGCTGCGGTCGGTGAAGATGCCATGGGCCACCAGGGGGCCGTCGAAGTAGCGCCGCAGGTCCAGCTCCGGCTTCTGGCCGGCATGCTCCTGCACCGTCGGCCCACCGGCGCAGCCGGTCAGGCCCAGCGCCAACACCAGCAGCGCGACGCCACGCCGTGGCATGCGCAGAGGCAGAGTGACCTGGGGCGTCAGGCGAGACAGCAGGGAAGACGACGACATGGAAAACCTCCGGAAGAGTCGAGCGAAGACATCAGGACATTGCGCCCTGGGGCCGGGGCGCAGCGGCCTGCGGCGGGCGCGGCCAGAGCAGGCGGCGCAGCAGCAGCAGGGCCAGCAGCATCAGCACGCAGGGCAGCCCGGCGTAGACCCAGCCCAGCCAGGCCAGCCCCTGCGGATCGCGGCCCCCGGGCACGTAGCCCAGCGCACCGAGCAGCGGCAGCGCGAGGCCGGCGGCCAGCGCGAGGTTGAGCTTGGCCACCGCGTTCCACCAGCCGAACAGCAGCCCTTCCTCGACCGCCTGCCGGCCGGAATCGGCCGCCAGCTGCGCCAGCAGCGCCGGTGGCAGCGCCAGCTGCGCCCCCAGCGACAGGCCGCTGGCCAGGCAGACCCCCGCGAACAGGAGGGCATCGCCTGCGCCCAGCGTGGCCGCAGCCGCGAAGCCCGCCACCGCGGTCGCCATGCCCAGCCCCCAGGCGCGCACCGCCCCCCAGCGGCGCACGGCACGCACCCACAGCGGCAGCGAACCCGCGCCGGCGACGAAGTACAGCGCCAGGAAGGCGCCTTCCCAGGCCGGCGCCTGCAGGCGATCGCGGATGTAGAACAGCACCAGCGTGGCCGGAATCGCCACCGCGATCCCGCTGGCCGCGAAGACCGCCAGCAGGCGGCGAAAGCCCGCGCGCTGCCAGGGCGCCCAGAGCGTCGCCCGCTCGTGCGCCAGGTCGCCTGGCCGGGATCCCGCCGCAGCGCCCGCCGCCTGTGGCGCCAGCCGCAGCAGCCCCCAGCCCAGCAGCAGGCTGCCGACCAGCACCGCCGCCGTCACCTGCAGCCCGGCCAGGCTGGGCAGCACGCTGGCCAGCACCACGCCGACCAGCCCGGCGCCTTCGCGCGCGGCCACCCAGCGCGACTGCGCCGCCTCGCCGCCGCCCAGCCGGGCGCCCCAGGCCTGGTGCAGCACGCTGGCCAGCGACCAGGCCGCGCAGGTCAGCGCCAGCCAGCCGGCGCACCAGGCCAGCAGGGCCGCACCGCTCAGGTCCGGCGCGAAGAACAGCTGCACGAAGCCCAGCCCCACCACGAAGGCGGCCGCCCCGAGCAGGGACCAGGCGGCCCGGGGACCGCGCGCCAGGGCGCGGTCGGCCCAGCGGCCCAGCAGCGGGTCGACCAGCGCATCCAGTCCCCGCACCGCCAGCAGCAGCAGGCCCAGCGTGGCCAGCTCGACACCGTGCCGCTGGGCATAGTGCTGCGGCAGCTGCACGTACAGCGGCAGCGCGACGAAGGCCAGCGGCGCACCGAGCACCCCGTAGGCCAGCCCGGCCGGCCAGCGCCAGGCGGCCGCCGGCGCGGCGCTCATCCGGCGGCCCCCAGCAGCGCGTCGCGCAGCGCGGCGTCACGCACCCGCGGCGACAGCCAGATGCCGAAGAAGCGAGCCCCGAACTCCGCATCGGCCAGCTCGCGGGTCGGCCGGCCGTTGTGGAAGAAGTGCGTGCCGCGCCCGGGCCGGTGCCAGCCGGACAGCCGGTCGCCGGCCTGCACGTCGGGAAAGGCCGCGCCCATCTGCGCGCGCCAGATCTCGGCGCGTGCAGGGTCCAGCGGCTGCTGGCGCTGCATTTCCTCGAGCGAGCGCTCGGCGATCGCCTCGCCGCTCAGCGAGCGGGCATAGCGCAGTTCGAGCACGAAGCTCTGTGCCGCGTAGTTCAGCGGGTCGATGCGCTCGCGGGTCCACAGCCGGGCCTCGTAGATCGCCAGGCCGAACCAGCGCAGCTGCATGCGTCCCTGCTCGCGCGCGCCGGGCAGCCACTGCTGCACCTCGCGCGCCGAGGCATCGCCCTGCGCGCGCACCCGCGGCCCGGCCGCCAGCGCGGCGCCGGCCAGGATCAGGCGGCGACGGTCGAGGACCCCGCGGCGGTGCGCGATCATGCCGGCCGCCGCAGGGTGTACTGGACGACGTCGGTGCTGCCGGCGTCGAAGGCCGCCTCGCAGTAGGCCAGGTAGAAGCGCCAGGTGCGCTCGAAGGCTTCGTCGAAGCCCAGCCGGCGCACCGACTCGCGCTGCGCCTCGAAGGCGGCGCGCCAGCGGCGCAGCGTCTCGGCGTAGTCGCGGCCGAAGGCGAAGGCCTGCTCGACCACCAGGCCGGCGCGCTGCGCCTCGCGGCGGAAGGCCGCGTCGCAGGGCAGCATGCCGCCCGGGAAGATGTACTGCTGGATGAAGTCGCTGGAGCGGCGGTAGCGCTCGAACAGGTCGTCGCGGATCGTGATGGTCTGGATGCAGGCCCGCCCGCCCGGCTTCAGCAGGCGCTGCACCTGGCGGAAATAGGTGGGCCACTGCGCCTCGCCCACGGCCTCGAACATCTCGATGGACAGCAGCGCGTCGAAGGGCTCGTCGCGCAGGTCGCGGTAGTCCTGCAGGCGCAGCTCGGCGCGCTCTGCCAGGCCGGCGCGGGCCAGCCGCTCCTGGCCCCAGCGCAGCTGCTCCTTCGACAGGGTGACGCCGGTCAGCTGCGCCTCGAACTCGCTGGCCGCCAGCTCGGCCACCGCGCCCCAGCCGCAGCCGATCTCGAGCACCCGCGCGCCCGGCTGCACCCCCGCCTCCTGCAGCGCGCGGCGCATCTTGGCGCGCTGCGCCTGCTCGAGCGGACGCTGCGCATCGCCCTCGAACCAGGCCGACGAGTAGTTCATCGTGCCGTCGAGCCAGCAGCGGTAGAACAGGTTGCCCAGGTCGTAGTGCAGATGGATGTTGCGCCGGCTGCCGCGGCGGCTGTTGCGGTTGAGCGCATGGCGCAGGCGATGCAGCAGGCCGCCCCACCAGCGGCCGTAGACCAGCGCCTCGAGCGCCTCGCGGTTGGCCAGCAGCAGGCGCAGCAGGCCGGCCAGGTCGGGCGTGTCCCAGCGACCTTCGATGTAGCTGCGAGCGAAGCCGATGTCGCCCTCGGCCAGCGCCGCCTGCAGCGGCGTCCAGTCGCGCAGCTGCACGCTGGCCTGCAGATCGCTGCCGTCCACCCCGAAAGTGCGGGTACGGCCGTCCGGCAGCTCGAGCTGCAGCCGCCCCTGCGGCAGGCGCTCGAGCAGCGCGAGGGCAGGACGCGCCGAGGCCGGCACGACCGCGGTGGCGGGCGCGGCAACGGCCGCTGACGACAGGGGGCGCGCCAGCGCCGACGGGATCGGGACGGTGGTGTCGTTCATGACGGGTTCGGCAACAGGGGGTGGAGGGGGTTCGATCGGACGGGCGGGCCGGCCGTCAGCGGCTGACCGGCAGGGCCGGCGGCAGCGGCTTGCGCCAGAAGGGCACGCGCTGCAGCCACAGCCGCAGGGCCTGCCAGTGGATGCGCGCGACGATGCCGAAGGTCAGCAGCGGCATGCGCAGCGCCATGCGCCTCAGCGCAGGGCGGTCGAGCGGCTCGAGCTGGCCGCTCACGCTGGTGGACAGCAGGGCGCCCTCGGCATCGTCGAGGTCGACCCGGGCCACGCTGCGCGCGGGCGCACCGTCGGCGCCGTCGACACGCAGGAAGCGGAAGCGGTAGCGGCCCTCGACACGACAGAACGGCGAGACGTGGAACACCTTGCGCGCCTGCACCTCGCGGCCCCAGCCCAGCGTCGGGCCGTCGAGCAGGTAGACATGGCGCTCGCCGAAGGTGTTGTTCACCTCGGCCAGCACGGCCGCCAGCGAGCCGTCGGCGCGCTGCGCGAACCAGAAGCTCACCGGCTTGAAGGCGAAGCCGAACACGCGCGGGTAGGTGTGCAGCCAGATCTCGCCGTCGGCATCGTCGACGCCGGCCTCGGCCAGCAGGCGCTCGCACCAGGCCAGCGCATCCGGGCCGCCCTCGCCGTGATCCCGGTCGTGGAAGCTCATCCAGCCCCGGCCGTTGCGCGACAGCAGCGGCTCGGGTGCCTCGCGCAGGCGGCGCATCGGCAGCATCAGGAACCAGGTCGGGTAGCGGAACTCATGGCGCACCGGCCGCTGGCGGACATGCCGCACCAGGCCACAGCCGAGCCGGGCCGCCGGTTCGCTTCGATCGTTCGCGGCATGCATGGTCGCGCGCCTCAGGCCGCCAGCCGGGGGGCCTGCGCCGCCCAGCCGGCCTGCATCGCCGCCACCACGGACTGGGCCGACTTCAGGCCGTCCTCGTGGAAGCCGTAGCCGGTCCAGGCCCCGCAGAACCAGAGCCTGCGCTGCCCCTGCAGCTCGCCCAGACGCGCCTGGGCGGCAATCGCCGCGCGGTCGAACACCGGGTGGGCGTAGTCGAACTCGCCCAGGACCCGGGCGGGGTCGGGCTCGCGCACCGGGTTGAGCGACACGATGACCTCCTGCGCGAAGGGCAGCGGCTGCAGCCGGTTGATCAGGTAGTGCAGGCAGACCGCCCGCGCCTCGCCCGACTCGCTGCCGCCGTGCTCGTAGTTCCAGGCCGCCCAGGCGGCGCGGCGGCGCGGCAGCAGGGCGGTATCGGTGTGCAGCACGGCCCGGTTGGCATGAAAGCGGATCGCCCCGAGCAGTTCCTGCTCCACTGCGCTGGCCTGCGCGCCCAGCAGCGCCAGCGACTGATCGGCGTGGCAGGCCAGCACCACCTCGTCGAAATGCTCGCTGCCATGCCGGCTGTGCACCATCACCCCGTCGGTCAGCGGCCGCACCGCCTCCACCGGGCAGCGCAGGCGCAGGTCGGCCACGCGCGGCAGCAGCCGCTGCACGTACTCGCGCGAGCCGCCGCGCACGGTGTGCCACTGCGGACGGTCCTCGATCTGCAGCAGGCCGTGGTTGTGGCAGAAGCGGATCAGCGTGGCCACCGGAAAGCGCAGCATCTGCTCGGTCGGGCAGGACCAGATGCAGGCCACCATCGGCAGGAAGTACCAGCGCCGGAAGGCCTCGGAAAAGCCCTGCGCGTCGAGGAACTCGCCGATGGACTGGTCCAGCTGCGCCTCGCTGCCCTCCCGCGCCAGCGCCGTGGTGACCCGATTGAAGCGCAGCAGGTCGGCCAGCATGCGCAGGAAGCGCGGGCGGGCCAGATTGCGCCGCTGCGCGAAGACGGTCGACAGATTGCTGCCCGACCATTCCAGCCGGCCCTGCTCGGCCTGCACCGAGAAGGACATGTCCGACGGTGCGGTGGGCACGCCCAGCTGCTCGAACAGTCCGAGCAGCTGCGGATAGGTCCGGTGGTTGAAGACGAGGAAGCCGGTGTCCACGCCATGCCGCACGGGCTGGCCGTCGGCACCGGGCAGCGTCACATCCACCGTGTGGGCGTGACCCCCGGCGTAATCGCCAGCCTCGAAGAGCGTCACCCGGCAGCGCCGGCCGGGTTCGCTGAGCAGCCAGGCGGCCGACAGGCCGGCGATGCCCGACCCCACCACGGCAACGCGCTTCATGACGGCCTCCCGACCGGGCGGCCGCCCGTCAGGGGTGACCTGCGGGCGGCCTGCGGCGCGAAGAAGAAGGCCGTGCAGCGCTCCGAAGCGAACGAGGGAGGGAGGGAGGGAGGAGGAGGAGAGACGCTTCGGAGAAACAACCCGGATCACCGGGAGGCTGCACGGCGAAAACCAGGACGACTTTCCGGTGACCTCGGCCACCCGGCTGTCGTCGCGGCACCGGGCCTGACCGGCAACCGCATCGTCTCGGACCGATGCCTGCAGCAAAAGTTCCCGCCCCGTTGCCGGTGGTGGCTTCCGGCTCGCCGACGGGGCCGATCGCCCTGCCAGCACACTCGACAACTCGACGCAGACCATGGCTCGTGTCCTAGACAAATTAACGTATGGCACGCATCTTAGTTCGACAAATCATTTCCTTCAAGCGTTTGTCCATGACAAAATCAAGGCTCACCTGAACAAATCTGCCACCGACCCGGACGGGCCGGCCCGCCAGCGATCGACTGCCACAGCCATGAGCGACATCGAAGACCCCGCGCCGACCGGATGGACCATCTCGGCCGTCGAGCGCGACACACGCATCGGCAAGGACACGCTGCGCGTCTGGGAGCGCCGCTACGGCTTCCCGCAGCCGCACCGCGACCCCCATGGCGAGCGTCTCTACCCGCCCGAGCAGGTCGAGCGGCTGCGGCACATCAAGCGGCTGCTCGACGCCGGACTGCGCCCGGGCCGGGTGGTGGCCATGCCGATGGAAGAACTGCTGCGCCAGGCCGACCCCGGCGGGCAGGCCGGCGTCGACAGCGCCGCGGCCCCGGCCGCCCGGGAGTCCGCGCCGCGTGCGGCCAGCGCAGACATCGACACCCTGATGGCCCTGCTGCGATCGCACGACCTGCGCGGCCTGCGCCGCAGCCTCGGCCAGGCACTGCTGCAGCGCGGCCTGGCACGCTTCGTGACCGAAATGGCGCTGCCGCTGCTGGTCGAGGTGGGCGCGTCCTGGTCACGCGGCCAGCTGGAGATCTTCGAGGAGCACCTGTGCAGCGAAATGCTCGAAACCGTGCTGCGCTCGGCCCTGGGCTCGGCCCCGCCGGCCGACACCACCAGTCGCCCGCGGGTGCTGCTGTCTACCCTGCCCGGTGAGCAGCACGGCCTGGGCCTGCTCATGGCCGAAGCGCTGTTCAGCGTGGAAGGCTGCCACTGCATGAACCTGGGCCGCCAGACGCCCTTGCGCGACCTGCTGCTGGCCGCCCGCACGCAGCGCAGCGAGGTGATCGCGCTGAGCTTCTCGGCGGCCAACAACCCCAACCAGGTGCTCGACAGCCTCCTGGAGCTGCGCCGCCAGGCACCCGCGGCGCTGGAGATCTGGGCCGGTGTGCCCTTCGCCCCGCTGCTGCGCCGCGGCTGCGAGGGTGTGCGGCTGCTCGGTCAGCTCGACGAGATTCCCGCGGCCGTGCGGCAGTGGCGCGAGGCAGGCGCCGAGGCGAGGTCCCATGCCCAGCCCGACTGACCGCGACGGCACCGGCCGGGACGTGCTGGCCCTGGCCCGGCAGCGCACCCGGCCGAGATCTGCCTGGCGGCTGCGCGGCCCCGAGGCGGCGGCAGTGGCCGTCGGCAGCGTGGCCTGCGCGCATCGCGAGGCCGTCGTCGCGCAGGCGCAGGCCCTGGGACTGGACATCGCCCGGGACCCCGACGGCGGCCTGACGCTCGCCCTGCCGGGCGCAGCTCCCGACGACGCCCTGCACCGGCTCAACCTGGCGCTGCGCCAGGCCGGCCTGCTGACCGGCTGGCGCGACGAGTGGGTGGCGGTCTGGCCCCTGGCGCTGGCGCCGGCCCTGTGCCGGCCCGACGGGCCGCAGCGGCCGCTGCTGCGCATGGAGCGGGCTGCGGCGCGCTTCTGGGGCACGCGCACCCTGGGTGCGCACGGCAACGGCTTCGTGCGCGGCCCGCACGGACGGCCAGCCTGGCTGTGGATCGGGCAACGTTCGCTCGACAAGGCCGCCGACCCCGGCCGACTCGACAACCTGATCGGCGGCGGCGTGCCGCTCGGGCAGACGCCGATGGAAACCCTCTGCCGCGAGGGCTGGGAGGAAGCCGGGCTCGGGCCGGCCACGATGCAGCAGGCCCGGCCCGTGCGGCGCTTCCTGCTCGAACGTGACCGACCCGAGGGCCTGCAGCTCGAGTGCCTGCACGCCTTCGACCTCGAACTGCCGCCCGGGCTGCAGCCGGTCAATCAGGACGGCGAGGTGGCGCAGTTCCACCGCCTGCCGGTGAGCGAGGCGCTGCAGGCGGCCGCCGAGGGTGCGATGACGGTCGATGCCGCCCTGGTCACGCTGGACTTCGGGCTGCGCCACGGCCTGCTGGAGGCGGCCCGGGCCGCATCGCTGCTGCGGCACTTCGAGGCACTGGGGCTGTGGGCGCCGTGACGCCCGAGACCGTGACGCCTGCCGTGAACACCCCCTGAACCCCGCGCCGGCGCCGCGGCGGCTGTTCGAAGTTATCGAATGCCGGCGTGAGCCCCCGTGAACCTCTGCGCAACCCGGCCCCCTTAGTCTCTCGTCCTGTTCCAACGCTCCGACGCCCCGCCATGAAGTCCACCCCCGCCGCCACGCCCTCCCCGGGACGCTATGGCCCCGTCGCCATCGCGCTGCACTGGCTGCTGGCCGCGGGCATCCTGGGCGCCTTCGCGGCGGGCCTGTACATGACCGGGCTGTCGATGTCGCCGCTGCGGCTGAAGCTCTACAACTGGCACAAGTGGGCCGGCGTGCTCATCCTCGCCCTGTCGCTGCTGCGCCTGGTCTGGCGCATCACGCACCGCCCGCCACCGCTGAGCCAGGCTGTCACGGCGGCCATGCCGGCCTGGCAGCGCGCCGCCCACCACGGTGTGCACCACGCGATGTACCTGCTGTTCTTCGCCGTGCCGCTGCTCGGCTGGGCCTACAGCTCGGCGGCGGGCTTCCCGATCGTGCTGTTCGGCGTCCTGCCGCTGCCGGACTTCGTGCCGGTGGACAAGGCCCTGGCCGAGGCGATCAAGCCCTTCCATGCGCTGGCGGCCTTCACATTGATCGGCCTGGTGCTGCTGCATGTCGGCGCGGCGCTGAAGCACCAGTGGATCGACCGCGACGGCCTGCTCGACCGCATGAACCCCTGGGCGCGCTGAAGCGCCTCGACCCTGGCCGGCAGCGCCGCCTCCCCGCCCTTCCCCACGCGACTCCGCCATGCATCCTCGCCGCCTTCTCATTGCCTGCGCCCTCGGCGCCCTCCCCCTGCTCGGCAGCGCGCCGGCCTTCGCTCAGGCGAAGCTGGACGCAGCCAGAAGCGAGATCGTCTTCGTCATCAAGCAGATGGGCGTGCCCGTCGAGGGGCGTTTCCGCAAGTTCGACGCCCAGGTGGCCTTCGACCCGAAGAAGCCCGAGGCCGGCCGCGTCGGCCTGAGCATCGACCTGGGCAGCGCCACGATGGGCAACCCGGAGGCCGACGCCGAACTGCCCAAGCCCACCTGGTTCCACACGGCGAAGTTCCCGCAGGCTACCTTCCAGTCCACGTCGATCCGGCGCGGCAGCGCCGCCGGACGCTTCGAGATGACCGGCAAGCTGACCATCAAGGGCCGCAGCCGCGACGTGGCAGTGCCCGTCACGCTGACCCAGGCAGGCGCCACGAGCACGGCCAGCGGCAGTTTCAACCTCGAACGTCTGGCCTTCCAGATCGGCGACGGCGACTGGGCCGACACCTCGATGGTCGCCGACGCCGTGCAGGTGCGCTTCAAGCTGGTGCTGACCGGACTGGGCGCACTCTGACACCGACCGATCCGGTCCCGACGATCCCGCGCCTTCCCCCCTCCCCTTCCCAACCCCCGAGAGGAAACCTCCCCATGCACAAGTCGCTCAGCCTCCTGGCCCTGGCCGTCGCCGCCCTGACCGCCACCGCCGCCCGCGCCGAGGTGGTCAACTACGCCATCGAGCCCACGCACACCTTCGTGACCTTCGAGATCAGCCACTTCGGTGTCTCGACCAACCGCGGCCGCTTCGACAAGAAGGAAGGCTCGGTGCAGCTGGACCGCGCCGCCAAGAGCGGCAAGGTGGACGTGACCTTCCAGGTCGCCTCGGTCAACACCGGCACGCCGCAGTTCGACACGCACCTGAAGAGCAAGGACATCCTGAACGCCGAAGCGCACCCGACGGCTCGCTTCGTGGGCGACAAGTTCAGCTTCGACGGCGACAAGGTGAGCGCGGTCGCGGGCCAGCTGACCCTGCTGGGCAAGACCCAGCCGGTGACCCTGAAGGCCAACGGCTTCGGCTGCTACAACCACCCGATGCTCAAGAAGGAAGTCTGCGGCGGCGACTTCGAGACCACCATCAAGCGCAGCCAGTTCGGCGTCGACTACGGCCTGAAGTGGGGCTTCCCGGACGACGTGCGCCTGGTGATCCAGGTCGAAGCCGTGCGTCAGTGATCGTTCGATGAGCAGGCCCGGTCGCGCGTGACGCGACGGGCAGAGCGCTTCGAACCTGGGGGTGGCACGCAACGCCACCCCCTTTTCTTTGCCTGGCGGACTCTGCGGTCCTGCCCGGCCGGGGTCAGACGGCGCGATGCGAGGCCGGCAGGGCCGCCACCGGCGCCAGGCGGCGCGTGAGCCGCAGCAGTTGCCAGCCGGCCGGCGCGGGCGGACGGGGTCCGGCGAGCCTTGCGGCCAGGAAGGGCAGCGCCAGGGCCAGCACCAGCAGGGACGCCAGGGCGCCGGCCAGCACGGCCGGCAGCGCCAGCAGCACCAGCGTGGCGCGCACGCCCCAGGCGATCGAGCGGGACAGGGCGGTAGCGGCAGTCATCGGGCGGTCCTTTCAGCAGCAGCGGTCGATCGCCGGCCGGTCACCGAGCGTCCCGCTCGGGACGCCCGGTTCGGCCGGTGCATGGCTGCCACCTTATCCCGCGCCCGCCACGGCCTGGGTGAAGAAGTGCTGCCGGCTGTGCCGCCAGTTCGCCCGGCTGTTACAAGTCGCCGGCCCGCCGAAGGCCGCCTGCGCGAGGTCGGCGCGGTCGAAATGGGCGAATCGCCCATTCTGTGGCCGCCGCCTGGCGGCTGCGCTTGCCTTCGCCGCCGGCCCCTCGAGCCCGGCCCGCAACCGTATCCGCCGCCTACAGCTTGTCGCAACTTCCCCGGCGCCGCGACCGCACGGACAGCCGGGGCGCTCAGGCACCCGGGGCCGCTGCGTCCGGCCCCAGATCGAACAGGCTGGTCACCGTCAGGTCCAGCACCTCCTGCTCCCGCTGGTTCAGCAGCTGCCAGCGCCAGCGCAGGATGCCCAGCGGCTTCTGGCGACTGCGCCGGGCCTCGATCACCTCGACCTGCAGGGTCAGCAGGTCGCCGGGCTTGACCGGGGCCGGCCAGCGCAGCTGTTCGAGCCCCGGAGAGGCAAAGGACTCGGAGCCGACCAGGAAGTGGTCGGCCACCAGGCGCATCGCGATCGAAGCGGTGTGCCAGCCGCTGGCGATCACGCCGCCCCAGTGGCTGGCGGAGGCGGCCTGCACGTCGGCATGGAACCACTGTGGATCCCACTGCTGCGCGAAGGCGACGATGTCCGCCTCGCTGACCCGATAGGGCCCGGCGGTCAGTCGCTGCCCGGCGTGAAACTCGGCAAACTTCATCGCCTGCCGACCTCAGTAGGTTTCCAGGTGCAGCCGGCCCTCGCGCCGCAGCGCGGTGCCCACGCTCTCCCAGCTCATGCCGGCCTTCTCGGCAATGTCGCGCAGCGCCAGCACCACGCCCTCTTCCATCGCCTTCAGGCCGCAGACATAGAAGCAGGTGTTCGGGTCCTCGAGCAGCCTGGCCAGGTCGGCGGCGCGCTCGCGCATGGCGTCCTGCACGTAGCGGCGAGGCGCACCGGGGGTGCGGGAGAAGGCGAACTCGATGTCGATGAAGTCCTTCGGCAGGCTCTGCAGCGGGCCGAAGTAGGGCAGCTCTTCCTGGGTGCGTGCGCCGAAGAACAGCATCAGCTTGCCGCCTTCGAACTTGCCGGACTTGCGCAGGCGGCGGCGCCACTCGGTCATCGCCCGCATCGGCGCCGAGCCGGTGCCGGTGCAGATCATCACGATGTTCGAGCGCGGGTGGTTGGGCATCAGGAAGCTCGAGCCGAAGGGCCCGATCACCTGCACCGTGTCGCCCACCTGCAGGTCGCAGACGTAGTTGGACGCCACGCCACGCACCGGCCGGCCCTGGTGGTCGGCCAGCACCCGCTTCACCGTCAGCGAGACGTTGTTGTAGCCGGCCCGCTCGCCGTTGCGCGGGCTGGCGATGCTGTACTGCCGCGCATGGTGCGGCTTGCCCGCGGCGTCCACGCCCGGCGGGACGATGCCGATCGACTGGCCCTCCAGCACCGGGAAGGGCATCGCGCCGAAGTCCAGCACGATGTGGTGGGTGTCGCTCTCGTAGCCGGCATCCGTCACGCGCACGTTGCCCACCACCTTGGCGGTGGTCGGCGCCTTCGGGCCGTAGAGGTTGGTGTAGGGGTGCGCCGCGGACCAGGGCCCGATGGTGGCGCCCCAGTCACCGGCGCGGAACTCGCTTTCGCCACTCACCGCTGCCGGCAGGGCCGGAGCTGCGGCCGCGGTCGCCTCCTGCGCCTCGGCGCCCGCCGA
Organism: Burkholderiaceae bacterium; assembly: GCA_023150375.1. GTDB lineage: Bacteria > Pseudomonadota > Gammaproteobacteria > Burkholderiales > Burkholderiaceae_C > Sphaerotilus. The sequence goes on from JAKLLA010000026.1 coordinate 35,016, forward strand.
CGCGCCGAGCGCGGCCAGCTGCTCACGCGACAGCTCGGCCGGCAGCTCGTCCCAGCCGAACTGGTCGTCCAGGCTGTACGCCGCCGCCTTCGTCATCGTGCGGTAGTTGTCGATCGCCCCCGTCGGACAGGGCGGGATGCAGGCGTTGCACCAGTTGCAGATCGCCACGTCCACCACGTAGTTGCGCGAATCGTGCGTGATCGCATTGATCGGGCAACTGGCCTCGCAGGTGTTGCAGCGGATGCAGATCTCGGGATCGATGACGTGCTGCTTGATCACAGTGCCTTCCAGGGGGGCGTTCATGCGAGTCTCTTGTCTCTACTGTGTCGGTAGCCTGAACTTTAGCCAGCAGACGCCGCGGATCCGGCTCCGCCGGTCTGCTGGCGTCGCCCCCCTCGAGGGGGGAGCGGCGTGAGCCGCTCCGGGGGGTGGTCAATTGAATCGGACGTACTCGAAATCGATCGGCTGGCGGTTGATGCCGATGACCGGCGGCGCGATCCAGTTGGCGAACTTGCCCGGCTCGACCACCCGGCCCATCAGCGAGGCGACGTAGGCGCGGTCCTCGTCGGTGGGCAGCCACTGCTCGACGCTCTGGTTCCACTCGTGGTCGGACACCACGCGGCCGTCCGGCGACACCTTGACACCCGAGAGCGTGCCGATGTTGCGGTGGAAGGCCTTGTGCGGCACGGTCAGCTTGAAGGGGATGCCGGCCTTCTCGATCACGCGGTTCCAGCGGTCCACGCCGCCCTTGGAGTCGGTGATGTAGTCGTCGCGCAGCACCTCGTTCAGGGCGTTGAGCATCGGCACTTCCTTCTCCTGCAGCTGGCCGTTCGCCACCTCGAGGATCTTGTAGCTCTGGCCCTTGAGCACGTGGTCGTCGGTGCGCTTGCCCTCCTCGTAGCGGCCCTTCAGGCCCGAGGAGTAAAAGGTGGCGGCGTTGGACGACTGGTCGGCGCCGAACAGGTCGATGGTCACCGAGAAGTGGAAGTTGATGTAGCGCTGGATGGTCGGCAGGTCGATCACGCCGGCCGCACGCAGCTTGCCGACGTCGTCCGTCTTGAGCTGGTTCATCGCGTCCACGGTGCGCTGGATCACGCGGCTGACGCCCGACTCGCCCACGAACATGTGGTGGGCTTCCTCGGTCAGCATGAACTTGGTGGTGCGCGCCAGCGGGTCGAAGCTGGATTCGGCCAGGGCACAGAGCTGGAACTTGCCGTCCCGGTCCGTGAAGTAGGTGAACATGAAGAAGCTCAGCCAGTCCGGCGTCTTCTCGTTGAAGGCCTGCAGGATGCGCGGGTTGTCCGCGTTGCCGCTGCGGCGCTCCAGCAGCGCCTCGGCCTCCTCGCGGCCGTCGCGGCCGAAGTAGCGGTGCAGCAGGTACACCATCGCCCAGAGGTGGCGGCCCTCTTCCACGTTGACCTGGAAGAGGTTGCGCAGGTCGTACTGGCTCGGGCAGGTCAGGCCGAGGTGGCGCTGCTGCTCGACCGACGCCGGCTCGGTGTCGCCCTGCGTGACGATGATGCGGCGCAGGTTGGCGCGGTGCTCACCGGGCACGTCCTGCCAGGCGTCTTCACCCTTGTGATCGCCGAAGTGGATCTTGCGGCCCTCTTCGGCCGGGTTCAGGAAGATGCCCCAGCGGTAGTCGGGCATCTTGACGTGGCCGAACTGCGCCCAGCCCTGCGGATCGACGCTGACCGCGGTGCGCAGGTAGACGTCGAAGTTCTGGCTGCCGTCCGGACCCATGTCCTGCCACCACTGCAGGTAGTTGGGCTGCCAGTGCTCCAGCGCACGCTGCAGCGTGCGGTCGGAGCTCAGGTTGACGTTGTTGGGGATCTTTTCGCTGTAGTTGATCGAGGACATCGTGTACTCCGTTCAGCGGATGAGGGTCGAAGGGGGCGGCGGTGGAGCGTTTCGTTCGGTTGCGGCGGGCTCCACCTGAGGCCCGTTCGGGAACGCGCCGCACAACGCATCGGGACGGCGGCATCGCGCAGATGCCGCGGGGATCACACCCGGTTCCAGTCGAAGGACGCCTTTTCGCCCTTGCCGTAGACCTTCAGCGCACCCTTCTCACCCACGGCGTTCGGGCGGATGAAGATCCAGTTCTGCCAGGCCGACAGGCGGCCGAAGATGCGGGTGACCATGTTCTCCTTGCCGGCGAAGCGCAGGTTGGCCTCCAGGCCGGTGAGCGAGTCGGGCGACATGCTGGCGCGCTCCTCCAGCACCAGGCGCACCTCGTCGGCCCAGTCGATGTCGTCCAGCGCGGCGGTCACCAGGCCCAGCCTGGCGGCGGCGTCGCCGTCGAGCGCCTGGCCGATCGCGGCGCGGGCGGCCCCCATCGGGCCCTCTTCCTCGTAGAAGCGGCGCGCCAGGCGGGACTGGTCGTTCACCATCGGGAAGGTGCCGAAGTTCAGCTCGGACAGCGTCAGCTTCGGCTCCTGCGCCGGCTCGTTGGGCAGGATGGCCATGTAGGTGCGGTCGGCGCAGAAGGCCAGCTCGGCCAGCGTGCCGGCGAAGCAGGAGCCCGGCTCGATCAGCGCGATCAGCGTGCGCGAGGACACATCCAGCCGCGCCAGCGTGCGGCGCAGCGCGCCCGTCACTTCCCGCACGAACCAGTGGCCGGCGTGCTGCTGCAGCGCGGCGTCGCAGGCCAGCACCGCAGCGGCGTCGCCCTCGGTCTTGAGGATCCAGGTGCCGATGTCCAGCTCGTTGGTGCGCAGGTGCAGGATGGCGTCGTCCAGCTCGCGCTGCATCGCGAAGGGCCACCAGGCGGTGCCCGCGGCCTCGATGCCGGCGACGTCGGCCGGCTGCGCGGTCTTCGGTGCGCGCACCGTGATCGTCACGTTCCGCCTGGCGCGGTCGATCACCACGCCCACGTTCGGGTACTGCACACCGTCGGCCGTGAATTCGCGCGTCAGCGGCGTCAGCGCCACGCCCTTGCCGTCGGCCGGGCGGTCGCTTTGCTCGGCCAGCCTGGCGGCGCGCTCCTGCACCACCTGGGCAAACTGCTGCGGCTTGGCGATCGCGTCCACCAGGCGCCAGTCGACCGCGCGCTGGCCGCGCACGCCCTCCGTCGTGGTGCAGAAGATGTCGGCCAGGTCGTGGCGCACCTTGCGCTTGTCGGTCACGCGGGTCAGGCCGCCGGTGCCCGGCAGCACGCCCAGCAGCGGCACCTCCGGCAGCGAGACGGCCGAGCTGCGGTCGTCCACCAGCACCAGGTCGTCACAGGCCAGCGCCACCTCGTAGCCGCCGCCGGCGCACGACCCGTTGATGGCCGCCAGGAACTTCAGGCCGCTGTGCTTGCTGGAATCCTCGATGCCGTTGCGGGTCTCGTTGGTGAACTTGCAGAAGTTCACCTTCCAGGCGTGCGTCGACAGGCCGAGCATGAAGATGTTGGCGCCCGAGCAGAACACGCGGTCGCGCTGGCTGGTCAGGATGACCGTGCGCACCTCCGGATGCTCGAAGCGGATGCGGTTGAGCGCATCGTGCAGCTCGATGTCCACGCCCAGGTCGTAGCTGTTGAGCTTGAGCTTGTAGCCGGGGCGGATGCCGGCGTTCTCGTCCACGCCCATCGCCAGCGTGGCGACGTTGCCCTCGAAGCTCAGCTTCCAGTGGCGGTAGCGCGAGGGGTCGGTCTGGTAGTCGACGCGGGACAGGTCGGCAGTGGCAGTGCTCATCAGGGGCTCCTCGGCAGTGCGGGACAGGCACAGAACAATAGTGCACGTCTTGGGCTTCGATGACATGCATCATATTGCCTGTCATTGCCCATGGTCAATGGTGGCACCCCCGAGGGATCGCCGCACAAGGGAAAACACCGAGAGGAGAGGGGCTCTAACATGCACTTAAGTGCATGTCGCCGGATCGACCCTGTCAGCGTGTCAGCAGATGCCCCAGCCGGACCCGCTTGGCCTGCAGGTAGCTGGCGTTCTCGGGGTTGGCGTCGATCTCGTGCGGCTCGCGCTGCACGATGACGATGCCGGCGTTGCGCAGCGCCAGCAGCTTGAGCGGGTTGTTGCTCATCAGGCAGACCGAGCGCACGCCCAGATCCTGCAGGATCGCGGCGGCCGCCTCGAAGCGGCGGCTGTCGGCCGGGTGGCCCAGCGCCAGATTGGCGTCCACCGTGTCCAGCCCCTGATCCTGCAGCGTGTAGGCACGCAGCTTCTGGTCGATGCCGATGCCACGGCCTTCGTGCCCGCGCATGTAGATGATCAGGCCGCGACCGGCCTCGGTGATGCGCTGCATCGCCTTGTGCAGCTGCGGACCGCAGTCGCAGCGCAGCGAACCGAAGATGTCGCCGGTCATGCACTCGGAGTGCACGCGCACCAGCAGCTCGTCGCCGGCCACGTCGCCCCGATGCAGGGCGAGATGCTCGATGCGGGTGCTCTCGTCGAAGTAACTCGTGATCGTGAACTCGCCCCAGGCGGTGGGCAGGCGGGCACTGGCGCCCTTGACGATCTGGGCAGGGGGTTCGGGAGCCGTGGCAGGCATCATGGGCAACGGGCCGCGGTGGTCGGGCCGGACGGAGCCCGGCGCCCCCGTCGGCCGAACGTGGATCGGAAGGCAGTGCCTATTGTGCGGCCTCGGACGCGGCAACCGCCTGCACCGGGGCAAGCCCGGGCGCCGCCGTCCGGCCGACGGCACCGGCCCGGCCGGCCGGCGCAGTCCACCGCTGCGACGGCGATGGACTCGGGTTAGCCCGGATGGCATCATGTGGACATCATGTCCTCCGGTTCCTTCCCCCTGCGGCCCTCGGTGGCCTTCTCGTTTCGCGCTGCCCGGCGCCGCCACGCCCGTCCGGCCGCCTGGCCGCGCCCCTGGCTGCGTCTGCTGGCCCGCATGCTGCTGACCCTGGCGGGCGGCCTGCGCCGGCCGCGTCGGGCTCGCTGACGGCCCCCCGCTGCGCGCCTGCGACCGATGTCCGCGTCGCCCGAGTCGGCCGACACGGCTGGCTGCCGCCTGCTGATCGTCTGGCACTCCGGCACCGGCGGCGCACGGCAGATGGCTGCCGCGGCCGCGGCAGGAGCCCGCCGCGAGGCTCGACACGCGGACGGCACGACGGACCCCGACGCGGCGCGCTCGGTGCGGCTGCAGCACGCCTCACGCACCCGGCCGGCCGACTTCCTTGCCGCGCAGGGCTTCCTGTTCGTGACGCCGGAATACCTGGGCACGATGGCCGGGCGGATGAAGGACTGCTTCGACCGCTGCTACTACCCCCTGCTCGACGCCCTGGCCGGCCGCCCCTATGCCAGCCTGATCTGCGCCGGCAGCGACGGCAGCGGCGCGGCCCGGCAGATCGCCCGCATCGCCACCGGCTGGCGCCTGCAGGCCGTGGCCGAGCCGCTGATCGTCTGCACCCACGCGCAGACGCCGGCCCAGATCGCCGCGCCCAAGCGCATCACCGCCGCCGACCTGCAGCGCTGCGAGGAACTCGGCGCCGCCCTGGCCGCCGGGCTGGCGCTGGGGGTGTTCTGAGGGCGTTGCGCAGGCAGGGGCCGGACGCGGCGGCGGGCGAGTCCCGAGCCGCTCGCAGCCCCGCAGGGTTGCGCGGCCCGGGTTGCAGGAGGGGCAAAAGGCAAGACCTGACCCCAGGGGCTCACTTCTTCGCCGGCAGGCTGTACTCCGCCTTGAACATCGAGATGCTGTCCCACTCCGTCAGCGCCCGCCCGGTGGACTCGGTCGTGCCGCTGATGCCCTCGAAGCGCCCGGTACCGCCCACCAGTCGGCCGCTGCCCTGCTGGATGCTGCGCGGCGGGCTGGTCACCTCGTTGCGCCCACTGCCTTCCTGCTGCAGCGTGGAGCCATCCTCGAAGGTGTAGGTGATCCTGGCGTTGTAGGTCAGCACCTTGGGGTCGTAGGAGGTGACCTGGCCGGACAGCGTGAAGGTCGCCACGTCGCCGTTGGCGAACAGCGCCACGCCGCGGCGCTGGAACTGCCCGGTCGTGCGGTCCTGCGAGACGATGTAGCTCGTGCTGGTCCAGGCCATCGTGTCGGCCAGCGCGGGCGCCGCCGCCAGCAGCGCGGCCGCGGCGGTGAGCGTGACCGCGCCGATGCGCAGCAGGCGGGTCGTCGGCTTGAAGGTGGGGTTCGGCTTCTTCGTCATGACAGCTCCTCGAAGTCCTGCGTGCAGAGTGCTCCTGAGGCCCACATTTGCAAGCCCTCTCGAACGGATCGCTGATCTGGGTCAAGGCGTTTCGCGAAGCGGCCCCGGCCACCGGTTTCGGCAGGCCGCCGCCCCCGCGCGTCGTCCGGGCGGGCCTGCCCGGTGTGGAGGGCGAGGGCCGGCAAAAGCAAGACCTGACCCCAGCGCCTGCGCGGGGCGGGGAAGGAAGCGAGAGGGCTGGCCTGGCTGGACAAGGCGGCGGTGGTCGGTGATGGGCAAGAGGCGAGACCTGACCCCTGAGACTCGTTGGGAATGACACCGGTCCCGGCGCCTCAACCGACTCAGGCCGCATGAAAAACTCATTGCAGATCAGTCACTTGGCGTGTGTTTCTCGAGAGGCGGCTGCTTCATATGTGCACCGGAATTTCTCTGACCGCGCACCCCAAAGCCGCCTCTAGAAGCTTGGTCTTCTCCTGCGAAAGACTCATCTCGTTCGGGTTCATTGCCTCCAGGACGTAGCGCCCGAAAGCACATGGCCAACCATAGCTCAGCTCGTTCAGGGATACGTGAGTTCCGCAGCAGGGGGCGACTGAACCCAGGTTTTTGAAATCGTCTTCTGCTGCGGATGACATCGCATCACCCCACCAGTCTTCAGCGTCTGCTTCGCAAGAAGGGCAATTGACTCCTGACCAGTTGGCGCCGGGATCAACGAAGACGGGGTACTCCGTGAACGCAGATTGGATTTCTTCCGCCATCGGAAGGAAGGAGACCAATAGACGCTCCGCTGCTTGAGCCTGCGAAGGACTGGGTTGGTAGTGAGGATCTACCGGAACGTAGCGAAGCCAGTTGTCGGACATGAGCCGCCTAACGAATGAAAGGGACTTCCCCATCCCAGGCTCCGCGAGCGGCCGCTTGCAAGCCGCGCACGAAGTGCCACGACGATGGGGTTCTCGGCCAACTCATCGGATATCCCGCCAAGAGAAGCTGATGCCCATTGTCATGCTCGGAATCGACCTCGCCAAGAACGTGTTTGCCCTGCATGGGCTGAACGAAGAAGGACTGTTCGGGCATGAGCAGTTGTCGGAAAGATTGAATCAGGCTTGTTGCAGAAAACGTGCGCTCGAAGATGCATCACACAGGGCAGACCGGCAGCAGGTGAACTCGACTAACCCTGCGTGGGCCTCCTCTCGCGAGGCTGCCCACGACGAACGAATGGAGTCCTGCTGAGAGGTTGGTATCTGGGTCCGAACCGCCCGCAGTGCAACAAGGCCGTTCGTAGATGTGCAGTCTGTTCCTCGTGTCAGTGCTCCGACAGCGCATGGCGTGGGAGGAACTCAGGAATTCAATACCGTCTTGACGGGGTATCGACTCGATGGGAAGTCTTTGTAGAGGGGTCAGGCAACACCGCTGCCCCACTCCTTGAAACCAGCAACCAACTCACTGCTTCTTTCATCCAGTTGCTTCACGTAAGGGCGATCGACCCCCATTGTGACGACAACCAAAAATCGATCGTCACCATCTTGCACCAAAAACCTTCTTGAATAGTGTTGCAACGCAAACAATCCATAAGTCACCTGTTCGGTGCCTGGCCGGATCGTAGCCCTACCGCCGTCGAGAAATGTTCTCCCGGACTCGTCCACCCCACGAAAATCCTTAACCCTCGAGAACGCCAACTTTCGCTCGTACCTGACGCACGCCCGGCTCGAGACGAAGACAGTTGCAACGTACATCAGTAGACCGATGAGAAAGAGGTTCTGGGCAATGAAGTCGATTGACATTTCTCGCTCCTACTCTTGAACAGCGGCCTTTGGTGTTGCCAAACTTGTCGTGTACCGCCGCTCGCTCGACAACACCAGCGACCGCTCGATAACATCCCGATCCGCACAATAACGTCACCACTTGCCAAACAACAAGGCGCCACGCTCGATAACATCGACGTCGCTGCGACCCCGTCGTTCGCATCGGCTGATTTGACACGGATCAGGTCGAACACCCCGCCTGCCTATCTGCAAGAACCAGCATAAATGCACAACGGGTCACCGTCCATCCACCTTGCGTGGGAGCAAGGCGAAGGAACGGCGGGCGGGGCGATCCAGTGGGCGAACTGGCCGGCTTCGGGCACGCGGCCCATCAGGGACGGCACGTAGGTGCGGTCGATCTCGTTGGGCAGCCCCTCCTGGTGGTGGTGGGTCCACTCGGCCTCGGAGAGCATGCGGCCGTCCGGGCTGACATGTACGTCGGTCGAAGACGCCGATCTTGCGGTGGAATCCCTTGTGCGGCAGCGTGAAGCGGAAGGGGATGCCCAGTTTGGCCGGCACGCGGTCGGCGCTCGAACCCAGCGGGTGGTCGTCGGCGATCCTGGTTTCTTCGAAGCGGCCCTTCAGGCCCGAGGTGCAGCAGGTCGCCGCGTTGGGCAACATCTCGGAGCCGCAGAGGGCATGAGCCTGCAGGTGCGCCCCAGCGGGTCGATGGCGGTGAGGATGCGGGGGGGGCGTCCGCAGCGCCGGAGCGGCGCTCGAGCAGGGCCCCGCCTTCCTCGCGGCCGCCGCGGCCGAAGTCGCGGGGCAGCAGGCAGGCCATCGCCCGGAGGGGCCGCCGTCCTCGGCGTCGATCTGGCGTCGAGGGGCGGCGGATGCCGCGGGCAGGTCGGCCGCCAGACCCCGGTTCTTTTTGCATTTTTTTCATATCAGACCCCGCCGCCCCTGCCAACCACTCGAGCGAGTGATCTGCGCCGGGAACTGATGAATAATCGACTCGCGTCCCCTACAGTCGAGACGCTCGAGGAGGGCTGCTGGCTCGCGTACACACCGAGCAGGCGTGCCGGCCCAGCTGCTCATGCCGCCCAGGACGTCGTCATGTCGAATCCATCTGCCCCGGTCGTCTCGATCATCCTGCCCACCTACAACCGGGGCGATGTGCTGCCGCGCTCGGTGGGCAGCGTGCTGGCGCAGACCTTTGCCGACTGGGAACTGATCGTCGTCGACGACGGCTCCACCGACGCATCGGTCGCCTGGCTCGAGTCCCTCGACGAGCCGCGCATCCGCGTGCTCCAGCAGGCCAATGCAGGGGTCTACCACGCTCGCAATGCAGGCCTGCAGCAGGCCCGGGGGCGTTACGTCACCTTCCTCGACTCGGACGACGAGTGGCTGCCGCACTACCTGGCGTTGACGACGGCGTTCCTGGACGCCCATCCGGGCCAGATGTTCGTGACCACCGAGTTCTACAGCCACAACGACGGTGTGGCCAACCAGGTGTTCGACCGGGTCTCGATTCCGTACTACGCGCGGCGGGCCCGCCGCCTGGGCCTGGGCCACGACCCGATCGCCCGCCCCCACGACGATCCCTACCTGAGCGTCTACAGCACGCGTGAGCCGGTCGGCGCCTGGGGAGAGGACATCCTGCGCAGCCTGGGGCGAAGCGAGGCGCAGGTCTACCGCGGACACATCTTCCGCCACATGCGCTGGGGCTACCTGAACTGGCTGCCCATCACGATGCTGCGCCGCGAGGCGCTGCCGCAGATCGGCGAGTTCAGCACCGCCACGCGCAGCGCCGCCGATTTCCGCTTCATGGCCCTGCTGTGCCGCAACTACCCGGCGGCGATGATCGCGGTGCCCTGCGCGCACAAGCACGAGAACAACGTGGGCGGGCGCAAGCTCAAGTGCGACCACCTGGCCTCGGGCGCCGGCGCGCACCGCTTCGAGGTCAACAAGCTGCGCTTCTTCGACGAGCTGTTCTTCCAGGCCAACCCGCAGGACCGCGACCTGGCCGTGATCCGCCGCCACTACCAGCTCTGGGCCGGGCGCACGGCCGTGGCCGCCGGCCTCGAGACGCCTGCGCTCGAATACCTGTCGCAGGCCCTGTCCTGGCATCCGGCGTTCTGGAGTGCCGCGGTGCTCTGGCTGCTGGTCCGCCTGGTCCCGAACATCCGTCACAGCGCCGCCCTGCTGCGCCTGTGGACCACGCTGACCCGCGTGGCCGGGCGCATCCGCAAGGACCCGAGCGCGCTGCCCGACTACGGGCGACGCCTGCTGGCGCGGCTGACGCAGCCACCCGCGCGGGACGCTGCCGCCGACGACCTGCCGCTGGGCAAGACCTGAGAGGGTGTCCCCGAAATGACCTATTGCGCGAGTCTGGTTGCGAGGATACGCGCTTCGGTGAGCCAGACCCAGGCGACGGCAGCCCAGGTGGAGCGGTCATGGTGAGCGACCAGACGGCGCGCGCGCTCGTTCCAGG
>JAKLLA010000027.1 GCA_023150375.1 Burkholderiaceae bacterium
GCCAGGCTGCGCACCTCGCCGGCCACCACCGCGAAGCCGCGGCCCTGCTCGCCCGCCCGCGCGGCTTCCACCGCGGCGTTGAGCGCCAGGATGTTGGTCTGGAAGGCAATGCCGTCGATCACGCCGATGATGTCGCCGATCTTGCGGCTGGACGCCGCGATGGCCTCCATGTTGCTCACCACCTGGGCCACCACTTCGCCGCCGCGCTGCGCCACCGCGCTGGCCCCCTGCGCCAGCTGGTTGCCCTGGCGGGCGTTGTCGGCGTTCTGCCGCACCGTGGCACCCAGCTGCTCCATCGAGGCCGCCGTCTGCTGCAGCGCGCTGGCCTGCGCCTCGGTGCGCCCGGACAGGTCCTGGTTGCCCTGGGCGATCTGCGCGCTGGCAGTGGCCACGTGCTCGGCATTGCCGCGCACCGTGCCGACGATGCCGGCCAGCGACTGCTGCATGCCCTGCAGGGCCTGCAGCAGCTCGGCCACCTCGTCGCGGCCCTGCGGCTGCACGGGGGTGCTCAGGTCGCCGGCCTGGATGCGGCGCGCCACCCGGGTGGCCTCGGCCACCGGCTCGGCCACCGAGCGGGTCACGGCCCAGGCCAGCAGCACACCGATCAGCAGGGTAGCCAGGACGCCGACGGCGACGACCACCCTCATGCGCTGCCGGGTCTGGCCGGCGGCGGCGTACTCGGCCGCGCCGATGTCCACCTGCAGCTGGATGAGCTTCTCCAGCCGGCCCTGGGCCTCGCGCAGCAGCGGCAGGGTGCGTTCGCCGTACATCCGCTGGGCCTCGTCGACCCGGCCCTGCTGCAGGGCATCGCGGATCTCCACCAGGCCGCCCTTCACATAGCGGGCCCGCGCCGCCTCGAAGGCCTCGGCCTGGGCGCGCTCGTTCTCGTCCATCGCCGTGGCCCGGTAGGCCTTCAGACGCTGGTCGATCTCGGCCGTGTTGGCAGCCATCTCGGTGTTGCGGCTGCGCAGGTTCTCGGCATCGGGGCGCGCGAGCATGTCCATCACCAGGATGCGGTTGCGCAACATGCGCTCGTTGACCGCGGCCAGCTCCTGCAGCGCCACCATGCGGTCCTCGTAGACGACGCGCAGGCCACCGTGCAGGCGTTCGGCGGACCAGACGCCGAGTGCCGCGATGGCCACCAGAAAGGACAGCAGCACGCCGAAGCCGAGCAAGAGGCGGGCGCGCAGTCTGAGTCGGAGCAGGAAATTCATGGGCGGGGTCCTTCGAGGCCGTCCGCGCGGTCCTGTGCAAAGACCCAGGGGAACCGCAGACCAGGGCAGCAGGGTCGAGTGTCTGTCGGGCTCGGCCGTTGCCAAGCAGCGAACAGCGGCGACGCAAGGGACCAATTCCGGCCGACGGGGGGTCGGTCGGACTGTCCCTGCAGCGACAGGCCGGCATCGAACGGTCGTGCTAAAAATCGCTTCCTTCCACGGCCGGGCGGTGCACCCGGCCCGGGCACAGCAGGAGACTCCCGCATGGACCTGAACTTCACGGCCGAGGAACTGGCGTTCCGCGCCGACATCCGCCGCTGGGTGGCCGAGAACCTTCCGGCCGACCTGGCCCACAAGGTGCACAACGCCCTGCGGCTCACCCGTGACGACATGCAGCGCTGGGCGCGCATCCTCGGCAAGAAGGGCTGGCTGGGCTACGGCTGGCCCAAGCAGTTCGGCGGCCCGGGCTGGAACGCGATCCAGAAGCACCTGTTCGAGGAGGAGTGCGCCATGGCCGGCGCGCCGCGCATCGTGCCCTTCGGCCCGGTGATGGTGGCCCCGGTGATCATGGCCTTCGGTACGCAAGAGCAGCAGCAGCGCTTCCTGCCCGGCATCGCCAGCGGCGACGTCTGGTGGAGCCAGGGCTACTCGGAGCCGGGCTCGGGCTCGGACCTGGCCTCGGTCAAGACCCGCGCCGAGCGCGTGGGCAACAAATACATCGTCAACGGCCAGAAGACCTGGACGACGCTGGGCCAGTACGGCGAGTGGATCTTCTGCCTGGTGCGCACCAGCACGGAAGGCAAGCCGCAGACGGGCATCAGCTTCCTGCTGATCGACATGAAGTCGCCCGGCGTGACGGTGCGCCCGATCATCCTGCTCGACGGCGAGCACGAGGTGAACGAGGTGTTCTTCGACAACGTCGAGGTGCCTGCGGAGAACCTAATCGGCGAGGAGAACAAGGGCTGGACCTACGCCAAGCACCTGCTGGCGCACGAGCGCACCAACATCGCCGACGTGAACCGTGCCAAGCGCGAGCTGGAGCGGCTCAAGCGCATCGCCAAGGCGGAAGGCGTCTACGACGACCTGCGCTTCCGCGACCAGATCGCGCTGCTGGAGGTGGACATCGTCGCGCTGGAGATGCTGGTGCTGCGCGTGCTCAGCGCCGAGAAGAGCGGCAAGAACAGCCTGGACGTGGCGGGCCTCTTGAAGATCCGCGGCAGCGAGATCCAGCAGCGCTACACCGAGCTGATGATGCAGGCCGCCGGGCCGTACAGCCTGCCCTTCATCCACGAGGCGATGGAGGCCGGCTGGCAGGGCGACCATGTCGGAGCGGCCTACTGCGCGCCGCTGGCGGGCACCTTCTTCAACTACCGCAAGACGACGATCTACGGTGGATCCAACGAGGTCCAGCGCAACATCGTCGCCCAGACCGTGCTGGGGAGCTGAGCCATGGATTTCGATTTCACCGACGAGCAGAACTCCCTGCGCGAGGCCGTGGCCCGCTGGGTCGAGAAGGGCTTCGGCTTCGAGCGCCGCCACGCGCTGGCCCGGGCCGGCGGCGCGACCCGTGCGGTCTACGCCGAGCTGGCCGAACTGGGCCTGACCGGGCTGGCCATCGCCGAGGAGCACGGCGGGCTGGGCTTCGGCGCGGTCGAGGCGATGGTGGTGATGGAGGAACTGGGCCGCGGCCTGGTCAACGCCCCCTACCTGCATGGCGCGCTGGTGGCGCCGTCGCTGCTGGCCTTCGCCCCGGCCGACCTGCAGGCCGCCTGGCTGCCGAAGATGGCCAGCGGCGAGGCGCTGGTCGTGCTGGCCCACCAGGAACGTGGCGCGCGCTACCGGCTCGACCAGGTGACCACCCGCGCCACCGAGGCGAACGACGCCTGGACCGTGACCGGGGCCAAGAGCCTGGTGCCCGCGGGCGACGAGGCCGACGCCTTCCTGGTGCCGGCGCACACGCCGCACGGCATCCGCATCTTCCTGGTCGAGCGCGCCGCCTGCCAGGTGCGCGGCTACCCCACGCAGGACGGCGCGCGCGCCGCCGAGGTGAGCTTCGACAACGCTCCGGCCCAGCTGGTGGCCGAGAACGGCCTGGTCGAGCTGGAGGGCGCCATCGACGTGGGCATCGCGGCGGTCTGCGCCGAGGCGGTGGGGCTGATGGAGCGGATGACCGCGCTGACGGTCGAGTACATGAACACGCGCAAGCAGTTCGGCGTCACGCTGTCGACCTTCCAGGCGCTGCGCCACCGCATCGCCGACGTGAAGATGCAGCTCGAACTCGGCCGCGCGATGAGCTACTACGCCACGCTCAAGCTGGGCGAGCCGGCCGCGCAGCGCCGCCGCGCGCTCAGCCAGGCCAAGGTGCAGATCGGCCAGTCGGTGCGCTTCGTCGGCCAGCAGTGCACCCAGCTGCACGGCGGCATCGGCGTGACCGACGAGTACGTCTCCAGCCACTACTTCAAGCGGCTGACCATGGTCGAGATGCAGTTCGGCGACACCCTGCACCACCTCGGCGAGGTGAGTGCGCGCATGCAGGACGGCGCCGGCGTGTTCGCCTGACCCAGCCCGTGCGGGCGTGTGAGGAGGGCGGGCCACGGTGGGCGCGATGACTTCGCGCACACTCCCGGCATGACGATCCCCGCCCCCCTGCCCTACCCCGGCGCGATCACCGACGTCGCGCCGCTGAAGGTCGGCCACTTCACCGACACGCGCCGGCCCACCGGCTGCAGCGTCGTGCTCTGCGAGGCCGGCGCCACCTGCGGCGTCGATGTGCGCGGCGCGGCGCCCGGCACCCGCGAGACCGACCTGCTGCGCCCGGACAACCTGGTCGAGCAGGTCCACGCCGTGCTGCTGGCCGGCGGCAGCGCCTTCGGCCTGGACGCCGCCAGCGGCGTGATGCGCTGGCTGGAAGAGGCCGGCCACGGCTTCCCGGTCGGCCCGGCGCGCGTGCCCATCGTGCCCGCCGCGGTGCTCTTCGACCTGCTGGTGGGCGACCACCGCATCCGCCCCGATGCCGATGCCGGCCATGCCGCCTGCGCCGCCGCCAGCCGCGCCGCACCCGCCCAGGGCGGCGTCGGCGCCGGCACCGGCGCGACGCTGGGCAAGCTCTTCGGCGTCGCCCATGCGATGAAGGGCGGCATCGGCACGGCCTCGCTGCGCGCCGGGCGCTTCACCGTGGGCGCGCTGATCGCGGTCAACGCGCTGGGCGACGTGCGCGACCCCGCCACCGGCCGCCTGCTGGCCGGCTCGCGCACCCCCGACGGGACGGGTCTGCGCGACGCCACGGCCCGCCTGGTCGCCGGGGACCTGCCCGCCGGCGCGCTGGCCGGCATGGCCACCACGATCGGCGTCGTCGCCACCGACGCGGTGCTGACCAAGGCCCAGGCGAACAAGCTGGCGACCATGGCGCACGACGGCCTGGCCCGCGCGATCTCGCCGGTGCACACGATGACCGACGGCGACACCCTCTTCGCCCTGGCCACCGGCGCCGCCGAAGGCCAGGCCGACCTGACGGTGCTGGGCGCGCTGGCGGCCGAGGCCACCGCGCGGGCGATCGTCAACGCCATCTGCGCCGCCACCGGCCTGACGCTGCCCGACGGCACGCGCCTGCCCGCCGCCGCCGACCTGAACCGACCGGAGACCTGCTGATGGCCCGCAAGAACACGAAGGCCGGCGCGCCGGCCACGCTGGCCCTGGCCGACGCCCTTTTCAGCCAGGGCCTGGGCGCGCGCCGCGAGTGCGAGGGCCTGGTGGCCACCGGGCTGGTGCGGGTGAATGGCCGCACGGTCACCGACCCCTTCGAGCCGGTGGCCACCGAGGGCCTGGTGCTGGAGGTCGAGGGCAAGCTCTGGCCCTACCACGCCCAGGCGGTGATCCTGATGCACAAGCCGGCCGGCTACGAGTGCTCGCAGAAGCCCTCGGCCTGGCCGAGCGTGCTGACGCTGCTGCCCGGCCCGCTGCGTCGGCGCGACGTGCAGCCCGTCGGCCGGCTGGACGTGGACACCACTGGTCTGCTGCTGCTGACCGACGACGGCGCACTGATCCACCGGCTGACGCACCCCAAGCGCCACGTGCCGAAGGTCTATGAAGTCACCACCGCCCGCCCGGTGGAAGAGGGCCAGCTCGAGAAGCTGCGCGCCGGCGTGAAGCTGCACGACGAGCCGGCCCTGGTGCGCGTGCTGGCCTGCGAGCGCAGCGGTGAATGCTCGATGCGCATGACGCTGGGCGAAGGCAAGTACCACCAGGTCAAGCGCATGGTGGCCGCGGTGGGCAACCACGTCGAGGCGCTGCACCGCAGCGCCTTCGGCGCGCTGACGCTGCCGGCCGACCTGGCGCCCGGTCAGTGGCGCTGGATCGACGACCCGGCGGTGATCACCGCCGCGGCGGCTCGACCCGACTGACCCGACGGGCCTGACGAACCCGGCAGCAGGGGCCGGAAAGCGCCCGGCCCCTGCCGACATCTCGCTCAGGCGAGGTCGAAGCGGTCCGCGTTCATCACCTTCACCCAGGCAGCAACGAAGTCCCGCACGAACTTCTCGCGGCTGTCGTCCTGGGCATAGACCTCGGCATAGGCACGCAGCACCGAGTTCGAGCCGAACACCAGATCGACCCGGGTGGCGGTCCACTTCAGTGCACCGCTGCGGCGCTCGCGGATCTCGTAGAGGTTGCGCCCCACGGGCTTCCAGGTGTAGGCCATGTCGGTCAGGTGGACGAAGAAGTCGGTCGTCAGCGCCCCGACCCGATCGGTGAACACCCCGTGGGCGCTGCCGCCATGGTTGGCACCCAGCACGCGCAGGCCGCCGACCAGCGCGGTCATCTCGGGGGCGGTCAGGCCGAGCAGCTGGGCGCGATCGAGCAGCATTTCCTCCGGCGTGACGGCGTAGGGCTGCTTCTGCCAGTTGCGAAAACCGTCGGCCAGCGGCTCGAGCACCGCGAAGGACCCGGCATCGGTCATCTCGGCGCTGGCGTCGCCGCGGCCGGGTGCGAAGGGCACGGTGAGGTCGAAGCCCGCCGCCCGCGCGGCCTGCTCCACCCCCAGGTTGCCGCCCAGCACGATGACGTCGGCCACGCTGGCGCCGGTCTCGGCGGCGATCTGCTCGTACACGGCCAGCACCCGGGCCAGGCGGGCCGGCTCGTTGCCCTCCCAGTCGCGCTGCGGGGCCAGGCGGATGCGCGCGCCGTTGGCGCCGCCACGCTTGTCCGAGCCGCGGAAGGTGCGCGCGCTGTCCCAGGCGGTGGCGACCAGGTCCGCGATGGACAGGCCCGCCGCGGCGATCTGCGCCTTGACCGCGGCCACGTCGTAGTCGGTCCGGCCGGCGGGCACCGGGTCCTGCCAGAGCAGGTCCTCGGCGGGCACGTCCGGGCCGATCCAGCGCGACTTCGGGCCCATATCGCGGTGCGTCAGCTTGAACCAGGCCCGTGCGAAGGTGGCCGAGAAGTACGCCGGATCGCGGTGGAAGCGCTCGGAAATGCGGCGGTAGTCCGGGTCCATCTTCAGCGCCATGTCGGCATCGGTCATGATCGGCATGCAGCGGATCGACGGATCCTCGACATCCACCGGCATGTCGGCCTCGGCGATGCCGATGGGCTGCCACTGCCAGGCGCCGGCCGGGCTCTTCTTCAGCTCCCAGTCGTAGCCGAGGAGCAGGTCGAAGTAGCCGTTGTCCCAGCGCGTCGGGTGGGAGGTCCAGGCGCCCTCGATGCCGCTGGTGACGGTGTGGCGGCCGATGCCGCGGGTCGTGTGGTTCTGCCAGCCCAGGCCCTGCTCCTCGAGTTCGGCCCCTTCGGGGGCCGGGCCGAGGTGGGTCGCGCTGCCGTTGCCGTGCGCCTTGCCCACCGTGTGGCCGCCGGCGGTGAGCGCGACGGTCTCCTCGTCGTTCATCGCCATGCGGGCGAAGGTGATGCGCATGTCGCGCGCGGTCTTCAGCGGATCGGGCTGGCCGTCCACGCCCTCGGGGTTGACATAGATCAGGCCCATCATCACGGCGGCCAGCGGGTTCTCCAGGTCGCGCTGGCCGGACCAGCGGCTGCCGGCGCTGCCGCTGGGGGCCAGCCATTCGCGCTCGGAGCCCCAGTAGATGTCCTTTTCCGGGTGCCAGATGTCCTCGCGGCCGAAGGCGAAGCCGTAGGTCTTCAGGCCCATCGACTCGTAGGCGATGTTGCCCGCGAGGATCATCAGGTCGGCCCAGCTGATCCGGTTGCCGTACTTCTTCTTGATCGGCCAGAGCAGCCGGCGCGCCTTGTCCAGGTTGGCATTGTCCGGCCAGGAGTTCAGCGGCGCGAAGCGCTGGTTGCCCGTTCCGGCGCCGCCCCGGCCGTCGGCGATGCGGTAGGTGCCCGCCGCGTGCCAGGCCATGCGGATCATCAGGCCGCCGTAATGGCCCCAGTCGGCCGGCCACCAGGGCTGGCTGTCGGTCATCAGCGCGGTCAGGTCGCGCTTCAGCGCCTCGACATCGAGCTTCTTCAGCTCGGCCCGGTAGTCGAAGTGGGCCCCGAGCGGATTCGTCTTGCGGTCCTGCTGGTGCAGGATGTCCAGGTTCAGCGCCCTGGGCCACCAGGCCATGGCCGACATGCCCGCCGACGTGACGCCGCCGTGCATCACAGGGCACTGACCGGCAGGGGTTGCGTTCTCGACACTCATTGCCATCTCCTTCAGGGGCGGGGGAACGGTTCGACCGGAGACCGTGGGCAGGAGGCCCGAGGCGCATCCGGTCGACCGGGTCATCCGGCGGTGGGCCGGAAGGTATGATTGATGATATGCATCGATCAACACTAAACAATCGCTTTTGTCGATGTCACCGATAGGGCCTGCCGACAGCCCTCGGGCAGGACGCTGTGAAGGGAGTACGCGGCGGCGCGGAGGTTCCGACCCGCACGCAGGCCCCCGATGGCCCGCCCTTCCTGGCCGCCCGCCGATAATCCCGGCCCATGCGCATCTTCCGCGGCTTCCACCATCCGGGCATCGCCCCGGCCTGCGCCCTGACCATCGGCAACTTCGACGGCGTGCACCGGGGCCACCAGGCCATGCTGGCCCTGCTGACCAGCGAGGCCCGCCACCGCCGCCTGCCCAGCTGCGTGATGACCTTCGAGCCGCACCCGCGCGACTACTTCGCGCGGCGCGCCGGCCGCCCCGAGCTGGCGCCCGCGCGCGTGGCCACGCTGCGCGACAAGCTGCAGGAGCTCGAGCGCTGCGGCGTGGACCAGGTGGTGCTGATGCCCTTCAGCGAGCGCTTCGCGGCGCTCGCGCCCGAGGCCTTCGTCGAGGACGTGCTGCAGCGCGGCCTGGGCGCGCGCTACGTGCTGGTGGGCGACGACTTCCGCTTCGGCGCCAGGCGCGCCGGCGACTACGCGATGCTCGATGCGGCCGGCGAGCGCGCCGGCTTCGACGTGGCGCGCATGCTCAGCTACGAGGTGCACGGCCTGCGCGTGTCCAGCTCCGCGGTGCGCGAGGCGCTGGCCGCCGGCGCGATGACACGCGCCACCGCCCTGCTCGGGCGCCCCTACAGCATCTCCGGCCATGTGCTGCACGGGCGCAAGCTGGGGCGGGAGCTGGGCTTTCGCACCCTGAACCTGCGCTTCGGCCATGCCAACCCGGCGGCCCAGGGCATCTTCGTGGTGCAGGTCTTCGGCCTGGCCGACCGTCCGCTGCCCGGCGTGGCCAGCCTGGGGGTGCGTCCGACCGTGGAGGACGCCGGCCGGGTGCTGCTGGAGGTGCACTGCCTGGACTGGCCGGCCGCGCTGGGCCGCGACGGTGCCTACGGCCGGGTGGTGCAGGTCGAGCTGCTGCACAAGCTGCACGACGAGCGCCGCTACGACGGCCTGGAGGCGCTGCGCGCAGGCATCGCCCAGGACGTGCTCGACGCACGCGCCTGGCTCGGCCTGGACTGACCGCAGGGCGCGCCGGAGATGTCGCTGCGCATCGACCCGGCCGAGGTGCAGTTCAGCGCCATCCGCGCCCAGGGACCGGGCGGGCAGAACGTCCACAAGGTGGCCAGCGCGGCGCAGCTGCGCTTCGACATCCGCGCCTCGTCGCTGCCGGCGGCGGTCAAGGCCCGGCTGCTGCAGTGGCCGGACGCGCGCATCACGGCCGACGGCGTGGTCGTGATCAAGGCGCAGACGCACCGCAGCCTGCCGATGAACCAGGCCGAGGCCCTGCAGCGTCTGCAGGAGCTGGTCGAGGCGGCCGCCCATGTGCCCAGGACGCGGCGCGCCACCCGGCCCACGCGGGGCTCGCAGCAGCGCCGCCTGCAGGGCAAGGCGCTGCGCGCGGGCATCAAGGCCGGGCGAGGGCGGGTGACGGAGTGAGCCGGCGGCCCGGGCCGCCGGCCACAATGCACGCCATGACCCGCGCGAAGACGATCTACACCTGCCGCGAGTGCGGCGGCACGAGCTCCAAGTGGCTGGGCAAGTGCCCGCACTGCAACGCCTGGAACACGCTGGAGGAATCGGTGGCCGAGCCGGCTCCCGGCGCGGCGAAGAACCGCTTCCAGGCGCTGGCGCGCAGCCAGCCGGTGGCGACGCTGGCCGACATCGAGGCCGCCGACGTGGCGCGCACCCCCACCGGGCTGGAGGAGCTCGACCGCGTGCTCGGCGGCGGCGTGGTCGAAGGCGGCGTGGTGCTGATCGGCGGCGACCCCGGCATCGGCAAGAGCACGCTGCTGCTGCAGGCGGCCGAGGCGCTGTCGCGGCAGATGAAGGTGCTGTACGTCACCGGCGAGGAGTCCGGCGCACAGGTGGCGCTGCGCGCGCGCCGGCTCGGACTGGGCGGGCAGCAGCTGCGCGTGCTGGCCGAGATCGGCCTGGAGCGCATCCAGGCCACGCTGGAGAGCGAGCAGCCGGACTTCTGTGTCATCGACTCGATCCAGACGCTCTACTCCGACCAGCTCAGCTCGGCGCCGGGCTCGGTGGCGCAGGTGCGCGAGTGCGCGGCCCAGCTCACCCGCAGCGCCAAGGCCAGCGGCTGCACGATGGTGCTGGTCGGCCATGTCACCAAGGAGGGCGCGCTGGCCGGCCCGCGCGTGCTCGAGCACATCGTCGACACGGTGCTGTACTTCGAGGGCGATACGCACTCGAGCTTCCGGCTGGTGCGGGCGATCAAGAACCGCTTCGGCGCGGTCAACGAGATCGGCGTCTTCGCGATGACCGAGCGCGGCCTGAAGGGGGTGAGCAACCCCAGCGCGATCTTCCTGTCCACCCACACCCACGCGCCGGTGCCGGGCTCCTGCGTGCTGGTGACGCTGGAGGGCACGCGGCCGATGCTGGTGGAGATCCAGGCACTGGTGGATTCGGGCGGGCCGAGCCCGCGGCGGCTGTCGGTGGGCCTCGAGCGCGACCGGCTGGCGATGCTGCTGGCGGTGCTGCACCGCCACGCCGGAGTGGGCGCGGCCGACCAGGACGTGTTCGTCAACGCGGTGGGCGGCGTGCGCATCAGCGAGCCCGCGGCTGACCTGGCGGTGCTGCTGGCCATCCAGAGCTCGCTGCGCGGGCGGGCCCTGCCGCGCGGCTTCGTGGCCTTCGGCGAGGTCGGCCTGGCCGGTGAGGTGCGGCCCGCGCCACGCGGCCAGGAACGCCTGCGCGAGGCGGCCAAGCTGGGCTTCTCGGTGGCGGTGCTGCCGCGCGCGAACCTGCCGAAGAAGCCGGTCGAGGGGCTGGAACTGCACGGCGTGGACCGCATCGAAGAGGCCATCGGCCTGCTGCGCCAGTTCGAGACGGCGGCCGGCTGAAGGGCGCGCGGACCCCGTACCGGTGCGCTGTCCCTCCAGGCCCCTTCCGGCCGCGCGACATCACCGCGCCGGGCAGGGATAATCCGGATCTGCGCAGTTCCTACAAGAGGCGGGTGGCATGTCGCTGGCAAGCAAGTTCACGGGCAGAAGCTTCGGCACGATCCTGGCAGGCTCGGCCCTGCTGATCGGCTGGTTCCTCTACGGTTGGCAGGGCGTGGTGCTGAGCATCACGATCGTCGTGTTCTGGATGATCATCCAGTTCAACCAGGCCACGCGCGCGCTGCGCAGCGCGGCGCAGCAGCCCAAGGGGCAGATCGACAGCATCGTGCGGGTGCAGTCGCGCCTGGCGCACGGCATGACGATGGCCGAGGTGCTGCGCATCACCGGCAGCCTGGGACTGCCCACGGAGCGGCGCAACGAATGGCTCTGGCGTGACGCGGCGGGGCACGAGATCGCAGTGACGCTGCGACGCGACGTGGTGGTGCGCTGGGCGGTGGCCCGCGCCGACGAAAGCCGCTTCATGGAGTACCCGGCCGAATCGTCCTACGACAAGGCCGCCTGAGCTCCCGCAGACGCCCGGACCGCGGCGCGGCGTTCAGCCGTCCAGGTATCCCAGGCGCCGGCACAGCGCCTGGCTGCGCTCGAACTCCTCGCGCAGCAGCCGGCTCAGCTCTTCCAGCGGCTGCGCTGCCAACGGGCCCTGGGCGGCCTGCTGTTCCCAGTGGCGCGCCGTGGCGGCCAGGCGCTTCAGGCCCAGGCTGGCCGTGGCGCCCTTGAACTTGTGCAGCGCCGCTCGCATGCCCGCCGCCTCGGCCTGCGGCTGCAGCGCCTGCAGCAGTTCGGCCAGCGCCTCGGAGGGCTCGGCCAGCAGGCCCGCGAGCAGGCTGCGGTAGCCGTCCGGTCCCACCGCGACGCAGATCTCGGCGATGCCCTCGAGGTCGAGCCATTCGCCCACCTCGCCACGCTTCAGGCGCAGCCGGGCCGGCTTCGGCGGCGGTGCCACCGGCGCCGGGGCGGCCTCGGCCGGGACCGCCGGAACCGCGGCGGCGGTCGTGGGCGTCGATTCGCCCGGCAACGGGGCGGCACCGCCCGGCGTGACCCGGGCCGGCGCAGCCGCCTGCGGCACGTGCCGGCGCAGCAGATCCTCGACCATGCCCACCTGCACCGGTTTGGCCATGAAATCATTCATGCCGGCCTCCAGGGCGCGCTGCCGGGCGGCGTCGAAGGCATCGGCCGTGAGCGCGACGATGGGTACCGCGCCCGCCGGCGCGGGCAGCGCGCGGATGGCCCGGGTGGCCGCCAGGCCGTCCATCACCGGCATGTGCACATCCATCAGCACCAGGTCGCAGCGGTGCTCGCGCAGCCAGGCCACCGCCTCGGCGCCGTTCTCGCACAGGTGCACCTCATGGCCGAGCCGCTGCAGGATGGCCTGCATCAGCCGCCGGTTCACCGGGTGGTCGTCGGTCACCAGCACCTGCAGCACCGCAGCCCCGCTGCGCTCGCCGGCGGGCTCCGGGCTCGGGGCGGGCACCGGCGCACCCGCGGCCAGGCGGCCGGCGGCCGCCGCGGCGGCGTCGGCCATCGGCAGCGCCGGGGCGGCCGGCAGCGCCACCTCGTCCATCTCGTGCAACGCCACGACGACGTCGAAGCGGCTGCCCGCGCCGGGCTGGCTGGCCACCTCGATGTCGCCGCCCATCAGTCGCGCCAGGCTGCGCGAGATCTCCAGCCCCAGCCCGGTGCCGCCGTAGCGGCGCTGGATGCCGGCATCGCCCTGCGAGAAGCGCTGGAAGAGCTGGCGCAGCGTGGCCGCGTCCATGCCGATGCCGGTGTCGGCCACGCGCAGGCGCAGCCGCTCGGCCTGCCCTTCCCGGCGCGGCAGCCGCTCGACCTGCAGCGCCACCTCGCCGGCGGCGGTGAACTTCACCGCGTTGCCGAGCAGGTTGAACAGGATCTGCTTGAGCCGCTTGCCGTCGGCGTGCACGGCGCGCGGC
Organism: Burkholderiaceae bacterium; assembly: GCA_023150375.1. Lineage (GTDB taxonomy): Bacteria > Pseudomonadota > Gammaproteobacteria > Burkholderiales > Burkholderiaceae_C > Sphaerotilus. The sequence goes on from JAKLLA010000027.1 coordinate 12,928, forward strand.
ACGTCCGCGGCCAGCTCGAAGCGCAGCTGCAGACCCTTGGCGCGGGCATGCCCGCCCATCAGCGCCACCACGTCGTGCAGCAGGCGGTGCAGGTCCACCGGCCCGGGCGAGACCTCCAGCCGGCCCGACTCCAGCGTCGACAGGTCCAGCACGTCGTTCAGGATCGACAGCAGGTGCAGGCCGGATTCGCGCGCGGTGGCCAGGTGGGCACGCTGCTGTGCGTCCAGCGGCGAGGCCTCGATCAGCGAGAGCATGCCCAGCAGCCCGTTGAAGGGCGTGCGCAACTCGTGACTCATGTTGGCCAGGAAGGCGCTCTTGGCGCGGCTGGCCTGTTCGGCCTCGGCGCGCGCCTCCTGCAGGTGCTGCGCCAGCTGCTCGAGGTGGCGGCGGCGCTGGTGCAGTGCACGCAGCTGGCGCACCACGATCACCGCGAAGACCAGCGTCAGCAGGCTCTGGAACACCGTCAGGCCGATGGCGATGCGGCTCTGCTGGCGCACCGCATCGTTGCGCCGCGTGACCTGCTCGGCCACCGCCTGGTTGACCTGTAGCGACAGCGCGCGGATCGGCCCAGTCAGCGCCTCCAGGCGCTGTGCCAGGTCGCGCCAGACGGGCGCGTCCGGCACCCGGGCACCGCCGTCCTCGGCCAGCAGGGGGTCGGCATGGGCCACCAGGGCCTCGAGCTGCTGCAGCACCTCGGCCTGGCCGGGCAGGTCGGGCAGGACCTGGCGGGTGCGGTGCGGCTCGATCAGGCTGATGCGGCTGACGAAGATCTCGTAGCGCTCGCGCAGCTCGTCGGGCGAGACGCTGCGCCGGTCCGCCAGGTCGTCGGCCAGGCTGCGCAGCCGCAGGGCCTCGGTCTCGAGCTGATAGAAGCTCCAGACCAGATTGTCACCCTGGTAGGCCACGGTCTCGTTGAGCAGGCCCAGCGAGCGCGACTGCACCCAGGCCACGCCCGCGAAGGCCGCCACCAGGACCAGCCCGATCAGCGACAGCCAGGCCGCCGGACCGCGCGAGGGCGGTCCCGCTGCGGCATCGGGATCGGCGTCCGGGCGGCTCACTCCACCTCGAGGTGCTTGAGCTGCCAGGCCGAGCGGCTGTAGTAGCGCTCCGAGCGCAGCGCGGCGTCGCTGTCGAAGGGATAGACGATGAACAGCGGCCCCTTCTCGCGCACCGGCATGGGCTGGTCGTCCAGCAGCCTGGCCAGCAGCACCGGGTAGGTCCGGCAGTCGGCCACCGGCAGCGCGACCTTGTAGTCGTTCAGCGCCACCGCCTGCAGGGTGCTGCCGCTGGCCCCCACGGCGTTCAGCACGTCGCGCAGCAGCGGGCCGGTGAACTTGCGCGGCCCTTCGTGCCAGGGCGTGCGGGTCGTGAAGCTGTGCTGCGGCAGCGCGGCCAGCATCGCCATGTCGAACTCGGCGCGCTCGCCGGCGTTCTTCACCGCAATGCGCCCGCCGATGCTCAGGATCACCCGCCCCCGGGGTCGGTCCAGCGCGGCCACCGGGCCGGCCAGCAGACTGCCCAGGCCGGCCAGCAGCAGGGCCCGGCGGTTCGGAATGGGGGAAACATCAGGACGCATGACAGGCGCCTCCGTGTGGCCGCGGACCCGGGACGGTCAGCCGAAGTGGCAGATGTAGTGGTAGGGCTCGCCCTCGACGCGGATCTCGAAGCGGGCGTTGCCCGGCACCTCGAAACGCTCGCCCGGGCCGAAGCTCTGCCAGTCGGCGGCACCGGGCAGCCTGACGCTGCAGCGGCCGGCCACGGTCTCCATGACCTCGGGCGCGCCGGTGCTGAAGACCAGGCTGGACGGCAGGATCACGCCGACGCTCTTCTTCGTGCCGTCGGCCAGGGTGATCGAGTGCGAGACGCAGCGGCCGTCGAAGTAGACGTTGGCCTGGGTCTGGACGGTGACGTGGGCGATCTGCGCAGTGCTCATGGGAAAAGGGAGGAAGAAAGTGGGGGCCGGCGACGCAAGGGAAGCCGGCGGGTTCGCTCCGGCCGGGCGCGGGAGCCACGACAGGCCGGGCGGATTCTAGGGAGGAGTGCCGCCGCCGCGGCAGCGCGGCCGCTGCGTGCCCTGGCACGACAGCGTCAGGCTGCACGCTTGCCGGTCCTGTCCCTGGGGCGACATCTCCCCCGGGACAGCCCCGTGGGCACCCGCACGGCCGCGGCGTATACCTGCGGCCAGCGCCTGCCGGCGCCCGCCGCCGCTCCCGCCCGGGAGCCCTCCCCGACCGCCGAACCGCCTCGAACCGCGATGAACGCTGCCGCTGCCGACCTGCCCCCGCTGCCCGATCGCCCCCACCACGCCTTCTGGCCGCGGCGCATGCCGCGCCGCCTGCAGGTGCCCGAGACCTCGCTGTGGTTCAACCTCGAGGTGGCCGCCCGGCGCTGGCCCGACCGGCCGGCCTATGTCTTCTTCGGCCGGCCGCTCACCTACCGCCAGCTCTTCGACCAGGCCGAGGCGCTGGCGGCCTGGCTGCGCAGCGCCGGCGTCGCGCGCGGCGACCGCGTCGCGGTGTTCATGCAGAACCTGCCGCAGTACGCCGTGGCCTTCTACGCCATCTGGCGCGCCGATGCGGTGGCCGTGCCGGTCAACCCGATGAACAAGGCCGACGAGTTCGGCCACTACATCACCGACCCGGACACGAAGGTGGTCGTGACCAGCGCCGACCTGGCGCCCATCGTCGTGCAGGCCGACGCGGCGCTGCCGGCCCCGCAGCGCCTGCGCGCCCTGCTGGTGACCCAGGTCGGCGAGTCCCTGCCCGACCCGCTGCCGGCCGAGGAACGCCCCGCCGAGGCGGTGCTGCAGTGGCTTACCCACACCCCGGCGCTGCCCGAGGGCGCCACCGCCTGGGCCGACGCACTGGCTGCCGGGGCGGCGGCGCGCGCGCAGCTCGGCCCCAGCCTGAACGGCCCGGACGACCTGGCCCTGCTGCCCTACACCTCGGGCACCACCGGCCTGCCCAAGGGCTGCATGCACCCGCACCGCTCACTGATGCACAACGCGGTCGGCAACGCGGTCTGGGGGCAGGCCGGTGCCGAGTCGGTGGGGCTGGGCGTGCTGCCCTTCTTCCACATCACCGGTCTGGTCAACGGCCTGCTCACCAACGTCTGGGCCGGCAGCACGCTGGTGATGCTGCCGCGCTGGGACCGCGAGCTGGCCGGCCGGCTGATCTCGCGCTGGCGCATCACGCACTGGACCTGCATCCCGACGATGGTGATCGACCTGTTCGGCAGCCCGAACTACCGGTCCTTCGACCTGTCCAGCCTGCAGAGCGTGGCCGGCGGGGGCGCGGCGATGCCGCAGGCGGTGGCCGAGCGGCTGCGCGACGAGTTCGGCATCCTGTTCACCGAAGGCTACGGACTGACCGAGACGGCCGCGCCCAGCCACCTCAACCCGCCCGAGCGCGCCAAGCTGCAGTGCCTGGGCATTCCCTTCCTGAGCACCGATGCGCTGGTGGTGGACCCGGTCACGCTGCAGCCGCTGCCGAGCGGCGAGGTCGGCGAGATCGTGATCCACGGCCCCGAGGTGTTCTCCGGCTACTGGAAGCACCCCGAGGCCACCGCCGCCGCCTTCGTCGAGATCGAGGGCCGGCGCTACTTCCGCTCCGGCGACCTGGGCCGGGTCGACGAGGAGGGCTACTTCTTCATCACCGACCGCCTCAAGCGCATGATCAACGCCAGCGGCTACAAGGTCTGGCCCAGCGAGGTGGAACTGCTGCTGTACCGCCACCCGGCGGTGGCCGAGGCCTGCATCATCGCCGCGAAGGACGCCTACCGCGGCGAGACCGTCAAGGCGGTCGTGGTGCTGCGCGCCGAGGCCCGCGGCCAGACCCAGCCCGAGGACATCGTCGCCTGGAGCCGCGAGCACATGGCGGCCTACAAGGTGCCGCGCATCGTCGAGTTCGTCGACAGCCTGCCCAAGAGCGGCTCGGGCAAGGTGATGTGGCGGCTGCTGCAGGAGAAGGAGCAGCGCGGCGGCTGACCCCGGCCGGGCGTGCAGGCCGGGCGCGCAGTCCGCCCGCCGATGCGCTACGCTGCCCGGCCATGAACCGACCGTCCGCCGGCGCCACGCGTCTCGTCTACTCCACCGAACTCGGCCGCATCTGCCCGGACTGCCGCGCGCCGGTGGCCGAGTGCCGCTGCAAGGCGCTGGCCGCAGCGCGACCGCAGGGCGACGGTCGGGTGCGCATCAGCCGCGAGACGCAGCGCCGCGGCGGCAAGGTGGTGACCGTGGTGCGCGGCCTGCCGCTGGACGAGGCGGCGCTGGCCGCACTGGGCAAACGCCTGCGCAGCGCCTGCGGTGCCGGCGGGACCGCGCGCGACGGCGTGCTGGAGATCCAGGGCGAGCACCTGCAGCGGGTCGCCAGCCTGCTGGCCGACGAGGGCTGGAAGGCCCAGGTGATCGCGCCGATGCCCGGCCGCAGCGGCTGATCCACACCGGCGGGCCGTGCAGCCTGCCCGGATCGCGGGGCCGTCGTTACACACGGATCGTCGCTCTCGTTCGACAATGCCGGTTCGGGATCGGGCCGAGGCCGTCGGACGCGAACGGCCGATGCGCCCATCCCGCAACGGCGGAGGGCAGCGCCATGGCAATCGCGACGATCTGCGCACCTGGGGACTTCCCCGGCCGGTGCTGGCGCTGGCTGGGTGGCGTGCTGATGCTGCTGGGGCTGGCCGCCTGCGCCGCACCGGACCGGCCGCCGGCCACCAGCGGCCCACCGGAGGAGTCCGCACCGCTCCCGGTTCCCGCCCCGGCCCCGTCCCCGGCCCCGGCACCCGCCCCGCCGCCGCCGCCCCCCGCCCCGGCCCCGACGGCACCGCCGCCGCAGCCTGTCGGGGGCGATCCCCCTGCGGCGATGGCCATGCCGGCCTTTCCCTGGCCGCCGCCCCGCCCGTCGGCCGAGTCCGTGCTGCCGCGCCACTGGCTGCCGCAGGGCAATGCGGTGCGGCTGGGCGACGTGGCCGACACGCTCGGCGAGGCGCTGGAGGCCGCACGCTACCCGCGCTGGTCCTTCCTGGCCGTACCCAACGGCTTCGCGCTGGTCTCGCAGATGGAGCAGATCCGCCCGGACGGCAGCCCCAGCGCCGTGCCGGCGCGCTGGAGCACGCGCATGCCGCCGGCCTCGGACCTGAGCATCGTCGAGTTCGTCAAGGCGCTGGCAAACGCCCAGCCGGGCTACTACCGAACGATCGTCTACCTGGTCACCGACCAGCCCTGGAAGCGCAGCGCCGCCGCGCCCAGCGGCGCGCAGGCGCAGGCCTGGCTCACCGAAGGACTGTCCACCCTGCCGCCGGCCCTTGCCCAGCGACCCTACGGCGGCGCATACCGCACCACGGCGCTGGTCTACGAGTTCCGCAAGCCCGCCGAGGGCCGGCCCGCCGTGCTGGTGGAGACCAGCCGCACCCCGGCGCGCGCGCACCTGGACAAGGCCGGCATCACCGCCGCCCTCGGGCGCTGAGCGCGCGATCCCCACGGCGCAGCGCATGAGCACCGTCTTTCTCAGCTACCGGCGCAGCGACTCGGGCGGTGAGGCGGCCCGGCTGGAAGAGCACCTGCAGCAGTCGCTCGGACGCGATGCGGTGTTCCGCGACGTCAGCGACATCGAGGCCGGCAGCCGCTTCGACCGCACGCTGACCGAACGGCTCGCCGCCGCCCGGGTGGTGCTGGTGCTGATCGGCCGCAGCTGGCTGGAGGAGCTGACGCAGCGCCTGGAGCGCGCGGAACTGGATTACCACCGTCAGGAGATCGCGCAGGCCCTGGCGCAGGGCAAGCGGGTCATCCCGCTGCTGCTGCACGGCACGATGCTGCCGGCCACCGAGGCCCTGCCCGACGACCTGAAGGCGCTGACCCGCTGCCATGCCCTGACCCTGCGCGACGAAGCCTGGCGCGACGACGTCGAACGCCTGGCCGACGCCATCGGCCGCCCCTACGACTGGCGCCGGCTCGGCCTGCGCAGCCTGGGCGCCCTGCTGGCCAGCGTCGTCGGCGTCTGGCTGCTGGCGCCCCGCCTGGCCCCCGAGGCCGGCGTGCCGGAGCTGCGCAACCTGATCCTGGCCCTGCTGGCCGGCTATGCGGCCGTCGAGGCCGCCCTGGGCTGGCGCCACGCGCGGCGCCTGAATCGGCTGCAGTGAGCGCCGGGATCAATCCAGCAGGAACACCTCGTCACCCGACCCGGGCACACAGTCGACCGCCAGCGGCTCCCAGCCGCGCCGCCGCACCGCGCGGTCGCCCCGATGGCAGAACTCCAGCCGTTCGGCCTGCGGCAGCCACTGGCGCACGAAGCCCTCCAGCGCGTCGGGCATGCTGACGGAGAATCGCCCGGCCGCCAGCGCCTCGGCCGGATGGTCGTCGTGCTGCAGCCAGGGCAGCCAGCCCGCCAGGCGGGTCAGCGGCGCCCAGGGCAGCACGAAGGGCTGCGGCCGGTAGCCGACCTCCCAGAGCCAGGCCTGCGCGGCAGCCCGGCGCAGCGCAGGCGGCGCAGGCCCGGCCGGCTCCGGGCGACCCGACCAGGCCTGGGCCAGCAGTTCGGCCACCCACTGGTTGCAGTTCTGGTAGGCGGTGGAGAAGGCGTAGGCATTGGCGCTGTACTGCGGCGCCAGCAGGTCGAGCGCCCGGCGCGGGTCCAGCGCCGTCTGCGCGAGCGCATCGGCCGCGGCCTCGGGCAGCAGCAGCAGCGACACGAAGCCGGCCTGCGGGTCGTCGCTGCCGAAGACGAAGCCGGCGATGCCCTGATCGAACAGCCGTGGGCGCTGCTCCTCGCAGGCGAAATAGAGCTGGCGCACCGACCAGGCGCCGCGTGGGCTGGCGCGCAGCGCCACGCCGCTGTGCGAGTAGCGCAGGTCGAACAGGCTCAGGTCGGTGCCCGAGCGCGACACCAGCACCGCCGAACGCCCCGATGCCTCCAGCGTCTGCCGGATCAGCGCGGCAAAGCGCAGCAGCCGGTCGCGCTGGGCGGCGCTGAGGTCGCGCGGCGCCTCGCAGAAGCCCAGCCCCGCCCCCAGCGAGGCCGCCCGCGTCGACGCCGCCGCGGCGAGCCCCAGAGCCAGCCCCAGCGCCGCGACGGCAGCGCGCAGACCGCCGGGCCTCAAAGCGTCACGACATGGGCACCCAGGTCACGGTACCAGGCATCCTCGAGGACCAGGAAGAAGGCCTCGCGGGTGTCCGCCCGGGCGAACTCGTAGCCGTAGGGCCGCGGCCGCGCCGCCACATGCTGGCCGGCGGCCAGTCGCGCCTGCTCGACCACGGCCTGCGGCAGCGTCAGCGCCAACGCGCCGGCCTCGCCGGGGCGCTCGACATGCTGCAGCTGCAGGCGCCGATGGCCGGGCCGGCCGGCCTCGGCGATCTCGACGATGCGGTATTCCCCGGCCGCCACCCGGTCGGCACCGGAGGAGCTCTGGCTGGAGCCCTGCAGCGAATCCGACAGGCTGCCCACCGTCGACGAGGCGGTCTGGGCCGCGGAAGACGCGGCGCTGGAGGCGAAGGCGGGCGCCGCAAGCCCGGCCGACAGCAGCAGGGCGACAGGCAGGCGAACGGACAGGCGCATGGCGCAGACTCCGGCAGAAAGAGGTGCGGCGCCGGCCAGGTTGCCGCCGCAGCACGAAGAGGCCAAGCATACCCGCCGCCGGACGGTCCGCGTGACCCGCGACTCGCGACCCGCTGCCTGGCGGGCCGATGCCCGTGCCCCCACCGGCCGCATCGCCTCCCCCCGCGACCGCGGGAGCACCGGAACCTTTTGCGGGCGCGCCTGTCGCAGCCTGCAGCCGCACCCTCCCAGGCGCTGCCCGCTCTCGCAACGGGTCCGTTTCCACCCTCCCACGAAAGCCCTCCGCATGCCCACGTCCTCCGATGCCGCGGCCCGCCCGGCCGATGCGACCCCCGCCGACCGCGCGGCTGCCGCCACCCGCGGCCTGCGCCTGCTGTCGACCCTGCCCTTCGGCAAGGTGCCGTTCTGGACCGCCGCCGTGCAGGACATCTCGCCGCGGCCAGGCGGCACGCCGCGCTGGCTGCAGCGGCTCGGCCTGCTCGATCCGGCGCGCATCGGCACGCTGCTGCGCCAGGCCCCCCGGGCCGATGCGGTGCTGATCAACGGCGGCGAACGCACCGACCTGCTCTACCTGGCGCTGGCCGGCCTGCTGCCCTGGATCCGCACACCGCACCTGATCGTCGACGCCCACTGGCAGCCCGGCGCCGGCCGGCTGCACCGGGCCCTGCAGCGTGCCATCCTGCGCGCCGGCCGGCGTCTGCTGGCCGAGGTGCAGATCCACTCGCCCGAGGAAATCGAGCCCTATGCGCGCCACTTCGGCCTGCCGCGCAGCGTGCTGAGGCCGCTGCCCTGGTCGACCTCGCTGACCGGCTACGACATCCGCCGCCGCAGCGTGCAGGGCGAGGCCATCGTCTCCGGCGGGCACTCTTACCGGGACTACACCACCCTGCTGGCGGCCGTGAGGGAGACCGGCTGGCCGGTGCGCATCGGCCTGCCGGCCTCCCCGGTCACCCAGGCGGTGCGTGCGCAGGCGGCCGATCTGCCCAACGTGCAGATCGTGTCCGACTGGTCCTTTCAGGACTACTGGCAGCAGGTGGCCGACAGCCGCGTCTTCGCGATGCCCATCGTGCCCGGCCTGCAGCGCTGCACCGCCGACCAGACGCTGCTCAATGCGATGGCGCTGGGCACGATCGTGGTGGCGACGGACGCCCTGTCGTCGCGCCTGTACATCCGCCACGGCGAAACCGGCTTCCTGGTGCCCGAGGGTGATCCCGCCGCCTGGCGGCGCCAGTTGCAGGCGGTGTTCGAGCTGCCGCAGGAGCAGGCCCAGCGCATCCGCGACGCCGCGCAGCGCGCCGCGACCACCACCTTCGGCGAGGAAGAGCGGCTTGCGCAGACCCTGGAACGTGCCGCACGGGTCGCCCGCCACGCCGCTCACGGGGCCGGGCGCCCCGCCGAGCCGGCACCGGCCGGCCTGCTGGCCCGCCTGAAACGCTGGTGGTGGCTGGGCGGCGGCGCGGTGGCGGCCGGCTCGATGCTGGCGGTGGAGGCTTGAGCGAGGCTCGGGCCCGGCTGCGCCGTTCGCCCCAGGGGCGCTACTCGGCTTCCTCGCTGGGCACGCGCACCACGGTGACGGTGCAGTCTGCCCGCGCCACCACCTGCGAGGACACGCTGCCCAGGTAGCGGCGCAGCGCGGAGCGGCCGCGTGCGCCCATCACGATGTGGTCGACCTGGGTGCGCTGGGCAAACTCGAGCAGGGCCTCGGCCGGGTCCGGTGCCTCCAGGACGTGGAAGGTGACCCGGTGCTCGGCCAGGCCGAGGGCCTGCGAGATCGGCCGCGCCCAGTGCTTCAGGCCCACCAGCCCCTTCACGTGCAGGCTGTTGCCCTGGCGGTCGGTGAGTTCGTCGGCGCCCAGCCGGGCCGTCTTCATGACACCCACGCAGGCCAGGCGCGCCCCCGGCGCAGTGGCGACGATGCGCTGCACCGTGTCGCGCTGGCGCTCGAGCAGGGCGGCGCTGGCGCCGGCCACATCCACCGCGGCCAGCACGATCGGCGCACGCTCGAGCTGCCGGCCGGCGCCGCCGCGCGTGGCCGGCTCGGCCCCGAGGGCCTGCACCCAGCGGCGCAAGGTGTGCAAGCGTCCCGGCGACGTGCAACGCGCGGCGCGCTCGGTCAGCGGCACCTGGTCGGGATTCGTCAGGTCGTGGGCCAGGTGGGCGGCGCTGGGGTGGCGCTGCTCGGCATCGACCTCCAGGCAGCGCAGGATGATCTCCTGCAGCCAGGGCGGCAGTTCGGGCCGGTGCACGCGCGGCGGCACGGGCTCGCGGTACAGCCGCTCGCGCAGGCCGCGCACGCTCTCGGGCGCACCGAAGGGGCGCTGGCCGGTGGCCAGGTGGTAGAGCATCACCCCCAGCGCGAACAGGTCGCTGCGGGGCTCGCTGCGCACGAACTGCACCTGCTCGGGCGACATGTACGGGCCGGTGCCCATCGGCAGGTTGAACTCCTCGTCGAGCAGGTCGGGCAGGTGGTCGTGGCGTGACAGGCCGAAGTCCACCAGCACCGCCGGCCCGAAGGGCGACCCGTCGGCGGCCGGCCGGAACAGGATGTTGCTGGGCTTGACGTCCAGGTGGATGACATGCTGGCGGTGCAGATCGTGCAGCGCCGTGGCCACCCGCGCGCCGATCGCCGCCACCGTCTCGGCCGGCAGCGGCGCGGCGTCGAGCTGGGCGCGCAGCGACGCACCCGGGATGTGCTCCATCACCAGGTAGGGCCGGGTGGTGAAGTCGCCCTTGGCGACGTAGCGCGGCACATGCGGCCCCTTCAGCAGGGGCAGCAGCATCATCTCGACCTCGAAGCCGACGATGGTGGCCGGATCCTCGCCGCCCTTGATGCGCGGCACCTTCATCAGCAGGGGCAGCTGGGGCCAGTCCGGGTGGCTGACCCGCCACAGCCAGGCCATGCCGCCCTGGTGCAGGCGCTGCACGAGCCGAAAGCCGTCGACCACCTGCCCGGCTTCGAGGGGCGGCAGCAACGGCCCGGCTGCGGGGGCGAAGGGCTCGGGGTTCGACACGACGGGAGCGACGCCGCGGCCGGTCAGATGCCTTCGAGCAGCCGTTCGCCCAGCGCGCGGGGCAGGCCGGCGGCGATGACCTTGGCCGCGGTGGCCTCGTGGTCGTAGGGCACGCGGTGGAAGGTCAGGGTGTGGTGCACCGCGTCGAACATCGCCCAGCAGGCCGCCGGGTTGCCGTCGCGCGGCTGGCCGGCCGAACCGGCGATGGCCAGCCATTGCCGGTGCGCAGGCACCGGCACGGCCACGCCGGGCACGGGGCGGAAGTCGGCGATCTTGCCGGTGCTAGAGAGGTGGTACAGCATGGGCTGGTGCACGTGGCCGACGAAGCTGTGCCGGCAGGCCGTGGCGTGCATGCTGCGCACCGCCTCGTTGCGCCCGAGGATGTATTCCCAGCCGCCGGGCGCCCAGGCATTGGCGTGGGTGAACAGGCAGCCGGCCTCCTCGCGGGTGTGCGGCAGCGCGCCGAGGAAGTCGAGCTGCGCCGGCGTGAGCTGCTCGCGCGTCCAGGCGATCACCCGGCGCGCGTCCTCCACCAGATGCGGGCTGGGCCCCTGCACCACCGCCTCGTCGTGGTTGCCCCGCACCGCGATGGCGCCCTGCGACACCAGGTCCTGCACCCGGGCGACGACCCAGGACGGATCGGCGCCGTAGCCGACGAAGTCGCCCAGCAGGGCGATGCGCTCGGCACGGTGCAGGTGGGCCTGCTCGAGGCAGGCCTCGAAGGCCTCCCGGTTGGCGTGGATGTCGCTGATCAGGGCCAGTCTCATGGGGACCGAGGAATGGGGACCGAAGGTGGGCGTCGCGGCGCCGGCGCGGCAAGCGCAGCCGGCAGACGTCGTGCCAGCCTGAGCCCGCCGACTGACCCCCGACTGACGGGCCGTCGCCGGCCGGGCCGCAGCCATCGGACGCTCGCCTAGAATCGCCGGGCGTGCCGCGGGCAGCCGGCCCGGGCCGCGTCCCGACCCGAACCGGACGAATCCCCCGCAGCCGTCGTGCCATGTCCCAGCCCCCTGCCCGCGCCCCCGAGGCCACCCACCACTGCGAGGTCCTGATCGTCGGCGGCGGCCCCGCCGGTGCCACCCTGGCCACGCTGCTGGCCCGGCGCGGACGGGACGTGGCGATGCTCGAACGCGAGCACCACCCGCGCTTCCACATCGGCGAGTCGCTGCTGCCGGCCAACGGGCCGCTGTTCGACGCCCTGGGGGTACGCGCGCAGGTGGAAGCCATCGGCATGCCCAAGTGGGGGGTGGAGTTCGTCTCGCCGCAGCACACGCACCGCAGCCACCTCGAGTTCGGCGACGCGATGGACAAGTCCATGCCCTACGCCTGGCAGGTGCGGCGCTCGGAGTTCGACGAGATCCTGTTCCGCCACGCCGCCGCCAGCGGCGCGCGGGCCCTGGAAGGCCACCGGGTCGAGCGGGTGCATTTCGACACCGAGGGCGCCACCGCCGAGGTGCGGCTGGACGACGGCGCGCGCCAGGTCTGGCGCTGCCGCTACCTGGTGGACGCCTCCGGCCGCGACACCCTGCTGGCCAGCCAGTTCCGCACCAAGACGCGCCACCCCAAGCACGCCAGCGCGGCGGTGTTCGGCCACTTCCGCGGCGCGCGCCGGCTGGAGGGACGCCAGGAAGGCAACATCACCATCCTCTGGTTCCAGCATGGCTGGTTCTGGTTCATCCCGCTGGCCGACGGCGTGACCAGCGTCGGCGCGGTGTGCTGGCCGTACTACCTGAAGACGCGCCAGCAGCGCAGCCTGGAGCAGTTCTTCCGCGACACCATCGCGATGTGCCCGGAACTGGCCGACCGGCTGAAGAACGCCGAACTGGTGGACGGCCAGGTGCACGCCACGGGCAACTACAGCTACACCGCCAACGCCTGCACCGGCGAGCGCTGGGCCCTGCTGGGCGATGCCTACGCCTTCATCGACCCGGTGTTCTCGTCGGGCGTGTTCCTGGCCATGCAGAGCGCCTTCGCGGCCGAGCCGCTGGTCGAGGCCACCCTCGACCGACCGGCCGAGGCCGCGGCCGCGCGTCGCGCCTACGAGCGTCGCGTGGCCTTCGGACCGCGCGAGTTCAGCTGGTTCATCTTCCGCGTCACAAACCCGACGCTGCGCGAGTTCTTCATGTACCCGCGCAACATCTTCCGGGTCAAGGAGGCCCTGCTGTCGATGCTGGCCGGCGACATCTACGGCCGCACGCCGATCTGGGGGCCGCTGCGGCTGCTCAAGGGGCTGTACTGGATGGTCTCGCTCGGGAACCTGGGCCGCACCTGGCGCGCCTGGCGGCAGCGCCAGCTGAACATCCGCGACGTGGAAGTGGGCCCCACGTGAAGGTGGCTGCAGCGCGGCGACGTGCCGGCCCGGTGCGCCTCGCCGCGCTGGCCCTGACGGCGACGGCGACCTGGGGCCCTCCGGCCGCAGGCGCAGCGACGTCGGCACCACCGACGGCCACGCCGGTCGCCCCGGTGGCCGAAGCCGCCGCAACGGCCGACGCGCAGACCGATGCGGCCCCGACCGCCCGGCAGCCGCTCTGGGAAGCCGGGCTGGGGCTGGCCGTGCTGCACCTGCCCGACTACCGCGGCTCGGCGCGCAGCCGCAACCTCCAGCTGCCGCTGCCCTACCTGGTCTACCGGGGCGACTGGCTGCGCGCCGACCGCGACGGCGCCCGCGCCGTGCTGCTGGACACGCGCCGCGTCGAGCTGGACCTGAGCGTCGGCGGCACCGCCCCGGCGGCCAGCGCCGACAACCCGCGCCGCACCGGCATGGCCGACCTGCCGCCGACGGTGGAAATCGGCCCGAACCTGAATCTGACGCTCTGGCGCGCCGAGCGGGGCCGCGCCCGGCTCGACCTGCGTCTGCCGCTGCGCGCCGTGTTCACCCTCGAACGCCGCCCGCGCGCGATCGGCGGCGTGTTCGAACCCGTGCTCAACCTCGACCAGCGCCTGGACGGCGGCTGGAACCTGGGCCTGCAGGCCGGCGTCCTGGCCGGCTCGCGCAGCTACCATCGTCACTTCTACACAGTGGCCAGCGAGGAGGCCCGAGCCGACCGGCCGGCCTACGCCGCCGGTGGCGGACGGGCCGGCTGGCAGGCGCTGGCCGCGCTGTCGCGCCGCCAGGGCGCATGGTGGTACGGCGCCTTCTGGCGCCACGACGACCTGCGCGGCGCGGTCTTCGTCGACAGCCCGCTGGTCGAGCGGCGCCGCCACTGGAGCGCCGGCCTGGGCCTGTCCTGGGTGTTCGCCGCCTCGGACCGGCGGGTGAGCGTGTCCGATCCGTTCGACCGCTGAGCCGGTCCCAGCCCCTGCCGCCCCTGATGCGCCTGCCCACCCCGCCCCGCCTGCAGCCGCCGCCCCTGCCGACGCTGCTGCAGCGTGCCCTGCTGCTGCCCTGGCTGCTGTTCATGCTGGTCTGGCTGGGCCTGCTGTCGCTGAGCTACAACCTGTTCGCCTTCCTGGCCCACCCGCTGCTGTCGCCCACGCGCGGTGCCGCCGTGGGACGCGCCGGCATCGCCTACGGCTACCGGCTGTTCTGGGCCACCGCGCAGGCCTCCGGGCTGATGCGCATCGACGCGCAGGCGCTGGATGTGCTGAACGCCGACCCACGCGGCATGATCATCGCGGCCAACCACCCCAGCATGGCCGACGCGCTGCTGATCTGCGCCCGGCTGCCGCGCAGCGTCTGCATCATGAAGGCCTCGCTGCTGGACAACATCTTCCTCGGCGCAGGGGCACGGCTGGCGCGCTACATCGCCAACGACTCGCCGCGGCAGATGATCCGCGCGGCCGTCGACAGCCTGCGCGGCGGCGGCCAGCTGGTGCTCTTTCCCGAAGGCACCCGCACCGAGCCGGCGGCCGGCCCGCGCGGGCTGAACCCCTTCCGGCCCGGCATCACGCTGATCGCCGCCCGGGCCGGCGCGCCGATCCAGACCGTGCTGATCGAGACCGACTCGCCCTACCTCGGCAAGGGCTGGCCGCTGTGGCGGCTGCCGCCGATCCCGATCGTCTTCCGCCTGCGCCTGGGCACACGCTTCGAACCCGAGGCCGACCACGAGGCCCTGCTGCACCGCCTGGAAGCCTATTTCCGCGAAGAACTGGCCCGCCGATGAGCGCTCCCCTCACCCCGTCGTCCCCCGCTGCGCCGCTGCCCCTGCCTCTTGCGCAGCGGTCCGGCATGCCCGATCGCGCGCCCCTGCGCTCGGCCACCCACGCGGTGATCATCCCCAGCTACGACACCGGCCCGAAGGTCTACGAGACGGTGCGCGAGGCCCGGGCCCAGTGGGCACCGGTCTGGGTGGTGGTGGATGGCTCCACCGACGGCACCGCCGAGGGCCTGCAGCGCCTGGCCGCCGACGATCCAGACCTGCACCTGATCGTGCTGCCCGAGAACCGCGGCAAGGGCGCCGCGGTGCTCACGGGCCTGCAGGCCGCTCGCGCTACGGGCTTCACCCATGCGCTGACGATGGACGCCGATGGCCAGCACCCGGCCGGGCTGATCCGCACCTTCATGGAGACCTCGCTGGCGCACATCGACGCGATGGTGCTCGGCCAGCCGGTGTTCGACGCCTCGGCGCCGCTGCTGCGCGTGCGCGGGCGGCGCGTCTCGAACGCCT
Organism: Burkholderiaceae bacterium; assembly: GCA_023150375.1. GTDB lineage: Bacteria > Pseudomonadota > Gammaproteobacteria > Burkholderiales > Burkholderiaceae_C > Sphaerotilus. The sequence continues at coordinate 28,093 of JAKLLA010000027.1, forward strand.
GGACCAACCTCGAGACCCTGGGCGCCGGCATCGCCGACTCGCTCTACGGTTTCCGGGTCTACCCGATCGCCGAGCTGATCGCCGTGATGCAGCGCCAGCCCTGGATGCGCCGCTTCGACTTCGACACCGAGGCCGTGGTGCGCCTGGCCTGGCTGGGGGTGGCCCCCATCAACCTGCCCGCACCGGTGAAGTACCTCAGCGCCGAAGAGGGCGGCGTGTCGCACTTCCGCTACCTGCGCGACAACGCCCTGCTGACCTGGATGCACACCCGGCTGGTGCTGGAGTTCCTGCTGCGCCTGCCGCAGCTGGGACTGCGCCGGCTGCTGGGGAATCCCCCGTTCCAGTACCGGCGCCGGGCCCGCAGCCTCTGAAGCCCCTTCTGCCAGGACCCCCGCCGATGCCGACCGATCCCTGCGCCTCACCCGGCCCGACCTGCGACCCTGCGCGCCGCCGCGTGCTGGCCGGTGGTGCGGCCGCCCTGCTGCCCGCGGCCCTGGGGGGCTGCGCGCCGGCCGCGCCGCTGCTGGGCGAGCCGGACGAGGCGCCGCGCTCGCCGGCAGCAGGGTCGGCCGGCGCGGCGGGCAGCGACCCGGCCGCGCGCCGACTCTTCGACGAGGCCTGCGCGGCCCACGGCCTGGAGGCCTGGCGGCGCGTGCGCGACCTGAGCGTCTCCTACGACGGCCGCTGGCGCCCGCTGCTGCAGCGCCTGCAGCCCGAGCTGGTCGACGCCGAGTTCCGCGGCCGCTCCGAGGAGCGGGTGCTGCCCCGGCTCGGCCTGGCCGCCCAGCTGCACCGCGGCCCGGGCGGGGTCAAGCAGGTGCGCCGGCAGCGTGGCCCGGCCGGCGCAGCCGGCGAGGTGGAGGTGCGCTACAACGGCCGCGTGAGCAGTGACCGCGCCGTGCGCGATGCCGCCGCGCTGGTGGTGGACGGCTACCTGCTCTTCCTGCTCGGCCCGCTGGCCCTGGCCGACCGGGAGGCCGGCGGGGCGCCGCTGCAGCTCCGCCTGGGCGAGCGCGAGACGGTGCGGGGCCGCGACTGCGAGCAGCTGCAGGTGCGCCTGGCGCCCGGGCTGGGCTTCGCGGCGGCGGACCGGCTGCTGCTGTGCATCGATCGGCGCGAGCGGCTGGTGCGGCGGCTGCGCTTCTCGCTGGAGGGGCTGGCCTCCACCCGGGGTGCGGTGGCCGAGGTCGACGCCTGGGACGTCCACCTGGCCCACGGCATCGCCTGGCCGACCCAGTTCCACGAGCGACTGCGCCGCCCGATCCCCTTCCTGCCGGTGCACGACTGGCAGCTCACCGGGCTCGAAATCGACCGCGGCTTCGGCCCGGCCGACCTGGCCTTTCCGGCCGAAGGATCCGGCTTCGCCGGCCGGGCTGCCGCGCCGGCACGCGCGCTGGTCGCTCCATCCGCAGGCGATGCGCCGCCGGCACGCACCTGAGGACGGCGCAGCCCGCGTTAGATCATCCCGCCGTTGATCGACAGCACCTGCCCGGTGATGTAGCCGGCTTCCGGGCCGGCCAGGAAGGCCACCAGGGCCGCGACCTCCTCGGGCCGGCCGGCCCGTTTGGCCGGCACGAGCTGCGCCACCGCGGCGGCGTCGAAGGCGGCATCGGCCATCGCCGAGGCGATGATGCCCGGCGCCACCGCATTGACCGTGATGCCGCGGCTGGCCACCTCCAGCGACAGCGCCTTGGTGGCGCCGTGCAGCGCCGCCTTGGCCGCCGCGTAGTTGACCTGGCCGCGGTTGCCCGCCACGCCGGCCACCGAGGACAGGCTGATCACCCGGCCCCAGCGGGTGCGGATCATCGGCAGCATCAGCGGCTGGGTGACGTTGAAGAAGCCGTCCAGGTTCACCGCCATCACGCGGTCCCACTGCTCGCCGCGCATGCCGGGAAAGACCGCGTCGTCGTGCAGGCCGGCGTTGTTCACCAGGATCTGCACCGGTCCATCGGCCAGCAGCGCCTCCAGCGCGGCCGCCGTGGCAGCCCGATCGGTCAGGTCGAAGGCCAGCGCGCGGGCCCGGCCGCCCTCGGCGTGGATCGATGCGGCCAGCGCCTCGGCCTGTTCGAGGCGGCGGTGGGCGTGCAGCAGCACCTCGGCGCCGTCACGCGCCAGGCGGCGGGCGATGGCACAGCCGAGATCGCCGCTGGCACCGGTGACGAGGGCGCGTCGGCCGGCCAGCGGGCGCTGCGCATCGGTGGCGGGGGAAGAAGCAGGAACCGTCATGGCTGCGGGCGTGCGGGCACGCCGGATGGTGTCGGGAAGCGGGAGGGGGGAGAGAGGGAGGGCGCAGCAGGCCCGCCGGCGATCAGCCTCGACCCGGCGGCTGGTTCAGCACCACGGCCGCCCGGCCGCGCAGCAGCGGCCGGCCGCGGTGCGAGAGCTGGAAGGCGTAGAGGATCTGCTGCGCATCGCCGGCCTGGCGCTCGGCCTCGATGTCCAGCGGGCCGTCCAGGTCGTCCAGCCGCTCGCGCAGCAGCTCGACCTGGCGCGCGCTGGCCAGGAAGCCGGGCGTGGCCGCCCCGCCGGCTTCGCGCGCCAGCAGGCCGCCATGCAGCGCCATGGCCTGCGCGGCGTACTCGATGCCCACCGGCGCCAGCAGCCCGCCGGCGCTGCGCAGCGGGTGCCCGGGGTCGCCCTGGTCCTCGGCCTGGCAGTGGATGCGCTGCGCATCCCAGTGCAGGCAGCGCGCCAGCAGGCACATGCGCCCGGCGTGCGGAATCAGCGCGGCAATGGCGCTGCGATCCAGCGGCAGGGTCGCACTCACGCGGCCGGCTCCGGCGCAGCACCCGCGGATACCGCGGAAGCGGCCCCCGTGCCGGGCTCGAGGCGCAGTCGCAGGCCCACCGCGCGACGGGCCTCGAAGCCGAGCTCGGCCGCCTCGCCGCGCGCCAGCGCCACCAGCAGCGGCAGCGCCTGGGCCGCGGGGATGGCCCGGCGCAGCCCCTCCAGCGCCGCGCCCTCGCAGGCCGTGGGTGGCGCCGCATCGGGTGCACAGAGATCGAGCGTCAGCCGCGCCAGGTCGGCCGTACCGGGACGCGGCGAGAGCACCAGCGCCACGCCGAAGCTGTCGGGCAGCGGCCGGGTGCGGTGCAGCGGCTCGGGATAGGGCGCGTCGCTGGCCACCAGCAGCACCGCCCGGTCGCCGGCACGGGCCTGGGTGGCCGCCTCGATCAGGCCGGCGCCCCAGCTGCCGTCGTAGGCGCACAGGCTGGTCGAGGGCGCCTGGCTGCCCACGGCGATGTGCCAGTAGCCCGCCGCGGCGTTGTGCACCGAGTTGGTGAAACGCGTCGGCGACACCCCGCGGTCCGCGCCGGCCAGTGCCTCGCAGAGGGCGTGGCAGTTGGTCCCGTCGCCGCTGGATGAGGTGAACACCGTGGCCAGCGTGCCCGCCTCGAGCCCGCCGAGCCGGCAGGCCTCGTCGGCCGCGGCGATCGCCACCTTGATCGCACCGCCGGCGCGGCGCCGCTCGGCCGGCGGCAGCCGCGTGGGCGCCGGCACCGCGGTGGGCACCGGCGCATAGGGCGCCTGGCCGGCCAGCAGCGGCCGGGACGCTTCCCAGCCGGGCAGGCCGGGGCCGAGCAGACCGACGGCCTGCAGGTACAGCGTCAGGGCGCTCATCGTCCGGCTCCGAAGATCAGGCTGGCGTTGGAGCCGCCGAAGCCGAAGGAATTGCTCAGCACCCGGCGCAGCGGCGCGCGCCGGTTCTCGGTCAGGTAGGCGATGCGCAGCGCCGGGTCGCGCTCGCGCAGGTTCAGCCCGCCGGGCATCAGGCCGTCGCGCAGCGCGAGCATCGACAGCGCCGCCTCGACCGCACCGGCCGCGCCCAGGGTGTGGCCGGTGGCGCCCTTGGTGGAGCTGGCCGGCACCGCATCGCCGAAGACGGCATGCACCGCCCGGTCCTCGGCCGCGTCGTTGTTGGGCGTGGCCGTGCCGTGCAGGTTGATGTACTGGATGTCCTGCGGCGCCAGGCCGGCCTCGGCCAGCGCCTGGCGCATCGCCGCCACCGCACCGGCGCCTTCCGGATGCGGGGAGCTCATGTGGTAGCCGTCGCTGCTCTCGCCGCAGCCCAGCAGCCAGGCCAGCGGCGCCTCGGCGCTGTCGCGCTGCAGCAGCGCGAAGGCGGCTGCCTCGCCCAGCGACAGGCCCTGCCGGCCGGCGTCCCAGGGCCGGCAGATCTCCGGCGAGAAGAGTTCGAGCGAATGAAATCCGTACAGCGTGGTCAGGCACAGGCTGTCGACGCCCCCGACCAGCGCGGCATCGACCCAGCCCGCCTCGATCAGCCGGGCCGCCGAGGCAAACACCTTGGCGCTGGACGAACAGGCGGTGGAGACCACCCAGGCCGGGCCTTCCAGCCCCAGCGCCTCGGCGACGAAGCCGGCCAGCGAGTAGGTGTTGTGCGTCTCGGCGTAGCGGAAATCGGCCGGCAGCGCGCCGTCGGGCCCGCGCCGCCGGTAGGCCAGCTCGGTGCTGAGGATGCCGGAGGTGCTGGTGCCCAGCAGCACCGCGATGCGCCGGGCGCCCCAGCGCGAGCGGGCCTGCGCCAGCGCCTCGGGCAGGCCGTCGGCCTGCAGGCCCAGCCAGGCCAGGCGGTTGTTGCGGCAGTCGTGCGCAGCCATGCCCTGCGGCAGGGCCAGCGCATCGAGCCCGGCCACCTCGCCGACCCAGCCGGGCAGGTCGACGTCGAGGAAACGGCAGGGCGCCAGGCCGCTGCGGCCGGCCTCGACCGCGGCGGCGTGCGCGTCCAGCCCGCGGCCCAGCGCGGTGGTCAGGGTGGCATGGGTGATGGCCAGGGGTGTCATCGGCCTCCTCCGGCCGGCTGGAGTGCGGGGGGACGCGCGGCAACCAGCAGCACGTTGGCGAAGGGCGTGCCTTCGCTCATCGGGCGGGACTCGACCTGGAAGCCCAGCGTGCGCAGCCGCTCGATCCAGGCCGACAGCGGGCGCCCGTAGGTGGGCGGCACGCGGTGGCCGCGCACCCAGGTCACCACGCGGTCGACCCACTGGCTGATGGCAAAGCCCCGCCGCGCGTCGGCATCGCCCACGCGCAGCAGCAGCCGCCCGCCCGGGGAAAGCGCATCGCGCACGCGCGCCAGCACCTCGTCCTGTTCGGCGACGCTGGCGTAGTGCAGGACGTCGAGGATGACCACCACGTCGCAGTCCGGAAAGGGCACCCGCCGCATGTCGCCGCAGACGAACGCCGCGATGCGGCCGACCGCCGCCCGCGCCCGGTCCACATCGCGGGGCATCAGCTCGATGCCGGTGTAGCGACAGCCCGCCGGGGCCTGCGCCCAGCCGGAGGGCCAGCGGCCCTGCCGCGCGGCCTCGCCGGAGGCGCTCAGCAGGCTGGCCAGCAGGCCCTGACCGCAGCCGATGTCGAGCACGCGCGCCCCGGGCGGAATGGCGCCCTGCGACAGCAGGTGGCGGAACACCGGGTCCATGCCCAGCTTGCCGCGGGCGAAGTGCCAGGCGAAATGCCCGGCCTGCCGGTAGGGCGCGCTCGCGGCATCCAGCAGGGCCTGCCAGGCGGGGTCTCGACGGGATCCGCTCATGAAGTCGTCGACGAAAGGCCCATGGGCCGGGAGACGGCCGGACGCTGCCGGTCGCCACGGGGCTGCAGGCTGCGCGCGGCCGCCGGCGCCAGCGCGTCGCTCAGCCGCACCGGCCGCAGGCCGGCCTGCGCCAGTTCACGCAGCAGGCCGGGCAGCACGGCCAGCAGCACCGGCTCGCCCCGCGCATCGCGGGCGGCGTGGCCATCGTGCAGCAGCAGGATATCGCCGGCGCGCAGGCGGCGCGTCAGCCGTTGCAGCACGCGCTGCGGATCGCGCTCGCGCGTGTCGTAGCCGCGCGCGCTCCAGCTCACCAGCTGCAGGCCGAGGCGATGCAGCACCGGCGCCAGGAAGGGGTTGCGCAGCCCGGCCGGGGCGCGGAAGAAGCGCGGCCGCCGGCCGGTCACGGCCTCGAAGCTCTGCTGCGCCGAGGCGATCTCGCGCGCAAACCCGCGCGGGCCGAGCAGCGAGAAGTGGTGCCGGTGACACTGGCTGTGGTTCTCGAGGTCGTGGCCGCGCGCCAGGATCTCGCGCGCCAGCCCGGGGTGGCGCTGCACCCGCTCGCCGATGCAGAAGAAGGTGGCCTTCACGCCGTGGGCGTCGAGCAGGTCGAGCACCCGGGGGGTCACCTCGGGGTCGGGCCCGTCGTCCAGGGTCAGCACCACCTCGCCGCGCGCCCGGGCGTCGGCGGGCAGCCGCACCAGGTTGGCCCCGAGCGCGGTGGAGCGCGGCCACAGCCCGCACAGGGTGAGCAGGGCATGGTCCAGGCCGAGCAGCGCCAGCGCCCAGGGCCAGTCCTCCCAGCGCCAGAGCAGCCAGGGCGGCACGAGCGCGTGCAGCAGCAGTGACAGCTGCACGAAGCGGGGCATCGGCCAGGGCGGAGGAGGCGACGGTAGGGTCACAGGGCGGGAGGACGACGGACGGGGCACGGCTCGGCGGCGGGCAGCGCCGCGGCCTCACCGACCTGCCGGGGTCGGCCTGCGACCACGGCAGCAGGGGCAGCCGGCGTGGTTTCGAGGCGTCCGCTTCGCTGCGCTGCAGCGTCGCGATTGTCCCACAAGGTGTTGCGCAGGCTCATCTGCGGGGCTCGGCCCGGCGTGTACAGAAGGCCGCCGCCAGCAGCAGTGCCAGCGCCGCGCCGGGCGCCACCACCTGGCCGATCGCGGCCAGCACCGGCACCGCCGAACTGGCCAGCACCGCGAAGGAGGCCACGGTGGTCAGGTTGGCCAGCAGCAGCGAGGCCAGCGTGTCGCGGTCGGCTGCGGCCGGCCCGGTGGACGCGTCATGGGCCAGATGGTCGAAGAACAGGGCGTAGTTGGACCCCACCGCCACCACCAGCAGCAGGCCGATGAGGTGCAGCACGCCCAGCGCCACCCCGGCCAGCGCGAGCCCGGCGGTGACCAGCAGCACGCTGGCGCCCAGCGGCAGGGCCAGGGCGAGCAGGCGACGGCCCCGTCCCCGCTGGCCACGCAGGTGCAGCGCCAGCAGCCCCAGCACGGCCAGCGCGCCCAGCCCGGCCTGCCACATCGCCTCGCCCAGGTAGTGGGCGTACAGGGCGTCGAGTTCGGGCTGGATCTGCACCAGCCGGGTCTCGGGCAGATCGGCCAGCGCCTCGCGCAGGGCCTGGATGAGGCCGGCCTGCGCTGCCGCATCGCCGACCCGGGAGGGATCCACCTGCAGCGACAGCAGCGCCGTCCAGGGCCGCGCCGGCCGTCCATCGGCCGCAGGCCCGCCGGCGATGAGCTGGGCCTGCAGCAGCGTCGCCAGCGGGGTGCCGGCCAGGTCGGCCAGGCGCAGCGGGGCCAGCATGCGCTGCGCCTGCAGCTCGGCGATGAAGGGCTCCATGCGCGCAGCGCTCAGCGGTCCGCCGGCCGCCGCCTCGGCCAGGCGCTCGCGCAGGACGGCCGCCTCGGGCAGCGCGGCCAGGCGCTGCTGCTGGCGCGCCGGGCTGGGCAGCAGCCGGGCCGGCGATTCGTAGCCCAGCAGCAGACCGCGCTCACGCAGCGCGTCCAGCCGCGCGCCGGCCGCCTCGGCGCGCTCGAGCACGGTGGCCTCGTCGGCGCCGGCCACGGCCACGAGCAGGCCGGCCTCGGCCGCGCCCAGATCGGCACGCAGCGACGCGTCCAGCGCCAGCGCCTCGGCCGTCACCGGGCTGAGCGCCGCCAGGTTGCCGCGCCAGGGCGAGGGCATCCCCACGAGCGCGGCGGCCGCCACGGCCAGCAGGGCGCCCCAGAGGCGGCGGCTGCGCGGCAGCTGCCCGACCAGCGCGGCGCCCAGTCGGCCCAGCGCGCGGCGGCCGCCTTGCCAGCCCGCCTCGGCCGCGCCATCGGGCGCCAGCACCGGCAGCACCCAGCGGGTCGTGGCCGCCGCCGCCAGCAGGCCGGCCAGCGAGAACAGCCCCAGCTGCGCCAGCCCCGGAAAGCCCGACCCCAGCAGCGCCGCGAAGCCCACCAGCGAGGTCCACAGCCCCAGCCGCACCGTGGGCCAGTGGCGCTGGCGCCAGTCCTGATGCCCCGGCCGGGTCGGCGTGGCGCCGCCGCGGGCCTGCACCAGGTAGTAAATCGCGTAGTCCACCGCCTCGCCGATCAGGGTGCTGCCGAAGCCCAGGGTCATGCCGTGCACCGTGCCGAAGCCCAGCGCCACCGCGGCGATGCCGGCCAGCACGCCGCTGGCCACCGGCAGCACGGCCAGGCCGAGCGGGCGCAGCGAGCCGAAGGCCAGCCAGAGCAGACCCAGCATGATCGCCCCGCCGGTCCAGGCCAGGCGCTCCACCTCGCCCTGGATGCTGCGGCGCGACTCGACCGCGAACACCCCCGGGCCGGAGACCTCCAGCTGCAGCCCCTGCGCCGCCCAGGGCGCGAAGGCCGCGCGCAGTGCCGCCTGGGCGGCCGCCTGGCCATCCAGGTCGCTGCCGTCGGCCCGGGTGGCGGCCAGCAGCACCGCACGCGGCGCCGTGCGCGAGACCCAGACGCCGCCTTCGCTGCGCGGCGCGGCGGGGCTGATCGCCGCCTCGGCCAGCCGCAGGCTCTCGCCGGTGGGGTCGCGCCAGAGCAGCGGCTTGATCAGGCTGCCCGCCGGCGTGCCCAGCACGGCCGCGGTGTCGGCCAGGGCCTCGCGCAGGCCCTCGACGGTGAAGCGGCGCTCGTCCACCGCCGGGCTGAGCAGGTAGCGGTGCGCGAAGAGGAACTCGCCGGTGGCGCGCCAGGCCTCCTGCTCGCCGTTGTGCACGGCGTCGAAGTGGCCGGCCTGGGCCCCGCCGGGGCGCAGCGCGGCGGCCAGCGCGCGCGAGGCCGCCTGGCGCTGCGCGGCCTCGCCGCCGCGGATGCCCACCAGCAGCAGCCGGGTGGTCGCACCGTTGTTCAGCTGGTCCAGCAGCACGCGCTGCTCGGCCGTGGGGGCCGCGGGCAGGAAGGCCGACAGGTCCGCGACATAGCGCGCCTGCAGCGCCACGCCCAGCGCAGCCAGCAGCAGCGCGGCCCAGAGCACGAGGATCGGCCAGGCCCCCCGGGGCCGGCGCGACCCCGGCGCACGCACCGGCGGACCCGACGGAGCGCTCACCGGCCGGGGGCCGGCAGCGGCTCGATGCGCATCACCGAGCTGTCGCCGTCGGCCAGCAGGATGCGCACCTCTCGCAGTGCCGCCTGGCGACCGCTGACCTGCACCTGGGCCACCTGGCCGCGCATGCGCGCCTCGCGCGGCACGAGCTCGAGCGTCCAGCGCTCCAGGCTGCCCGACACGCGGCTGTCGAAATGGCGCTGCAGCAGCGCGGTGTTGCCGGTCAGCGTGCCGCGGATCGCCTCGACGATGGCCGTCGCCTCGGGGTTGCTGTCCAGCGCCAGCGTGTGGCTGCGGCTGCCCTGGCGCAACGTCAGGGTGTTGCCGCTGACCTCCATGCGCTCGGCGCGCGGCTTGAGGGTCTCGCGCACGAAGCGGTCGGGCGCGGCAAAGCTCAGCCGGCCGGAGGATTCCAGCGTCTGCTCGAGCTGCAGCACCTGGCGCCGCTCGGTGAACAGCGCCTCGCCCGCGCTCACCTGGCCGAGCGTGCGCATGAGCCCCTCGAGCTCGAGGGCCCGGGCGGCGCCGGACCCGACCAGCAGCGCGGCCACCAGCAGCACGGCGCGAAGCGGCGGGCGGGCGGGCAGGCCGCGCCGGGCCTCAGGAAGTCGGGGCGACATGGGCATGGGCAGGGTCTCGCGCGGCGGGGGGCGTCGGCGGCGCGGCGGCAGCGTCGGCCCAGAAGTCGAAGAAGTTGAACCAGTTGTACGGCGACTCGCGGCACAGCGCCTCGAGCTGGGCCACGTAGCGCTGCAGGGCCTCGCGCAGCGCGGCCTCCTGCGCGGCCGCGCCGGCCGGACGCTCGCGGAAGTCGGCCAGCGGCACGAAGCGCAGTTCGTAGCGCCGCCCGCCCTGGTACAGGCCGGTCATGAAGACCACCCGGCGGCGCAGCAGCGCGGCCAGCCGGAAGGGCCCGTCGAAGAACTGCGCCGGCGCGCCGAGGAAGTCCAGCGTGTGCCGGTGCGAGCGCTGCGACGAGCCGGGCAGGCTGCGGTCGGCCAGCATGCCGGCCACCCCGCCCGCGTCGAGCCACTCGCGCAGCTGCAGCATGGCCTCCAGGCGCCCGAGCGGGATGATGTGCATCGGGTGGTCCGGCGCCACGGCCTGCAGGGTCTGGTTGATGCGGCGGGCGTTGTCCTCGTACATCACCATCGCCACGCGCAGGCCGCGGCGGCGCTGGCCGATGGCCCGCAGGGCCTCGAAGCTGCCCACATGCGCACCGATGAGCAGCAGGCCGCGCCCCTCCAGCAGGGCGGCATCGAAATGGTCGATGCCCTGGATGTCCAGGTCGAAATCGTCCAGGCGGCCCTGCAGCAGGTAGACGCGGTCGAGCACGGTGGCGGCGAAGTGGTGGATGTGCCGGTAACGTTCGAGCCAGCGCGGCGGCCGACCGAGCACGCGCTGCAGGTAGTCGCGCGAGGCCCGCGCCGCCGCACCGCCGAAGAGCAGGAAGTACAGCGCGATCGGCCCGAGCAGCCCGCGCGCGACGCGCCGACCCAGCGTGGTGGCGATCCAGCGCATCAGCCGCAGCGTGGCGACGTTGCTGCGCTCGCGCTGGTCGGTCCAGGCCGCGGCGGGCGCCGAAGGACCCGTCGGGGATGCCGGCGACGGCACGTTCGGCGGCGTACCGGGCGGCAGGCTCACGGCCCCTCCCCGCGCGTGCCGGTGGGCACCGCCTCGACCTGCGCGGCGGGGTCGGCCCCGCCCTCCAGCTGGCCGCTGGCCACCAGGCACCGAGGCGCCGTGGCGTGCGCCGCCTCGGCATGGATCTCGAAACGGGCACGCCGGGCTCCGGCGGCCGGCAGCTGCCAGCTCGCCCAGAGCCGCTGGCCGGGCCGCACCGGGGCGACGAACTTGGCCATCGTCAGCTGCGGCGTCGGGCCGAGCCAGGCGCGGCTGGCGGCATCGCCGCGCATCGCCTCGAGCAGTTCGGCCAGCAGGACCACCCCGGGCAGGATGGGCTGGCCCGGGAAGTGGCCCTCGTAGGACGGGTGCGCAGCCGGAATCGGCAGCTCGACGCAATGCGACGCGGACATGGTGGGGACTGCAGGGCAGGGAAAGGGAGCAGGCGCCGTCGCGGCCGCATCAGCCCAGGTGCTGCGCCGCCAGCTCGGCCAGCCGGCCGGCCGGCAGCTTGCCGGTGGGGTCGCGCGGCAGCCGGTCGAGGGCCACGATGCGCCGCGGCAGGAAGGCCGCATCGATGCGCTCGCGCAGCGCTGCGCGCAGGGCGGCGGGATCGAGCCCGGGCGCCACCACGAAGGCCACCAGCCGCACCACCTCCTCCACCGACTCACCCGTCGGCGGCAGCCAGAAGGCGCCGTCGCGCACGCCCTCGATGCTGTTGAGGTGGAAGTTCAGGTGCGACAGCGAGCTGCGCTTGCCGGCCACGTTGATCAGGTCGTTGGAGCGGCCGAGCAGGCGAAAGCGCGTCGCCGGCTGCCCGGCCGGTTCGGGCAGCACCTCGAGCACATCGGCCAGGCGGGTGGGTTCGGGCACGTGCCCGCCCTGCACCACCGCAGCGTCGCCGTCGCCGCTGAGGACCAGGCCGTCGAAGCAGCGCCACTCCGGCCCGGCGGTACTGCGCCGGGTGGCCACCTGGCCGGCTTCGGTGCAGCCGTAGATCTCCATCAGCGGCCCGCCCAGCGCCGCCTCGGCCCGCGCCGCCATCTGCGGCGACAGCGGCGCGGTGGCACAGACGGTCAGGTCCACCGGCGGCAGCGCCAGGCCGGCGTCGAGCAGCGTCTTGAGGTGGAACGGCGTGGTCACCAGCACGCGCGGGCGCGGCACCTCGGCCAGCACCCGCTGCACGTCGGCCGGGAAGAAGGGCCGCTCGGCCGCGAAGGCAGCCCCGCCCAGCAGCGCCAGCAGCACGGTGGACTCGAAGCCGTACATGTGATGCGGCGGCACCGTGCCCACCAGGGTGACGCCCCGCAGGTCGGCGCGCCCCATGTGCTCGGCGATGCGTGCCGCCTCGGCGCGGATGTTCACCACCAGAGCGCCCCAGCGCTTGGCATGGGGCATCGGCGTGCCGGTGGAGCCGGAGGTCAGCACCTGCGCCAGGACCTGCCCGGCCGCCAGAGCCGGAACCGGACACTCGGCCGCATCCACCGCCCCGGGCAGCGCGCCGAAGGCCTGCATCGGCAGCGGCAGCACCTCGCTGCCAGGCTCGACCAGGGTCATCGCACCGTCGAACAGCGTGCCCAGGCGGCGCAGCATGTCCGGCGTGTGGTTGGGCGGCAGCAGGTTGACGCCGCCGCACTGCGCCACCGCGGCCAGCGCGACGGCGAAGTGGTAGCGATCGCCCGTCATCGCCAGCACCGCGGCAGCCGGCGGCAGGCGCCCGGCCAGCGCGGCGACGTCGGCCAGATAGTCGCGGCGGCTGCGCGCCTGCCCGGCCCGCCAGGCCAGCGGAGCATCGAGCGCCGCGCCCTGCAGCAGGGCCAGCGACGGCCGAACCTCCTCAGCGGTGCCCATCGGAACGCCCTCCGGGCGCGACCTGGCGGTGCTCGGCATAGGCCCGGATCGCCGTGGACAGGCTGATGCGCTCGAACTCGGGGTGCAGCCGGTAGCGCAGCAGGTGCTCGCCGACGAACATCACCGCCAGCGCCAGCGGCGTGACCAGATTGGCGAAGGCCGACCAGACCTCCAGCGGCGCGAACAGGAAGAGCAGCACGGACAGGCTGGCCATGGCGGCGAAATAGCCGGTCCAGACTGCCGTGAGGCGGCGCGTGTAGCCGGCCAGTGCCGGGGTGAGCCCGCGGTGCACCCGCTCGGCCAGCGCCGAAATCAGCGCCTGGCGGCCGGGCCGCAGGCTGCGGCCGAAGAAGAGCCCGAGCGCGACATGAATGCCGGCATGCTGGGCCAGGTAGAGCCACTGCGGCGCCAGGGCCGGCGCCCCGCCCTGACCCAGGCGCCAGGCCAGCAGCGCCAGCCCCGCGGCCAGCGCCAGGGCCAGCAGACGCTGGCCACCACGCCACAGGCCGATCGCCAGCAGAGCGGCCATCGGCCCGAGCACGGCCAGCAGCGCCCAGGGCGAGTGGGCCGCGCGGATGGTGACCTGGTGCGCCAGCGCAGCGTAGGCCAGCGCCGCCACACCCAGGGCCGCGAGGCGCCAGCGCTCGTGCACGGCGTCGCGCCCGGTCGCCGGCTCAGACGCTGCGGTGGCGAGCGACATGCTCGGTCAGGCTGGCCAGCGAGGCGAAGATGCGCACGTTGTCGTCGTCGTCCGAGCGCAGCTGGAAGCCATAGCGCTTCGAGACCACCAGCGCCACTTCGAGGATGTCGATGGAGTCCAGGCCCAGGCCCTCGCCGTACAGGGGCGCGTCGGGGTCGATGGAGTCCGGGGCCACGTCGAGGTTGAGCGCCTCGACCAGGAGGGCCGCCACTTCCCGCTGCAACTGGCTGTTGTCGGCTGTCGTCATGCTGTCTGCCTGTCTGCCGCACGGCGGCGGACCGTCGGCCGGTCCGCGGCGGCGCCCCGCGGGCAGCTCCCACCGGTGCACGGCACGCTCGCAGCACGACGCCCGAACACCGAGGCGGTCTACACGTGTCGAACCCGCGAGTCTATCAAAGGGCACCCGCACAGATGGAGCCGGCGGCGAGTCCCGCCCGGCCACCGACGCGACAGACCGCACACCGGACCCGCCGTCGCAGGCGCCTACAATGGCGCCGCAGCGTCGCCGAGCCCATGCCGTTCGGGCGCTCCGGCTGCCTCCCTCCCCGTAGTTCAATGGATAGAACGGCCGCCTCCTAAGCGGCAAATACAGGTTCGATTCCTGTCGGGGGGACCATCGATGCATCCGCAAGGGTCCGCCGAAGTCCACCAAGCCCGCTTCTTCACTCTGAAGGCGGGCTTTTTTCTTCCGCGAACATCCGCCGAAATCCGCTGACAGCGGCGCCCGACTGCAGTAACTTTCGCAGTAACTTGAGCGGGGTTACTGCAGAGCCCCGGCGAGTTACTGCAGGAGACCGGCGGTGCCCTTCAACCTCATCAACAGCGACACGGCGCTGCGCGCCATGCTCAAGGCGATTGCCACCGGCCAGAAGCCGGCCGGCCGGATCAGCGACGGGGCCGGGCTCTACCTGCTGCCGCTGGTCAAGGGCGGGGCTACCGCCTGGCGCTTCGACTACAGCTTCCAGGGGTGCCGCAAGACCCTGAGCCTTGGCACCTACCCCGCCACCGGGCTATCCCTGGCCCGGCAGAAGGCGGCCGAGGCCCGCGAGCTGCTCGCCGCCGGCACCGACCCCAGCGAGGTGCGCAAGGAGGCCCGCGCCGCCGCCGCGCGAGAGCGTGCCGAACAAGAGGAAGCGCAGCGCCGCGAGGCCGCAAAGCTGCCGCCGGCCGGGAGCCTGCAGGCCATTGCCGGCGAGTGGCTGACGCATCGCGCCAGCGCATGGACCCGGGGCACGCGGGAGAAGATCGCGGCATCCTTGGATCGGCACGTCTTCCCGCACATCGGGCGAACGCCAATCGGCGAAATCACGCCCGGCCAGGTGCGCGAGTGCGTGCAGCGCATCGAATCCGCGGGCGCGGCCGAGATGGCCGGCCGGGTCTTTCAGCGCCTGCGATCGGTGTTCCGCTACGCGGTAGCCCATGAGTACATCGCCACGGACCCCACCTATCCGCTGAAGCCCGCGGAGATCCTGAAGCCACGCACCACCCAGCACCGCCCCGCGCTGTCTGCCCAGGATGCGCCAGCCTTCCTGCGCCACCTGGCCGGCTACGGGCGCGACCCGATGATGCGCTGCGCCCTGCTCTTCCTGGTACTGACAGCAGTCCGCCCCGGCGAGCTGCGCGGCGCCCGCTGGGAAGAGTTCGACGAAGCGGCCGGCCTGTGGCGCATCCCCGGCCCGCGGATGAAGATGAAGACCGAGCACCTGGTGCCCCTGTCGCGCCAGGCCCTCGAGGTGCTCGCCGAGCTGCAGCCCCTGACCGGCTCGGGTCCGCTGCTCTTCCCGAGCCCCTTCTATCCGTCGAAGCCGATCAGCGCGAACACCCTGAACAGTGCACTAGCTCGCATGGGCTACAAGGGCGAAGCCACCGCCCACGGCATGCGGACCCTGTTCAGCACCTGTGCCAACGAGGCCGGGCACCGCGCCGACGTGATCGAGCGTCAGCTTGCCCACGAAGAGCGCGACGGCGTGCGCGGCGCCTACAACCGGGCCGAGTACCTGCCCGAGCGCCGAAAGCTGATGGACTGGTGGGGAGCCCGCGTCGACGCCATGCGCAGCGGCGGTGCCCAGGTGCTGCCCCTGCGCTCGGCCTGATCGCATCGCCTGCGGGCGGCTGCCCGCCCCGCTGCGGGCTCCCTGGTGCCACCTGCAGCAGCAGCCCGGCGCACCACCACCACCCCGCCGACACCCGCCCGGCCCTGTGCCGGGCGTTGTCCTTCTGGCTTGTGCTGCCTGTGGGCAGGCAGTGCCTCCCTACGCGACGCGGCCGGCCACCTGGCGCCGCAGGCGGATTCCTGCCCGGCCCGGGGGAGGGGGGCGCGGCGGTTTCATCTTCGCGCGGCAGTGGCTGCAGGCAAGGCTGTCGGGGCCACCAGTGGGAGACATGGCGGGCGGATTTCCGCACGATGACGACCGCGAGGTGTGCAACGCGTGGCCGGGATCCGTCAAGCCTGGCGGGGACGCGGGGACATGAGCCAGAAACAGGCCGGAAACCCAGCAGGCGCGCGGCTTCGCGGCCGATCAGCACGGCGGGGACAGTACCGGGGACAGGGCGGGGACAACGGGGACAAGATGGAAGATGAGATGTTCAGACTCTTCACCATGCAGCAGCTTCCGGCCGGCCTGCTTCGCTTGCTGACCCTGGCTTGTTGAAGTGGCAGCGCCCCCCCTCGCAGGGGCTGGCGGGTGGAGCGCGCTGCGCCCAGGGGGGGGGGGCGAAATCTCTAGGCCATCGGCGGGCAGGACCGGCCGGTTGGTCGGATTTTTGCGCGCGCATGTTTCTGGCGTGGGGGGGTGGTTGGCTGGGTCGATAGCCCTTCCCTATGGCTCGAAGTGCGCCGTACAGACCACGGCAGGCACGGGCCAGCCCTGCGCCGGCATCCGTGCTTGCTCACCTGGCGCGGACTTGCGCGGTTCAATTCGGAATCGCAGCGCGATGAAAGAACCTGCTGCCCCCCATCTTGCAGCGGACGGCGCGTGTGCAGGCGCCTGCACCGGGTCGGCGCCGCTGCTGCTGGCCAGGCTGCTGCCGGGTCGCCCCGCGCCGCTGCACCGGGTCGGCGCCGCTGCTGCTGGCCAGGCTGCTGCCGGGTCGCCCCGCGCCGCTGCACCGGGTCGGCGCC
>JAKLLA010000028.1 GCA_023150375.1 Burkholderiaceae bacterium
GGTCCTGTCGGGCGGCCATCAGGCGGCCGTGGTGCCTGCACGGAGCTCTTCGCGCTCTTCAGCATGCGCCCAATGGCGATTGACGTCGGGCGCTCATCGCCATGCGGTCGGTCGCGTGGGATGAATTTCGCAAGGCCGACTAATGAATGGGCGGTTTCAAACTCGAAGTGCAACACCGGCGGGATCAATGGATTGTGGCGCTGGCCTGCTCAGCGATGCCTTGCATGATGCTGAGCAAATCGGCCATGGCATCGAGGGCCTGCTGATCGTGCACGGACAGGTCCGTGCCCTTGGGCATCATCTGGCGCAGCAGCCCGTTGGTGTTCTCGCAACTGCCGCGCTGCCAGGGGCTGTGCGGGTCGCAGAAGTACACGCGGATGTTGGTGTTGCGAGACAGCTCTCGATGCCGCGCCATCTCCTTGCCCTGGTCGTAGGTCAACGTCTGACGCAGTGGCTGGGCGATGTCGTTGAGCTTGGCCGTGAAGGCCGCCAGCGCCGACTCGGCCGTGGCATCGGGCATCTTGGCCAGCAGGACCAAACGAGTGGTGCGCTCGACCAGCACCCCCACGGCAGAGCGGTTGCCTGCACCCTTGATCAGGTCACCTTCCCAGTGTCCAGGCATCACCTGATCGCTCACCTCGGGCGGGCGCACGTGGATGCTGACCATCTCCGGGATCTGGCCGCCGAGGTCTTGACCGCCCGAGCGCGGCCGGCGCGTGTTGCGCGACTGGCGCAGGCAGGCCAACGTCACTCGCTCTTCAGGCTGCAGTTGCTTGTATCTCGTCATCATCTTCACACCTTACCGGGTCGGCAAGGTGTTGCACTTCATTCTTGAATCCGACCCGGATCATTGGTTTAGAATCCATGTAACAATTGTCCGCGCATCACTCTCCGATATGCTGTTCGCTGGCATGGGGATCTGACCCCACATGCCTGTGCCACCTCGAATTGTCTTCAGAGTCAAGGTGTCCAGTGCGGCATCATTGCCGCGATATCTCGCTGCAATATCTCTGAATGCCGGACCCACAAGCTTCTTGTCCAAGGCGTGGCAGGCCGTACAGTTTTTCTTCTGGGCAAGTTTAACTGGATCGGTTTCGCCGTCGTCAGGTATCGAGGTCGTTGATCTAACCCTGTATGTTTCGGTCCAAAGCGACTGGTTTTCGTCGGAGCCAGTTGCGGTGACGATGAAATGGCCTGGTACGTCGGCGATGAAAGTCGCATGAAACGCGTCCTCGAGGGAAATGGAGGATGTGCTGACACGCGGCCGGATGTCGAACCGCCAGCTCACCGTCTTGGTCTGCGGATGGGTCCTGAAACGGCTGGATGCATCGAGCGAAACGGTTCCTCCGACGACGACATTAACCTTATCTTTCCAGATGGTTTCGCTTTCATTCAGGTAGACGATCAAGCTGACCGGGCTGCTGATAACCGTGCCTGCAGCGTTGCTGACCAGTACCCTCAGTTGCATACCACTTGCCGTAGCCTGCGGATTGGTCGTGAAGGTCGACCTCGTTGCCCCTGTGATGTTCTCGAACGTGGCACCCTTGTCGGTACTGACCTGCCACTGGTAGGTCGGGGTTGGCGTGCCTGTTGCGTCCACCCTGAAGGTCGCCGCCGCGCCTTCAGTGATCGTGATGCTGCTGGGTTGGGCTGCGATGGCAGGAAGCGCGCTCCGAGCCTCGACCGTCAATGTTGCGGACTCGCTGTATGTGCTTCCTTTGGTGTTGGTGATCTGTGCACGGTATAGCCCGCCAGAGTCATCCGTGGTGGTGGCCGCGATGGAGAAGGTTGCTTCTGTTGCACCTGCGATGTTTCGGTAGCTGGTGCCTTGGTCGATGCTGCGTTGCCACTGGACGGTCGGAGCAGGCACACCCGTCGCGCCTACCGAGAATGTGGCAGGCTGGCCCGCGACGACGGTTCTGCTGGTCGGTTGCAGGGTGATCCGGGGAGCCTCGGGTGCGGCGGTTACGCTCAGTTGCGCTTCGCTGCTGGTCACTGAGCCCGCCTGGTTTCGGACGATCACTCTGAATGTGCTGCCGTCCTGTTCCATCGTCAGGTTCTCGAGCAGCAGAGTGGCGTCGGAGCCGCCTGCGATGTCGGCCCATGAGCCATCGCTGTTCTTGGACTGCCACTGGTAGGTGGCGGCCGTCCCCTGGGCAGTCACCATGAAGGTTGCACGACCTCCTGCCACGGCTTCTTGCGAAACGGGTGCGACGCTGATGGCCGGTGGAATCACCTGACTCGTGACCGTCAGGGTTGCCAAGTTGCTCACCGCCTGCCCTGTACTGGCTGTGACGATGACCCGGTACAGGCCGGCGTCGCCCGAGGTCGGAGAAGAGATGCGGAGTTGGTGGGTCGTCGCTCCCATGATGTCGACCCAAGTGGCGCCGTCGTTGGTGCTTCGCTGCCACTGGAAGCTCAGGTCATTCCCTGAGGCGTCGACGGAGAAAGTGACGGTACTGCCCTCCGTCGTGCTGGCACTGGCGGGCTGTCGAGTGACGGCGGGCTGCCCAGTCTCGTTCGCCGGCGGTTCGGCCTGCCGCATCGGCGAGCTGTCCGGGCATCCGGCCAGCGCCACTGCGCAGGCGACGACCAGTATGCGCAGTGCGGACGGGACGATCGACGAGGTGGCGCTGTGTGGCATCTGGGTTGCTCCGCTGTGTTAACCGTGATGGATGCACGATACGAAGCGGGCGTCACACCTGCGTCACACCAGACGTCCGGCGATGCACTGCTCACGCGGACGAGAGGTTCGGTCTCGATTGTTGTGATTTAAGTCACGATATCGGCGCTCAGGTCGGGCGAGGAGTCCTGCTCGGCCGGCCTGCAAGGATGGCCCGGTTGGTGCGGTTGCCGTGCAGGAAGCTGTGCTGGAAGAGTTCAGGCACTTGTTGGGCCGCGATGTCCGTGATCCATTGCCTGGCGAGCAGCAGCACGGCGTCGGAGGTTCGCGGGTCGCTGTCTCGCAGCGCCTGCGCGATCGTCGACCACACCTGCGGGGGATAGAGGCCGGGCGGCATGCCGTCGCGTTCGCACTGTTCCAGGAGTCGGTGTGCCATCGGTGCCGCGGCCGACGATCCGCGTGCCTGGGCCATCTGGATGCGCAGCAACCGGACGTGGGCAACGAGCATGTATTGCTCGCGCTGCTCGGCCTCCTGTTCGATGGCGGCCAACTCTGTGTCGTCGGCAGCCGCCCCGTCGGCGCGAGCGCATTCCAGTGCAACCTTCAGGCGGATGTAGTTGCGCCCGAGCGCACCTTCCTCGCGCAGGATGGCTGCAGCCTGGCGGGTGAGATCGGCGTGCCGCTCGCCGTTGTGCAGACTCACACCGTGGTCACGTGCCAGGGATGCCTTGACCATCAGCCGGATTGCGCCAGCCAGCCGCGGGCTGTCAGGAGGGAGATCACCGTGCACGATCCGGTAGGCCAGATCGGTGCGGCCCAGCCAGCAGTAGGTGACGGCCAGATCGTTGTCTGCATTGACGGACCACAGCAGGTAGCCGGCCTCCAGCAGCCCTGCGGGCAAGGGTTCCGCGAGCTTCAGGTATTCCCGAAAGTGTCCCTGGTCCCGGAGAAAGCCAGCCAGGTTCATCTTGTCGACGAGCAGCGCCGACGCACCGAGGGTGCTGTGCCCATAGCAGGCCAAGCCAGCTTCGACAGCCTGGCGGCCCGCGGCGGTGCGCCCCAGGTACATCAGCGCAACCGACTGATTGCAATAGGCCGCACCGGCTGAGACCCAGCGTTGAGCGCGCTCAGCCTCTTGTGCCAAGTGACCGAGCGTGGCGACGGACTCCTGGCGTCGGTCGGCCAGATCGAGCAGGGTGGCGTACTCGGTCAGCCAAGCCAGGCGGTCATCGACGGACAGTCGCTGCAGCGCAGGGGACGAGGGGTCGAGGTCTCCCAGCGCCTGTGCCCCCTGGCCCAGGCGCGTCAGTGCCGAAGCCCGATACAGGTGGGCCAGAACGCGGGTTCGATCGTCGCTGCTGGGATCCAGCAGTTCGAGCGCGTGGTTCGCTGCGTCGAGGGCGAGCGGGTAGTCACCTGCCTCGAGATGGGCGCGGGCCTGGATTTGCCAGGCGGCGGCGCGCTGGGTGTCGGCAGTGGCCAGTGCCAGCAGATCCTGGCAACGCTGGATCGCCGCAGAGGATTGCAGCTGCTCGATGGTCAGGTTTGCAGCTTGGAGCGCGCAGTCGAATGCCGCGCCCGGACGTGCGCCCGGGTTGCGTCGATGGCATTCGGCGGCTGCGTCCAGCGAGGCCAACTGCTCTGCAACAGCGTTGCGCAATGCACTTTCCGCCGCTGCCGCCTCGTAGGCGGTGGCCGCTTCGGCCCACTGGGAGGCGGCGTGCCAGTGCCGGGCAAGGATCGATGGCGGGGTGTGGCGTGAAGCCAGCTTGGCCGCGATGGCTGCATGCAGCTGGGGCTGAAGAGAGGCGGGGATGGATTCCAGTGCCGCCTCGCCGATGAGGTCATGCGTGAGGCGACCTCCGGTCATCCATTGGGCTGACTCCAGTTCACGCCAGGGCGGCGCCAGTTCAAAGGCGGAAACGGACAGGGTGGCCGACGCCAGCTCGGCATCGAAGGCCTCGCCCGCCATGGCCGCCACCTGGGCCAGCGCCAGCGCTCTTGGCGAGAGCTGCGCCAGTTGTCGAGCCAGCAGGGTCTTCAGTTCGTGCGCAGCGGGCAGGCCGATCTGGGACGTACCGGGGGATGCTGCCGCCTGCTCACCGAGCAGGCGGAGGGTGCGCAGGACGAACCAGGGGTTGCCGCCGGTGTGGCGTGACAGTGCTTCTGCACTCGGCAATGACGGCAGCAACGGCCCGAGAGCTTCCTGGATGTCCGTGAGCAGGGCATCCAGATCCGGCAAGGCCAACGGGTGGAGTGGTATGTGCACGACAGACCTTTGTGCCGAGGTCGGAGGCGACCCGTTCGACGGTGATGGCAGAAGGTCTTCGGCGGGCAGTCCAGCCTCGTGGGCCTGTGCCCATTCGCGCAGGACGATGGGCATCTCCGCCTCCCGGCTGGCGAGCACGACGGCCACCTCAGGGCGCTCCCGCTCCGTGGACCACGGCAGGAGCCAGGCCAGCGACGAGGCATCGGCATGCTGCAGGTCATCGAAGGCCAGCCCCCGCAACCCCTGCGTGTGCCAGCGTTGCAGCGCCGCCCCGATGGCCCAGCCGATCCGGGTCTGCGAGGCGGGTGCCGTCGGCGCCTGCCCCCACTCCGGCAGCAGGCGCGCCAATTCGGCCCGCACCGCCTCGTCGGAGAGTCCGGGTGACCAGCGCCGACCACACTCGCGCAGCAACCTGGCGACCAGGCCGTAGGGCACCCACTCGTCCCCGGGACGTGCACATATGGAAAGGCGGTCCGGCGCTTGCGTCACCCATTCGCCCAGCATCCGGCTCTTGCCGATGCCCCCCGGGCCAGTGAGCAGGGCGCAGTTCCCGGAGGACAACGCGGTCAGCAGGGTCCTCCAGGGGCCGGACCGCCCGACCAGGCGCGGAGGTCTCGCGACAGCCGACCTCCACGCCTGAACGGACCCGCTTGCGGGTGATGTCGGTGGCGCGGGAGGCGCGGACGCGAGGGCGAGGCGTTTCAACGCCCTGGCTTGCGGGCCAGGCTCGACGCCCAGCTGATCTGCCAGCACCTGTTCGCAGCGCTCGTAGGTGGCCAGTGCAGCGGAGCGATTCCCCAGCTCGTAGTACGCCTGCATCAAGCGCACGTGGAGCGATTCATCCGTCGGCTCCAGAGCCAGTGCGCGCTCGATGAAAGCCACGGCGCCCGCGGGGTCACGGCTGTCGGCACATCTGCCTGCGCAGGCCAGCAGGCCGTCGATGCATTTCGCCCGGTGCTGCCTTCTGGCGGCCTCGAGCCACTGCCCGAGCGTGTCGAGCGCGGCCGTGTCCATGCCAGCGAGCAAGTCGCCAAAGGAAGCCCCGTCGGCCTCAGGCAGCTGGTCAGAGATGTCTCGGGCGTCCACCGAGATCCGTGGTGACAGCATCAGGACATGGCTGCCGATGACCACTTCGTCGCCGAGAAGCCGGCGTAGTCGCAGAAGGCGCTGCCGCAGGTTTCCCCGGGCGCGTTCGCCGGGAACGTCGGGCCAGAGCAGGGCCGCCAGCTGCTGTCGACTCCGTTGGCCATCCAGTGCCAGCAGCGCCAGCAACAGCGCGTCCTTGTCTTCGAGCGGGGTGCTGCTGCCATCGGACCTCTCGAACCGGGCCGGACCCATCAGGCGCAGCCTGCCTCCCACTCCGTTGGGGTGTGAGATCCCTTGCTCTTTTTGACCCACGAACAAACCCTCCTCCAGCCGGACACTAATCGAGCGTCGACTGGGATTCCTGTGGGTTTGCTCAAGCTTGTATAGAAAAGCAGGGGCTGCTGAATGCGCGGAGCAACGTGCCTGCGTCCTCTGCTCATTCAGCTGCCCCTGGTCCCTGCTCTATGGCGATCCCTGAGCCTGTGCCTTGTTGTCACCGAGTCGACAGCCTCATTCGCTGCCGGATGCAGCGGAGCGAGGTGTCCATCAGAAGGTTAGCGGTCGAAGCGTCACAGCAGCGTCACACGAGGTGATGGCCGCCACCGCGTTGCGCGCCCGGCTGCGTGACTCGACGCGTGCGGGCTGAAGGCGGCGATCCGCCCGGCCATCACCGTCTGTGCGGCGGCACTCGTCGGGAGCGGCAGGGGGTCGGCGCAGCGGGAACCGCCGTGGCGTTCCGCGCCGAGGTGCGGGCTGTGCATGCCCGGGTTTGTGGCACGCAAGGAGGGTGACGCATCAGCCTGGCAGCTTCAGCCCCCCAGCCCCAGCCGCCGGCAGATCTCCAGCACCGTGGCGCTGGTGTTCATCGTGTAGAAGTGCAGACCCGGCACGCCCTGGCTGCGCAGGCGGTCGCACAGGGCGGTGACCACGTCCAGGCCGAAGGCGCGGATGCTGGCGCTGTCGTCGCCGAAGCTCTGCAGGCGCAGGCGCACCCAGCGGGGAATCTCTGCGCCGCAGCCGTCGGCGAAGCGCAGGATGCCGCTGGCGTTGGTGATGGGCATGATGCCGGGCACGATCGGCACGTCCACACCCAGCGCGCGGGTCTCGTCGACGAAGCGGAAGTAGGCGTCGGCGTTGAAGAAGAACTGCGTGATGGCGGAGTCCGCCCCGGCCTGCACCTTGGCGGCGAAAGCCTGCAGATCGGCCTGCGGCGATCGGGCCTGCGGGTGCGTCTCCGGGTAGGCCGCCACCTCGATGTGGAAGTGGTCGCCCGTCTCGGCGCGGATGAAGGCCACCAGGTCGCCGGCGTAGCGGAACTCGCCCATCTGGCCGTAGCCGCTGGGCAGGTCGCCGCGCAGCGCGACGATGCGGCGCATGCCCATGGCGCGGAACTGCGTCAGGCGCTCGCGCACCGACTCGCGGGTGGCGCCCACGCAGGTGAAGTGCGAGGCGCCCTCGCGGCCCTCGTCCAGGATGGCCTGCACCGCGGCCAGGGTGCCGTCCTGGGTGCTGCCGCCGGCGCCGTAGGTGACCGAGCAGAACTGCGGGTTCAGCGCGTACAGCGCCTGGCGCACGCCGGTCAGCTTGGCGCTGCCTTCGGGCGTCTTGGGCGGGAAGAACTCCAGGCTCAGCGGCAAGGAGGGGGAAGTCGTCATGGCGGATCCGGTGGGGCCCCTGGCCTCAGGTCGCGGCCTTCCTGGGCGTGGACCTGGCGATGGGCTTGTCGCCGGGCGCGAGGTGGCGCGCCCAGAGGAAGAACTCGGTGTTGCCGTTGCCGCCGGTGATGGGGCTCTGGAAGTAGGCGTGCACCTTGATGCCGTGGTCACGGCAGCATTGGCGCACGCGGGTTTCGACGTCGGCGAACAGCGCCTTGTTGCGCACGATGCCGCCCTTGCCGATCTGCTCGGGCTGCAGTTCGAACTGCGGCTTGACCAGCACCAGCAGGTCGCCCTCGGGGGCGAGGTAGCCGAACAGCGTGGGCAGCACGTGGGTCAGCGAGATGAAGGACACGTCGGCCGTGACGAAGCCGAAGCTGGCGGCAGGCCAATCCTGCGCGAAGGCGCTGCCGGCCACGTCGCGGGCGTTGATGCCCTCGTAGGCCACCACGCGTTCATCGGCACGCAGCCTGGCGGCGAGCTGGTCGCGGCCCACGTCCAGGCCCACCACCCTGGCGGCGCCCTGCTGCAGCAGCAGGTCGGTGAAGCCGCCGGTGCTCTGGCCGACGTCGAGGCAGGTGCGCCCCTGGACGGACAGGCCGCAGTGGGCCAGCGCGCCTTCGAGCTTGAGCCCACCGCGCGAGACGAAGCGCAGCTCCGCATCGTCGGTGATCTCGACCTGGGCGGCCTCGGGCACGTCCTCGCCGGCCTTGGTCGGCACGGCCCAGCCCTTGGGGCCGAGCCAGCGCACCGCCCGGCGGTCGATCAGCCGCTGGGCGGCCGAGCGCGTCGGTGCCAGGCCCAGTTGGACGATCCGCTGATCGATGCGCATGGCGTGTCCTGTCTCGGGTGGCTCAGTACCGGTAGCTGTCGGGCTTGTACGGGCCCTGCACCGGCACGCCGATGTAGGCCGCCTGCTCCTCGCTGAGCGTGGTCAGCTCGGCGTTGAGCGTCTTGAGCTGCAGCCGGGCCACCTTCTCGTCCAGGTGCTTGGGCAGCACGTAGACCTTGCCGACCTCGTAGAAGTCCTGGTGGGTGAACAGCTCGATCTGCGCGATGGTCTGGTTGGCGAAGCTCGACGACATCACGTAGCTGGGGTGGCCGGTGGCGCAGCCCAGGTTCACCAGGCGGCCCTTGGCCAGCATGATGATGCGCTTGCCGTCCGGGAAGATGATGTGGTCGACCTGCGGCTTGATCTCTTCCCAGCGGTACTTCTCGACCGAGGCGATGTCGATCTCGTTGTCGAAGTGGCCGATGTTGCAGACGATGGCGTTGTGCTTCATCGCGGCCATGTGGTCGTGGGTGATCACGCCCTTGTTGCCGGTGGCGGTGACGAAGATGTCGGCCTTGTCGGCGGCCCAGTCCATGGTCACGACGCGGAAGCCCTCCATCGCCGCCTGCAGGGCGTTGATCGGGTCGATCTCGGTCACCCAGACCTGCGCGGACAGCGCACGCAGTGCCTGGGCGCTGCCCTTGCCCACGTCGCCGTAGCCGGCCACCACGGCGATCTTGCCGGCCACCATCACGTCGGTGGCGCGCTTGATGCCGTCCACCAGCGATTCACGGCAGCCGTACAGGTTGTCGAACTTGCTCTTGGTGACCGAGTCGTTGACGTTGATGGCACGGAACATCAGCGTGCCCTTGGCGCTCATCTCCTTGAGGCGGTGCACGCCGGTGGTGGTCTCCTCGGTCACGCCGATGATCTGCGCGCTCTTGCGGCTGTACCAGGTGGGGTCGACCGCCAGCTTGGCCTTGATGGCGTCGAACAGGCAGGTCTCTTCCTCGCTGCCCGGGTGGGCCAGCACGGAGGGGTCCTTCTCGGCCTTCTTGCCCAGGTGCATCAGCAGCGTCGCGTCGCCGCCGTCGTCCAGGATCATGTTCGGGCCTTCGCCGGGCGTGCCGGCCGGGCCGAAGTCGAAGATGCGGTGGGTGTAGTCCCAGTAGTCCACCAGGGTCTCGCCCTTGTAGGCGAACACCGGGGTGCCGCGCTGCACCAGCGCCGCGGCGGCGTGGTCCTGGGTCGAGAAGATGTTGCACGAGGCCCAGCGCACCTCGGCGCCCAGCGCCTGCAGCGTCTCCACCAGCACCGCGGTCTGGATGGTCATGTGCAGGCTGCCGGTGATGCGCGCGCCCTTCAGCGGCTGGCTGGCGGCGTACTCGCGGCGGATCTCCATCAGGGCCGGCATCTCGTGCTCGGCGATGGTGATTTCCTTGCGACCCCAGTCGGCCAGCGACAGGTCGGCGACGACGAAATCCTGATCGATCAGGGGCTTGACCACAGCGTTCATTGCTTGCTCCACGGACAGGTGAGCCGCGCGCCGGTCGGGCTGCCGAGATCCTTGGGGAGGGCGCAGGCGTCGGGGTCGACGTCCCGTGCTCACCCTGGGGACCTCGCCGGCCGTCGGCCTGCGAGCGGGTGAGCGCCGTTGCCAGGGGACCGGCGCCGCCGGTCCCGGAAGGGGTTCGAGCCTGGGGCGGAGACTCCGCCTTGCAACGCTCCTCGAACGCGAGGCGCGATTCTAGCCAGACCGCCTCGCCGCCGTGCGTGCGTCCGACCCCCTGCGCCGTGAGGTTGTGACGACCCGCGGCCGTCGCAACCACGGTCCGCGGCCCGGGGCCGGGGGGCAGGGCCGCGAGGTCAGGGCGTGACGGCCTGCTGCAGCGACAGTGTCAGCGGCTGCGACCAGGCCTGCGCCGTGGTGCGCAGCATGTCGGCAAAGGCCGAGCCGACCGCCTCCCAGCGCGCGATCATCAGCCGGGTGGCATGTCCGCACAGGCGCTGCTCCTGGCCCAGCAGCGCAAGCCACTCCTGCCGCGAGCGGGCCAGGGTCTCCTGCAGCAGCAGCAGGCTGCGCCACTGGGCGTCCAGTTCCTGCCGCCAGGCGGTCTGCGCCGAGTCGCTGCAGGGGCGGCACTGCGCCAGCCAGCGCATCAGGCGCTCGCCCCCGCTGTCCCAGGCCAGGTGCTGCAGCCGCTGCTGCGCCTCCAGGCCGATGCGCCAGGCCTGACTGGCCTGGTCGTGCTGCTGGCGGAACCAGAGGTTCCAGTCGTCGTGGCCGCTGTACATGGCCGCTGCCTCCGTGAGGATCATGGCGGCCGATTCTTCCGGCAAGGCCCGGTTCTGCACAATCCGGGCTGCCGGTGCGGTCCTCCGGGTCAACCCGGAGCGCAGGGGGCAGGCGGTGTCGGCGCAGGAGCCGTCTCGTGGCGGCGCAGCAACTGCAGCATGCGGAACAGATCGGCCACCTTGCGGGCCTCCATCTTGGCCATGACCTGGCCGCGGTGCTGCTCGACCGTCTTCAGGCTGATGCCCAGGCGCGCGGCGATCTCCTTGTTGGCGTGCCCGGCCATGACGCCCTCGAGCACGTCGCGCTCGCGACCGGTGAGCGTGTCCAGACGGCGCTGCACGTCGGCCGCCTCGGCGGCGCGGCGGCGGCCCTCCTCGCGGCGCTGGATCGCGGTGTGGATCCAGTCGATCAGCGCCTGGTCGTTGAAGGGCTTCTGCAGGAAGTCCAGCGCCCCGGCGCGCATCGCGCGCACCGCCATCGGGATGTCGCCATGGCCGGAGATGAACAGCACCGGCACCTCGGCATGCTGCTCGTTGAGCAGCTGCTGCACCTGCAGGCCGCTCAGCCCGGGCATGCGCACATCGAGGATCAGCACGTCGCAGTCCAGTGCCTGCGCATCGGCCAGGAAGCTGCTGCCGTCGGCGTAGGTGCTGACCCGCATGCCCAGCACGTCGAGCAGCATCTGCAGCGAGCTGCGCACCATCGCATCGTCATCGACGACGCAGACGTGGGGTCGGGCGGGGGGCATCGGAGGTCTCCTGGGCGGGCGGTGGCGAAGGGGGGCGGGGCGTCGCTGCCGTCACGGCGCGCCGGCGGCGCGGCGAAGGGGGCGGCTCGACCGTGGGTGTCGGGGGCGGCGGGGCCGCGGTGGGTACTGGGCCAGTTACCGGGGCGGCCGGCAGGCTGAAATGGAACACGCTGCCGCCGCCAGGGTTCGGGCTGGCCCAGAGGTGGCCGTGGTGCGACTCGACGATGGAGCGGCAGATGGCCAGGCCCATGCCCAGTCCGTCGCGCTTGCTGCTCACGAAGGGGGCATAGATGTCGCCCTGCAGGTCGGCGGGCAGGCCGCGGCCGCGGTCGGCCACGCTGACCTGCACCTGGCCGTCGTCGCCGAGTGCGGTGCCGATGGTGATGCGCAGCTCCGCATCCGGCGGCGGCGGGGGCGGCTCGCCCGGCGGGGGCACCGTCACCACGCCCATCGCCTCGAAGCCGTTGCGCACCAGGTTGAACAGCAGCTGCTCGGTGAGCACGCGGTCGGCCTGCACCGGCGGCAGCCCGGTGGTCAGCGCCAGATCGATGTGCACCCCGGCGCGGCCGGCCTGCATCTCGGCAAAGCGCTGGAAGCCGGCCACCAGCTCGTTGATCGACAGGGTCTCGAACTGCACCCGGCCCTTGCGCGCGAAGGCGTGGATGTGGTGCAGGATGCGCCCGGCGCGCATGGCCTCGTCGGCGATGGGCTGCAGGGCCGGGCGCAGCGCCTGGGGGTCGAGCTGGCCGCCCGCGGCATCCAGGCGGCGCAGCGCGGCGGCGCTGAAGTTGCGGATCGCAGTGAGCGGCTGGTTCAGCTCGTGCGCCAGCGTGGCGGCCATCTCGCCCATGCTGGTGATGCGCGAGGTGTGCAGCACCTGCTCGCGCCAGCGGGTCAGCTCCTCGGCCAGCTGCTTGTGTTCGTGGATGTCGCGCGCACTGCCCAGCAGGCGCAGTGCGCGCCCGTCGCCGGCGCGCTCGAGCACCCGCCCGCGCAGCCAGACCCAGCGCTCGCCCCGCCGGCGGGTCTGCAGCCGGGCCTCGACGTCGATCTGCGGCGTCTCGCCGCGCAGGTGGGCCTGCAGGGCGCGGTACACGCGCGGCCGGTCGGTGGGGTTGAGGCGGTCGAACCACTGCTGCGGCGACACGTCGAGCAGGCCGGGCGGCGACGCGGCGGCCTCGCCGAGTTCGCCCGAGACCTGCATGCGCTGGCGCGGCAGGTCCCATTCCCAGAGCACGTCGCCGTGGCCCTCGAGGGCGAAGCGCCAGCGGGCCTCGCTGGCGCGCACCCGCTCGAGCAGGTCGTGCGCTTCGGTGACATCGTGCACCACCGCCACCGCATGCACCTGGGCCGACTGGCGCAGCAGGGACACCTCCACTTCGGCCAGGAAGCTGCTGCCATCGCAGCGCCGGTGCAGCGCGGGCGGCAGCCGGCTGTGGGCGGCGCGGTACCAGCGCAGCGCGCTGCGCCCGTCCTGCAGCAGCTGGGCCACCGGCTGGCCGATCAGCGTGGCACTGCTGTGGCGGTACAGCGCCAGTGCGGCCTCGTTCGCGTCGGTGACGCTGCCGCGCCGGTCGAGCAGCAGCACCGGGAAGGGGGCCGCGCGGAAGATCGCCTGGTAGCCGGCCTGCGCCGCCCGCAGGCGCCGTTCGTCCTCCTCGCTGCGCGAGAGGTCGTGCACCCGGAAATAGCCCAGCTCGCCGCCTTCGTCGGGCGGGCCGGGCGTCCAGTGGATGGCGATCTCCACCGGGAAGCGCGAGCCGTCGGCGCGCCGGTGGTAGCGCAGCGGCACATGCTCGCGGTGGCGCTCGAACAGGTCGTCGGACGCGCCCGGGTCGGTCACCAGGTCGTCGTAGCGCTGCCGGCACAGGGTGTCGGCGCGCATGCCGTACAGGCGCTCGGCCGAAGGGCTGGCCGCGACGATGCATCGGTCGGCATGGCGCACCAGCAGCAGCGCATCGCGCGAGACCGACAGCAGCGCCTGCACGGCCGCCGCGTCGCTGCCCGGCGGCAGCGGCGCGGGGCTGCGGCGGCGGGTGGACTCAGGGCGCACCGCCGTCGACCCAGCCGCCGAGGTGGCGGGTATCCACCAGCTTGGTGCACACAGCGGTGATCACGCCGTCGTCCGAGCGCAGCGGGAAACGCAGCGCGATGAAGCGCCGCGTGGTGTCGCCCAGCGGCAGCGTCTCCGACAGCTCGGTGGCCTCGCCGCCGCGCAGCACGTCCAGGTCGCGCTCGCGCAGCAGCCGCGCGATCTCCGCGGGGAAGACCTGCTGGTCGGTCTTGCCCAGGATCTCCGCGCCCGACAGCCCGGTCACCTCCTGCAGGAACTGCTCGAAGCGCGGGTTGACGAACTCGTAGCGGCCCGAGGCGTCCTTCACCGAGATCAGCGTGGTCGAGAAGGTCATGATCGCCATCAGCCGCTGCTGCTGGTCGCGCAGCTCGCGCTGGATCTCGAACAGCGCCGTCTCGTCGAGCAGGCTGAGCACGCAGCCGCGCAGCTCGTCCTGCGGGGTGCTGCGCGGCGAGGCGCGCAGCAGGTAGTGGCGCTGGCCGTCGGTGATCTGGCGCTCCAGCGGCCGGCGGCTGCGGATCACCTCGTCGACCGCCTCCAGCGCGCCCGCCAGACGGTGGCCGGCCAGCAGGTCGCGCAGGCTGTCGCCCACCCGGGTCGGCCCCAGGCCGAACAGGCGCGCGGCGGTTTCGTTGTAGCGCAGCAGGCGCTGCTGGTCGCCCACCACGACGATGGCGAAGTCGACGCTGTTCTGGATGCTCTCGAGATCCCCGTTCGCCTCGGCCAGTTCGGCGGACTTGATCTGCAGCTCCTCGTTGACGGTGGTGAGCTCCTCGTTGGTGGACTGCAGCTCCTCGTTGGCCGCCTGCAGTTCCTCGTTGGCCGCCTGCAGCTCCTCGTTGGAGGCCTGCATCTCCTCGTTGAGGGCCTGGGTTTCCTCGTTGGAGGTCTCCAGCTCCTCGATGACGGTCTGCAGGTGCTCGCGCGTGGCGATCAGCTCGTCCTCGAGGTCCTTCGGGGTCAGGCCGGCCGGCAGGGCCGCGTCGGCGCCGACCTCGCCCTCGGCCAGCGTGCCCTGCTCGAAGCCGATCAGCAGCAACGGCTCGACCTCGCCGCCGGGCAGCGGGTGCACCGCGATGCGCACGAAGCGCCCCGGGGTCGCCGCGGGGTGCTGGCGCCCCAGCACCGTGGCGCGCTTGTGCTGGGCCTGGTGGATGAGGGTCTGCACCTCGGTGCGCCATTCCTTGCGGATCAGCGACAGCAGGTTGAAGTCCACCCGGCCGGAAGGCAGGCGCAGGTAGTCGCTGACGTCACCGAAGACATGCAGCAGCTCCAGCTGGGCGTTGACCATCACGCTGGCAGGCACGTAGACCGAGGCGGCGGCGCTGAAGAAGCGCTCCTCCAGCGTGCGCGGCTTGGCCGGCAGCGCCGCGGCGCGCTGCGCCGGGGCCTGCTCCATCATCAGCGAGACCACCGTCGACTTGCTGGCGGCCACGTCGCGGCGGCGGAACACGCGCTGGTCGCGGTGCACCGTCTCGAACAGGTTGTCGCGCTGCCAGGTGGTCTCCGACTTGCCCAGGAAGAGCAGCCCGCCGGGGGCCAGCGCGTAGTGGAAGATGTCCAGCACCCGCTCCTGCAGCGAATTCTGGAAGTAGATCAGCAGGTTGCGGCAGGACACCAGGTCCAGGCGCAGGAAGGGCGGGTCCTGCACCACGTTCTGGCGCGCGAACACCACCACCTCGCGCAGGTCCTTGCTGACCTCGTAGGCGTCGCCCAGCGGCCGGAAGTAGCGGGCCACCAGCGCCGGATCCATGCCGGCCAGGCTGGCCTCGGAGTACTGGCCGCGCCGGGCGATGCCCATCGCGGCCAGGTCGATGTCGGTGGCGAAGATCTGGATGCGGTGCTCCTGCCGGGCCGCGCCGAGCAGCTCGAACAGCGCGATGGCGATCGAGTAGACCTCCTCGCCGGTGGCGCAGCCGGGCACCCAGATGCGGATCTCCTCGCCCGGGGCCTTGGTGGCCAGACGTTCCTGCAGGGCCTGGCGCAGCGCGACGAAGGCCTCGGCGTCGCGGAAGAACGAGGTCACCGAGATCAGGATGTCCTTGCACAGCTGGCCCAGCTCGTCCGGGTTCTTGCGGGTCAGTGCGATGTACTCGTCCAGCGAGGTGACCCGGTTGGCCGCCATGCGGCGCAGGATGCGTCGCCAGACCGTGGACTCCTTGTAGCCGGAGAAGTCCACCTTGGTGTAGCGCTGCACCTTCGCCAGCAGCGTCTTCAGCGTCGCGGGGCTGGCCAGGTCGGGGCCGGGCGGCTGGATCTGGCCGTGCGTGCGCACGATGCCGGCGATTTCGCGGGCGATCTCGGCCGGCGCGAGCACCCAGTCGACGCAGTCGGTGTCGATGGCCGCCTGCGGCATGCCGGAGTACTTCGCGGTGGTCGGATCCTGGGCGAAGGTCAGCCCGCCGCCGGCCTTCACGGCGCGCAGCCCGGAGGCTCCGTCGGATCCGGTGCCCGAGAGGATCACGCCGATCACGTCCTCGCCGCGCGATTCGGCCAGCGAGTACAGGAAGGCGTTCACCGAGGGCTTGGGCAGCACCTCGAGGGCCGGCTCGACCAGGTGGAAGCGCTCCTCGCGGAACTCCAGGTTGCGGTTGGGCGGGGTGGTGTAGATGCAGTTGGGCTCGGGCGCCATGCCGTCCTCGATCTCCAGCACCCGCATCGCGGTCTCGCGCCCGAGCAGCTGGGCCAGCATGCTGCGGTAGGTCGGCGACAGGTGCTGCAGGACCACGAAGGGCACGTTCAGGTCGGCCGGCAGCTGCGCGATCAGCTGCGACAGCGCCTCCAGTCCGCCGGCGGAGGCGCCCACCGCGACGATGAACTGGCGGCGGGTCTCGGCGACCCCGCTCGGCGGAGGCGCGTCGGCAGGCGTGTCCGGCAGCCCGGCCGGGTCGTCCGCAGGGGGCATGGGTTGTGTCTCCTCTTGTGGGCGGCCAGCCCGTCTTGTCATGGCCCGCGGCACTTGGCACCGGGGCAGGTGCGGCGGGCGGATTCTAGAAAAATGCTCCCATGCCGCGTGCCGTCCTGCATCCGCCCGCGGCCAAGCATGCCAGGCCGACAGGGTCTTTCGGGGGCGCCCGGGTCCGCCCCGCCGGCGCATGCCGCCCGCAGCCGGGCGGGGCCGGGCGGCCCTCGCGTGGCGAGAGGGTGCGGCGCGTCAGCCCGCCGGCGTCTGCGCCAGCTCGTCGTCGTAGGTGCTCGACACCAGCGCCGGGCGGCCGACGATGAGCGGATCCACCGAACCGATGATCGGCAGGTCCTTCCTGCCATAGGGCAGGCGGTGCAGCACGTAGCGCATGGTGTTCAGGCGCGCGCGCTTCTTGCAGTCCGACTTGATGACGGTCCAGGGCGCATCCGAGGTGTCGGTGTGCAGGAACATCGCTTCCTTCGCGCGGGTGTAGTCGTCCCACTTGTCCAGGCTGGCGAGGTCCACCGGCGAGAGCTTCCACTGCTTGAGCGGGTGCAGCTTGCGCTCCTTGAAGCGGCGGCGCTGCTCGGCGCGGCTGACCGAGAACCAGAACTTGAACAGGTGGATGCCCGAGCGCACCAGCTGGCGTTCGAACTCCGGGCACTGGCGCAGGAACTCGTCGTACTCGTGCTCGCTGCAGAAGCCCATCACGCGCTCGACGCCGGCCCGGTTGTACCAGCTGCGGTCGAACATGACGATCTCGCCGCGGGTGGGCAGGTGCTGGATGTAGCGCTGGAAGTACCACTGGCCGCGCTCGACCTCGCTGGGCTTCTCCAGCGCCACCACCCGTGCGCCACGCGGATTGAGGTGCTCCATGAAGCGCTTGATCGTGCCGCCCTTGCCGGCCGCGTCGCGGCCCTCGAACAGGATCACCACGCGCGCGCCGGTCTCCTTCACCCAGGCCTGCAGCTTGAGCAGTTCGACCTGCAGGCGGTACTTCTGGTGCTCGTAGCTGCGCCGCGACAGCAGGTTCTTGTACGGATAGCCGCCTTCGCGCCAGCCCGGGGCCAGCGCCAGGTCGGCATCCGGGGTGCGGTCGGCATGGCGGGCGACTTCCTGCGACAGCACGCGGCGCAGCGCCTTCAGATCGTCCGGTGAGGCCC
Source organism: Burkholderiaceae bacterium (assembly GCA_023150375.1). GTDB lineage: Bacteria > Pseudomonadota > Gammaproteobacteria > Burkholderiales > Burkholderiaceae_C > Sphaerotilus. The sequence goes on from JAKLLA010000028.1 coordinate 17,592, forward strand.
CCTGCAGCAGCGGCGCGACGCGGCCGACCAGTCGGGCCGGGTCGGCCTCCTGCGGCGCCAGCGCGTCGGTCAGCGCCAGTTCCTGCACCACGTGGGCACGCTCGAGGGCGCGTTCGACGCGGTGTTCCTCGAGCGCCTGCGGCTGCAGGGACGGCGGGATGTCCCCGGCGGCGACCGCGCGGGAGCGCCGGGGCGCGGCGCGGCGCGAGGCCTTCTTGGCCGGAGCGGGCGGGGGCGGGGCGGTAGGGAGGTCCTGGGCCATGGCGTGCGGGAGTGACGGTGCGATGAAACGATCGATGGTGCGCCCGGCGCCGGGCCGATCGGATTGATCGATGTCAATCCGTTGGCGCGGCAGGGCGGGGCAGACCTGCGCCGGGCGGCGTCGGGCGTGGCGCGGCTGCGACGCCGCGGGCCTCAGCGCCGCAGCAGCAGGTGCACGCCGGGGCGCAGGTCGGCGGCGTCGAGGTAGCCGATGGCGCCGGGGGTGCGTTGGACATGGGCGACGAGCTCGGCGGGGCTGGACAGCTCGCGCGGCGGGGCGCCCTTGCCGATGTAGCGGCGCACGGTCCAGTAGGCGACGAAGTCCTCGTCGGACTGCTGCAGGAAAGCGCTGGCGAAGCGGCGGCGCAGGGGATGGCCGGCCGGCAGTTGCACGGGGCGCAGGGGCAGGCCGTCGAGCTCGACCATGCGGCCGGTGTAGATGCGGCGGATGGCCTCGGCGTCCAGTCCGCGCAGGGGGGCGTGGGCGATGACCGCCACGCCCTCGTCGGCAGCATGTGCATGCAGGCCGAAGGCGGCGGCGCCGGCCAGGGTGAGGAAGGCACGTCGTTGCATGGCGGCCTTCTCAGAAGGTGAAGCTGTAGTTCACCGACAGCACGTCGATGCTGCGCGGCCGGAACAGCTTCTCCCCGGGGGCCAGGTCGAACATCGACGAGACCTCGGCGCGGGTGTGCAGCCACTCGGCCTTGAGCCTGTGCGTGGGCGACAGCGCGTAGGCGCCGCCGAAGGACCAGGCGCGCTGGTCGTAGACCGGGACCGCATCGGCCGAGGCCCGCATCGACGCGTTCAGCAGTGTGCTGCCCGGCACGGCGGACGGCACGGTGGTTTCGTCCAGCGTGCGGGCCCAGGCCAGCGAGCTGCCCGAAGACTTCAGCCGACCGAAGGTCAGGTAGGGCGACCAGCGGCCGATCTGCCGCGTCAGCGAGAGGTAGCCCCCGCGGGTGTCGATGCTGCGCTGCGTGTTCACCGGACGCACCCGGTTGAGCTCCATGGTGACCCGCCAGCCGGGCGCCGGGCTGAACTCCACCCCGCCGGCCAGGTACCAGCTTTTCAGGTGCGCGACGGTCTCGACCCCGGGCCCGGGCATGCCCGGCGCGGTCTGCCAGAAGCCCACGCCCGGGCCCAGCGGGACCCCGCTCGGCTCTTCGACGACGGCCATGCCCGCCGGCGGGGTCACGACCACCCGGTGCAGGCCCAGGCGCGCCTTGGTGTCCGGGGCGAGCCAGGTGGCCACGACGCCCTGGGCCTCGGTGGTCATGCGGATGAAGTTCGCCCCGGTCGACAGCTCTTCGCCGATGCCGTCGCGCACCCAGGCGCGCAGTGTCTGCTTCGAGCGCCCGCCATAGACGTCCAGGCTCAGCTCGCCGTCGCCGATGCTCCAGCTGCGGGTGATGTCCAGGCTGTCCAGGTTGTCCGGCGGCAGCACCGCGTAGACCTCGGCCGGCAGCCGGGCCGCGTTGTAGGTGGCCGCGACGTCGAGCTGCTCGGAGTTCAGGTACGCCGGCAGGCGCAGTCGCCCTGCGCGCAGCAGCCAGTCGTTGTCCGGCCGCCAGGCGACGAAGGCCCAGGACGGTCGCAGTCTCCAGGCGGTTTCGTCCCGATTGGACGGGGCCAGCCGCAGCTGCAGCGCGGCCGACCAGCGGCTGTCGAACTGCAGGTCGGCCTGGGCGCCCAGCACGCTGTCGGCCCGCGCGCTGCCGCCGTCGTCGATGGAGCGCTGGTAGGCCCAGGTGCGGTTCGACCGCGCCCAGCCGAGCGTGCCGAAGCCCGAGAGGTTCAGGCGCAGCCCCTGCGCAGGGTCGGTCGCATCGGCCGTCGTGGCGGTGGCGGCCGGTGCGTCGGGGGGGCTCTGGGCCAGCGCCGGGGTCAGCCCCAGCCAGAGGGCCGAGGCGGCGATGCGGCGGGTGACGGACGATCGGGCTTTCATGTTCGGTCGGAGGGGGCAGGGGCCGGCGGTCGGGCGGGGTGGGGGATCGCGGCGGCGCGGGCCTCAGCGCCGCAGCAGCAGGTGCATGCCGGGGCGCAGGTCGGCGGCGTCGAGGTAGCCGATGGCGCCGGGGGTGCGCTGGACATGGGCGACGAGCTCGGCGGGGCTGGACAGCTCGCGTGGCGGGGCGCCCTTGCCGATGTAGCGGCGCACGGTCCAGTAGGCGACGAAGTCCTCGTCGGACTGCTGCAGGAAGGCGCTGGCGAAGCGGCGGCGCAGGGGGTGGCCGGCCGGCAGTTGCACGGGGCGCAGGGGCTGGCCGTCGAGCTCGACCATGCGGCCGGTGTAGATGCGGCGGATGGCCTCGGCGTCCAGTCCGCGCAGGGGGGCGTGGGCGATGACCGCCACGCCCTCGTCGGCGGCATGTGCATGCAGGCCGAAGGCGGCGGCGCCGGCCAGGGTGAGGAAGGCACGTCGTTGCATGGCGGCCTCCTCAGAAGGTGAAGCTGTAGTTCACCGACAGCACGTCGATGCTGCGCGGCCGGAACAGCTTCTCGCCGGGGGCCAGGTCGAACATCGACGAGACCTCGGCGCGGGTGTGCAGCCACTCGGCCTTGAGCTTGTGCGTGGGCGACAGGGCAAAGGCGGCGCCGAAGGCCCAGGCGTGCTGGTCGTAGACCGGCACCGAGTCGGCTGCGGCCCGCATCGAGGCGTTCAGCACCGTGCTGCCCGGCACCATGGCCGGGACGGTGGTCTCGTCGAGCGTGCGGGCCCAGCGCCTGGACACCGGGCTGGAGAACAGCCGCGACCAGGTCAGGTAGGGCGTGAGCCGGCCGAAGTCGCGCGAGACGGTCAGGTACCCGCCGGTGGAGTCGAGGCTGCGTTCGGTGTCGACCTGGCGGATGCGGCCGTACTCCGCCGCCAGCATCCAGCCCGGTCGGGGGCGCCACTCGGCGCCGAGGGTCAGCATGGTGTTCTCGAACCGATGCGCCACCTCCACGCCGGGTCCCGGCAGCGCGGGATGGGTCTGCCAGTAGCCGATGCCGGGACCCAGCGGGGCCCAGGCCGGGCGCAGGACGAAGGTGCCGCCGTCGCGCTGCTCGGTACGGGCGCGGTGCCCGCCCAGGCGCCATTTCAGCGCCGTGCCGTCGTAGGTGGCCACCAGGCCCTGCACGGTCGTCGTCACGTCGCGGAACTGCACCCCTGCGGCCATCTGGCCCGGCATGCCCTCGCGCATCCAGACCCGCTTGACCATGTTGGCCTTGCCGCGATAGGCGTCCAGGCTCAGCTCGCCGTCGGCCAGCTCCCAGCTGCGCGACAGGTGCAGGCCCTGGAAGTCGTTGGTCGGCACCATCGTGTAGACCTCTGCGGGCAGGCGGGCCTCGGTGTAGGTGCTGCCCACGTCCAGGTGCTCGGAGCGCAGGAAGAAGGGCACGCGCAGCTTGCCGGCGCGAATCAGCCAGTCGTTGTCGGGCCGCCAGGCGACGAAGGCCCAGGTGGTGCGCAGGTCCCAGGCGTTGTCCTGGCGGTCCGACGGCGCCAGCCGGGCCTGCAGGGTGGCCGACCAGCGTGCACTGAGCTGCGCGTCGATCTGCCCGCCCAGCAGGCTGTCGCGCTCGAGGCCGCCCTGCCGGTCGATGAAGCGCTGGTAGTCGGCCGAGCGGTTCGACCGGGCCCAGCCCAGCGTCCCGAAGCCCGACCAGGCCAGACGGGGGGTGTCGGCGGCGAGGGCCGACTCCGTGCGTGCATCCGCGCGGGGACTGTCGGCGCTCGGCTCGCCGGACGCGCTGCTCGTCTGGGCCAGCGCTGCGCTGCCCAGGCACAGCCCGGCGAGGGCGCCTGCCAGGAGGGTGAGGGGTCGGTGTGTGCTCATCGTGCGTGCGTCGTGCGTGCGTCGTGCGTGCGTCGTGTGGGGTCGAGGCGAGGGGCGGTGCGGGCTCAGTCCCGCCAGGTGGCGGCGATCGAGAGAAAGCGCTCCTGCTGCGCGAAGGCCGCGCGCACCACGTCGGGGTCGAAGTGGCGTCCGGCCTGGTCGCGGATGCGCTGCATGGCCTCGGCGTGCGGGTAGGGTTCCTTGTAGGGGCGGCGGCTGATCAGGGCGTCGTAGACATCGGCCACCGCCATCAGCCGGGCCGACAGCGGGATGGCCGCGCCGGCCAGCCGGTCGGGATAGCCGGTGCCGTCCCAGCGCTCGTGGTGGTGGCGGGCGATCTGCATCGCGTAGCTCAGGAAGCCCTGCTCGCCGCCCATGCGCTGCGCCGCGCGGCGCAGCATCTCCCAGCCGTGCAGGGGGTGCTTGCGCATCTCGGCGAACTCGGCCTCGGTGAGCGGCCCGGGCTTGAGCAGGATGTGGTCGGGAATGGCGACCTTGCCGATGTCGTGCAGCGGCGCGGACTTGGCGATCAGCTCGATCGTGCTGGGGTCCAGGGGCTCCGTGCGCCCGGGCATGCACTCGGGGTTCTCGGCCAGGTACTCGGCCAGCGCGCGCACGTACTCCTGGGTGCGCTTGACATGGTTGCCGGTGTCCTCGTCGCGGAACTCGGCCAGCGACACCATCACGAACAGCGTGGTGTCGCGCAGCCGTTCCACTTCTTCGAGGCGCTGGCGCAGCTGCAGCTCCAGCCCGGTGCTGCGCCGGCGCAGCGAGTCCTGCCAGGTCTTGAGCTGCAGGTGGGTGCGCACCCGGGCGCGCACGATCGGCGGGCTGATGGGCTTGTGGATGAAGTCCACCGCGCCGCACTCGAAGCCGCGTGTCTCGTCGTCGGGCTGGCTCATCGCGGTGACGAAGATCACCGGCACGTCGCGGGTGCGCGGGTCGCTCTTCAGGTGGCGGCACACGGCGTAGCCGTCCATCTCCGGCATCATCACGTCGAGCAGCACCAGGTCGGGCGGCTCGCGCTGGGCCAGGTCGAGCGCACGGGCGCCGGAGTTGGCCAGCTTGACGCGGTACTCCGGGTTGAGCAGGCCGGCCATCAGACCCAGGTTGGCCGGCGTGTCGTCCACCACCAGCAGGGTGGGCAGCGGCGGGCCGCCCAGCGGCATGGGCCGGGTGACCGGTGCGGTCGCGGCCGGAAGGTCGGGAGGGCTCGGGTCCATCATCGTGCGGCAGGGGGCAGCGTGGGCGGCAGGCCGTCCAGGGCCTGCTCGAAATCGCAGCGGCGGATCGCCTCGTCCAGCGCCCGGGCGGCGGGCGGCGGCAGCGCGGCGCGGAATGCGTCGGCGCTGTGATGCCAGAGCACCAGGGCCTGGCTGTCGCCGCCCTCGAGCAGCTCGCGCAGACGAGTCCAGCGCACCGCCAGGTCGTCGTCGTTGTCGCCGTGCCGGGTCGACGGCGCAGCCGGCTCGGGCGGGGCCGGGGCGGCCTGCGGCGGCAGCGGCTCCAGCGGCGGCTGCTGCGCCAGCGCGGCCAGCACCGGTTCGAGCGCCGCCAGCAGCGGCTCGAGCATGGCCGCCACGGCGGCGGGCTCGGGCAGGCCGGCGCCGGCCTTGAACAGGGCGTCCATGGCCTCGGCCGCCGCCGCCACCTCGGCCATGCCGAGCTGGCGGCCCAGACCCTTGAGGGTGTGCGCCTCGCGGCCCAGTTCGTCGAGCCGACCGGCGGCCAGCTGGGCACGCAGTCGGCTGCCGCGGCCGACCGCTTCGGCGTAGTGCTCGGCGAACTGCGCCAGGCTGCGCCGGGCCATCGCCAGGCTGCCGCACCAGCGGGCCGCGTCGGCCAGGTCGATGCCGGGCCAGGGCGACGGCGGCAGCGCGCCGGGCCAGCCCGGCAGGTCCTCGCCGGGCGGAACTCCGATGGCGGCCGGCGTCGCTGCCGGCTGCATCGGCTGCGCTGCGGACGGCGGGTCGGGCGGCAGGTAGGCGCGCAGCGTCTCGATCAGTCCGGCCGGGTCGATGGGCTTGGCGATGTGACCGCGCATGCCCAGCGCCAGGCAGCGCTCGCGCTCCTCGACCATCGCGTGTGCGGTCATCGCCAGCACCGGCAGCCGGCGCCAGTCGGGGTGCTCGCGCATCGCCCGCGTGGTCTCGTAGCCGTCGAGCACCGGCATCTGCAGGTCCATCAGCACCACGTCGTAGGATGCGGTGCCCTGGCGCTCCAGGCGGTCCAGGGCCTCGCGGCCCTGCGCGGCCATGTCGACCTGGGCGCCGGCCTGCAGCAGCAGCTCGCTGGCGAGCTGGCGGTTGACCGGGTTGTCCTCCACCAACAGGACGCGCAGGCCCTGCAGCGGGTGGCGCGCCGCGGCGGCTGCGCCGCCCGGGCGACCGCTGGGCAGCGGGCCGGCGCTCCCGTCGGCCAGCAGGCTGCGGCGCAGCATCTCGGGCACGATGGGCTTGGGCAGGAAGCCGCTGGCGCCGGCCTGCAGGGCGCTGCTGCGCAGGCTGTCCCAGCCATAGGCCGAGATGACCATCACCCGGGTGACCCCGCCGAGGGCACCCTGCAGGCGGCGCAGCACCTCGCCGCCGTCCAGGTCGGGCAGCACCCAGTCGAGCAGCAGCAGGTCGAAGGGCTGGCCCACCGCGGCAGCCTGCAGCGCACGGGCGACCGCGGCCTGGCCGGTCGAGAGGGCCTCCAGCAGCCCGCCGGGGTCGCGCCCGACGCCCAGCGCGCGCAGCTGGCTGAGCAGGCTGGCGCGGGTGGCCGGGTGGTCGTCGACCACCAGCACGCGCAGGCCGGCCAGCCGGGCGGCGGTGGCCGCCGGCAGCGCCACGCCGGTCTCGGCCAGCCGCACCGGCAGCGTCACCGCGAAGCGCGAGCCCTGGCCCGGCGTGCTGTCCACCTCGATGTGTCCGCCCATCAGCTCGGTCAGGCGCCGGGCGATCGTCAGGCCCAGGCCGGTGCCGCCGAAGCGGCGCGTGGTGGAACCGTCGGCCTGGGTGAACTCCTGGAACAGCCGCTCACGCTGTTCGGCCGTCATGCCCACGCCGGTGTCCTCGACCGTGAAGCGCAGCGTGGCCGCCGTGCCCGGCGCCGCGTCCTGCGGCAACGGATCGAGCAGCTCGACGCGCAGCTTGACATGGCCGCGTTCGGTGAACTTGACCGCGTTGGACAGCAGGTTGGTCAGCACCTGGCCCAGCCGCAGCGGGTCGCCCCAGAAGCTGCCGGCCTGGCCGAGCAGCTCCGGCTGGGCGTATTCGCACAGCAGCTCGATGTCCTTGTCCTGCGCGCGCTCGCGCAGCAGCATCAGCGGGTTGTCGATCAGCTCCTCGATGCGGCAGGGCAGCGATTCGAGGCTGAGCTTGCCCGCCTCGATCTTCGAGAAGTCCAGGATGTCGTTCAGGATGCCCAGCAGCATCGTGCCCGCGCGGTGCACCTTCTGCAGGTAGTCGCGCTGCTGGGCGTTCAGCTCGGTGCCCAGCGCCAGGTGGGTCATGCCGATGATGGCGTTCATCGGCGTGCGGATCTCGTGGCTCATGTTCGCGAGGAACATCGACTTGGCCTGCGTGGCCGCCTCGGCCTGGGCGCGCGCGGCCTCCACCTCGCGCTGGCTGCGCTCGCGCGCGGCCAGGTCGCTCTCGATGGCCTCGGCCATGCGGTCCAGCGTGCCGCCCAGGGCGCCGATCTCGGCCATGCGCTCCTGGCCCAGGCGGCTGCGTGCCGTGTAGTCGCCCCCGGCATAGCGCCGGGCGACCTCGGCGAGCCGGTCGATCGGGCGCAGCAGGCGGCGCTGGATCACCAGCAGGGCGGCCAGCACCAGGGCGACCATCGCCAGATCGACCGCCTTGGCGGCGTCGACGAAGCGGCGCAGCCGTTCGCTGGCTGCCTGCACCTCGCGGGCGGTGCGGGCCTCGGTGAGCCGGTTCAGCGCCGCCACCGACTCGGACAGCCGCGTCTTGGCCGCCTCGTACTCGCGGCTGTGCACCCGCTGGCGGGCGAAGTCCGGTGCCGGCGCACGCTCCGAGGTGAAACTGCCGGTGGCGGTGTCGTACAGGCCCTGGGTGGCGGCAAAGGCCACCTGCTCGATCTGCTGCAGCGCCGCGGTGGCGTCCAGCACCGCCTGTACCGCGCTCTGCTCGTCGGGCCGGAAGTCCAGCCGCTGCACACGCTGCGACAGCGATTCGGCCACCGTCCCGGCCGCCACCGGCGGCAGCGCGCGCCGGTCGATCAGGCGTTCCCAGGCCAGCGTACGGTCCTCGCCGGCCGGCGGCGGCTTCTCGCCGCCGCGCACGGCCAGGATCTCGTAATAGACCATCAGGTAATGCGCGTCGGCGGTGGCGGTGTAGGCGCGCACCAGGCGGCCGAGCAGTTCGGTCTCGTGACGCAGGTCGTCGACCAGCTTCATCGCGACCTCGCGCTGTTCGGCGGCCTCGCGGCTGGCCTGGAAGGCCGAGCCGATGGCCAGCAGGAAGGCGAAGTTCACCGCCAGCGCCACCATCACGACGGCGGAGAACCCGCGCGAGAGCGAACGCAGCTTCATGATGCGCGGGCTGCGTCGTGGCAGGGCTGGCCGGCGGCGCTGCGCGGGGCGCAGCCGGAGGAGGTGGGCGCGTACATGGCGGACTGGGCGGTGGAGGTGGCGCGCCGCGACTTCGCAGGCAGCGGCGCAGGCTCGTTTATCGGCCCGCAGGCGCTGGCGCAGTCGGCGGATCAAGGCCCCGCGGGCCCGGCAGTTCCGTGCCTGCCGTCGCGCCCGATCCGCGGGGGGCAGCGGCAGCGGGCACAATCCGGCCCATCCGGTCGTCCCTTCTGCCGCCGCTCGACATGTCCCTGCCCGAACCCGACACCGCGCCCCGTCCCGACGAGGTGGCCGCCGCCACGCCTTCCGGCGTGGACGCTTCCCTGGCCGCACCGGCCGCCGGCGCGGACCTGCCGCCGTGCGACGCCGGACCGCAGGGCCCCTCTGCCGAGCCGGTGGCCGCCGAGCCGGCCCCGGCCGCGACGGCCTTGGCTGCGGCAGAACCGGCTGCGGCAGCACCGGCCGAGATCGCCCCGGCCGGCGTCGCCGATACCGCCGTGGACACGGCCGCCGTGGCCGACACCCCGCTGCCCGTACCGGTGACCAGCCCGGCCGAGTGCGCGGCGCGGCTGCAGGCGCTCTTCCCCGCCCTGTTCGGCGAGCGCCCGAAGCCGCTCAAGCTGCGCATCCAGGCCGACATCCAGGCGCGTGCGCCGGGCGTGTTCAGCAAGGCGCTGCTGTCGGGCTACCTGCACCGCTACACCACCGGCACGGCCTACCTGAACGCGCTGGCGCGAGCGACCGAGCGCTTCGACCTCGACGGACAGCCGGCCGGTGAACTGAGCGAGGAGCACCGCGCCGCCGCGGCCGAGGAGGTCAAGCGCCGCCGCGCCCTGCGCGACGAACGCATCGCCAAGGAGCGCGAAGCCGCCCGCGAGGCGGCCCGGGCGGCCGAGCGCGAGGCGCGTCGTCAGGCCGCCGAGGCCCGCCGCGCCGACGAGCAGGCCCGCCGCGCTGCCGAACAGGCGCGCCACGAGGCCGATGCGGCCCGCCAGGTGCAGGACGAGGCCCGCCGCGAGCGTGCCCGCCTGCTGCGCGAGTACGAGTCCACCCGCCTGACCCGGGCGAACTTCTGCGTGCTGCGCGGCGTGCCCGAGGCCGAACTCGACGCCCTGCTCGAGCAGGCCCGCCGCGAGGCCGCCGAGTGGGCCGCGCGCCGCCCGGCGCGCGACCCCGCCGGCCCGGCCGAGGGCGGTGGGGCCGCCCCGCACCGGGGGCACCGCCCGGGCGTGCCCGGGGGGGAGCGCCGCACCGACGCGCCCCGCCGCGACGGCGAACGTGCCGAGCGCGGCGCGCGCCCGGCGCGGGGTCCGGCCGAGGAACGCCGCGGCGCACCCGAAGGCGCCGGGCGCCGGGGGCCCCCGGGCGAACGGGGCCGGGGCCCGGGCGCAGGACGCGGCGCCGGGGCGGAGCGCCCCGATCGCCTGGGGTCGGATCGCCCGGGCCGCCCGTCGCAGCCCCGGCCGACCGCGGGCGCGCCGGCCCCACGGCCTCCCCAGCGGCCCGCGGCCGCTGCGGTCGTCGACGGCTCGGCCGCCAGCGCCGGCGCGGGGGACACGCCCGCCGGCTCACCTGCCCCGCCCGAAGGTCCCTGACCGGAGCCCCCGGGCCGGGCCGCGCCAGGACGGTCTCAGCGCGGCGGCGCGGCCTCCTCGAGCACGGCCAGCGCGGCCGGAAACTGCAGTTCGTCCACGGCCAGCCGGGCACGGCGGAAGCGCTCCGCCCCCCAGGTTGCGCGCAGGGCCGGCGCCAGGGCCTGGAAATGATCCAGGGCCGCCAGATCCTGCCGGCGCAGCAGCTCGGCCAGTTCGGCCAGCCGGGCCGGATCGGGCGCGCTGCGGCCGGCAGCCGTGTCGTCGTCCGCGTCGTCGTCCTGCCCCTCGCGGGCCAGGAAGTCGGCGCTGGCGCGGCGCAGCCGGCTGAAGGCCTCGGCCAGGTCCTGCAGCCGGGCCTCGCAGTCGGCCGGCGCGGCCGCATCGCGCAACGCGTCCTCGGCGGCGCCGGCGGCCTGTGCCAGAGCCCGGGCGCCGAGCATGCCGCTGCTGCCGCGCAGCTTGTGCAGCTGGGCCAGCAGGGGTCGGCGCGCCTCGCCCGGCGCAGGCAGGACAGGCGGCTGCGCCAGCGGGGCGAACTCGCGCAGCACCCGGGCCAGCAGCGAGGCGAACAGGGCCCGGTCGTGGCCCAGCCGGCTGGCCAGATCCTCGGCGTCGATGCCATCGATCGCCGGCAGGGCCGGCTGCGGCACGGCCGCCCGCCGCCCACCCTCTGCCCCTGCCGGCGCGGCGAGGGCCGCCGCGGATGGCGCCCCGGTTTCGGTCGTCGCCTCGCCCGAAGGCAGCGGCAGCAGCGCATGGCGGCTGCGTTCGACCCGCTGGCGCAGGCAGACGATCAGCGTGCGCGGGTCCAGTGGCTTGCCGATGAAGTCGTCCATGCCGCTGTCCAGCGCGCGCTGCCGCTCGTCGGTCATCGCGCCGGCGGACAGTGCGATCACCGGCAGCCGTGTCAGCCCGAGCTCGGCGCGCAGGCGTCGCGTGGTCTCCAGTCCGTCCAGGCCGGGCATCTGCACGTCCATCAGCACCGCATCGCACAGGCCGGGGCGGGCGCGCAGCCGGTCCAGCGCCTCCTGGCCGCTGGCGCAGGTCTGAACCTGGGCGCCTTCGCGGGCCAGCAGTCGCTCGGCCACCTCGCGGTTGATCTCGCTGTCGTCCACCACCTGCACGCGCAGGCCGTCCAGCCAGCCGCCGCTGCCGGCCTCCAGCCGGGTGGCCTGCAGCACGCGGGCAGCGCCGCCCTCGCGGGCCGCCAGCGCCTGGCTGACCGCGTTGAAGAGGGCGCCCGGATCGGCCGGCAGGTGCAGCACGGCGTCGACCACGCCGGCGCCCAGGGCCTCGGCCGCCAGGCCGGGGTCCTCGCTGCAGGCCACCAGGGCGGGGCGCCGACGCCCCTCCTCGGGTTCGCACAGCCGGGCCAGGGCCGGCGGGCCGGTGCGGCCCTGGTGGGCCGGCCAGCCCAGCAGCAGCACGTCCAGCGGCGTGCCCGCCGCCGTGCGGGTGAGCCACAGCGCCACCGCGGCGTCGCCGCCGGGCAGGGCCTCGACCTGCCAGCCCAGCCGGCGCGCCGTTTCGGCCAGGGCCTGGCCGGTGCGCGGGTCGTCCAGCCCGATCACCACCGCCAGCGACGGCGGCGCCTCCGGCAGGGTCACCGACGCCGCGGCCGGCGCGGCCCCGGCCGGCTGCGCGGGGACGGCGTGCGCCGGCAGGGCCTGCAGCGGCACGCTCAGCCAGAACTCGCTGCCTTCGCCCAGGCGGCTGTGCACGCCCACTTCGCCGCCCATCATCTGCACCAGGTGGCGCACGATCGACAGCCCCAGGCCGGTGCCGCCGAAGCGCCGGCTGGTGGAGGCGTCGGCCTGCACGAAGGGCTCGAACAGCCGCGCCTGGTCCTGCGCGTCGATGCCGATGCCGGTGTCGCGCACCGCCAGGCGCAGCCTTGCGTGGCCGTCCGCGTCCGCGCCGTCCGGCGCGGCGAGCAGTTCCACCCGGCCCTGTTCGGTGAACTTGATGGCATTGCCCAGCAGGTTGACCAGCACCTGGCGCAGCCGGCCGGCGTCGCCGCGTACCCAGACCGGCAGGGCCGGATCGCGCTGCAGCGACAGGTCCAGGCCCTTGGCGCGCGCCTGTGGCCCGAGCAGGCCGATCAGCTCGTCGAGCAGGGCGTGCAGGTCGAAGGGCAGCTGCTCGAGCGCCATCTCGCCGGCCTCGATCTTGGCCAGGTCCAGCACCGCGTTGATCACGCCCAGCAGGCTGCGCCCGGCCAGCTGCATCTTGGTCAGGAAGTCGCGCTGCTCGGCGTCCAGCCGGGTGCCCTCGAGCAGGTGCGACAGCCCGATCAGCGCGTTCAGCGGCGTGCGCATCTCATGGCTCATCGTGGCCAGGAAGGCGCTCTTGGCCTCGTTGGCGGCTTCGGCGACCCGGCGCGCCTCCAGCGCGGCGAGCGCCTCGCGCCTTGCGGTCACGTCCTGGATCGCACCGACCAGGCCGGCCGGCGGCGCCGGCGGCAGCTCCTCGTACTCCGGCTCGCCGATGGTGCGCACCCAGATCGCGCGGCCCTGGGCGGTGGTCAGCGGCAGCTCCAGGTCCCAGCCGCGGCCCTGTTCGATCGCCAGGCGCATCGCCTCCTGCAGGGTGGCGCGGGCCTGCGGGGCATAGAAGGCCAGGGCCTGCTGCGGTGACGGCGGCTCGCCCGGCGGCAGGCCGTGCAGCGTGAAGGTCTCGCGCGTCCAGGTGAGGCGGTCGGTGGCGAGGTCCAGCCGCCAGCCGCCCACCCCGGCGAGGCGGCCGGCGCGCTCGAGGAAGGCCTCGCTCTCGGCCAGGCGCTGGCGGCTTTCGGTCAGCTCGGTGACGTCGTGCACCAGCACGTAGAAGCCCTGCACCTCGCCGTCCACCCGGTCGGGCAGGTAGTGCGCCAGCGCGTGGCGCCAGCCGTGCTGGCCGGGCCGGGGGATGCTGCGCTCGAAGGTGCGGGCCTCGCCGCGCAGCACGGCCTCGATGTGCGGCCGGTTCAGCTCGAACAGCTGCGGGCCCAGCACCTCCTGCATGTGCCGGCCCGCCAGGCTGCTGCCGCGGCGGCCGAACCAGTCCTGGTAGGCGCGGTTGGCGAAGCGGTTGACCAGGTGACGGTCCCAGTAGCCGATCATCGAGGGCACCGCGTCGAGCAGGGTCTGCAGGTCGCGGTGCGCGGTGGCCAGCTCGCGGGTGCGCGCGGCGACCTGGCGTTCCAGCTCGGCGTTGAAGGCCTGCAGCCGGCGCTCGGCCAGCTTGTGCTCGCCGATGTCGCGGATCGTGCGGCCGATGCCGACGATGCTGCCGTCGGGCGCGCTGATGGGCGCCAGCGTCTGCGAGACCTCGATCTCCGAGCCGTCGCGGCGCAGCAGCACCTCGTCGTAGGGCGGCACGGTTTCGCCCAGCAGGGCACGCTCCCGGCTCACCTGGTCGCCGCCGCGTCGGTCCAGGGGCAGCAGCAACGTGGTGGCGTGGCGGCCCAGCGCCTCCGCGGCGGTGAGGCCGAAGATGCGCTCGGCGGCGCGGTTCCAGCCGGTCAGGCGCCCGTCGCGCGATTCGGTGACGATGGCGTCGCTGGAGTTCTCGATCAGCGTGGCCATGCGGGCGCGGTGTGCCCGGATCAGGCGGATGCGGCCGCGGTCGACCAGGTGCGCGTACAGCAGCGCGGCCAGCAGCAGCGAGGTCAGCGCGCCGAGGCCGAACACCACTTCGGGGCGCAGCTGCTGCAGCCGGGCCACGAAGGCGGGCTCGGCGCGCAGCTCGATCTGCCACTGGCGCCCGAACACCTCGCGCTGCAGGCGGCGGGTCAGCGTCGGGTCGGTGGCGGCGGCGCGGCCGCTGTCCGCCCCGGCCGGCGGGGAAGGCGGGCCGAAGAAGCGCTGCGGCGCGCCCGGCTCGGTGATGTCGTGCAGGCGCAGCGTGTACTCGGCGTGGCGCGGCAGCGGGCCGGCCAGCACCTCGTCCATCACCAGCGGCGTGTAGGCCCAGCCGAAGGTGGCCGCCTCGCGGGCCTGCGGGCCCTCCGGCGTGCTGCCGCTGCGGTAGACCGGCAGCAGGATCAGGAAGGCATGCAGCGGTCGCCCGGTGGCCTGCACCAGGGTGATCGGCCCGGTCAGGGTGGCCGCATCGCTGCGCGCGGCCCGCTCGGCCGCGGCACGCCGCTGCGGCTCGGTGGCGATGTCCAGCCCGACGGCCGCCAGGTTGCGCTGCACCGGCTCGATGTACTGGATGACGTAGCGCGTCGCCTGCGGCGGCCCCAGGCCGTGAATCGTGAAGTCGGGCGGGCCTTCGCTGCGGGCGGCGGCCAGGAAGGCCGACTCGTCCTGCGCCACGACCCGCCGGATGAAGCCGAAGCCGCGCGCGCCCGGAAATTCGATGTCGACATCGCGCGAGTCGGCGTAGAGACGGAACTGCCGCCGCGTGATGGCCTCGCCGCCGGCGGCCAGGACCGCGCCGCGCACGCCGCGCAGGCCGTATTCGAACAGGCGCACCCGGCCGGTGACGTCGTCGGCGACACCCTGGGCCAGCGCGTCGAGCTCGTCGCGCAGCTGCGCGGCGTTCGACTGGGACTGCCGCAGCCCGAGCGCGCCGGACAGCAGCAGGCCCACCCCCAGCAGCAAGAGGGCGCGCAGTGCGCTGCGGCGTTGCTGCAGCGACTCAGGCATCGGTGCCGGCCCCCCTCACCGTGTGACCCTTGCCCGGCCGGTCAGTCGGGCAGCACCGGCGGTGCGTCCGGCAGGTGCCGGCCCCAGCGCGGCAGGCTCAGGGTGAGCCGGGCGGGCGCGTCGTCGAGCAGCAGGTCGGCCCCCAGCGCGGTGAGCAGGTGATGCGTCACCGCCAGGTCGAGCGCCTCGAGGTCGGCGCGGGCGGTGTCGTGGCTGCCATCGTGGCCGCCATCGTGGCCCTCGTCGCTGCCGTTGCCGGGGTCGGCCTGGCCGGGCAGCGGCCAGCGCAGGCGGCGCACCGCGTCGGCCTGCCAGGTCCAGGCCGGGTGCTGCAGCTGCAGGTGCAGCCGGGCGTCGTCGACGGTCAGGCCCAGGTCCAGCGCCGGCCGCTGCTCCGCGGGGGCAAGCGTGGCCAGGCGTCGCAGGGCGTGCACGAGTGCAGCCGCGTCGCTGGCCACTGCCGGCCAGGGCCCGGGCGGGAGCGGGCTGCGGGTGTCCGCCAGGCCGGCCCGACGCAGGCAGTCGGCCAGGTCCACCGCCACGCACTGCGGGGCCGGGTGTTCCGGGCCCAGGCCGAGCAGGTCTTCCAGGTTGCGCAGCAGCCGGGCCTGGGTGGCCAGGGCCTGCTGCAGCGGGGCGTCGGCCCCGGCCGCCCGGGCCTGCAGGGCCTCGGCCGCGCGGCGCAGCCGGGCGAGCAGCCGTTCCAGCGTGAGCCGCCGTGTCGGGGCGTCGTCCAGCGCCGTGGCGGCCTCCGGGCCGGGGGCCAGGGGCTGCAGGCTCAGCGTGGTGAGCTGTTCACCGTCCTCGCCGGACACCCGCAGCGTGGCCAGCACCTCGCAGCGGCTGCCGTCGCGTCGCTGCAGGGTGCACAGCCGCTCCTCGCAGGGGCCGGGCAGGGCCGCCTCGTCGGGCCGCTCGGCGTCGTCACCGGGGCGCTGCAGCCGGCGCCACAGGGCGCCCGGGCCCAGCCCCAGCACGTCGGCGGGCTCCACCCCCAGCAGCGCCTGCGCGGCCGGGTTGAGGGCGTCGAGCCGGTCGGCCGCGTCGAACAGCAGCAGGGCCTGCGGGTGCGCCTGCGCCAGCGCGCCGACGCGGCGCGCCGCCCAGCGCTGCCAGGCCGCGCCGTCGCCCTGCGCATCCGCGCCGGCCTGGGCGCTGCGCGGCGGCTGCAGCGCGCGCTGCACGCGGGCCTTCAGCACCGCCGGCCGGTAGGGCTTGCCGATGAAGTCCACCGCACCGGCGTCCAGCGCCAGGGCCTCGGTGAGCGGGTCGTCGGCCCGGGTGACGAAGATCACCGGGGTGTCGGCCAGGGTGGGGTCGAGCTTCAGGCGCCGGCAGACCTCGAAGCCGTCCAGCCCCGGCAACTGGGCGTCCAGCAGGATGACGTCGGGATGCACCTGGGCGGCCAGCTTCAGCGCCTCCTCGCCGCGGGTGGCGAAGTGGAACTGCACCGGCATGGCCTCGAGCGCGTTGCGCAGCATCTTGATGGCCACCACGTCGTCGTCGACGATCAGCACCCGCAGCGCGTCGCGCAGCGGGGTCGGCGCGGCGGTGGCGGGGGCCTCCGGGCCGGGGCGCTGGCGCAGCTGCGCGCGCACCCGCGCCAGCAGCTGGGCGGCCTGCAGCGGCTTGGGAATGAAGTCGACGGCGCCGGCTTCCAGCGCGGCCACCTGCAGGTCGTCGCGGGCATGCGCGGTGACGATCATCACCGGCACGCCGGCCAGGCGGCGGTCCTGCTGCAGCAGCCGGCACAGGTCGAGGCCGCTGCCGTCGGGCAGTTCCAGGTCGAGCAGGATCAGGTCGGGCGGCTGGGACTGCGCCAGGGCCAGGGCCTGTTCGGCCGACTTGGCAAAGCGGATCTGCGCCTCGTCGGACAACATGCACCAGAGCACCTGGATCGTGGAGATGTCGTCGTCGACCAGGAGGATGTGGGGGCGGCGACTCGTGTCCATGTGGGTCTCCCGCGTAACGGCGGCCGATGCTAGCAGCGAAGCCCCGCGCGGGGCAGGTTCTGCCATCCGGACATGCCCGGGCCGGTCGCGCCGCCGCCCCGGCGCACGCGGACGCTCAAGGCGCGCTGCAGGCGCTCCAGGCCCGCCCGCCCATGGCCTCGCGCAGGCGCGGCAGGTTGGCCTGGGTCTCGGCGTCGGCGCGCGGCAGGCGCAGCGTGTGGGTCGTGGAGGGCGCCACCAGCCGCACCACACGGACGTAGCGCACCTGCTGGGCCGCCAGGCGCGCCTGCAGGGCGCGGGCATCGGCCTCCACCGCGTAGCGGCCGAACAGCAGGCCCTGCTCCCAGCCGGGCAGGTCGCGCACTTCCTCGAAAGCGATCTGGCGCTTGCGCAGGTCCTCCATGCGGCGGCGCAGCAGCTCCGGGCGCTGGTAGGGGCCGAGGTAGACCATCCACTGGCCGGGCTTCTCGCGCGTCAGGCGCTGCCAGCTGCCTTCGGGCAGGGCGCTGCGCAGCACCGCCTCGGCGCGGCCGAGTTCGGCCGTGGTCAGCGGACCGACCTCGACGCACACCGGCGGCGGGGTGCGCCGCGCCAGCGTGTTCGGCGGCAGGATCTGCAGCGCCTCGGGCTGCAGCTGGCGGGTCAGCCGCTCGGGCTCGCGCCCGGTCTGCGGCGGCGCGCCGGTCAGGGCGCCGATCCAGCCCTGGCTCCAGGCGAAGTAGCCCAGGTTGGCCAGCAGCAGCAGGATCACCAGGCCCCTCAGCATGGGCGCACGCTCACTTCTCCGCTGGCCACGGCGTGCAGGCGACCGGCGGCATCGCGCAGGTGCAGGGCGCCATCCGGGGCCAGGCCGACGGCCTCGCCCTCCAGCTCGCCGGCGCGCACCCGGCGCCCGGCCAGCACGTCGCGGCGGGCGTAGGCGGCCCGCCGCGGCGCCAGGCCGTCGCGTTCGAAGTCGCGCAGGGCGCGCAGCAGGGCCGGGGCCAGGCGCTGCAGCACGGTCGGCGGGTCGGCCGGCGCCAGCTCGGCCAGGCAGGCGTAGCCGCTGCCGAAGGCGGCCGCGTCGGCGTCGACCGGCTGCAGGTTCAGGCCCACGCCGATCACCGTCCAGCGCGCCGCATCGGCCCGTCCCGGCAGGGCCAGGACCTCGATCAGGATGCCGGCCAGCTTGCGGTCGCCGTCGCGCAGCCAGAGGTCGTTGGGCCACTTCACGCCGATGCGGCCGGCTCGCGCGGCGTCGGGCGGCAGCGGTTCGAGCGCCTCGGCCAGCGCCAGCCCCACCGCCAGCGACAGGCCGGACCAGTCTGCCGGGGCCAGCGCCAGCCCGAGCGAGAAGGTCAGCCCCTGGCCGGGCTGCGACCACCAGGGCCGGCCGAGCCGGCCGCGCCCGGCCGTCTGGCGCTCGGCCACGCGCAGCACCGGTGCCGGGGCGGCGCCGGCACCGCGGGCACGGGCCGTCAGGTCGCTGTTGGTCGAGCCGGTCTCGGCGCAGACCTCCACGACCAGGCCCGGCGCGAGCGGCTGCAGCGCGGCCTGCAGGGCATCGGCCTGCCAGTCGAAGGCCAGGGGCGGGGCGGCGGCGGTCATGGGGGGCTCGGCTCGGGTTTCAGCGTTTGGGGCCGAGCATGGTGCCCCGGCAGCGCGGGCTGCCGCACCAGCAGGCGTACTCGCGCTTGACCTTGGGCGTGTGGCGGCCTTCCAGGACCAGGCGGTAGTCGAAGAACAGCTCCTCGCCGGCGGCGATGTCGCGCAGCGCCTTGACGAAGATGCGCCCGTCGACCTCCTCGGTCTCGCAGTTGGGCTCGCAGGCATGGTTGATCCAGCGCGAGGCGTTGCCGCCCACGCCGCCGTCGACCACCCGGCTGTCGTCGAGGTGGAAGTAGAAGGTGTGGTTCGGCTGGGCCGGGTCGTGCGGGTGGCGGCGCAGGGCTTCCTCCCAGGAGATCACCTCGCCCTTGTACTCGATCAGCACCTCGCCGGCCGCCAGGGGCTGCAGCGCGAACACCCCCTTGCCGTGCACGCCGGAGCGGCGCACCTGGATGCGGCGGCCGCGGGGCGCGGCGGCGCCGGCAGGAGGGCGCGAAGGGCGGCTCGGCGGCATGGTGGGGCGGGATTTGGTTAGATTGGGGGTGTGTGCAGGCGCGTGCGCGTATGTGTGAGCGCGCGCCGGCGCACGCGCGGGGCGGATTGTAGAGAGGGCATCGGCGGGGGTCGGGCCCGGTCCGTTGCCAGGTTCCAACTTCCGGGTTCCGAGTCTCCCATCCATGAGCAAGTCGCTGGTCATCGCAGAAAAGCCGTCGGTCGCGCAGGACATCGTGCGGGCCCTGACCCCGCTCGCCGGCAAGTTCGAGAAGCATGCCGATCATTTCGAGAACGAGCGCTACATCGTCACCTCCGCGGTGGGCCACCTGGTGGAGATCCGCGCCCCGGAGGCCTACGACGTCAAGCGCGGCAAGTGGAGCTTCGCGCACCTGCCGGTGGTGCCGCCGCACTTCGAGCTCGAGCCCATCGACAAGGGCAAGGCCCGGCTGAGCGCGGTGGTCCGGCAGATCAAGCGCAAGGACGTCGGCGAGATCATCAACGCCTGCGACGCCGGGCGCGAGGGCGAGCTGATCTTCCGCCTGATCGAGCAGTACGCGCTGGGCGCCAAGAGCGGCAGCAAGCCGATCAAGCGCCTGTGGCTGCAGAGCATGACGCCGCAGGCCATCCGCGACGGCTTCGAGCGGCTGCGCAGCGACGCCGAGATGCAGGGCCTGGCCGCGGCCGCGCGCAGCCGCAGCGAGGCCGACTGGCTGGTGGGCATCAACGGCACGCGGGCCATGACTGCCTTCAACTCGCGCGACGGCGGCTTCTTCCTCACCACGGTGGGCCGGGTGCAGACGCCCACGCTGTCCATCGTGGTCGAGCGCGAGGAGAAGATCCGCAAGCACGTCTCGCGGCCCTACTGGGAGATCCGCGCCGACTTCGGCGCCGCCGCCGGCCTGTACGAGGGCAAGTGGTTCGACCCGGCCTTCAAGAAGAACGACGATGCCGAGCGCCGTGCCGACCGCCTCTGGAGCGAGGCCGAGGCCACCGCCATCGTCGAGGCAGTGCGCGGCCGCACCGGGACCGTCACCGAGGAGGCCAAGCCCAGCACCCAGGCCAGCCCGCTGCTCTACGACCTGACCACGCTGCAGCGCGAGGCCAACTCGCGCTTCGGCTTCTCGGCCAAGACCACGCTGTCGATCGCCCAGGCGCTGTACGAGAAGCACAAGGTGCTGACGTACCCGCGGACCGACGCGCGCGCGCTGCCGGAGGACTACGTCGGCGTCGCGAAGCAGACGCTGTCGATGATCGCCGACGAGGACCTGCCCGGCCCGCTGCAGGCGCTGGCCGGCCACGCCCGCAAGGCGCTGAACGACGGCTACGTCAAGCCCAGCAAGCGCATCTTCGACAACAGCAAGATCAGCGACCACTTCGCCATCATTCCGACGCTGCAGGCGCCCAAGAGCCTGACCGAGATCGAGGCCAAGCTCTACGACCTGGTGGTCAAGCGCTTCATCGCGGTGTTCTACCCGAGCGCCGAGTTCATGGTCACCACCCGCCTCACGAAGGTGGCCACGCAGCTGGAGGGCCGGGCGCAGGAGGTCCACTTCCAGACCCACGGCAAGGTGCTGGTCAACCCCGGCTGGCTGGCCGTCTACGGCAAGGAAGCGCAGGACGAGGACGCCAACCTGGTGCCGGTGCAACCCGGCGAGACGGTGCGCACCGAGGACGTCCGCCAGGCCGCGCTGAAGACCCGGCCGCCGGCGCGCTACAGCGAAGCCACGCTGCTGTCGGCGATGGAAGGCGCGGGCAAGCTCATCGACGACGAGGAGCTCAAGGCCGCGATGCAGGAGAAGGGCCTGGGCACGCCGGCCACGCGCGCGGCCATCATCGAAGGCCTGATCCTCGAGAAGTACATGTACCGCGAGGGCCGCGAGCTGATCCCCACGGCCAAGGCCTTCCAGCTCATGACGCTGCTGCGCGGCCTGGCGGTCGAGGACCTGACCAAGCCCGAGCTGACCGGCCAGTGGGAGCAGCAGCTCGCGCAGATGGAGAAGGGCAAGCTCAGCCGCGACGCGTTCATGGCCGGCATCGCCGAGATGGCGCAGCGCATCGTCAAGAAGGCCAAGGAATACGACCGCGACACCATCCCCGGTGATTACGCCACGCTGGCCGCGCCCTGCCCGAACTGCGGCGGGGTGGTCAAGGAGAACTACCGCCGCTTCGCCTGTTCAGGAAAGGACGGGGCCACGGAGGGCTGCGGCTTCTCGATCACCAAGATCCCGGCCGGGCGCAGCTTCGAGCTGCCCGAGGCCGAGGCGCTGCTGCGCGACCACCGGATCGGCCCGCTGGAGGGCTTCCGCTCCAAGGCCGGCTGGCCCTTCACGGCCGAGCTGAAGCTGGTGCGCGACGAGGAGATCCACAACTGGCGCCTCGAATTCGACTTCGGCGACGACGCCAAGAAGGACGAGGGCGACGGCGAGCCGGTGGACTTCAGCGGCCAGCCCAGCTTCGGCGCCTGCCCCAAGTGCAAGGGCCATGTCTACGAGCACGGCACGAACTACGTCTGCGAGCATGCGGTGGGCGCGCACGCCACCTGCGACTTCAAGACCGGCGCGGTGATCCTGCAGCAGCCGGTCAGCCACGAGCAGATGACCAAGCTGCTGGCCACGGGCAAGACCGACCTGCTCGACGGCTTCGTCTCCAACAAGACCAAGCGCAAGTTCAAGGCCTTCCTGGTCTACGACAAAAAGGATGGCAAGGTGATCTTCGAGTTCGAGCCGCGTGCGGCCCGGCCGGCGGCCAAGGCGCCCGCCAAGAAGGCGGCGGCCAGGTCGAGCTGATCCGGGGCCGGCGGCGGCCGGGCGGCCCTGCCCGGCCGCTGCGGCCCATGCGTCGTCCACACAGGGCGCACCCTGCGCCCAGCGGCTAAGGTCGGGCCATGACCTGGGATCTGTTCTTTCGCCTCGTGGCCCTGTTCGGCGTGATCGCGCTGGGCTGGATCGGGGCACGCCGCCGCCTGCTGGCGGGGCCGGACGGGCTGCGCGCACTGGGCAACGCGGCCTTCCTGCTCTTCGTGCCGGCGCTGCTGTTTCGCACCATGGCGCGGGTGGATCTCGCCGCGCTGCCCTGGCGGCTGCTGGCGGCCTTTTTCCTGCCGGCCATCGGCTGGCTGCTGCTGGTCTGGGCCTGGGAGCGCCGCCGCCTGACCCGTGGCGGCACGCAGCCCCTCACCCCGGCACTGGCGCCGCAGCCCACCACGCGGGCCATCTCGGTGACCTTCGGCAACGGCGTGCAGATGGGCCTGCCCTTCTCGGCCGCGCTGTTCGGCGAGGCCGGGCTGCGGCTGCAGGTGGCCATCGTCAGCGTGCACGCGCTGATCCTGCTGAGCGTGCTCACCGTGCTGGCCGAGATCGACATCGCCCGCGCCAGCGCCCACCACAGCGGCCGGGGCCACTCGCTGCTGGCCACGCTGGCGAACACGGTGCGCCAGACGGTGATCCACCCCGTCGTGCTGCCGGTGCTGCTCGGGCTGGCGTGGAACCTCGCCGGCCTGCCGCTGCCGGCCCAGGCCGACGAGACGCTGCAGATGCTCGGCCAGGCGGTGGTGCCGCTGTGCCTGGTGCTGATCGGCGCCTCGCTGGCGCAGCACGGGCTGGGGCCGCGCTGGCAGGTCGCCCTGGGGCTGGCGCTGCTCAAGCTCCTGGCACTGCCGGCGCTGGTGCTGGTGGTCGCGCACTGGGGCGCCGGACTGGACGGCCTGCCGCTGGCGGTGGTGGTGATTGCCGCGGCGATGCCCACCGGCAGCAACGCCCTGCTGTTCGCGCAGCGCTATCGCACGCTGGAGGTGGAGGCCACCGCGGTGATCGTGCTGTCCACGCTGGCCTTCGCGGCGGTGCTGCCGCTCTGGCTCAGCCTGCTGCGCGCGCTCGGGGTGGCGTTCTAGGTGGCCGGCGGCCCGCCGCGCGCGGCCGGTTCATTCACAGGTTCTCAGAGGGTGTATCCCAAATCAATATCTCGTGTGCACGCCGATGCAGAATCGGCCGACTCGCGAGGGATCGAATGGGAAGTGCGCAAGCAAAGATCAAGGGGCGCCCGGGGCGCAAGCCCGTGTTGACGGCTGATCACGGCG
>JAKLLA010000008.1 GCA_023150375.1 Burkholderiaceae bacterium
AGAGGGTGTATCCCAAATCAATATCTCGTGTGCACGCCGATGCAGAATCGGCCGACTCGCGAGGGATCGAATGGGAAGTGCGCAAGCAAAGATCAAGGGGCGCCCGGGGCGCAAGCCCGTGTTGACGGCTGATCACGGCGTGGTCTTGACGAGCATCGTGCAGGAGCTGCCGCGCTCGTCGCTGGACGAACTGACGCGCGAACTCAACCGTCGCTGTGCCCTGAACGTGTGCTCGGCGACGGTTCGCAAGGCGCTCGAGCAAGCGGGCATCAAGCGCATGCGGCCCACGCGCAAGCCTGCCGAGCGCGCTGCCGTGCAAGGCGGCAAGCCCCTTCGCGTGGGCTACGCTGAACGACACCGGCGCGAGGACGGCCCCAGCGGGATGAACACCGATCTGACCGATGCGGAGTGGGCCCTGGTGGCGGACCTGTTCGAGCGCCAAGGCGGGCGCGGTGCGCCTGCGAGGCACGAGCGACGCGTGCTTGTCAACGCGTGCTGCTACATCGTGCGCACAGGCTGCGCCTGGCGCTTGCTGCCCAAGTCGTTCCCGCCCTGGCGTGCGGTCTACAAGGCCTTTCGCGGCTGGGCGCACGCCGGCACCTTCGAACTGATGCACGACCGACTCCGCCGGCAGTGGCGCGACCGCGTGGGCCGTGAACCGGACCCCACGGCAGCCATCATCGACTCGCAGAGCACGCGCAGCACAGCACAGGGCGGCAGTACCGGCTTCGACGCGGGCAAGAAGGTCAAGGGCCGCAAGCGCCATCTCGTCGTCGACACGCTTGGCTTGCTGCTGGCCGTGACGATCACTGCTGCGAGCGTGCAAGACCGCGACGGGGCCGCGCCCGTGGTCGCCCAGGCCTGCACGAAGGTGGCCGGTCTCAAGGTGTTGTTCGCAGACGCGGCCTACGGCGGGCGCTGTGCCCAGGCCATCGAGAAGACTCATGGCATCGCCGTGCACATCGTGCGCCACCCCGGCAATCGGGTCACGGGCACTTGGCAGAGCGCCCAGCAACCGCTGTGGCCAGAGGTCGTCGCCAAAGGCTTCGTCGTGCAAGCCAAGCGCTGGGTCGTCGAGCGTACGCATGCCTGGAACGAGCGTGCTCGTCGCTTGATCGCTCACCACGACCGCTCCGATTGGGCCCCCGTCGCATGGATCTGGCTCACCGAAGCGCGTATCCTCGCAACGAGACTGGCGACAGGGTTCATTTAGGAAACACCCTCTGAGCGGCACCCTTGCGGGGGCGGGCCGCGCGGTCCCGCCGGGGTGCCCGGGCGGGGTGTCCGGGCGGGGCAGGACCTTCGTACACTCGGTGCCATCCATGGATGCACTGCCAAACCCACCGAACCCACCGAACCCACCGAAGCGCCGGGCGCTGCCGATCGGCATCCAGAATTTGCTCGCGATGCGCGAGCGGGTCTGCCACTGCGTCGACAATGCGGGCACGCGTCAGGCCGCGGGTCTGGTGGGCTTCGAGGTGGAGACGATCGGGGCCGGCTGACGACGCGCCCTGCGCCGGGGCGCGGTGCGCTCGGTTCGCTGGCCTTCAGCGCAGCCGGCTGCAGTCCAGCCGGGCGCCGCCGGCGCGCGGGCGCTGTCCGGGGGCGCAGCCGGGGGTGCCGAGGTCGTCGGGCCCGCACAGGCGGCTGATCGCGCCGGTCTGCAGCAGGGCGATGGGCTGGCCGCCGACGGCGCTGATGCGGTTGCCGATCAGTTCGACCCCGGCGACCATGCCCGGGGTGCCGCCCACGCCGATGCGGATGCCGTCGGCCGCGGGGCGCTCGATCTGGTTGTTCGTGACGCTGACATGGCGGACCACCAGGTGGCTGACCACCCAGGGGTTGCGCAGGTCGTCGTCGCGGTTGCCCCAGGTGTGGATCTCGATGGCGCCGTGGCCGGTGCGTGCCGGGGCACCGGCGGGCCAGCCGCCGGGCGGCGGGCGCTGGATGTCCAGGATGCGGTTGGCGTCGACGACGATCTCGGAGGGGCCGGGGGTGCGGTAGCTGCCTTCCTGCGCGACGATCACCCCGGCGCCGTGGCGCACCGCCTCGATGTGGTTGGCCCGCACCGTGATGCGCCGGCTGCCGATCACGCCGATGCCGCGTCCCCAGGGGTTGAAGCCCACCCGGTTGTCCTGGATGAGCACGTCGCGCACCTGGTCCTCGAAGGTCGGGCGCGCGCCGCTGCGCAGCAGCTCCATGCCGCGCGGGCCGAGGTAGGACACGGTGGCAATGGCGTCGTCGCCGCTGCCTTCGACGCGGTTGGCCAGGATGCGGCCGTTGAAGGCGCCGCCGGTGACGTGGATGCCGTCGGCCAGGGTCTCGACGACCTGGTTCTCGGCGATGGTGAAGTCGGCCGCACGGATCGCGAAGATGCCGGCCGAGGCGCCGCCGCGCGGGCTGGTCGCGCCGACGAGCAGGCGCGGCGCACTGTCCGGCGGCGGCAGGATGCGCACGCCGCGCACGACGTTGCCGCGCACGGGGGGGTCTTCGGTGCGGGCGGCGCGGCCGGGGGCGATCGACACCCGGGTGCCGGGAATGTCCAGCCGGCGCTGACCGGGCGCGGCGGTGAGCGTGGCGCCGTACAGGCGCACGCCGTCGGCGCGCAGGCCGATGGTCAGGTCGCGGTGGTCCAGCGCGTGG
Organism: Burkholderiaceae bacterium; assembly: GCA_023150375.1. Taxonomy (GTDB): domain Bacteria; phylum Pseudomonadota; class Gammaproteobacteria; order Burkholderiales; family Burkholderiaceae_C; genus Sphaerotilus. The sequence goes on from JAKLLA010000008.1 coordinate 2,644, forward strand.
ATCGTCGCGCCGGCGGCCCAGAGCGTGACGCGCGGGGTGGTGACGTACCAGCTGCGCGCCTGCAGGTAGCGCCCGGGCGGGAAGACGAGCCAGTCGCCGTCGCGGGCGGCGGCCAGGGCGCGTTCGACCGCCTCGTCGTCGGCGCGGTCGTCGTCGGGGCGGGCGCCGAAGCGGGTGACATCCAGCGCGCCGGCGGGGGGCTGCGGCAGCGGCGGCAGGCGCAGGCAGTCGGGATCCTCGGCCGCGCCGGCTGCCGTGGTGGCGGCAACCGAGGCCGCCCCGGGGACCGGCGCCGGCCCGCCGGCCGACGGGGCGGCGAGCGCCTCGGGCTGACCGATCGGTCCGGCCAGCGCGGGGGGCGATGCCGGCAGCCCGCAGGCAGCCAGCCCGAGCAGCAGCGCCGCCGGGGTCCACAGCGCCAGGGCCGAGCTGCAGGGCCGGGGGGCCCGGCCGGGGCCGGGCGGCTGAGGCATGGGATGTTTACACATTGTTGCGATTTTACCGGTTCGGACGCCGTGCGGGGCTGGGGTTCGCCTGGAGCGGGGATGCGAGTCCCGCGGCCGGAGCCGGCTTCGAAAGGCGCTGCGGCGGCCGTCGACATGCTCCAGAGGGCATGGTGGCCATGCGGTGCGACGCATGGTTGCGGGCGCGCCCTGCGCCTAGACTCGTCCGGTTTGCCTGCCGAAGGCGTGTCGCCCCGGCACGTCCGGCAGCGCGGCGCAGGAGCGGTGCCATGGACATCTTCGATTACGACAACGTGCTGCTGCTGCCGCGGCGCTGCCGGGTGGACAGCCGCTCGGAATGCGACCCCTCGGTGGAGTTCGGCGGCCGGCGCTTCGCGCTGCCGGTGGTGCCTGCGAACATGAAGACGGTGCTGAACGAGGCGCTGGCGGCCTGGCTGGCGGCCAACGGCCACTTCTACGTGATGCACCGTTTCGACCTCGACAACGTGGCCTTCGCGCGGAGCATGCGCGAGCGCGGCCTGTTCGTCTCGATCAGCTCGGGCGTGAAGGCCGCCGACATGGCGGTGATCGACCGGCTGGCCGCCGAGGGGCTGGGGGCGGACTACGTGACCATCGACATCGCGCACGGCCATGCCGACAGTGTGCGGCGCATGATCGAGCACATCAAGGCGAAGCTGCCGCAGGCCTTCGTGATCGCCGGCAACGTGGGCACCCCCGAGGCGGTCATCGACCTGGAGAACTGGGGCGCGGACGCCACCAAGGTGGGCATCGGGCCGGGCAAGGTCTGCATCACGCGGCTGAAGACGGGCTTCGGCACGGGCGGCTGGCAGCTCTCGGCGCTGAAGTGGTGCGCGCGGGTGGCGACCAAGCCGATCATCGCCGACGGCGGCATCCGGCACCACGGCGACATCGCCAAGAGCGTGCGCTTCGGTGCGGCGATGGTGATGATCGGCTCGCTGTTCGCGGGGCACGAGGAGTCGCCCGGGCGCACGGTGGAGGTCGACGGCCAGCTCTTCAAGGAGTACTACGGCTCGGCCAGCGACTTCAACAAGGGCGAATACCGGCATGTCGAGGGCAAGCGCATCCTCGAGCCGATCAAGGGCCCGCTGGCCGAGACCCTGCGCGAGATGCGCGAGGACCTGCAGAGCTCGATCAGCTATGCCGGCGGGCGGGTGCTGAGCGACCTGCGGCGGGTGAACTATGTCATCCTGGGGGGCGAGAACGCCGGCGAGCACCTGCTGATGTGAGCCCGGCGGGTCAGCGCTCCAGCGAGGTCAGCGGCATGGTCTCGGCAAAGGCGTCCAGGCGCCTCGGGTCGGGGCGGTTGCCTTCCAGGTAGCGCGCGACCGCCTCGCCCGAGAGCGGCTGGGCGTACAGGTAGCCCTGCGCGATGTCGCAGCGGTGTTCGGCCAGGAAGGCGCGCTGTTCGGCGTTCTCGACGCCCTCGGCCACCACCGGCACGCCCAGGCCGTGCGCCAGCGCGATGGTGGCGCGCACGATGGCCGCCCCGTTCGGGTCGCTGGTGATGTCGTGGATGAAGGTGGGGTCGATCTTGATCTGGTCGACCGGGAAGCGCTTCAGGTGCGCCAGCGACGAGTAGCCGGTGCCGAAGTCGTCCATCGCCACCGCCACGCCGAGCTGGCGCAGCTCGGTCAGCAGGGTCTTGAGCTGGCCGAGGTCGGCCATCGCGGTGCTCTCGGTGACCTCGATCTTCAGGTAGCGGGCCGGGATGTCGGCCTCGGCCAGGGCGTCGGCCACCACCTGCACCAGGTGGCGGTCCAGGCACTGGCGTGCCGAGACGTTTACCGACACCGGCACCAGCGGCACCCCGGCGGCGCGCCAGGCGGCCAGCTGGCGGGTGGCCTCGCGGATCACCCAGGCCCCCACCGCCAGGATCAGGCCGGTTTCCTCCACCACATGCAGGAAGCGGCCGGGGGCCCAGAGCTCGCCATCGGGCTGGCGCCAGCGCAGCAGGGCCTCGAGGCCCACCGGGCGGCCGGCGATCAGGTCGACCTGCGGCTGATAGTGCAGCACGAAGTCGCCGCCCTCGAGGCCGTGGCGCAGGCGGGTCTCGATGGCCAGCCATTCGCGCGTCCAGGCGGGCATCTCGCTGGCGTAGAACTCGAAGCGCTTGCCGCCGTGCGCCTTGCCGCGGTACATCGCGGTGTCGGCCAGGGCAATCAGGGTGTCGGCATCGTGGCCGTCCTGCGGCGCCAGGGCGATGCCGATGCAGCAGCCGCATTCGACGTCGATGCCGTCGATCTGGAACTCGGCGGCCACCGCATCGATGAGCTGGCCGGCCAGTGCCGCCACCACCTCGCGCGAGCCCACCTCCTCGAGCAGCACGACGAACTCGTCGCCGCCCCAGCGCGCCACGGTGTCGTGCGGCCGGCAGCAGGCCGTCAGGCGGCGCGCCACCTCGCGCAGCACCGCGTCGCCCTGGCGGTGGCCGAGGCTGTCGTTGATGCGCTTGAAGCGGTCCAGGTCGACGAAGAGCACCGCCAGCGAACGCTGCGCCCGCGTCACGCCGGTCAGCGCATGCTGCAGGCGGTCGGTCAGCAGGGTGCGGTTGGGCAGGCCGGTGAGTTTGTCGTGCGTGCTCTCGTGGCGCAGCTGTTCGCCGGCCTGCACCTCGGCGGTGACGTCGGCCAGGGCGATCACCACCTCGGGCAGCAGGCTGGGGCGGGCCGCCGCCAGGCGCCCGCGCCGCACGGGACGGGGCGGGGTCTGGCTGCGACCGGCGCTGCCGGGCGCCGGGGAGGGGTGCACCGGGCTGGCGATCAGCCGCACCAGGCGGGGCGTGGGGGGCAGGTCCAGGCGCAGGGGCTGCTGCACATGCACCACCTCGCGCTGCTCGAGGCAGGCGGTGAGCGCGGCATCGAGGATGTGCGCCTCGCGGGCGCTCAGGCGCAGCAGGGTGGAGACATGCAGCCCCTGCACGCGGGCGAGCTCGTCGCCGACGAGTCGCTCGGCGCTGGGGTTGAGGTAGCGCACGCGCAGCCGGGCGTCGATGGAGATGACGCTGTCGGTGATCGCGCGCAGCGTGGCGTCGGCCTGGTGCTGGGCCTGGGCGAGGTCCTCGCGCGCGTCCTGCAGCTCGCCGGCGCGGGTGAGCAGGTAGGCCAGCGCCAGGCCGAGGGTGATCGCGCTGCAGGGCAGCCACAGGTGGGTGCTGGCCAGCAGCAGTGCGCTGCCCGCCGCCGGCAGCGGCAGCAGCAGCGCCAGGCGCCGCCCGCGCGGGCGCCAGCCGCGCCATTGCAGCAGGGCGGCCAGCAGCAGCATCGGCAGCAGGTTGGCCGCCGCGACCACGGCTGGGGACTGCGGTTCGGCCAGGTCGCCCTCGCGCAGGGCGTGCAGCACCTGGGCCTGCCACTGCACTCCGCTCCAGGCCGTGCCGGGCGCGGCGGCAGGCGAGGTGACGTGCTGGTCCAGCCCCTGGGCGGTCACGCCGACCCAGACGATGCGGCCGGTCAGCGCCGTGGCCACCTGCGGCTCGCGCAGCAGCTGCAGGGCCGACAGGCGCGGCACTTCGGCTGCACGCAGCGGCATCAGGCGCTCCTCGGCGCGTTGCCAGGCCAGCGGGTTGCCGCCGGCGCGGCGGCAGTCCTGCGCCGTGGCCGGCGGCAGGCGGCGGCGTGCGGCGGGCTCGTCCGCGACCCGCCAGACGGCCAGCGCCAGCTGCTCCCAGCACTGCCCGGCGACGCCCGCGCGCAGGTACAGGCGGCGCACCCGGGCGTCGGGGTCGATCTCCGTGTCGACGTGGCCCAGGCCGGCTGCCGCGGCGGCGAAATCCGGCAACGGTCCGCTGGCCTGCAGGCCGCCCGCGCCGGCCGCCGCGCTGGGGGCCACCGGCAGGACGACGCGGCCGTGGCGGCGCAGCGCGGCCGCCAGGCTGCGGTCGCCTTCGCCGGCCTCGCCGAACAGCACGTCGTAGCCCACCGCACGGGGCGCGGCGCTGCCGATGCGTTCGAGCAGCTGGGCGTGCAGATCACGCGGCCAGGGCCAGCGGCCCAGGGCCTGCACACTGGCGTCGTCGATGGTGACGATGACCTGCGCGTCGCTGACCTCGGGCGGGCGCGGCAGTCCCTGCACGAGTCGCGCGGTGACGTCCCAGGCGGCCCGGTCCAGGGTCTCCAGCAGTCCCCGGGCGGGGCCGAGCAGGGCGAGGATCAGCGCGCAGGCCACCCACCAGGGATGCCCGACGCTGGTCTGACCGGCGCGCAGCAGCCAGCGCTTCATCGCGGCGCGGGGGCCGCAGCGGCCGGTACCAGGGGGGGCGGCGCCGCCGGCGCCCAGGCGGCGCACTGCGGGGCCGGACCGGCGCCGGTGGGCGGCAGCGCGTTCAGGTCGGCGCGTACCAGCGCGGCGTGGTCGTCGAGCAGGCGCAGCCCGTGCACTTCCAGCGACTGGGCGCGGCCCCAGCCCACCGGCCGGCCGGCCAGTGCGGGGCGACCCACGCGCAGGTGGTAACGCCCGGCCGCCGGCCGGGGCAGGTCGGCCTGCCGGCCGTGCCGCAGTTCGTCGAGCAGCACCTCGGTGAAGCCCGCATCACGGGCGATCTGCAGCCGCACCGGGCCCCCGCCTTCGCCCGGGCCTTCGCCATCGCCCTGCCAGCGCAGGCGCAGCCGCTCGTCCAGTTCGATGCCGATCAGTTCCGGCGTGGCCGTCACGAGCTGCAGGTGCTGCACCGCGCTCCAGGGGCCCTGGTCGTCGTCGAGCAGGCTGGCGACGCGCCACTGGTAGCGACCGGCGGGCAGCACCGGCAGGGCGCAGGCCAGGCTGTCGTCGCCGGCCAGATCGGCCAGCGGGGCTGCGAAGCCCCGGTCGGCCGCGGCGATCTGCAGCCGGTAGCGCAGCCGGCGCTCGCTGCCCACGCCCTCCGCCCCGGCCGCGCGGGTGTCGGCGGGGCGCCAGCGCAGCGTGCCTGCCTGCGGCGTGACCGGCTGCGTGCCGGCCGGTGCCTGCGGCAGCGGGGGCGGCGGCTGGGTGTCGATGGTCAGCAGCTGCTGCGCGCTCAGGCCTTCCAGGCCGAGGCTGTCCACGCCGCGCAGCCGCAGCCGGTAGCGGCCGTCGGGAAGCGGCGGCAGGTGCAGCCGGGGTTCGGCCGCGGAGGCGTCGAGCGCCAGGGTGACCGCGGCCTGGTCGGTGGCATCCAGCGCGGCCAGCTGCACGCGGTAGGCGCTGGCGCCGCGCAGGGCTGGCCAGACCAGCCGGGGCTGCGCTTCCTGCCAGTGCGTGGCCAGGCCCTCCAGGCGGGGCGGCGCCAGCAGGCGCCGTGGTGGCTGGGGCGGCAGCCCTGCCTGGGCCAGGCTGCCGGTGCCCTGTGCCAGGGTGAGCTGCCCGCGCGCATTGCCGAAGGACACCGCGCCGTCGAGCACCTCGCTGCGCGTGCTGCGGGCGTCGGCGGCGATGCGGAACTCGGTGCCGCGCACGGCCGTGACCGCCGAGGGGGTCTGGATCTCGAAGCGCGAGCCGCTGGCGCGCATGGGGTGCACCGCGTTCTCCAGACGGCCGCGCAGCAGCTCGATGCGCAGCGACAGCGCCCCCGCGCCCACCTCGGCGGCCTCGCGCAGGTGCAGCTCGCTGTCGGGCAGCACCAGCACGCGCGAACCGTCGGCCAGCTGCAGCGCCGCGCTGGCGCCGCCCGGTGTGCGCAGGCGGCTGCCCGCGGCCAGCCGCTGCCCGGTCTCGGCGCTGCGCCAGCCCTGGCCGTCGCCCAGGTCGACCTGCACCTCGCCGGTGAAGGCGCCCAGCTGCAGGGCGCTGGCGCGCAGGCGCAGCCAGTCCCGCGGGATGCGCAGCGTGCTGCCGGGCGGCAGCCGGCGGTCGTCGGCGATGCGGTTGTGCGCCACCAGCCGCGGCCAGTAGCTCATGTCGCGCAGGAAGCGCTCCGACAGGTTCCAGGGGTTGTCGCCGGGCTGCAGGGTGTAGAGGTAGTCGTCGGCGGCCCGGGCCGGTGCGCTGTCGACCAGCAGCGCCAGGCCGAGCAGCGCGACCAGACTGCCCCAGCGTACTGAGCCGCGCCGTGGGCGCTCCGGGCGCGCCGCGGCCGCATCTGTCGCTTCGATCATGTGTGTTCTTGTGGGTCCTGCACCGCTGGCTCGTCCTGGCGGCGGTGTGCCCGCACACACCGTCCGCCCGGAAATCGTCCGGCCCGGCGACCGTCGACGACCGTCCGGAACCGCGCAGGCATCTCTGGCAACGCCCGCAGAGCGGCGAGCATAGCTGTGCCCAGCCGGTGCGGCCGTGCCTTAGCGCACGGCCGAAACCGGCAAATTGCAACATCTGGTCACGCAGCCCCTGCCCGAGGGGGGCGTGCAGGCGCGGCGCCGCTGGAGGGCGGCACGCTTGCAATTGGTAGCAGTCGGCGCGCCGCCGCTGTGGTCAGTGCGCCACGGCAGGCTCAGTCGCTGAGCCCCAGGGCGCGCAGGTCGAGTCCGCCGCCGGGGCGCCGCGGCGGGCACCAGAAGGCCGCGCCGGTGAGCGGCCGGGTGAAGCCGAACAGGGCGTCGGTGATGCCGTCCTCGGCCCCGCTCATGCGCCGCAGCTGGGCCTCGAAGGCGTCCAGCGAGGCCCCGAAGGCGGCAAACAGCAGGCCGCAGTCGCGGCCGTCGTGCCAGGGCATCGAGCGGCGCAGCACGAAGGCCTCGGGATCGAAGCTTTCCTGGGCGGTGCGCTGCACATGGGCGCTGGGCGGGGCGTCGTCGAGCTCCTCGTTGTCGCTGCGGCGACGCCCGATGGCATGGTCCTGGGCTTCGGTGGACAGGGCCTCGAAGCGCTCCAGGGCGTGCTGCCACTGCTGGACCGCGACGAAGCTGGCGCCGTCCCGCCCCGCACCGCGACCCTGCACGAAGGCGGTGGACAGGGCCGCCTGGCCCTGCGGGTTCTCGGTGCCGTCCTCGTAGCCGGTCAGGTCGCGCCCGTCCTCGTGGCGGAAGGCGACCAGCGACTGCTGCAGCTCGAAGGCGGGTGCCAGCTTCCCGGCCCAGTGCCGGCCGGCCAGCAGCAGGGCACCGGGCTCGTCGCCGCGCAGCCACAGCCACAGTGCCGCCGGCGTGACCGGCAGGGCCACGCGGGCGCCGGCTGGCACCTCGGGTTCACGCAGGCCGTCGATCGAGGCACCGAGCGCGGCGGCCAGGCTCGCGCCGATGCCGGCCACGCAGTGCAGGCCGTCGGCCTCGCGGGCCAGGGTGCGCAGCGCCGGGCGGGGATCGACGCCAGGGCGCAGGCCCAGGCTCAGGTAGCGGGCATGGGCGGGAATGGGTGCGAGGATGCCGGGCTGGAAAAGGGACATGGGTCGCTCCGCGGAGGTCGAGGCCCCCGAGTGTACGGAGGGACCGTGGCGGGGGCGGTTCAGGCCGGCTGGTAGGCCAGGCGCACGTAGATCGGTGCGAAGGCCTCGGCCTGGGTGATCTCGAGCAGGCGCTCGCGGGCCAGCTCGAGCATCGCGATGAAGGTCACCACCAGCACCTGCGCGCCGCGCTCCGGCTCGAAGAGGTCCTGGAACTCGACGAAGCGCTCGCCCTGCAGCCGGCGCAGCAGCAGGCTCATGTGCTCGCGCACCGAGAGCTGCTCGCGGCTGATGCGGTGGTGCTCGGTCAGGCGGGCGCGGGAGAGCACGTCGGCCCAGGCCTGGCGCAGATCGGCCAGGCTCACCTCGGGCAGGCGCGGCTGCAGCGCCTCTTCCACCGCCACCTGCACGCGCAGGAAGTCGCGGCCCAGCACCGGCAGCGTGTCGAGCTGGGCGGCGGCCAGCTTGATGCGTTCGTACTCGAGCAGGCGGCGCACCAGCTCGGCCCGTGGATCCTCGGCTTCGCGGCCCTCGTCGCTCTTCTTCGGCGGCAGCAGCATGCGCGACTTGATCTCGATGAGCATCGCGGCCATCAGCAGGTACTCGGCGGCCAGCTCGAGATTGCGGCTGCGGATCTGCTCGACGTAGTCGAGGTACTGCCGGGTGACATCCGCCATCGGGATGTCGAGGATGTTGAAGTTCTGCTTGCGGATCAGGTAGAGCAGCAGATCCAGCGGGCCCTGGAAGGTCTCCAGGAAGACCTCCAGCGCGTCGGGCGGGATGTACAGGTCGGTGGGCAGCGTGAACAGCGGCTCGCCGTACAGGCGCGCCACCGCCACATGGTCGACCACCTCGGGCAGGCCGTCGGCCGCCACCGGCACGCCGGGGGCGTCGTGCGCGGGGGCCGCCATCCCGCCGCGATCAGCTCTTGGTCTGGTAGACGTAGGCCTGCTGCGCCACGCGTGCGTCCTGGTACTCGCGCTGCGCCTGACGGTCCTGCTCGCGGTCCCAGAGCAGGGCGCGGCCCTGGCGCTGGCGCGCTTCCAGCGTGGGATCGCGGCGCTTGAGCTCCTCGAGGAACTGCGTGGTCTCGGATTGGTAGGGTTTCCAGAACAGCGGCATGGTGCAACAACGCAGGGGCAGGAACAGGCCCGTCCGCAGACGGGGGACAACCGCGGATTGTATGCGGGGGCGGGCCCGGCCGGGCCACTGCGGCCCGCACGCCGGCGCGGCAGGGGGCGGTGGGCGCAGGCGCCACAATGCAGGCCATGCACGAGATCGAACTGAAGTTCCAGGTGCCGGCCGAGCGCCTGGAGTCGCTGGCCGGCTGGCTGGAGGCCCGGGGCGCCACGCGCATCGCGATGCGCGCGGCCTACCTCGACACGCCCGATCGGCGCCTCGGGCGCGCCGGCTTCGCGCTGCGCCTGCGCAGCGAGGGCGGGCCCTGGGTGCAGACGCTCAAGGGCCGCGGTGCCGATCCGATGCAGCGCCTGGAGCACAACGCGCCGCTGCAGGTGCCGCCCGGGCAGGCGCTGCCGGACCTGCTGCTGGCCCGCCATGCCGGCACCGCGGTGGGCGATGCGCTGCAGGCCCGCCTGGCGGCCGACGGCGGCGCGGCCCCCGCGCTGGCGGTGCAGTACCGCACCGACTTCGAGCGCCTGGCCTGCCCGCTGCGCCAGGGCGCCAGCCGCATCGAGGCGGCGCTGGACCGCGGCGAGATCCGCGCTGCGGGCCGCAGCCTGCCGATCGCCGAGCTGGAGCTCGAGCTGCTGGAGGGCTCGGTGGCCGACCTGCTCGACCTGGCGCGCGCCCTGCTGCCCGCGCACGGGCTGTGGCTGGATGTGCGCAGCAAGGCCGAGCGCGGCGACCGACTGGCGCGGGGGGCTGCCCCCGCGCTGCCGGCGCTGCCGCAGGCCGGGGCCGGCGCGGCCGCATGGGTGGACGCCTTGCTGAGCCTGGCGGCCACGACGATGGCCGGTGAAGGCAGTGCGGCGCACCTCGAGCGCCTGATTGCGCTGCTGGCCGAGCCGCCGGCCGGGCTGGCGGGCACGCTGTCGCGGCGGTCGAAGGTGCTGGGCGAGCGGCTCGCGGTCACGCCGCTGGCCGAGCTGCCGGCCTGCCTGGGCGATGTGGCCGTGCAGTCGCTCTGCCTCGACCTGCTGGCCGCCCTGCCGCGGGGCGGTTGACGCGGCGGGGGGGGCTCGCTCGGCGGGTGGGCGATCAGATCTGCGCGGCCGGATCCTGCGCCTCGGCGCCGTCGCTGCCCACCGCGTCGGCCACCTTGGGCACGATGCAGTCCGGGCCCAGCGTGGCCTCGAAGCCCGAACGGCGGATCAGCCCGAGCGGCTGCGGGTTCACCTCGGCCAGCAGCAGCGTGATGCCCTGGCGCTGCAGCACCCGGTGCAGCTGCTCGAGGGCGTCCAGGCCCGAGGTGTCCATCGAGATCATGCGGTGCATCTCCAGCACCAGCACGCGGGTGCCGGGGGCCAGCCGCGACGGCAGGTCCTCGATCTTGCCCACCGCGCCGAAGAACAACGGGCCGAAGAGTTCGAAGACCTGCACGCCCGGGGGCAGCTCGCCGCCGCTGTGCGGCCGCACCGTGAACAGTGCGCTCATGCGGAAGATGAAGAAGGCGCAGGCCAGCAGCAGCCCCACCTGCACCGCGATCGTCAGGTCGAACACCACCGTCAGGAAGAAGGTGCCCAGCAGCACGGTGCGGTAGGGCAGCATGAACTGCTTCAGGCGGGCGAACTCGCGCCACTCGCCCATGTTCCAGGCCACGAACATCAGGATGCCGGCCAGCGCGGCCAGCGGTACGTGCAGCGCCAGCGGCGCGGCCACCAGCACGATCACCAGCAGCGTCAGCGCATGCACCATGCCGGCCACCGGGCTGGCCGCGCCGGCGCGCACGTTGGTGACGGTGCGCGCGATGGTGCCGGTGGCGGGGATGCCGCCGAAGAAGGGCGTGACGAAGTTGGCCGCGCCCTGCGCCATCAGCTCCTGGTTGGGGTCGTGGCGCGGCAGCTCGGTCATGTTGTCGGCCACGCGGGCGCACAGCAGCGACTCGATGGCGCCCAGCAGGGCGATCGTCACCGTCGGGATCAGCAGTTCCTTGGCGGTGGCCCAGCTGAACTCGGGCAGTTCGAAGGCCGGCAGGCCCTGCGGGATGCCGCCGAAGCGCGAGCCGATGGTCTCCACGTCGAGGCCCAGGGCCAGCGTCACCAGCGTGGCGGCGGTCAGCGCGACGATGGTGCCCGGCACATGGGCGGCCCAGCGGCGCAGCTTGCCTGTCAGGCCCACCGGCGCGACGTCCATGCGATAGGACTTGGGCCAGAACACGACCAGCGCCAGGCAGCCCAGCCCGATGGCCACGGCGGCCGGGTTGACGCTGTCGAGGTGGCGCGCGAGCACGGCGATCTGGGTGAAGAAGTCCGCCGGCAGCTTGTCGATCTCCAGGCCCAGCAGGTCCTTCACCTGCGACAGCCCGATCAGCACCGCGATGCCGTTGGTGAAGCCGATGACGATGGACACCGGGATGTAGCGGATCAGCGCGCCGAGCTTGAACAGCCCCATCAGGAACAGCAGCACGCCGGCCAGCGAGGTGGCGATCAGCAGGTTGGCCAGGCCGTAGCGCTCGACGATGCCGTAGACGATGACGATGAAGGCGCCGGCCGGCCCGCCGATCTGCACGTGCGAGCCGCCCAGCGCCGAGATCAGGAAGCCGGCGATGATGGCGGTGAAGATGCCCGCTTCGGGCTTGACGCCCGAGGCGATCGCGAAGGCCATCGCCAGCGGCAGGGCGACGATGCCGACGGTCAGACCCGCGCCGATGTCGGCGAGCAGCCGGCTACGGTCATAGCCGGCGAGCGCATCGAGCAGCCGCGGCCGAAAGGGATGTAGGGAAGCGGAACGCATGAATCCTCCTGGCGATGGGGCAAGGGCTCGGGGAGGATCCGGATGGTGGGCCGCAGTGGTGCAGCCGGGCAATGAAGCGACGCCGCCGGGACAGGGACCAGTTGCGGGGTTCGTCGGGGGGGCGGCGCAGGCTCACCGCCGCATTGTGCGCCCGCGTCGTCACGGGCGATATCGGGGTCAACGAAGGAGGTGCAGCTTGCGCAACACCTTGCCGACGAAGACCTGCCGGCGCAAGCGCCCCGGCGGCACGGGCGAGGGTCGCTTCGCCGGCGGTACGCGCGGCAGTGCGGCAAAGCGTTCGCGGTCGAGCAGGATCATCTGGGCCGTCTTGTGCGGCAGGTGGACCACCGGGCCGAGTTCGAAGCCCACCTGCTGGCACAGCACCAACATCTTCGTGTTGCGAATGTCCGGCTCGGCGATGATGCGCTGCACCTGCGGCTCGCGCAGCAGGAACTCGAGGGCGGCCGTCAGCAGGTAGTAGCCCCGCGAGGCGCAGCGTGGCGAGTCGGCGCGTGGCGGCGCGGTCAGCAGGTGGAAGCCGCGGTCGCTGGCGCGGGCGTCCCGGAAGTAGGACGCCAGCCGGTCGCGCAGGGGCTCGTAGGTTTCGAGCAGACAGGCGGGTCCGGGCTGGCCGTCGATCCAGCCCAGCAGGGCCTGGTGCCCCGGGCGGGCGGTGACGTCGCGGTACTTCTTCTGCACCTGCTCGAGGCTGCAGTCCTGCATGCCCCAGAAGGCGGCGTAGTCCTGGCGAACCCAGTCCAGCAGCAGGGGGGCGTCGGCCATCGGGTCCAGCCGGCGCAAGCGCACCGTCGGCCCTCCCGGAAAGGACGAGACGTGCAGATCGGAGTCGGGGGGGGCGATGGCAGGCACGGGCTGGCTTTCGCGAGGGGGAGGGCGTGCCTTCAGCGCACCCGCATGCCCGGCTGGGCGCCCGGGAAGGGCTCGAGCACGAAGACGCCCGGCTGGGCCTTCTCGTCGGCGTGGCTGGCGGCCAGCACCATGCCCTCGCTGAGGCCGAACTTCATCTTGCGCGGCGCCAGGTTGGCCACCATCACGGTGAGCTTGCCTTCCAGATCCGCAGGCTGGTAGGCGCTGGCGATGCCCGAGAAGACATTGCGCGTGCGGCCTTCGCCCGCGTCCAGCGTCAGGCGCAGCAGCTTGGTGGAGCCCTCCACCGCCTCGGCCTTGACGATCTTCGCGATGCGCAGGTCGACCCTGGTGAAGTCGTCGATCTTGATCTCCGGGGCGATGTCCTCGCCGCCCGGGACGACTTTCTCCGGTTCCGGGGCCGCAGGCGGCTCGAACAGCGCGTCGAGCCGCTTCGGATCCACGCGCTGCATCAGGTGCTGGTAGGCGCCGATGGTGTGCGCGCCCAGCGCCCGGTCGGCCGCCTCGAAGTCCAGCGGCTGGACCTGCAGGAAGGCCTCGACCTGCGCGGCCAGCGCCGGCAGCACCGGCTTGAGGTAGATCGTCAGCAGGCGGAAGGCCTCGATGCACACCGAACACACGTCCTGCAGCACGGCGTCCTGGCCGGCCTGCTTGGCGATCTCCCAGGGCTTGTGGGCGTCGACGTACTCGTTGACCCGGTCGGCCAGCGCCATGATCTCGCGCAGCGCCTTGCCGTAGTCGCGGCCCTCGTAGAGCTGAGTGATCGTGCCGCGGTGGGCGCGCAGCGTGTCCAGCAGCGTGCGGCCTTCGACCCCCAGGTCACCCGACAGCCGCCCGCCGAAGCGCTTGGCGATGAAGCCGGCCGCGCGCGAGGCGATGTTGATGTACTTGCCGACCAGGTCGGCGTTGACGCGGGCGACGAAGTCGTCCGGGTTGAAGTCCACGTCCTCCACCCGCGCGTTCAGCTTGGCTGCGATGTAGTAGCGCAGCCACTCCGGGTTCATGCCCAGGCTCAGGTACTTGAGCGGGTCGATCCCGGTGCCGCGGCTCTTGCTCATCTTCTCGCCGCCGTTGACGGTGATGAAGCCGTGCACGAAGACGTTGTTGGGCGTCTTGCGGCCGCTGAAGTGCAGCATCGCCGGCCAGAACAGCGTGTGGAAGTAGGTGATGTCCTTGCCGATGAAGTGGTACTGCTCCACCGCCGGGTCGGCGATGAACTCCTCGTAGCTGCGCGTCTCGCCGTACTTCGCCTTGGGGCCGCCCTTGTCGAAGTAGTTCTTCAGCGAGGCCAGGTAGCCGATCGGCGCGTCCAGCCAGACGTAGAAGTACTTGCCTGGCGCATCCGGGATCTCGATGCCGAAGTAGGGCGCATCGCGTGAGATGTCCCAGTCGCCCAGCCCACCCTGGCCGTTCTCGTCCTTGGTGAACCACTCCTTGATCTTGTTGAGCACCTCGGGCTGCAGGCGCTCGGCGTCGTGCGTCCACTGCAGCAGGAAGTCGGCGCAGCGCGCATCGCTGAGCTTGAAGAAGTAGTGGTCGCTGCTGCGCAGCACCGGCGTGGCGCCCGACAGCGCCGAATACGGGTTCTTCAGCTCGGTGGGCGCGTAGACCGCGCCGCAGGATTCGCAGGAATCGCCGTACTGGTCCTTGGCGCCGCACTTCGGGCACTCGCCCTTGATGAAACGGTCGGGCAGGAACATGCCCTTGTCCGGGTCGTAGAACTGCTCGATCGAGCGCACGTCGATCAGCTCGTTCTTGCGCAGGCCCAGGTAGATGGCCTGCGCCAGCTCGTGGTTCTCGATGCCGTCGGTCGAGTGCCAGTTGTCGAAGGAGATGTGGAAGCCGTCCAGGTACTCCTTGCGCCCGGCGGCGATGTCGGCGACGAACTGCTGCGGCGTCTTGCCGGCCTTCTCCGCGGCGATCATGATCGGCGCGCCGTGCGCGTCGTCGGCGCCGACGAAGTGCACCTGATGCCCCTGCATGCGCTGGAACCGCACCCAGATGTCGGCCTGGATGTACTCCATGATGTGGCCGATGTGGAACTTGCCGTTGGCGTAGGGCAGGGCGGTGGTGACGAAGAGCTGGCGGGTCATGGTGCTTGCGGTGCGACGCCGAGGCACCCCGGGCCGGGTGGCCGGGCGGGTCGGGCGAGGCTGCCGATTCTAGGTGTCCCCCGACCCTGCGCCGGTGGGGTTGCCCGTGCGGGTACCTGCCGGCCGCGGGTGCCGAGGCTACACTGCCGGCGCTTCATCGCGTCCCAACCTCCACCTGTCCGCCATCCACCATGTCGATCTCCGAAGCCGCGGTGCGCGCCGCCCTCCAGACCGTCGTCGATCCCAACACCGGACGTGACTTCGTTACCGGCAAACAGCTGCGCAACCTCTCGGTCGAGGGGGCGGACGTGGCCTTCGAGGTCGAGCTCGGCTACCCGGCCAAGAGTCAGATCCCGGCGCTGCGTCGCGCGCTGATCGACGCGGTGCGTGGCATCGCCGGGGTGGGCAACGTGAGCGTGAACGTCACCAGCAAGGTCGTCGCCCATGCGGTGCAGCGCGGTGTACAGCTGCTGCCGGGGGTGAAGAACATCGTGGCCGTGGCCTCCGGCAAGGGCGGTGTGGGCAAGAGCACCACCGCGGTCAACCTGGCGCTGGCGCTGGCCGCCGAGGGCGCCAGCGTGGGCGTGCTCGATGCCGACATCTACGGCCCCAGCCTGCCGACGATGCTGGGCATCGACGGTCGCCCCGAGAGCCTGGATGGCCAGAGCATGGAGCCCATGCGCGGCCACGGCCTGCAGGTGATGTCGATCGGCTTCCTGGTGGACCCCGATCAGGCCATGATCTGGCGCGGCCCGATGGCCACCCAGGCCCTCGAGCAGCTGCTGCGGCAGACCAACTGGCGCGAACTGGACTACCTGGTGGTCGACATGCCCCCGGGTACCGGCGACATCCAGCTCACGCTGTCGCAGAAGGTGCCGGTGACCGGCGCGGTCATCGTCACCACGCCGCAGGACATCGCGCTGATCGACGCGCGCAAGGGTCTGTCGATGTTCCAGAAGGTCAGCGTGCCCATCCTCGGCCTGGTCGAGAACATGGCGGTGTACTGCTGCCCCAACTGCGGCCATGTCGAGCACATCTTCGGTGCCGAGGGCGGCCAGCGCATGGCCGCCGAGCTGGGGCTGAACTTCCTCGGTGCGCTGCCGCTGAACCGCAGCATCCGCGAGCAGGCCGATTCCGGCTGCCCGACGGTGGCCGCCGAGCCCGAGGGCGAGATCGCCGCGCTGTACAAGGCGGTGGCGCGCCAGGTGGCGGTGAAGATCGCCGAGCAGGGCCGCGACTACTCGTCGAAGTTCCCGACCATCAAGGTGTCGAAGAACACCTGAGGCCGGCGCGGCGCCTCAGCGCCGCACGATGCGGATGCGCTGGTAGTAGGAGCGCTTGACCACCGCCACCAGGCAGGGCCGGCTGGTCGCGGTGGCCGCCAGTTCGCCCGGTCCCGGCCGGATCTCGCGCACCGGCCAGAACAGCAGCCCGCCGTGCAGGGTCAGTTGCCGCGCCGCAGGCTCGATGCGCACGCCCAGCGTGGGCTGCTGGTTCATCGCGTAGACCAGCACCTGCTCGCGCGCCCAGCGGATCGGCCGGCCGGCGACGCTGGACTCGTCGCCTTCGAGGTGGTCGCGCCACTCCTGGCGAGAGTCGATGGACAGCACCGCGATCTTCTTGCCGGGCAGCGGGCACTGGGTATGCGAACGGGTGGCCAGCAGCTTGACGCCCTGGGCGCGTCGTGGCGGCTCAGCCTGGGCGCGAGCCGGCGCCGCGGCACGCGCCGAAGGCAGGTCACCGTTCGGCGCTGCCAGTGCCGCCAGCGATCCCAGGCTCAGCAGACCCGCCCCGACCAGCAGTCGGGCCGGACCGAAGCCGCCGGCACGGGGGCGTGGCGGTCGCAGATTTTTCTTGTTCGTCAAGCGCTGGGGCTCCTCAGGGTCGATTCGGACGGCGTTGTACACCCGCCGCCTTGCTGCCCGCGGACTGCGCCGAGATGCCCGACAGCGGCGCCACCTGGAAGTTCAGGTCGGTGCGGCCGCTGCCCACCGCGATGGCCTGACCGTCGATCACGGCCTCGAGCAGCGGATAGCCGCCGCAGGCTTCGCCGCGCTGGCAGATGTAGCCGTCGTTGTCGAGGTCGGTGCCGGCGATCACGACCACCTTCGAGCGCTGGTAACCGCTGACGCTCCAGCGGTAGGTGCCCAGCAGCTCGGAGAAGGTCGCCAGGGTGCCCAGTGTGTAGCTTTCGTCGTCCGGATCCTGCAGCAGCACGTAGACCGGCCCGAAGCCTCGTGCCCGGCTGAACCCGCCCGCGCCCTTGGCAATGACCACCGGAACCTGGAACGAACCCCGGCCGCTCGAACCGAGCTGCACCGTGAGCGTGAGGTAGGCCGTGCCCACGGGCAGGCTGCTGCGGTCGACGGTCAGGTCGTAGCTGCCCAGTCCGTTGGCGTCCACGGAGGCTGTGCGTGCCACTGTCAGCACGGCCGGATTGCTGCTGGTGACGCCCGTGACCCTTTCGCTGCTGCTGCCGTTGTGGGCGAGCGTCAGCCTGCCGGTACTCTGGAAGCTGCCGAAGTCCAGCGAGCCGGGCTCGGCCACCACCTGGCCGGCGGGGGTGGGCGGCGCGGTGCCCGCACCGGAGAGGGCCGCCACGACGGCCTTGTCGGCGTTGATCAGCCCGTGGCCGTACTGAGTGTCGAAGCCGCTGGCGCCCAGGTCGTCGGTCAGGCGGCCGTCGGCCAGCAGGGCGTCCACCTCGGCCGGGGTGATCGTGGGGTCCAGGTAACGCATCAGCGCCATCACACCGGCCACGTGCGGGGAGGCCATCGAGGTACCCTGCAGGAAGCCCAGCGTGGCGATGCGCCGGCCTGTGCTGTCGAACGAGGCCATCGTGCTGAAGACGCCGTCGGGCTGGCCGTTGCCGGTGCTCGATCGCCCGGTGTTGCCGCCCGGGGCCGCCACTTTTACCGCGCTGCCGGTGTTGGAGTAGGGCGCCATGCTGCGGTCGGCCTGCGTGGCACTGACCGCGATCACGCCGTTGCAGTTGGCCGGCTGGCCCACCACGGTGCGGCTCTCGTTGCCGGTGGCCGCCACGACGATCACGCCGGCATCGCGCGCGGCGGTGATCGCGTTCTGGAAGGCCGCCGAGCAGCTGCCGCCGCCGCCCAGGCTCATGTTGATCACGTCGGCGCGGCGCGTGGGCAGCGCGCCGGAGCGGTTGCCCAGCCGGGCGGCATAGAGGATGGCGTCGACGATGTCCGAGGTGCTGGCACCACTGCCGGCACCGAAGACGTTCAGCGCCAGGATCTGCGCCATCGGCGCCACACCGGCCGCGCCCTGGCCGTCGTAGGTCTGCGCCGCGATCGTGCCGGCCACGTGCGTGCCGTGGAAGACCGAGTCGTCCGCCGCGCGGCTCTGGTCGTCGCCCGAGGGCGCGAAGCGCCCGCCCACGAAGCTGTAGCCGCTGCCCTGCAGCTGCGGTGCCAGATCGGGGTGGTCGAGCACCACGCCGGAGTCGATGACGGCCACCAGCGGGCGCTGGGCCGGCTTGCTGGCCAGCGCCTGGATGCGGTTCATGGCCGCGGGCAGGCGGATCTGCTCGTAGTGCCACCTTTGATAGGTGTAGTAGCGGTCGTCGGGCGGGAAGGCGCCGGTCAGCGCCGCGCGCTGCAGGATCCAGTCCGGTTCCACGTAGGCATAGGCGCCGCTGGCGCGCAGCCGCTTGGCATAGCGCAGCGTGCTGGCCAGGGCTTCCAGGCGCGACGGTGCGGCATCGTCGGCCGACAGCGCCGATTTCGCTGCGTTCCCGTCGAGCGCGGTCGACCGACCGCCGCCCTGGAGTCGCTCCAGCCCGGCGCGACGCGCGCTGGACGTTGCCGGCAGCCGCAGCATCTGCGGTCCCAGGCCGGCGGCGGCCTCCAGCGTCAGGCCGGCCTGGCTGCGCAGGCTGCGGTGGTCGGCCAGGGCCCGGGCGGCCAGCGCCTTCGGGCTGCCCGCGGCGTGTTCCCGGGCCAGCAGCGCCGTGGTGCCGAAGGCTGCGGTGGTGGCGGCGCAGGACCCCGCGGTGCCCGGCGCGCCGATGCGCAGGCTGTAGATCGAGGCTCCCGCGTAGGCGTAGGGGTTGAGGTAGTAGCGTCCGCTGCGCGTGACCTGCACGCATTCGTAGCGTGTGTCGATGCCGTCGGAGACGCCCGCCGCATTGCCGCCGGCGTCGTAGACATACAGGTCGACGTCGTTGCTGTTCGGGTCGGCAGCGAACTCGAGCTCGACCGTCTGGCCGGCCTGCAGATCCACCGCGAAGTAGTCGTTGCGGTCGCCCGCATCGAAGTTGCGCCCGGCCGAACCGGTGCGCGGGGCATTCACCGTGCCGGTCAGGAGCACCGGGGTGGCGATGTTCTGGGCCCAGGCCGGATCGGGCGCGTCCGGGTTGGCCGGGTTGTCGTTGCGCCGGAAATCGGACTGGCCGGGATCGTTCAGGTCGGAGTCGACGGCCGAACTCTCGATGACGCCGATGGTGCCCGACAGCGTGACATCGCTGGCGCCCGGACCGTCGTCGTCCTCTGCCCCCCCGCCCCCGCCGCCGCAGGCCGCAAGCCCCAGCGCCATGACGAGCATGACCCCGCGTCGCGCGATTGCCTTCATCTCCGAGCTCCTTCCCTGCTGGATTCTGCGTGTCGTGGTCGTGACGTGCATCACGAGAATGATAAACGTGAAGGTACCGCAGCGCCGCCTGCGCCGGCAGGAATGGCGGCTCGCTTGCCCAGCGCGGTGCGCAAGGTAACCTGTTTCGTGGGATCTCCACCACGTTGTGGACCCGGGTGTGCCGTGAATCAGTTCACGATCGGAGGGGGATGGCTCTGTGCCGGCGCGGGCCGCAGCGCCGAGGCCGGCGGCAGGCCGCCCCTCACAATGCCTGCATGAACCTGCTCGACGCCCTGCGCTACCTCACCGCCCTGGAGCAGCACCGCCACTTCGGCCGCGCGGCGCAGGCCTGCCACATCACCCAGCCGGCGCTGTCCAACGCGCTGCGGGCACTGGAGGCGGAGATGGGCGTGGCCATCGTGCGGCGCGCTCGCAGCTACGAGGGCCTGACCCCCGAGGGTGAGCGCGTGCTGGCCAGCGCGCGGCGCATGCTGCACGAGCACGAGCGTCTGCGCCAGGACCTGGCCAGCTCCGCCACCCAGGCCCGCGGCGTGCTGCACCTGGGCTCGGTGCCCTCGGCGCTGCCGGTGGCCGCGCAGTTCGCGGTCTGGCTGCAGCGCGAGCACCCGGGCGTGAAGGTGCAGCTGCGCTCGCTGAGCTCGCCGGCCCTCGATGCCGGGCTGGAGAACCTGACGCTGGACCTGGCGCTGGGCTACATCGACCGGCCGGCCGAGGGCGGGCGCCGCCGCCAGACCTGGCCGCAGTACGAGGAGCACTACTTCGCCGTCCTCGACGCAGCGCAGGGGCAGGGGGCCGCCGCGCTGCCTGGGCCCGCGGCGCCGCTGCACTGGGCCGATCTGGCCGGGCGCCGCCTGGTGCTGCTTGCGCCGGAGATGTACCACCGCACCATCGTCGACGCGGCGCTGCGCGAGGGCGGCGTGCCGGCCGACGCGGTGCAGGTGGCGGTGGAAACCGACTCGGTGCTGGCGCTGGTGGCCGCGGTGCAGGCCGGCGGGCTGGCCTCGGTGCTGCCGGGTGCGCTGGTGCGCAGCCTGCAGCCCGCGGCCACGCTGGCGGTGCACCCGCTGGAGGCGCCAGCGGTGCGCACCGCGGTGGGCTGGATGGGGCGGCCCAGCGAGCAGCCCTCGCGCGTGGTGGCCGCGGCGCTGGAACTGGCCGCCTCCGACGCCTGGCGCGCGCACCTGCCGCGCCTGAGCGGGGCGCTGCCAGGGTCACTTTCATTCAAGGATTGAATCGAACCCTTTCCCGATTCCATTGGACGCACCGCCCCTGCCGGCCGATAGTGCGCACTTCGGCGCCGACGTTGCGCTGCCCCTGCGCGCGACAACGCAGGCTGAATCGCCGAGGAGACCCGTCCGATGAATGCGCCCGACCGGGCTGCCGCTGCCCCCTCAGCCGGTGGCCCCGCCCCCCAACTGAATCCCGCCGAGCAGGCGGTGGTCGACGCGGTTCTGGCCGAGCGTCGCCACCTGGCCGGCGCGCTGCTGCCCATCCTGCACGGCGTCCAGGACCGCCTGGGCTACGTGCCGCCCGGCGCCCAGCCGGTGATCGCGCGGGCGCTGCACCTGTCGCGCGCGGAGGTGCATGGCGTCGTCACCTTCTACCACCACTTCCGCAGCGAGCCGGCCGGCCGCCACGTGCTGCAGGTCTGCCGTGCCGAGGCCTGCCAGGCCTGCGGCGGTGAGGCGCTGCTGGCCCAGGCCCGCGCGCGGCTGGGCTGCAGCGAGGCCGCGCCGACCAACGCCGCGCGCAGCCACACGGTGGAGCCCACCTACTGTCTGGGCCTGTGTGCCCAGTCGCCCGCGGCGATGCTCGATGGCCGCCTGCACGCCCGCCTGACGCCGGCTCGGCTCGACGCGCTGATCGCTGCGACTGAATCCGTGGGAGCCGCTGCATGAGCACGACGCTGACCCTTTACGTGCCGCGCGACAGCGCTGCCCTGGCCGTCGGCGCCGACGCGGTGGCCGACGCTCTGCGCGCCCAGGCCGCTGCCAGCGGCGTGGCGCTGACCCTGGTGCGAAATGGCTCGCGCGGCCTGCTCTGGCTGGAGGTGCTGCTGGAGGTGGCCACGCCGCAGGGCCGCGTGGCCTACGGGCCGGTGACCGCCGAGGACCTGCCCACGCTCTGGCCGGCGCTGCTGGCCGATGCGGTGGGGCAGGGCGGCAGACACCCGCTGCGCCAGGGCCTGACCGAGCAGATCCCCTACCTGGCGCGCCAGGAGCGACTCACCTTCGCCCGCGTCGGCGTGACCGACCCCCTGTCGCTGGACGATTACGCCGCCCACGAGGGCTGGGCCGGGCTGAAGGCGGCGGTGGGCCAGGACAGCGCGGCCATCCTGCAGGCGGTGACGCACTCCGGCCTGCGCGGCCGGGGCGGCGCGGCCTTCCCGGCGGGCATCAAGTGGAAGACCGTGGCGGGTGCGGCCGGGCCGGTCAAGTACGTGGTCTGCAACGCCGACGAGGGCGACTCCGGCACCTTCGCCGACCGCATGGTGATGGAGGGCGACCCCTACCTGCTGATCGAAGGCATGGCGATCGCCGCGCTGGCGGTGGGCGCGCAGGCGGGTTTCATTTACGTGCGCTCCGAGTACCCGCAGGCGGTGGCGGTGCTGGCCGAGGCGATCGAGCGGGCCACGCAGGCGGGCTGGATCGGCGCCGACGTCGCCGGCAGCGGCCAGCGCTTCGAGCTGCAGGTGCGCATGGGGGCGGGCTCCTACGTCTGCGGCGAGGAGACCGCGATGCTGGAGAGCCTGGAGGGCCGGCGCGGCATCGTGCGCGCCAAGCCGCCGCTGCCCGCGCTGCAGGGGCTGTTCGGCCAGCCGACCGTGATCAACAACGTGCTGACCTTCGCCGCGGTGCCGACGATCCTGGCGCGCGGGGCGGACTTCTATCGGAACTACGGCGTCGGCCGCTCGCACGGCACGCTGCCCTTCCAGCTGGCCGGCAACATCCGCCACGGCGGGCTGGTCGAGAAGGCCTTCGGCCTGACGCTGCGCGAGCTGCTCTTCGACTTCGGCGGCGGCACCCGCAGCGGCCGGCCGGTCAAGGCGGTGCAGGTGGGCGGTCCGCTGGGCGCCTACCTGCCCGAGTCGCAGTGGGACGTGCCGCTGGACTACGAGGCCTACGCCGCCATCGGCGCGGTGGTGGGCCACGGCGGCATCGTGGTGCACGACGACACCGCGGACCTGGCCGCGCTGGCGCGCTACGCGATGGAGTTCTGTGCCCTCGAGAGCTGCGGCAAGTGCACGCCCTGCCGCATCGGCTCCACCCGCGGGGTGGAGGTGATCGATCGCCTCGTTGCGAACCGTTCCAACCCGGCGGTGCACGTGCAGCAGGTGACCTTGCTGCGCGACCTCTGCGACACGATGCTCGGCGGCAGCCTCTGCGCGATGGGCGGCATGACGCCCTACCCGGTGCTGTCGGCGCTGAACCACTACCCGGCGGATTTCGGCCTGGCCCCGGCTGCGACCCCGACGCCAGCGGCCAGCGAAGCCGCCGCCGCGAACTGAGGAGACCGTGATGAACGCTCCCGCACAACCGATCCATTTCTTCCGCGCCCGGCCCCAGCCCGCACGCCATGCCGAGTGCGACCACGGCACCCCGGCGGTGCTCAGCGACGAGATCGTCACGCTGACCATCGACGGCTTCGAGGTCAGTGTGCCCAAGGGCACCTCGCTGATGCGCGCGGCCATCGACGCCGGCATCCAGGTGCCCAAGCTCTGCGCCACCGACATGCTCGAGCCCTTCGGCTCCTGCCGGCTCTGCCTGGTGGAGATCGAGGGGCGCCGCGGCACGCCGGCCTCCTGCACCACCCCGGCCGAAGCCGGCCTCGTGGTGCGCACCCAGAGCCCGAAGCTGCAGCAACTGCGCCGCGGCGTGATGGAGCTCTACCTCTCCGATCACCCGCTGGACTGCCTGACCTGCGCCGCCAACGGCGACTGCGAGCTGCAGGACATGGCCGGCGTGGTCGGCCTGCGCAACGTGCGCTACGGCGTGGGTGACCAGGTCGTCGCCGGGCGCAGCGGCCGCCACCACCTGGACAGCCGCAAGGACGAGTCGAACCCGTACTTCACCTACGACGCCAGCAAGTGCATCGTCTGCAACCGCTGCGTGCGCGCCTGCGAGGAGGTGCAGGGCACCTTCGCGCTGACGATCTCGGGTCGCGGCTTCGAGTCCCGCGTGTCGCCGGGCATGAGCGAGCCCTTCATGGGCAGCGAGTGCGTCTCCTGCGGCGCCTGCGTGCAGGCCTGTCCGACCGCGACGCTGGTGGAAAAGTCGGTCATCGAGGCCGGCCAGCCCGAGCACAGCGTGATCACCACCTGCGCCTACTGCGGCGTGGGTTGTTCGTTCAAAGCGGAATTCAACGGTCCGCCCCCCACCCCCCAAGGGGGCGCGGAAGGCTTGGGGCGGCCCGGCGCCTTCCGCCCGGCCACGCAGGTCGTGCGCATGGTCCCCTGGAAGGACGGCAAGGCCAACGAGGGCCACAGCTGCATCAAGGGCCGCTTCGCCTGGGGCTACGCGACCCACAAGGACCGCATCACGAAGCCGATGATCCGCGCGAAGATCACCGACCCCTGGCGCGAGGTCAGCTGGGAGGAGGCGCTCTCGCACGCCGCCAGCGAGTTCCGCCGCATCCAGGCCACGCACGGGCGCGATTCGGTGGGCGGCATCACGTCGAGCCGCTGCACCAACGAAGAAACCTACCTGGTGCAGAAGCTGATCCGCGCGGCCTTCGGCACCAACAACGTCGACACCTGCGCGCGCGTCTGCCACTCGCCCACCGGCTACGGCCTGGGCCAGACCTTCGGCACCTCGGCGGGCACGCAGACCTTCAAGTCGGTGGAGCAGGCCGACGTGGTGATGGTCATCGGCGCCAACCCCAGCGAGGGGCACCCGGTGTTCGCCTCGCGGCTGAAGAAGCGCATTCGGCAAGGGGCCCGGCTGATCGTGATCGACCCGCGCCGCATCGACCTGGTCGATGCCCCGCATGTGCACGCCGACTTCCATCTGCAGTTGAAACCCGGCACCAACGTCGCGGTGATCACCGCGCTGGCGCATGTGCTCGTCACCGAGGGGCTGGTCAACGCGGCCTACGTGGCCGAGCGCTGCGACGACGCCAGCTACCGGCAGTGGCGTGAGTTCGTCGCCCGGCCGGAGAACTCACCCGAGGCGCTGGAAGCCGTCAGCGGCGTGCCGGCGGCGACCGTGCGCGGTGCGGCGCGGCTGTACGCGACCGGTGGCAAGGCAGGTGGCAAGACAGGCGGCAACAGCGCCATCTACTACGGCCTGGGCGTCACCGAGCACGCGCAGGGCTCGACGATGGTGATCGGCATCGCCAACCTGGCGATGGCCTGCGGCATGGTCGGGCGCGAGGGCGTGGGCGTGAACCCGCTGCGCGGCCAGAACAACGTGCAGGGCAGCTGCGACATGGGCAGCTTCCCGCACGAGCTGCCGGGTTACCGCCACATCAGCGACACGACGGTGCGCTCGCAGTTCGAGGCCGCCTGGGGCGTGACGCTCAGCCCCGAGCCCGGCCTGCGCATCCCCAACATGCTCGACGCTGCGCTGGAGGGCAGCTTCAAGGGCCTGTACGTGCAGGGCGAGGACCCGGCGCAGTCCGACCCCAACACCCAGCACGTGGCGGCGGCGCTGTCGGCGATGGAATGCGTGGTGGTGCAGGACATCTTCCTGAACGAGACGGCCAAGTACGCCCACGTCTTCCTGCCGGGCTCCAGCTTCCTGGAGAAGGACGGCACCTTCACCAACGCCGAGCGCCGCATCAGCCGCGTGCGCCAGGTCATGCCGCCGCTGGCCGGCATGGCCGACTGGCAGGTCACCCAGGCGCTGGCCAACGCGCTGGGCTACCCGATGGCCTACCAGCACCCCGAGCAGATCATGGAAGAGATCGCCGCGCTGACGCCCAGCTTCGCGGGCGTGAGCTACGAGAAGATCGAGCGTCTGGGCAGCCTTCAGTGGCCCTGCAACGAGGGCACCGACGAGGCCGGCACCGCGACCATGCACATCGGGCGCTTCGTGCGCGGCAAGGGCCGCTTCTTCCCCACCCAGTACGTGGCCAGCGAGGAGAAGGTGACGCGGCGCTTCCCGCTCATCCTCACCACCGGCCGGGTGCTCAGCCAGTACAACGTCGGCGCCCAGACCCGCCGCACCGAGAACAGCCGCTGGCACGAAGAGGACCGCCTGGAGATCCACCCGCACGACGCGGAGGAGCGCGGCGTGAAGCACGGCGACTGGGTGGGCATCAGCAGCCGCGCCGGCGAGACGGTGCTGCGCGCCGACGTCACCGAGCGGGTGCAGCCGGGGGTGGTCTACACCACCTTCCACTTCCCCGAATCGGGCGCCAACGTGATCACCACCGACTCGTCGGACTGGGCCACCAACTGCCCCGAGTACAAGGTGACCGCGGTGCAGGTCAGCAGGGTGAATCAACTGAGCGACTGGCAGCAGCGCTACGCGCGTTTCAGCCGGACGCAGGAGGGCCTGCTGGCGCAGGCGCATCGCAGCGCCGTGGAGGCTGGCCAATGAGCGACCCGCAGACCATCGTGCGCCTGGCCAACCGCATCGGCGAGTTCTTCGCGGCCTATCCCTGCCACGAGGAGGCGGTGGAGGGCGTCGCCACGCACATCCGCAAGTTCTGGGAGCCGCGCATGCGCCGCCAGCTCTATGCGCACCTGGACGGCCCGGCGCAGGGCGAGGGCCTGAGCGAGCTGCTGCGCGAGACGGCCCGGGCGCGGCGCGAGCAGCTTCAGCCGGTGGACGCCGGCGTCTGAGCGACCCCGGGCCGGGCGGCGGGCCTGGCGTGACGAGGCAGCGCCTCCGCGCTGTCATCCAGGTGCCAGCGGCCGACGGGCCGGCTCGCTAGACTGCGCGCCATTCGTTCGAGACGGCGGGCGATCCGACCCGCCGCAGCCGGAGACGCCGATGGCCGCTGCCGCCCTGCCTGCCTTCCTGTTCCAGTGTGTGCGACGTCTCGAGGTCGGGGCCGGCTGTGCCGCCCGGCTGGCCGAGGCGGCACAGCCGTGGCGGCCGCAGGGCGCGGCAGCGCGGGCGCTGCTGGTCACCGATGCCTTCCTGCAGCGCAGCGGCCTGACGGCGCCGGCGATCGCCTCGCTCGAGGCGGCCGGCTGGCAGGTGGAGGTCTTCGATGCGGTGACGCCCGACCCCGCCGAGGCCGTGGTGCTGGCCGCGGCCGAGCGGGCCCGCGGCGTGGATCTGGTGGTCGGCTTCGGCGGCGGCAGCAGCCTGGACACCGCCAAGGTGGCCGCGGTGCTGGGCCGGCCGGGGCAGGCGCCGACACTGGCGCAGCTCTACGGCGTGGAATCGCTGAGCGTGCAGCGCCTGCCGCTGATCCAGGTGCCCACCACCGCCGGCACCGGTTCGGAGGTCACACGCATCGCCATCGTCACCACCGGGGCGCACACCAAGGCCGGCATCGTCAACCGGGCGCTGCTGGCCGACCACGTGCTGCTCGACGCGGCGCTGACGCTGGGCCTGCCGCCGGCCGTGACCGCCGCCACCGGCATCGACGCAATGGTGCACGCCATCGAGGCCTACACCAGCGCGCTGCGCAAGAACCCGCTGTCGGACCTGCTGGCCCGCGAGGCGCTGCGCCTGCTGGGCGGCCACCTGGCGCGGGTGGTGGCGCAGGGCGACGACCTGGCCGCGCGCGAGCAGATGCTGATCGGCGCGATGCTGGCCGGCATGGCCTTCGAGAATGCCCCCGTGGCCGCGGTGCATGCGCTGGCCTATCCGCTGGGCGGGGTCTACCACCTGCCGCACGGGCTGAGCAATGCGCTGGTGCTGCCCGAGGTGCTGCGCTTCAACCGCCCGGCGGCCGAGCCGCTCTATGCCGAGCTGGCCGAGGTGCTGCAGCTCGGTGGCGGCAGCGCCGCGGCGCGCTGCGATGCCCTGCTGGCCTGGGCCGCCGGGCTGAGCCCGCGCTGCGGCCTGCCGGCGCGCCTGCGCGACTGCGGCATCGCCCGCGAGGCCCTGCCCGAGCTGGCCCGCCAGGCGATGGGCCAGCAGCGCCTGCTGCAGAACAACCCCCGCCCCGTCGGCGAGGCCGACGCGCTGGCGATCTACGAAGCCGCCTGGTGAATCCAACGGCCCCACCGACCCCGACGACCCCACCGACGCAGCCGCTCCCGGCCCCGACCCTCCGATGACCGACGCCCCCGCCCGTCCCCGCCGTGCCGACTTCGGCTGGCTGCGCCCGATCAGCACCCGCTGGACCGACAACGACATCTACGGCCACGTCAACAACGCGGTCTACTACCAGTACTTCGACAGCGTCATCAACCGCTACCTGATCGAGCAGGGCGGGCTGGACATCCAGCGCGGCGAGGTAGTGGGCTTCATCGTGCGCTCGGAGTGCGACTACTTCGCCCCGGTGACCTATCCGGGCGACGTGGACATCGGCGTGGCGGTGCTCAGGCTGGGCCGCTCGTCGGTGACCTACGAGACCGGACTGTTCCGCCCTGGCGAGGACGCTCCCTGCGCGGTGGCGCGCATGGTGCACGTCTTCGTCGAGGTGGCGACGAACCGGCCGCAGCCGATTCCCGCGCTGCTGCGCGAGGCGCTGGCGCGGCTGCAGCGGCCGGCCTGACCGCCGGCGTTCAGAAGCCGCCTTCGCGCACCAGCACCTCGGCCAGCGCCTGGCCGGCGCGGTCCCAGAGGCTGCGCGGGTGCAGCGACAGCGTGACGTGGCCGCGCCAGTGGCGCAGGGCCAGCCCGGGGTCTTCCTGCATGGCCAGCTCGATGCGGTAGAGCGGCTGCACCGGCAGCCACTGGCCGTGGTGCTCGCGCGCCTCGATCAGCCCGCCCTGGGCCTGGGCCAGCACCGCCTCGGGCAGCACCGCACTGGCATGCGGGGCGATGCTCAGCACCCGGGCCGGCAGGCGCTGCAGCGGTTGTGCGTCGGCCGTGAAGGAGGCCTCGTCGCCCACCTGCAGCTGGCGCGCCGCCCGCTCGGACACATAGGCCAGCACCCGCCAGCGGCCCGGGCTGGCCAGGCGCAGCAGCGGCTGGCGTGCCGCCACCGGGGCGCCGACGCGCAGGCCAGGGTCGAGGTCGACCACCACCGCGTCGAAGGGCGCACGGGGCCGCAGGCGGGCCTGTTCCTCGGCGAGCGCCTGGGTCTCCTCGCGGGCGGTGGCCAGCGCGGCCTGCAGCGAGTTCCACTGGCCCTGCTGCTCGCCACCCAGCGCCGCGGTGGCCACCTGCTGCTCGAGTTGCTGCACCCGCGCGGCATTCACGGCCGCCCGGGCTGCCAGGGCGGGTGCATCGGCCACCAGCAGCGCATCGCCCTGGCGCAGCGTCTGGCCCAGGCGCAGCGGCAGGGCCTGCAGGGTTGCCGGGGCGGGCAGTTGCAGCAGCAGCTCGCGCTCGGGGGTGAGCAGGGCGCCGGCGCTCTCGCGCACCGGCCAGGGCAGGGCGGCCGCGCCGAGCCCCGCGGCGAGCAGCAGCAGGCTCAGGCGCAGGCGGCGGCTGCCCTGCCAGCGAGCGCGCTGGCGGGCCCACTCGCGCAGCTCGCGCCACACCGGCGCGGCGATGAACCAGCCCAGCTCCACGGCCATCAGCAGCAGGCCCAGGGCCTTGAACGCGAAGGTGTAGACCATCCAGGCGATGCCCAGGTAGAGCACCAGGCGGTAGGCCCAGGTGGCCCAGGCGAAGGCGATCAGCGCGCGCCGGCGCCGCAGCGTGACCGGCTCCGGCGGCGGGTCCTGCCAGCCCAGCAGCATGCGGCGCAGCTGCCAGCGGGCCAGCGCGAAGGCGCGCTCGTGCAGGTTCGGCAGGTCCAGCGCGTCGCTGAGCAGGAAGTAGCCGTCGAAGCGCATGAAGGGGCTGAGGTTGATCAGCAGCGTGCTGACCCAGGTCATCGTCGCGACGATGAAGGCGGCGGTGCGGGCCGCCCCGTCGGGCAGCAGCACCCAGGCCAGCGTGGCCCAGGCGGCCAGGGTCAGCTCGGTGCGCACCCCGGCGGCGGCGATGCGCATGCGTGCCCGCGGATCGGCCAGGCGCCAGGCCTCGCTGGTGTCGGTGTAGGCCACCGGCCAGAGCACCATGAAGGCCACCCCCATGGTCGGCACGCGCAGGCCGTGCCGGCGCGCCACCAGGGCGTGGCCGAACTCGTGCGCCACCTTCACCCCCACCAGGGTCAGTCCGTAGAGCAGGGCGCCGCGCCAGGACAGCAGGTCCAGCCACTGGTGCGTGGCCTGATCCCACTGGCGGGCCACGCCCAGCAGGCCGACGACCAGGGCCAGGGCGCTCGCGCGGGTGAAGGCGGGCGAGCCCAGCCAGGCCAGCTGCGGCAGCAGCCGGCGCAGCAGGCGGTCCGGCGCGAACAGCGGGATGCGGAAGAACAGGTAGTGGTGCAGCAGCCAGGTCAGCGCGGCGCGCGGGTCGTCCTGCGGCCGGCGCGTCTCGCTGCCGGGTCGTTCGAGCTGCACCCACTGCTGCTGGCGGGCCATCGCCAGCACGTGCAGCACGTGGGTCTCGTCGACCACCAGGGTGGTCTGCTCGCCCACCTGGCGGGCGATGCGTTCGGGATCGCCCAGCCACCAGCGGCGCAGGATCTCGTAGGTCAGCCAGTCGATGCGGTGGAAACGGTGGCGCACCGGATCGTGCAGGGTCCAGCTCGGCTGGCCGTCGGGCAGCGCGCCGGCGTGGTGCAGCTGCAGGTCCTCGCGCAGGGCCGGCCAGCGCGGTGCGACGATGCCCGGGCCCGTTCCAGGGGCGGGCAGGGTGGCGGCTCGGCTCACAGTCCGGTCACCTCGCGCAGCGCGGCCAGCGGCCGGCGCAGCACCCAGTAGGCCAGCGGCACGCGCGGGCCCTCGATGCGCACGGTGCCGCGCGCGCCCAGGCGTTCACGCGCGGGGCCATCCAGGCGGCCACGCAGGCGATAGGCGTAGCTGCCGTCGGGGCGGCGCTCGGCCTCGTAGGCGTACAGGCGCAAGGTGGCGGCCACCGGTGCACCGGGGCGCGCGGCCAGGTGCAGCTGCATCGGGCTGCCTTCGGCCAGGTCGACGGCATCGCCCACCGGCAGCCAGGCCTCCAGCTCCTGGTCCTGCGGCTGGGCCAGGCGCATCACCGCCTCGCCGGCGGTGACGGTGCGCCCGCTCCAGCTGCCGGGGTCCTCGACCAGCACCACGCCGTCGTGCGGTGCGGTCAGGCTGGTGCGTTGCACCTGCTGCTCCAGGAAGGCCAGTTCGGCCGCACGCTCCTCGTACTTGCCCTGGGCCGCGGCCAGTTGCACCTTGGCGCGCGCGTCGCTGAGGGCGAGCTGGCTGGTCTGGCGCCACTCGGCCTCGGCCGTCGCCAGCGCCTGCCGCGCCACCTGCAGCCGGCTGGCCTGCGCGGAGGCGTCGAGCTCGGCCACCACCTGGCCGGCCTTCACGACCTGGTTGGGCTCCACGCGCAGCTCGCGCACCGTGCCCTCCATGGCCACGCGCAGCACGGTGGGCTCGCGCGGAACCAGTTCGCCCGGGGCGCGCAGGGTCAGGCGCACCGGCAGGGCCGCCACCAGCAGCAGGGCGGCGGCGGCCAGCGCCGCACGGTGGCGGTGCCAGAAGGGGCGGTTCAGCGGGCTGTCCGGCCTGTGTCGGCGCAGCGCCGAGAAGTCGATCAGCTTCGGCCGCCGCGCCGTCGCGGCAGCGGCCTGCGCGCTCAGGCGCCACAGGTCCAGCCACTGCTGCAAGGCGGCCTGCTCGGCCGGCTGCCAGGGCACGTCGCGCAGCAGCAGCCAGGCGGCCTGCGCATCCGCTCCCCCGGCCGAAGGCAGCGCGGCCGGCAGCCAGAGCAGCCGGGCCGGCCACCACTGTGCCCAATCCTGGCCGATCTCGGGCGCCACGTCGTCGGCCTGTACCGGGCCGGCGGCGCGGCCGTGCAGGGCGCGTGCCAGGCGCTGCACCCACTGGGCGTACGGCCCCTGGCGGTCGAGGTCGGTCACGCCGGAATGCCCCAGCAGACCCTGCTCGGGATGCCAGAGCAGCGCCAGTTCGTAGGGCAGCCACTCACGGCTGCGGTTGAGCAGGACGAAGCGCCGCTCGGCAGGGCCCTGTGCCGCGGCAGCCGCGTGGAGCAGATCCAGGAGTTGTTCGGGCGATGGCTTCATGGGCGCTCGGTTCGGACGGAAGAGGCCACCGCCGCCGCTGCCCCCGGTCCGTCGAGGCACCGGGAGGGCGGCTGCTGCGGCCCGTCAGCCTCGGCCGCTGCCCGCGCGCTGCACCGCCCGCCAGCCGGCTGCGGCACTGCTGCGCTCGGCAGGGCTGCCGCCGCGATCCAGTGCCAGCGCCTCGCGGCGCATCAGCTGCAGGCTCAGGGGCGATCGCGAGGACGAACTGCCATCGCTGACCTTGATGCGGAACATTGTGGTCACCTTGCGGCCCTGGCTATCGCTGGCAGTGACCTGAATTGCCAGATCCTGTAACACACCGTCCGGCGGCTGGCCGACGAACTTGCCGGTCTTGCCGTCGAACATCAGCCAGCCCGGCAGCGGCCTGCCGTCGGCCAGCGTGGCCGTGAGCGAGATCGTCTCGTTGATCTGGGTGTGAATGAACGCATCGGCCGGCACCTGCACGATCAGCGTCCGTCCGGCGGGCACGATCTGGTCGTCGACGCCGCGGAACAGCTTCAGGCTGGGCTCGCTGGCGGGCGTGACCATGATGCGAAAGCCGCTGGGCCGGGTGTAGATGTCGCCGTCGTTGCCACGCTGCGCCGCGCCCGGCGCACCCGAGTCGCGCGGCTGCTCGGAGGTCGTCGTCGGCGGCTGGTACTCACCGGCGCCGCCGCTGCTGCCGCGCAGGGCCGAATCGAAGGGCGACGCGTTCGAGGCGGCCGGCGCGGAGGCCGGGGCTTCGACTTGCGAACCGGTGTCGGACGCCGCAGGCGGTGCCGCGTCGGTCGCCGGTGGCGCAGGCGGCAGCTCGCGTATCACCGGCAGTGCCACTTCGGCACCCTCGCGGCCGTCGGCGTCCACCGGCCGCAGCGTGAAGCGGTAGGTGCCCGGCGCGCCCGCCTCGCCGCCCGCGTCGCCGACCATCGAGGCGATGTTCAGGCCGTCGACGCGCCAGCGGCCGTCGGCGTCGGTCACCACGGTGGCCAGCCGCTGCCCGTCGGGTGCGTAGAGGTTGAGCGTCTGGTTCGGTGGCGCCGAGCCCGCCAGCGAGATCCGGTCGGCCGAGGTCACCCGGTCGCTGTCGGAGATGCCGAGGTCGGATTCGGCCGGCAAGGTGATCGTCGGCGCCTCGATCACATCCACCTGGACGCGGATCGTGGCCACGCCGCCGGCGCCGTCGTCGATCCGCACCTCGAAGCGGTCCTGACCGTGGAAGCCATCGGCGGGCACGTAGCGGTAACGGCCTTGCGCATCGACCTCCACCGTCCCGTGCGCGGGCGGCTCGGCAAGCAGGTAGCGCAGGGCGTGACCGTCCCGGTCCTCGGCCGCGGGCAGCTGGCCCGACCAGGTGCTGTCCTGGAAGGTGCTGAAGCGCGCTGTCGTCGATTCCGGGACAGGCGTGTCGTTGACCGGGGTGACCTCGACGACGACGGTGACGGAAGTGCTGCCACCGTTGCCGTCGGAGACGGAGACGACGAAGCTGTCGCTGCCGTGGAAGTTCGCCGCGGGCGTGTAGGTCCAGGCGCCGGTGGCCGGATCGAGCACCACCGAACCGTGGGCCGGGCCGGTGGTGGTCGAGAAGCTCGGCGTGTGGCCATCGACATCGGCAGCGGCGATGCGACCGGAGCGCGGCGTGTCCTCGGGCGTGGAGACGAGGTAGCGGCCGTTGTCGGCATCCCAGTCGGGGTCGGACGGATTGCCCACGACGGGCAGATCGTTGACCGGGACGACCGTTACGAGTGCGAGGGTCGGCGCCGAGTCCTGGGTCCCGTTGGTGGCCACGTAAGTGATCGAAGCGGTCCCATTGAAGTTTGCAGCGGGTGTGAAGACGATCTGGTTGGCGACGATCGCGACCGTGCCTTCCGACGGGTCGATGCTTGCCGTCAGGAGGGTGAGAGGCCCGCTGCCGCCGGCGACGTCGTTGGCGAGCACGTCGATGGTGATCGGCGTGTCTTCATCGACGGTCTCGCTGTCTGGCGTCGCCTGCGGCGCCGTGTCGTCTACGTTGGTGACCTCGAGCGTCACGTCGGTGGCCGAGGACCAGTTGCCCGCGGCATCGGCGGCCTGCACACCCAGGGTGAAGCTGTTGGGCGAGGTCTCGAAATCGTTGCTGGCGGTGGCCGCGGTGGCACCGGCGGCGGTCAGGCGGATGACACCGCTGTTGTCGATGGAGAAAAAGCCGTCGGCGCTGGTGGAAGAGCCCGAGTCGGCGAAGCGGAAGGCAGTGACGCCCACCGCGTCGGAGGCGGCCACCGTGCCCAGGATGGCACCGCTGGACTGGTTCTCCGGGTAGCTGAAGACCTGGCCGGCGGTGATGGCCGGAGCGGAGTCGTCCACATCGGTGACCGAGACGGTGACGGTCTGGGTCGAGACATTGCCCGCGGCATCTTCGGCCTGGACCTCGACGACGTAGGTGTTGTTCAGCGCGGTGTCGCCCGCGTCGGTGGGAGCCTCGAAGTCCGGGGCGGAGACGAAGGCGAGGTTGCCGTTGGAATCGATGGAGAACTTGGCCGCATCGGCGCCGCCGGAGATCGTCCAGGTGACTGGCTCGGTAGCCGTCAGCTGCGTGACGGCGGTCGTGCCCTCGGGCACGGACTGCGCGGAGCTGGCCGCACCGGCACCACCGGAAGGACCGGTGATGACGGGGGCCGTGTCGTCCACATCGGTGACCGAGACGGTGACGGTCTGGGTCGAGACATTGCCTGCGGCATCTTCGGCCTGGACCTCGACGACGTAGGTGTTGTTCAGGGCGGTATCGCCCGCGTCGGTCGGAGTCTCGAAGTCCGGGGCGCTGACGAAGCTCAGGTTGCCGCTCGCGTCGATCGAGAACTTGGCTGCATCGGCGCCGCCGGAGATCGACCAGGTGACCGCCTCCGAAGCCGTCAGTTGCGTGACGGCAGTCGTGCCCTCGGCGACGGACCGCGCGGAGCTGGCCGCACCGGCCCCACCGGAAGGACCGGTGATGACGGGCGCGCTGTCGTCCACATCGGTGACCGAGACGGTGACGGTCTGGGTCGAGACATTGCCTGCGGCATCTTCGGCCTGCACCTCGACGACGTAGGTGTTGTTCAGGGCGGTATCGCCCGCGTCGGTGGGAGCCTCGAAGTCCGGGGCGGAGACGAAGGCGAGGTTGCCGTTGGAATCGATGGAGAACTTGGCCGCATCGGCGCCGCCGGAGATCGTCCAGGTGACTGGCTCGGTAGCCGTGAACTGGGTGATGGCCGTGATCCCCTCCGCGATCGACAGACTGCCGGTGGTGTCGCCCGGGACACCTGACGGCCCTGTGATGACGATGTAGGTGTCGATCGCGTAGGTGTTCGAGTCGGTGCTTCCCGAGCCGGCGTTGCCGGCAGCATCGGTGAGGCCGGAGTTGGCCAGGGTGATGAGGTTGGAGGTGTCCTCGATGCCGGCCGTGGGGGTGAAGGTGGCCGTCCAGGTGATGCCGCCGTCGGCGCTGGAGACTGCGCTGAGGCTGCCGTTGTCGACCGTGAGATCGGCGTTGGTGAAGCCGGTGACGGCTTCGGAGAAGGTGATGGTGACCAGCGAGGTTTCGCCGACGGCCAGGGCGGTGTCGGCCACGACGATGCTGGCGGTGGGGCGCAGCGTGTCGATCGCGTAGTTGTTCGAGGCGGTGGTGCCCGAGCCGGCGTTGCCGGCAGCATCGGTGAGGCCGGAGTTGGCCAGGGTGATGAGGTTGGAGGTGTCCTGGATGCCCGCCGTGGGGGTGAAGGTGGCCGTCCAGGTGATGCCGCCGTCGGCGCTCGCAACGTTGCTGAGCGTGCCGTTGTCGACCGTGAGATCGGCGTTGGTGAAGCCGGTGACGGCTTCCGAGAAGGTGATGGTGACCAGCGAGGTCTCGCCGACAGCCAGGGCGGTGTCGGCCACGACGATGCTGGCGGTGGGCGGTGTGCTGTCGGCGCCCTGGATGACCAGTTCGCTCGAGGTGGTGTCGGTGAGGGTGTAGCCGCTGCTGTTGGTGATGGTGGCCGTGACGCTGTAGGTGCCGGTGGACAGTGGCTGGGCGTCCGGGATCGTCAACGACCAGGTGCCCCCTCCGACCGTCAGGCCGTTTGCGGTGGTGTAGGTGCGTCCATCGACGAGCACGCTCAGCGTTTCCCCTGCGCCCAGCGTGGCGGCTCCGCTGAGCGTGGGCGTGGTGTCCGTGGTGCTGAGGCTGTCGACGGTGACGGGACCGTTGGGATCGTTGGCGCGAACCTGAGTCAGGTAGCTGTTCAGCGCCTCCAGCAGGCCGGTCGTTGCCGCATTTCCATTGACGTCGCTGCCATCGGCGACGCTGTAGTTCACCCCCACCAGCTCCAGCCCGAAGTTGCTTTGGTTGCTGATGGTGAAGGTCTGGCCTGCACCGTAGGTGAACGACACCGGCGCAGTGGAAGCGTCTGGAATGAAGCCGAAGGCATACAGGCTCTGGCCGGAGGTCTCCCGCCAGTTGATGGCGCCGTTGATCGTGATGACTTGGCCGGAGTTCAGCGTGAGCCGGATCCCGCCCGGTATGTCGTTGCCCTGCGCGGTGAAGCTGCCGGTTCCGCTGTCCTGGAAGAAGGATGCCCGGGTGATGCCCAGCGTGGAGAAGTTCAGGACGTTGTCGGCAGCATTGTTGCTGGTACCCCGCGTGCCGATGAAGCCTTCCGGAAACGGCACCGACAGTTCGGCGAACTCGACCTGGACCGCGCTGCCATCGATCAGCAGCTCGCCCTGATCGGCATCGGCGAGATGGAAGGCGCGCTGCGTCTCGGTAAGGCTGCGGCCGCTGGCCAGCGCGGCAAAGAGGGCGCCTTCGTCACCCTGCGTATCGACGCCGGCGTTGATGCGGTGATCCAGGGCGTGGCCGACTTCCTCCAGCAGCACCCGGGTGATCTGCGCTTCGCTGGCGCCGCGGGCGATCCAGTCGGCATTGACGTAGATGCGCTCCTGGCCGTCCCCCGACTTCGCGGTGTAGGCCGCGTAGGCGCCCTGCAGATCGCGGCCGCTGCGCAGCTCGACGGCGATGCCCAGGCCGCGACCGAGGATGTCCTCCGAGATGTCCGCCGCGTGCTGCGCCAGCAGCTCGGGGTCGCTGCCGGGGGCGCCGAAGCTGCCGCTGATCAGCGCGCCGAAGTCGGGCCGGCCGACCAGATCCCGCAGCAGCGCGTCGAGCTGCGTAGTGGCGGCTTGCCAGTGCTGTCGGGCGTCACCGCTCAGAGAAATGGCGCTGCGGTCGATGAGCTGACCGCCCGGTGCAGTCTCGGGCTGGGGGGACTCTCGGGTGTCGAGTGTCTGGACGGCATCGGCCACGGCGGCCGCGTCGAACATCAGTCGCGCCTCCAGCGCGAGGGCCCGGGGGGCTTGGGCGAGCAGGTGGCGGCGGCGGGTGGGAGCGTTCATGGCGGCGGGCCCGGGTGCGGGCCGGTTCGTCGTTCGATGCGGGCCGGGGGGCGGCCCTGTCGGAGGCGGGGAGGCGGTCAGGAGGCGCGAGCGGCGGCGCGTGGCTCAGGGCTGGACGTTCACCAGCACCTTGCCGCTCATGCCGGCAATCAGGTCGCCGTGCCGGCCATCGATGGCGGCGACGACCTTGATCGACTGGCTCACCGGGTCGACCCGGGCGCCCAGGCGCAGCACCTTGGCGGGGTAGGTCTTGCCGGTTTCGTCGACGGCCACGCGCAGTGCGCTGCCGGCACGCACGCCGTGCAGCCAGCGCGAGGGCATGATGAACTCGACCTCCAGCACGCTGTCGTCGATCAGCTCGATGAGCGCCTGGCCGGGCTGGGCGTACTGCTGTTCGCGCACCTTCAGCTCGGCCACCCGGCCCGAGAAGGGCGCGTGGATCTGGCACTTGCCCAGCTGGGCCTGCACCTGGGCCAGCTCGGCGCGGGTCTTGGCCACCTCGGCCTGGGCCTGCTCGGCCTCCTGGCGGCCGGTGGCATTGAGTTCGACCAGGCGCTGCTGGATCTCGAGCTGCTTCTCGGCCGCACCCAGGGTGGCCTGCGCACGTGCCTGCTGGGCCTGCTGCAGGCTGCAGTCGAAACTCACCAGCGGCTGGCCGGCGCGCACGGCGGCGCCGTCGGTGACGTTCAGGCGCTGAATGCGCGCGCCGATCTCGGCGGCCAGGGTGGTGAAGCGCCTTGGCGAGAGCTGGGCACGCAGTTCCGGGGCGGCGGCCGGCGTGCCGGCGGGCGCAGCCGCCAGTGCCGGTGCGCTGGTGGCGGGCGCGCGCAGCACCGCGGGGGTGGCCTGGGCGAGCGGCGCCGGGGCCTGGGTCGGCCGGGCGGCCGGCGCCTGGGCGAGGGCGCTGCCCAGGCCGCCGAAGGTGCAGGCGATGGCGACGGCCGTCCGGGCCAGGGCAGGCCGGGTCAGGGTGGGCAGGGCGATGCGGCTCATGCGCAACTCCTCAGGACCCGAGCAGGCGGGTGGAGACGTGGCCGCGCAGCTGGTCGAGGGTGAGGTCGTCGCTGCTGTCGGGCAGCGGGTCCACGCCCAGCGTGGCCTGCAGGCGGCTGGTGGCCGCGTGCACCTGGGCGAGCGCCTGGTAGCGCCGCAGCAGGCTGATGATCATGGTGGTCTGGGCGGCGACGCGCTCGAGCTTGGAGCCGGCCTGGGCCTGCTCGCGGCGCATCATCTGCTGCATGATCTTCTCGTCGAGCACCCAGAGGGTGTTGGCGCGTTCGAGCTGGCGGCGCGCCGCCGACAGCTGTTCGCGCGCGACGTGCACCTGCGTCACGACGGCCACGTGGGCGGCCAGCCGGCGCTGGTCGGCCAGTGCGATGCCGGCCTCGGCGGCGCGCTGCTGGGCCGGCAGGGCCAGCAGGTTGAAGAAGTTGAAGGAGGTCTGCACGCCAGCCTCGGCCCAGTTCTTCTCGACCAGGTAGCGGTCGGTGTCGTAGCGCGCGCCCAGGTTGAGGGTGAGGCTGGGGAACTGGCGTACCAGCACCTTGCGGGCCTCGGTGGCGGCGATGCGGCGCTGGTAGGCGTGCTCGCGCAGGTCGGCGTTCTGCGCCAGGGCCTGTTCCTCCATCGCCTCGGCGGAAGTGGACAGCAGATCCAGCGAGCCGGCGCCGGGGTCGGTGCTGTACTGCACCTGGTGCACGACGGGCACATTGATCAGCGCGGCCAGCTCGAAGCGGGCGGTGGCCAGCTCGCTCTCGATCGACTCGAGCAGGCGCATGTTCTCGGTGAGCTGGCGCTGGTAGCGCAGCGAATCCAGCGGGGCGCGCAGCTTCTCTTCCTCGGCCCGGCGGGCGTCGACCAGGGCCTCGTTGGCCAGCGCGATGGCCTGCTGCACCTCGCCGCGCAGGCGCTGGGCCGAGGCAGCACGCCAGTAGGCCACGCGAACGTCCTGCACCAGCAGGTGCGTGGCCTTGCGGCGGCGCTCGGCGGCGGCCAGCACGCGGTCGGCGGCCTGCTGCTGGTTGTAGTAGGCCAGGCCGAAATCGAGCAGGCTCCAGCTCATGTCGAGCGACACCAGGGTGTGCTCGCGCGACTGGGAGATCGAGGGGTTGGCCAGCGAGGGGGCGCCGGTGACCGAGTCCACGCTGCGCGAGATGCGGTCACGATCGCGTGCCGAGTAGCCCGCCGCAGCCACCAGCTTCGGCAGGGCGTCGTAGCCGGCGGCGTCCCACTGCTGCAGGGCCAGGGCCTCCTCCATCTGGCGAGCGCGCCGGTCGAGGTTGAACTTCAGGGCCCGGGCAATCGCCTCTTCCAGGGTCAGCTGGGCGCCCAGCGGGGGCACCTCCTGCTGGACGGCTGCCCGGTCCGACTGCGCGCGCGTGCGGTGTTCGTCCGGGCCGATGTCCTTGAGCGGCAGTTGCGAGCAGCCTGCGGCCAGTGCCGCCGCGGCCAGGGTCAGGATGGAACGGGTGATGCGTGGCGCCATGCTTGTTCTCCAACGGCATCGAGGTGCCGGAGCCCCTGGGTTCCGCCGGGCCGACATCGGTCCCCTCCCTTCGCAGGGGCTCACCTGCGTGGTGCGGTCTTGGATCACGGACGGTCGACCCCGATGCGGCGCCCTGACGGGCTTGCTGGATCTGGATTCCGCAGATGTGGCCATGCTAGAAAGGGTGCGCTGCGACCGATCCTCGGATCAGGGGGGGGGAATCGCCACGCACTCTTGACAACCGACAACACCTCGGGGAGCGGTATCGGCAGCCCCCGCCAGGTCTGTAGGGCAGGGGATTCACCGAGGCGCGACAATGCAGGCCCTGCGTCGGGCGCTGTGTGACCGCGGCCGTCGCCCTCCCGAACTCCCGCGGCGCTGCCCGGCCGATCGCGTCGTGGCGCGCGTTTCTGCCGAGGCCGCCCGTCTCCACCCGGTACCATCCGCCCCATGGCTCAATACGTCTTCACCATGAACCGCGTCGGCAAGATCGTGCCGCCGAAGCGGCAGATCCTGAAGGACATCTCGCTGTCCTTCTTCCCCGGCGCGAAGATCGGCGTGCTCGGCCTGAACGGCTCGGGCAAGTCCACCCTGCTCAAGATCATGGCCGGGCTGGACAAGGACATCGAGGGCGAGGCCTACCCGATGCCCGGCCTGAAGATCGGCTACCTGCCGCAGGAGCCGCAGCTCGAGCCCGAGCAGACCGTGCGAGAGGCGGTGGAACAGGGCATCGGCGGCGTGCTGGCGGCCAAGAAGCGGCTCGACGAGGTCTATGCCGAGTACGCCGAGCCCGACGCCGACTTCGACAAGCTGGCCGCCGAGCAGGCTGAACTCGAGGCCGTCATCGCCGCGGCCGGCTCCGAGAACACCGACCTGCAGCTGGAACTGGCCGCCGATGCGCTGCGCCTGCCGCCCTGGGACGCGGTGATCAAGCATCTCTCGGGGGGCGAGAAGCGCCGCGTCGCGCTGTGCCGCCTGCTGCTGAGCAAGCCCGACATGCTGCTGCTCGACGAGCCGACCAACCACCTGGACGCCGAGTCGGTGGAGTGGCTCGAGCAGTTCCTGCAGCGCTTCCCGGGCACGGTGGTGGCCATCACCCACGACCGCTACTTCCTGGACAACGCGGCCGAGTGGATCCTCGAACTCGACCGCGGCTTCGGCCACCCCTACAAGGGCAACTACTCCGACTGGCTGGACCAGAAGGAGCGTCGCCTGGAGGTCGAGCAGAAGAAGGAAGATGCGCGCATCAAGGCGATGAAGGAGGAGCTCAAGTGGGTGCGCTCCAACGCCAAGGGCCGCCAGGCCAAGAGCAAGGCCCGTCTGGCGCGCTTCGAGGAACTGAGCGACGTCGACTACCAGCGCCGCAACGAGACCAACGAGATCTTCATCCCGGTGGCCGAGCGGCTGGGCAACGAGGTGATCGAGTTCAAGGGCGTCTCCAAGAGCTTCGGCGACCGGGTGCTGATCGACAACCTCAGCTTCAAGGTGCCGCCGGGGGCGATCGTGGGCATCATCGGCCCGAACGGGGCGGGCAAGTCCACCCTGTTCCGCATGATCCAGGGCATCGAGCAGCCGGATGCGGGCGAGGTGATCATCGGCAAGACCGCCAAGCCGACCTTCGTCGACCAGAGCCGCGATGCGCTGGCGGCCGACAAGACGGTGTGGGAAGACGTGTCCGGCGGGCTGGACAACATCGTCGTCGGCCCGTTCGTGATGCCCTCGCGCGCCTACCTGGGCCGCTTCAACTTCAAGGGCAACGACCAGCAGAAGCTGGTGGGCAACCTCTCCGGTGGTGAGCGGGGTCGCCTGCACCTGGCCAAGACGCTGGCGCTGGGCGGCAACGTGCTGATGCTCGACGAACCGTCCAACGACCTGGACGTCGAAACCCTGCGCGCGCTGGAAGAGGCGCTGCTGGAGTTCGCCGGCTCGGCCATGGTCATCAGCCACGACCGCTGGTTCCTGGACCGCATCTGCA
Organism: Burkholderiaceae bacterium; assembly: GCA_023150375.1. Classification (GTDB taxonomy): domain Bacteria; phylum Pseudomonadota; class Gammaproteobacteria; order Burkholderiales; family Burkholderiaceae_C; genus Sphaerotilus. Next base: position 43,880 of record JAKLLA010000008.1, read on the forward strand.
CCCATATCCTGGCCTGCGAGGGGGACTCGCAATGGTTCTTCTACAACGGCAACTTCCACGAGTACGAGGAAGACAAGAAGAAGCGCCTGGGCGAAGAAGGCGCACGTCCCAAGCGGGTGCGCTACAAGGCCTTGAAGTGACCCCTGGCCATTGCGGCTGATGCCGCTGCCGCTGCCTCTGCACGGGCAACGCCAGCCGACCGGCCCGGCCGGATCGGCTGCGTCTGGCGGCCAAACCCTGCGCGGCCGCTGCCCGAGCGATGGAATTCGGGTAAATTGAATCGAAACTCAGCCTGGAGCTCGAACATGAAACAGATCACCGCCGTCATCAAGCCCTTCAAGCTCGAGGAGGTGCGCGAGGCGCTGGCCGAGGTGGGCGTCACCGGGTTGACGGTCACCGAGGTCAAGGGCTTCGGTCGCCAGAAGGGCCACACCGAGCTGTACCGCGGCGCCGAGTACGTCGTCGACTTCCTGCCCAAGGTCAAGCTCGAGGTGGTCGTCAAGACCGAGGATGTCGAGCGCTGCATCGAGGCGATCGTCAAGGCCGCCAAGACCGGCAAGATCGGCGACGGCAAGATCTTCGTCACGCCGGTCGAGCAGGTCATCCGCATCCGCACCGGCGAAGTCAACGACCAGGCGATCTGATCCAGGCGCGGCGCGCTCGGCCGCTCGAGGCCGGCGGTCGCACAAGGCGCTCGGGCGTCTAGATCTGCCGGTAGTCGGCGCCCGCGGCGCTGCCCACCTGCCGGCGCAGCGCCTGCAGCAACGTGTCGACCCGGTCGAAGACCTGCAGACCGTCGGCCTGGCCCGCGTCGATGAAACCTTCCTCGCGACCCTGGCGCAGGAAGGCCAGCAGCGGCTGGTAGTAGCCCGCGACATCCAGCAGGGCCACCGGCTTGTCGTGGTAGCCCAGGTGGCGCCAGGACCAGACCTCGAAGATCTCCTCGAGCGTGCCGATGCCGCCCGGCAGCGCGACGAAGGCGTCCGCCGCCTCGGCCATCGCCAGCTTGCGCTCGTGCATGTTGCCGACCACCTGCAGCTCGCTCAGGCCACGGTGGCCCACCTCGCGGCGCATCAGCGAATCCGGAATCACTCCCAGTACCGGGGCGCCGCCGGCCAGCGCGGCATCGGCCACCGCGCCCATCAGGCCGACGTTGCCGCCGCCGTAGACCAGGCTCCAGCCGGCCTCGGCCAGGGCCCGGCCGAGCTGGCGGGCGGTCTCGGCATGGGCCGGCTGCGTGCCGAAGCGCGAGCCGCAGTAGACACAGAGGGCCGGGCGGGCGGCGTACATCGGTTCAGAGTCCTTGCAGGCGGTTCCAGAGCACGGCCAGCCAGACGGTGGCGCACAGCATCAGCGCCAGCGCGACGGCCGCGCTGCCGTAGTCCTTGGCGCGCTTGGCCAGATCGTGCAGTTCGAAGGAGATGCGGTCCACCGTCGCCTCTACCGCCGAGTTGAGCAGCTCGACGATCAGCAGCAGCAGCACGCTGCCGATCAGCAGCGCGATCTCGACGGCGTCGCGGCCCAGCCAGAAGGCCAGCGGCACCAGCAGCAGGGCCAGCCAGACCTCCTGGCGGAAGGCAGCTTCCTGGCCATAGGCCGACCGCAGCCCGGCGGCCGAGTAGCCGGTGGCCTTGAGGATGCGATCCAGGCCTCTGCGGCCCTTGTGGGGGTTGGTCATGGCGGGAAACGGAAGCGGTCGGCTCTGCGTGTGTCGGCCGGTCGGGCGCAGGCCTTCACGCCTGCGCCTTGCTCTTGCCGGGCGACGGCAGCTGTACCAGCCGCGTGCCGCAGAGGGCATCGTGCAGGAACTGCCGGTGCGGACTGAAGGCGGCCAGGCTGCCGTACAGCAGCGCCCAGGCGCATGCGGCACCCAGGGCCCAGCCGCGGTCCCAGCCTGCGAGGTGGGCCAGCACGATCGCGGGGGCGACCCACAGCCAGGCGGCCAGGTAGCGCAGCCAGGCCCGCCGGCTGCTCAAGGGACGGCCGTCGGCAGTGACGACGCGGATGCGCCAGGTCTGCATCGGCAGGGTCTGACCGCTGCGCGTCCAGCACCACACGAAGTACAGCCCGAAGCAGACGAAGCCGATGGCCTGGGCCAGCCACGCGGTGGGCAGCGCGCGCGGGGCCAGGCCTGCGGCCAGCGTGGCCAGGATGCCGGGCAGCAGGGACACCCCGAACAGCACGACGCCTTCGTACAGCAGGCTGGCGGCGCGTCGCCGCAGACTGGGCGTCGGCAGTGTGGCCACCTCCTCGGGGCTGGCCGCACCCGGCAGGTCGAGGGGAAAACGGCCGCTCACCGCGCCGTCACCGGTTCGACGGCGGCGCCCTGCGGGCCCCGCTGCGGCAGCAGCGTCGCGCCGTGAACGAAGCCGGTGCTGGCCACGATCTTGGGCATGCCGGCCTGCTGGTGCCGCGGCGGCGTCGGCGGTTGGTTGATCACACGCGTGCTGGCGCCGACGCTGGCCTGTACCGTGGCCGGGCCGATCGCCTTGGGCCGGGCTTCCATCGCCTTGCGGGCGGAGGCCGCGGGGGCCGTCAGGGCCCGCGGCTGCGAGGTCGCGGCGGCCTTGCCGGTCGGGCCGCTGGCCGCGGCGGCCGTCACGGCCGGGCTGCGGCGCGCGGCCGCCTGCTGGGCCAGCGCCCGTCGCTGCGCCTCGGGCAGCGACTGGTAGGCCTGCCACAGGGCCTGCCGCTCGGACAGGGGCACCTGACGGTTCGTCTCGAAATGCAGACGGGCGGCATTGCGCTGAGCGGGCGTCATGCCGGCCCATTCGGCCATGCGGGCCTGCATGCGGATCTGCTGGTCGCGCGGCAGACTGGGCAGCCGTGCGGCGATCTCGCGCCACTTCTGCTTGCGCGCGCTGTCGATACCGTTCCAGTGCGACTGAAGCGGGTGCAGGGCCAGCCGCTCGGCCGGGGTCAGCTCGCCCCAGCTCGGTTCGGCGGCCTGAGCGACCAGCGCCAGGGTGAGCAGGAGCGCGCCCAGCAGATTCGTGCCGATGCCTGCGCCGCGACGCATCACGGGCTCTCTCCGGTGAGCACCGGTGCCTCGGTGAGCGGGTGTACCACGATGAACTCGCTGAAGCCCGGGTCGGCGTAAGCCGCCGGCGGCAGGTCGTCGCCGAGCAGCGCAGCATCGACTTCGGCCGCGGCCTGGATCTGCTCCTGCGTGCGCCACCAGTCGATGCCCGCCAATCCGCTGACCAGCAGCAGCACGAGCAGCAGGATGCCCAGCCCCATCCACCAGGTTTCGTCACCGTCGCCGCCACCGGCGATCAGCCCGCCGGCCGTCGAGGGGCCCAGCGTGGTCGTGCCGGCCTGCGCTTGCGGCCGGGTGACCGGCGCGGCGGCCCGGGCTCGGGTCGTCTGTTGTGCGCGGGCAACGGCTTGCTGGCGCGCCACTCGCAGCCGCTCAGCGATGTCATGGGGCAGGCAGGCGCTGCTCTCGTGCAGGTGTGCTGCGACGCGCAGCCCGAAGCGTGCCTCCAGCGCCTGTGCTTCGGCGGGGGGCCAACGGTCGGTCGGCGCAACGGTATTCACAACGAGACTCCCTTGAGCTTCAGGGCCTGGGCCAGTGCATGCACGGCCCGCGAGCAGTGTGTCTTGACGCTGCCTTCGGAGCAACCCATCGCCGCAGCGGTTTCGGCCACATCCAGTTCTTCCCAGTAACGCATCAGGAAGGCCTCCCGTTGACGGGCCGGCAGACGGGCGATCTCCTCCTCGATGCTGCGCAGCAGTTGCAGACGCTCCACCGCGTCGGCCGAACTCTCGCAGCCGGGCTGCCCCGACTGGGCCTCGAGCATCTCCAGCAGGTCGAAGTCCGGGTCGCCGTCCGGCGCTTCGAACTCCGAGAACAGGTTCATCACCCCCTTGCGCACCTTCTGGTGGCGGAACCAGTCCATCGTCGCGTTCGACAGGATGCGCTGGAACAGCATCGGCCACTCGGCCGCGGGCCGGTCGGCGTAACGTTCGGCCAGGCGGATCATGGCGTCCTGAACGATGTCCAGTGCGGCGTCGTCGTCGCGCACGGCGAACACGGTTCGCTTGAAGGCGCGCTTCTCGACGGCTTGCAGGAAGTCGGAAAGCTCTTGTTCTGCGGCCAAGGGGAGGGGGCAGCGCCGGGCTGCAACGCGAAGGCGGGCGCGATTATCTCATCGCCCTGTCGGGCAGCGCGCAGGCCGCAGCGAACTGCTGCACCGCGGAAAAATGGCCGCGGACAGTGCGATAATCCCCAGCCCCGCACACCGTGCGGGCCAGGTCAGTCTCGGACGCCCGACCAGGGCGCCGCCGTTTTTGACCGCGCAGGCTCCGATTCCGCCCCACAAGGGCGAGTCTGCCTCACTCGAGGGCAGGCGCGAGGAGGAGCACCGTTCGATTTTCGTCAGAGAAAACCCGAAAGGTTCAACATGGACATGTCTGCCGCGGAACACAAGCGTGCCGCATCGGCACAAGCCTCCCGCGATTCGTCTCCCGCTGCCGAGCTCAATGGCTCGGAGATCCTCGTGCGCTGCCTGCAGGCCGAGAACGTCGAGTTCATCTGGGGCTACCCCGGCGGCTCGGTGCTGTACATCTACGACGCGCTGTACAAGCAGGAATCCATCCAGCATGTGCTGGTGCGCCACGAGCAGGCGGCCGTGCACGCCGCCGACGGCTATGCGCGCGCCACCGGCAACGTCGGCGTGGCGCTGGTGACCTCCGGTCCCGGCGTGACCAACGCGGTCACCGGCATCGCCACCGCGTACATGGACTCCATCCCGATGGTGATCATCACCGGCCAGGTCCCCACTGCGGCGATCGGCCTGGACGCCTTCCAGGAATGCGACACCGTGGGCATCACCCGCCCGGTGGTCAAGCACAACTTCCTGGTCAAGGACGTGCGCGACCTGGCGGTGACGATGAAGAAGGCCTTCCACATCGCGCGCACCGGCCGGCCCGGTCCCGTGGTGGTGGACATCCCGAAGGACGTCTCGCTCAACACCACCGCCTTCGCGTATCCCGAGACCATCGAGATGCGCTCGTACAACCCGGTGCGCAAGGGCCACGGCGGCCAGATCCGCAAGGCCGTGCAGCTGCTGCTGACGGCCCGGCGCCCCTATATCTACACCGGCGGCGGCGTGGTGCTGGGCAATGCCTCGGCCGAGCTGCGCGAGCTCTGCGACCTGCTGGGCTATCCGGTCACGCACACGCTGATGGGCCTGGGCGCGGTGCCCGCCACCGACCCGAAGTTCCTCGGCATGCTGGGCATGCACGGTACCTACGAAGCCAACATGACGATGCAGAACTGCGACGTCCTGCTGGCGGTGGGGGCGCGCTTCGACGATCGCGTGATCGGCAACCCGAAGCACTTCGCCTCGGTCGAGCGCAAGATCATCCATGTGGACATCGACCCGTCCTCGATCTCCAAGCGCGTGAAGGTCGACATCCCGATCGTCGGCGACGTCAAGGAAGTGCTGCAGGAGCTGATCACCCAGATCCGCGAATCGCAGCAGCGTGCCGACGGCGCGGCGATCAGCGCCTGGTGGGGCCAGATCGACGAGTGGCGCAAGCGTGACTGCCTGAGCTACAAGCGCTCGGACGACGTGATCAAGCCCCAGCACGTGGTCGAGACCCTCTGGGAACTGACCCGCGGCACCGACAGCTACATCACCTCGGACGTCGGCCAGCACCAGATGTGGGCGGCGCAGTTCTACCGCTTCGCCGAGCCGCGCCGCTGGATCAACTCCGGCGGCCTGGGCACGATGGGCGTGGGCCTGCCCTACGCGATGGGCATCAAGCTGGCCAAGCCCGATGCGGACGTGTTCTGCATCACCGGCGAGGGCTCGATCCAGATGTGCATCCAGGAGCTCTCGACCTGCCAGCAGTACAAGACCCCGGTGAAGGTGATCAGCCTGAACAACCGCTACCTGGGCATGGTGCGGCAGTGGCAGGAACTGATCTACGAAGGCCGCTACGCGCACAGCTACATGGACGCGCTGCCGGACTTCGTCAAGCTCGCCGAGGCCTACGGTCACATCGGCATCAAGATCGAGAAGCCCTCCGAGGTGGAGCCGGCCCTGAAGGAGATGATCCGCCTGAAGGACCGCACCGTCTTCCTCGACGTGCGCACCGATCCCACCGAAAACGTCTGGCCGATGGTGCAGGCCGGCAAGGGCATCACCGAGATGCTGCTGGGTTCCGAGGACCTCTGACGGGTCGTTCGGCGGCGGCAAGGCGCGGCGGGTCACCGCCGGCTGCGCAGGCGCCCCCGCCGACGGCCTGGATGCCGCGGAGCCTTTTTCCTTCCCGACACTGTTGACGGCGGCCTGCAACGCCCCGGGTTACCGCCCGGGGCCGAGGCGACCGCCTGGAGACGACCCATGAAACACATCATTGCGCTGCTGCTCGAGAACGAGGCCGGCGCCCTGTCGCGCGTCGTCGCGCTGTTCTCGGCGCGCGGCTACAACATCGAGAGCCTGACGGTGGCGCCGACGGAAGATCCGTCGCTGTCGCGCATGACCATCGTCACCAGCGGCTCCGACGAGGTGATCGAGCAGATCACCAAGCACCTGAACCGCCTGATCGAGGTGGTGAAGGTGGTCGACCTGACCGAGGGCAACTTCTCCGCCCGCGAACTGATGCTCATCAAGCTGCGCGCGGTGGGCAAGGAGCGCGAGGAGATGATGCGCATGGCGCAGATCTTCCGCGGCCACATCATCGACGTGACCGACAAGACCTACACGATCGAGCTGACCGGCGATTCCTCGAAGCTCGATGCCTTCATCGAGGCGGTGGACCGCACCGCCATCCTCGAGACCGTGCGCACGGGCAGCAGCGGCATCGGCCGCGGCGAGCGCATTCTGCGGGTGTGATGCCCGGCCCTTTCCTCATCCCCACCGACCCGACACACCTGGAGAGAACCCCATGAAGGTCTACTACGACAAGGACGCCGACCTGTCCCTCATCAAGGGCAAGAACGTCACCATCATCGGCTACGGCTCGCAAGGCCATGCCCACGCGCAGAACCTGAACGACTCGGGCGTCAAGGTCACCGTCGGCCTGCGCAAGGGTGGTGCATCCTGGGCCAAGGCCGAGAAGGCCGGCCTGAAGGTCGCCGAGATCGCCGAGGCGGTGAAGACCGCCGACGTGGTGATGATCCTGCTGCCCGACGAGCAGATCGCCGGCGTGTACAACGCCGATGTGGCGCCGAACATGAAGGAGGGCGCCTCGCTGGCCTTCGCGCACGGCTTCAACGTGCACTACGGCCAGGTCGTGCCGCGCGACGACATCGACGTGTGGATGGTCGCCCCGAAGGCCCCGGGCCACACCGTGCGCAACACCTACAGCCAGGGTGGCGGCGTGCCGCACCTGATCGCCGTGCACCAGGACAAGTCCGGCCGCGCCCGTGACCTGGCCCTGAGCTACGCCGCGGCCAACGGCGGCGGCAAGGCCGGCATCATCGAGACCAGCTTCCGCGAGGAGACCGAGACCGACCTGTTCGGCGAGCAGGCCGTGCTCTGCGGCGGCACCGTCGAGCTGATCAAGGCCGGCTTCGAGACGCTGGTGGAAGCCGGCTACGCGCCCGAGATGGCCTACTTCGAGTGCCTGCACGAGCTGAAGCTGATCGTGGACCTGATCTACGAAGGCGGCATCGCCAACATGAACTACTCGATCTCCAACAACGCCGAGTACGGTGAGTACGTCACCGGCCCGCGCGTGGTGACCGAGGCCACCAAGAACGCGATGCGCCAGTGCCTGAAGGACATCCAGACCGGCGAGTACGCCAAGTCCTTCATCCTGGAGAACAAGGCCGGCGCGCCCACCCTGATGAGCCGCCGCCGCCTGACCGCCGAGCACCAGATCGAGGTGGTGGGCGAGCAGCTGCGCGCCATGATGCCCTGGATCAAGGCCAACAAGCTGGTCGACAAGAGCCGCAACTGAGCCCCGCGCCTGCGCGCGCTGCCGCTTGCAAGGGCCGCCTCCGGGCGGCCCTTTTGCGTGGCGGGCGCTGAGTTATCCTCTCGGGATGACCCATGACCCCCTGATCGACGATCCGGACGACGAACCGGCGGAGCCGCCGCGCAAACGCCGCAAGGGCATCTACATCCTGCCCAACCTCTTCACGCTCGGCGCCCTGTTCGGCGGCTTCTATGCCGTGGTGATGGCGATGAACGGCCGCTTCGAGAACGCCTGCATCGGCATCTTCTGCGCCGCGGTGCTCGACAGCCTGGACGGCCGGGTCGCGCGCATGACCAACACCCAGAGCGCCTTCGGCGAGCAGATGGACAGCCTGGCCGACATGGTGAGCTTCGGCGCCGCGCCGGCGCTGATCACCTACGAGTGGGCGCTCAAGGGGCTGGGCAAGGCCGGCTGGATCGCCGCCTTCGTCTACTGCGCCTGCGCCGCGCTGCGGCTGGCGCGCTTCAATACCAACATCGGCGTGGTCGACAAGCGCTACTTCCAGGGCCTGCCCAGCCCGGCCGCTGCCGCCCTGCTGATCGGCTTCGTCTGGGTGATGGACGACGCGGGCTTCCGCGAGGTGGCCAACCTGCCCTGGCTGGCCTGGACCGCACTGGGCTTCGCGCTCTATGCGGGGCTGACGATGGTCACCAACGTGCCCTTCTACAGCTTCAAGGACGTCAGCTTCAAGCGCAGCGTGCCCTTCATCGTCATCGTGGCCATCGCGCTGGGCATCGCGCTGATCAACGTGCACCCGCCGATGGTGCTGTTCGCGCTGTTCGTGGTCTACGGCCTGTCGGGCTACGTGGTCTACGGGGTGCGCAAGTCGCGCGGCACGCCGGTGAGCGTGATCGCCACCTCCACCGACGAGCCCGACGAGCAGGGGCTGCACCGCTGAGGCCGCGCTGCGCTGGCGCCGGTCTGCCCCTGCCGCCGGTGGGGACGCCGGCCTTGCGTGCTATAGTGGCCACGTGACGATTGTTTCGCGTGTCCTTCTGTCGCTATCCCTTCTAGGAGTGCTTCGAGCGCGCTGATCGATCACGTCTGCAGTTTCTTGCCAGGATCACGGCCCGCTTCAGCGCAACGCAGCGGGCCGTTTGTCTTCCTGGAGCGGCGTTGCCATCCCCCTTCCTCCGAAAGAGACGCCATGAGCGACAAGCTGATCATTTTCGACACCACCTTGCGTGACGGCGAGCAATCGCCCGGCGCCTCGATGACGCGCGAGGAGAAGCTGCGCATCGCCCGCCAGCTCGAGCGGCTGCGCGTCGACGTGATCGAGGCGGGCTTCGCGGCGTCGTCCAATGGCGACTTCGAGGCGGTCAAGGCCATCGCCGACGCGATCAAGGAGTCCACCGTCTGCTCGCTGGCCCGCGCCAACGACCGCGACATCTCCCGGGCGGCCGAGGCCCTGAAGGGCGCGCGCCGCGCGCGCATCCACACCTTCATCGCCACCAGCGAACTGCACATGGAGAAGAAGCTGCGCATGACGCGCGAGCAGGTGCTCGAGCAGGCGCGGCTGGCGGTGCGCTTCGCGCGCAACCTCTGTGCGGACATCGAGTTCTCGCCCGAGGACGGCTACCGCTCCGACCCGGACTTCCTCTGCCGCGTGCTCGAAGCGGTGATCGACGAAGGCGCCACCACGCTGAACATCCCCGACACGGTGGGCTACGCGATCCCCGAGCTGTACGGCAACTTCATCCGCAGCCTGCGCGAGCGCATCCCCAACGCCGACAAGGCGATCTGGTCGGTGCACTGCCACAACGACCTGGGCATGGCGGTGGCCAATTCGCTGGCCGGCGTGAAGATCGGCGGCGCGCGGCAGGTCGAGTGCACCATCAACGGCCTGGGCGAGCGTGCCGGCAACTGCTCGCTCGAGGAGGTGGTGATGGCGGTGAAGACCCGCCGCGACTACTTCGGCCTCGATCTGGGCATCGACACCACGCAGATCGTGCCGGCCTCGCGCATGGTGGCCCAGACCACCGGCTTCGTGGTGCAGCCCAACAAGGCGGTGGTCGGTGCCAACGCCTTCGCGCATGCCTCGGGCATCCACCAGGACGGCGTGCTCAAGGCCCGCGACACCTACGAGATCATGCGCGCCGAGGACGTGGGCTGGAGCGCCAACAAGATCGTGCTGGGCAAGCTCTCCGGACGCAACGCCTTCAAGCAGCGCCTGCAGGACCTGGGCATCGAGCTCGAGTCCGAGGCCGAGGTGAACGCCGCCTTCGTGCGCTTCAAGGACCTGGCCGACCGCAAGAGCGAGATCTTCGACGAGGACATCCTCGCCCTGGTGGCCGACGAGAGCGTCACCCAGGAGCAGGAGCACTATCGCCTGCTGGCGCTGTCGCAGCAGTCCGAGATGGGCGAGCGCCCGCACGCCCGGGTCACCTTTGCCGCGGGGACGCAGGAGTTCCGTACCGAGGCCGACGGCAACGGTCCGGTGGATGCCAGCCTGAAGGCGATCGAGTCGCAGCTGCAGACCGGTGCCGAGCTGCTGCTGTACTCGGTCAACGCGATCACCTCCGGCAGCACCGAGTCGCAGGGCGAGGTCACGGTGCGCCTGCAGCTGGGCGGGCGGGTGGTCAACGGCGTCGGGGCCGACCCGGACATCGTGGTGGCCTCGGCCAAGGCCTACCTGGCCGCGCTCAACAAGCTGCACAGCAAGGCCGAGCGCGTCGCCGCGCAGGGCTGAGCCGGGAGTCGCGGCCCCGCGCGGGCCTGCGACCTGTTGCCACAGGGGGCGTCGCTTCGTCGGCATACCGCCCGGCTGCGGGGGGCTGAAGCACGAATGAGCGGCGTAAAAATGAAAATGCTTGTGAAATCAAGACGTTGTGCGTGATAGTCGTTTCTCATAGACTGCGGCGCATCGCCTCTGGTTTCCCCCTGTCATGACCCGCCGTCTGTCTCGTCTGCTGCCTCGCCTGTCCCTGTCGGCGCTGTCCCTCGCCCTGCTGATCGGCCTGGGTGGCTGGGCCGGTCAGGCCGACGCGGCGCAGCGCAAGCGGGTCTCGCCGGCGCCCAAGGCGGCCAAGGTGGTCAAGTCGCAGCGTTCGGCCAAGTTCGCCAAGGCCTCCAAGGTCGTGCGCAAGGGGGGCGCCCGCGCTGCCGCGGCGCGCCGCGTGGTCCCGGCTGCGCTGGAGCCCGCCCGCCTGTCGGTGGGCCAGATCGCCGGCCTGCACGAGACGCCCGATGCGCTGTCGCTGAAGTCGGGCGTGGCCTTCGTGATGGATCAGGACACCTCGGAGGTGCTGCTGGCCAAGAACCCCGAGGCGGTGCTGCCCATCGCCTCGCTGACCAAACTGATGACCTCGCTGGTGGTGGTCGAAGCCGGCCTGTCGCTCGACGAGATGCTCGAGATCAGCGAGGCCGACATCGACACCGAGAAGGGCAGCCGCTCGCGCCTGGCGGTGGGCACGCGGCTGAGTCGCCTCGAGATGCTGCATCTGGCGCTGATGGCGTCCGAGAATCGCGCCGCCAACGCGCTGGGCCGCCACTATCCCGGTGGTCTGCCGGCCTTCGTGGCCGCGATGAATCGCAAGGCCATCGCGCTGGGCATGGCCGACACCCGCTACGTCGAACCCACCGGTCTGTCGAGTCTGAACCGCTCCACCGCACCGGACCTGGCGCGGCTGGTCAAGGCGGCCTATCAGTTCCCGCTCATCCGGGAGCTGTCCACCTCGCCCGAGCGCGCGGTGGACGTGGGCGCGCGCACCGTGCAGTTCCGCAACACCAACGGGCTGGTGCGCAACCCGACCTGGGACATCGGCCTGCAGAAGACCGGCTACATCGCCGAGGCGGGCCGCTGCCTGGTGATGCAGGCCGAACTGGCCGGGCGCAAGCTGATCATGGTGTTCCTCGACTCGGCCGGCAAATACTCCCGCCTCGGTGACGCCGAGCGCGTGCGCCGCTGGCTCGAGACCGATGGGCGGCCCGCCGCCCGCGCCTCGCGCGGGTGAGGCTCAGGGTCTGAACGCATCGCGACGGTCTGCCCGCGCCGGCGCGGCAGTCCTTTGCGCGGCCCGGCGCCCGGGCCTGCTTCTGCCGTGCCCGGACCGAACCTGCTTCAGACGTTGCCGCGGTAACCCAGCGACAGGGAGATCTGCCGGGCCGTCTCGCGCAGGCGGTCGATCCAGCCTTCCTCCAGGCGGTCGGCCGGTGCGGAGATCGACAGGCCGGCCACCAGTCGGGCCTGGTCGTCGTAGATCGGGGCGGCCATGCAGCGCACGCCCAGCTCCAGCTCCTCGTTGTCGCGTGCGATCTCGGTCTGCCGCACCCGTGCGAGTTCTCGCTCGAGCAGCGGCATGTCGGTGATGCTGTTGCGGGTATGGCCCGCCAGCCCGGTGCGGGTGGCATAGGCCCGCACGCGCTGCGGATCGTCGTGCGCCAGGAAGAGCTTGCCCACCGAGGTCAGGTGCAGCGGTGCCCGCCCGCCCACCGCCCGTACCACCTGCATGCCCGAGCGTTCGGAGTAGGTGCGCTCGATGTAGACGATCTCGTCCCCCTGTCGCACCGACAGGTTGACCGGCTGGTGGGTGAGCTTGTGCAGCTCGCGCATCGGGGCCAGCGCCGCATCCCGCACGTCCAGCCGGGCCTTGACCAGGTTGCCCAGCTCCAGCAGGCGCATGCCCAGCCGGTAGCTGCCGGCTTCGGGCCGGTCGACGAAGCGCCCCACGGCCAGATCGTTGAGGATGCGGTGCGCGGTGGAGGGATGCAGGCCGGTATGCTCGCTGATCTGCTTGAGCGAGACCGGATCCTGATGGGCCGCCAGGACATCGAGCAGCATGAACATGCGCTCGAGCACCTGGATGGTCGGGGTCGTGCCGTCCTTCTTCGTCATGATGGCCTGTCGGATGAATCCAGGAGGGATTTTTGCATGGCGAAACCGGTTATGCACATGCCGGAATGCGTCGGGCGTCGGTTCGCGCGGCTGCGCGCGCGCTGCGCACGCGTGCCGGCGCCGCTGACGGCCGCGGCGCTGGCCCTGGCCGGGGTGGCCTGCGCCGGCCCGCCGGAGGGAAGTGGCGGGCCCTCTGGGGCGCTGCTGCCCCGGGCGGCGCAGCCTTCCGCCGCCGCCTCGGCGGACATACCGGCCGTGGCTGCGGCAGCGGGGCCGGCGTCGGGTGTGGCGGTCAGCCCCGCCGCCGGCGCGTCGGCCGTGCCGCTGCGGCTGCGCTGGATGCGCGTGCCGCGCGTCATCGGGCGCATCGACGCGCCATCGCTCGGCCTGATCGTCAACCTGGACGACCCTTATTCGGTGCAGGTCGGCGAGCGCTATGCCGCCCGGCGCGGCATCCCGCCCGAGCAGGTGCTGCGCGTGCACCTGCCGCGCCAGCCGCGCCTGTCGCAGGCGCAGGCGGCCGAACTGCGCGAGGCGGTGGAGCGCCACTTCGGGCCGCAGGTTCAGGGTCTGGCGCTGGCCTGGGTGCAGCCCTACGCGGTGGAGTGCCAGTCGATCACCGCCGTGCTGACCCTGGGCTTCGATCCCCAGCTCTGCCGCAACCCCTGCGGCAAGCCCGCGGCCTCGCGCTACTTCGATTCGGCCAGCGGCGCGCCCTGGCGTGACCTGGCGCTGCGTCCGTCGATGCTGCTGGCCGCCGGCGGGGCCGAACAGGCGCTGGCGCTGATCGAGCGGGGCATCGCGGCCGACGCCAGCCTCGGCCTGCGCGGCGGCCTGCCGGCGCAGGCCTGGTTCATGGCCACGCGGGACGCGGCGCGCAGCGTGCGGCTGCCGCTGTTTCCGCCGCCGACGCTGCTGCGCGGCGCGGGCGTGCGCACCCAGCTCGGCGTGGGCGACCTGCCCAGGTCGGCCGATCGCCTGCTGCTGCTGCAGACCGGCGCGGCCCGCCTGCAGGGGCTCGAGGCGTTGCCCTGGCTGCCCGGGGCGCTGGCCGACCACCTGACCTCCTTCGGCGGCCAGCTCGACGGCGCCAGCGGCCAGACGCCGGCGACCGCCTGGATCGATGCCGGTGCCACCGCCAGCTACGGCACCGTCAGCGAACCCTGCAACCACCCTGGCAAGTTTCCCCATCCGCAGCTCGCGCTGCTGCACTACCTGCAGGGCAGCAGCGCCCTGGAGGCCTACTGGAAAAGCGTCAAGTGGCCGCAACAGGGCCTGTTCGTCGGCGAGCCCCTGGCCGCGCCCTTTGCCCGTCCGGCGGCGCCCTGATGCCCCATCTCAGTGCTTACCCGGGGGTGGATGTACCGCGGTGCACCATGACAGTTAAGTGAAAGCATCGCGGTGGTACAGTGCGCCCCGTGATTCTGTAGGCCCTTCCCGTCCCTTCACTGGCAACAGTCGACGCGGGTCGCAATCCGCTAACCGGTCCAGCCGTGTCGCGGAAGGTTGTTCAACCCATCTCAGTCCCGGGCACCGGGGCGGAAGGTGAGCGAAAGATGATGCAGCAGTACAGGTCGAACTCCCATCTCTTCGGGGGCAACGCGCCCTACGTCGAAGAGATGTACGAGGCCTATCTCGACAACCCGGGCTCCGTGCCCGACAACTGGCGCGACTACTTCGACGCGCTGCAGAACGTGCCTGCGGTCGACGGCAGCGATGCCCGCGACGTGGCGCACGCCCCGGTGGTCGAGTCCTTCGCGCAGCGCGCCAAGGCCAACGCCTTCGCCTCCAAGGCCAGCTCCGCCGATCTGGCGGTGGCCCGCAAGCAGGTCCATGTCCAGTCGCTGGTTGCCGCCTACCGCAACGTCGGCGCACGCTGGGCCGACCTCGACCCGCTCAAGCGCACCGAGCGCCCCAAGATTCCCGAACTCGAGCCGGCGTTCTACGACCTGACCGAGTCCGACATGGACATCACGTTCTCGGCGGCCAACACCTATTTCTCGAAGGCCGAGAACATGACCCTGCGGGAGATCCTGCAGGCCCTGCGTGAAACCTACTGCCACACCATCGGGGCAGAGTTCATGCACATCACCGACCAGACGCAGAAGCGCTGGTGGCAGCAGAAGCTCGAGAGCATCCGCTCCAAGCCCAGCTTCAGCGTCGAGCAGAAGAAGCACATCCTCGACCGCCTGACCGCGGCCGAAGGCCTGGAGCGCTTCCTGCACACCAAGTACGTCGGCCAGAAGCGCTTCTCGCTCGAAGGCGGCGAGAGCTTCATCGCCGCGATGGACGAGCTGGTGCAGCGTGCCGGCGAGCAGGGCGTGCAGGAGATCGTCATCGGCATGGCCCACCGCGGCCGCCTGAACGTGCTGGTCAACACCCTGGGCAAGATGCCCAAGGACCTGTTCGCCGAGTTCGAGCACACTGCGCCGGAAGACCTGCCCGCCGGTGACGTCAAGTACCACCAGGGCTTCAGCTCCGACATCTCCACCGAAGGCGGGCCGGTGCACCTGAGCCTGGCGTTCAACCCTTCGCACCTCGAGATCGTCAACCCGGTGGTCGAGGGCTCGGTGCGCGCCCGCCAGGACCGTCGCGGCGACAAGGTCGGTGCCCAGGTGCTGCCGGTGCTGGTGCACGGCGACTCGGCCTTCGGCGGCCAGGGCGTCAACCAGGAAACCCTGATGCTGTCGGAAACCCGTGGCTACACCACGGGCGGCACGGTGCACCTGATCATCAACAACCAGATCGGCTTCACCACCAGCGACCCGCGCGACCTGCGCTCCACGCTGTACTGCACCGACATCGTCAAGATGATCGAGTCGCCGGTGCTGCACGTGAACGGCGACGACCCCGAGGCGGTCGTGCTGGCCACGCAGCTGGCCCTCGAGTTCCGCATGACCTTCCGCAAGGACGTCGTGGTGGACATCATCTGCTTCCGCAAGCTGGGCCACAACGAGCAGGACACCCCCGCGCTGACCCAGCCGCTGATGTACAAGAAGATCGGCGGTCATCCCGGCACCCGCAAGCTCTACGCCGACAAGCTGGCTGCGCAGGGCCTGGGCGAGTCGCTGGGCGACGACATGGTCAAGGCCTACCGCGCCGCGATGGACGCCGGCCGGCACACCGGCGACCCGGTCATCAGCAACTTCAAGAGCAAGTACGCGGTCGACTGGCTGCCCTTCCTCGGCAAGAAGTGGACCGATGCGGCCGACACCGCCGTGCCGCTGACCGAGTGGAAGCGCCTGGCCGAGCGCCTGACCAGCATCCCCGCCAGCGTGAACATGCACCCGCTGGTCAAGAAGGTCTACGACGACCGCGCCGCCATGGGCCGCGGCGAGATCAACGTCGACTGGGGCATGGGCGAGCACATGGCCTTCGCCACCCTGGTGGCCGCCGGCTACCCGGTGCGCCTGTCCGGCGAGGACTGCGGCCGCGGCACCTTCACCCACCGCCACGCGGTCATCCACGACCAGAAGCGCGAGAAGTGGGACGAAGGCACCTACATCCCGCTGCAGCACGTGGCCGACAACCAGGCCGAGTTCACCGTCATCGACTCCATCCTGTCCGAAGAGGCGGTGCTGGGCTTCGAGTACGGCTACGCCTCGGCCGAGCCGAACACGCTGACCATCTGGGAAGCCCAGTTCGGCGACTTCGCCAACGGCGCGCAGGTCGTGATCGACCAGTTCATCGCCTCCGGTGAAGTGAAGTGGGGCCGCGTCAACGGCCTGACGCTGATGCTGCCGCACGGCTACGAAGGCCAGGGCCCCGAGCACAGCTCGGCCCGCCTGGAGCGCTTCATGCAGCTGGCCGCCGACACCAACATGCAGATCGTGCAGCCGACCACCGCCTCGCAGATCTTCCATGTGCTGCGTCGCCAGATGGTGCGCCCGCTGCGCAAGCCGCTGGTGATCTTCACGCCCAAGTCCCTGCTGCGCAACAAGGACGCCACCTCGCCGGTGGCCGAGTTCACCCGCGGCGAATTCCGCACCGTGATCGGCGAGCTCAACGAGTCGATCGACGCGGCCAAGGTCAAGCGCGTCATTGCCTGCTCGGGCAAGGTCTACTACGACCTGGTCAAGAAGCGCGAGGAGAAGAAGGCCAGCGACGTCGCCATCCTGCGCGTCGAGCAGCTCTACCCCTTCCCGCACAAGGCCTTCGGCGCGGAAATCAAGAAGTACCCCAACGCCACCGAGATCGTCTGGTGCCAGGACGAGCCGCAGAACCAGGGCGCCTGGTTCTTCGTGCAGCACTACATCCACGAGAACATGCTCGACGGCCAGAAGCTGGGCTACGCGGGCCGGCCCTCGTCGGCGTCGCCGGCGGTGGGTTACGCCCACCTGCACCAGGAGCAGCAGAAGGCGCTGCTCGACCAGGCCTACGGCAAGCTCAAGGGCTTCGTCCTCAGCAAGTGACCACCCCGCGTCGGGCCGGCAGCCGCTGCGCGGTCGGCCTGACCTCCCCGTGGCCGAGGTCGCGGGCCCGTGGCGGGCCCGCACCCGGCCGCAAGGCGCGGCGCGTCGAACCCCAGACGCACAAGACACCAGAGAAGCGAAATGGCTATCGTTGAAGTCAAGGTCCCCCAGCTGTCCGAGTCGGTTGCCGAGGCAACCCTGCTGCAGTGGAAGAAGAAGCCCGGCGAGGCTGTGGCCGCCGATGAAATCCTGATCGAGATCGAGACCGACAAGGTCGTGCTCGAAGTCCCGGCGCCGTCGGCCGGCGTGCTGGCCGAGCTGGTCGTCGCCGACGGCGGCACCGTGGTCAGCGACCAGCTGATCGCCAAGATCGACACCGAAGGCAAGGCCGGCGCCGCCGCGCCCGCGGCCGCCCCGGCCGCTGCGGCAGCTGCCCCGGTGGCGGCCGTGGCCGCCGCCCCGGCCGCCACCGGTGGCTCCAAGGGCGATGTGGCGATGCCCGCGGCCGCCAAGATCCTGGCCGAGAAGGGCCTGCAGCCCTCCGACGTGGCCGGCTCCGGCAAGGACGGCCGCGTCACCAAGGGCGACGCCCTGGCCGCCGGTGCCAAGCCCGCTGCCGCCGTGGCCGCGCCCGTCGCCGCCCCGGTGAACGCCGCGGTGGCCAAGCCGCTGCCCGCCGTGTCTGCCCCGGTGCCCGCCCAGAACCTGGGCGACCGCCCCGAGCAGCGCGTGCCGATGTCGCGCCTGCGCGCGCGCATCGCCGAGCGCCTGGTGCAGTCGCAGTCCACCAACGCCATCCTGACCACCTTCAACGAGGTGAACATGGCGCCGGTCATGGACATGCGCAAGCGCTTCCAGGACAAGTTCGAGAAGGAGCACGGCGTCAAGATCGGCTTCATGAGCTTCTTCGTCAAGGCGGCGGTGCACGCCCTGAAGAAGTACCCGATCCTGAACGCCTCGGTGGACGGCAACGACATCGTCTACCACGGCTACTTCGACATCGGCATCGCGGTGGGCTCGCCGCGCGGCCTGGTGGTGCCCATCCTGCGCAACGCCGACCAGATGTCGTTTGCCGACATCGAGAAGAAGATCGCCGAGTTCGGCCAGAAGGCCAAGGACGGCAAGCTGGGCCTGGAAGACCTGGCCGGCGGCACCTTCTCGATCTCCAACGGCGGCACCTTCGGCTCGATGCTCTCGACCCCGATCATCAACCCGCCGCAGTCCGCGATCCTGGGCGTGCACGCCACCAAGGACCGCGCCGTGGTCGAGAACGGGCAGGTCGTGGTGCGCCCGATCAACTACCTCGCGATGTCCTACGACCACCGCATCATCGACGGCCGCGAAGCCGTGCTGGGTCTGGTGGCCATGAAGGAAGCGCTGGAAGATCCGGCCCGCCTGCTGTTCAACATCTGAACGGCAGCCCCTGCGCACCGGGCCGGCTTGTCCGCCGTCAAGCACACACAGCGTGAAGTGCTTCACGATCGGAACACCGGCCCCCGGAGCGGGCCGCAGGAGTGAGCCATGAGCCTGAGCGACGAACTGCTGAAACTGGACCAGCTGCGCGAGCGCGGTGTCCTGACCCCGGCGGAATTCGAACAGGCCAAGCGCCGGCTGCTGGAGGCGGGCGAGCCGCCCCCGGCGGTGCAGGCGGTGAACCGATTGCGCCGTTCCAGCCGCGATCGCTGGCTGGCCGGCGTGTGCGGCGGGCTGGCCCGCGTGACCGGGGCCGAGGCCTGGGTCTGGCGGCTGCTCTTCGCGCTGCTGTTCTTCTTTGCCGGCACCGGTGTGCTGGTGTACCTGCTGATGTGGATCTTCGTGCCCGAGGAAGGCGCGGCAGATCCCGACTCCTTGACCCGGTCGACCCCCTGAGCCTACGGGCCGCGGGGTCGCCAACGACAGGCTGAAACCATGTCCAAGCAATTCGACGTCGTCGTGATCGGCGGCGGCCCCGGCGGCTACATCGCGGCCATCCGTGCCGCGCAGCTCGGCTTCAATGTCGCCTGCATCGACGAGTGGAAGAACGACAAGGGCGGCCCCGCCCCCGGCGGCACCTGCACCAACGTCGGCTGCATTCCCTCGAAGGCGCTGCTGCAGTCCTCCGAGCACTACGAGCAGGCCGCCCACCACTTCGGCGAGCACGGCATCACCCTCGACAACCTGAAGATGGATGTCGCGAAGATGGTCGGCCGCAAGAACACGGTGGTCAAGCAGAACAACGACGGCATCCTCTACCTGTTCAAGAAGAACAAGGTCAGCTTCTTCCACGGCCGTGGCAGCTTCGCCAAGGCGGTCGAAGGCGGCTACGAGGTGAACGTCGCCGGCGCCGCCAACGAGACGCTCGTGGCCAAGAACGTCATCGTCGCCACCGGCTCCAACGCCCGTGCGCTGCCCGGTGCCGCCTTCGACGAGGAGAAGATCCTCTCCAACGACGGCGCGCTGCGCATCGGCGCCGTGCCGGCCAAGCTCGGCGTGATCGGCTCGGGTGTCATCGGCCTGGAGATGGGCTCGGTGTGGCGCCGCCTCGGCTCGGAAGTGACCATCCTCGAAGCCATGCCCACCTTCCTGGCTGCCGCCGACGAAGGCGTCGCCAAGGAAGCGCTGAAGGCCTTCCAGAAGCAGGGTCTGAAGTTCGAGTTCGGCGCGAAGATCTCCAAGGTCGACGCCTCGGGCGAAGGGGTGATCGTCAGCTATGCCAACGCCAAGGGCGAGGAGCAGACGCTGGCGGTGGACAAGCTGATCGTCTCGATCGGCCGCGTCGCCAACACCATCGGCCTGAACCCTGAGGCCGTCGGCCTGAAGCTCGACGAGCGCGGCGCCATCGTCGTCGACGACGAGTGCCGTACCAACCTGCCCGGCGTCTGGGCGGTGGGCGATGTGGTGCGTGGCCCGATGCTCGCGCACAAGGCCGAGGAAGAGGGCGTGGCGGTGGCCGAGCGCATCGCCGGCCAGCACGGCCATGTCAACTTCGCCACCATTCCCTGGGTGATCTACACCAGCCCCGAGATCGCCTGGGTCGGCCGCACCGAGCAGCAGCTCAAGGCCGACGGCGTCGCCTACAAGGCCGGCCAGTTCCCCTTCATGGCCAACGGCCGGGCGCGCGCGCTGGGCGACACCACCGGCTTCGTCAAGTTCCTGGCCGACGCCAAGACCGACGAGATCCTGGGCGTGCACATCGTCGGCCCCTTCGCCTCGGAGCTGATCTCCGAAGCCGTGGTGGCCATGGAGTTCAAGGCCAGCGCCGAGGACATCGCGCGCATCTGCCACGCCCACCCCTCGCTGTCCGAGGCGACCAAGGAAGCCGCGCTGGCCGTCGACAAGCGCACGCTGAACTTCTGAACGACGGCGAGTCCTTCGCCCTTTCCCCGCCTGTGACCCGCCCGCCTGCGCGGTGCGGGCGGCGGGGACCCTTCCCGAGGGGGCGGCGCGAGTCGCCCCTTCTGCCTTCTCCGTCCTGCGGTCCTGCCCGCCCTGCGGGCCGGGGCGCTCCCTGCGGCCGGTGCTGCGCTCGCCGCGCTGCGCCGGGCCGGCTCCCGGGGTGCCCGCCGCGACCTCTTCGCCACAGGCCATGCCCTCCGTCACCGAGCTCTACCACCAGACCCTGGCCGAGAAGGGCTTCACCGCCGACCCCGCGCAGCTGCGGGCGGTGGCCATGCTGCAGCGCTGCCAGGACGAATGGGCCGCCTACAAGGCCCGGCGCAGCAACGCGATCACCAAGGCCCTGGTGCGCCCGCCCATTCCGCGCGGCGTGTACATGTACGGCGGGGTGGGGCGCGGCAAGAGCTTCCTGATGGACTGCTTCTTCCAGGCCGTGCCGCTGCAGCGCAAGACCCGGCTGCATTTCCACGAATTCATGCGCGAGGTGCACCGCGAGCTGCAGGACCTCAAGGGCATGAGCGACCCGCTCACCGAACTGGGCAAGCGCATCGCCCGGCGCTACCGGCTGATCTGCTTCGACGAGTTCCACGTCGCCGACGTCACCGACGCGATGATCCTGTACCGGCTGCTCGAGTCGCTGTTCGCCAACCGCGTCTCGATCGTCACCACCTCCAACTTCCACCCCGACGGCCTGTACCCCAACGGCCTGCACCGCGACCGCATCCTGCCGGCCATCGAACTGCTCAAGGCCAAGCTGGAAGTGGCCTGCGTCGACAACGGCACCGACTACCGCCGCCGCGCCCTCGAGGAAGTGGAGCTCTACCACTGCCCGCTGGACGCCCGTGCCGACGCCGCCCTGACCCGCGCCTTCGAGGAACTCGCCCCTGCGCAGGACGAGGCTCCGGTGATGCGCATCGAGCACCGCGAGATCCGCGCCCGCCGCAAGGCCGGCAGCGTGGTCTGGTTCGAGTTCAAGGAACTCTGCGGCGGCCCCCGCTCGCAGAACGACTACCTGGAAATCGCCAGCCAGTTCGAGACCGTGCTGCTCAGCAACGTCCCGCAGATGCCGCCCAAGCTCGCCTCCGAGGCGCGCCGCTTCACCTGGCTGGTCGACGTGCTGTACGACCGCCGCGTCAAGCTCATCCTGTCGGCCGCCGTGCCAGCCGAAGCGCTTTACACCGAAGGCCCCCTGGCGCACGAATTCCCCCGCACCGTCTCGCGCCTGAACGAAATGCGCAGCGCCGAGTACCTGGCGCTCGAGCGGCGCGATGTGGATACCTCGCTGACCTAGGTGTGAAGGTTCAATAGGTTGTTGCGGGTGTTCACCCGGAGAAGTTTTGAGAGACTGGCAATCGCCAAACCGCCCGTCCAACTCAAAACCCGAACCGGATGAACACCCATAAGCATGCCCGATTGACGTACCTGCGCCGCCTGGAGATGGTCAAGGACATCACCGAACACGGCGTAAGCGCCGCTCAGGCCGGCCGCCAGCATGGCGTCAGCGCAGTCACTGCCCGCAAGTGGCTGGGACGCTACTTGGCCGAGGGCGCCATCGGCCAGGACAAGCGGTACGAGGAACTCGGGCGGGTGGTGACGTGGCTGTACGGGGAGCTGGGGCAGCCGCAGGACACGGGTTACGCGGTGCTGGTCCGGGCGGCCCGGGCGCTCGAGGCGCGGGATCGTGAGCAACGGTGCGGCCCGGATCGGGGCCGCGCAGGATGACGGCAACACCACGCAGGTGACACCATGAAATTCGGCTACACCATCGTCTATGTGTCGGACGTCGCGGCTTCGCTGGCCTTCTTCGAGCAGGCCTTCGGTCTGCAGCGGCGGTTCCTGCACGAAAGTGGCACCTACGGCGAACTCGAGACCGGCGCCACCGCGCTGGCATTCGCGGCGCATGCGCTGGGTGACCTGAACTTTCCGGGTGGGCATGTGCACGCCGACCAGTCGGCGCAGCCGCTCGGGTTCGAGATTGCGCTGGTGACCGACGGTGTCGCCGCCGCACACCGCGTGGCCGTCGGCTGCGGGGCGACCGAGCTGGCCGCTCCGACGCTGAAGCCCTGGGGTCAGACGGTGTCGTATCTGCGCTGCCCGAACGGCGTGCTCGTCGAGCTGTGCACGCCCATGGGCGGCTGAGCGACGAGGGCGCGCGCCGGGGTTGCGGGCCCTCGCGTGGCCGGGCCTGCTCGGTCCGGCTCGCGCAAGGCTTGCCATGCGGTATCGTCTCTGCCTCGCATCCGAGGAGCCGTCGACATGCACCCCCTGGCCCTGCTACTGCTCGTCCTGGCGGCGCTGCCGGCCCAGGCGGCGAGGAACGCGATCCTGGAGATCGAGTGCAGCCATCCGGCTGCCGCTGGGGCGGGCCCTGCGGCGGCGTCGGCCGGTTTCGAGTCCAGCGAGCGGCGCGAGGCGGTGTCGGTGCTGCACCTGCCCACCGCCGCGGCGCTGCAGAAGGAGCTGGCTGCGCGGGCGACGGTGCCGTATGCGCGGGTGGACGACGCCCATTACGCCAGCCGGGATGGCCGCCACACCCTGCGCCAGGTCGAGAAGTCCTCTGGCCCGATCGGCCCGGCCTGCGACGAGGTGGTGGCCGCGCTGATCGCCCGCTTCGACCAGAAGGATCCGGAGGATCTGCGCGCCGTGCCGAGCGTGGAGCTGTACCTGCTCGACGGCTTGAGCCGGCACCGCTGGGAGCTGGTGGACAAGCAGTGGCGCGATCGCTCGACGCCGTCCCTGGTGAAGACGAACGCGACCTACTACCTGCGGCGGCCCGACTAGCCGTTGCCTGCGGGGGGCGAGCCCAGGCGCCGCGGCAGAACGGGGCGGGCGCGGGCGCTCAGGGCACCTCGGACTCGACCAGCCGGTAGCCCACACCCGGCTCGGTGAGCAGCAGGCGGGGCTCGGCGGGTTCGTCCTCGAGCTTGGCGCGCAGCTGGCCCATGTACAGGCGCAGGTAGTGGGTGTGCTCGGTGTATTCGGCGCCCCAGACGTCGGCCAGCAGCTGGCGGTGCGTGACCACCTGGCCGGCGCTGCGCACCAGCCGGGCGAGCAGCTTGAACTCGGTGGGGGTGAGGTGCAGCGGCTGGCCGTGCCGCTGCACGCGGTGGGCGTTCAGGTCCACCTCGAGGCCGGCGGCACGGTACTGGGTGGTGGCCGCGCGCAGGTGGGTGCCGCGGTGGCGCAGCGCCACGCGCATGCGCGCCAGCAGCTCGCCGATGCCGAAGGGCTTGACGAGGTAGTCGTCGGCGCCCTGGTCGAGCAGGCGGATCTTCTGGCCTTCGGCCTCGCGGGCCGAGATCACCAGCACCGGGCAGCCGCGGCGGCGGCGCAGGTCGGCCAGCAGGGTCTCGCCGTCGCCGTCGGGCAGGCCCAGGTCGAGCACCACCAGGTCGACGTCGGCGTGCCGTGCCAGCGCCAGCCCCTCGGACAGGCTGGCGGCGGTGAGCAGGGTATAGCCCTCCACCTGCAGCGCGGCGACCAGGGTGGCGCGCAGTTCGCGGTCGTCCTCGACCAGCAGCACGCGCAGGGTCATGGCGACGGCTCTGCGGTATTGCCAGGGGACGGCCCGGGCGCCGCATCCGGCATGGGCTCCGCAGCGGGCTCCGGCGGCGGCTGGGCAGGCGGCTCGCGCAGCGGCAGCAGGCATTCGAAGGCGTTGCCGCCGCCGGCCCGGATGCGCAGGCGCAGCTCGCCGCCGTGGCTGCGCGCGATGGCGCGGCACACCGCCAGGCCGACGCCGGCACCGGGCGGCCGCGCGCGGGTCGGGCTGCCGGCCGGGCCGCGCCCGCGGCGGAAGACCTCGAAGATCTGCTCGCGCTCGGCTGCCGCAATGGCCGCACCGCGGTCGCGCACCGCCAGCAGCAGGCGCTGCCTGCCGTCGCGGCGCGCCCGCAGCTCCACCGGCGAGCCTTCGGGGCTGTACTTCAGGGCGTTGTCGATCAGGTTGGCCAGCAGCTGCGACAGCAGCATCGCGTCGCACCACAGCAGCGGCAGGTCGGGCTCGAGGCGGGCGCGCAGGCGGCGCGTCGGGTCGTGCCGGCGGGCCTGGCGCAGCGCGCTGCCCACCAGTTCCTCGGCCGACTCCCAGTCGCAGTGCAGCTGCACGCCAGGGGCGTCGAGGCGGGCGAGCTGCAGGGTGTTGTCGGTCAGGCGGGCGAGGCGCTCGGCCTCCTCGACGATGCCGTGCGCCAGCTGGCGGCGCTGCGCGGCATCGAGCCGCTCGACCTGGGTTTCGAGCGCCGAGGCCGCCCCCATGATGGTGGCCAGGGGGGTGCGGTAGTCGTGCGAGATGGCCGCCAGCA
This sequence comes from Burkholderiaceae bacterium, assembly GCA_023150375.1. Taxonomy (GTDB): domain Bacteria; phylum Pseudomonadota; class Gammaproteobacteria; order Burkholderiales; family Burkholderiaceae_C; genus Sphaerotilus. Next base: position 68,740 of record JAKLLA010000008.1, read on the forward strand.
GGGCATTGCGCAGGCCCTGCTGCTGGGCCTGTTCGCGGGCCTGGCGCTCCTGTCGGGCGGCCTGGGCGCGCTGCAGGGCTGCGCCCATCTGGTCGCACAGGGCCTGCAGCTGGGCGCGCAGTTCGGCGTCGCCGGGCAGTTCCGGCCCGGCGCCCAGCCCCGGCAGCAGGGCCGCACCCAGGCAGGCGCCGCGGCCGCGCAGCGGCAGGTAGGTGTCGGGCTGGTCTTCCAGACGGCCGCTGCCGGGGCCCAGCGGCCGGCCCTCGTGCTGGCAGCGGCGCAGTCGGGCCAGCTGTTCGGCGTCGGCGCGACCGGACAGGCGGCCCTTCTCGCTGCTGCTCCCAACCCGGGAGGCGGCCTGCGGACCGTCGACCGGCGCCGCGGCCAGCCACAGCGCGGCGGGCTGCCCGCTGCTCTGGCGCAGCAGCGCGAGCAGTTCTTCGGCCAGCGCGGCGGGGTCCTCGGCGTCGCGCAGGCGGTCGCCCCAGCGGCGCAGCTGGTCGGCCCGCTCGGCCTGCGCCGCGGCCTGGGCCGCGGTGGCGCGCAGCCGGGCCATCAGGGCGCTGATGATCCAGCTGACCGTCAGCATGGCCAGCAGCAGCAGGCCGTGGTGGTGCAGGTCCACCGCAAAGGTGCCGCGCGGCGGCACGAAGGCGAAGTTGAAGCCCATCACGCCGACCCCGATGGCCAGCGCGGCCGGCAGTGGTCGCCACCAGATGGCCGCCACCGCGGCGGCCAGGATCAGCAGCATGGCCTGGCTGGCCAGCTCGACGTGGCCGTCGAGCAGCAGCATCGCCGCCCAGGCCAGCTGCCAGGCCAGCAGGCCGGGCCACAGGCTGCGCCACAGCGTCGGCCAGGTCGGCCGCCAGCGGGGGCGGCCGACCTCCCCGGGAGCGTCGGCAGGCGATGCGGTCATGGCCGCGCACGCTACCACGCCGGCCTCCCCAGGGGCATTCAGCGCCGCCAGAAGGAGCCGGTGAACACCACCAGCACCGACACCAGCTCGAGCCGGCCGAGCAGCATCGAGGCGGTGCAGACCCAGGTCTGGAAGTCGCTCAGGCCCTGGAAGTTGCCGGCCGGCCCGACCTGCCCCAGGCCCGGGCCGGTGTTGTTGATGCAGGCGATCACCGCGGTGGAGGCCGTCACCAGGTCCAGCCCGGACAGCAGCAGCACCAGCGTGGCCAGCACCATCGTCGTGCCGTAGAGCAGCATGTAGGCGATCACCGAGGACATCACCTGCGGCGCCACCAGCGTGCCGCCGAGCTTGACCGGCACCACCGCCCGCGAGTGCACCACGCGGGTCAGTTCCAGGCGGGCCTGCTTGAGCATCAGCAGCGAGCGCACCAGCTTGATGCCCCCGCCGGTGGAGCCGGCGCAGGTGGCGAAGCTGCACAGGAAGAGCATGAACACCGGCGCGAAGATCGGCCACTGCGCGTAGTCCACCGTGGCGTAGCCGGTGGTGGTGGCGATCGACACCACGTTGAAGGCGGCGTGGCGCAGCGACTCGCCGAAGCTGGGGTAGACGCCCTGCAGGTGCAGGTAGACCGCCACCACCACCACCGCGGCGGCCATCAGCAGGAAGTAGCTGCGCGCCTCGACGTCGCGCCAGATCAGCCGCAGCGAGCGCTTGCGCCAGGCGACGAAGTAGAGCGCGAAGTTGATGCCCGCCAGGGTCATGAAGCACACCGCCACCGCCTCGATGGCCGGCGACTGGAAGGCGCCGAAGCTGGCGTCGTAGGCGGCGAAGCCGCCCAGCCCCATCGTGCTGCACATGTGCATGAAGGCATCGGCCCAGCCCATGCCGGCCGCGCGGTAGGCCCCGAAGCAGGCCAGCGAGGCGACGAAGTACACCGTCCACAGCCCGCGGGCGGTCTCGGCGATGCGCGGGGTGAGCTTCTGGTCCTTGATCGGGCCGGCGGTCTCGGACTTGAACAGCTGCGCGCCGCCCACCCCCAGCAGCGGCAGGATGGCCACCACCAGCACGATGATGCCCATGCCGCCCACCAGCACCATGAAGCAGCGCCAGACGTTCACCGACAGCGGCAGTGTCTCCAGCCCGGTCAGCACGGTGGCGCCGGTGGTGGTCAGGCCGCTCATCGCCTCGAAGTAGGCGTCGGTGAAGCTCAGGCCCGGAATGGCCAGCATCAGCGGCAGCGCGCCGAAGGCCGGCAGCACGGTCCAGGTCAGCGTGACCAGCAGGAAGCCGTCGCGCGGCAGCAGTTCGCGCCGCTGGTGCCGCGTGGCCAGCGCGATCACCAGGCCGGTGCCGGCGGTCACCCCCGCCGAGATCAGGAAGGCCTGCTCGGCCGGGTCGTGCTCGGCCAGCGCGAAGGCGAGCGGCACCGCCATCAGCAGCGAGAACACCGCCACGATGCGCCCGACCAGGCCGACGACGGCCAGCGTGTTCATGCCCGGCCTCCGTCACCGTCGACAGGGCGGGGCAGTTGGCAGGGCAGGCTGCGGGGCGGGGGGCAGGTCAGGGCGTCGGTCAAGGGGCAGGCAGGAAGCAGCGCATCGGCACGATGGCCGCAGCCTGCCCGCCCGGGCATCAGGAACGCATAAGGAACGCGTCGGCCGGCGCCCCGGCTCGCCCGGCGCGGCGGCGGCTCAGATCTGCGCGGCCACCCGCTCACCGATCGCCAGCGCGGCGGTCAGGCCGGGCGACTCGATGCCGAAGAGGTTCGTCAGCCCCGCCACGCCGTGCACCTCGGCGCCCTGGATCAGGAAGTCGGCCTCCGCGCCGCCGGCCGGCTGCAGCTTGGGGCGGATGCCGGCGTAGCCGGGCAGCAGCGCGCCGTCGGGCAGGGCGGGCCAGTAGCGGCGGATCGCGGCGTAGAAGGCCTGGGCGCGCTGCGGCTGCACGCGGTAGTCGATGCGATCCACCCACTCCACGTCGGGGCCGAAGCGGGCCTGGCCGCCCAGGTCCAGCGTCAGGTGCACGCCCAGGCCGCCGGGCTCGGGCACCGGGTAGATCAGGCGCGTGAAGGGCGCGCGCCCGGCCAGCGAGAAGTAGCTGCCCTTGGCGTAGAAGCAGCCCGGCACGGCCGCGGCGGGCAGTCCCTCGATCGAGGCTGCCACGGCCTGCGCCTGCAGGCCGGCGCAATTGACCACCCGGCCGGCGTGCAGGCGCATCGGCTCGGCGCCGCCGACCTGCAGCATCAGGCCCTGCGGGCCGGCCGAGCCGCCGGTGACCGGGGCGTCGAAGGCGATCAGGCCGCCGGCGCGCTCGAAGTCGCCCTGCAGCGCCAGCATCAGCGCATGGCTGTCGACGATGCCGGTCGAGGGGCTGTGCAGCGCCGCCGCACAGCGCAGGGCCGGCTCGGCGCGGCTGGCCGCGGCTGCGTCGATCGGCACCAGGTCCTTCACGCCGTTGCGCCGGCCCAGCGCGAGCAGGCGCTCGAGGGCCTCGGTCTGCGCCGCATCGGTGGCGACGATGAACTTGCCGCAGCGCCGGTGCGGCACGCCGCGGCTGGCGCAGTAGGCATAGAGCAGCTCGCGCCCGCGCCGGCAGAGCGTGGCCTTGAGCGAGCCGGGCCGGTAGTACAGCCCGGCGTGGATCACCTCGCTGTTGCGCGAGCTGGTGCCGCAGCCGATCTGGTGCTCGGCCTCCAGGATCAGCGTCTCGAGGCCCCGCTCGGCCAGCGCGCGCGCCACCGCCAGGCCGACCACGCCGGCACCGATCACGACACAGTCGACATGTTCCATGGGGAGGAGCTCCGGTGGGGGGTGAGCGATCGACGGGAAGGCAGGCTGCGCGGGACCGGATTGTCAGCCCCGACGCGACAGCCGGCGCGCCACCAGCGGTCCGGCCAGCACCACCACCAGGAAGCGCAGGATCTGCATGCTCATCACGAAGGGCGTGTCCAGCGAGCCCGGCGCGCTGGAGGCGGCGATGATGGCCACCGCGTCCGCGCCGCCCGGGTTGGTGGCCAGGAAGGCGGTGAGCGGGTCGATGTCGGCCCAGGCCACCAGCAGCAGGGCCACGCCGGCGTTGGCGGCGATCAGCGTCAGCACCGAGGCCAGCAGCATCGGCAGCAGCCGGGCGGCGTAGCCCAGTACCTCGGGCGTGAAGCGCCCGCCGATGCTCCAGCCGATCACCGCGAAGCCGGCGGCCAGCAGGGGATCGGGCAGCCAGAGCTGCGCCAGGCCGCCCAGCTGCACCGCGATGCCCAGCGCCAGCGGCAGCATCAGCGCGCCGCCCGGCACGCGCAGCCGCTGCGCGGTCAGCACGCCCAGCACGGCGATGCCCAGCGAGATCGCCAGCGACGTGCCGCCGTCCGGTCCGCGCAGCGCGGCCAGCCAGGCGGCAGGCAGCCCGCCGGTGGCCTCGTGGTGAGCCAGGGCGGCCACCGGAGCGGCCGCCGGGGCCGGCCCGGCGGCCGGTTCGAGGTGGAAGTGCCAGGACAGCAGCGCGGCCGCCGCCGCACAGCAGAGCACGCGCAGGTACTGCATGCAGGCCACCAGGCGCATGTCGGCCCCGTAGGCCTGTGAGAGGATCGTCATGGCCGCCGCCGCGCCGGGCGTGGAGCCCCAGATCGCCGTGCTGCCGGGCAGCCGCCCGCTGCGGGCCAGCAGCCCGCCCAGCAGCGCCGAGACCGCCAGCGTGGCGGCCGTGCCGGCGAGGAAGAGCGGCCAGTGCGCGGCGATTTCCGGCAGCACGCTGCGCGGCAGGTGGCTGGCCATCATCACCCCGACCCCGCCCTGCGCCGCGGCGAAGAGCGGGCGCGGCAGCGAGGGCGGCGCGCCGGCCACGGCCAGGGCGATGGCCGCCAGCATCGGCCCGAGCAGCCCTGCGGCCGGCAGCCGCAGGGCGTGCAGGCCGGCGGCCAGCGCGGCGGAGAGCGCCAGCAGGGCGAGGGCGCGCAGGGCCGGCGGCCACTGCGAGGGATGCCCGCGTGGACGCCGGCCTGGCAGCGTCGGACCGGTTCGGGGCGAAGGAGGCGACATCGGCGCGGCAGGAAGTGAAGCGGGGCGCCCGCCGCGGCAGCGGTCCGGGCGCCCCGTGGGGGCGGGAGGCGGTGTCGATCAGCCCTGCGGCTGGGCCCGCAGGGCGGCCGCGGCCTGGCGACGGCGCGTGCGCAGGCGCAACAGCGGCGGCAGCAGGATCATCGCCAGCGCGGCCAGCCAGAGGCCGCGGCTGATCGGGCTTTCCACCAGGATGCCCGGCTCGCCGTTGGTGATCGACAGTGCGCGGCGCAGATTCTGCTCCATCATCTCGCCCAGCACGAAGCCCAGGATCAGCGGGGCCATAGGCACGCCCTGCTTGCGCAGCAGCCAGCCCGCCACGCCGAAGGCGGTCATCAGCAGCAGGTCGAAGGTGGTGGCGTGCACCGAGTACACGCCCACGGCGCTGACCGCCAGGATGCCCGGCACCAGCAGCCAGTTGGGCAGCTTCAGGATGCGGGTGAACACGCCCACCAGCGGGATGTTGATGACCAGCAGCAGCACGTTGGCGACGAACATCGAGGCGATCAGGCCCCAGACCAGGGTCGGGTTCTGGTTGAACAGCGCCGGGCCCGGGGTGATGTTGTAGAGCGCCAGCGCGCCCAGCATCACCGCGGTGGTGCCCGAGCCGGGCACGCCCAGCGTGAGCATCGGCACGAAGGAGCCCGCCGCCGAGGCGTTGTTGGCCGCCTCGGGCGCGGCCACGCCGCGGATGTCGCCCTGGCCGAAGTGGCCATCGGGGCCGGCCAGGCGCTTCTCCATCGAGTAGGTCATCGCGCTGGCGATGGTGGCCCCGGCGCCGGGCAGCACGCCGACGAAGAAGCCCACCACCGACGAGCGCAGCGTGGCCCAGGCGGTCTGCGCCATCTCGCCCAGGTTGAACAGGGCCCGGCCGGTGGCGCGGATCAGCCCGCTGCTGCTGTGGTGCTGCTCGAGCATCAGCAGGATCTCGCTGATCGAGAAGATGCCTATCACCACGACGATGAACTGGATGCCGTCGGAGAGGTGCACGTCGCCGCCGGTGAAGCGGTAGACGCCCGAGTTGGCGTCCATCCCCACGGTGGCCAGCGACAGGCCCATCACCGCGGCCAGGGCGGCCTTCAGCGGCGCGTCGCCCATCAGGCCCGTGATGCAGGCGAAGGCAAAGCACATCAGCGCGAAGTACTCGGCCGGCCCGAAGGCCAGCGCCCAGCGCGCCAGCAGCGGCGCGAAGAGCACGATGCCGATCGTGGCCACCAGCGAGCCGACGAAGGAGGCCCAGGCCGAGATCGACAGCGCCACGCCGGCCTGGCCCTGGCGGGCCATCGGGTAGCCGTCGATCGCGGTCATGATGGCGCCCGCGTCGCCCGGCACGTTCAGCAGGATCGAGGAGATGCGCCCGCCGAACTCGCAGCCCATGTAGACCGCCGCCAGCAGGATCAGCGCGGTCTCGGGCGGCAGCTTCAGCGCGAAGGCCAGCGGCATCAGGATGGCCACGCCGTTGATCGGGCCCAGGCCCGGCAGCATGCCCACCACGGTGCCGATGAAGGCTCCCAGGGCCGCCATGCCGAGGTTGGTGGGTGACAGGGCCACGCCGAAGCCGGCCAGCAGGTGTTGCAGGACGTCCATCAGCGGCCTCCCAGCGCGAAGGCGAGCAGCCCGGTGGGCAGCACGACGTCGAGCAGCTTGTCGAACAGCAGGAACAGCAGCAGGCCCAGCCCGATGCCGCCAGCCAGCGATTGCTTCCAGCTGCCGCCGAAGGCCATGCCCACCGGCAGCGACATCAGGGCCACGGCCAGCGGAAAGCCCAGCCAGGTGAACAGCAGCGCGAACAGCAGCACGGCGCCGATCATCGCCAGCGCGGGGCCGAGCTGTGCCAGGCGCAGGCCGCTGTCGTGGCCGCTGGGACGCAGCAGCATCCACAGCCCGCCGCTGCCCAGCAGGCCGGCCAGCAGCAGCGGGAAGGCACGCGGGCCGACGGGTTCGTAGGAAAAGGGCGCGGCGTAGTCCTGCGCAGCCCAGGCCATGCCTGCGGCCACGACCACGCAGGCCGCACCGAGGATGCGGTCGCTCATGGCGGGTCTCCGGAATCGGGAGGAAGGGGGCAGGGGGCGGCCGAGGCCGCCCCCTGCGCGTCGGAGGCGGCCGGCCAGGCCGGCCGCGTCGCTCACTTCGCGACGTTCAGGCCGAACTCGGTCGCCGCGGCGCGGTAGTCGTTCACCCGGGCCTTGACGTAGGCGTCCAGCTCGGCGCCGGTCTTGGTGAAGGGGTACAGGCCGCGTTCGGCACGCAGCTTCTGGAAGGCCGGCGTGGCCATCATCTTGTCGAAGGTGGACACCCAGACCTTGTAGTCCGCGTCGCTGACCTTCGGGCCGACATAGAAGCCGCGCACGATCGGCCACTGGATGTCGTAGCCCTGCTCCTTCGCGGTGGGCACCTTGGCCAGGGCGCCGTCGAGGCGCTTGTCGGCCATCACGGCGATGACGCGGATCTTCGCGCCGGCCTTGAGCTGCTCCTCGGCCTCGGCGGCGTCGCCGGAGTAGATCTGCACATGGCCGCCCTGCAGCGCGGTGAGGGCCTCGCCGCCGCCTTCGAAGGCGACGAAGCGCATCGTGCGCGGGTTCAGCCCGGCGGCGCGGGCGGTCAGCGCGGCCTTCATCCAGTCCTGGCTGCCCACGGTGCCGCCCGCGCCGAAGACCACCTTGGCCGGGTCGGCCTTGACCGCGGCGACCACGTCGGCCAGCGACTTGATCGGCGAGTTCTCGGCGACGATCACGGCGCCGTAGTCGGTGCCGACGGCGGCGACCCAGCGCACGTCGTTTTCGTTGTAGCGGCCGAACTTGCCCTGCGCCAGGTTGAGCAGTGAGCCGCCCGAGAAGGCCACCACCGTGTTGGGCTCGCCGGGGCGCTGCGCGACGATGGCGTTGTAGGCCACCGCGCCGATGCCGCCGGGCATGTAGGTGATGCGCATCGGGTCGCTGGCCAGGCGGATCTCCTGCAGCGAGGCCTGCAGCAGCTTGCAGGTCAGGTCGAAGCCGCCGCCGGGCTTGGCCGGGGCGATGCACTCGGGCTTGTCCAGCGGGCCGGCGCCGGCGACCGACGGGGCGACGGCAGCGGCCAGGGCAAAGGTCAGGACGGCGAGGCGGGAGCGGGTCATGGGGTGTCTCCTGGGGTCGATGGGAACCGGGTGCAGGAAACGATAGCGAGGCGCGACTTTCAGACCGCTTTCAGCCCGAGCCGCTGAATTCGAGGGTTAACCCGGGGCTTCGGGCCGATTTCGGGCGGGCTCGGCCGGCAGCCGCAGGGCGGCGACCAGACCCGGGCCGTCGGCGCGTGGCGTCAGTTCGAGGCTGCCGCCGTGGCGCTCGGCGATCGCGCGGGCGATCGCCAGCCCCAGTCCGCTGCTGCTGCCGCTGCCCTGCTGGGCGTTGCGGGCGCGAAAGAAGCGCTCGCCGGCACGCGCCAGCTCGTCGCTCGGAATGCCCGGGCCGGCATCGATCACCGCCAGGCGCAGCAGGCCGTCGGGTCGGCCGGCCGGCTGCAGCTGCAGCGTCACCGCCGAGCCCGGCGGGCTGAAGCGCAGCGCGTTGTGCAGCAGGTTGTCCAGCGCCTCGCGCAGCAGGCCGGCGTCGGCCTGTACCGGCAGCGCGACCTCGGGGGCTTCCAGGCCCAGGTCGATGCCGCGCGCCTGCGCCTCGCGCCACCAGCGCCGGCACAGGTCGCCGGCCAGCGTCGTCAGGTCGACGGCCGTGGGGCGGAACTCGGCGGCATCGCTGCGCGCCAGCGCCAGCATCTGGTTGGTCTGGCGGATGGTGTCGTCGAGCTGGCGGCGCAGCGCCTCGAGCACCTCGCGCTGCTGCGCCGCGTCGTCCAGCCGCAGCGCATAGGCCACCTGCGTGGCCAGGGTGGTCAGCGGCGTGCGCAGCTGGTGCGAGGCGTCGTCGACGAAGCGGCGCTGCGCCGCCGACAGCGCCTGGTTGCGCGCGATGTGGCCGTTGATTGCGGCCACCAGCGGGCGCAGGTCGGCCGGCAGGCCGCGGGTGGAGATGGGCGTGAGGTCCAGCGGCGCGCGCGCGGCCACTTCCCGGCCCAGGCGCTGCAGCGGGCGCAGCGCCCAGCGCACCGCCAGCGCCATCAGCCCCAGCGCCACGGCGGCCAGCGCCAGGTCGCGCAGCAGGGCCTGCAGCACCAGCGCCCGGATGAAGCGCTCGCGCGTGGCCAGCGACTCGGCCACCTGGATCACCAGCCGCTGGTCGGGCCCGGCGCCGGTGATCGCGCGTCCCAGCGGCCGGGCCCAGCTGGCCAGGCGCACCGGCACGCCGAAGTACGCGCTGTTGCCGAACTGCGGCTGGCCGGTCTGCAGCGGCCACTGCGGCGGCGGCAGGTCGGCATCGCCGATGACCACCAGGCCGTCCTCGGTGGCCACGCGGTAGTACACCGGGGCGCCTCCGGCGGTGAGCTGGAAGAACTCCAGCATCGTGTAGGGCAGCTCCACCCCCAGGCCGCCGCTGGCGGTGGAGACGTTGGCGTCGATGGACTTGATCGCGCCCAGCAGCGAGCGGTCGTAGGCTGCGTCGGCCGCGTCGCTGGCGGTGCGCCAGGACAGCGCCAGGCCCGCGGCCAGCACCACCAGCATGCCCAGCCCCAGCACCAGCGCCAGGGTGCGGCCCACGCTGGCCTGGTGCCAGCCCTCCAGGTCCAGCCGGAAGCGACGCGGCCGTGCGGACATCGCGGCAGCTCCCGGCGGCGGCAGATTCACGCCGCCCCCGTGGCCGGGCGGGCCTCGAGCAGGTAGCCCAGCCCGCGCAGGGTGCGGATCTGCACCGGGCTGTCCTGCAGCCGCTTGCGCAGCCGGTGCACCAGCACCTCCACCGCGTCGGGCTGCACGTCCTGCTCGTCGGAGAAGACGCGCTCGAGGATTTCCAGCTTCGACAGCGGCTCGCCGCTGTGCTGGATCAGCACGCGCAGCACCGCATGCTCGCGCGGGGTGAGGGCCAGCGGCTCGTGCGCCAGCGTGAACTGGCGGCTGCCCGGGTCGTAGTGCAGCGGCCCGCAGGCAAAGCGCGGATGGTCGCCGCCGCGCGCGCGCCGCAGCAGCGCCAGCAGGCGCGCCTCCAGCTCGGCCAGCTCGAAGGGTTTGGCGAGGAAATCGTCGGCCCCTTCCATCAGGCTGCCCACCCGCTCCATCAGCGAGTCGCGCGCGGTCAGCACCAGCACCGGCAGGCGCTCGCCGGCCTCGCGCAGGTCGGCCAGCACCTCGCGCCCGTCCAGCCCGGGCAGGCCCAGGTCGAGGATCAGCGCGTCGTAGCGCGTGGCACGCAGGCTGCGGCGCACCATCCGCCCGTCGTCCACCCAGTCGACCCGGAAGCCGCTCTGGGCCAGCGCCCGCACCAGCCAGGTGGCCAGGGCGGCTTCGTCTTCGGCAAGCAGGAGGCGCATGAGGAGGAGGGGGCAGCGGCGGCCGGCGTGGCGATCGCGACGACCGGCATTGTCGGCCTGGACCGTTGCCGCCGCGATGGGGTTCTCACCGCGTCGGCGGTGTCACCGTCCGGCCGGCCCCTCTGCGGGGCCCTGCGGCTTCGCCCCGCGCAGGATGCGCTTGGCCAGGCTCCAGCGGTGCACCTCGCTCGGGCCGTCGTAGATGCGGAAGGCGCGCATGTCGGCAAAGATGCGCGCCACGGCCGTTTCGGCCGTGGTGCCCTGACCGCCGAGGATCTGCACGCAGCGGTCGGCCACGCGCCAGAGCGCCTCGGAGACGATCACCTTGGCGCGGCTGGATTCGTGCAGCCCCAGGTGGCCGGCGTCCAGCACGCTGGCGCAGTGCCAGATGGTCAGGCGCGAGATGTGCAGGTCCATCTCGTTGTCGGCCAGCATGAAGCCCACGCCCTCGTGCCGGCCGATGGCCTGGCCGAAGGCCTGGCGCTGGCGGGCGTAGTCGGTGGCGATGTCGTGCGCACGCCGCGCCGCGCCCAGCCAGCGCATGCAGTGCGTCAGCCGGGCGGGCGACAGGCGCACCTGCGCATAACGGAAACCCTGGCCCAGCTCGCCCAGGATGGCCGAGGCCGGCACGCGCAGGCCGTCGAAGCGCACCACGCCGTGCCCACCCGGGAAGCAGCGGTCCAGCGTGTCCATGTTGCGCTCCAGCACGATGCCGGGCGCGTCCATGTCGGACAGGAACATCGTCGCGCCCACGCCCGGCACCATCGCCATGACGATCGCGAACTGCGCGCCGTCCGCGCCGGTGATGAACCACTTGCGGCCGCTGATGATGTACGCGTCCCCGGCCGCTCCCGTGGGCGTCGCGGTGGTCTGCAGCATCGAGGGGTCCGAACCCGCACCCGGCGCCGGCTCGGTCATGCAGAAGCAGGAGCGCACCCGGCCTTCGGCCAGCGGGCGCAGCCAGCGTTCCTTCTGCGCGGCGGTGGCCACCTCCTCGAGCAGGTGCATGTTGCCCTCGTCGGGCGCGAAGACATTCAGCGCCACCGGGCCGAGCAGCGAGTAGCCAGCCTCCTCGAAGGCCACCGCGCGGCCGATGTGGCTCAGGCCCAGGCCACCGTAGGCGGGCGCGACCTGCGGCGACAGCAGCCCGGCGCGGCGCGCGCGCCCGATCAGCTCCTCGCGCAGTGCCTCGTCGGGGCCGTGGGCGCCGCTGCGCGGGTCGCCTTCGAGCGGGATGACCTCGTCGGCGACGAAGCGGCGGATGCGTGCCTGCAGCTCGGTGAGTTCGGGGGGGAGGTGGAAGTCCATGCGGGAGGTCCTTCGATCGATCCGTTCGCGCGGCGGCGCGCCAGCGCAACGGGGGGGGGCCGGGCGACGGCTCAGCGGCTCAGCGGCGCAGTTGGCGCTGCCGCTCGCGCAGCATGAAGAGGTACAGCCCCTCGACCTTTTCCCGCGCCCAGGGCGTCTTGCGCAGGAAGGTCAGGCTCGACTTGACGCTGGGATCCGAGGCGAAGCAGCGCAGGGGAATCCGTGCGTTCAGGCCCTCCCAGCCGTAGGCGTCGTGCAGCGCCGTGACGATGGCTTCCAGCGTCAGGCCGTGCAAGGGGTTGCGGGGCTGGGTGGGCGGGGGAGGCGTCGGGGCGGCGTCGGTCATGGGCGCGATTGTCCGCGCCGCTGCGCCACCTGAGCGACGAACTGGCCGAACGCGGCGAGCAGCGCTGCGGCCTCGAAGGTCGGGCCCTCCAGCATCGACAGGGCCTGCACGGTGGCTTCGAGCGTCGAGACCTGATCGGCACGCCGGGCCGCGCGGATTTCGCGGTAGCGCGTCGGGGGCGGCGCGTCCAGGGACAGCCGCGGCAGCGCGGCCAGCGATGGGTGCTCGAGCAGCATGCGCAGGCTCTTGCGCCAGGTGGCGTCGATCACGACCAGGCGCAGCGGCGTTCCGAAGTCCAGTGCCGGGGCAGCGGGGGCCGGTGCGGCCGGCACGTCGGGGTAGAGCAGCCGGGTCTGCCGCCCGGGGCGCCACAGCAGCGCCTGCAGCGCCTCGGGGGCGAAGCGCTCACCCACCACCACCTCGCAGTGCGCCAGCGACAGGCGCAGCAGCGCCACGCTGTTCTTGGCCTGGCGCTGCTCCTGCGGGTGCTGCAGCACCAGCACCTCGCTGCGGTGCGGCGTCGGCGTCGCGAGCGCGCACAGGCAGGTGGCCTGCGGGCGCAGGCAGCGCGCGCAGACCGCACGGCGCGGGGACGAGGCCGGCTGGGAGGGCGTGTTCACGCGGGCGATGGTCACACGGCGGCAGGCGGCGGTTGCGGGCAGCGCCGGAGGCGACCGGGCGGCGCTTCGGAGCCTGCGCCCGGACGGCCGTCGGGCCGGTCGGCGCTCAGCCCAGCGGGTCGACCCGCACCAGCGCCAGCGAGAGGTTGTCGCCGCCGCCGCGGGCGCGCTGGCGCGCCTTGTTGATCAGCATCTTGCTGGCGTCGCGGGGGCGCAGCGCGTTGGTGATGGTGCCCAGTTCGCGCGCGGTGAAGTAGTGCCACAGGCCGTCGCTGCAGACCAGCACCGCGTCGCCGATGTCGAGCTGGTCGATGCGCGCGAAGGTCAGCGGCGGATCCTCGTCGGCGCCCAGGCAGCCGGTGAGCAGGTTGGCGTGGGGGTGGTCGTTGGCTTCCTCCTCGCTGATCTGGCCCTGCTCGACCATGCGCTGCACCAGCGAGTGGTCGAGGGTGCGCATCTGCATCTGCGCGCCCTTGAAGACGTAGACCCGCGAATCGCCGGCATGGGCGATGTGGCATTCGCGGTTGGGCAGCACGAGGGCGGCGGCGATCGTGCTGTGCGGCTCCTGCTCGGAGGTGATGGCCGTCAGCTTGATCATCAGGTGCGATTCCTGCACCAGGCGGCGCAGCAGTTCCTGGGCGTTGTCGCGCCCGGGGGCGAAGCGTTCGAAGAGCTGCCTGGCGATCAGCAGCACCTGGTCGGCGGCCTTGCGACCGCCGCTCTTGCCGCCCATGCCGTCGGCCAGCACCGCCAGCAGGCAGCCGGGGACGCGGGGGTGCACGTAGACCTCGACCTGGTCCTGCTGGTAGAGACGGTCTCCTCGGTCGATGCCGGTGGCCGCGGAGAGTCGATAACCCAGGGACGATGTCGTCATGCCGAAAACTATAATCGTTCCTCTCAGGCCCCCCTGTTGACGATGCACGACTATGGAAGAGAACCTGCGCTCTCCGCAGCGGCGCCTGATCGAGTTGCGCATCGAGCATGCCGACCTGAACGCGCTGATCGACCGGCTGGCTCAGGTCCAGCCGGTGGACGAACTGGCGATACGCCGCCTCAAGAAGCGCCGCCTGCTGCTGCGCGACCTGATCGCCCGCCTCGAGGGCGAGGTGGACCCGCCGGTGCCGGCCTGATGGCGCTTCGCTGCGGGTGCGCTGTCTGATGCGCCCGACCTCGCTGCTGCGCGACGAGGTGGCGCAGGCTTTCTCGACCGACGGGCCGCTGGCGCGGGCGGACGCGCAGTTCCGGCCCCGCCAGGTGCAGCTCGACCTGGCCGATGCGGTGGCGCAGGCGCTGGAGGGCCACGCCGTGCTGGTCGCCGAGGCGGGCACCGGGGTGGGCAAGACCTACGCCTACCTGGTGCCGCTGCTGCTGTCGGGCCAGCGGGCGCTGGTGAGCACGGCCACCAAGAGCCTGCAGGACCAGCTTTTCCTGCGCGACCTGCCGCGGCTGCTGCAGGCCTTCGCGCTGCCGCTGCGCATCGCGCTGCTCAAGGGGCGTTCGAGCTACCTCTGCCCGCATCGTCTGGCGCAGGCGCGGCAGGATGCGCAGCTGCCCGACCGCGCCTCGGTGCGGCTGCTGGCGCGCATCGAGGCCTGGGCGCAGACCACCCGCAGCGGCGACCTGGCCGAGCTGCCGGCGCTGGACGAGCGCTCGCCGCTGATCCCGCTGGTGACCTCCACGCGCGACAACTGCCTGGGCAGCGACTGCCCGCATTGGCGCGACTGCCCGCTGGTGCGCGCGCGCCGCGAGGCGCTGCAGGCCGATCTCTGCGTGGTCAATCATCACCTCTTCTTCGCCGACCTGATGGTGCGCGACAGCGGCATGGCCGAGCTGTTGCCCAGCGTCGATGCGGTGGTGTTCGACGAGGCGCACCAGCTCAACGAGGCGGGGGTGCAGTTCCTCGGCCGGACACTCGGTTCTGCGCAGCTGCTGGACTTCACCCGCGACCTGCTGGCCACCGGCCTGGCGCAGGCGCGCGGCCTGCAGGACTGGCAGGCGCTGGCCGGACGCTGCGAGACGGCCGCGCGGCAGCTGCGCCTGGCCTGTGCCGGGCCGGGGCGGGCGGTGGGCCGGCTGCGCTGGGAGGACCGCGCCGAGCAGCCCGAGCTGGCCGCCGCGCTGGGCGAGGTGGGCGCCGCGGCGGCCGCCACGCAGGCGGCGCTGGCCGAGGTGGCCGGCAGCTCGCCCGACCTGGCCCGGCTGGCCGAGCGCGCGGCCACGCTGGCAGCGACCGCGCAGGCCTTCGCGCGGCCGACCGCCCCCGGCTTCGTGCGCTGGATCGACCTGGGGCTGCAGCAGGCCCGTGTGGCCGAGGCGCCGCTGGACATCCGCGATGCGCTGCGCGCCGAGGTCGAGGGGGCCAGCCGGGCCTGGATCTTCACCTCCGCGACGCTGGGCGACGACGAGTCGCTGAGCTGGTTCACCCGCAGCGCCGGCCTGGAGGATGCGCGCACGCTGCGCGCGGGCAGCCCCTTCGACTACGCCGCCCATGCCCGGCTGCTGGTGCCGGCGCGCTTTCCGCGCCCGGCCGACCCCGGGCATGCGGCGGCGGTCACCGCACTGGCGGCGCGCTGCGCCGAGGTGCTGGGCGGGCGCTGCTTCGTGCTCACCACCACGCTGCGCGCGCTGCAGGGCATCGGCGCGGCGCTGCGCGAGCGGCTGGCGGCCTGCGAGCCGCCGGTGCAGGTGTTCATCCAGGGCGAGTCGTCCAAGCGGGCGCTGCTGGCGCAGTACCTGGCCACGCCGCGGGCGGTGCTGGTGGGCTCGCACAGCTTCTGGGAGGGCATCGACGTGCCCGGCGACGCGCTGCAGTGCGTGGTGATCGACAAGCTGCCCTTCCCGCCGCCGAACGATCCGCTGGCCGAGGCGCGCAGCCGTGCCATCGAGGCCGACGGCGGCAATGCCTTTGCCGACTACTTCGTGCCGGAGGCAGCCATCGCGCTCAAGCAGGGCGCCGGGCGGCTGATCCGCAGCGAGACCGACCGCGGCCTGCTGGTGGTGGCCGACAGCCGCCTGCTGACGATGGGCTACGGCCGGCGTCTGCTGGCCGCGCTGCCGCCGATGGGGCTGCTCGACGACGAGGCCGCGGCGCTGCAGTGGCTGCGCGAGCTGGCGGCGCCGGCCGGGACGGGCGGCTGAACGGCGCAGCGGGCGGGGGCGCTGCGCCGCACCGCCGTCAGCCCCGGGCGCTCACTGGCCGCGGGCTTCGGGCCGCT
The DNA here is from genome assembly GCA_023150375.1 of Burkholderiaceae bacterium. Classification (GTDB taxonomy): domain Bacteria; phylum Pseudomonadota; class Gammaproteobacteria; order Burkholderiales; family Burkholderiaceae_C; genus Sphaerotilus. The sequence continues at coordinate 84,591 of JAKLLA010000008.1, forward strand.
GCAGCCAGGCGCTCTGCGGGTAGTTCTGGCGCAGCACGCGCAGCGCGTCGTCGCGCAGCTGGGTCAGGCCCAGGCGGTGGTAGCTGGCCACCATCAGGAACAGGGCCTCCTCGGCGGCGGGCACGCCGCGGAAGTCCTGCAGCGCCAGCTGGGCGCGGTTGGCCGCGGCCACGTAGGCGCCGCGCTCGTAGTAGTAGCGCGCCACATGCACCTCGTAGGTGGCCAGCGTGGCGACGATGTACTTGACGCGCAGCTGCGCATCGGCGGCGTACTTCGACTCGGGGAAGCGGTCCAGCAGCTGCTTGAAGGCGGCGTAGGCGTCGCGCGAGGCCTGCTGGTCGCGCTCGGACAGGTCCTGCTTGATCCAGTTGCCGAACAGGCCGAGGTCGTCGTTGAAGTGGATCAGGCCCTGCAGGTACAGCGCATAGTCGGCCGCCGGGCTGGTCGGATGCAGGCGCAGGAAGCGCTCCACCACCGACAGCGCGCGTGCCTTCTCCTGCTGCTTGTAGAGCAGGTAGGCCTGCTCGAGCTGGGCCTGCTGGGCCAGCAATGTGCCGGCGGCCTGACCTTCGAGCCGCTCGTAGAGCTTGATGGCGGTGTCGTAGGCGCCCGCCGCAGCCTCCTCGCGGGCCTCTTCGTACAATTTGGCGACGTTCACCGCCTCCTCGCCGCGCTTCGGATCGCTGGCGCAGCCACCGAGCAGGCCGGCCAGCAGCGCGGCGGTGATCAGGGCGGCGGTCCGCGCGGGCCGGCCCGCACTGAGCTTGAACATGTTCTTCCTGGGGCAGGGCCGCGGACCGCGGCGGTCGGGGTCGATGAAGCGAAGGATTATATGAAGGGGTGCATGCCGCAGGCGTCGGACTGGGAGGATGCCGAGGACGGCGAGGGGGACGACGCCCTGCGCGACGCCGGCGCCGCCGCTCTGCAGGACGCCGAAGCGGCCGCGTTCGAGACCCGCAGCGCCCAGGTGCCGGCCGGGGGCCACGGCGCGCGGCTGGACCGCTGGCTGGTGGGGCTGGCGCCGGAGTTCTCGCGCAGCTGGCTGCAGACCCTCATCGCGCAGGGGGCGGTGCAGTGCGACGGCCGGGTGCAGACGGTGGCCTCGCGTCGCCTGGCCGCCGGCCAGCGCATCACGCTGGAGCTGCGCCCCACCGCACAGAGCACGGCCTTCCGGGCCGAGCCGGTGCCACTGCCCATCGTCTTCGAGGATGCGCACCTGCTGGTGCTGGACAAGCCGGCCGGGCGGGTGGTGCACCCGGCGGCGGGACACTGGTCGGGCACGCTGCTCAACGGCCTGCTGGCCCACCATGCCGGGGCGGCGCAGCTGCCGCGGGCGGGCATCGTGCACCGCCTCGACAAGGACACCTCGGGGTTGATGGTGGTGGCCAAGACGCTGGTGGCGCAGACCGCGCTGGTGCGGGCCATCGCTGCGCGCGAGGTGCGGCGCGAATACCTCGCCCTGGCGCACGGCCGGCATGCGCCCGGCCTGGTGTGCATCGACCGGCCGGTGGGGCGCGACCCGCAGTCGCGGGTGCGCATGGCCGTGCTGGCCGGCGGCAAGCCGGCGCGAACCGATGCCACCTGCCTGCATTCGGTGGAGCTGGCGCAGCCGGCCGACGGGCGGACCACCGTCGCGCTGCCGGTGAGTGCCTGGCACTGCCGGCTGCACAGTGGCCGCACGCACCAGATCCGGGTCCATCTGGCCAGCCTGGGACATCCCCTGCTGGGCGATGCGCTGTACGGCGGCCGCCCCGCGCTGGGGCTGCAGCGCCAGGCCCTGCATGCTGCGCGGCTGGCCTTCGTGCACCCGGTGGAGGGGGACTGGCGTGTCTTTTCCGCCGCACTGCCCCCGGATCTGGAGGCTGCCTGGCAGGCCCTCGGCCCGTGGGCGCTGGAGGCTGCCGCTACAATCCTTCAAAAACGTGAAGACACATGACGCTTCGGCCCCCGGGGCCGGACGCGTCGAGGCAGGCAGGGCCTGCACGGCAGCGATCCGGGGACGATCCCCTGACGCCGCCGCAGACGGTGGCCCGCCGCACGAACCGGGCATGAACGAGACGTGAGCCGGACGCGGCGTGAGGATGCCGGTGCATCCCGCGGGGCGGCGGCAAGGAGTGGGCAAGCCGCTGACGCTGCCCGCGATGGCGATGACCGGCGCACGAAGTGGCGCAACCGGTCCTGTTTGTCGGACCACCGGGGCATCAAGCCCTGCTCGATGCCCGTCGACGAGACGGGGCTCAGACTGACCGATCCATGGATACACGGGATGCAAAGCGCGTCCTCGAGACCGCGCTCATCTGCGCGCAGCAGCCCATGCCGCTGCGAGAGATGCGTGCGCTGTTCGACGGCGCCCTGGGTGCCGACACGCTGCGCATGCTGCTCGACGAGCTGCTGCGCGACTGGTCGGGGCGGGGCGTCGAGCTGGTCCAGCTGGCCTCGGGCTGGCGCTTCCAGAGCCGCCCGGAAATGCGCGTCTACCTCGACCGGCTGCACCCCGAGAAGCCGCCGCGCTACTCGCGCGCGGTGCTGGAGACGCTGGCCATCATCGCCTACCGCCAGCCGGTGACCCGCGGCGACATCGAGGAGATCCGCGGCGTGACGGTGAGCACGCAGATCGTCAAGCAGCTGGAAGACCGTGGCTGGATCGACGTGATCGGCTATCGCGAGGCCCCGGGCCGTCCGGCGCTGTATGCGACGACGCGGCAGTTTCTCGACGATCTGGGCCTGAAGTCGCTCGAGCAGCTGCCCGAGATGGCGCCGGCTCCGGGCGGCGACAGCGCGGCCGAGGCGGCGTCGCGGCCGGCGCGCCAGGCTTCGCTGCTCGACGAGGTGGATCTCTTCGCCGACGAGGGGGCTGCGCACGCGGCGGCCTCGTCCCTCCCTTCCGTTTCCCCCGCTCCCGCGACACCGGACCGATCCGCGGCCGGTGCGGGCGGCACCGTAGCCTGAGGCTGCACGCATGAACGACATGACTCCTGAGAATCCCGACAGCGCCGCGACGGCGCAGGCCGTCGATGCGGCCGAGGCCGCACCGAAGCGGCGTCGCACCCGCAAGGCCGATGCCGCTCCCGCGGTCGCCGAAGCGGCTGCGAGCGCCGCCGTGGCGCTGGCCGCCGAGCCTGTGGCGGCACCGGCGGCCGAGCCCGCTGCCGTGCCGGCCGCCGAAGTGCCGGCCAGGCCGCGTCGCAGCCGCAAGGCCGCCGCGGCCACGGCGCTGCCCGTGGGCGATGCGGTGACGACCGCCGCGCCGGTGGCCGTCGCGGCGGTCGTCGAAGCGCCGGCCGAGGCGCCGGCCGAACCGGCTGTCGCAGCCCCCGCCAAGCGCGCGCCGCGCGCGCGCAAGAAGGTCGTCGCTGCGGCCCAGGCCGACGTGCCGGCCGATCCGGTCCCGGAGGAGGCGCCGGCCGATGCGAGGCCGCAGGCCTCGACGCCGGTGCTGCCGGCTGCCGAGCGGCCTGCCGCGGTCGAGGCGTCCTCGGGCGAAGCTGCCGGCGAGGCCGCTGCGGTCGAGTCCGGTGCGGCGACCGAGTCCGCCCGATCCACCGAATCCGCGGAAGCCGCCGAGGGCGCAGGGCCGCGTCGCCGCGAGCGTGGCCGCCGGCGTGGCCGCCGTGGCGAAGGGGCGGAGCGGGGCGATGCCGAGCCCGGTGGCGAGGCGGCCGCGTCGGCCGAGTCCGTCGCGGCCGAGAAGCCGCTCTTCACGCTGGGCGAGGCGCCGGCACAGCCGGCCGGTCCGGCCCTGTCGTCGGTCGATGCGCGCAGCCGCTTCGACGACGTGCTGACCGGCAGCTACGACCAGGAAGGCGACGCGGTCGTCGACGAGGAGCCGGGCAAGCGCGTGCTGCGTCCGGAGCCGGAGGCGCCCAAGCTGCACAAGGTGCTGGCACAGTCGGGCATCGGCTCGCGCCGGGACATGGAGCAGCTCATCGAGCAGGGCCAGATCACCGTGAACGGCGAGGTGGCCCATGTGGGCATGCGCATCGCCCGCGGCGACGTCGTCAAGGTGGCCGGCCGCCAGGTCAAGCTGCGCATCGCGCCGCCGCCGGCGCGGGTGATCGCCTACCACAAGCCCACCGGCGAGGTGGTCACGCACCACGACCCGGAGGGTCGCCCGACCGTCTTCCGCCACCTGCCGCGCCTGCCGGCCGGCAAGTGGCTGTCGGTGGGCCGCCTGGACATCAACACCGAAGGCCTGCTGCTGTTCACCAACTCCGGCGAGCTGGCCAACCAGCTGATGCATCCGCGCTTCGGCGTCGAGCGCGAGTACGCCGTGCGGGTGCTCGGCACGCTCGACGAGGCAGCGCGCGAGCGCCTGCTCACCGGGGTGGAGATCGAGGGCCAGTCGGCGGCCTTCAAGTCCATCGAGGACGGCGGCGGCGAGGGCGCCAACCACTGGTACCGCGTCGTCATCACCGAGGGCCGCAACCGCGAGGTGCGCAAGCTCTTCGACAGCGTGGGCATGGCGGTGAGCCGGCTGATCCGCATCCGCTACGGCACCGTGGTGCTGCCGCGGGGGCTCAAGCGCGGCGTCTGGGTGGAGCTGGACGACGACGACGTGCGCCAGATCCGCCGGCTGGCCGGCAACGAGGCGCCCGGTCGGGGCGAGCGCGGCGACCGCCCGGAGCGCGCCGAGCGGGGCGAACGCGGTGAGCGTGCCGAGCGTGGGGAGCGCGGTGAGCGGGGCGAGAAGACCGCCCGCGGCCGCGGCGCCCAGCATGGCGGCGGCATGCCCAAGGGCGCGCAGGGGCCGGGCGCGGCAGGCGGTCAGCCGGGCAAGGGGCCGGGCAAGCAGCGTGGCAAGGGCGGCGGCAAGTTCGGCAACGGGCCGGAGCGCGATGGCCGCGACGTCCGGGAGGCGCGTGAGCCGCGCGAGGTGCGCGGCGACGACGAGGACGACGACATCCCGCTGCGCATTCCGAACCCGCTGGAGCAGACCTTCGACCGGCGCTTCGCCACCGGATCGAAGCGCATCGTCTCCGGCTTCGGCCGCCCGATGGACGAGGACCGTGGTGGCCCGGCGCAGCGCAAGAAGGGCGAGCCGCGCCAGCCCGATCCGATGCAGACCTCGGTGGGCTACATCGGCGCGGACGCCTACTTCACCCGCCCGGGCGGCTCCGGCAAGAACCGGGGCGGTCGGCGACGCTGAACCGACCCGCCAGGTGCTCGCGCCGGCCTGCCCGTTCGGGTGGGTCCGGTGCGGCGGGCTAAAATCAACGGCTTTGCCTTGCAGGGCGGCGCTGGCCGCCTTGCGTCGTTTTTCCTCCAGGAGCTTTTCCCATGGCCATCGAACGCACCCTGTCCATCATCAAGCCCGACGCCGTCGCCAAGAACGTCATCGGCCAGATCTACGCCCGTTTCGAAGGCGCCGGCCTGAAGATCGCCGCCGCCAAGCTGGTGCACCTGTCGCGTGCCGAGGCCGAGCAGTTCTACGCCGTGCACAAGGCGCGTCCCTTCTTCAACGACCTGGTGAACTTCATGATCTCCGGGCCGGTCATGATCCAGGTGCTCGAGGGCGAGAACGCGATCGCCAAGAACCGCGAGCTGATGGGCGCCACCGATCCGAAGAAGGCCGACAAGGGCACCATCCGCGCCGACTTCGCCGAGTCGATCGACGCCAACGCCGTGCACGGCTCCGATGCGCCCGAGACCGCAGCCGTCGAAGTGGCCTTCTTCTTCCCCGGCATGAACGTCTACAGCCGCTGATTCACGGCTTGCCTGCCCCCGCGCGCCCCCGCGGGCAGCGGGGCCGGTGGTGCGAGAGGGGGCGCAAGTCGCTACAGTGCGCTCCCGTCCGCCCCCCTTTGCTTCCATGACCGCGGTCAACCTCCTCGATTTCGATCTCGACGGCCTGGCCGACTTCTGTGCCCAGCTGGGTGAGAAGCGTTTTCGCGCCGTGCAGCTGATGCGCTGGATCCACCAGCGCGGCGAGGCCGACTTCGAGCGCATGAGCGACCTGGCCAAGTCGCTGCGCGGCAAGCTCGCCGGCGTGGCCGAGGTGCGTGCATTGCCGGTGATCTCCGAACAGCGCTCGGCCGACGGGACGGTCAAGTGGCTGTTCGATGTCGGTGCCGGCAATGCCGTCGAGGCGGTCTTCATCCCCGAGGACGACCGCGGCACGCTGTGCGTGTCCTCGCAGGCCGGCTGCGCGGTGGGCTGCCGCTTCTGCTCCACCGGACACCAGGGCTTCTCGCGGAACCTGACCACCGGCGAGATCCTTGCCCAGCTCTGGTTCGCCGAGCACAGTCTGCGCCGGGCCGGCGCGGGCCGCGGTGGCCCCGATCCGCGCGTGATCACCAACGTGGTGATGATGGGCATGGGCGAGCCGCTGCAGAACTACGCGGCGCTGCTGCCCGCGCTGCGCGTGATGCTCGACGACCACGCCTATGGCCTGTCGCGGCGGCGCCTGACGGTGTCCACCTCCGGCGTGGTGCCCATGATGGACCGGCTGCGCGACGAGCTGCCGGTGGCGCTGGCGGTGTCGCTGCACGCCCCCGACGACGCGCTGCGCGACCAGCTGGTGCCGATCAACCGCAAGTACCCGCTGGCCGAGCTGCTGGCGGCCTGCCAGCGCTACCTCGAGCGGGCGCCGCGCGACTTCATCACCTTCGAGTACTGCATGCTCGACGGTGTCAACGACACGCCGGCCCATGCCCGCGCGCTGCTGGCGCTGGTGTCGGCGCAGGGGCCTGTCGGGCGGGTGCCCTGCAAGTTCAACCTGATTCCCTTCAACCCCTTCCCGAAGTCGGGGCTGCGCCGCTCGTCGGCCGAGCGGGTGCAGGCCTTCGCGCAGATCCTGATCGACGGCGGGGTGGTGACCACCCTGCGCAAGACCCGCGGCGACGACATCGACGCGGCCTGCGGCCAGCTGGCCGGCGAGGTGCAGGACCGCACCCGAGTGCACGAGCGTCTGGTGCGCATGCCGCTGCCTGCGGCCGCCCGGTCGCGGCCCGATGCCATCGGAGGTGGACATGAGGGTGGATGAGAGGGGGCCTGTGGCCTCGACCTGCCGGCCGATGCCCGGGCGCCGCGGTGCCCGGCGGCTGCCGGCGGCCCTGCCGATCGCCCTGATGACGGCCCTGCTGGGCGGCATGGCCGGCTGCATGACGGTGACCGAAGGGGCCGCGCCGGCGGCCGCCGCGCCACCGGCGCGCGCCGGCGGGGATCTGGTCACGGCCTCGGACGAAAGCGATGCTGCCAAGCGTGCGCGCATCCGCCTCGAGCTGGCCTCGGCCTACTTTGCCCAGGGGCAGACCCAGACTGCCCTCGACGAGGTCAAGCGTGTGCTGGCCATCGACCCCGATCACGCGTCGGCGCTGAACCTGCGCGGCCTGATCTACGCCAGCCTGGGCGAGAACGCGCTGGCCGACGAGAGCTTCCGGCGCTCGCTCAGCCTGCGCGGCGACGATCCCGATGCGCTGCACAACCACGGCTGGTTCCTCTGCCGGCAGGGGCGCTTCGCCGAGGCCCGGCAGCGCTTCGAAGCGGCGCTGGCCCAGCCGCGCTACCGGGAGCCGGCCCGCACGCTGCTGGCCCAGGGCGTGTGCGAGGCGGCGGGCGGCGATCTGGCCGCGGCCGAGCGGCTGCTGCTGCGCAGCTACGAGCTCGACGCCGGCAACCCCGTGACCGCCTTCAACCTTGCCGAGGTGCTGCTGCGCCGCAACGACCTGGAGCGGGCGCGTTTCTACCTGCAGCGGGTCAACCAGATGCCCGAGTGGGTGAACGCCCAGACGCTGTGGCTGGCCGCCCGCATCGAGCGGCGGCGCGGCAACGCCGCCGGGGTCGAGGAATGGGGTCAGCAGCTGCGGTCCCGCTACCCGAACGCGCGCGAGACCGCCGCGTACGAACAAGGAAAGTTCGATGACTGAGGTCGATCCGACCGCCTCGGCGACGCCGTCCGCGCCGTCGTCCCTCCCGCCGGGCGAATCCGCCGGCGCGATGCTGCGCCGTGCGCGCGAGGCCCAGGGCCTCGATCTGGACCAGCTGGCGCTGTTGCTGAAGGTGCCGGTGCGCAAGCTCGAAGCGCTGGAGGCCGACCGCCACGATGCGCTGCCGGGCACGGCCTTCGTGCGTGGACTGGCGATGTCGGTGGCGCGCCAGCTCGGCATCGATGCGCACCCGGTGCTGGCTGCGCTGCCCAGCATGGCCCCCGCCCCGCAGGCCCTCGAGAGCGTCTCGCGCGGACTGGCCACGCCGTACCGGGAGCCGGGCAGCCGGGTCATCGGCGGGGGTGCGCCCGACTGGCTGCGCCCCTCGGTGATCGCGCCGCTGCTGCTGCTGCTGCTGGCGCTGCTGTTCTGGTTCGCGCCGCCCTTGCGCGGCCTGTTCGGCTCGGTGGGCGACAGCGTGGCCGAGGGCGCCGATGTGGCGGCCAGCCAGGCAGCCGAGTTTTCCGCCTCCGCGGTGGATCTGGCGGTGCAGGCCGCCTCGGCGGTGCCGGCCGCGGCGGCATCGGCCGTGCAGGTGCTGGGCGGGGCGGCCTCCGCACCGCCGTTGCCCAGCGCGGTGGTGGACACGGTGCACTCCGCGCCGCCCGAGGAGCCCAGCGCCTCGATGCCCAGCGCGGCGGCCTCCGGCTCGGTGGTGCTGCGCACCACCGCGGAATCCTGGGTGGAGGTGCGCGATGCCGGTGGCGCGGTGCTGCTGTCGCGCATGCTGCTGCCCGGCGAGGCGGTGGGCCTGGACGGCACGCTGCCGATGAAGCTCAAGATCGGCAATGCCGACGGCACCCGCGTGAGCCTGCGCGGCCAGCCGGTGGACCTGCTGCCCCATACGCGCGACAACATCGCGCGCCTCGAACTGAAGTGAGACCGGCGATGGCGGACATGACCCCCTGTTCCTCGGCTGCGGCCGGACCGATTCCCCTGGGCGAGCCGGCGGCGCGCCGCAGCCTGCAGGCCCGCGTGGTCTGGGGCAGCCGCGTGGTGACGGTGGGCGGCGATGCGCCGGTACGGGTGCAGTCGATGACCAACACCGACACGGTGGACGTGATCGGCACGGCCATCCAGGTCAAGGAGCTGGCGCTGGCCGGCTCGGAGCTGGTGCGCATCACGGTCAACACGCCCGAGGCGGCGCAGGCGGTGCCGGCGATCCGCGAGCAGCTCGACCGCATGGGCATCGACGTGCCGCTGATCGGAGATTTCCACTACAACGGCCACACGTTGCTGACGCAGTACCCCGAGTGCGCTGCCGCGCTGTCGAAGTACCGCATCAACCCCGGCAACGTCGGCAAGGGCGACAAGCGCGACCGCCAGTTCGGCATGATGGTCGAGGCCGCGCTGCGCCACGACAAGCCGGTGCGCATCGGCGTCAACTGGGGCAGCCTGGACCAGGAGCTGCTCGCGCGGCTGATGGACGAGAACCATGCCCGCGCCGAGCCCTGGGAGGCGCGCCAGGTGATGTACGAGGCGCTGATCCAGTCGGCACTGGACTCGGCCGGCTACGCCGTCGAGCTGGGCATGGATCCGGCGCAGGTGCTGATCAGCTGCAAGGTCAGCGGCGTGCAGGACCTGATCGCGGTCTACCAGGCGCTGGCACAGCGCTGCCGCTACCCGCTGCACCTGGGCCTGACCGAGGCCGGCATGGGCACCAAGGGTACGGTGGCCTCGGCCGCGGCGCTGGCGGTGCTGCTGCAGCAGGGCATCGGCGACACCATCCGCGTCAGTCTGACCCCCCAGCCGGGCGAGGCGCGCACCCAGGAGGTGGTGGTGGCCCTCGAGATCCTGCAGGCGCTGGGCCTGCGCACCTTCGTGCCCAGCGTGACGGCCTGCCCGGGCTGCGGGCGCACCACCAGCACCACCTTCCAGGAGCTGGCCAAGCAGATCGACGACTACCTGCGCGCGCAGATGCCGGTCTGGCGGGCGAAGTACCCCGGCGTCGAGGCCATGAAGGTCGCGGTGATGGGCTGCATCGTCAACGGACCCGGCGAGAGCAAGCATGCCGACATCGGCATCAGCCTGCCCGGCACCGGCGAGGCGCCGGCCGCGCCGGTCTTCATCGACGGCGAGAAGGCGCTGACGCTGCGTGGCGAGGGCATCGCCACCGAATTCCAGGCCATCGTCGATCGCTACATCGAGCGGCGCTTCGGTGCCGGCGTGGCGAAGGCCTGAACGGCATCGGCCCGCGGCGGCGTGGACCGGGCGCGAGGCGGCCCGCAGCAGCTGCTTTCGCGTGGACCCCATGAAATGAGCGAGCAATGAGCGAGAAGATCCTGGCCGTCAAAGGCATGAACGACATCCTGCCGGCCGGCGTGCCGCGCAAGGAGCGCCTGCCCGACTCCGCCCTGTGGCGCTGGTTCGAGAACACCGTGCAGGCCGTGCTGGCCCGCCACGGCTACCAGTACCTGATGACCCCCATCGTCGAGCCCACGCCGCTGTTCGTGCGCGGCATCGGCGAGGCCACCGACATCGTCGAGAAGGAGATGTACTCCTGGGAAGACGCGATGAACGGCGACCGCCTGACGCTGCGCCCGGAGATCACCGCGGGCATCGTGCGCGCGATGGTCGAGCACAACGCGCTGTACAACGGCCCGCTGCGGGTCTGGTCGATCGGCCCGGTGTTCCGCCACGAGCGGCCGCAGAAGGGCCGCTACCGCCAGTTCCACCAGCTCGACGTCGAGGCGCTGGGCTTTGCCGGCCCGGACGTGGACGCCGAGCTGATCCTGATGCTGCGCCAGCTCTGGCAGGCGCTGGGCCTGAAGGTCGGCAACGCGGCCGACTGCCATGTGCGTCTGGAGCTCAACAGCCTGGGCCAGCCGGCCGAGCGGGCCGCCCACCGCGCCGCGCTGATCGCCTACTTCGAGGCGAACGCCGAGCAGCTCGACGAGGACGCGCGCCGCCGTCTGCACAGCAACCCGCTGCGCATCCTGGACACCAAGAACCCGGCCATGCAGGCGCTGGTGGAAGCGGCGCCGAAGCTGCAGGAACACCTGGGCGAGGCCAGCCGCGCGCATCTGGCGGCCGTCTGCGCCGTGCTGGACGCTGCCGGGCTGCCGTACCGGATCAACCCCCGCCTGGTGCGCGGGCTGGACTACTACAACCTCACCGTCTTCGAGTGGGTCACCGAGCAGCTCGGCTCGCAGGGTACGGTCTGCGGCGGCGGGCGCTACGACGGCCTGTTCGAGCAGCTGGGCGGCAAGCCCACCCCGGCGATCGGCTTCGGCCTGGGCATCGAGCGCCTGCTGCTGCTGCTGCAGGAGATCGGCGTGCCGGTGCCCGGCCACGGCCCCGATGCCTACGCGATCGTGCCCGACGCCGCGGCGCTCCCGCAGGCCCTGGTGACGCTCGACGCGCTGCGTGCGGCCGGCGTGGCGGTGCAGATGCATGCCGGCGGCGGCTCGTTCAAGAGCCAGTTCAAGAAGGCCGATGCCAGCGGGGCGCGCTGGGCGCTGATCTTCGGGGCCGACGAGCTGGCGCAGGGCCGGGTGGCGGTCAAGTCGCTGCGTCAGCCCGCCGTTGCCGATGCCCCCGCGCCGCAGCAGACCCTGCATCCGCTGGCCGAGCCGGCCGCCTGGGCGGCGCTGCTGCGCCGCTGAGGCCGTCGGCCGGCCCCCTTGCCGGGCGCCGCGATAATCGCGCCGCCTCCCATCATCCGCGTCACATTCCAGCATGGCCACCTCCCTCGACCTCGAAGAACAGGAACAGCTCGACCAGCTCAAGCATTTCTGGCGCACCTACGGCAACCTGATCACCTGGACGATCACGCTGTGCCTGGTGGCCTATGCCGGCTGGATGGGCTGGCAGTGGTGGCAGCGCGACCAGGCGGCCAAGGCCGGCGGCATGTTCGGCGAGCTCGACCGCGCCGTGCAGGTGGGCGACCTGGAGCGCAGCAGCAAGGTGCTCGCCGATCTGCGCGAGCGGTTTCCCTCCACCACCTACGCGGCCCAGGCGGCGTTGCTGACCGCGCGTCTGCAGGTCGACAAGGGCCAGCTCGAGGCCGCCCGCGGCACGCTGGGCTGGGCCGTCGAGAAGAGCGCCGACGACGAGTACCGCAGCATCGCCCGGCTGCGCCTGGCCGGGGTGCTGATGGACCAGAAGAAGTTCGACGAGGCGCTGGCCCAGCTGGGCACGGGCATCGCCGAGCCCTTCGCCGCGCTGGCCGCGGACCGCCGGGGCGACATCCTGATGGCGCAGGGCAAGCGCGAAGAGGCTGCCACGGCCTATCGCCAGGCCTACGATGCGCTGCAGGTCGAGCTGGATTACCGTCGCCTGGTGGAGGCCAAGCTGGTGGCGCTGGGCGCCGCGCCGGCGCCGGCCGCCTCGGCCTCGGCCTCGGCCGCGAGTGCCGCTGGGGCGAAGCCATGAGCGCGCGCCGCCTCGCGGGCGCCCTGACGCTGCGGCTGGGACTGGCCGCTGCCCTGGTGGCCGCCCTGACGGCCTGCGGGTCGGACCGTCCGCCGCCGGCGCCACTGGAGGCCTATACCGCGCGCATCGCCGGCAAGGCGGTGTGGCAGCGCAGCCTGGGCACGCCTGCCACGCACCTCGGCGTCGCGGTGGTGGACGACCAGTTCGTGCTGGCCTCGCGCGATGGCGACATCCTGCGGCTGGCGGTGGCCAGCGGCGAGCTGCGCAGCCGCGTCTCGATCCGTGGCCGGGTGCTGGCCGGCGTCGGCGCGGACAGCCGTTTCGCCGCGGTGGTGACCGATGCCAACGAGCTCGTGCTGGTCGACGAGAAGCAGGAGCGCTGGCGCATCGGCCTGCCCTCGCCGGTGGTGACCCCGCCGCTGGTGGCCGGCGGGCGCGTCTTCCTGCAGGCGGTGGACCGCAGCGTGGCCGCCTACGACCTGGCCGACGGGCGCCGGTTGTGGACCTACAGCCGGCCCGGCGACCCGCTCGCGCTCAGCCAGCCCGGCGTGCTGCTGCCCTACAAGGACACGTTGCTGGTGGGCGTCGGCTCGCGTCTGCTGGGGCTCGATCCCCTGCAGGGCACGGTGCGCAGCGACATGCTGCTGGCCTCCCCGCGCGGCACCAACGAGGTGGAGCGCCTGGCCGACCTGGTCGGCCCCGCCGCACGCCAGGGCGACACGGTCTGCGTGCGTGCCTTCCAGGTCGCGGTGGGCTGCGTGGCCGCCGATCGCGGCAGCCTGCTCTGGTCGCGCAACCAGGCGGGCTTCCAGGGCCTGGCCGCCGATGCCGAGCAGGTCTATGCCGCCGATGCGGCCGACCGCATCAGCGTGTGGAAGCGCAGCAACGGCGATCTGGTCTGGACCAGCGAGCGGCTGCGCTACCGAGGTCTGAGCGCGCCCCTGGTGGCCGGCAGCACCGTCGTGTTCGGCGATGCGCAGGGCTGGCTGCACTTCCTGGGCCGCGAGCGCGGCGACACCCAGCTGCGTCTGCCCACCGACGGCAGCCAGATCGTCGCCCCGCTGGTGCGCGCGCAGACCACCCTGCTGGCCGTGACCCGCAAGGGCGGCGTGCACGCCTTCCGACCCGAATGACGGCCGAGGCGCCCGGCAGGCGCCCCGGCCCGAGCCTGATTCCCTGCCGCGGACCTGTGGTATGAAACCCGTGATCGCCCTGGTGGGCCGACCCAATGTCGGCAAGTCCACCCTGTTCAACCGCCTGACCGGTACGCGCGACGCCATCGTGGCCGACTTCGCCGGGCTGACCCGCGACCGTCACTACGGCGACGGCCGCGCCGGCGGGCACGAATTCATCGTGATCGACACCGGCGGCTTCGAGCCCGACGGCGGCGCGGGCATCTACCAGGAGATGGCCAAGCAGACCCGTCAGGCCGTCGCCGAGGCCGATGCGGTGATCTTCGTCGTCGATGTGCGCGCCGGCCTGTCGGCGCAGGACCACGACATCGCGCGCTACCTGCGCAGCGTCGGCAAGCGCGTGCTGCTGGCGGCCAACAAGGCCGAGGGCATGCGCGATACGCCCCTGCTGGCCGAGTTCCACGAGCTGGGCATCGGCGAGCCGATGCCGATCTCCTCGGCGCACGGCCAGGGTGTGCGCAGCCTGATCGACCGGGCTCTGGAGGGCTTCGTGGCTCCGGAGGACGACGAGGGCGAGGGCGGGGAGGGCGAGGCCGCCGACCGGCCCACCCGGCTGGCGGTGGCCGGGCGGCCGAACGTCGGCAAGTCCACCCTGATCAACGCCTGGCTGGGCGAGGAACGGCTGGTGGCCTTCGACCTGCCGGGCACCACGCGCGACGCCATCCATGTGCCCTTCGAGCGCGGCGGGCGGCGCTACGAGCTGATCGACACCGCCGGCCTGCGCCGCAAGGGCCGCGTGTTCGAGGCGATCGAGAAGTTCTCGGTGGTCAAGACACTGCAGGCCATCGCCGACGCCAACGTCGTCGTGCTGCTGATCGACGCGGTGGAAGGGGTGTCCGACCAGGATGCCCACATCGCCGGCTACATCCTCGATGCCGGCCGTGCGGTGGTGGTGGCGGTCAACAAGTGGGACGCCATCGACAGCTACCAGCGCGAGCGGCTGGAGCGCTCGATGGCGCAGCGCCTGGCCTTCCTGCGCTTCGCCCCGGTGGTGCACATCTCGGCCAAGCGCCGCCAGGGCCTGGGGCCGCTGTGGAAGGCCATCGACGAGGCCTGGGCCTCGGCCACGCGCAAGATGAGCACCCCGGTGCTGACCCGGCTGATTCACGAGGCGGTGCAGTTCCAGCAGCCGCAGCGCGCCGGCGCCTTCCGCCCGAAGCTGCGCTATGCCCACCAGGGCGGCCAGAACCCGCCGCTGGTGGTGATCCACGGCAACGCCGTCGAGCATGTCACCGAAAGCTACAAGCGCTACCTCGAAGGCCGCATCCGCGAACATTTCAAGCTCACCGGCACGCCGCTGCGCATCGAGTTGCGCGGCTCGGCCAATCCCTTCACGCAGAAGGATTCCTGAGGGCCGCCTCGGCGGGGGGCGTGGGTGTGATAACGTCCGCCCCGTGTTTCCTCCTCTTCCAACACGGAGAATATCGTGAGCAACAAAGGGCAACTGCTACAAGACCCCTTCCTGAACCTCCTTCGCAAGGAGCATGTGCCGGTGTCGATCTACCTCGTCAACGGCATCAAGCTGCAGGGCCACATCGAGTCTTTCGACCAGTACGTGGTTCTGCTGCGCAACACGGTGACCCAGATGGTCTACAAGCACGCGATCTCCACCGTCGTGCCCGGCCGTCCGGTGAACTTCCACGCCAACGACGCCCAGGACGGCAACTGAGCGCGCGCTGCGCCTTGCAGGGACACGAGCCGCCATCATCACCTTGACGGAAACGGTCACCTCCACCACCCCGCGGGCTGTGCTCGTCGGGGTGGATTTCAATTCAGGATCCTCCTTCGATCCCACGCTCGACGAACTGGCGCTGCTGACCGAGTCGGCCGGCGACCAGCCCGTGGCGCGGGTGATCGCGCGCCGCAAGGCGCCCGATCCCGCCCTCTTCGTCGGCTCGGGCAAGGCGGACGAGATCAAGGGGCTGGTCGATCTGTACCAGGCCCATTGCGTCATCTTCGACCAGCCGCTGGGCTCGGCCCAGCAGCGCAACCTCGAGCGGCACCTGGGTGTCGAGGTGCTCGACCGCACCGGCCTGATCCTGGAGATCTTCGCCGCCCGTGCGCGCAGCCACGAAGGCAAGCTGCAGGTCGAACTGGCGCGTCTGCAGTACCTCTCCACCCGCCTGGTGCGGCGCTGGACCCACCTGGAGCGGCAGCGCGGCGGCGTGGGCCACCGCGGCGGCCCGGGTGAGACGCAGATCGAGCTGGATCGGCGCATGATCGCCGCGCGCATCAAGTCGCTCAAGGAACGCCTGACGCGGCTCGAGCGCCAGCGCAGCACCCAGCGGCGCGCCCGCGAGCGTCACGGCACCTTCCGCATCTCGCTGGTGGGCTACACCAACGCGGGCAAGAGCACCCTGTTCAACGCCCTCGTGAAGGCGCAGACCTACGCGGCCGACCAGCTCTTCGCGACGCTGGACACCACCACCCGCCAGCTCTACCTGGCGCAGGCGGGGCGCAGCGTCTCGCTGTCGGACACCGTGGGCTTCATCCGCGATCTGCCGCACAGCCTGGTCGATGCCTTCCAGGCCACGCTGCAGGAAGCCGCCGATGCGGACCTGCTGCTGCACGTGGTGGATGCGGCCAGCCCGAACTGGCTCGAACAGATCCACGAGGTGCAGCGCGTGCTGCATGAGATCGGTGCGGCCGAAGTGCGCCAGCTGCTGGTGTTCAACAAGCTCGATGCGCTGGAGGACAGTGCACGGCCGCGCGGGCTGCGTGACCACTTCGAGATCGAGCCCGGCGTGCTGCTGCCGCGCTGCCATGTGAGCGCCCGCAGCGGCGAGGGGCTTGCCGAGCTGCGTGAAGCCCTCACCGCCGAGGTGCTGGCGGCGCTGGCTCCAGCGGCCGCTGCCGAGCCCGACCCTCGCTTCGCCGACCTGGCGGCCGAGGACGATGGCGCCACGCCCGACGGGCGGGAGCCGCCTGCGGCATGATGCGGCGTCGGGATCCGCGTGACTCTTTCATTTCAGGAATGACACACCCCATGGAAGCATCCTCCACGCATACCGGGCGCCCCTGGCGGGCGGCGGCAGGCGCGGGCCTGCGGCTGGTCGCGGCGGCAGCCCGCTCGGCGCTGAACCCGCGCCGTGGTCGCGCCGGCACCCGGGAAGGCGACGTGCTCTGGATGAGCAACGGGCGCAACGACGGTCCGCCCGATCTGGACGAACTCTGGCGCGACTTCAACCGCAAGCTCGGTGGCCTGATCGGCCAGCGCGGCGGCTCGCAGCCGCCGCGTCCGCCCGGCGCGCCGCAGGGCGGCGGGGATCCCGGCCCTTCGGACCGGCGCATCGCCGGCATCGGCGGCGGCCTGATCGCGGGGGTGGTCGCGCTGCTCTGGCTGGGCAGCGGCTTCTTCATCGTGCAGGAAGGCCAGCAGGCGGCGATCCTGACCTTCGGCAAGTTCTCGCGCACCGTGGAGGCGGGCATCCAGTTCCGCTGGCCCTATCCCTTCCAGTCGCACGAGACGGTGAACGTCACGCAGACCCGCTCCACCGAGGTGGGACGCAACGCGGTGGTGCCGGCCACGGGGCTGCGCGACTCCTCGATGCTCACGCAGGACGAGAACATCGTCGACATCCGCTTCACGGTGCAGTGGCGGCTCAAGGACGTGAAGGACTTCCTGTTCGAGAACCGCTTCGTCGAGGAGGCGGTGCTGCAGGCCTCCGAGTCGGCCGTGCGCGAGATCGTCGGACGCTCGACCATGGACTCGGTGCTCTACGAGCAGCGCGACGCGATCGCGGTCGACCTGGTCAAGTCGATCCAGGCCCAGCTCGACCGGCTCAAGGCCGGCATCCTGGTGATCAACGTGAACGTGCAGAGCGTGCAGGCGCCCGAACAGGTGCAGGCTGCCTTCGACGATGCGTTCAAGGCCGGTGCCGACCGTGAACGCCTGAAGAACGAGGGGCAGGCCTACGCCAACGACATCATTCCCCGCGCACGCGGTACCGCGGCCCGGCTGAAGGAGGAGTCCGAAGGCTACCGGGCCCGCGTGGTGGCGCAGGCCGAGGGTGATGCCGAACGTTTCCGTGCGGTGCTGGCCGAGTACCAGAAGGCGCCCGCGGTGACGCGCGACCGCCTCTACATCGACACGATGTCGCAGATCTATTCGAACGTCAGCAAGGTCTACGTGGATGCACGCAACGGCAGCAACCTGCTGTACCTGCCGCTGGACAAGCTGATCCAGCAGGCTTCGCCGGGCGCGGCCGCGGCGCCGGCAGCTGCCGCAGCTTCGGAGCCCGTGGTCGGCGGTGCCGTGGACGTGCGCTCGCGCGACGGGCAGCGCAGCCGTGACCGTGACAGCCGTTGAACCCAGGGGGATGTACTGACATGAACCGTGCAGGTCTGTTCGTCGTCGGCATCGTGCTGGTGCTGATGACCGCGATGTCGACGCTTTTCGTGGTCGACCAGCGCAACTTCGCCGTCGTCTACGCGCTCGGCGAAATCAAGGAAGTGGTGTCCGAGCCGGGGCTGAAGTTCAAGCTGCCGCCGCCGCTGCAGAACGTGGTCTTCGTCGACCGGCGTACCCAGACGCTCGACAGCCCGGAGACCCGGCCGATCTTCACTGCGGAGAAGCAGAGCCTGGTGATCGACTGGCTGGTGAAGTGGCGCATCGTCGAGCCGCGCCAGTTCATCCGCAACACCGGGGTGGACCTGCGCAACGCGGAGGCCCGCCTGGCGCCGATCGTGCAGGCGGCGCTGAACGAGGAGGTCACCAAGCGCACGGTGCGGGCGATGCTCTCCACCGAGCGCGACAAGGTGATGCTCGGGGTGATGCAGCGCCTGGCCGACGATGCGAAGAACTTCGGCATCGAGATCGTCGACGTGCGCATCAAGCGGGTCGACTTTTCGTCCTCGATCACCGAGTCGGTGTATCGGCGCATGGAATCCGAACGCAAGCGGGTGGCCAACGAGCAGCGCTCGCAGGGGGCCGCCGAAGGCGAGAAGATCCGCGCCGATGCGGAGCGCCAGCGCGAGGTGATCCTGGCCGAGGCCTATCGCGATGCGCAGAAGATCAAGGGTGACGGCGACGCGCGGGCTTCGGCCCTGTACGCCGAGGCCTTCGGCCGCGACCCGCAGTTCGCCCAGTTCTACCGCAGCCTGGAAGCCTACCGGTCCACCTTCCGCAGCAAGTCCGACGTGATGGTGCTGGATCCGGGCAGCGACTTCTTCCGCGCCATGCGGGGCTCGTCGGCCGGCGCCGCACCGGCGCGGGGCAAGTGACGCAGCGACGTCATGGGTGAGGCCTTCCTGCTGGCCTGCGGTCTGGTGTTGCTGATCGAGGGGCTGATGCCCTTCGCCTCCCCGGCCCGCTGGCGCCAGGTGTTCGAGCAGGTGCTGCGTCTGGGCGATGGGCAGATCCGCTTCATCGGGCTGTGCAGCATCCTGCTGGGGTTGCTGATCCTGGGCCTGGCCGGCGCCTGAGCCGGCGCGCCCGGGCGGCGCGCCGTGCCGGGCCGGAGCGGCCCGTCCGCACCGGTAGAATGCCCGTTTCAACACGCAGACCCCCCATGTCTTCTGCTTGGCTCCTGCCCGAGCACATCGCCGATGTGCTGCCGCACGAAGCGCGGCGCATCGAGGAACTGCGCCGCATCCTGCTGGATGCCGCGCGTGCCGGTGGCTACGAACTGGTCATCCCGCCGCTTCTGGAGCACCTCGAGTCCCTGCTGTCGGGCACCGGCGAGGCGCTCGACCTCGAGACCTTCAAGCTGGTCGACCAGCTCAGCGGGCGTTCGCTCGGCCTGAGGGCCGACACCACGCCGCAGGTGGCGCGCATCGATGCGCACCTGCTCAACCGCCAGGGTGTGACCCGCCTGTGCTACTGCGGCCCGGTGCTGCGTACCCGGCCCTCGGGCCTGCATGGCAGCCGCGAGCCGCTGCAGTTCGGGGCCGAGCTGTACGGTCATGGCGGGCTGGAGGCCGACCTGGAGGTGCAGGAACTGGCAGTGGACTGCCTGCGCCGCGCCGGCCTCGACGGCTTGGTGATGGACCTGGCCGACGCCCGCGTGCTCGAAGGGCTGCTGGCGCTGGCCCCGGTGGAGGCGGCGCGCCTGCCGGTGATCCAGCGGGCGCTGGCGGCCAAGGATGTCGGCCTGCTGGCCGAGACGACGGCCGGGCTGCCGCCGGCCCTGCGCGACGGCCTGCTGGCCCTGCCGACCCTGTACGGCGGCGACGAGGTGCTGGTCCAGGCGCGCGAGCGCCTGCCGCAGCAGCCGATGATCGGCGCGGCCCTGGACGACCTGCAGTGGCTGGCCGGCCATCTGCGCTCGGGCCATCCGGAACTGCGCGTGGGCTTCGACCTCGCCGATCTGGCGGGCTATGCCTACTACAGCGGCTCGCGCTTCGCCCTCTATGCCCCCGGCGGCCGGGATGCGCTCGCGCGCGGTGGCCGCTACGACGATGTCGGTGCGGTGTTCGGCCGGCGTCGACCGGCGGTGGGCTTCAGTCTGGACCTGAAGGCAGTGGTCGAGCATGTGCAGTTCGACGGCCGGCATGCCGCCATCCGGGCGCCCTGGGGCGAGGATGCGGGGCTGCGTGCCGCCGTGCGCAGCCTGCGCGAGCAGGGCGAGGTGGTGGTCTGCATGCTGCCCGGCCACGGCCAGGAGGCCGACGAATTCGAGTGCGACCGCGAACTGGTCGCCGTCAACGGCCTGTGGGTGGTGCGCGCCTGCTGAGCGCGCATCCTTCGCAGGCACCAACCGAAGCAACGGATTTCGAGATGAACAACAGCAGCGCCGTGCGTGGACGCAACGTCGTGGTGGTCGGCACCCAGTGGGGTGACGAAGGCAAGGGCAAGCTGGTCGACTGGCTGACCGAAAGCGCCCAGGGCGTGGTGCGCTTCCAGGGCGGTCACAACGCCGGCCACACGCTGGTGATCAACGGCGTGAAGACCGCGCTGCACCTGATCCCGAGCGGGATCATGCGAGCGGGCGTGAAGTGCTACATCGGCAACGGCGTGGTGCTGTCGGCGGCCAAGCTGTTCGAGGAGATCGCCGGGCTCGAGCGCGCTGGCGTCGAGGTGCGCTCGCGCCTGCGCGTCTCGGAGGCCTGCCCGCTGATCCTGCCCTTCCATGCGGCGCTGGATGTGGCCCGCGAGGCCGCGCGTGAGCAGGGCGGCAGCGAGAAGATCGGCACCACCGGCCGCGGCATCGGCCCGGCCTACGAGGACAAGATCGCCCGCCGCGCGCTGCGCGTGCAGGACCTGAAGTACCCCGAGCGCTTCGCCGCCCGGCTGCGCGAGCTGCTGGCGCTGCACAACCACGTGCTGACGAGCTTCCTGGGCTCGAGGAGCTTCGCCTTCCCGGCCGCGCTGGCGCCCTACATCGCCGACGGCCAGGTGCAGTTCCAGCCGGTCTACGACGAGGCGATGCGGCACGCCGAGCAGCTCCTGCCGATGATGGCCGACGTCTCGCGCGAGCTCAACGAGGCCCACCAGGCGGGGCAGAACCTGCTGTTCGAAGGTGCGCAGGGCACGCTGCTCGACGTCGACCACGGCACCTACCCCTATGTGACCTCGAGCAACTGCGTGGCCGGCAACGCCGCCGCCGGAGCCGGCGTGGGGCCGGGCCTGCTGCACTACGTGCTGGGCATCACCAAGGCCTACTGCACCCGTGTGGGCGGTGGACCGTTCCCCACCGAGCTGGACTGGGAGGTGCCCGGCACGCCCGGCTACCACATGAGCACGGTGGGTGCCGAGAAGGGCGTGACCACCGGCCGTTCGCGGCGCTGCGGCTGGTTCGATGCGGCGCTGCTCAAGCGCTCCGCCCAGGTCAACGGGCTGTCGGGCCTGTGCATCACCAAGCTCGACGTGCTCGACGGGCTGAGCGAGCTCAAGCTCTGCGTGGGCTACGAACTCGATGGCGAGCGCATCGACCTGCTGCCCATGGGTGCCGACGACATCGCGCGCTGCCAGCCGATCTACGAGACCCTGCCCGGCTGGAGCGACAGCACGGTCGGCGTGACCGAGCTGGAACGCCTGCCGACGGCGGCGCGGCGCTACCTGCAGCGCATCGAGGAGGTGACCGGCGTGCCGATCCATGTCATCTCGACCAGTCCGGACCGGGATCACACGATCCTGCTGCGCCAGCCCTACCAGGCCTGAGCCCGGGCCCCCGAAACCGACCGACGCAAGGAGACCCCCGATGCTGACCGACGATGGCAAACACCTCTACGTGTCCTGGGACGAGTACCACCTGCTGATCGAGCGGCTGGCGCTCAAGGTGCACAACTCGGGCTGGGCGTTCGACCAGATCCTCTGCCTGGCGCGCGGGGGCATGCGCCCCGGCGATGTGCTGTCGCGCGTCTTCGACAAGCCGCTGGCGATCATGGCGACCAGTTCCTACCGGGCCGAGGCCGGCACGATTCAGGGCCGCCTGGACATGGCCAAGTACATCACCCTGCCCAAGGGCGAGCTGGCCGGGCGGGTGTTGCTGGTCGACGACCTGGCCGACTCCGGGGTGACGCTGAAGGCGGTGGTGCAGCGCCTGCGCGCCATGCCGGCCATCGACGAGCTGCGTTCGGCCGTGCTGTGGGTGAAGGGTGTCTCCACCTACACGCCGGACTACTTCGTCGAGCACCTGCCGACCAGTCCCTGGATTCACCAGCCCTTCGAGGAGTACGACGGGCTGCGTCCCGACGGGCTGGCGCGCAAGCTGTCGGTGTGACGACCCTGGCCGATGGCGTCCGTCGTGGCGCCATCGGGGTCCGATGTGGTGGCGGCGCGTGCCATGCGAAAACGAAAAAGCCGGCTCTCGGCCGGCTGTTTCGATCATCTGGTGCCCAGGAGAGGACTCGAACCTCCACGGAGTTACCCGCTAGTACCTGAAACTAGTGCGTCTACCAATTCCGCCACCTGGGCAGGTACTGTGTTCTCACGCGCAATCGATGAAAAAACGTCGCTCGCGATGGAACTTTCTCGATGTTCGACAGGTTTCGACGATGATCCACTTGCAACAAAAGGCCGGCAGTGCCGGCCCTTCATCGAACTGGTGCCCAGGAGAGGACTCGAACCTCCACGGAGTTACCCGCTAGTACCTGAAACTAGTGCGTCTACCAATTCCGCCACCTGGGCCAGAAACCTGTCGGACGACTGCCACGCCTGCAAGACTGCGCTGTTGCTGCTGTCTTTTTGTTGTGGCGATCAACCGAGAACGAAAGTATAACCTTGTCCTGACGCGCGATGCAAGCCGTCACCCAACAAAGGATCCACGTTTGAACCACGCCACACTGATGAGTGAAGTCGAAGGCACGGTGCAGGGGCACCGGGACGGTCACGGCTTCGTGATCCTCGGAGACGGCCAGCCGGACATCTACCTTTCGCCGCAGGAGATGCGTGCGGTGCTGCACCGCGACCGGGTCCGGGTGCGGGTGATCCGGCTGGACCGCAAGGGCCGGCCGGAGGGGCGGGTGGTCGAGATCCTGGAGCGGCGTCGCACGCCGATCATCGGTCGCCTGCTGCTCGAGTCGGGCAGCTGGATCGTGGCGCCCGAGGACCGGCGCTTCGGCCAGGACATCCTGATCCCGAAGAACGGCACGGCCGACGCCAAGACCGGGCAGGTCGTGGCGGTGGAACTGACCGAGCCGCCCTCGCTGTACTCGCAGCCGGTGGGGCGGGTGACGGAGGTGCTGGGCGACATCGACGATCCCGGCATGGAGATCGAGATCGCGGTGCGCAAGTTCGAGGTGCCGCACCGCTTCTCGCCCGAGACGCTGGCGCAGACCGCCAAGCTGCCCGATCGCCTGCGCGCCGTCGATCTGCGCCACCGCATCGACCTGCGCGACGTGCCGCTGGTGACCATCGACGGCGAGGACGCGCGCGACTTCGACGACGCCGTGTACTGCGAGCCGGCCCGTGTCGGGCGCGGCAAGGGCTGGCGCCTGCTGGTGGCCATTGCCGACGTCAGCCACTACGTGCGCCCGGGTGAGGCGCTGGACCGCGATGCCTACGAGCGGGCCACGTCGGTGTACTTCCCGCGCCGGGTCATCCCGATGCTGCCGGAGAAGCTCTCCAACGGGCTGTGCTCGCTCAATCCGCAGGAGGATCGGCTCAGCCTGGTCTGCGACATGCTGATCAACGCGGCCGGCGAGGTGCACGCCTACCAGTTCTTCCCCGCGGTGATCTGCTCGCATGCCCGGCTGACCTACACCGAGGTGGCAACGATCCTGGGCAACACCCGCGGGCCCGAGGCCGAGCGCCGCGCCGAGCTGCTGCCGCACCTGCTGCACCTGCACGAGGTCTACCGCGGCCTGCTCAAGCAGCGCGCCCAGCGGGGCGCGGTGGATTTCGAGACCACCGAGACGCAGATCGTCTGCGACGAGAACGGCCGCATCGAGAAGATCGTGCCGCGCCAGCGCAACGATGCACACCGGCTGATCGAGGAGGCCATGCTGGCGGCCAACGTCTGTGCAGCCGACTTCATTCACACGGCCCGCCACCCGACGCTGTTCCGGGTGCACGAGGGCCCGACCCCCGAGAAGCGCAACACGCTGCAGAACTACCTGCGCAGCCTCGGGCTGGGCTTCACGGTCGGCGAGGAGCCCAGGCCGGCCGAGCTGCAGGCCATCGCGCTGGCCACACGCGACCGTCCGGATGCGGCGGCGATCCACCAGATGCTGCTGCGCTCGATGCAGCAGGCGCTCTACACACCGGCCAACAGCGGGCACTTCGGGCTGGCCTACGACGCCTACACGCACTTCACCAGCCCGATCCGGCGCTATCCGGACCTGCTGATCCACCGCGTCATCAAGGCGCTGCTGGGCCGGCACCGCTATCACCTGGAGATGAAGCTCGAGGGCCTGCCGCCGCCGCCAGCGGGCCGCGGCGGCAAGGCGGCAGCGGCGGCGGCCTACGAGAGCGCGGCCTGGGAAGCCGCCGGTGCCCACTGCAGCGCCAACGAGCGGCGCGCCGACGAGGCCTCCCGCGATGTCGAGGCCTGGCTGAAGTGCAAGTTCATGCGCGAGCGGCTCGGCGAGGAGTTCCAGGGCAGCATCAGCGCGGTGACCGGCTTCGGCCTGTTCGTGCAGCTCGACGAGCTGTATGTGGAGGGGCTGGTCCACATCACCGAGCTGGGCGGCGAGTACTTCCGCTTCGACGAGGCACGCCAGGAACTGCGCGGCGAGCGCACCGGCGTGCGTTACGCGGTGGGCGGGCGCATCCGGGTGCAGGTCAGCCGGGTGGACCTGGATGGCCGCAAGATCGACTTCCGGCTGGTGCGCGAGGGCGAGACCGTGAGCCGTACCGCCTCGGGGCGCGAGCGTGCCGCAGGCTCGGCACAGGCGCAGCTGGAGGCCGTGCAGTCGCGCGACCGGGCGGCTCGACGCGCCGCCAAGGAGGGGCGCTCGGGCAGCAAGGCCGCCGGCCGCGGCGCCCGGGGCTCGGCCCGGCCGGGTGCCAAGGCCGTGGCCGAGAAGGGCGCGCGGCCGGATCCGCAGCAAGACGCGGCACCGGAGGTCGAGTCGGCCCCTCGCAAGGGGCGCCGCACGCGCCGCTGATGCCGCGCCGCGTCGGGGCGATCAGTCCAGCCCGCGCATGGCGTCCGGGCCGGCGATGGCGTCGGCCAGCCGGCGCGCGGGCAGGGGGTGGCCGGCCGGGCTGAGCCGCTCGGCCAGACGGCCGTGCCGGAACACGGCCTGGCGGGCCGCCTGCAGGGCACCGTCCAGGGCGCAGGGCGGGGCCTCGGCCAGGCCAGCCTGCGCAGACCAGAGTCCGGCCAGCCATCCGGCCAGCACATCGCCGCTGCCCGGCACGGCCAGGGCCGCATTGCCGCTGGGGTTGATCCAGCACGGCCTGCCGGGCGCGGCGATCACGGTGCCGGAGCCCTTCAGCAGCACGACCGCCTGCAACTGCTGCGCCAGTCGGGTGGCCGCGCCCAGGCGGTCGGCCTGCAGCGCGGCCACATCCGGCCGGCTCGGGTCGAGCAGCCGGGCCGCCTCCAGCGGGTGCGGTGTGAGCAGCGTCGGCAGACCCCGCGTGGCGCGGCAGCGCAGGGCCGTTTGCAGCACCGCATCGGCGGCCAGGGCATTGAGCGCATCGGCGTCGAGCACCAGGCGCTGTGCCTGCTCGAACAGCTCTGGCAGCACTGCCGCGACGTCGGGGCCGCCGCCGCAACCGGCCAGCACGGTGCAGCGCTGCTGCAGGGCCGCAGCGTCCAGCGCCGCGCCGAACATCAGCTCCGGCGTCGTGCCGTCCAGGTGCGCGGCAGCCCGGTCGAGCAGGTGCAGGTAGACCCGGCCGGCGCCGGCGTGCAGCGCAGCCCGGCCAGCCAGCAGGGCGGCCCCGGTCATCGACGCGGCGCCGCCGACGACCCGCACGTCACCGAAGCTGCCCTTGTGCTGGGCGTGGCGCCGCCGGGCCGCGCCGGCTCCGAGGGCTCCGTCGTTCAGCCAGACGCTGGCAGCGACGCCGTCGAGGTCCACCCCCAGGTCGTCCCACCAGATCTCGCCGGCGAAGTCCCGCCCCTGTCCGGTGAACAGGCCGGGCGCCGGACTCAGCAGTGCGAGGGTGGCCTGCGCCCGGGTGCAGGGGGCAGCGTCCGGCGGGCTGCCCGTGTCGGCCGGCAGCCCGGAGGGCAGGTCCACCGCCAGCACCGGCGCGCGGCTGCGCCCCATGGCTTCGATGGCGGCGGCGATGTCGCCTCGGGCGGGGCGGGCCAGGCCACGGCCCAGCAGGGCATCGACGATGAGCTGGTCCGGGTCGGCACCGGCGGTGGCCCGTTCGGCTTCGGCGGACCAGGGTGCGACCGGCACGCCAGCATCGCTGGCGCGCTGTCGCGCGGCTGCGGCATCCGGCGGCAGGCGAGCCGGATCGCCGAGGAACCAGACCTGCACCGCCAGACCGCGGCGGCGCAGCCAGGCGGCGGCCTCGAAGCCGTCGCCGCCGTTGTTGCCCGGGCCGGCCAGCACCTGTACTTGGGCTGCGTGCGGGGCCAGTGCCAGGGCCAGGCGTGCCAGGCTGGCGCCTGCGCGCTGCATCAGGGCGTGCGCCGGCAGGCGGGCGGCGGCCAGCACCTCGAGGCGGCGGTTCGCGGCGCTGTCGTGCAGCGCTGTCGCGATGGGCGGGCCCGTCACGGGCCAGAGTCGCCGCGGGGCGGGATCGGTCGTCGCCGCGGGGTGGACGGCGTTCATCCGGGGGCTCCTGCAGGGGGGTGGGGGGAGGTCGCCGGTTCATGCGTGGCGGACCGGGTGGCCCAGCGCTGCGGCGTGACCACCTGCACGCCCCAGGGGCGCAGCCGTGCTGCCAGCCGCAGCAGTGCGCGGTCGCGGCTGACGAGCCAGGGGGTGCGATGCGCCAGGGCGAGGTCGACGAAGATCTGGTCGTCCGCGTCGCTGCAGCGCATCTGCAGGGCTGGCGGCAGGGGCGGGGGCGCAGTCACCGGCGTGGCCCAGGTGGCCATCATCCGCTGCGCGTGCTCCCGCCGCGATGACCAGCGCTGCAGGGAGGGCAGGCGGTCGAGCCGGCCCAGCACATCGAGCAGTTCGTCGTGCATCGGCGGGCTCATCAGCCAGCGCAGTCGTCCCTGCATCACCGCGTGGCCGAGCTGCAGGCCGTGGGGATCGGCGAATACCAGCCAGTCCAGCACGGCGTTGCTGTCCAGCACGCAGGTCGTTGCTGTGCCGGGGGCGCGCGCCGCTGGGGCGATGCCGGCGTTCAGGGCGATGCGGTCCATCGGCTTGCAGCGAAGGCGGCGGGGTCGAGCTCGCAGGGGCGGCCGGCAAGCTGGTCGGCCAGCAGGCGTGCGGCCGAGCAGCTCAGGCCCCAGCCCAGGGCACCGTGGCCGAGCTGCAGCCAGACGCCCGGGCGCGCCGAACGACCGATCACCGGCAGGCCGTCGGGCAGCATCGGGCGTGCGCCGCGCCAGAGCTGGGCGCTGTCGCGCTGCACGGCCAGCGGAAACCAGCGGTCCAGAGCGGCATAGAGCGGGTTGTAGTCCTGTGCGGCGGCACTGTCGGCGCTGCCGCCGAGCAGCCAGCCCCCACAGATCCGCAGCCGCTGGCCCAGGCGCGAGAAGGTGATGCCGCTGTCGAGCTCGACCAGCGCGGCGCGCGGCGCCTGCTCGAGCAGTTCCTCGCGCAGCCGGAAGGTCACACCCAGGCCCCACACCGGCTGCAGCGGCAGGTCGACGCCCAGCGACTCCAGCAGCGGCGTGCCGACCGCGCCGCTGGCCAGCACCACGGCGTCCACATCGAGTTCAGGCGGCGGGGGATCGGGCAGCGTGGGCAGAAAGGCGCGCTGTTCGGCCTGCAGGTTGCCGCGTCCGGCCTCGGCGGCCTCGGTCGGACGTGGGGCGAGTCGCAGCGTGGGACCGCTGGCGCCGGCGTGCAGGGCCCTCACCTCGGTCTGGAAATGGAAGCGCACCCCGCCGTCGCGCTCGCAGAGCAGGCGCAGGCGGTGGGCGAACTCGCGGCAGTTGCCGGCGCCGGCCTGGGGCAGGTGCAGGCCGCCGTCCAGCGCCGTGCCCGGATGCAGGCCGGGCTCGAGGGCCCGGCAGGCTGGCGCATCGAGCGTGCGCAGCGGCTGACCGGTTTCGCCCAGTGCCTGCAGGGCCTGCCAGCGGCGTTCGGTGACGGCGTCCTGCTGCCCGCGCAGCGCGAGCAGGCCCTCGCCGCGCTCGTAGGAGATGCCGTGGCTGCGCGCGATGGACGCCTGGCGCTGTTCGCCCAGCAGCAGCAGGTGCAGCAAGGCCGTCCGGGCGCTGCCGCCTGCCGCGCTGCCGCGCCGCCACTGGCGCAGCCAGCGCCACTCGGCGCCGTGCCAGCGGGCGCGCCACTGCAGTTCGCCCATCGTGCTGCGCTGCGCCCGGCCGCGCGCCGGCGCGCCGGGCTGCGGCTGCCAGGCCAGCAGCGCCGGACCGATCAGGCCGGCGTTGGCGAAGCTGGCCTGCGCAGCCACGGCATCGTGCCGCTCGAGAACCGTCACCTCGTGGCCGTCGCGGGCCAGTTCGTAGGCGGTGGTGATGCCCGCAATGCCGGCGCCGACGATCGCGACGCGCATCAGCCGGCGCCCCCGGGGCGGCGGCGCGTGACGCCGGGCAGCGCGGCGATCCGGGCTGGGTGGGGCCGGGTCGGGGTCCCGGTTCGGGCAGGGGGGCTCGAGGCTGTTATACTCATCGGGTTTTTCCGCCGAATCGGCTGATCGCCTCAGGGCCGCATGACAAGCATGTGCCGTCGGGTGTGCACCGGATCGGGGTGGGTTCCGCGCCGGAATCCACGGTGGGGCCGAAGAGGTGCCGCGCCCGGTGAGAAACCAGTCCGGATCCGGCTAGCTGAAGGTGTTGCCCCGCGACGCGAAGCGACCGATCTCCACCCCGAGGGCAGGAGGTCGGCCTCGGCGTTTCGAGGTGATTCCAGCCGGATTCTAGATCCAACCTTTGGAGTGTCTCGATGTCCTTCACGATGCGTGAAATGCTGGAAGCCGGTGTCCATTTCGGTCACCAAACCCGCTTCTGGAACCCCAAGATGGCCCCGTTCATTTTCGGCCATCGCAACAAGATCCACATCATCAACCTCGAGAAGACGGTTCCGCTCTTCCACGAGGCGACCAAGTTCGCGCGCCAGCTGGCGTCCAAGCGCGGCACGATCCTCTTCGTCGGTACCAAGCGCCAGGCGCGTGACGTGGTGGCCGCCGAGGCTGCCCGTGCCGGCATGCCCTTCGTCGACCAGCGCTGGCTGGGCGGCATGCTGACCAACTTCAAGACCGTCAAGGGTTCGCTGAAGAAGCTCAAGGACATGCAGGCCCAGGTCGAGGCCGGGCTGGACCAGATGAACAAGAAGGAAGGCCTGCTGTTCCAGCGCGAGCTGGCCAAGCTCGAGAAGGACATCGGCGGCATCCAGGACATGAGCGCGCTGCCCGATGCGCTGTTCGTCATCGACGTCGGCTACCACAAGATCGCGGTGGCCGAGGCGCAGAAGCTGGGGATCCCGGTGATCGGTGTGGTCGACACGAACCACAACCCGGACGGCATCGACTACGTCATCCCCGGCAACGACGACTCCGCCAAGGCGGTGGCGCTGTACGCCCGCGCGATGGCCGACGCCGTGCTGGAAGGCAAGGCCAACGCGGTCAACGAGGTGGTCGAGGCGGTGGCGGCGACCGGCGACGAGTTCGTCGAGGTCAGCGACGCGGCCTGATCCCTCGCGGTAGATCCGGGGAAGGGGGCTGCTTCAGCCCCCTTTTTTCAAGACATTTGCAAGACTTCCCGGCGGCGCCTGCGAGGCGTCGCCGGCTGCCAAGGAGAGAACGATGGCTGCGATTACCGCGAAGATGGTTGCCGACCTGCGCGCCAAGACCGATGCCCCGATGATGGAGTGCAAGAAGGCGCTGACCGAGGCCGACGGCGACATGGTGCGTGCCGAGGAGATCCTGCGCGTCAAGCTGGGCAACAAGGCCAGCAAGGCCGCCTCGCGCGTGACGGCCGAGGGCGTGATCGCCGCGGCCGTGGCCGGCAACACCGGTGCGCTGGTCGAGGTCAACTGCGAGACCGACTTCGTTTCCAAGAACGAAACCTTCCTGGCCTTCGTCAATGCCTGCGCGAAGCTGGTGGCCGAGCAGAATCCGGCGGACGTCGAGGCCCTGTCGGCCCTGCCGCTGGCGATGGAAGACTTCGGTCCGACCGTCGAGGACGTGCGCAAGGGCCTGATCGGCAAGATCGGCGAGAACATGTCGATCCGCCGCTTCAAGCGCTACAGCGGCGGCGGCGATCTGGCCCACTACCTGCATGGCACGCGCATCGGCGTGGTGGTCGAGTACAGCGGCGATGCCACGGCCGCCAAGGACGCCGCGATGCACATCGCCGCGATGAAGCCGGCCGCCCTGTCGTCGGCCGACGTGCCGGCCGACCTGGTCGAGAAGGAGCGCAAGATCGCTGCCGAGAAGGCCGCAGAGTCGGGCAAGCCGGCCGAGATCGTCGCCAAGATGGTCGAGGGGTCGGTGCAGAAGTTCCTGAAGGAGGTCTCGCTGCTCGACCAGGTCTTCGTCAAGGCGGCCGACGGCAAGCAGACCGTTGCGGCCTATCTGAAGGGTGCCGGCACGGCGCTGAAGGGCTTCACGATGTTCGTCGTCGGCGAAGGCATCGAGAAGAAGCAGGACGACTTCGCCGCCGAGGTGGCCGCCCAGGTCGCCGCCGCCAAGGGCCAGTGACGCCCGGCGCGGCACGCCGCCCTGCGGGGCGGGTCGCTGCCGCGCAATCGCCTACACTGCCGCCACGTTGCATTCTTCGAGGAAACCCGCATGCCGGCCTACAAACGCATCCTGCTCAAGCTTTCCGGTGAAGCCCTGATGGGCGACGACGCCTTCGGCATCAACCGCGCGACCATCGTGCGCATGGTGCGGGAGATCCGGGAGGTGACGGCGCTGGGCTGCGAGGTGGCCGTGGTGATCGGCGGGGGCAACATCTTCCGCGGCGTGGCCGGCGGCTCGGTCGGCATGGACCGCGCGACGGCCGACTACATGGGCATGCTGGCCACGGTGATGAACTCGCTGGCCCTGGCCGACACGATGCGCCTCGAGGGCATGACCGCCCGGGTGATGTCGGCCATCAGCATCGACCAGGTGGTCGAGCCCTATGTCCGCCCGAAGGCCCTGCAGTACCTCGAGGAGGGCAAGGTGGTGGTCTTCGCCGGCGGCACCGGCAACCCCTTCTTCACGACCGACACCGCCGCCGCGCTGCGTGGCGCGGAGATCGGTGCCGAGGTGATGCTCAAGGCCACCAAGGTCGACGGGGTGTACACCGCCGATCCGAAGAAGGACCCGAACGCCACCCGCTATCCCTCGCTGACCTTCGACGAGGCGATCGTGAAGAACCTCGCGGTGCTCGACGCCACCGCGTTCGCGCTGTGCCGCGACCAGAAGCTGCCGATCAAGGTGTTCTCCATCGTCAAGCCCGGCGCGCTCAGGCGCGTGGTGATGGGCGAGGACGAGGGCACGCTGGTGCACGTCTGATCTGCGCCTCGGCCGCCCGCATCGAGGCGGTGGCGCAGGCCCGGCCGCGCTGCCGCCGGCATCTCCAGGAGTCAAGCGATGAGCATTGCCGACATCAAGAAGAACGCCGAGGCCAAGATGGCCAAGTCCGTCGAGGCCTTCAAGCACGAACTGACCAAGATCCGCACCGGCCGCGCCCACCCGGGCATCCTCGACCAGGTGCAGGTGGACTACTACGGCTCGGCCGTGCCGATCAGCCAGGTGGCCAACGTCTCGCTGATCGATGCGCGCACGATCAGCGTGCAGCCCTGGGAAAAGGGCATGGGTGCCAAGATCGAGAAGGCCATCCGCGAATCGGACCTGGGCCTGAATCCCTCGTCGATGGGCGACCTGATCCGCGTGCCGATGCCCGCGCTGACCGAGGAGCGCCGCAAGGAGCTCACCAAGGTCGTGCGCCATGCCGGCGAGGACGCCAAGGTGGCCGTGCGCAACCTGCGCCGCGATGCCAACGAGCAGGCCAAGAAGCTGCTCAAGGACAAGCAGATCACCGAGGACGAGGAGCGCCGCTCCATCGACGAGGTGCAGAAGCTGACCGATCGCGTCGTGGCCGAGATCGACAAGCTGGTGCACGGCAAGGAAGCCGAGATCCTCGCGGTCTGAGCCGTGCGTCGACGTGCTGCAATGGCTGCGCGGCCCCAGGCAGGAGGCGATGGTGACTGAGCCCGGCCCGGCGGTGCCGCGCCATGTGGCCATCGTGATGGACGGTAACGGGCGCTGGGCGAACAAGCGCCTGATGCCGCGCGTGGTCGGCCACAAGTTCGGTGTCGACGCGCTGGTGAACATCATTCATGCCTCGGCCGCTCGCGGCATCGAGTACCTCACCGTCTTCGCCTTCTCCTCCGAGAACTGGAAGCGGCCCCAGGACGAGGTCTCGGGGCTGATGAATCTGGTGATGGTGGCGGTGTCGAAGTACCTTGCCCGCATGGCCGAGGACGGGGTGCGCATCCGCATCATCGGCGACCGCTCGCAGGTCAGCGAGAAGGTGCGGGCCGCCTGGGACCATGCCGAGACGCTGACGGCCGGCAACCGCCGCATCACCGTGTCGGTGGCCTTCAACTACGGCGGGCGCTGGGATGTGGTGCAGGCCTGTCGCCGCGCGATGGAGGCCGGGCTGAGCCCCGCCGAGCTCGACGAACAGGTGCTGTCGCGCTACATGTCGCTGTCCTATGCGCCGGACCCGGACCTGTTCATCCGCACCGGCGGCGAGGTGCGCATTTCCAACTTCCTGCTCTGGCAGACGGCCTACACCGAGCTGTACTTCACCGACTGCCTCTGGCCCGATTTCGACGAGCGTGCCCTGGATGCGGCGCTGGCCGACTATGCCCGACGGGATCGCCGCTTCGGCCGGGTGAAGACCGACGTGGATGCCGGTGGCCAGCCGCGTGCCTTGCCCGTGGCCGACTGAACGCGCGACAGGCCTCTTGCTCATGCTCAAGCAACGCATCATCACGGCGCTGCTGCTGATGGCAGTGCTGCTGCCGGCG
This sequence comes from Burkholderiaceae bacterium, assembly GCA_023150375.1. Taxonomy (GTDB): domain Bacteria; phylum Pseudomonadota; class Gammaproteobacteria; order Burkholderiales; family Burkholderiaceae_C; genus Sphaerotilus. Next base: position 117,541 of record JAKLLA010000008.1, read on the forward strand.
TTGTTCGCGCCGGTGGCCTGGCCCTTCATGGCCCTGACGCTGGCGATGATCGCCGCGGCGGGCTGGGAGTGGGCGCGGCTGAACCATCTGCCCGGCGTGCCGGCCTGGGGCTACGGGGCTGTCGTGGCGGCCGGGGCAGCGCTGGCCTGGCTCACCGGCTGGGCTGGTGCGGCACCGGCCGGGCTCTGGGGTGTCGCGCTGCTGCTGTGGGTGCTCGGCGGAGCCTGGGTGCTGCGGCGCGGCGTGGCTGGCTGGCCGGCGCTGCCACGTGCACTGCGACTGGCCGTCGGGCTGCTGCTGCTCTGGCTGGCCTGGCTTGCGATCGCCGAGGCGCGCCAGCGCGGCCTGAACTTCCTGCTGTCGACCTTCGCCCTGGTCTGGGCGGCCGACATCGCGGCCTATTTCGGCGGCCGGGCCTTCGGTCGGCGCAAGCTGGCGCCGGCGATCAGCCCGGGCAAGAGCTGGGCAGGTGTCTACAGCGGCATGCTCGGCGTGCTGCTGCTCGCGGCGGCCTGGATCGCCTTCGACCGTCAGGGGCTGGCCGATGGTCCCAGCCTGTACAGCCTGCTGTGGCAGCGCCAGGGCCTGGCCGGCCTGGTGGTGAGCTGCCTGTTCCTGGCGGCGCTGAGCGTGGTGGGTGATCTCTTCGAGTCGCTGGTCAAGCGCAGCGTCGGTGCCAAGGACAGCTCGGCCCTGCTGCCCGGCCACGGCGGCGTGCTCGATCGCATCGACGCCCTGCTGCCCGTGTGCCCTCTGGCCCTAGCCCTCTTGTCCGCATGACTTCGACTGCCTTTCCTGCTTCTTCTGCGCCGCACGAGCCGGCACGACCGCAGCGCGTGTGCGTGCTCGGTGCCACCGGCTCGATCGGCAGCAGCACGCTGGACGTGATCGCGCGGCACCCGCAGCGCTTCGAGGTGTTCGCGCTGAGCGCCCACAGCCGGGCCGACGAACTCGAGCGCCTGTGCCTGCAGTGGCAGCCACGCTTCGCGGTGCTGGGGGATGCGGCTGCGGCGCAGGATCTGGCGCAGCGCCTGGAAGCCGCGGGTTGCGCCACGCGGGTGCGGTCGGGCGCCGCCGCGCTCGAGGAGATCGCGGCCCATCCCGAGGTGGACAGCGTGATGGCCGCCATCGTCGGCGCCGCGGGCCTGGCGCCCTGCCTGGCTGCCGCGCGTGCCGGCAAGCGGCTGCTGCTGGCCAACAAGGAGGCGCTGGTGGTCGGCGGCGCGCTGTTCATGCGCGCGGTGCGCGAGGGCGGTGCCACCCTGCTGCCCATCGACAGCGAGCACTCGGCCATCTTCCAGTGCCTGCCCGAGGACCGCGGCACCTGGGCGCAGCGCATCGACCACATCGTGCTCACCGCCTCGGGCGGCCCCTTCCGCCAGCGCGATCCGGCCACGCTGGCGCAGGTGACCCCGGAGCAGGCCTGCGCCCATCCCAACTGGGTGATGGGCCGCAAGATCTCGGTGGATTCGGCGACGATGATGAACAAGGCGCTCGAGGTGATCGAAGCACGCTGGCTCTTCGATCTCGCGCCGCGCGACGTGCGGGTGGTGATCCATCCGCAGAGCATCATCCACTCGATGGTGGTCTGTCGCGATGCCTCGGTGCTGGCCCAGCTGGGCACGCCGGACATGCGCGTGCCGATCGCTTACGGGCTGGCCTGGCCGCAGCGCATCGCCTCGGGCGCAGCGCAGCTGGACTTCCTGGGCCTGTCGAGCCTGACCTTCGAGCCGGCCGATGCCCGCCGCTTCCCCGGATTGCAGCTGGCCTGGCAGGCGCTGGAGTCACGCGAGGGCAGCACCGCGGTGCTCAATGCGGCCAACGAAGTGGCGGTGGCGGCCTTCCTGGACCGCCGGCTGCGTTTCGACCAGATCCACGCGGTCAATGCAGGCACGCTGGAGGCGCTGGCGGTGCCTGCCGAGGCGACCGCCTCGCTGGAGGGGCTGCTCTCGCTGGATGCCCAGGCGCGGCGGGTGGCCGAGGAACAGGTGCGCCGCTGCGCGGTCTGAGCCGACATGTCGAATTCCCTGCTCGGCTTCCTCGTCACCATCGCCGTCCTCATCGTCGTGCACGAATGGGGGCACTACCGGGTCGCGCGGGCCTGTGGTATCCAGGTGCTGCGCTTCTCGGTGGGCTTCGGTCGGCCGATCTGGCGGCGCCAGATCGGTGAGACCGAGTGGGTGATCTCGATGCTGCCGCTGGGCGGCTACGTGAAGATGCTCGACGAGCGCGAGGCGCCGGTGCCGCCGCATCTGCAGCACCGGGCCTTCAACCGCCGCCCGCTGTGGCAGCGCTCGGCCGTGGTCGCGGCCGGACCGCTGGCCAACCTGCTGCTGGCCGTGCTGCTCTATGCAGCCTCGCACTGGATCGGCACCGAGGAGCCGCGTGCGCTGCTCGGCACCCCGCTGGCCGGCAGCGTGGCCGAGCGCGCCGGGCTGCAGGCCGGCGACTGGGTGCGCAGCGCGCGCCGAGTCGGGCAGGCCGAGGAGGATTGGCAGCCCGTGGCCTCGATGCCCGACCTGCGCTGGCAGGTCACCCGGGCGGCGCTGGACGGCAGCGACCTGGAGTTCGAGGTCAGCAGCAGCAGCGGTGGCCGGCGTACGCTGCGCCTGGAGCTGGCGGCCCTGGAGGCCCGCGATGCCGACGCGGCGCTGGCGCGGCGCATCGGGCTGGGTGCCGTCTTTGCCGAGCCGCAGCTGGGCGAGGTGCAGCCCGAAGGGCCGGCGGCCCGGGCGGGTCTGCAGCCCGGCGACCTGGTGCTGCGTGTCGACGCCCAGCCTGTGGCCGACGCTGCGGCGCTGCGGGCGCTGATCCGCGCCTCCGGGGTGCAGGGCACCCCGGCGCCGCAGAGCTGGGAGGTGCGGCGCGGCGACCGCCTGCTCACCCTGACCGTGCAGCCGCTGCGCATCGAGGAGCGCGGCGAGGCCTTCGGCCGCATCCAGGCCGCCATCGGTGCGCCGCCGCAGATGGACGAGGTGCGCTACGGCCTGGTCGACGGCCTGCAGCGCGGCTGGGACCGCACGGTCGAAGTGTCCCTGCTGACGCTGAAGATGTTCGGCCGCATGCTCACCGGCGAGGCCTCGCTGCGCAACATCAGCGGTCCGCTCACGATCGCCGACTACGCCGGCCAGTCCGTCGAGCTGGGGCTGGCCTACTACCTGGGTTTCCTGGCGGTGGTGAGCGTCAGCCTGGGTGTGCTCAACCTGCTGCCGCTGCCGATGCTCGACGGGGGACACCTCCTGTATCATCTCTTCGAGGCGGTGACCCGCAGGCCGATCCCGGAGGTCTGGCTGGAGCGGCTGCAACGAGGCGGGCTGGCCATCATCCTGATGATGATGACGCTGGCCCTGTACAACGACGTGGCCCGCCTGCTGGGTCTGCACTGATCGCATGCATTTCACCGGCCTGCTCCCCGTTCCCCCCGTCTGTGCCCTGTCCCGCGTGGGTCTGGCCGTCCTGGTCGCCTCGGCCGGCCTGACCGCGCTGCCTGCGCGCGCGGTCGAGCCGTTCCGGATCCAGGACATCCGGGTCGAAGGCCTGCAGCGCACCGAGGCGGGCACCGTGTTCGCCTCGCTGCCGTTCCGTGTCGGCGATCGCTACGACGACGAAAAGGGCGCCGCGGCCCTGCGCGCACTGTTCGCCACCGGCCTGTTCAAGGATGTGCGCCTCGAGGTCGAGGGACAGGTGGTGGTGGTCGTCGTGCAGGAGCGCGCGATCATCGCCAGCGTCGACTTCACCGGCACGCAGGAGTTCGACCGCGACACGCTGATCAAGGCGCTCAAGGACGTCGGGGTCGGCGAGGGACAGCCCTTCGACCGCTCGCTGGCCGACCGCGCCGAGCAGGAACTCAAGCGCCAGTACCTCACGCGCAGCCTGTACGGTGCGGAGGTGGTCACCACCATCACGCCGATCGAGCGCAACCGGGTCAATGTCACCTTCGCCGTCAGCGAGGGGGGCGTGGCGCGCATCGACGAGATCCGCATCGTCGGCAACCGGGCCTTCTCCGAGAGCACCCTGCTCGGCGAGATGGACCTGACCACCGGCGGGCTGATGACCTGGTACACCAAGAGCGACCGCTACTCACGCGCCAAGCTCAATGCCGACCTCGAGACCCTGCGGGCCTTCTACCTGAACCGCGGCTACCTCGAGTTCAACGTCGAGTCGACCCAGGTGGCCATCTCGGCGGACAAGCAGCGCATCACGGTCACGATCCAGATCGACGAGGGGCAGCGCTACCACGTCGCCGGTGTCAAGCTCGGCGGCGACTACCTCGGCAAGGACGAGGAGTTCAAGTCGCTGGTGACCATCGAGCCTGGTGAGCCCTACCGGGCCGAGGCGGTGGCCAACACGCAGCGGGCCTTCACGGACCGCTTCGGTCTGTTCGGCTATGCCTTCGCGAGGGTCGAGGCGATTCCGCAGATCGACCGCAACACCGGCCGGGTGGTGGTGCTGCTCAATGCCGACCCCGGTCGACGCGTCTACGTGCGGCGCGTGAACGTGTCGGGCAACACCCGCACCCGCGACGAGGTGGTGCGCCGCGAGTTCCGCCAGTTCGAATCGGCCTGGTACGACGGCGAGCGCATCCGCCTGTCGCGCGACCGCGTCGACCGGCTGGGCTATTTCAGCCAGGTCGATGTCGAGACCAACGAGGTGCCCGGTGCGCTCGATCAGGTCGACCTGACCTTCTCCGTGCAGGAGAAGCCCACCGGCAGTCTGATGCTGGGCGCCAACTTCTCCAGCGCGGACCGGCTGTCGTTCTCGGCCTCGATCAAGCAGGACAACGTCTTCGGCTCGGGCAACTACCTGGGCATCGAGCTGAACACCAGCAAGAGCAGCCGCACGATGGTGTTCTCCACCGTCGACCCGTACTTCACGAACGACGGGGTGTCGCGGGCCTTCGACATCTACTATCGCACCAGCAAGCCGCTGAACAGCCAGGGCGAGTCCTACGAGCTGGTCACGCCGGGCGTGGCGCTGCGCTTCGGCCTGCCGTACTCGGAGTACGACACGGTGTTCGTCGGCATCGGTGCCGAGAGCACCCGCATCAAGTCGGCTTCTGCGCTGCCGGAGAACTACTTCCGCCTGCGCAGCACCTACGGCAACAGCACCAGCTCGATTCCGCTCACGCTGGGCTGGCAGCGTGACGGTCGCGACAGTGCGCTGGTGCCCAATGCCGGCCGCTATCAGCGCGTCAACCTGGAGTGGGGCATTGCCGGCGATGCACGCTACCTGAAGACCAACTACCAGATCCAGCAGTACTTCGCGCTGACCAAGAAGTACACCCTGGGCCTGAATGCCGAGTTCGGCTACGGCAAGGGCCTGCTCGGGCGCGAGTACCCGATCTTCAAGAACTTCTACGGCGGTGGCCTGGGCACGGTGCGGGCGTTCGATCAGAACTCGCTCGGTCCGGTGGACGTCACCGGCGCCTACATCGGCGGCAACCGGCGCCTGAACCTGAACGCCGAGTTCTACGTGCCCTTCCCCGGGGTGGGCAACGATCGTACGCTGCGCATCTTCGGCTACACCGACGCCGGCAACGTGTGGCGCGAAGGCGAGTCGATGCGCGATCGCCCCGAGAACCCCATCCGCGTGTCCGCCGGCATCGGCCTGTCCTGGGTGTCGCCGGTGGGGCCGCTGAAGCTCAGCTGGGGTGTGCCGCTGCGCAAGGCCCGCACGGATACAATCCAGCGCTTCCAGTTCCAGATCGGTACGGCATTCTGACCATGACATTCCCTCTTCGCCCGCTGCTTCGTTCGACGGCGGCCGCCCTGGTGCTGGCCTGCGGCGTGGCCGCGGTGCCGGCGGTCGCTGCGCAGGAACTGAAGATCGGCTACGTCAACAGCGATCGTGTGCTGCGCGATGCCGCGCCGGCCAAGGCCGCCCAGGCCAAGCTGGAGGCCGAGTTCGGCAAGCGCGACAAGGACCTCAACGATGCCGCCCTGCGCCTGAAGGCCGCAGCCGAGCGCTTCGAGAAGGAGCAGCCCACGCTGGCCGAGTCCGAGCGCAGCCGCCGCCAGCGTGAGCTGGTCGAGCAGGAGCGCGACCTGCAGCGCAAGCGCCGCGAGTTCCAGGAGGACCTCACGCAGCGCAAGAACGAGGAGCTGTCGACTGTCGTCGAGCGCGCCAACCGCGTGATCAAGCAGATCTGGGAGCAGGAAAAGTACGACCTGATCCTGCAGGACGCGGTGTTCGCCAGTGCCCGCGTGGACATCACCGACAAGGTCATCCGCGCGCTGAATTCGGGCGGCGCGGCCAAGTGACCGCGTCCGCGGCAGCCGCGCCGCAGCGCCGCGGCACGGAACTGCCCGAGCCGGTGCGCGTGGCCGAACTGGCTGCGCTGCTCGGCGCCGAGCTGCAGGGCGATGGCCAGCAGCCGGTGCGCCGACTGGCTCCCCTGGCCTCGGCCGATGCCGAGTCGATCACCTTCGCCACCGGGCCGCGCTACGCGGCCCAGCTCGCGCAGAGCACCGCGGCCTGCGTGATCATTCCCCCGGCATTGCAGGAGGCCGCCTCCCACCGGCCGGCCCGCCTCGTCACGGCCGACCCCTACGCCTGCTACGCCCGTCTGACCCAGTGGTGGGCCGTGCAGCTGCGCCCCCGCGTGCAGGCCGGCGTGCATCCCAGTGCCAGCGTGGCCGAGGGGGTGCGGCTGGGCGAGGGCGTGTGCATCGGCGCCCAGGCCGTGGTCGAGGCCGGTGCGGTGATCGGCGCGGGCGCGCAGATCGGCCCGCTCTGCCATGTCGGCGCCGGCGTGGAGGTGGGCGAACACACCCGCCTGGCGCCTCAGGTGGTGCTGATGCCGGGCACCCGCGTCGGCGCGCGCTGCCTGCTGCACAGCGGCGTGGTGGTGGGAGCCGACGGCTTCGGCTTCGCGCCCGGCGCCGAGGGCTGGGTGAAGATCGAGCAGCTCGGCGGGGTATGGATCGGCGACGACGTGGAGATCGGTGCGAACACCTGCATCGACCGTGGCGCGCTGGACGACACCGTGATCGACAGCGGCGTGAAGCTCGACAACCTGATCCAGATCGCGCACAACGTGCAGATCGGCGCCCACACCGCGATGGCCGGCTGTGCCGCGGTAGCGGGCAGCACCCGCATCGGCAGCCGCTGCACCATCGGTGGTGCGGCCAACATCGTCGGCCACCTGACCATCGCCGACGGCGTGCACGTCTCGGCGGCCAGCCTGGTGATGAGTTCGCTCACCCGGCCGGGCCACTACACCGGCGTGTATCCGCTGGAAGAGCATGCCGACTGGGAAAGGAACGCAGCCACGCTGCGTCGCCTGCACGGCCTGCGTGAGCGCCTGCGCAACCTCGAGAAGAAGACCCGCCCATGACGACTGCCTTGGACATCCACCAGGTGCTGAAGAAGCTGCCGCACCGCTATCCCTTCCTGCTGGTCGACCGCGTGGTCGAGCTCGAGAAGGGCGTGCGCATCCTGGCGGTCAAGAACGTGACCATCAACGAGCCGCAGTTCACCGGCCATTTCCCGAACCGCCCGGTGATGCCTGGCGTGCTGATCCTCGAGGCCCTGGCCCAGGCGGCCGGCATCCTGTCCTTCGCCACCGAGGACACCGTGCTGGACGACAAGACGGTCTTCTACTTCGCCGGCATCGACGGCGCGCGCTTCAAGCGGCCGGTGGAGCCGGGCGACCAGCTGATGCTCGAGGTCGCGATCGACCGGGTGCGTGCCGGCATCTACAAGTTCAACGCGCGCGCGCTGGTCGACGGCGAGCTGGTCTGCGAGGCCTCGCTGATGTGCACCAAGCGGCGCGTCGAGTAAGGCAGCCCGGCATGGCGCAGATCCATCCCACCGCGATCGTCGATCCGAAGGCCGAGCTGGCCGACAGCGTGTCGGTGGGCGCCTACACGATCATCGGCCCCGAGGTGCGCATCGGCGCCGGCACGGTGATCGGTGCGCACTGCGTGGTCGAAGGCCGCACCACGATCGGCTGCGACAACCGCTTCTTCCAGTTCTCCTCGATCGGCGCGATGCCGCAGGACATGAGCCACGGCGGCGAGGTCACCGAGCTGGTGATCGGCGACCGCAACACCGTGCGCGAGTTCTGCACCTTCAACACGGGCACCTTCAAGGAGCAGGGCGTCACCCGCATCGGCAGCGACAACTGGATCATGGCCTACGTGCACCTGGCGCACGACGTCGTGCTGGGCAGCCATTGTGTGCTGGCCAACAATGCCACGCTGGCCGGCCATGTGCACGTGGGCGACTGGGCGGTGATCGGCGGCCTGACGGGGGTGCACCAGTTCTGCCACGTCGGCGCACATGCGATGGTCGGCTTCCAGGCCCATGTGGCGCAGGATGTGCCGCCCTTCATGACGGTGGACGGCCACCCGCTGGCCGCGCGGGCGGTGAACCTCACCGGCCTGAAGCGGCGTGGCTTTTCCGCCGAGCGCATCGCCGTGATCCGGCAGATGCACAAGCTGCTGTATCGCGCTTCGCTGACGCTGGAGCAGGCGGTCGAGCAGATCGGCGCCCTGCGGGGCCGCGATGCCGAGGCCGACGGGGATCTCGCGCTGATGCTCGACTTCCTGGCGCTGTCCCGGCGCGGCATCGTGCGCTGACGGCCGCCTGGACGATGGCCATGGCCGATCCGCGACTGGCACTGGTCGCCGGCGAGACCTCCGGGGATCTGCTGGCCAGCCTGCTGCTGGGCGGCCTGCGCGAGCGCTGGCCGGCGCTGGTGGCGCAGGGCATCGGCGGGCCGAAGATGATCGCCCAGGGCTTCGAGAGCTGGTGGCCGCAGAGCCGGCTGGCGGTGTTCGGCTACGTCGATGCGCTGAGGCACTACCGCGAGATCGCCGGCATCCGCCGCGAGCTGGGCGACCGCCTGCTGCGCGAGCGCCCGGACGCCTTCATCGGCGTGGACGCCCCCGACTTCAACCTCGGCCTGGAGGCACGGCTGAAGGCGGCGGGGCTGCGCAGCATCCATTTCGTCAGCCCCTCGATCTGGGCCTGGCGCGGCGGTCGTATCGACAAGATCCGCGCCGCGGTGGACCATGTGCTCTGCCTCTTTCCCTTCGAGCCGGAGATCTACCAGCGCGCCGGCATCGCCGCGACCTTCGTCGGCCACCCGCTGGCCGATGCGATCCCGCTCGAGGTGCCGCGTGCGGCGGCACGGGCCCGGCTGGGCCTGGCCGAGGGCGACGAGGTGGTGGCGCTGCTGCCCGGCAGCCGGCGCGGCGAGGTGACGCACATCGCCCCGCGCCTGCTGGCGGCCGCAGTGGAGTTGCGCCGCACCCGAGCGCACACCCGCTTCGTCCTGCCGGTCGCCCCGGGCCTGCGTGCGCTGCTCGAGCCGATGCTGGCCCGGCATGCGCCCGAACTGCCGCTGCAGCTGCTGGAGGGGCAGTCGCACGACGCACTGGCCGCCTGCGACCTGACGCTGATCGCCAGCGGCACCGCGACGCTCGAGGCGGCACTGTTCAAGCGGCCGATGGTGATCGTCTACCACCTGCACTGGCTCAGCCACCTGATCATGAAGCGCATGGCCTACCTGCCCTGGGTCGGTCTGCCCAACATCCTGGCGCGCGATTTCGTCGTGCCCGAGCTGATCCAGGAGGCGGCCACGCCGGTGGCGATTGCCGCGGCGGCACGCGCCTGGCTGGACGATGCGCCGCGCTGCCGCCGGGCGGCCGAGCGGTTCACCGAAATGCACCATCTGTTGCGCCAGGGCACGGCGCAGCGTGCCACCGATGCCATCGCGCAGGTCCTCGGCCGCTGAACGCCGTGCGGCCCAGCCGTCGCTCGGCGAGCAGCTCGCGCTGTCCTTCGGCCACAGCGGCCTGGTCGCGGGGGTCGACGAGGCCGGCCGCGGTCCGCTGGCCGGGCCGGTGGTGGCCGCGGCGGTGATCCTGGACGATCAGCAGCCCATCGCCGGGCTGGCCGACTCCAAGGCGCTGACCGGACGCCGCCGCGAGGCGCTGTTCGATGCGATCCGTGCCCGCGCGCTGGCTTGCTGCATCGCCGAGGCCAGCGTGGAGGAGATCGACCGCCTGAACATCCTGCAGGCCACGCTGCTGGCGATGCGCCGGGCGGTCGAGGGCCTGCGCCTGCGCCCGGGCCTGGTGCAGGTCGACGGCAACCGCCTGCCGGTGCTGCCGATGCCGGCGGAGGCCATCGTCCAGGGCGATGCCAAGGTGCCGGCGATCTCGGCTGCCTCGATCCTGGCCAAGGTGCATCGCGACCGGCTCTGCCTGGAGCTGCACGCGCGTTTCCCCGGCTATGGCTTCGATGTGCACAAGGGTTACCCGACGCCGGCTCACCTGGCCGCGCTCGGTCGCCACGGCGCCAGCCCGGTGCACCGGCGCTCTTTCGCCCCGGTGCGCGCGGCCCTGCATGCGGCGGGAGGTGCCGCATGACCGCCCCCGTCGAACGCCCCATCCGCTCGCGCAGCCATGCGCTGGTCAAGGACCTGCGCCGCCTCGCGCAGGATCCGGGCGCCTACCGCAGGCTGGGCCGCATCTGGCTGGAAGGCGACCATCTCTGCAGCGCCCTGCTGGCCCGGGGCGGCGCGCCGCTGTGCGCGGTGATCGGCGCCAGCGCCTGGCTGCAGCCCGGCCCGCGGGCGATCGCGCGACAGGCACCGGAGGTCTTCGTGCTCGACGACGCCCTGCTCGGCGAGGTCAGCTCGCTGGAGACGCCGGTGGCGCTGGGCTTTCTGCTCGGCCTGCCGGCCGGCGAGGCGGCGCGGCCGCGTCCCGGGGGGAGCGCCGTGCTGCTCGACCGTCTGCAGGATCCGGGCAACGTCGGCACGATCCTGCGCAGCGCCGCGGCGCTGGGCGTGCAGCAGGTGCTGGCGCTCAAGGGCACGGCGGCGCTGTGGTCGCCCAAGGTGCTGCGCGCCGGCATGGGGGCGCACTTCGCGCTGCACCTGGTCGAGGGGCTGGCGGTCGACGACCTCGCCGACCTCGGCCTGCCGCTGATCGCCACCAGCTCGCACGCCGAGCACGCCCTGCCGTCGCTGCGCCTGCCCGCGCCCTGCGCCTGGGTGTTCGGCCATGAGGGGCAGGGCGTCGATGCCGCGCTGCTGCAGCGCTGTGCGCTGACGGTGCGCATCCCCCAGCCGGGCGGTGAGGAGTCCCTCAACGTGGCGTCCGCCGCGGCGATCTGCCTGTACGAGTCGGCACGGCAGGCGATGGTCGGCTGAGCGTCTTCAGCCCGCGGTGCCGGGCTCGGACTCGGGCGCGTGGCAGGCCACGCAGAGCTTGTTGCCCTCGCTGTCACGGAAATACGCGCCGTAGTAGTGCGCGTGGTATTCGGGGCGCAGGCCCGGGGGGCCTTCGCAGCCGCCGCCGTGCGCCAGGGCCAGGGCATGCACGCTGCGCACGGTCTCTCGGTCGGCGGCCAGGAAGGCCACCATCTGGCCGTTGCCCGGTGCGTGCGGCTGGCCGTCGTAGGGGCGGCCGATCAGGAAGAGGGGACGTCCACCGCCTGCCGGCTCCCAGCCGGCCCAGGGGCGGTTGCGTTCGCAGAAGCGTTCCTGCAGGCCGAGCGCCGGCAGGATCCGACGGTAGAAGGCCAGCGCGCGCTCGAAGTCGCCGACGCCGAGCATGACGTGCGAGAACATCGCGCAGGCTCCTGTGGCGGGTTCAGTAGATCAGCCGGTCGGGCCGGATGTCGCGCAGGATGGTGGTGGCGATCTCCTCGATCGACTTGTGCGTCGACGACAGCCAGGAAATGCCCTCGCGCTTCATCATCTTCTCGGCCTCGGCGATCTCGAAGCGGCAGTTCAGCAGCGAGGCGTACTTGCTGCCCGGGCGGCGTTCGTTGCGGATCTGGCTGAGCCGGTCGGCATCGATGGTCAGGCCGAAGCACTTGCGCTTGTAGGGCGCCAGCGAGGCCGGGATGGCGCCGCGCTCGAAGTCTTCCGGGATCAGCGGGTAGTTGGCCGCCTTGATGCCGTGCTGCATCGCCAGGTACAGCGAGGTGGGCGTCTTGCCGCTGCGGCTCACGCCCACCAGGATGACGTCTGCCTCGGCCAGGTTGCGCGCGGACTGGCCGTCGTCGTGCGCGAGCGAGAAATTGATGGCCTCGATGCGGTCGTGGTACTCCTGGCTCTTGGCGACGTCGGAGAAGCGGCCCACGCGGTGGTTGCTCTTGAGGCCCAGCTCCGTCTCCAGCGGCTCGACGAAGGTACGGAACATGTCCATCACCTGCGCGTTGCACTGGCTCTCGATGGCATCGCGGGCCTGCGGGTTGACCACCGTCATGAACACGATCGGTCGCTTGCCCTCCTGCATCGCCGTGGCGTTGACCTCCTGGATCACCGTGCGGGCCTTGTCGGCCGAATCGATGAAGGGTCTGCGCACATGGCGGAACTTGGCCGGGAACTGCGCCAGGATCGAGTTGCCGAAGGTCTCGGCCGTGATGCCGGTGCCGTCGGAGACGAAAAACACGGTGCGATTGGGCATGAGTCGGATCAGGCAGTCGCCAGGAAGCTGAAAACTGCCTGACATCATAGGTCCGGGCCCCCGTAGAATCGCGCGCATTCGCCTGCCGACCGTCGACGCCCTTCATGGCTTCCCACCTTCTTGCGCTCGATCAACAGCCTACAAAGCGCTGGGGTGGGGTGGTGCTGTCCGAGATGCAGGCCCCGGTTTTGTCACATCACGGAGCTTTGGCATGTCTGACCTCAACTTGGCGACCGCCCTGGTCGTACCCTTTGAGAACCTGAGAATGACCGACGTCGAGACGGTAGGCGGCAAGAACGCCTCCCTCGGCGAAATGATCTCGCAGCTGGCCGCCTCGGGCGTGCGGGTGCCCGGTGGCTTTGCCACCACGGCGCACGCCTTCCGGGAGTTCCTCAGCGCCGGCGGCCTGACCGAGAAGATCAGCGCCCGCCTGGCGACGCTGGATACCGACGATGTGCGCGCGCTGGCCGCAGCGGGCGCGGAGATCCGCGGCTGGGTCGAGGCTGCGCCCTTTCCGGCCGACCTGGAGGCGGCCATTCGTGCCGAGTTCGCCCGCCTGACCGCGGACAACCCGGGGGCCTCCTTTGCCGTGCGCTCCTCCGCCACCGCGGAAGACCTGCCCGACGCCTCCTTCGCCGGCCAGCAGGAGACCTTCCTGAACGTCGTGGGCATCGAGGACGTGCTGCACAAGATGAAGGAGGTGTTCGCGTCGCTGTACAACGACCGCGCCATCTCCTACCGCGTCCACAAGGGCTTCGCCCACGACGTGGTGGCCCTGTCGGCCGGCGTGCAGCGCATGGTGCGCTCGGACCTGGGCGCCGCCGGCGTGATGTTCACCATCGACACCGAGAGCGGCTTCCAGGACGTGGTCTTCATCACCTCCAGCTACGGTCTGGGCGAGACGGTGGTGCAGGGCGCGGTGAACCCGGACGAGTTCTACGTGCACAAGCCGGCGCTGCAGGCCGGCAAGTTCCCGGTGATCCGCCGCAACCTGGGCTCCAAGCTGATCCGCATGGAGTTCGCCACGCCCGAGGAAAAGGCGGCCAGCGGCAAGCTGGTCAAGACCACCGACACCCCGCCCGAGCTGCGCAACCGCTACTCGCTGACCGACGAGGATGTAGTGCAGCTGGCCCGCTACGCCCTGATCATCGAGCAGCACTACGGCCGTCCGATGGACATCGAGTGGGGCAAGGACGGCGGCGACAACCAGCTCTACATCCTGCAGGCGCGGCCCGAGACGGTGAAGAGCCAGGCCGCCAACCAGGTCGAGCAGCGCTACAAGCTCAAGGGCCACAGCACCGTGCTGGCCGAGGGGCGTGCGATCGGGCAGAAGATCGGTACCGGCCCGGTGCGCCTGGTGCACTCCATCGTCGAGATGGACCGCGTGCAGCCCGGCGACGTGCTGGTCACCGACATGACCGATCCCAACTGGGAGCCGGTGATGAAGCGCGCCAGCGCCATCGTCACCAACCGCGGCGGGCGGACCTGCCACGCGGCGATCATCGCCCGTGAACTGGGCATCCCGGCCGTGGTGGGCTGCGGCGACGCCACCGAGACGCTCAAGGATGGTCAGCTGGTGACGGTGGCCTGCTCGGAAGGTGACACCGGCTACATCTACGACGGCCTGCTGGAGATGGAGGTCAGCGAGGTGCAGCGCGGCGAGCTGCCCTATTCGCCGGTGAAGATCATGATGAACGTCGGCAACCCGCAGCTGGCCTTCGACTTCGCGCAGATGCCCAACTCCGGCGTGGGTCTGGCGCGCCTCGAGTTCATCATCAACAACAACATCGGCGTGCACCCGCGCGCGATCCTGGACTATCCGAACGTCGATGCCGACCTGAAGAAGGCGGTGGAGTCGGTGGCTCGCGGCCACGCCAGCCCGCGCGCGTTCTACGTCGACAAGCTGACCGAAGGCGTGGCCACCATTGCCGCGGCCTTCTGGCCCAAGCCGGTGATCGTGCGGCTGTCGGACTTCAAGAGCAACGAGTACAAGAAGCTCATCGGCGGCAGCCGCTACGAGCCCGAGGAAGAGAACCCGATGCTGGGTTTCCGCGGTGCCTCGCGCTACGTGTCCGAGGAGTTCGGCGAGGCCTTCGCGATGGAGTGCGAGGCGATCAAGCGCGTGCGCGGCGACATGGGCCTGACCAACGTCGAGATCATGGTGCCCTTCGTGCGCACCCTGAAGCAGGCTGAGCGGGTCACCACCATGCTGGCCGAACACGGCCTGAAGCGCGGCCAGAACGATCTGCGCGTGATCATGATGTGCGAGATCCCCAGCAATGCCATCCTGGCCGATCAGTTCCTGCAGTATTTCGACGGCATGTCCATCGGTTCGAACGATCTGACGCAGCTGACCCTCGGCCTGGACCGTGATTCCGGCCTGGAACTGCTGGCGCAGGACTTCGACGAGCGCGACCCGGCCGTCAAGGCGCTGATCAGCCGGGCCATCGCAGCCTGTCGCGCGCACGGCAAGTACGTGGGCATCTGCGGTCAGGGCCCCAGCGACCATCCGGACTTCGCGCAGTGGCTGGCCGACGAGGGCATCGTGTCGATCTCGCTGAACCCGGACACGGTGATCGCCACCTGGCAGATGCTGGCCACGCGTTGACGGGTCCCGCCGAGGGCCTGGCCCTCGGTGACTCCCCGGTGGTGAAGGGGTCAGCAGTCGCCGACAATCGCCGCCGGAGGAGATCGAGATGCGCGTGCGCAGCAGCCCCGCCGGAGGTTCGGAGGGGGCCGAGTCCCGGCGGCCCGCGCCGGCCGCAGAAGTTTCGGCCGACCGCCAGCGTCGTTTCTGGCGTTGGGTGTCGCTGTGGACCCTGCTCGGCATCGCCGCCTGGGCGTTCCTGACTTTCGTGGTGATCTGGTTCGCGCGTGACCTCGATCGCTGGACCTTTGCCCGTGTTCCTGCGGGCTACTGGTGGGCGGCGCAGGGGGCCATCGGCGGCTTCCTGCTCATCATCGTGGGGTACTGCCTGGTGATGGAGCGCCTCGAGGCGCGCTTTCTCGACGCGCAGACGCCGCAGGACCGCGACGTCGATACGTCGCCCGCGCCCCATGACTGAACGTCCGGGGCAGTCCTCGGAGGAGACCCGGGTCTTCACCCGGGTGCTGAACCGGCGCTACATGGCCTTTTCGGCCTGTACGCTGGGGTTCATCGCCGCCCTGGCGCTCATGGAGCGCCAGGGCTGGCCGCGCAGCTGGATCGGCGGCACCTTCCTGATCGCCACGGTGGTGGTCTATGCGGCGATCGGGCTGCTGTCGCGCACCACCGACGAGGCCGAGTACTACGTGGCCGGCCGGCGCGTGCCGGCGGTCTTCAACGGCATGGCCACGGCGGCGGACTGGATGTCGGCCGCCTCCTTCATCGGCACCGCCGGGGTGCTGTACCTGCAGGGCTTTGCCGGGCTGGCCTACATCCTGGGCTGGACAGGCGGCTACTGTCTGGTGGCGCTGCTGCTGGCGCCCTACCTGCGGCGCATGGGCTTCTACACCATCCCCGAGTTCCTCGGGGCGCGCTACGGCGGCATGCTGCCGCGCCTGGTCGGCGTGAGTGCGTCGGTGCTGGTGTCGTTCGTCTACGTGGTGGTGCAGATCTATGGGGTCGGGCTGATCACCTCGCATCTGACCGGCTTCAGCTTCGAGATCGGCATCTTCGTCGGGCTGGGCGGGGTGCTGGTCTGCTCCTTCCTGGGTGGCATGCGGGCGGTGACCTGGACCCAGGTGGCGCAGTACATCGTGCTGATCCTGGCCTACCTGACGCCGGTGGTCTGGCTGTCGATCAACCAGACGGGCAGCCCCTTTCCGCTCTTCACCTATGGCCAGCAGCTGCAGCAGGTCGGGCAGCGCGAGCAGGCGCTGCTGAACGATCCGCGCGAGCAGGCCGTGGCCCGGCAGCTGGCGGTGCGCGCCGAAGATGCGCAGCGCAAGCTGGCCGACGTGCGGCAGGCGATGGTCGACGACGGCGAGACCATGAATGCGCAACTGCGCGCGTTGCGGGCCGCCGAAGCGCCGCTGGCGCGCATCCAGCAGGCCGAACGCAAGCTGGCCACCCGGCCGCAGACCGAGGCCGCCGCTGCCGAGGCCTATCGCCAGGAGCGCGACGTGGCGCAGCAGCGTGCCCAGCCGCTGGGCGGCATGCCGCCGATGGCGCTGCCGCATGCGGCGGGCGATCCGCAGGGCAGCCCGGCGCAGCGCCAGCAATACGAGTCGACCCGACGCAACTTCCTGGCGCTGGTGCTCTGCCTGATGCTGGGCACGGCGGCGATGCCGCACATCCTGACGCGCTACTACACCACGCCGACGGTCTTCGAAGCGCGGCGCTCGGTGGCCTGGTCGCTGTTCTTCATCGCCCTGCTGTACATGGCGGCGCCGGCGCTGGCGGTGATGGTGAAGTACGAGGTGCTCAGCCATCTGGTGGGGACCCCCTTCGACGAACTGCCGGGCTGGATCCGGCGCTGGTCCAAGCTCGACCCTTCGCTGGTGTCGGTGGAGGACGTCAACGGCGATGGTCTGCTGCAGCTGGCCGAGCTTCGCCTGGGCACCGATGTGATCGTGCTGGCCGCCCCGGAGATCGGCGGGCTGCCCCTGGTGGTGACCTACCTGGTGGCCGCCGGCGGGCTGGCCGCGGCGCTGTCGACGGCCGACGGGCTGCTGCTGACGATCTCGAACGCCCTGTCCTACGACCTCTATTACGGCATGATCAACCGGCGCGCCCCCCCGTTGCGCCGCGTGATGCTGTCGAAGTTCCTGGTGCTGGTGGTGGCGCTGCTGGCGGCCTTCCTGGCCTCGATGCGGCTGGCCGACATCCTGCAGTTCGTCACTGCGGCGTTCTCTCTGGCTGCGGCCGCCTTCTTTCCGGCCCTCGTGCTGGGCATTTTCTGGCGGCGCGCGAACCGCTTCGGGGCCACGCTGGGCATGCTGACGGGGCTGGCGGTCTGTGTGGCCTACATGCTGCTCAACCATCCGATGCTGCGCCAGGCCTTCGGCATCACGCTGCCGCTGGAGCAGACCCGCTGGTGGGATGTCGAGCCCGTTGCCGCCGGGGTGTTCGGCGTGCCGGCGGGCGCGCTGGTGCTGATCGTCGTCAGTCTGTGCACCCCGGCACCGCCGCCGATGCAGGCGGCGGTGGTCGACCGCATGCGCTTCCCCTCGCGCGACGACCCGCGCACGGCCTGAGCCTCGGGGGCTGTCGGCAGGGATCAGGTCGGCGGGGCGAGGCCCGTCCCTGCTGTGGCTATAATGCCGGGTTTTCTCTTGCCGCACCTGCGTCGGACGCTGCGGGGCGGCTTCCATCTCGGAATCCACAAGGAGAGCCTATGCGTCACTACGAAATCGTGCTGCTGGTCCACCCGGACCAGAGCGAGCAGGTTCCGGCCATGCTGGAGCGTTACAAGGGGCTGATCACGGCCGCCGGCGGCAAGGTGCACCGCGTCGAGGACTGGGGCCGCATGCAGCTGGCCTACCTGATCGACAAGCTGGCCAAGGCGCACTACCTCTGCATCAACATCGAGTGCAGCAAGGACACCCTGGTCGAGCTGGAGACGGGCTTCCGTTTCAACGACGCCGTGCTGCGCCACCTGACGGTGCGCCGCGAGAAGGCCGAAACCGGTCCTTCGTCGATGATGAAGCGCGTCGAAAAGGAAGAGGCCCGCAAGTCGTCCCAGCAGCAGGAGGCGAGCGCCTGAGTGTGTGACACGCCCCGCGTGCGACCCATGGACTTGCTGCACCGATGAACCGCGTGCTGCTCCAGGCCCAGGTGGTCGAACGTGCGGCCCTGCGCTACACCCCCGCCGGTCTGCCGGCTGTCGATGTGCGACTGGCGCATGCCTCGCAGGTCGAACATGCCGGACAGCTGCGCCAGGTCTCCTGCGAGATCCACGCCACTGCGGTGGCAGAGGTGGCCTTGCAGCTCGACCGGGTGGCGGTCGGTCAGTCCCTGGACGTGACCGGCTTCCTGGGCAAGCAGCGCAACGGCCGGGGCGTCATGCTGCACATCACCGGGCTCTCTTCGCCTTCCGAACCTACGCATTGAATTCAGGAGCATCTCATGCCCCCGCCACGTGGTAAGTTTTCCAAGGACCGCAAGACCAAGCGCAACCAGCAGTCGCTGCTGTTCAAGCGCAAGCGTTTCTGCCGCTTCACCGTCACCGGCGTCAAGGAGATCGACTACAAGGATCTCGACGTGCTGCGCGACTTCGTCGGCGAGAACGGCAAGATCACCCCGGCACGCCTGACCGGCACCCGGGCGATCTTCCAGCGCCAGCTGACCACCGCCATCAAGCGCGCCCGCTACCTGGCGATGCTGCCCTACAGCGACCAGCACAAGGTCTGAGGAGACATCCATGCAAGTGATCCTGCTCGAAAAGGTCGCCAAGCTGGGTGCCCTCGGTGACGTCGTCAAGGTCAAGGACGGCTACGCCCGCAACTTCCTGATCCCCACCGGGGCCGCCCGTCGTGCCACCGAGAAGGCCATCCAGGAGTTCGAGGCCCGTCGTGCCGAGCTCGAGAAGAGCCAGGCCGACAAGCTGGCTGCGGCGCAGGCCCAGGGCGAAAGCCTGGCCGGCAAGACGGTCACCATCGCCCAGAAGGCCGGTGTCGACGGCCGCCTGTTCGGCTCGGTGACCAATGCCGACATCGCCGAAGGCCTGAAGGGCCTGGGCGTCGAGGTCGTCAAGGCCCAGGTGCGTCTGCCCAACGGTCCGATCAAGACCGTCGGCGACCATGCTGTCGCGGTGGCCCTGCACACCGACGTCGTGGTCGACGTGGTGGTGACCGTGGTGGCCCAGGCCGACTGAGCCTTCCCCGCGTCGCTTTCCGCCTTGAACAAGGCCGGCTCTGCCGGCCTTGTTTCATTTCCGGGCCAGGTCGGCGCTGCGCCGGCTTGTCCCGAGGATTTCCACAGGTCTGTGCACAGCGCTGCCGAGGCCCTGCACCTATCATCGAGCGATGTCTGCCCTGTTCTCCGCTCCTGCCCCGTTTCCTGCTCGTGGCGACGACGAGGTCGCGCGCCTGCGCATCCCGCCGCATTCGGTGGAGGCCGAGCAGAGTGTGCTCGGCGGGCTGCTGCTGGACAACAGCGCCTCGGACCGCGCGGGTGACCTGCTGACGGAGTCGGACTTCTACCGCCACGAGCACCGCCTGATCTACGCGGCGGTGATGGGGTTGATCTCGGCCAACAAGCCGGCCGACGTGATCACGGTCTTCGAGCAGCTGCAAAGCCTGGGCAAGGCCGAGGAAGTCGGCGGGCTGGCCTACCTGAATGCGCTGGCCCAGAGCGTGCCCAGCGCAGCCAACCTGCGCCGCTATGCCGAAATCGTGCGCGAGCGGGCGGTGCTGCGCAAGCTGGTGGCCGTGAGCGACGAGATCGCCACCAACGCCTTCAATCCGCAGGGGCGCAATGCCAGCGACATCCTCGACGATGCGGAGGGCAAGATCTTCCAGATCGGCGAGGAGGGCTCGCGCAACCGCCAGGGCTTCCATTCGATGGATGCGCTGGTGGTGGAGCTGATCGACCGGGTGCAGGAGCTGGCCGAGAACGGCGCGGGCGACGTGACGGGCGTGCCCACCGGCTTCTACGACATGGACCGCATGACCGCCGGCCTGCAGCCGGGCGACCTGATCATCCTGGCGGCGCGACCGTCGATGGGCAAGACGGCCTTCGCGCTGAACATCGGCGAGCATGTCGCGGTCAACGAACAGCTGCCGGTGGTGGTGTTCTCGATGGAAATGGGCGCCGCGCAGCTCGCGCTGCGCATGGTGGGTTCGCTCGGGCGCATCGACCAGCAGCACCTGCGTACCGGCGCGCTGCGCGACGACGAATGGGGGCGGCTGTCCGAAGCGGTGGACAAGCTGCGCAACGTCAGCCTCTTCATCGACGAGACGCCGGCACTCACGCCCACCGAGCTGCGTGCCCGGGCGCGCCGACAGGCGCGGCAGTGTGGCCGACTCGGCCTGATCATCGTCGACTACCTGCAGCTGATGAGCGGCTCGGCCAGCTCGAGCGGCGAGAACCGCGCCACCGAGATCTCCGAGATCTCGCGCGGCCTGAAGGCGCTGGCCAAGGAGCTGCAGTGTCCGGTGATCGCGCTGTCGCAGCTGAACCGCTCGGTGGAGCAGCGCACCGACAAGCGTCCGATGATGAGCGACCTGCGCGAGTCCGGCGCCATCGAGCAGGACGCCGACGTCATCATGTTCATCTACCGCGACGAGTACTACAACAAGGACTCGAAGGAGCCGGGCGTGGCCGAGATCATCATCGGCAAGCAGCGCAACGGCCCGGTGGGCACGGTCAAGCTGGCCTTCCTGCGCGCACACACCAAGTTCGAGAACCTGGCGCCGGGCAGCTTCGGCGGGGGGGAGTACTGACGACCTGCGTCCGTTGCCCCCGACGGCACATGAAAAAGGGGCCCGCGGGCCCCTTGTGTGTTCGGCGTGGGGATGCGCGTCAGTCGCGCTCGCCGCCGAAGATGCCCAGCAGCGCCAGCAGGCTCTGGAACACGTTGTAGAGGTCCAGGTAGATCGCCAGCGTCGCAGAGATGTAGTTGGTTTCGCCGCCGTCCATGACCCGCTTGAGGTCATAGAGCATGAAGGCGGAGAACAGGCCGATGGCGATCCCCGACAGGGTCAGCATCAGCGCGCTGGACTGCACGAAGACGTTCAGGATGCCCGCCACCAGCAGCACGATCGCGCCGACGAAGAGGAACTTGCCCATCCCCGACAGGTCGCGCTTGATCACCGTGGCGAGACTGGCCATGGCGAGGAAGACGCCCGCCGTGCCGCCGAAGGCCATCATGATCAGGCTGCTGCCGTTGCTCAGGCCCAGCACCGCCGCCAGCAGGCGCGACAGCATCAGACCCATGAAGAACGTGAAGCCCAGCAGCACCGCCACGCCCGTGGCGGAGTCCTTGGTCTTCTCGATCGCGAACATGAAGCCGAAGGCGCCGCCCAGGAAGACGGCCAGCGACAGGCCCGTGCCCAGGCTGGTCATCACGCCAGTCGTGACGCCCACCCAGGCGCCCAGCACGGTGGGCACCATCGACAGGGCCAGCAGCCAGTAGGTGTTGCGCAGGACGCGGTTGCGCTGCGCGGCCAGCGCGCCCGAGCCGGCGTGGCCAGGCAAGGTGTGCAGGCTTTGGTTCATGTGCAGTTCTCCGCAGAAGGAAGTGGGGACGCCGGCTCAGATCCGGTCGCATCATTCTAGTTCCCGCCGCCGTCTGCGGTGCCGGGGGATCCCCGCGCCCCTCGGGCGTCCGGGGAGGGCGCTGCAGTCGGGCCGGGCAGGGGAAACCCGCGGCCGGTTATAATCCGCAGGTTTGTCCATCCACAGCGCCGCCTAGCGAACTCGCCCTCGATTCCTCGTCGGATTCGACCCCACGGAGCGTGCGGACCCCTGGTCACGCCGCCTGCCGTCGGCCGGCAGTCAGGCCGGGCGCGCCACTACCGGAGTTCCCGTGCTGCCCGTCCTGCCTCCCGCTCTTCTCGCACTCGCAGACGGCACGGTCTTTCAAGGCATCTCGATCGGCGCCGCCGGTCACACCGTCGGGGAAGTGGTGTTCAACACCGCGCTCACCGGCTACCAGGAAATCCTCACCGACCCGAGCTACTGCCGGCAGATCGTGACGCTCACGTATCCGCACATCGGCAACTACGGCGTCAACGTGCAGGACACCGAAGCCTCGAAGGTCCATGCCGCCGGCCTGATCATCAAGGACCTGCCGGTCCGTTCGTCCAACTTCCGCCAGGGCCAGACGCTGTCCGAGTACCTGGTGGCCGAGGGCACGGTGGCGATCGCGGAACTGGATACCCGTCGCCTGACCCGCATCCTGCGCACCGGCGGTGCCCAGAACGGCGCCATCGTGGCCTACCCAGTCGGCACGGTGATCACGCCGGCGATGAAGGACGAGGCAGTGGCGCTGGCCCGCTCGGCGCCCAGCATGGCCGGCCTCGACCTGGCCCAGGTGGTGAGCCGCAGCGAGCCCGAGGTCTGGACCGAGACCGAGTGGAAGCTCGCCGGTGCCGATGGCCGGCCCGGCTTCGGCCAGGTCACCGAGCCGGCCTTCCACGTGGTGGCCTACGACTTCGGCGTCAAGCGCAACATCCTGCGCATGCTGGCCGAGCGCGGTTGCAAGGTCACGGTGGTGCCCGCCAGGACGCCCGCGGCCGAGGTGCTCGCGCACAACCCGGACGGCATCTTCCTGTCCAACGGCCCCGGCGATCCCGAGCCCTGCGATTACGCGATCGCTGCGGCCCGCGAACTGATCGACACGGGCATCCCGACCTTCGGCATCTGTCTGGGTCACCAGATCATGGCGCTGGCCTCGGGTGCGAAGACCTTCAAGATGAAGTTCGGCCACCACGGCGCGAACCATCCGGTGAAGGATCTGGACAACGGCCGCGTCTCGATCACCAGCCAGAACCACGGTTTCGCGGTGGATGCGGCCACGCTGCCGGCCAACCTGCGCGCCACGCATGTCAGCCTGTTCGACGGTACGCTGCAGGGCCTGGCACGCACGGACAAGCCGGCCTTCTGCTTCCAGGGCCACCCGGAAGCGTCGCCGGGGCCGCACGACATCGCCTACCTGTTCGATCGCTTCACCGACCTGATGGCCCAGGCCAGGGTCTGAGCGGCAGACACGGCAGACCGACGGGCAGGGGCACGCGACGCGGGGCAGCATGCTGGGCATCACCGATCTCACCACCTACGTGCTCGGGACGATCGCGATCGTCCTGCTGCCGGGGCCGAACTCGCTGTTCGTGCTGTCGGTGGCAGCGCGCCGCGGCGTGCGCCCGGGCTACGCGGCCGCCTGTGGGGTGTTCGTCGGCGATACGGTGCTGATGACGCTCGCCGCGCTGGGCGCGGCCTCGCTGCTGAAGGCGCTGCCAGCGCTGTTCCTGCTCATCAAGATGGTGGGGGCCGGCTATCTGGCCTGGGTGGGGCTGCAGCTGCTGCTCGGTGCCGTGCGGCGCTGGCGTGGCGAGCTGCCGGCGGTGGACGCGGGCCGTCTCGACCTCACGCAGCCCTTTCGCAAGGCGCTGGTGATCAGCCTGCTCAATCCGAAGGCCATCCTGTTCTTCGTCTCCTTCTTCATCCAGTTCGTCGATCCGGCCTATCCCTGGCCGGCCCTGACCTTCCTCGGCCTGGGGCTCATCGCCCAGGTCTGCAGTGCCTTGTACCTGTCGGTGCTGATCTTCGTGGGGGCGCGGCTGGCGGCGGCGTTCGCCGCGCACCGTCGTGCGGCCAGCGCCGCCTCCTCGGGCGTCGGTGTGCTCTTCCTCGGCTTCGGCGCCAAGCTCGCCACGGCCAGTCTCGGCTGAGCCGCCCACCGACCTCCACCCCGACGCACGTCCGAATTCGACCAAGACTAGACCATGCCCAAGCGTTCCGACCTGAAAAGCATCCTCATCATCGGCGCCGGCCCGATCATCATCGGCCAGGCCTGCGAGTTCGACTACTCGGGCGCCCAGGCCTGCAAGGCGCTGCGCGAGGAGGGCTACAAGGTCATCCTGGTGAACTCGAACCCGGCCACGATCATGACGGACCCGGCCACGGCCGACGTCACCTACATCGAGCCCATCACCTGGCAGGTGGTCGAGAAGATCATCGCCAAGGAGCGGCCGGACGCGATCCTGCCGACCATGGGCGGGCAGACCGCGCTGAACTGCGCGCTCGACCTGCACAAGCACGGCGTGCTGGCCAAGTACGGCGTCGAGATGATCGGCGCCAACGAGCACGCCATCGAGAAGGCCGAGGACCGGCTGAAGTTCAAGGACGCGATGACCAAGATCGGCCTGGGTTCGGCCAAGTCCGGCATCGCGCACTCGATGGAAGAGGCCTGGGCCGTCCAGAAGGCCATCCAGGCCGAGATCGGCGGCAGCGGCTTCCCGATGGTGATCCGCCCCAGCTTCACGCTCGGCGGCACCGGTGGCGGCATCGCCTACAACCCGGAGGAGTTCGAGGAGATCTGCAAGCGCGGCATCGACCTCTCCCCGACCAACGAGCTGCTGATCGAAGAGTCGCTGATCGGCTGGAAGGAGTACGAGATGGAGGTGGTCCGCGACCGCGCGGACAACTGCATCATCGTCTGCTCGATCGAGAACCTCGACCCGATGGGCATCCACACCGGTGACTCGATCACCGTGGCGCCGGCCCAGACGCTGACCGACCGCGAGTACCAGCTGCTGCGCAACGCCTCGATCGCGATCCTGCGCGAGATCGGCGTGGACACCGGCGGCTCGAACGTGCAGTTCTCGATCAACCCGCGCGACGGCCGCATGGTGGTCATCGAGATGAACCCGCGCGTGTCGCGCTCGTCCGCGCTGGCCTCCAAGGCCACGGGCTTCCCGATCGCCAAGATCGCCGCCAAGCTGGCGGTGGGCTACACGCTCGACGAGCTGAAGAACGACATCACCGGTGGCGCGACCCCGGCGTCCTTCGAGCCCTCGATCGACTACGTCGTCACCAAGATCCCGCGCTTCGCCTTCGAGAAGTTCCCCGCGGCCGACCCGCACCTGACCACGCAGATGAAGTCGGTGGGCGAGGTGATGGCCATGGGCCGCACCTTCCAGGAGTCCTTCCAGAAGGCGCTGCGCGGCCTGGAGACCGGCATCGACGGCCTGACCGAGCGTTCGACCGACCGCGAGGAGATCGTCGAGGAGATCGGCGAGCCCGGTCCCGAGCGCATCCTCTTCGTGGCCGACGCCTTCCGCATCGGCATGACGCTCGACGAGATCTTCGAGGAAACCGCGATCGACCCCTGGTTCCTGGCGCAGATCGAGCAGCTGGTCCAGGTGGAGCAGTCGCTCGAGGGGCGCCAGCTCGACGGCCTGACCGCGCAGGAGCTGCGCTTCCTGAAGAAGAAGGGCTTTTCCGATCGCCGCCTGGCCAAGCTGCTGGGCACCGACCAGCACGCGGTGCGGGCGCTGCGCCACGCGCTGGGCGTGCGCCCGGTCTACAAGCGGGTGGACACCTGTGCGGCGGAGTTCGCCACCCAGACCGCCTACCTGTACTCCTGCTACGAGGGTGAGGACGGCGAGTGCGAGGCCGCTCCGTCGGACAAGAAGAAGATCATGGTGCTGGGCGGTGGCCCGAACCGCATCGGCCAGGGCATCGAGTTCGACTACTGCTGCGTCCACGCTGCCCTCGCCATGCGCGAGGACGGCTACGAGACCATCATGGTCAACTGCAACCCGGAGACGGTGTCCACCGACTACGACACCAGCGATCGCCTGTACTTCGAGCCGGTGACGCTGGAGGACGTGCTGGAGATCGTCGCCAAGGAACAGCCGGTCGGTGTGATCGTGCAGTACGGCGGCCAGACCCCGCTGAAGCTGGCGCTGGACCTGGAGCGCAACGGCGTGCCCATCATCGGCACCACGCCGGACTCGATCGACATCGCCGAGGACCGCGAGCGCTTCCAGCAACTGCTGCACACCCTCGGCCTGAAGCAGCCGCCCAACCGCACGGCCCGCACCGAAGAAGCGGCGATGGCGATGGCGCACGAGATCGGCTACCCGCTGGTGGTGCGCCCGAGCTACGTGCTGGGCGGCCGGGCGATGGAGATCGTGCACGGCGACCGTGACCTCGAGCGCTACATGCGCGAGGCAGTGCGCGTGTCCGACAAGTCGCCGGTGCTGCTGGACCGCTTCCTGGACGATGCGGTGGAAGTGGATGTCGACTGCATCAGCGACGGGGTCGACACCATGATCGGCGGCATCATGGAGCACATCGAGCAGGCGGGGGTGCACTCCGGTGACTCGGCCTGCTCGCTGCCGCCCTACACCCTGTCGGCCGCGCTGCAGGACGAGCTGCGCCGCCAGACCGCGCTGATGGCCAAGGCGTTGAAGGTGGTCGGCCTGATGAACGTGCAGTTCGCCATCCAGGGCGACGTGACGAAGGGGCTCGACGCCTGCACCGTCTACGTGCTGGAGGTGAACCCGCGCGCCTCGCGCACCGTGCCCTACGTGTCCAAGGCCACCGGCCAGTCGCTGGCCAAGATCGCCGCGCGCTGCATGGCCGGCCAGAAGCTCGCCGACCAGACCGGCCTGGGCGGCAAGGCACCGCACGAGGTGGTGCCGCCGTACTTCAGCGTCAAGGAAGCCGTCTTCCCGTTCAACAAGTTCCCAGGCGTGGATCCGATCCTCGGCCCGGAAATGCGTTCCACCGGCGAGGTGATGGGCGTGGGTTCGACCTTCGGCGAGGCCATGCTCAAGAGCCAACTGGGCGCCGGCTCGCGCCTGCCGATCAAGGGCAATGTGGTGATCTCGGTGAAGGCCAGCGAGCACGCCCGCGCCGCCGTGGTGGCGCAGGATCTGCATGCCCTGGGCTTCGGCATCGTCGCGACCAAGGGCACCGCTGCAGCCATCGCGGCCGCCGGCGTGCCGGTGAAGCTCGTCAACAAGATCAAGGACGGCCGCCCGCACATCGCCGACATGATCAAGGCCGGCGAGATCCAGCTGGTGTTCACCACGGTGGACGAAACCCGCACCGCGATCGCCGACAGCCGCTACATCCGTACCGCCGCGCTGGCCAACCGGGTGAGCTACTACACGACCATGGCCGGCTGCGAGGCGGCCACCGAGGCGCTCAAGCACCAGGCCGACGTCTCGAAGGGGCTCTCGGTGGTCTCCCTGCAGGAAATGCACGCGCAGCTGCTCTAAACTCCGCGCCCGTCCCTTCCGCCGCCTGTCCCTGCCCCGCGCAGGGGCAGGCGGCGGCGCTTTTGGCTGCGGCCCATGCACCGCAGGCTTCGATCATCGACCGATTTCCGCACCGACCACGACCATGGCCACCATTCCCCTGACCAAGCGCGGCGCAGAACTGCTCAAGCAGGAGCTGCACCGTCTCAAGACCGTCGAGCGTCCGGCGGTGATCAATGCCATCTCCGAGGCCCGTGCCCAGGGCGACCTGTCCGAGAACGCCGAGTACGACGCTGCCAAGGACAAGCAGGGCTTCATCGAGGGGCGCATCCTGGAAATCGAGGGCAAGCTGTCGGTGGCCCAGGTGATCGATCCGGCGGCGCTGGACGCCGGCGGCCGGGTGGTGTTCGGCTCGACGGTGGACCTGGAGGACGAGGACAGCGGCGATGCGGTGACCTATCAGATCGTCGGCGACGACGAGGCCGACCTGAAGCTGGGCCTGATCTCGGTCAGCTCGCCGATCGCCCGGGCGCTGATCGGCAAGGAGGCCGGCGACGTGGCCGAGGTGCGCGCGCCGGGCGGCATCCGCCGCTACGAGGTGATCGAAGTGCGCTATGCCTGAGAACGCGCGCGAGCGCCTGGCGAACCGGGTTTTCGGTGTCGTCGGTGCCCTCTGGCTGGGGGGGGTGGCCACGCTGGCGCTGGTGGCGGCGCCGACGCTGTTCGCCCTGCTGGACCGCCCGACGGCCGGGCGGCTGGCCGGTCAGATGTTCCGCATCGAGGCGCATGCGGCGCTGGCCTTCGCGCTGCTGCTGTTCGTGATCGAGCGGGTGCGCCTGCGCCGCGTCGCGCGGGAGTCGGGCCGGGCACGTGTGTCGGCCGATCTGCTGCTGGTGGCCGGGGCGCTGTTCTGCACCGTGCTGGGCTACTTCGGCCTGCAGCCGATGATGGAGGCCGCCAAGGCCGGCGAGCCGGTACGGCTCGGCTTCGGCGCCCTGCACGGGCTGTCGACCTTCTTCTTCGCAGTCAAGGGACTGCTGCTGCTGGCGCTGGTGTGGCGCCGGTCCGGGCGCTGAGGCCCGAGGCCTGGTGTTGCGCTCGCCGATCGGAGCGCGGCCTCGAGGCGGGTGGGCTCCCGGCAGCCGTGGCCCCGGGCAGAGGTCGGCATCGGCCGGAAGGAGTGAGGTTCAGGTCCCCTGCGAGCGCTTCTTGACGCTGCTGGCGCTGGGCCGCTTCTTCGCTCGCTTGACCAGGCCGCCGGCGGTCAGTCGCTGGTTGCCCAGCACCGTGACCTTCTTGACCTGGGCGCGCTGAGAGCCGGACTTGGAGAAGGTCAGGATCTTCACCACACGTGGGCGCGCCGAGCGGCCCTCGGTGGCCGGGGCTTCTGCGGCCTGCTTCTTCGGTTGGGGGCGCCACAGCACCAGCAGCTTGCCGATGTGCTGGATCGGCGCGGCCCCCAGTTCGTCGGCCAGCTGGCCGAGCAGCGCCTCGCGGGCCGCGCGGTCGTCGCTGAAGACGCGCACCTTGATCAGCCCGTGGGCGGTCAGTGCGGCGTCGATCTCCTTGACGACGGCCGGGGTGAGGCCGTCGGCGCCGATCATGACGACCGGCTGGAGGTGGTGGGCCGCCGCGCGGTGTTCCTTGCGCTGGGCGGGGGTCAGTTCGATAGCAGGCATAAGCCGTATTATCGTCGCCGCATGAAAGTTCAGACCAAGAGCAAGAAGGTCAACAAGGCGTGGCTGCACGACCACGTGACCGACCCCTACGTGCAGCGGGCGCACAAGGAGGGCTTCCGTTCCCGCGCAGCCTACAAGCTCGAGGAGATCGACCAGACCTGCCAACTGCTGCGGCCCGGCCAGGTGGTGGTCGATCTGGGCGCGGCGCCCGGCGCCTGGAGCCAGTACGTCCGGCGCCGCTTCGCACCCAAGTCGGCGGGCGTCGGCGGGGCCGCGGCCGGACAGCTCGACGGCACGATCGTCGCCCTCGACCTGCTGGAGTTCGAGCCCATCGAGGGGGTGCACTTCCTGCAGGGGGATTTTCGCGAACAGGCGGTGCTCGATGCGCTCGTGGCAGCGCTGGGCGGCCGGAGGGTGGACGTGGTGCTGTCGGACATGGCGCCGAACCTGTCGGGCATCGACGTCACCGATGCGGCCCGTGTGGCGCACCTGGTCGAGCTGGCGCTCGAGTTCGCCCAGGCTCACCTCACGCCGAAGGGGGCCCTGGTCTGCAAGGTCTTCCACGGCAGTGGCTACAGCCAGCTCGTGGAGGCCTTCCGGATGCAGTTCCGGGTCGTCAAGGCGATCAAGCCGAAGGCTTCCCGCGATCGATCGGCGGAAACCTTTCTGGTCGGCATCGGTCTGAAGGAGCGCCGATGACAGGCCCGGCAGGAGCACGGGCGTGAATATTGGCGGCCCGCATCCGGGACTATGACCGGGACAGCCGGCGTCTATCGGGGCGAAGGGTTGCGTCGTCTAGAATGCGCCCCATCTACCGCGATGGTTCGCGCGATGCCGGGCGTTACCGCCGAGTCCTCCTCCGGAGGAACGATTTGAAACAATGAAGGAGCCGCGGTGAACAATCAATGGTTCTCCAAAGTTGCTGTGTGGTTGGTGATCGCCCTGGTGCTGTTCACCGTGTTCAAGCAGTTCGACCGCACCGCGACGGCTGGTAACCAGATCGGGTATTCGGAGTTCCTCGAGGAGGTGCGCGCCAAGCGCATCCGCGAGGTCGTCCTCCAGGAGAACCCGGGGGGCGCCGAGATCGAGGCGCTGACCACCGACGACAAGCGCATTCGCACCACGGCCACCTACCTGGACCGCGGTCTGGTGGGCGACCTGATCAGCAACGGGGTGAAGTTCCGCGTCAAGCCACGCGAAGAGCCCTCGGTGCTGACCAGCCTGCTGATTTCCTGGGGTCCGATGCTGCTGCTGATCGGCGTGTGGGTCTACTTCATGCGTCAGATGCAGGGCGGCGGCAAGGGCGGGGCCTTCAGCTTCGGCAAGAGCCGCGCGCGCATGCTCGACGAGAGCAACAACTCGGTGACCTTCGCCGACGTGGCCGGCTGCGACGAGGCCAAGGAGGAGGTCAAGGAGCTGGTCGACTTCCTGAAAGATCCGCAGAAGTTCCAGAAGCTGGGGGGTCGCATCCCGCGCGGCGTGCTGATGGTCGGCCCCCCGGGCACCGGCAAGACGCTGCTGGCCAAGTCGATCGCCGGCGAGGCCAAGGTGCCCTTCTTCTCGATTTCCGGCTCCGACTTCGTCGAGATGTTCGTCGGCGTGGGGGCTGCCCGCGTGCGCGACATGTTCGAGCAGGCCAAGAAGAACTCGCCCTGCATCATCTTCGTCGACGAGATCGATGCGGTGGGTCGCCACCGCGGTGCCGGCCTGGGCGGCGGTAACGACGAACGCGAGCAGACGCTCAACCAGATGCTGGTCGAGATGGACGGCTTCGAGACCAACCTGGGTGTGATCGTGATCGCCGCGACCAACCGCCCGGACATCCTCGATCCCGCACTGCTGCGCCCGGGTCGCTTCGACCGGCAGGTCTACGTCACGCTGCCCGATGTGCGCGGCCGTGAGCAGATCCTGAACGTGCACATGCGCAAGGTGCCGATCGGGCAGGACATCCGTGCCGACATCCTTGCGCGCGGCACACCGGGCTTCTCCGGTGCCGATCTGGCCAACCTGGTCAACGAGGCCGCTCTCTTCGCTGCCCGCCGCAACGGCCGGGTGGTCGAAATGGTCGACTTCGAGAAGGCCAAGGACAAGATCATGATGGGCCCCGAGCGCAAGTCCATGGTCATGCCCGAGGAAGAGCGCCGCAACACCGCGTACCACGAAGCCGGCCATGCACTGGTGGCGCGTCTGCTGCCGAAGACCGACCCGGTGCACAAGGTCACCATCATCCCGCGTGGTCGTGCGCTGGGCGTGACGATGCAGCTGCCCGAGGGCGACCGCTACAGCATGGACAAGGAGCGCATGCTCTCGACCATCTCGGTGCTGTTCGGTGGCCGCATCGCCGAGGAGGTCTTCATGAACCAGATGACCACCGGGGCCAGCAACGACTTCGAGCGTGCCACGCAGATCGCCCGCGACATGGTGACGCGTTACGGCATGACGGAGGAACTGGGCCCGATGGTCTATGCCGAGAACGAGGGTGAGGTCTTCCTGGGCCGCTCGATCACCAAGCAGGTGAACGTGTCGGAAGAGACGATGCAGAAGGTCGACAAGGAGATCCGCCGCATCATCGACGAGCAGTACGCGTCCGCACGGCGCCTGATCGAGGATCATCAGGACAAGATGCACGCGATGGCCCATGCCCTGCTGGAGTGGGAGACCATCGACGCCGAGCAGATCGAGGACATCATGAACGGCCGCCCGCCCCGTCCGCCGAAGGACTGGACGCCCTCGGCCACCAAGCCGCCGGGCGGTGGTTCGACGCCCTCGGTCAGTTCCGGCAACGCGGCCGCGACGGCCTGACAACCTGCCGGCAGCTCGGCTGCCGGTGCGTGACCTCGACGGGGCCCTTGCGGCCCCGTTGTCATGCCTGCAGCGGCCCGGCCGCCTGCCACCTTGCCTACTTCTGTACCCATGCACTGGCAGACCACCCGTTTCTGCATCCCGCTCGATCGCCCGAAGGTGATGGGCATCGTCAACGTCACGCCCGACTCGTTCTCGGACGGTGGTCGCGGAGTGCGCGATTCGATCTCCCACGCCGAGACCCTGCTGGCCGAGGGCGCCGACATTCTCGACATCGGGGGTGAATCGAGCCGCCCGGGCGCCGCGCCGGTGAGCCTGGAGGAGGAACTGCAGCGCGTGCTGCCGGTGCTGCGCGCCGCGGTGTCGCTGGGCGTACCGGTATCGGTGGATACCTACAAGACCGAGGTGATGCGCGCGGCGCTGGACCTGGGGGTGGACATCGTCAACGACATCGCTGCGCTGCGTTCGCCGGGTGCCGTCGAGGTCGTCGCGGCCCATCCCGGCTGTGGGGTCTGTCTGATGCACATGCGCGGTGAGCCCCGATCGATGCAGCAGGACACGCATTACGACGACGTGGTGGCCGAGGTGCGCGACTTCCTGGCGCAGCGCTGCGCGGTCCTGCACCGTGCCGGCGTGGAGGCTTCGCGCATCGTGCTGGACCCCGGCATCGGCTTCGGCAAGTCGGTGGCGGACAACTATGCGCTGCTGCCCGGCCAGCGGGCGTTGCTCGGACTCGGCTACCCCGTGCTGGCGGGCTGGTCCCGCAAATCCGCGCTGGGCGCCGTGACCGGCCGCCCGGTGGAGCAGCGCCTGGCCGCCAGTCTGGCGGCCGCGCTGGCGGCATTGCAGTGCGGCGCGCGGGTGATCCGTGTGCACGATGTGGCAGCGACCCGGGATGCGCTGGCCGTCTGGCAGGCGGCCGGCTTGCCCTCGACCGGTGACTGACCTAGCCTTGCGGCCGGTTGGCTGCGGTGCCTGGCTGCGCCGCGGCGCAGGCCGCATTTCTTCGCGTATCACGCCGCCCGGCGGCGACACTTCCCCCGCGGGCCGGGCCCGCCCTTGCAATCGAATCGGCAACTCATGAGCAGAAAGTATTTCGGCACCGACGGCATCCGCGGCACGGTGGGCACGGCGCCCATCACCCCCGACTTCGTGCTGCGCCTGGGTCATGCGGTGGGGCGGGTGCTGCGCGGCAGCCATGAGCGGCCCACGGTGCTGATCGGCAAGGACACCCGCATCTCGGGTTACATGCTCGAGTCGGCGCTGGAGGCCGGACTGAACTCGGCCGGCGCCGACGTGCTGCTTACCGGGCCGATCCCCACCCCCGCGGTGGCCTATCTCACCCGTGCGCTGCGGTTGAGCCTGGGCGTGGTCATCTCGGCCTCGCACAATCCCTACGAGGACAACGGCATCAAGTTCTTCTCGGCCCGCGGCGAGAAGCTGCCCGATGCCTGGGAGCTGGAGGTGGAGGCGGCCATCGACGCGGCGCCGCAGTGGGCGGCCTCCCATGAGATCGGCCGTGCCCGCCGCCTGGAGGATGCCGCCGGGCGCTACATCGAGTTCTGCAAGTCCACCTTCTCGAACGACCTGTCGCTGCGCGGCCTGAAGATCGTCGTCGACGCGGCGCACGGCGCGGCCTATCACGTGGCGCCGGACGTCTTTCATGAGCTGGGGGCGGAGGTGGTGCGCATCGGCTGCGAGCCCGATGGCTTCAACATCAACGATGGTGTCGGCGCCACATCGCCGCAGGCGCTGGTGGCCGCCGTGCACGAGCACCGGGCCGACTACGGCATCGCGCTGGACGGCGATGCGGACCGGCTGCAGGTCGTCGATGCGGCGGGCCGCCTCTACAACGGCGACGAGCTGCTCTACGTGATGGTGGCCGACCGCCTGGCGCAGGGAGAGCCGGTGCCGGGTGCCGTCGGCACGCTGATGACCAACATGGCCGTGGAGCTGGCGCTGCAGGCGCGCGGCGTGGCTTTCGTGCGGGCCAAGGTGGGAGACCGCTACGTGCTCGAGGAGCTGGCCAAGCGCCAGTGGCAGCTCGGCGGCGAAGGCTCCGGCCACCTGCTGGCGCTGGATCGCCACACCACGGGCGACGGCATCGTCAGCGCGCTGCAGGTGCTGCAGGCGCAGCAGCGCAACGGGCGCTCGCTGGCCGAACTGCTCGACGGGGTCACGCTCTTCCCGCAGACGCTGATCAACGTGCGGCTGGCCGCCGGGCAGGACTGGCGCCGCAACGAGCAACTGGCTCGGGAGCAGGCCCGCATCGGCGAAGAGCTCGGCCAGAGCGGGCGCCTGCTGATCCGTCCCTCCGGGACCGAGCCCCTGCTGCGCGTGATGGTGGAGGCCCGCGAGGCCGACGTGGCGCGCCGTTGCGCCGAGCGGCTGGCCGAGGCAGCGCTGCGCGGTTGACAGGCTGAGACGCGCCCGGCCGGCGTCCGGTACAGGCGCTGCGTTCGCGGCCTCCTGAATGCCCCCGACGAGAGGGCCCCGACCGAACGGTCGGGGCCCTCTCGTCGTTTCGGCAGGGCGCCGCGGGTGCACCTGGCGATGCCTGCCCACGGGGCGAACCGACGCTTCTGTGTCGACGTCACAGAGATGTCACAAACCCTTTCTACAGTGCACAGCGTCACGGGCACAACGGTCCGTGCCGGCTTTGTCTGTCGAAAGGAATGTCCATGTTCAAGATCGTCATGCGCGCGGTGGCTGCTGCGGCCCTGGTGTCCACCACGATGGCCGCTTCGGCGCAGGATGTCACCGGTGCCGGTGCGACCTTCCCGGCGCCCCTGTACGCGAAGTGGGCCGATGCCTACAACAAGGCCACCGGCGTCAGAATGAACTACCAGTCGGTCGGTTCGGGTGCGGGGCTGAAGCAGATCCGGTCGAAGACGGTGGACTTCGGCGCCTCCGACATGCCCCTGAAGGACGAGGAACTGGCCAAGGACGGCCTGGTGCAGTTCCCGACCGTCATCGGCGGGGTCGTCCCGGTGGTCAACATCGCCGGCATCCAGCCCGGCCAGCTGAAGCTGACCGGCCAGGTGCTGGGCGACATCTACCTGGGCAAGATCACCAAGTGGACCGATCCGGCGATCGCCGCGCTGAACCCCGGCGTCAAGCTGCCGGAGGCCGACATCTCCCCGGTGCGTCGCGCCGACGGTTCGGGCACCACCTTCATCTTCACGAACTATCTGTCGAAGGTGAACGCGGAGTGGAAGGCCAAGGTCGGCGAGGGCACCGCCGTGAACTGGCCGGCCGGCGCGGGTGGCAAGGGCAACGAGGGCGTCGCCGCCTTCGTGCAACGCCTGCCGAACTCGATCGGCTATCTGGAGTACGCCTACGTCAAGCAGAACAAGCTGGCCTATGCCCTGATGAAGAACCGGGATGGCAACTTCGTGCCGCCGAGCGACAGTGCCTTCAAGGCTGCCGCTGCCGGTGCCGACTGGGCCAAGTCGTTCTACCAGATCACCACCGACCAGCCCGGGAAGGATTCGTGGCCGATCACGAACCCGACCTACATCATGATGCACAAGGTTCAGGACAAGCCCGCTCAGGCCACGGCTTCCCTGAAGTTCTTCGACTGGGCCTTCGCCAACGGCGACAAGATGGCCGACGACCTCGACTACGTGCCGCTGCCGGACTCGGTCAAGGCGCTGGTGCGCAAGCAGTGGGGCGAGCAGATCAAGGACGCCGCCGGCAAGCCGGTGGCGCTCAAGTGATCGAGGTTCGTCCCTCGCGATTCATCCGATTTCGGACCTGAGCAGGAACGCAGACCATGGCCGCTACACTGCCCGCCTCCAATCCTCTCGAAAGGGAGCCTGCCTTGGCCAGAGCTACGCCATCGGGCGGTCCGGCGCCCCGTGTCCTGCGTTCCCCCTGGGCCGACCGGCTGTTCGCCGGCGTGGCTCAATCCGCTGCCTGGCTGACCCTGGCGCTGCTGGTGGGCATCATCGGCTCGCTGGTGGTGGGGGCCGCACCCGCGATCGAGGAGTACGGCCTGGGTTTCCTGACCAGCAGCGTCTGGGACCCGGTCGAGAACCGCTACGGCGGCCTGGTGATGATCTACGGCACGCTGATGACCTCGCTGATCGCGCTGGTCATCGCGGTGCCCGTGAGCTTCGGCATCGCGCTGTTCCTGACCGAACTGTCGCCCAAATGGCTCAAGCGGCCGCTGGGCACCGCGATCGAGCTGCTCGCGGCGGTGCCGTCGATCGTCTACGGCATGTGGGGCCTGCTGGTCTTCGGCCCCATCCTCGCCACCTACGTGCAGCAGCCGTTGCAGAAGCTGCTGGCCGGCGTGCCGCTGCTGGGTGCGCTGGTGTCCGGTCCGCCGGTGGGCATCGGCATCCTGTCGGCCGGCATCATCCTGGCGATCATGATCATTCCCTACATCGCGGCGGTGATGCGCGATGTGTTCGAGGTCACGCCGCCGATGCTCAAGGAGTCGGCCTACGGGCTGGGCTCGACCACGTGGGAGGTGGTCTACCGGGTGGTGCTGCCCTACACCAAGGCGGGTGTGGTGGGCGGCATCATGCTCGGGCTCGGGCGGGCCCTGGGCGAGACGATGGCGGTCACCTTCGTGATCGGCAACATGAACCAGCTCGATTCGCTGTCCATGTTCGAGGCGGCCAACAGCATCACCTCGGCGCTGGCCAACGAGTTCGCCGAAGCCGGCGAGGGGCTGCACCAGGCATCGCTGATCTACCTGGGGCTGGTCCTGTTCTTCATCACTTTCGTCGTCCTTGCGCTGTCCAAGCTGATGCTGGCCCAGATGCGCAAGGGTGAAGGAGCGCGCACATGAACAGCGTCGCATCGTTCGATGCCGGCCGCCTGGCCATGCACCGCCGGCGCAAGCTGGTCAATGTCGTGGCCCTGTCGCTGTCGCTGGCGGCGATGGCCTTCGGCCTGGTCTGGCTGATCTGGATTCTCTGGGACACGCTCACGCTCGGTCTGGGCGGCCTGAACCTCGCGGTGTTCACCGAGATGACGCCGCCGCCTCAGGCCGAGACCGGCGGTCTGGCCAACGCGATCTACGGTTCGCTGATCATGGTGGTGCTGGCGACTGCGCTGGGCACGCCGCTGGGCATCCTGTCAGGTGTCTACATCGCCGAGTACGGGCGCAACAGCTGGCTGGGCCGCAGCACCCACTTCATCAACGACATCCTGCTGTCGGCGCCTTCGATCGTGATCGGTCTGTTCATCTATGCGGTCTTCGTCGCGCCGATGAAGGGCTTCTCCGCTTTCGCGGGCGTGCTGGCCCTGGCGCTGATCGTGGTGCCGGTGGTCATCAACACCACGCAGAACATGCTCGCGCTGGTGCCCAACGCGCTGCGCGAGGCGGCCTACGCGCTGGGAACGCCGAAGTGGAAGGTGATCCTGTCGATCACGCTGAAGGCTTCGCGGGCCGGCGTGATCACCGGCATCCTGCTGGCGGTGGCGCGCATCGCGGGCGAGACGGCACCGCTGCTGTTCACGGCGCTGTCGAACCAGTTCTTCACCCGCAGCCTGGGCGAGCCGATGGCGAGCCTGCCGGTCACCATCTTCAAGTTCGCCATGAGCCCCTACGAGAACTGGCAGAAGCTGGCCTGGGCCGGCGTCTTCCTGATCACGCTGGGCGTGCTGGCCCTGAACATCATCGCCCGCGTGTTCCTGCGCAACAAGCACTGACGGCTCAGACCCCGAAAAGGACACTCCATGGACGCCCGAGTCGAAACCGCCAACAGCGGCATCACCGAACGCGCGAAGCTGTCGGTGCGCGACCTGAACTTCTTTTACGGTCGCTTCCACGCGCTCAAGCACATCAACCTGGACATTCCGGACCGGAAGGTGACGGCCTTCATCGGCCCGTCCGGTTGCGGCAAGTCGACCCTGCTGCGCACCTTCAACCGCATGTTCGAGCTCTACCCCGAGCAGCGCGCGGAAGGCGAGATCCAGCTCGACGGCCAGAACATCCTCGACCGCAGGCTCGACGTGAGCCTGATCCGCGCCAAGATCGGCATGGTCTTCCAGAAGCCGACGCCCTTCCCGATGTCGATCTACGACAACATCGCCTTCGGTGTGCGCCTGTTCGAGAATCTCTCGCGCGTCGAGATGGACGAGCGGGTGGAGTGGGCGCTGAAGAAGGCCGCGCTCTGGAACGAGGTGAAGGACAAGCTTGCGCAGAGCGGCTCGGGCCTGTCGGGCGGCCAGCAGCAGCGTCTGTGCATTGCCCGCGGCATCGCCATCAAGCCCGAGGTGCTGCTGCTCGACGAGCCCTGCTCGGCGCTGGACCCCATCTCCACCGGCAAGATCGAGGAGCTCATCACCGAGCTCAAGAGCGACTACACGGTGGCCATCGTGACCCACAACATGCAGCAGGCGGCGCGCTGCTCGGACTACACCGCCTACATGTATCTGGGCGACCTGATCGAGTTCGGCCCGACGCGCGACCTGTTCATGAAGCCGAAGAAGCGCGAGACCGAGGACTACATCACCGGCCGGTTCGGCTGATGGCCC
The DNA here is from genome assembly GCA_023150375.1 of Burkholderiaceae bacterium. Lineage (GTDB taxonomy): Bacteria > Pseudomonadota > Gammaproteobacteria > Burkholderiales > Burkholderiaceae_C > Sphaerotilus. Next base: position 155,585 of record JAKLLA010000008.1, read on the forward strand.
AGCAGTGCAGGAGAGCCCTTCCATGACCGAAAAGCATCTTTCTTCCCAGTTCGACGCCGAACTGTCCGGCGTCTCCACCCGCGTGCTCGAGATGGGCGGCATGGTCGAGGCTCAGGTCGCGCAGGCGGTGTACGCGCTGACGAACTTCAGCACCGAGACGGCCGCGCAGGTCATCAGCACCGAGGAGCGCGTCAACCAGCTGGAAGTCGAGATCGACCGCGACCTCTCGGCCATCATCGCCCGGCGCCAGCCCACCGCCCGGGACCTGCGGCTGCTGATCGCCATCTCGAAGACCATCGGCAACCTCGAGCGGGTGGGCGACGAGGCCGCCCGCATCGCCCGCACCGTGCAGCATCTGGTGAGCTCGGGAGTGTCGAGCCGGCTGCGCCTGCCGGTGTCGGACGTCTCCTTCGAAGCGTCGCTGGCCACCACCTCGCTGCGTCGGGCCCTGGATGCCTTCGCGCGCCTGGACGTCAACCAGGCACTGCAGGTGATCAAGGAGGACAACGAGATCGATGCCGAGTTCGACGGCCTGATGCGCAAGCTGATCACTTACATGATGGAGGATCCGCGCACCATCTCGGCCTCGATCGACCTGGTGTTCGTCGCCAAGGCCATCGAGCGCGTGGGCGACCACGCCAAGAACCTCGCCGAACAGATCATCTACATCGTCAAGGGCACCGACGTGCGCCACAACCCGCTGGATGTGGTCGAGTCGGCGGTGAAGTGAATCGGATCGGGAGCAGCCAACGATGAGTCGGATCCTGGTGGTCGAGGACGAAGCGGCGATCTCCGAGCTGATCTCGCTCAACCTGCGCCATGCCGGCTTCGAGGTGGAGCTGGCGGCGTCGGCCGAGCAGGCACAGCTCGCGGTCGACGGCGCATTGCCTGACCTGGTGCTGCTGGACTGGATGCTGCCCGGGCAGTCCGGTCTGGCACTGGCGCGGCAGTGGCGAGCGGCAGCGCGCACGCGCGATCTGCCGATCATCATGCTGACCGCGCGCGCCGACGAGGCCGACAAGGTCGGTGGGCTGGACGCCGGGGCGGACGACTATCTCACCAAGCCCTTCGGCATCGGCGAGTTGCTGGCCCGCATCCGTTCGGTGCTGCGCCGTCGTGCGCCGCAGGCTCTGGACAGCGTGGTCGAGGTCGACGGCCTGCGGCTCGATCCGGGGACCCGCCGGGTCAGCCGGGGCGGCACCGAAGTGCGCGTGGGACCGACCGAGTTCCGGCTGCTGCATTTCTTCCTGACCCACCCGGAGCGTGTGCACAGCCGCTCGCAGCTGCTCGACCGCGTCTGGGGTGACCATGTCTTCATCGAGGAGCGCACGGTCGACGTGCATGTCAAGCGCCTGCGCGAGGCGCTCGCCCCGGTGCACTGCGCCGGCATGATCGAGACGGTGCGCGGCGCGGGCTACCGGCTGGCCCAGGCGGGCGCGCTCTCCAAGTAGCCGGCCGTGCCGCTGCGGCGGCCCGCCGCTCATGTTCCCGCAAAGGGGCAGGATGTACTTCATCTTCGGGCGTACCGCCTTCTGCCTGGCCGCGATGGCCGTCGGTGCCCTGCTCGGCAGCCTGGCCGGTCTGTGGCTGCCCTGGCTGCAGGGCTGGGGCGGCTGGGTCGGTGCGACGCTGGGCGTGCTGCTGGCCGGCGTGCGCGACGGGCTGCGCGGCCACCAGGTGCTGGAGTGGCTGCGCAGCGGCAACTCCACCGGCGCGCCGCGCTGGCGCTCGGCCTGGGGCGAGCTCGCCTACCGCATCGAGCGCGCCTTGCTGCAGCGTGACAAGGCGCTGGCCGCCGAACAGCAGCGCCTGGCCGATTTCCTGTCGGCCATCGAGGCCTCGCCGAACGGCGTGCTGCTGCTGGACGGCAAGGAGCAGATCACCTGGTGCAACTCGGTGGCGGCCGAGCATTTCGGCCTGGACCGGCAGCGCGACATCGGCCAGCGCATCACCAACCTGGTGCGACTGCCGGCTTTCGTCGAGCTGCTGCAGATGGCCACCCAGGACGAGCCCGTGACGCTGGCCTATCACCCCGTCGAGCTGACCCTGTCGGTCCTGGTGCGGCACTACGGGCAGGGCCTGCGGCTGGTGCTCTCGCAGGACGTCACGGAACGGCTGCGGGCCGAGGCGATGCGGCGCGACTTCGTGGCCAATGTGTCGCACGAGATCCGCACCCCGCTGACGGTGCTGACCGGCTTCGTCGAGACCATGAGCAGCCTGCCGCTGGACGACGCGGCGCGCTCGCGCGTGCTCGGGCTGATGACGCAGCAGACCCGGCGCATGCAGTCGCTGGTGGCGGACCTGCTGACCCTGGCGCAGCTGGAGGGCAGCCCGCGGCCGACCGCCGATCGCTGGGTCTCGCTGGCCGACCTGCTGGCCCAGGTCGAGGCCGAGGCGCGCGGTCTGTCGCGCGAGCGCCATGCACTGCACTTTCCGGCCCTCGACGAGGTGGAGCAGATCCTGCTGGCTGGCAGCCAGGGCGAACTGCAGTCGGCGATGACGAACCTGGCGACCAATGCGGTGCGTTACACGCCCGAGGGCGGCCGGATCGATGTGGTCTGGCAGACGCGCAGCGGCGGGGAGGGGGTTTTCGAGGTGCGCGACACGGGTGTGGGCATCGAGCGCCAGCACCTGCCCCGGCTGACCGAGCGCTTCTACCGTGTCGACGGCAGCCGGTCGCGCGAAACCGGTGGCACCGGCCTGGGGCTGTCGATCGTCAAGCACGTCGTGCAGCGCCACTCGGCCCGGCTGGAGATCGAGAGCGAGCCGGGCCGGGGCTCGGTGTTTCGCATCGTCTTCCCGGCTGCGCGCCTGCGCCGGACCACGCGCGGCGCGGTCGCGCGAGAGGTTTGACGCCCCGGGCGTCGCGCGGCGCTCAGCGGCGGCGATAGACCAGCAACGACTCCTGCCGGTCGGTCAGCCGACGCACCCGCTGCACCAGCTGCCAGTCACCGTCCAGGCGCAGCCGGCCGATGCTCGCCGGGGCAGGGCTGCGCACCGGCAGCTGCACGAGCAGCCAGCGACAGCGAGCCTCCTCGGCCGTGGCCGTCAGCCGCCACGGGCCGTGCACCTGCAGGGCCGCCAGCTGGGCGCGGGTGAGATTGCCCGAGACGATGCAGGCGTCGGCCGGCACGATCCTGGCCAGCTGCGCCACGGTGGGACGATAGCTGCGCGCGTAGTCGAGCATCGGCAGCCAGAGGGTCATCGTCAGCAGCCACCCCCAGGCGACGCCGCCGGCCGGCAGCACCAGGCTCTTCCACAGCGCCTGGCGGTGGTGGCCGGTGCGCCAGCGCACCAGCCAGGCCCAGGCCAGGGTTCCAGCCAGCGCCAGCAGCAGCGCGGCCAGGCTGAACTGCGGCACGAAGCCGGGCAGCAGCTTGGCCACGTTGGCCGCGGGCTTGCTCGGCCAGCCGGTGTGCACGGCCACATACATCACCCAGAGCGTCAGGCCGGCGGCGGAGAAGAAGAACACCGAGAACCAGTCGATGGCTGCGCTGACGCTGCGCCGCAGCGTCGGCAGCGCAAACGCGCCCAGCACCGCCAGACCGGGCAGGGCGAGCATCAGGGCCCGGTCGTTGCCGCCCATCGCGAGGCTGATCGCCATCGCCATCCCGGCCAGACTGGCCGGCGCAGCGATGTGCCGGAAGCCGAGCTGGCGGCGCCACTGCCACAGCGTCCAGGCTGCCAGCGGCCAGACCGGCCAGGTGAACCACAGCAGCAGTCGCAACGCGCCCAGGTCGGGCCAGGACTCGTCGAGGCGCCAGCGCCAGGTCTGCAGTCCGGTGGCGGCCACGATGGCCAGCAGGGCCGCTGCAGCCGTCCAGGCCGAGAAGCGGCGCACATTCGCATAGGCCGAGCGCAGGCAGACCAGCGTGGCCATGGCGCCGAAGCACAGGGCCGTGGTGGCGGCGGCGCTGAGTGCCAGCATGGGCAGGGCTGCCAGCACCGCGAAGCGGCTGCGCCAGTGCCGGAACGGACTGGCCGCCACCCCGTAGAGCAGCAGTGCGGTGCCGGTGAGCTGCAGCAGCTCGGGCGTTGTTTCGTGGCCCAGCTGCAGCAGGCCGAGGCTGGCGATCAGCGCCAGTACGGCGGCATCGGCGATGGCGCGGGCGTAGTCGACCGGGTGGGCCTCGCCGCCGAACGCGAAGGGCAGCGGCTGGGCCCGGTCGGTGCGTGCGAAGTGGTAGGCCGCATACCAGATCAGCGCCAGTGTGGCGGCCAGCAACGCGGCAAAGGGTAGTCGTGCGGCCAGCACCGGGTCGATCCAGCGCTCCAGCGCCAGGATCGAGAGCGCGCCGGTCCAGTAGGGCAGCAGTCCCCCTTCGGCGGGCAGCCCGATCAGGCTGGGCGCCAGCCAGTCGGTCTGTCCCCGTGCCAGCGCGAGCATGTAGCCCACTGCGGCAAGGTCGGCGTTCTTCCAGGGATCGCGCCCGAAGACCCCCGGCAGGACATAGGCTGCGCAGAACAGCAGCAGCGCCAGGCGCGGCAGCCGCCGCACCGCCTGGCTGGAAACGAGGGCTGGATTCGGGAGATTCACAGGCCGTTCGGGCGCCCGGGGGCGCATGCTGCCATCCAGAACGAATCCGGAGTCGGCGATGGCCACACCGCCCTCCGGGGGCAAAGAAAAAGGCAGCCGCAGCTGCCTTTCGATGGGGCGACGGACCCGTGGGCCACCGCGATCAGCGCTTGATGCCGACCTTGAACTTGTTGCGGAACTTCTCGACGCGTCCGCCCAGGCTGTCCACGCTCTTCTGCTGGCCGGTGTAGAACGGGTGCGTCTCGCTGGTGGTTTCCAGCTTGTACAGCGGCAGCTGACGGCCGTCGTCCATCTGGATCGTCTCCTTCGTGGACGCGCAGGAGCGGGTCACGAACTTGAAGCCGTTGGACAGGTCCACGAAGCAGACTTCGCGGTAGTTGGGGTGGATGCCTTCTTTCATGGGTACCTCGCTGTGTGCCGGCAGCCACGCGCACCGGATGTGCACGCACTTTTCGACAGCGGAAAAACGTCGATTATAGCGACCTCAACCACCCCGACGCATCAGGTCGAAGAAGTCGATGTTGCTCTTGGTGGCCTTCATCTTGTCGAGGATGAACTCCATCGCCTCGATCTCGTCCATCGGGTAGAGCAGCTTGCGCAGGATCCAGGTCTTCTGCAGGATCTCCGGCTTGAGCAGCAGCTCCTCGCGGCGGGTGCCCGACTTGTTCAGCAGGATCGAGGGGTAGACGCGCTTCTCGGCCATGCGGCGGTCCAGGTGGATCTCGCTGTTGCCGGTGCCCTTGAACTCCTCGTAGATCACCTCGTCCATCTTGGAGCCGGTGTCGATCAGCGCCGTGCCGATGATCGTGAGCGAGCCGCCTTCCTCGATGTTGCGTGCCGCGCCGAAGAAGCGCTTCGGGCGCTGCAGGGCATTGGCGTCCACGCCACCGGTGAGCACCTTGCCGGAGGAGGGCAGCACGTTGTTGTAGGCGCGTGCCAGACGGGTGATCGAGTCCAGCAGGATCACCACGTCCTTCTTCAGTTCGACCAGGCGCTTGGCCCGCTCGATCACCATCTCCGCGACCTGCACGTGGCGCGCTGCGGGCTCGTCGAAGGTGGAGGAGATCACCTCGCCGCGCACCGTGCGCAGCATCTCGGTCACTTCCTCGGGGCGCTCGTCCACCAGCAGCACGATCAGGTGCACGTCCGGGTGGTTGGCCACGATCGCGTGCGCCAGGTGCTGCATCATCACCGTCTTGCCGCTCTTGGGCGGCGCGACCAGCAGCGCGCGCTGGCCTTTGCCGATCGGGGCGATCAGGTCGATGATGCGGCTGGTGATGTTCTCCTCGCTGCGGATCTCGCGTTCGAGCTTGAACTGTTCCTTGGGGAACAGTGGCGTCAAGTTCTCGAACATGATCTTGTTCTTGTTTTCCTCCGGTGTCAGGTCGTTGACCCGGTCCACCTTCACCAGCGCGAAGTAGCGCTCGCCGTCCTTGGGCACGCGCACCTCGCCTTCGATCATGTCGCCGGTGTGCAGGTTGAAGCGGCGGATCTGGCTGGGCGAGAGGTAGATGTCGTCCGTGCTGGCCAGGAAGCTGGTGTCCAGCGCTCGCAGGAAGCCGAAGCCGTCCGGCAGCACTTCGAGCACGCCGTCACCGAAGATCTGCTCGCCCTGGCGGGCGCGCTTCTTCATGATGGCGAACATCAGCTCCTGCTTGCGCAAGCGGCTGGCGTTCTCGATCTCGAGCGTTTCCGCCATCTTGACGAGCGCCGAGATGTGGAGGGCCTTCAGTTCGGAAAGGTGCATGGGGAGAACGGACCCGGAGGGTTCGAGGTGGCGTCGATCTGACGACGCAGCCGGCAAAGGGCCGCATGAGGCCTGCTGCGCAGGGCAGCAGCGGGGGCCCAGGTCGAAAGCCTGGGCGGCATGTCACACGGGAGCGGCATCGAGTCCGGGCGACAGGAACGAGACGCGGCAGGTTCGACCCACCGGCTCGGCGCCGGAACTCAGACACAAGAAAGGCGGGGAGCAATCCCCGCCCATCTGCGTCGATTATATGTTCTGGTTGATGAAATCGGTCAACTGAGCCTTGCTCAGCGCGCCCACGCGGGTCGCGGCCAGCTGGCCGTTCTTGAAGATCATCAGGGTGGGAATGCCGCGGATTCCGAACTGTGCGGGAACGTTGCGGTTCTCGTCGACGTTCATCTTCGCGATCTGCAGCTTTTCGCCGAACTGGCCCGCCACGTCGTCCAGGATCGGCGCGATCATCTTGCAGGGACCGCACCATTCGGCCCAGTAGTCGACGAGGACGGGCTTGTCGGACTGGATCACGTCCTGTTCGAACGAGGCATCCGAAACGTGCTTGATGAGATCGCTGCTCATGGGGAATTCCGTGGGTGACAGGGGCACGATCGGCAATCGCGACCGTGGCGCCGGATTTTGGCATGAAGCGCGATCGGCCATCGGTCGCGCGATGCGGCGGCAGGTGCTGCGCCGGCCGGGGCGGGAATCGAGCCGGCTCTGGCCGATTGTTCGTCCGATGGCGTGAGCCGTCGCAGCGGTTGAATGCGGGGTCGGCGCCCTTGCCGGACACGTCGCGCGCGCTCCGTTCGATGGCGCACGCCGGCGGCACAGGCAGGCAGCTCTTCATCCGGGGTGGGGGCAGGCCATCCGGTGGGCGTTTCATTGCAGGGTTCTGTCGAGGAGATTCGGTGCCAGCGTCGCAACTGCAGTCCCCCGCCCGGGTCGAGGCGGTGCAACGCCGATTCGGCCATTTCGGGCTGCTTCGGCTGCTCGGACGCAGTTCGGCGACGATGGCCTGGGAGGCACAGGATCTGCGCAGCCAGCAGATGGTGCTGCTGATGCTGCCGCGCCGGGCGCGCGGCGGCACCGCCGTGGATCTGGCCAGGGCGCTGGAGGCCGCACGCCGCGTGGCCCGACTGGACCATCCCCGGCTGCAGGCTGCCTCCGAGGTCGGGCAGTTCGCCGGCTGGCTCTACGTGGCCTGCGTGCCGCGCCAGGACACCCTGACCCTGGGGGAGTGGCTGGCCCGGCGCACCGAGCCCCACGCTGCCGTGGACGTGGCCGGCTGGTGCTGCGATGCGCTCGAGGGTCTGGCCAGCGTGCACGATGCCGGTCTGAGCCATGGGGACCTCGGTCTGCACAGCCTGCTGGTCGACCGGCAGGGCCGGGTGCGTCCCTGGGGCTTCGCGGTGGCCGGGCCGCCGCAGCCGATCGACGGTGCCTGGAGCCCGGCCCAGCGCGATGTCGCCAGTCTGGGCCTGTTGATGCACGGGCTGCTCGCAGGTCCGCAGGCGCCCGGGCTGGACGATCTGCCGCAGCGGCTCGAGCGCCTGCCCGAGGATCCGCCGCGCTGGGATGCGCAGGCGGTCGCGGCGCTGCCAGCGGTGCTGCGGGCCATCGTCGAGCGCGCCGTGGCGGTGGAAGCCGGGCGCCGTTATGCCAGTGCGCGCAGTCTGTTGCGCGCACTCGAGGGCTGGCGTGGCTCGGTCGGCGGCGGCCGTACGGCCCTGGTGGCGCTGCTGCTGGCGCGCTTGCGCAGTGCGGGGCCGCTACCCGCGCTGCCCGGCCTGGCCGGGCGGGTGTCGCGCCTGAGTCGCATGGACGACCAGCCGTTGCAGGTGCTGCTGGGCTGGATCCTGGAGGATCCGCCGCTCGGCCTCGAACTGCTGCGCATGGTGAACGCCGGCCGGCGCGCCCGGGCCGATGCCGAGCCGGTGGCCAGCCTGCGTCGTGCGCTCCAGCTGGTGGGCCTGCAGGGCCTGCGTCGAGCGGCCGGAGGTCTGCAGGCCTGGCCGGGCCGGCTGACGGCAGCACAGGCCGCGGCGCTGAGCGACGCCCTGCTGCGTGCGCGGCAGGCCGCGCATCTGGCGATGATGATGGCCCCGGCCGGTCTGCCGCTGGACACCGTCGGGCTGGTCGCGCAGCTGCAGCAGTTCGGTGCGCTGCTGCTGCACTACCACTTTCCGGAGGAGGCCGCCCAGTGGGCCGCCCTGTGCCGGCCGGTGGCCGACGGCATCGGATCGGACGAACTCACGGCCGGACTGGACGAAGCGGCGGCAGCGCGAGTGGTGCTGGGGATGGAGCTGCCGGCACTGGCCCGAGCGGTGCTGGTGCACTGGGGCGTCGGGGAGGAGCTGGAGTGGCTCGCCACGCCGACCGCTGCGGACCAGCCGGTACGACGGCCCGAGCAGCCGGCAGGCTGGGTGCGCCTGGTGGCCAGTTGCGCCAACGAGACGCTGGCCGCCTGGCGGGACGGTCCGCAGCGTTCCCGCAGGCGCCTGCAGACGGTGGCCGATCGCTACGCACGCAGCCTGGATCTTCAGGTGATCGATCTGGAGGCCATGGCCGAGCGCTCGCTGCAGCAGGCTCGGGAGGCGGGGCGTCGCGCGGGCCTGGAACCGGATCCGGCGACCGCCAGATCACGCCGTGCCGCTGCGGCAGAAGAGGGTGACGAGCCTGAACCCTGGCACTGAGTGCTAACGGTTAGGGCTGCTTCGTTCCCGACCTGACCCGGTTGGCCGCGCCCCCATGCAGGGAGGCCCGTCACAGCGGATTGTAGGCGATCCGCAGCGACGGGCCGAAGTTCAGCGGCCCCCTGGCCCGTCGCTGCGGTCTGGAACCCTTCGGGCTGAGGGCTTGTCCCAGGGGAGCGACATGCCGCGCCGGCCTTGCGGCGCCTTATAGTGCGCGGCACTCGCCGCCGTTGCATCGTCATTTTCGTTCCCGCCCTGGGAGCCGTTGTCTGAGCGTGCCCACCTCGATGAGAAACCAGCACCCCCTGCAGGACATCGATCCCGAGAAGCTGGTCGTGATCCGCAGGATCCGCAAGCTGATGGATTTCTGGAGGATTCAGCCGCACGAACTGCGTGGGCTCCCTGTGGCTGCGCCGCCGCCGGCGGCGCAGGTGCCGGTGCGCTACCGCCATCCGGTGAGCGGGCTGTGCTGGGATGGTCAAGGCAGCCAGCCCGAATGGCTGCGCATGGCGCTGCTGCGCGAGGGTTATACCGTCGAGGAATTGCGCCGTGGCCTCGAACCGGCCCCGGCGCCGGTCGAAGCCGGTTCGCCGGATTGAGGTCGTGACCGCAACGGGTCGAGCGCGCCGTTGCGAGACCTGGACGGGCTGCGTGGCGATGCCTCGAGGGCATAGCTGCTAGTGCCTGCTCTAACTGGACGGCATCGATCGTCCTGATCAGAATCCGCCTGCTCATTGCGTGGGCCCCGGCGCGCCGGGAAGAGCGGCGGTGCTGCCCAGCCGTCCGATGCCGGGCCGCTGCCGGCGAATGCGAGGAGATGACGATGCAAGAACCTCTGCCGGGTGATGCCGGCGATACCTTTGCGGGCTTCGGGCCTGTCGGACGCGCCCTGGTGCTGCTGTGCAAGATCGGCGCGGTGCTCGGTGGGCTGATCTTCGTGGCGCTGGTCAACATGTCCATCGTCTCCATCGTCGGCCGCAAGCTGGCCTCCGCCCCGGTGCCGGGCGACCTCGAGCTGATGCAGATGGGCTCGGCCGTGGGGGCGGCAAGCTTCTTCGCCTACTGCCACCTGAGCCGCAACGACGTGAAGGTCGACTTCTTCACCCTGAAGATGCACCCGCGTCGCGTGGCCTGGCTGGACGCGTTCGGTTCGCTGCTGGTGGCCCTGTTCGGGGTGCTGATTTCCTGGCGCACCTGGGTGGGCGCGATGAACCTCAAGGAATACGGCGAAACCTCCGCGATCCTGGGCTGGCCGGTCTGGGTGGCGCAGGCACTGCTCGTGCCGGGCTTCGCGCTGCTGGCCGCGGCCGGCTTCTACATGTGCTTCCACTACGCCACGCAGGGTGGCAGGACGGCCGCCGGGGAGGTCGCATGAGCGGGATCGCAGTGGGGGGTTTCATCTTCCTGGGTCTGATGATGCTGCTGGTGGTGCGTGTGCCCATCGGCATCGCGATGTTCGTGGCCGGGGCGAGCGGCTACGTCTACCTCAACGGCGGCGAGACCCTCGGGCTGATCAACACCCTCAAGAGCAGTGCCTATGCACGCCTGTCCAACTACGATCTGGCGGTGATCCCGCTGTTCATGCTGATGGGGCAGTTCGCGACGCACGGCGGCCTCAGCCGCAGCCTGTTCCGGTTCGTCAGCGCCTTCCTGGGGCATCGGCGCGGCGGCATCGCGATGGCGTCGGTCGGGGCCTGCGCCGGCTTCGGCGCGATCTGCGGCTCGTCGCTGGCCACTGCAGCCACCATGGGGCAGGTCGCCCTGCCCGAACTGAAGCGGCACGGCTATGCCGGCAGCCTGGCCACGGGCGCACTGGCTGCAGGGGGCACCCTGGGCATCATGATCCCGCCTTCGGTTCCGCTGGTGATCTACGCCATCCTGACGCAGGAGTCGATCGGCAAGCTGTTCATGGCCGCGGTGCTGCCCGGCCTGATCGCGATGCTCGGCTACATGCTCGTGATCCAGATCCTGGTGGCCTGGAAGCCGCACATCGGGCCGGCCGGTGAACGCACGCCCTGGCCCCAGCGCCTGCGCTCCCTGGTCGAGGTGCTGCCCGTGCTGGCGGTGTTCGTGGTGGTGATCGTGGGGATCTACGGCGGCTGGGCCAACCCCACCGAGGCTGCGGCGATCGGCGCGGCGGCCTGCGGCATCCTCGCCTTCCTGACCGGCGGCATGCGTCTGCAGGGTTTGCTGGACAGCGCGCTCGGTACCGCCCAGGCCACCGCCATGATCTTCCTGGTGCTGATGGGCGCCGACATGCTGAACACGGCCCTGGCGCTGTCGCAGATGCCGGCGGAGCTGGCCAGCTGGGTGCAGGGCAGCGGACTGTCGCCCCTGTTCGTGCTGGTGATGATCCTGCTGATCTACCTCTTCCTGGGCTGCGTGATGGATTCGCTGGCCATGATCCTGCTGACCATCCCGATCTTCTACCCGATGATCATGGGCCTGGACTTCTACGGCATGAGCCCGACCGACAAGTCCATCTGGTTCGGCATCCTGGCGCTGATGGTGGTGGAGATCGGTCTGGTCCACCCGCCGGTCGGGATGAATGTCTACATCATCAACCGCCTGGCCAAGGACGTTCCGCTGACCGACACGTTCAAGGGTGTCATGCCCTTCCTGCTGTCGGATCTGATCCGCATCGTCCTGCTGGTGGCCTTCCCCGGCATCGCGCTGGTGCTGGTGCGCACCTTCGGTTGAATCCGTGCGGGGCCGGTCGTTCGCGGCCCCGACCCGATGCTGCGCCCTCCGCCCGGTGCGCAGACGACCAGAGCGGGGCCCACTCTGCCGACCCGATTCCCCCACCCACCCCATGAAGGAGACAGACATGAACCGATTCCCCGCCCTGCGCCTGGTGGCTGCGGCCACCCTGGGCCTGTGTGCCCTGGGCGCCCAGGCCCAGCAGGTGGTGCTGAAGGTGCACCACTTCCTGCCGAGCACCTCGAGCTCCCAGACCAAGCTGATCCAGCCCTGGTGCGACAAGGTGCAGAAGGAGTCGCAGGACCGCCTGAAGTGCCAGATCTACCCGTCGATGCAGCTCGGCGGCACGCCGGCGCAGCTGATGGATCAGGCTCGCGACGGCGTGGCCGACATCGTCTGGTCGGTGCCCACTTACGCCGCCGGTCGCTTCGCGAAGGCGGAGGTGTTCGAGCTGCCCTTCATGACCACCACCGCGAAGGCGGCCAGCCAGGCGCTCTACACCTACATCCAGAAGAACGCGCAGGACGAGTTCCGCGGCGTGAAGATCCTCTTCAACCATGTCCACGACGGCACGCTGCTGCACTTCAAGGACAAGCAGCCGACCCGTCTGGAAGACCTCAAGGGCCTGAAGATCCGTGCGGCCACGCGCATCAACTCGCAGATGATCGCCGCCATGGGGGCCACGCCGGTGCAGATGCCGCTGCCCGCGGTGCCCGAAGCGCTCGCCAAGGGTGTCATCGACGGCGCCAGCGTGCCCTGGGAAGGGGCCCCGTCGATCAAGCTGCAGGAGATCGCCCGCTACGCCCTGGACACCGGGCCGGGCATGCCGCGCATGGCCAACACCATCTTCGCCTTCGCGATGAACCAGGCCAAGTACGACAGCCTGCCGGCCGACCTGGAGAAGGTGATCGACGCCAATTCCGGCCTGGCCATGTCGGCCTGGGCGGGCGAGGTGGCCTTCGATTCGATCGTCGGCCCGCACCAGAAGCTGGCCCGCGATGCCGGCCAGAAGATCAGCTTCGTGGACCCGGCCGAGTACCAGCGCTGGGTGAAGATCACCGAGCAGATCGACGACGAGTGGGTCAAGACCGTCTCGGCCAAGGGCGCCGACGGGCGCAAGCTGCTCGAGGAGGCCCGCTCGCTGATCAGCCAGTACGCTGCCAAGTGAGGCGCAGGCGGGCCCGGGGGCGACCGGCTCGCCCTCCCGGCCTGCTGCGCCTGGGCCGTCCTTCCTCGGCGGCCCTTCCTCGACGGCGGCCCGCTCAGCGCCTCGACAGCGGTGTCAGCCACTGCGGCGAACGGGGCGTGTCCGTGTCGGCGCCGCCGCCGAAGTGGCGGCGCAGGTACAGGCTGGCCCGGTTGGGCGCGTAGTCGCTGGAGCGCTCGAGTTCCAGGCGGGCTCCCAGCACCCAGCCGCGCTGCAGATCCGTCTCGACGCTGGCGCGCAGCGCGCGGCCGAAGCCGCCGCCCCGGCCGCCCCGGTGCACCGGCTCACCCGCGGCGGCCTGCAGGGCTGCATCGGTCGGGAAGTAGGCCACATCGTCCTCGCGGGTCCAGGAGCGCGACACGCTGGCGCGCAGCGACCAGCGCCATTGTGGCGTGCGCCCGCTGGCCTCCACCGGCAGCGCCAGCGACAGGTAGCGCTGCGGGCTGTAGTAGCCCCCGTGGCCCCAGGTGTGCCCGCTCAGGTTGTGCGCGTAGCGCCAGGCCGCGGCCACCAGCCCGGCCTCGAGCTGCCAGCCGGGCCGGTCGATCCAGCGCCGCTCCAGGCTGCCGCGCCACCACCAGGCCGTGTTGTCGGCCACGTGGCGACCGCGCAGACTGCCCAGCCGCAGGCTGCCGGCCAGACTCCAGCCTTCGGGCAGGTCTCGACTCGCACGCAGCGCCACGGAGGTGTTGGTCACCCCGCCCCAGACCTGCCCGCTGGACGGATCGCGTTGCCCGGCCCAGGCCAGCAGGCCGCCGGTCTCGATGCGACGCGACAGCTCGACCGTGAAGGCCTGATCACCGAGGTCGAAGCGGCGCGACCAGCCGCCGACCAGGTTCTGCACCGGCAGACCCAGCCCGCTGACGCCGAGGTCGACGCGTCGACCGTCCCGGGCCCAGTCGACGCCGAGTGCCAGGCCCTCGGCACGCGGTTGCAGGCCGGTCGGCAGCGTGGCGCCCGGCAGTGCCAGCTGGCCGAGTTCGCCGGCTTCCTCCGGGTCGTCCGGCAGTCGGCCGGCATCGAGGGTCAGATGGTCGAGCTGCAGTCCCCAGGCGCCAGCGGCGCCGCGGTCGGCCTGCAGCCGCAGCGAGGTTTCGAGCGCGTGCAGGGTCGAGCGGCCGCCGGCGCCGGAGCGCATCGAGCCGGTGGTGCCCAGTGCGAGCTGCAGCGGCCCTGCGGCAGCGGCGCGTGCATCGGCCAGCGGTGCGGTCGCGGTCGTGGCCGCCGGCAGTGCCGACGGTGTGGCCGCAGACAGCGCGAGCGCTTCGCGGCTGCGCTGCAGCAGCTGCTGCTGGCCGCGGCTGCGCTGTGCGGGCAGGATTGCCTCGAGCAGCGCGACAGCCTCGGCAGGCCGGTCCGCGGCGGCCTCGATGAGGGCGCTGGCGTGCAGCATGTCGACATCGCCGCGCGCCAGCGCGCGACCCTCCTGCATCAGGGCCCGGGCGGCCGGGGCGTCGCCCTGGCGAAGCAGCAGCCGGGCCAGGTCGTGGCGGATCCAGGCCTGCCGTGGCTGCTGGCGCAGGCTGTTGCGCAGCAGGTCGGCGGCGGCTTCCGGACGGCCTTCGGCCAGCAGCGCGTCGGCTTGCTCGCGCACGCTGCGAGACGGCCGACCCGCGCCCGGCGCAGCCAGGGCGTCGAGCGCGGGCGGGGTCCCGGTCGCGGTGGCCCGCATGGGTGACGCGGCCGCTGTGCCTGTGCCCGTGGGCGGCTCTTCGCGCAGCGGCGCGGCCAGTCGGGCCGTGGGCAAGGCCTGCACGATGCGCCGCTGTTCGGCGGCCGCCTCGGCCGGCGGCAGGGCGCTGGCCGCGCGCTGCCAGGCATCGGCCAGCGGCTGCGGTGCGACCTGGCGCTGCCGGGCCAGCGTGGCGTAACCGCGCAGCGCCTCGCCGAGGGTCTGCGGGCGCTGCGCCAGCAGGTCGTAGAGGGCCAGACGGTCGGCCGGCGCGCCGAGCTGCTGCACACGTTCGGCGAGCTGCCGGCGCATGCGCAGCCATCCCCCCGGGGTGCGGCCGAGCAGGGGCGCGAACTCGGCAGCCAGACTGCCGGGGGGGCGCCCGTCGGGAAACAGCGAGCGCGCCCGCTCCAGCGCCTCGTCGTGGCGTCCGCCGCGGCGCAGCTGGCGCAGCTCGGCCAGGCGCTGGCGATCCGGGCCGTGCAGGCGCTGCAGCGCGCGCAGGTCGGCCAGGTTCTCGGCGGCGGCGGGCTGCCGCTGCAGGCGCTCGATCAGTGCGGCAGCCTCGGCGTCGCGTCCGGCCTGCAGTTCGAGCTCGGCGAGCAGCTGCAGGGCCCGTGGGTCGTCGGGCCGGGCGGCGAGCCGCTTGCGCAGGGTCGCCCGGGCCAGGTCGTTGCGCCCGCGGGCCTGCCAGGTCAGCGCCTGCTGCAGCAGTCCGTCGGCGGCGTCGTGGCCGGTGGCGGGCGTGGCGGTCGGTCGGGGAGCCGGCGCTGCGGCGGCTCCGACCGCCACGCTCGCCAGAGCGACGGCCCCGGCGACCAGCAGGCCGCCGCCACCGCGCTGCAGTCGGCGCAGGGCCGATCCGACGATCCGGCCGGCGAAACCGCTGCCGAGCCGATGGCCGCCTCGTCCGTCGCCTTGGGTGCCGGCCAGGCGGCAGGGGCCGGGCGTGTCCGGTCCGAGGGCAGCAGTGCGGGCGGCTGTGCGGGCAGCGGTGCGGGCTGCCGTACAGGCGGCGAGACGTCGGCGAAGGGAGGGCAGCACGGCGGGTCTCCGGAAGGTGCGGTCGACGGAAGGGTCGGGGCGCTCAGCGCATGCCGTCGGTCACCGGTGCGGGGGCGGCCAGGCGGCGCTCGGCGCGCCGGCGCAGGCTGGGTTGGGCGACCAGCGCGCCCGCCAGGACGGCCAGCAGGGCCAGCGTCGCCAGCAGCAGCACATGGCCCTGCAGGTGGAACCACAGGCGCCGCCACCCGGGCAGGCTGCCGCTGTGGTAACGCTCGCCCAGGCGGAAGGACTCCAGCCGGTCGCCGCGCAGCAACACCAGGTCGCCCTGCACCCGTGCAAGGCCCTGCGGGTCGAGCAGCTGGTCGAGCAGCCGTGCACGCGCTGCGCCGTCGTCACCGGCCAGCAGGACCACGCTGCGCCCGGACTGCAGCGGCGACTCGAAGCCCATCAGCCAGGCCGGCTGGCCGCTGGGGTCGGCGGCCCAGCCGGTGGGCCAGGCGGCCGTCTGCGGGCCGCCCAGCCAGCGGGCCTGGCCGTCGGCCATGCGCTTGCGCACCGCCGGCGCGCTCAGTTCGCCGTCGGGCTGCACCGGCAGGACGTCGGCCCAGGCGCGCAGCCAGCGACGGTCCTCCGGTCCGGCCACGACGAGCAGGTCGCGATCGCCGGCCTCGGGCAGTCGCGATGCGGGCAGCAGGGTCAGCTCGGTGGCCGGCAGGCCGGTGGCCGCGCCCAGACGACCGAGCAGCAGCAGGGCCGCCTCGATGTCCGCGCTGCCCGGCCGGTCGGGCAGGATCAGCGCAGTCTGGCTCAGGTCGGCGTGGCGGCTGAAGGGGTAGCCGGCGGTGGCGAAATGCGCCAGCTCGGGCATCTCGGTGTAGAGGTCCAGCCCGCGCAGATCCAGGGTGGATGCCGGGTCGAGGGCGGCCTGGGCTTCGGGCGGATGTCGGTTGCAGCGGCCGGATTCGGCGGCCGGCAGCTGAAAGCTGAGCTCCAGCCGGTTGTAGGTGGCCAACAGGTGGACGGGCAGGTGCAGGGTGTGGCCGGCGCTGCGGCCGCCGCGCTCCAGGAAGGGCAGCAGCCGGGCCGCATCGCCCGATGCCGCGCTGTCACGCGGCAGATCGACGGCCTGCACGAAGTGGCCGTTCAGCTGCGCGACCAGGCGAGCCGTACCGGGCCCGGGGGGCGTGTAGCGGTAGCGCAGCTCGACCGGCAGCGTGCTGCCGGGCCAGGCCAGCCGGTCCGGCGGCAGGCGCCATTGCAGCGTGATCGGCGGCAGGTACTGGCCGCGTACCTGCAGCTGCTGGGGGTCGGCCACCAGCTCCGTGACGCGCAGCACGCGTCCCGGGCCGGCCACGCGCGCGGCGTCCCAGGCGGACCGCGGCGCAGGACGCGTCACCGGGGTCGGCTGCGCCTGCGGGCCTGACCAGGCCGGCGTGGCCAGCACCAGCGCCTCCACCGCGCGGCGCAGCTGGGCGTCGTCCCGGCCGAGCAGCAGCAGCAGCTTGACGGTCGGATCGCGCGGGTGTGAACGCATCACCAGGGTCGGGGTGTCCACCTGCGGCAGTGCCAGTCCGCTCGGCCGCTCGGTGTTGGTCGCCAGCAGCAGGGCGTGGCGGGACGGCAGCTGGTCGAGGTGCACGGGGAAGCGGGCCGGACGGTAGTCCGCCAGCGCGCCGAACCAGCTGGCCAGCACGCCGGCGCTGCGCAGCAGATCGAGGCTGGGCCGCGCCGGCAGCACCATCGGCAGCGTCAGCGCGCCGGCGTCGCGGCGGTCGAAGAAGGGGGCCGGCAGCAGCGCCAGGTCGTCGGCCAGCGCCAGCGGCCGGGTCACCAGCTCCAGCGTGCTCGCCGGGCTGACCTGGGCCCACAGGCTGCTGTGCAGCGGCTGCGGGCAGTCGCCGGCGATGTGGCCGAGGAACTGCAGGCGCAGCTTGGCGAACTCCGTGAACAGGGTCGGCTCGAGCGCCAGATCCTCGGTCTGGGCACTGCCGAGGCGGCCTTCCAGCGCCGGCAGCACGCCAACGGCTTCCTCGTTGAGCAGCAGGCGCAGCTGCGACTGCTTCGGCAGCAGCGCCGGGGAGAAGGTGTGGGTCAGGCGCAGCCGGGCCGACACGATGGTCTCGTCCAGTCGCACCGAGAGCGGCAGCTGGATGCTGTGGTCGGCGCCGGAGAAGCGCAGTGGCTGGCCGCCGGCCAGCTCGCCCAGGGTGTGGCGCCGGGTGCGCGTGGCCGTAGCGGCGGCCTCGGTCGCTGTGGGCCTGGCCGTCCGGACCGCTGGCGTCGAGGCCGCGCGGATCGCGGAGGACGGTGCCGTCGCAGGGGCTGCCGGATCCGGCCCGGTCGGTACGGCCAGGCAGCGCATGGCGACCACCAGACCTGCGGCCAGCAGGGTCAGGCGCGGGCAGCAGGGGATGAAAGGGCGGCGTTCGATCGATGGCGCGGCGGTCATGCAGGGGGCGGTCGGGCGGGCGGCCGGCCGCAGGAAACGGCTGTCACCGCCGCAGCGCGGGCCGGAGGGCGCGGCTGCACCCGTCGTCCGGGTCACGAAATGATACGGAAGCCCTTCAAAAGAAGGGAAGAAGTCCCATTTCGTGCGCGACGCATCCCGTTGGCCCGCCGGACGCGGGCGAGCCCCTGCTGGCGCCCGCCCGGCCCCGCCGGGCGCGCGGTGAACCGGTGGCCGCGCGCCGTGGCCGGTGCCCGCTCAGCCGCGCCGGCGCTGGCGCCAGTGCTTCTCGGCCTCCACGGCGAGCATCAGCACGGCCGCGCAGGCGAAGCACAGCGCCAGGTCCGCCAGGGCCAGCGCCTGGGTGTGGAAGATGGCCTGCAAAGGTGGCAGATAAACCACAGCCAGTTGCAGCAGCAGGGTCAGCGCGACGGCCGCGAGCAGCGGCCGGTTGCTGCCCAGACCCAGTTGCCAGAGCGGCTGCGACTCCGAGCGGATCACCAGCACATGGCCCATCTGCGCGAAGGTCAGGGCGCAGAACACCATGGTCTGCCAGCCTGGATGCTGCTGCGACAGGGCCCAGGCCTGCACGCCCAGGCAGAGCCCGCCCATCAGCAGACCCACGAACAGGCAGTGCTGCCACAGGCCCTGGGCGAACAGCGACTCCTGCGGGGCCCGGGGGGGGCGGCGCATCACGCCGGGCTCGGCCGGTTCGGCCGCCAGCGCCAGGCCGGGCAGGCCGTCGGTGACGAGGTTGATCCACAGGATGTGGATCGGCAGCAGCGCCATGGGCATGCCCAGCACCGGTGCGAGCGCCAGCACCCAGATCTCGCCGGAGTTGCTGGTCATCGTGTAGCGCACGAACTTGCGGATGTTGTCGAAGATGCGCCGCCCCTCGCGCACTGCCGCGACGATGCTGGCGAAGCGGTCGTCCAGCAGCACCAGCGCGGCGGCCTCGCGGGCCACGTCGGTGCCGTTGCGTCCCATCGCCACGCCGATATCGGCGCGCTGCAGGGCCGGGGCGTCGTTGACGCCGTCGCCGGTCATCGCCACGTAGTCACCGCCGGCCTGCAGGGCCGTCACGATGCGCACCTTCTGCGCCGGATCGACGCGGGCATAGACGCGGCAGGAGGCAGCCAGCGCCGCCAGCTGGGTATCGTCCATGCGGGCGATCTCGGCGCCGGTGAGCACCAGGGCGCGCTCATGGGCCGCGGCCGCATCGTCGGATCCGGCCGTGCCGACGATGCCGAGCTGACGGGCGATCGCCAGGGCCGTGGCCGGGTGGTCGCCGGTGATCATCACCGGGCGGATGCCGGCCTGCAGGCATTGCGCCACGGCTTGTGCGGCCTCCGGGCGGGGCGGGTCGATCAGGCCGATCAGGCCGAGCAGTTCCAGCTCCTGTTCGGCGGCCTCGGCGTCCAGGCCGCGCAGCGTCGCCTCGTCGAGATCGCCCGGCCAGCGCCGCTGGGCGAAGGCCAGCACGCGCAGTCCCTGCGCCGCCAGCGCCTGGGCGTGCGCGAGCCAGGCCACCAGTGGCTCGTCGGCGCGGCCCGGAGCGCCCTGCGGGGCGGGGGGAAAGTGGCGGCAGCGCGGCAGCAGGCTTTCCGGCGCGCCCTTGCACAGCAGCAGCCAGCCGTCCCCCTGGTGGCGCGGGTGCAGCGTGCTCATGCGCTTGCGCGCTGCGTCGAAGGGCCATTCGTGGCGGCGCGGCAGGCGTGCGCGCAGTGCGGCGAGGTCGAAGCGACCGGTGGCAGCCGCTGCAGCCAGCAGGGCGGTTTCGGTGGGGTCGCCGATCCAGTGTTCGGGCTCCTGCGGGGCGGCGCTGGCGTCGGCGCGCGGCTGGGCATCGTTGCACAGGGCGACCGAGCGCCAGAGTGCCGCGGCCGCGGTGCGGCCGGTGGCGTCCTGCGCGCCCAGGTGCACCTCGGCCACGCGCATGCGGTTGAGGGTCAGCGTGCCGGTCTTGTCCGAGCAGATCGTGCTGACCGAGCCCAGGGTCTCCACCGCCGGCAGGCGCTTGACCAGCGCGTTGACCTGCGCCATGCGGCGCGCCCCCAGGGCCAGCAGCACGGCCACCACCGCCGGCAGCGCCTCGGGGATGGCGGCCACGGCCAGCGAGATCGCGGTCAGCGCCATCAGCAGCGGCGGCTCGCCGCGCGCCAGCCCGGCCAGGAAGAGCAGCAGGCAGATGCCCAGCACCACCAGCGACAGCCGCTTGCCGAAGGCCGCCAGGCGGCGCTGCAGCGGGGTGTCGCGCCGGCTGGAGGTGTCGAGCAGGGCCGCCACCCGGCCCAGCTGCGTGGCCGTGCCGGTGGCCACGACGACGCCTTCGCCTCGCCCATGGGTGACCAGCGTGCCGCGGTAGGCCAGGTTGAACCGGTCCCCCAGCGGATGCTCGCCGTCGGCGTGCGGTGGCAGGGCCGCGGTCTGCTTGTCCACCGGCACCGATTCGCCGGTCAGCATCGCCTCGTCCACGCGCAGCTGGGCGCTGTCGTGCAGGCGCAGGTCGGCCGGAACGAGGTTGCCGGCCTCCAGCAGCACCACGTCGCCGGGCACCAGCGCTTGGGCTGGCAGCGGCTGGGTGCGGCCGTCACGGCGCACCATGGCCATCGGCGTGGCCAGGCTGCGCAGCGCCGCCAGGGCCCGCTCGGCGCGCCACTGCTGCAGCAGGCCGATGGCTGCGTTCAGACCGATGATCACCAGGATCACCAGCGCATCGCTGCGCTCGCCCATCGCCCAGGCGACCGCGGCAGCGGCCAGCAGCACCAGGATCATGAAGTCGCCGAAGGCGTCCAGCAGGCGGCGACCCCAGCCGGCAGGGCGGGCTTCGGGCAGCAGGTTTTCGCCGTGCCGGGCGCGTCTGGCGGCGATGTCCGGATCCTGCAGGCCCTGCTCCGGGTGGACCTGCAGGCGCTCGGCCACCTCGGCCGGGCTGAGCAGGTGGGGGTGCGGCGGCAGCGCCGGGACGGCGTCCGGCGGGCGGTGGGTGGAGGTATCGGTCTGGAGCGTGGGGTCCGGAGCCATGGCAGGCGGCGGCGCGAGGCCGCACCGGGTGGGTGGGGCAGGCTGCGAGTATCCCCCTGCGGCCGTTCCGGACCTGCGGCGGGACCGTTATGCTGCGCCTCACTGCACGAGAGGGTTCGGCGATGCTGCTGGTCTACGGTCCGCTCGGTCGATCGTCCTGGTCCGGCCAGGACCTGCTCGCGCCGGTGCCGCCGGCCCGGGCGGTGGAGCGCAGCCGCCCTGCCGAGCCGCTGGCGCGCGGCATCGACGAGCCGCCGACGCCTCCCTCCCGCACATCGGCCCTGGCGACGACCTACGGCGCGTTCGACGAAGCCGATGCGTCGCGTCCCCGGCGGCTGCAGCAGGCGGCCCAGGTCATGTTGCGGCCGGTGCTGACCGTCGGCCTGCAGACCGAGGTGCCGGACATCTGGCAGCTCCTGCAGCGACACGGGGTGGGCCAGCTGGTGGCCTGCGATGTGCAGGGGGTGCCGGTAGGACTGGTGCTGCGCAGCGATCTGGTCGGCCCGGCCTGGCCCGACTGGTTCGGCCGCCTTGCGGCCGGGTCCGACGAGGGTCACCAGGACACGCATGCCTGGACCCTGGCGCTGCAACGCGCCGCCGGTGACTGGCGCACGCGTGCCCGCCTGCGCGCGGCCGACTTGCTGCGCAGTCCCGTGCCGGCGGCCCGGCCCGACACCAGCCTGCGCCGCATCGCAGCGGTGCTGGCGCGCACCGGCATGGCCGGCCTTCCGGTGGTGGAGGAGGGCGACCGCCTGGTCGGCTGGGTGGGGCGGCGCGAACTGCTGCGCGCCGTGGCCACGGATCCGCCCCTGGACCTCTGGGGCTGACCGGCCGAGGCACGGCGCATCGCATCGATGCGGCGGGTCGCACCGGCACTGCGAAAACTGCGGCTGGTTTTGCCGATTTGTGCCCACTTCCCCCTGGGCCGGGCGGGTTGTCGATTGCCAACAAACCGCCGCGGTGGATTTTCAGCCGGAAGTGCAATGTAATATTTGTTCACTTTCCGCAATGACTCTTCGCGCTTTTCGTGTAGCGCGACCGGTGCAGGCTGTCGCGCAGTGGCAGCAGGTTTTCCGGACATCGGGCAAGCGCTTGGTCGGCCTGTGACGGCACCGCCTTTCCGGTGGCCGCCGCGGGCGATCGGGTATCGGGCCGGTGTTGTTACTTGAGGAAACAAATTGGTTCGTGGCGTCGTCCGGTAGGGCTTCCGCAGGGAGCCGCGCGGCACGGATCGGACGGTGCTCGCGCCGTCCGGCAAGTTCCGGACGACCGACCGGCCCGCCACCGGGGGTGGGGGCGATGCAGACGCAATGCAAGGCTGACGATGGTTGACTTCGCGAATGGGATGGTCCGGGCAGGACGCAGGCTCGGGCCGCAGGCCGTGCTGCGCCGGCTGGCCGCGGCCGCGGCCCTCTGGCTCGTTTCGCTGGGACTGGGGCCCGGGGCGCGGGCGGAGTCGTTCGCCTGGTCGACGCCGACCTGCATCTCGGCGGCACCCTGCACCCAGGTCGGCAGCGTCAGCCGCTACCCCAACGTGATCGCGCCGGCGGATCTGGCGGCGGCCGGCAACCGCAACCGCGACCTGCTGGTGACCATCGTGAGCACCACCGGTGGGGCCACGATGAGCCAGGCGCCCAGCGCCGGTGCCGGTTACCTTCAGGGACAGGTGCTTCTGCCCGGCACCGCCCCCAATGCCTCGCAGGTGGTCTTCCGGCTCGACTTCGTGCAGCCGGGCACGACCACGCCCGATCCGCTGGCGGTGCCGGTCTACCTGCGCAGCATCGACACGGACGGCAACGAGAGCTCGATCACCGGGGGCGTCACCGAGCGCATCGAGTTCATGCCGCCCACGGTGACGGTGATTGCCGGCGCGCAGCTCGAGCCGACTGGCGCGCTCGACGGTGGGATCGCCTACCGGGCTGCGGCATGCACCACGGTGAACGCCGCCATCGGCTGTTTGGCGGTGGGCAACTACCCGACCTATTCGCTGGCAAGTGCGCCGGCTTCCGTGGCGGCAGAGGCCAACTACAACGCCGGCGTATCCACCATGACCTTCGCCTTCGGCGGGGAAGTTCCTGCCGCGGGTTCCGGCGGATCCGTCAACCTGCCGCGACTCTTCGGCATGCAGGGCGGGGTGATTGCCGCGCCGAACATGACCAGTCAGGTCGTGGTGACGCCGACGCTGGCGGGTGCGGGCGCGGGCGTCTCCGGCAGCCTGGTCTGCCGCAATGCCGGCACCACCGCGGCGACCGACGCCAGCTGCACGGTGAGCGCTGTCGACAGCACAGGCGCAGCCGTGACGGTGACAGTGGGCGCCTGCACCGCCTCCAGTGGCAGCGCCGCCAGTCTGCCGGTGGGGGCCACGCTGACCTGTCCGATCAGCTACACCCAGCCAGGCGTGGCCGACAGCGGCAGCGACGCGCTGCCCACTGCGGTGAGCCTCACGTCGAACACCGGCGCGACCAACGAGCCCTTGGGCAGCACCGGGGACAACAGCGGCAGCGACAGCGTGGCGACGGTGGATGCGCTGGACGACGGTGGCACGAGCACACCGGCAGGCAGCGCCGCGAGTGTGAACGTGCTGGGCAACGACCAGGTCGGCACGGGTGCGGTGACGACCGGCAACGTGAGCCTGACGGTGGTGACAGCGGCCACGAGCGGCAGCAGTTTCGACGCGGCGACGGGCCAGTTCAGCGTGCCGGCAACGGCCGCGGTGGGCAGCTACACGGTGACCTACCGGATCTGCGCGAACCCGGCGCAGACGCCAGCCGCCTGTGACCAGGCGACGGCGACGATCACGGTGACGGAGGGTCCGGACATGACCAGCGCGGTGAACATCGTGCCTACGCAGGCGGGTCCGGGAAGCGTGGTGAGCGGCACGCTGGTGTGCAGCAACGTCGGGGCGGCGGCTGCCACGGCTGCCACCTGCACGGTGAGCGGCCTCGACAGCACGGGCGCATCCGTGCCGGTGACGGTGGGCGCCTGCACGGCCAGCGCCGGCAGCGTGGCCAGCCTGCCCGCCGGGGCGACGCTGAGCTGTCCGATCGAATACACGCAGCCCGGTGCGAGCGGCGGAGCGGACACCGCGGCTACGGGGGTGAGCTTCAGCTCGACCAGCAGTGCGAGCAACGAACCGGCCAGCGCCACGGCGAACAACAGCGGCAGCGACAGCGTGGCGACGGTGGATGCGCTGGACGACGGTGGCACGAGCACACCGGCAGGCAGCGCCGCGAGTGTGAACGTGCTGGGCAACGACCAGGTCGGCACGGGTGCGGCGACGACCGGCAACGTGAGCCTGACGGTGGTGACGGCGGCCACGAGCGGCAGCAG
>JAKLLA010000029.1 GCA_023150375.1 Burkholderiaceae bacterium
CGAGGCCAGGCGGCGGCAGCGCTCGAAGGTCTGTGCCCAGCTCTGGCGCAGCGCGCCGTGTACGATCGCCAGGCGGTGGGGGTACACGCGGGCCGTGCGCTCCAGGAACGAGAGCGGGCTCAGGGCCACGTGGTTGGCGGGGTTGCGGTCGAGGTCGGTGTCGTAGGGGTTGGCCTGTGGCGAGTGCAGCGTCATGGTGTCGATTTCCTGTGCAACATCCCGGGCCGGCGCATCGGCCCGTCCAATGGGCAACTCTACCGGCTGAACGGCGATCGGCCGCATCCCGGACCGTCCCGATGCATGGCTGACCGATGCCACCGGCGTACAGACCACGCGCCGGGCACCGTGTCGGGCACACTGCCAAGCTGATCCGCTCCCCTCCGCTGCCTCCGCCATCCGTGAACGCACCGCACGCCGAACCGTCCCTGAAGTACCTTCTCGGCTACCCCCCCGACCTGCTGGCCCAGGTGCGCGAGGCCGTTGCCAGCGGCCGCGCCGCCGCCGCGCTGGCGCGTCGCTACGCCGAGCGGCATGAGGTGCGCACCGACCGCGCGCTGCACGACTACGTGGACGAACTGCGCAGCGCCTACCTGCGCAATTCGCAGCCGCTGTCCAAGGTGGCCTACGACCAGCGCCTGCAGCTGGTCGCCCAGGCGCTGGGCACCCACACCGCCGTCTCCCGGGTGCAGGGCGGCAAGCTCAAGGCCAAACGCGAGATCCGCATCGCCGCGGTGTTCAAGGACGCCCCGGCCGACTTCCTGCGCATGATCGTCGTGCACGAACTGGCCCACCTGCGGCACCGGGAGCATGACAAGGCGTTCTATGCGCTGTGCTGCCACATGGAGGGCGACTACCACCAGCTGGAGTTCGATCTGCGGCTGTGGCTGGGGTTGAGGGAGGCCGGGCGAGGGTCAACGTCGGAGTGACGGCCCTTCCGGGCAGGCAGGTTCCAGCGAGGCATCGGCGCGCATCAACCTGCGCACCAGCGCCGAGGCCAAGGCGCTGATCGAACGGGCGGCAGCGCTGATGGACACCACGGCGCCGGGTTTCATGCGGCAGCACGCCTACGACGCCGCCCGGCGCGTGCTGGCCGACCACGACACGCTCCACAGCGAGGTGCCTGCAGACCAGCAAGGCGTCCTTGGGACTGCCGCTGCGCCGATCGGTGACGAGGATCTTGCCCGCCGTGCCTGCCCCGATCACTCCGTGGTGATTCTCGCTGGATATCCGACTCGCCGCAGGGGCCTACGATGCCGGCTGGGCGCACTGAGCAGCGAGTGGCATCGTGTCGAGACTCGCCAGCCCCGTTCGTCGTGATCCACAGAAGACCGTCCTCTGCCATCTCTGGAGACCCCGCCGCCATGCCCCACACCATCCACCTCCACCGCGTGCTGCGCGCCCCGCCCGAGCGCGTGTTCCGCGCCTTCACCCAGGCCGATGCCTTCGCGCGCTGGCTGCCGCCGTTCGGCTTCACCGCGCAGGTGTTCGAGCTGGATGTGCGCGTGGGCGGACGCTGGCGCATGGCGTTCACCAATTTCTCCTCCGGCGGCAGCCACAGCTTCGGCGGCACCTACCTTGCGGTCGAGCCGAACCGGAAGCTCAGCTACACCAGCGTCTTCGACGACCCGAACCTGCCCGGCGAGATGGTGACGACGGTGACGCTGACGCCGGTGTCCTGCGGCACGTCGGTCACCTTCGAGCAGTCCGGCATCCCGGAAGTCATCCCGCCGGAGATGTGTTACCTGGGCTGGCAGGAGTCGCTGCTGCAGCTGGCCCAGCTGGTGGAACCCGAGATTCCGGGCTGAACGCCGTTGTCCGGCCCGCCGCGCGGATCGGCACGGCGATCCAGGAACCGGGTCCTGGCTGCTAGACGGTCAGGTCACCCGCCGCCTCGGGCTGGTACTCGAGGGCCTCGATCCGGACCTCGTGCCATTCGCCGCGGGGACCGCGCCAACGGACCGGCTGGCCAGCCTGCGCGCCGAGCAGGGCCAGACCGAAGGGAGAGAACACCGAGATCTGGCCCTGCTCGGCATCGGCCTCGTCCGGATAGCACAGGGTGACACGGCGTACCTCGCCGGCCGCAGCAGCGCTTCGCACCTGCAGCCGGGTGCGCATGGTCACGACATCGGGAGCGATCTCGGGCACGGGCAGCACCTCGGCACTGTCGAGGGCCTCTTCGATCCGGTCGGCCAGTTCGGGCGCGAGGCCGGCGGCGCGGGCTCGCCGCAGCAGCGAACGCAGGCGAGCTTCATCGAGACCGGAAATCTGCCGGTCGGTGGAGGGGATCTGCATGAAAGGAACTCCAGGGGAAGGCCCCGCCGCCGCGGGCGGAGGCAAAAGGCGGAGCCGGGCGCCGAAGAAGCCCGGCGACCCTGTCGTGCGCGAAATCTGCCGAAGGGGGGGGTCGCCGGGCCTAGGAGCGTGCGGCCGAAAGCCCGGCCCGACGCCCCTGGCCCTGCCGCGGCGCGGCAGGCGCGTGCACACGTCGCCCGGTGCAAGTGCACACCGGGAGGCAGGCGGAGCGAACCGTCAGGTCGCTGCGGAACAGACGTGGCATGGCGCGATTGTAGGCAGGTGCGCTGCGCCGCACCGACGGGTGCGGCATGCCCGCTGCGGAGTCGGCCCTCGTCAGCGCAGCCAGGCCATCCAGCCCCAGAGCAGCGCCAGCGTGCCCAGGGTCACCGGCACGCCGATGCGGGCGTGATCGCGCCAGTGGATCGCGATGCCGTTCTTCTCCGCGCCGTCGACCACGATCAGGTTGGCGATCGAGCCGACCAGCAGCAGGTTGCCCGCGAAGGTGCTGGCCAGCGCCAGCAGCACGCCGGCCTGCTCGGCCGCCGGGGTGCCGGCGGTGCCCAGGTGCGGCAGCAGCAGCATCACCGCCGGCACGTTGGACACCAGGTTCGACAGCGCCACCCCGACCACCAGCAGCGCGCCCGGCTCGGCCAGGTGCACGCCCTGCTGCGCCAGCCAGGCCACCGCCTGGGCGGCCACGCCGGTGCTGTCGAGGGCATGGTTGACGACGAACAGGCCGATGAAGAGCAGCAGCAGCTGCCAGTCGACGAAGCCCATCACATGGGCCGAGTGCAGGCGGCGGCTGAGCAGCAGCACGCCGGCGCCGACCAGCGCCGCCACGTCGCGCGGCCAGTCGGTGAAGAGAAACACGAGCATCAGCGCGGCCGCCACGCTCAGGCCCTTGGCGGTCTGGAAGGCGTCGAAATCGTGCTCGTCGTCGGCCACGTCCGTGCGGGGCGCGGGCTGCGGGGCCCGGGAGCCCGGTCCCCAGGCCAGCCAGAGCCACAGCAGCAGCAGGCTGGCGGCCACCGGCGGCAGCGCGCCGCGCAGGTAGGCGCCGAAGTCCAGCCGCAGCACCGAGCCGATCAGCATGTTCTGCGGGTTGCCGATCAGCGTGGCCGCCGAGCCGATGTTGGCCGCGCAGGCCAGCCCGACCAGGAAGGGCAGCGGTGCGAGCCCGCGGCGCAGGCAGAGGTGCGCCACCACCGGGGTCATGGCCAGGCAGATGATGTCGTTGGAGAAGACGGCCGACAGCCCCCCGGCGGTGACGACGATCGCCGCCAGCAGGCCGCGCCGCGACAGTGGCAGCGCGCCGACCCGGCGCGTCACCTCGGTGTAGAAGCCGCCCAGGCGCATCTGCGCCGACACGACCATGAAGGCGAACAGCAGCACGAGGGTGGGCAGGTCCACCGCGCGTGCGGCCTCTTCGACCGGGTGACCGGCCAGGGCGATCATGGCGATGGCGCCGAGCACGGCCACGCCGGTGCGGTCGAGACGGAAATGCGGCAGCCCGCCCAGGAACATGCCCAGATAGACGGTGCCGAAGACGGCCAGGATGGCCCAGTCCTGCGCGCCATGGCCGAGCACCTGGAGCGGGGTCAGGTCGGCGGCGGTCATGCGCGGCGCCCTCGCCGACGAGGACGCCCCCGCGGGCCGGGAGAAGGACAGGAGCGCAGCAGAACGGGTTGCACGCCGCGCATGTTAGTGGCGCAGGCCGGGGCCGGCGGGGCCGCGCCGGGCCGTGGTGTCAGGGCCGGGGCGTGCGCGCAGGCAGGCCGGCGGGCCTGTTGTGGCGGCGCCGCAGGGCGCTGCGGCGGGCGGGTGGCCGGCCGTCCTGGCGGCAGCCGGGCGCAGCCAGCCCGCACAATAGCCGCTTCCGTCACGAACCCGGGTGCCCGGCACCCCCGACCCCTTGCTGCGCTGGTTCCTGCTCCGCCGCTTCGCGACCCTGCTGCTCACGCTGGGGGTGGCCTCGGTCATCGTGTTCGCCGTGCTGGAGCTGCTGCCGGGCAGCGCCGCCCAGGTGGTGCTGGGCGACACCGCGACCCCCGAGGCCCTGGCCGCGCTGGAGGCACGCATGGGCCTGGACCGGCCGGCCCTGCAACGCTACGCCGACTGGGTGGGCGGACTGCTGCGCGGCCAGACCGCGCTCAGCCTGGCCTACGACACGCCGACGGCCGAGCTGATCGCCGAGCGGCTGCAGGTCACGCTGCCGCTGGCGCTGCTGGCGATGGCGCTGACCACGGCGGTCGCCCTGGCCGCGGGGGTGTACGCCGCGGCGCGCCAGAACCGCCTGGGCGACCTGGCGGTGATGACGCTCAGCCAGGCGGGCATGGCGCTGCCGAACTTCTGGCTGGCCATCCTGCTGATCCTGCTGTTCGCGGTGAAGCTGGCCTGGCTGCCGGCCGGCGGCTTTCCCGGCTGGAGCGAGGAGGACGGCGGCGGCCTCGGGCCGGGCCTGCAGGCGCTGCTGCTGCCGGCGCTGGCGCTGGCGGCGGTGCAGGCGGCCATCCTGGCGCGGGTGACGCGCTCGGCGGTGCTCGAGGTGCTGCGCGAGGACTTCGTGCGCACCGCGCGCGCCAAGGGGCTGAGCCGCCGTGCGGTGCTCTGGCGCCATGTGCTGCGCAACGCGATGATCCCGGTGATCACGCTGATGGGGCTGCAGTTCGCCAACCTGATCACCGGCACCATCGTGGTGGAGAACGTCTTCGTGCTGCCCGGCATCGGCCGGCTGGTGTTCCAGGCGGTGGCCAACCGCGACCTGGTGGTGGTGCGCGACGTGGTGCTGCTGCTGGCCGCCGTGGTGGTGGCGGTCAACTTCCTGGTCGACCTGCTCTACGGGCTGATCGACCCGCGGCTGGCCGCGGCCGAGGCGCGCTGACGATGTCGCCGGCAAGCCTGCGACGGCGCGCACTGCGCCACCCCAGCTTCGTGGCCGGGGCGCTGCTGAGCACGCTGGTCGCGCTGGCCGCGCTGCTGTCGCTGTTCTGGTCGCCGCATGCGCCGGCGGACATCGACATCGCCAACCGCTTCGCACCGCCCGGTGCGCAGCACTGGCTGGGCACCGACAGCCTGGGGCGCGACGTGGCCTCGCAGCTGCTGGTGGGCGCGCAGGCCAGCCTGGTGGTGGGCGTGTTCGCGGTGGCGCTGGGGCTGGGCGTGGGCGTGGCGCTGGGCTGCCTGGCCTCGGCGCGGCGCGGCTGGACCGAGGAGCTGATCATGCGCGCGGTGGACTTCGGCTTCGCCTTCCCGGCGCTGCTGACGGCCATCCTGCTGGCCGCGCTGCACGGGCCGGGTCTGGTGGGCAGCATCGTCGCGATCGGCCTGTTCAACATCCCGGTGTTCGCCCGCATCACCCGCGGCGCAGCCAACGCGATCTGGGCGCGCGACTACGTGCTGGCCGCCCGCGCGGCGGGCAAGGGGCGCTGGCGCATCACGCGCGACCATGTGCTGCCCAACATCGCCGGGGTGCTGATCGTGCAGGCGACGATCCAGTTCGCCATCGCCATCCTGGCCGAGGCGGCGCTGAGCTACCTCGGCCTGGGCACCCAGCCGCCGCAGCCCAGCTGGGGCCGCATGCTGCACGAGGCGCAGATGCAGATCTTCCAGGCCCCGCAGCTGGCGCTCTACCCCGGCCTGGCCATCGCCACGGCGGTGCTGGGCCTGAACCTGCTCGGCGACGGCCTGCGCGATCTGCTCGACCCCAGGCTGGCCCGGCAGCGATGACGGCCCCTCACCGACCCGCGCCTCCCGGCGGACCCGGCACCCCCGACGACCGCGCGGCGCCGCTGCTGGTGCTGCGCGACCTGCGCGTGCGCCTGCGTACCGAGCGCGGCATGGTCGAGGCGCTGCGCGGGCTGGACTTCACGCTCGGACGGGGCGAGACGCTCGGCCTGATCGGCGAATCGGGCTGCGGCAAGTCGCTCACCGCGCTGGCGCTGATGGGCCTGCTGCCCGAAGGGGCGCAGACGAGCGGCTCGATGCGCTTCGACGGCCGCGAGCTGGTCGGCCTGCCCGAGCGGGACTGGTGCGCGCTGCGCGGCGACCGCATCGCGATGGTCTTCCAGGAGCCGATGACCGCGCTGAACCCGCTGCACCCGATCGGCCGGCAGATCGCCGAGCCGCTGCGGCTGCACCGCGGCCTGAGTGCCAGCGCCGCGCGCGCCGAGGCGCTGCGGCTGCTCGAGCGGGTGCGCCTGCCGCAGGCCGCGCGCCGGCTGGACGCCTACCCGCACCAGCTCTCCGGCGGACAGCGCCAGCGCGTGGTCATCGCCATCGCGCTGGCCTGCCGGCCGGAACTGCTCGTCGCCGACGAGCCCACCACCGCACTGGACGTGACGCTGCAGCGCGAGGTGCTGGCCCTGCTCGCCGAGCTGGTGGCCGAGGACGGCATGGCGCTGCTGCTGATCAGCCACGACCTGGGCGTGATGGCGCAGCAGGTGCAGCGCCTGCTGGTGATGTACGGCGGCCAGGTGGTCGAGGACGGCCCCACCGCCGCGGTGTTCCGCCAGCGCCGCCACCCCTACACCCGCGGACTCTTCGCGGCCCGGCCGCGGCTGGGGCTGCCGCGGGGCACGCGGCTGGCCACGATTGCCGGCCGGGTGCCCGAACTGGCCGACCTGCCCGCCGGCTGCGCCTTCGCCGACCGCTGCCCCTGGGCGGCCGACGCCTGCCGCGCCGCGATGCCGGCACTGCAGCCGGCCGCCGCGGGCCATGCCGCACGCTGCCTGCGCCTGGACGCGCTGCCGGAACTGCCGCCACCGCCGCAGCGGGCGCCGGCCGACGCGGCGGGCGGCCCGGTGGACGGCGCGCCGGACGGAGCCGCCCATGGCTGAGCCCTGGCTGCTGGAGGTGCAGGGGCTGTCGCGGCGCTACCCGCTGCCGCGCGAGCGCCTGTTCGGCCCAGCGCCGCAGTTGCAGGCGCTGCAGGACGTGAGCTTCACCCTCGCGCGCGGGCGCAGCCTGGGTGTGGTCGGCGAGTCCGGCTGCGGCAAGTCGACGCTGGCGCGGCTGGTGATGGCCCTCGAGACGCCCAGCGCCGGCACGGTCAAGCTGCTCGGCCAGGACCTGCACCGGCTCGGCGCAGCCGCGCTGCGGGCGGCGCGCGCGCAGTTCCAGATGGTCTTCCAGGACCCCTACGGCTCGCTGGACCCGCGCCTGACCGTGGCGCGCAGCGTCGGCGAGCCGCTGGAGATGCAGCGCGGGCTGAGCGCCACCGAGCGGCAGCGCCGCATCGTCGAGGCGCTGGACGCGGTGGGGCTGCGCGCCGCCGACGCGGCGAAGTACCCGCACGAGTTCAGCGGCGGGCAGCGCCAGCGCATCGCCATCGCGCGCGCGCTGGTGACCCGGCCGGCGCTGATCGTGGCCGACGAGCCGGTCAGCGCGCTGGACGTGTCGGTGCAGGCCCAGGTGCTCAACCTGATGCAGGACCTGCAGGAGCAGTACGGCCTGAGCTACCTCTTCATCAGCCACGACCTGGCGGTGGTAGACCTGGTCTGCGACGAGGTGCTGGTGCTCGAGGCCGGCCGGGTGGTCGAGCGCGGCGACCCGGACACGCTGTTCCGCAACCCGCAGCACCCCTGCACCCGCCGCCTGATCGAGGCGGTTCCGTCGTTCTAGACCCCCGCAGCCTGCGCCCCCATCGACGCCCGCTGCGATCGCGCTCGAGGCATCATCGCGCCCCATCGCGAAGGAGACCCCGATGACCCCTGCCCCGTCCGTTTCCCACGCCCGCCCGGAATGCCGCCCGGAATGCCGCCCGGAATGCCGCCCGGAGCGCCGCCCGGAACGCCGCCTGGCCGCCCTGTCACTGGCCGTGCTGGCCCTGCTCGGCCCGCTGACCGCGGCCGAGGCCCAGGCGCAGGCGCGCAAGGACCGCGTGGTGATCGGCATGGTGCTCGAGCCGCCCGGCCTGGACCCGACCAGCGCGCCGTCGGCGGCGATCGGCGAGATCGTCCACTACAACATCTTCGAGGGCCTGACCCGCATCGAGGTGGACGGCAGCGTGCGGCCCCTGCTGGCCGAGCGCTGGACGATGGACCCGGACGGCAAGCTCTACACCTTCAAGCTGCGCAAGGGCGTGACCTTCCACGACGGCGAGGCCTTCGACAGCGCCGACGTCAAGTTCAGCTTCGAGCGTGCCAAGGCCGAGGGCAGCACCAACAAGGCGAAGAAGGCGGTGTTCGACAACATCTCGTCCATCGCCACGCCCGATGCACACACGGTGATCGTCACGCTGAACCAGCCCGACGGCAACTTCCTGTTCCGCATGGGCGAGAACACCGCGGTGATCCTGGACGCCCGCAGCGCTGCCGGCGCGGCCACCAAACCGGTGGGCACCGGCCCCTACCGGCTGGAGAGCTGGCAGAAGGGCAGCGCGGTCACGCTGGTGAAGTGGGACGGCTGGCGCAACGCCGCGGCGGTGAAGATCCGCCGCGCCACCTTCCGCTTCATCCCCGACGCCGCGGCCCAGTCCGCCGCGCTGCTGGCCGGCGACATCGACGCCTTCCCGCGTGGCATCGCCAACCAGGCGCTGCCGCAGTTCCGTCAGGATCCGCGCTTCGTCGTCGAGCTGGGCCACCAGGCCGGCAAGGGCATCATGACGATCAACAACCGTCGCAAGCCCTTCGACGATGTGCGGGTGCGCCGCGCGCTGGCCCATGCGGTGGACCGCAAGGCCTTCATCGACGGCGTGCTCGACGGCCTGGGCAAGCCCATCGGCAGCCACTTCGCACCTTCGGACGCCGGCTACATCGACCTCACCGGCCTGTATCCCCACGACCCGGAAAAGGCCAGGGCCCTGCTGAAGGAAGCCGGCGTGACCACGCCGCTGAACGTGACGCTGACCCTGCCGCCTCCACCCTATGCCCGCAAGGGCGGCGAAGTGCTGGCCGCGCAGCTGGCCAAGGTGGGCATCGTCGCCCGGATCGAGAACGTCGAGTGGGCGCAGTGGCTGTCGGGCGCCTTCAAGGGCCAGTTCGACCTGACCGTGATCAACCACGTCGAGCCGCTGGACTACGTGCAGTACGCCAACCCGGCGTACTACTGGGGCTACGACAGCCGGGCCTTCCGCGACCTGGTGGCGCGCCATGCGGCGACCACCAACGCCCGGGAGCGCGCCCGCCTGTTCGGCGAACTGCAGCGCCACATCGCCCAGGACGCGGTGAACGTCTTCCTCTTCAACCCCACCCAGGCCGCGGTCTACCGAAAGGGGCTCGCGGGCGTCTGGGCCAGTTCGCCGATCTTCGCCAACGACCTGGCGGCCCTGGCCTGGCAGTGAGCGCCGTGCCGATCCCCCGGCCCGGGCCGGGCCGACCGGCAGGCCGGCGGCCCGGCGGGTGATCCTTCGGGTCCGACGCTCAGCGCTTCAGCGCGTCGCGGATCTCGCGCAGCAGCAGCACGTCCTCGGACGGGGGCGGCGGCTCGGCCGGCGCCGGCGCAGCGACCGGCTCCTGACGGCGCATGCGGTTCATGATCTTCACCATCTGGAAGATGATGAAGGCCAGGATGACGAAGTTCAGCGCGATGGTGATGAAGTTGCCGTAGGCCAGCACGGCGCCGGCCTTCTTCGCCTCGACCAGGGTGGTCTCGGTCTGCCCGGCCAGCGGGATGAAGTGGTTGCTGAAGTCCAGCCCGCCGAAGATCTTGCCGACGATCGGCATGACGATGTCGCCCACGAGCGAATCGACGATCTTGCCGAAGGCCCCTCCGATGATCACGCCCACGGCAAGATCCATCACGTTGCCCTTCAGGGCGAACTCCTTGAACTCGGTCATCATTCCCATTGCTGGACTCCTCTAGATTCGACGGTTGCGGCGCGTCGCCTGCGCCCGTGCGTGCAGTATTCACGGCGTAAGTTACAAGTCAAGCCGACGGTGCCTGATTGCTGCGCGCGCGACTCGCGATCTGCGCTGCAAAGCAGGCCGACGCCCCGGTTGTTGTTTTGAGCCGTCGACTCACCCCGGTCGCGTGCGCGAGCGGGCGCCGCTGCGCTTGCGCGATGCCAAGCACTGCACGTCGCGCGGCTAGAATCAGGGGTTGCCCCCAAGTCGGATCCGGATTTTCTTTTCCCCGAGGAATCACATGAGTGACCAGCAAGTCGACCAGGCCAAGCGGACGTGGCTGATCGCGTCGGGCTGCGCCGGCGCGATCGGCGGTGTCGCCGCGGCGGTGCCCTTCGTCAGCACCTTTGCGCCGTCGGAGCGCGCCAAGGCGGCCGGTGCCGCCGTCGAAGTCGATGTCTCCAGCCTGAAGCCGGGCGAGAAGATGACCGCCGAATGGCGCGGCAAGCCGGTGTGGGTGGTGCGTCGGTCGCCCGAACAACTCAAGGACCTCGAGGCGCTGAACGCTCAGGTGGTCGATCCGAACTCGGACCGCAACGCCTACCCGACGCCCGAGTACGCGAAGAACCTGCACCGCTCGATCAAGCCGGAATACCTGGTCGTCGTGGGCATCTGCACCCACCTGGGCTGCTCGCCCTCCGACAAGTTCCAGGCCGGCCCGCAGCCCTCGCTGCCCGACGACTGGAAGGGTGGCTTCTTCTGCCCCTGCCACGGCTCGACCTTCGACCTGGCCGGCCGCGTGTTCAAGAACAAGCCGGCCCCGGACAACCTCGAGGTGCCGCCGCACATGTACCTGTCCGACACCAAGCTGCTCATTGGTGAAGACAAGAAGGCTTGACAAGGAACATCGAGGTCGACATGGCTGAATTCAAAGAGGCTCCCGCCGACGCACCCCTGGGCATGAAGCTCATGACCTGGGTGGACAACCGGTTCCCGGCCAGCAAGCTGTACAAGGAGCACCTCTCCGAGTACTACGCGCCGAAGAACTTCAACTTCTGGTACTTCTTCGGTTCGCTGGCCCTGCTGGTGCTGGTGATCCAGATCGTCACCGGCATCTTCCTGGTGATGCACTACAAGCCCGACGCGTCGCTGAACGCCGCGGGCGTGCCGGTGGCCTTCGCCTCGGTCGAGTACATCATGCGCGAAGTCCCCTGGGGCTGGCTGATCCGCTACATGCACTCCACCGGCGCGTCGGCGTTCTTCGTCGTCGTGTACCTGCACATGTTCCGGGGCATGCTGTACGGCTCGTACCGCAAGCCGCGCGAGCTGGTGTGGCTGTTCGGCTGCGCGATCTTCCTGGCGCTGATGGCCGAGGCCTTCATGGGCTACCTGCTGCCCTGGGGCCAGATGTCCTACTGGGGCGCCCAGGTGATCGTGAACCTGTTCGCCGCCGTGCCGTTCGTGGGTCCGGACCTGGCGCTGCTGATCCGCGGCGACTTCGTCGTCTCCGACGCGACGCTGAACCGCTTCTTCAGCTTCCACGTCATCGCGGTGCCGCTGGTGCTGATCGGCCTGGTGGCCGCGCACATCATCGCGCTGCACGAGGTGGGCTCGAACAACCCGGACGGCGTCGAGATCAAGGCCAAGAAGGACGAGCGCGGCATCCCGCTGGACGGCATCCCCTTCCACCCCTACTACTCGGTGCACGACATCCTGGGCGTGGCAGGCTTCCTGATCCTGTTCAGCGCGGTGGTGTTCTTCGCGCCGGAACTGGGCGGCTACTTCCTGGAGTTCAACAACTTCATCCCCGCGGACCCGCTGAAGACGCCGCTGCACATCGCGCCGGTGTGGTACTTCACGCCGTTCTACTCGATGCTGCGCGCCACCACCGACGTGATGGTCAACGTGCTGGTCGTGGTGATCGGTCTGGCCGCGGTGCTGGCCGTGCTCAAGGGCGGCTTCCAGGCCAAGTTCAAGGTCGGCATCCTGATCGCCGCGGTGGTCGCCGCCGCGATGCTCAAGACCTTCGACGCCAAGTTCTGGGGCGTGGTGGTGATGGGCGGTGCCGTGATCATCCTGTTCTTCCTGCCCTGGCTGGACAAGAGCCCGGCCAAGTCGATCCGCTACCGTCCGGGCTGGCACATGGGCCTGTACGCGGTGTTCGTGGCCTTCTTCCTGGTGCTGGGCTACCTCGGCATCCTGCCGCCCTCCGACATCGGGACCATCGTCTCGCAGGTCGGCACGCTGTTCTATTTCGGCTTCTTCCTGCTGATGCCGTGGTGGAGCCAGCTGGGGACCTTCAAGAAGGTGCCGGACCGCGTCACCTTCAAGCCCCACTGATGCCACGCGACGAAACAGGAGCCCTGACCACCATGAAAAAGTTCATTGCGTCCCTGCTCGTCGCGGCGGCGGCCGGTCTCTCGGCGCTGGCCCCGACGGCTCACGCCGCCACGGACGGCATCGCCTGGGACAAGTTCCCCGTCGAGAAGATGAAGGACCAGGGCGCGCTGCAGCGCGGCGCCCAGTTGTTCGTCAACTACTGCCTGAACTGCCACAGCGCGGCGTTCATGCGCTTCAACAAGCTGCGCGACATCGGCCTGACCGAACAGCAGATCAAGGACAACCTGATCTTCTCGGGCGGCAAGGTCGGCGACCTGATGCAGATCGCGATGAACTCGCGGGATGCCAAGGCCTGGCTGGGCGCCACCCCGCCCGACCTGACGCTGATCGCGCGCTCGCGTGCCGGCGCCAACGGCACCGGCGCCGACTACCTCTACACCTACCTGCGCACCTACTACCGCGACGAGACCAAGGCCACCGGCTGGAACAACCTGGCCTTCCCGAGCGTGGGCATGCCGCACGTGCTGTGGGAGCTGCAGGGCGAGCGCCGTGCCGTGTTCGACGACAAGCACAACTTCACCGGCAAGTACGAGCAGATCACCCCGGGCAAGATGTCGGCCGCCGAATACGACAACGCCGTGGGCGACCTGGTGGCCTTCCTGCAGTGGATGGGCGAGCCGAACCAGGACATGCGCAAGCGCCTGGGCATGTTCGTGCTGGCCTTCCTGGCGGTGTTCTTCGTGATCGCCTGGCGCCTGAACGCGGCCTTCTGGAAGGACGTCAAGTAAGTCCCCCGCGGCGGACCCCGGCGGGCTGAGGCCCGCGGGTTCGCACCACGCGCAGCGGCAGGCCACTGCCTCTGCGCGCTTTTGCTTTTCCGCTTTCCCCTTTCACCTCGAGGAGCGATCCCGCCATGATGGTGCTTTACTCCGGGACGACCTGCCCCTACTCGCATCGCTGCCGTTTCGTGCTGTTCGAAAAAGGCATGGACTTCGAGATCCGCGACGTCGATCTCTACGCCAAGCCCGACGAGATCGCACTGATGAATCCGTACAACGAGGTGCCCATCCTCGTCGAACGAGAACTCATCCTGTACGAATCGCACATCATCAACGAGTACATCGACGAGCGTTTCCCGCATCCCCAGCTGATGCCGGGCGACCCGGTGGCGCGTGCACGCGTGCGTCTGTTCCTGTTCAACTTCGAGAAGGAACTGTTCACCCACGTGAACACCCTCGAGGGGCGCGGCGGCGTCAAGGCCAACGACAAGCAGCTGGAGCGGGCACGCTCGCAGATCCGCGACCGCCTGACCCAGCTCGCGCCGATCTTCCAGAAGAACAAGTTCATGCTGGGCGACGACTTCTCGATGCTCGACGTGGCCATCGCCCCGCTGCTGTGGCGCCTGGACTACTACGGCATCGACCTGTCGAAGAACGCCGCGCCGCTGCTGAAGTACGCCGAGCGCATCTTCTCGCGCCCGGCCTACATCGAGGCGCTGACGCCCTCCGAGAAGGTGATGCGCAAGTAAGGCCGGCGGCCACAGGTTCAGCGACATGGCGCCCCACGATCCCCCCTCCGACTCGCCCAGCGCGTCCACCCGTCCCTACCTCATCCGTGCCCTGCACGACTGGTGCACGGACAACGGCTTCACGCCCTATCTGGCGGTCTACGTCGACAGCAGCGTGCGCGTACCGATGGAGTACGTGAAGAACCACGAGATCGTGCTCAACGTCGGTTTCGAAGCCACCAGCGCGCTGCACCTGGGCAACGAGACGATCGAGTTCAAGGCCCGCTTCGGCGGCGTGGCCCGCGACATCCTGGTGCCTGTCGACCACGTGATCGCGATCTACGCGCGCGAGAACGGCCAGGGCATGGCCTTCCCGCTGCCCACGCAGGCCGACCGCGAGGGCGACGGGCAGAACTCGGATGCGACGGCCGTGGAGGTCGAGCCCGCCGCACCGGTGAACCTGCGTCTGGCCACGGCGCCGGCCGCCGAAGACGAGGGTGGCGACGGCGATGAGCCGCCGACACCCGCCGGCCCCGGCACGGCCCCACGGCCGGCCCTCAAGCGTGTGAAGTAGGCGGCCAGGCCCGGGGTGTTCGCCCCGGCGGGCGCAGGCCACCTGCCTTGCCTACAATGCGGCCCGAGCCGGGCGGCGTGCGCGCCGCCCCCTGCCGACTTAGCTCAGCTGGTAGAGCAACCGCCTTGTAAGCGGTAGGTCATCCGTTCGAATCGGATAGTCGGCACCAGCGTCTGTGCGCAGCGCAGCCCGCTCCCGCCGTCCATGCCCCCTCCGCACGAACTCCCTGTCGCGACGGCCGTCACGCGGCGCCACCCCTCGCGCTGGCGACGTGCGCCCTGGCTGATCGCCGGGCTGCTGGCCCTGACGGTGGGCATCGTCGGCATCTTCGTGCCGCTGCTGCCCACCACCCCGCTGGTGCTGCTGGCTGCGGCCTGCTTCTCGCGCGGCAGCAGTCGCTGCGAACACTGGTTGTTGAGCCACCCCCGCTTCGGCCCGATGGTGCGCGACTGGCGCCGCAACCGCATGGTGCCGCTGCGCGCCAAGCAGCTCGCCACGGTCACGATGGCGCTGGGCTCGGCCTACGCCTGGACCATGCTGCCGCGCCTGCCCTGGCTGCCGGCGCTGTGCTGTGCCCTCGTCGCGCTCTGGCTCTGGCAGCTGCCGACGCGCCCGGTCGACCCGCCGGCTGCCGGGCCCCACGACGCCGCCTGATTCTCTCGCGCCGCGCAGGTGCCGCATACCTCGGCCCGCTTCGACGCGGCGGTCTGCGAGGGCGGCTGCAAGACCTCCTGCAAGGCCGTTCAGCGCGCCCGACCCGATCGCAGCGGCTCGCCCAGGCTGTCGGTGTCAGGCGGATCGTCGAAGAGGGCCAGGCTGTCCGGGCCGACCGAGCCGGCCGCGGGCCGTCGCTCAGGCGCACCGGGAGAGGATTTCGCAGCGCCGACCGACGCCTGCCGACGCCCAGTGGGCCCGGCACGGGTGGCATCCTCGCGCTGCAGGTTGCCCACCCGTACCCCGAGCAGGCGCAGGCGCCGGTTCAGCGGCACACGCTTCAGGCAGGCGCCGGCGGCCGCCCGGATCGCCCGCGCCTCCTGCGTGGGCAGCGTCACGGTCTGGTCGCGGGTGACGGTGTGGAAGTCGTCGAAGCGCAGCTTGATGCCGATGGTGCGCCCGCGATAACCCTTGCGGGCCAGATCGGCCGCCACCTGCTCGCACAGCCGCGTGAAGATGCGGCCCAGCACTTCACGGTCGGCGCGGGGATGCAGGTCACGCTCGAAGGTGGTCTCGCGGCTGATCGACACCGGCTCGCTGTGGGTCACCACCGGCCGGTCGTCGCGACCCCAGGCGGCCTCGTGCAGCCAGCGGCCATGCGCCGCACCGAAGGCCGCCACCAGCTCCGCCTGCGGCCAGGCAGCCAGATCGCCGACCGTGGCCACCCCCATCGCCTCCAGCCGCGCCGCCGCCTTCGGCCCGACACCATGAATGCGCCGCACCGGCAACGGCCAGATGCGCGCGGGCAGGTCCTCGGCCATCACCACGGTCAGCCCGTCGGGCTTGTCCAGGTCGCTGCAGATCTTGGCCAGCAGCTTGTTGGGTGCCAGCCCGATCGAACAGCTCAGCCCGGTGGCGCGCCGCACGTTGTTCTTGATCTCCTGGGCCAGCGCGCGTGCGCCGCCCAGCGGGTCGTGCCCCACCGGCTCGCGCACACCCGGCACGTCGCTGAGGTCGATGTAGATCTCGTCGATGCCACGGTCCTCGATCACCGGCGCGCGCTCGGCCACCGCGGCCTTGAAGCGGCGCGACATCTGGCGGTAGGCGTCGAAGTCGGCCGGCAGCAGGATCGCGCGCGGCGCCAGCGCGGCCGCCTTCATCAGCCCCATGCCGGAGTGCACCCCCATGGCACGGGCCTCGTAGGTGGCGGTGGTCACGACACCGCGCCCGCTGTAGTCCTGCAGGCGCGGCCAGTCACCCTCGACGACCGCCCCGACGGCACGCCGTCCGCCGACCACCACCGGCAGGCCGCGCAGCTCCGGGCGACGCAGCAGCTCCACGGAGGCATAGAACGCATCCATGTCGAGGTGGGCGATCAGACGCTGCGGCAGGCGGTCGGCCATGGCCGATTGTCGGCGCCGGCACGGCCGGGCGGGACATCGCGCAGCGCCTGCACGGGCGGGCGGCCACCTCCCTAGAATGGCTGCATGATCGCCCGCGAACCCACCCTCGAACGTCTGGCCACCGCACGGGGCCTGCTGCTGGAACCCTTCGGCCTGGAGGAGTCCGACCTGACGCAGGCTCTCAACCTGATCGCGGCGCACCGCGTCGACGACGCGGACCTGTACTTCCAGTACACCCGCAGCGAGGGCTGGAGCCTGGAAGAGGGCATCGTCAAGAGCGGCAGCTTCAGCATCGACCAGGGCGTGGGCGTGCGCGCAGTGGCCGGCGAGAAGACCGCCTTCGCCTACTCCGACGACATCTCGGCGGCGGCGCTGCACGACGCCGCACGCACGGTGCGCAGCATCGCGGCGGCCGGCCAGAGCCGCCGGGTGCGCGTGGACGCACCGCGCCAGGTGGCAGGCAGCCGGACGCTCTACCGCGACCTGGACCCCATCGCCAGCCTCGACAGCGCCCGCAAGGTGGCCCTGCTCGGGAAGGTGGAAGGCCTGGCCCGCGCCAAGGATCCGCGTGTGGTGCAGGTGATGGCCGGGCTGGCCGCCGAGTACGACGTGGTGCTGGTGGCCCGCGCCGACGGCACCCTGGCCGCCGACGTGCGCCCGCTGGTGCGCGTGTCGGTCACCGTGATCGCCGAGCAGAACGGACGCCGCGAGGTCGGCTCCTCCGGCGGCGGCGGACGCTTCGGGCTGGAGCACTTCGACGACGCGCTGCTGGCGCGCTACGTCGACCGGGCCGTCGGCGCAGCCCTGACCAACCTCGACAGCCGCCCCGCACCGGCCGGCGAGATGACCGTGGTGCTGGGCCCGGGTTGGCCCGGCGTGCTGCTGCACGAGGCGGTGGGCCACGGCCTGGAGGGCGACTTCAACCGCAAGGGCTCCAGCACCTTCGCCGGCCGCATCGGCGAGCGCGTGGCCGCCAAGGGCGTGACGGTGCTCGACGACGGCACCATCGCCGACCGGCGCGGCTCGCTGAACGTCGACGACGAAGGCAACGCCAGCCAGCGCAACGTGCTGATCGAGGACGGCATCCTGAAGGGCTACCTGCAGGACGCGATGAACGCCAGGCTCATGAAGACCGCCCCCACCGGCAACGGCCGGCGCGAGAGCTACGCCCATGTGCCGATGCCGCGCATGACCAACACCTACATGCTGGCCGGCGCGCACGACCCGCAGGAGATCATCGCCTCCATCGACCGCGGGCTGTACGCCAGCAACTTCGGCGGCGGGCAGGTGGACATCACCAGCGGCAAGTTCGTCTTCTCCGCCAGCGAGGCCTTCTGGGTCGAGAAGGGCCGCATCCTCTACCCGGTCAAGGGCGCCACGCTGATCGGCAACGGCCCGGAGGCGATGCAGCGCGTCACGATGATCGGCTCGGACCTGGAACTCGACGCTGGCGTGGGCGTGTGCGGCAAGGAGGGCCAGAGCGTGCCGGTGGGCGTGGGCCAGCCCACCCTGCGCATCGACGGCCTGACCGTGGGCGGCACGGCCTGACCCCGCAGGGGATGCGCCGTCAGCCTTGCGCAATGCCGACCGTGCTACATTTGCGGCCTATGTCGCGCACCGCGTTTTTCTTCGGCTTTTACTTTTGGTTCTCGCACCGCACCGGCGGCGGAGAGGCCAGCGTACACGCCTAAGCAGAACGCTCGCAGACCCAGAAAACCGCCGGAGCCCCCGGCGGTTTTTTTTTGCCCCTGGCCCGACCCTCACGCCCCGCCCACCCCTCTCGCCGACCTCACCCTGCCATGAACGCCAAAGCCGCCCATCCGATCGCCGACAGCTGGCAAGCCCCCGTGGACAAGACCTCTCAGACCGACGACGAAAGGATCCACGACGTGACCCCGCTGCCGCCTCCCGAGCACCTGATCCGCTTCTTCCCGATCCGCGGCACCCCGGTCGAGGATCTGGTGGCCGGTACGCGCAAGTCGATCCGCCGCATCCTGCACGGCAAGGACGACCGCCTGCTGGTGGTGATCGGCCCCTGCTCGATCCACGACCCGGCCGCCGCGCTGGACTACGCCCGCCGCCTGCTGCCGTTGCGCAAGCGCTACGCCGGCACGCTGGAGGTCGTGATGCGGGTCTACTTCGAGAAGCCGCGCACCACGGTGGGCTGGAAGGGGCTGATCAACGACCCCTACCTGGACGAGAGCTTCCGCATCGACGAGGGCCTGCGCATCGCGCGCCAGCTGCTGGTGGACATCAACCGCCTGGGCATGCCCGCGGGCAGCGAGTTCCTCGACGTGATCTCGCCGCAGTACATCGGCGACCTGATCAGCTGGGGCGCCATCGGTGCACGCACCACCGAAAGCCAGGTGCACCGGGAGCTGTCCTCGGGCCTGTCGGCGCCGATCGGCTTCAAGAACGGCACGGACGGCAACCTGAAGATCGCCCTGGATGCGATCCAGGCCGCCTCGCGCCCGCACCATTTCCTGTCGGTGCACAAGAACGGCCAGGTGGCCATCGTCACCACCAAGGGCAACCAGGACACCCACGTCATCCTGCGCGGCGGCAAGAGCACCAACTACGACGCCGCCAGCGTCGCCGCGGCGGTGAAGGAGCTGGAAGGCGCGAAGCTCGCGCCGCGGGTGATGGTGGACTTCAGCCACGCCAACAGCAGCAAGCAGCACGAGCGCCAGATGGTGGTGGCCCGCGACGTGGCCGACCAGCTCGCCAGCGGCAGCCGCAGCATCTTCGGCGTGATGGTCGAGAGCCATCTGGTCGGCGGGGCGCAGAAGTTCACCGCCGGCAAGGACGACGTGAGCCGCCTGACCTACGGTCAGAGCATCACCGACGCCTGCATCGGCTGGGAAGATTCCGAGCAACTCCTGGAAATCCTGCACCAGGCCGTGCTGGCGCGGCGCGGCTGAGGCGTTAGCATCCTGGCTGCGATCCACCCGACCAACCCGAAGATCCCGACCCGGAGGTGACAGGCATGCAAGGCGACGTGATGGTGAGTTTCGGCCCCGAGGACAGCCGGCAATGGCACGTGCCCGCGGCGCCTGATTCGCAGGA
This sequence comes from Burkholderiaceae bacterium, assembly GCA_023150375.1. Taxonomy (GTDB): domain Bacteria; phylum Pseudomonadota; class Gammaproteobacteria; order Burkholderiales; family Burkholderiaceae_C; genus Sphaerotilus. The sequence goes on from JAKLLA010000029.1 coordinate 19,621, forward strand.
GGCCCGCGCCTGGCTGGACGCCCAGTACCTGGCGCTCGAGTGCGAGCCCCTGCGCGCCTCCGGCAAGGTGCTGACGGCCGACAAGCTGCTGGCCATCGCCGACGCCGCCGGCCGGGAGCGCTTCGAGGATACGGAATGGGGCGCGCGCTTTGCCGCCTGCGCGATCGGCTCGACGCAACGTCCGATGCTGCGCATCGACCTGAGCCAGCGCACGGTCAACTTCTAGCCGGGTCCGGCGACGCCGGATTCCGCGCCGACCGCGGCGGGGAATCCGCTCAGCCGCCGCGCGCCAGCCGCTCGCTGCGCCAGTAGACGTCGTCGCCGCCCCGACCGTCCAGGTTGGCGCGGTTGAGCACGCGCGCCAGCACGAACAGCAGGTCCGACAGCCGGTTCAGGTAGAGCCGGGGCGCATCGTGGACCGCCTCGGCCGCACCCAGCGTGACCACCGCGCGCTCCGCGCGCCGGGCGACCGTGCGGCAGACATGGGCGATGGCGGCGCTGCGAGTGCCGGCGGGCAGGATGAACTCCTGCAGGCGCGGCAGCGTGGCGTTGTACTTCTCCAACGCCTGGTCGAGGGCTTCGACCGCGTCGGCCTTCAGCAGCTCGAAGCCGGGCACCGAGAGCTCGCCGCCGAGGTTGAACAGCTCGTGCTGGATCGTCACCAGCAGCGTGCGCAGCTCGTCGGGCAGAGGCTCGGCCAGCAGCACGCCGAGGTTGGAATTGAGCTCGTCGACGTCGCCGATGGCCTGGATGCGCAGGTGGTCCTTGCGGACCCGGCTGCCGTCGCCCAGGCCGGTGCTGCCGTCGTCCCCCGTGCGGGTGCTGATCTGTGTGAGGCGATTTCCCATCCCGACATCGTAGCGCCGGCACAATCACGGGTTCTGCATGGGTCTGTCCTCCGCCACGATGTCCACCTCCCCCCCCGACCTGAACGACGCGGAGATCCGCGAACTCGACGACCTGCTCGCCGCGGTACCCGAACCGCTGGAGGCGCTGGACGTCGTGATGCTCGACGGCTACCTCTGCGGCGTGCTCTGCCAGCCCGAGCGCCTGGCGCTGGACCGCTGGCTGCCGCCGGCTTGCGACTGGAACCTGGGTTCGCAGGACGACGCCGGCCGCGAACTCGGTCAGCGGCTCACCCCCGACACCCCGGGCTGGCATGCGGCCAAGCACGAACGCCTGTGCACCCTGGTGCAGAAGCGCTTCGACGCGCTGCAGCACACCTTCATCGAGCAGGGCTGGTTCGACCCGCTGGTGATGGAGCCCGTCGACGAGGACGGCCAGGCGCTGTCGGGCAAGGCCGCCATCCAGGCCGCCCTGGCCCCCTGGGTGATCGGCTTCGAGCATGCACTGAACCACTTCCACGGGCTCGAAGCCCTGACCGCCCCGGAGGTGCCCGACCTGCTGGCCTGCCTGCGCCGCCACCTGCCCGAGCAGGACGAGGACGAGCAGGCCTTCACCAAGGCGCTCGATCAGGAGCACCCGCTGAAGTCGCTGGACGCGGCCATCGAGGACCTGGTGGGCAACGTGATCGAACTGGCCGACCTGGCACGGGCCGATATGGTCAAGGTGGCCACGGTGCGTCGCGACGGCCCGAAGGTCGGCCGCAACGACCCTTGCCCCTGCGGCAGCGGTCGCAAGTACAAGCACTGCCACGGTCGCGACGCCTGAGCACAGGGTTTCCACGGCGCAGCGGCGCCGCCTGCGCTTGACCTGTCACAAGACAGGCCGGACGCACCCTGCGAGACTCGGCGCCATTTCGACATCGATCCCTTCTGGAGGCCCGCATGAAGATCCTGGTCTGCGTGGACGGCAGCGAATACACCAAGCGCATGGTGGCCTACTGGGCCGCGCACGACGAGTGGCTGCGCGGTCATGAGTTCACCGTGCTGACGGTGGTGCAAGCCCTGCCGCCGCGCGCCGCGGCCACCCTGGACCGTGAGCTGCTGAACTCGTACTACGCCGACGAAGGCGACAAGATCTTCCGCCCGATCCGGGCCTTTCTGGACCGCCAGGGCATCTCGGCCACCTACCTGAGCAAGACCGGCTCGGTGGCCGACGTGATCGCCCGCACCGCGGTCGAGGAAGGCTTCGAGCTGATCATGATGGGCTCGCACGGCCACTCCGAACTGGGCACCCTGGTGATGGGCTCGGTGGCGACCCGGGTGCTGGCCTCCTGCCGCACGCCGGTGCTGCTCATCCGCTGAGCAGACCACACGGCCGGTCGACGGCCTGCGCTGGCGCGCCGCAGGCCGTCGGCCGAGGCCGCCTGCCGGTGGGACCTCAGCGCACCTTGCCTGTCTTCTGTCCGGCCGCGGCGGCGGCCGACTCGGGCTCGTCCTGGGACGGCAGCATCGGTGCAGCCTCGGCGTTGCCCGCCAGACTCAGATCCAGCCCGAAAGCCGTACCGAAATCGGCGAAGTCAGGACCGCCGGTGCGGGCGCGGCGCGCGGCGGCGCCCGGCTTGAGACGGCTGAACCAGCGGGAGGTCCAGTGCTGCGGGTGCTGCGACGTGCTCGACATTTCCACTCTCCCCGGCCGCGCGGACGGCCCGAACCGACGGCGATCCTGCACGGCCTCGAGCCGCACACGGTCGACTGCGGGCAACAGCGCCTGCCGCATCCCTCAGGCGGGACGCGGACCCGGCTGTCCGGCCTCCACGACGAAGCGGGCCTGGCTGTGCAGCCGGGCTCCGGCAGGGACGGGAAAGGCCGTTGCTCTCGCGTCACAGTGTAGCGACTGTGTGTCGACCTCGCACAACATGTAGCCGCGCTCGTCGCTGCGCGCGTGCAGGATGTCGGGATTGCTGCGCCGGATCGCCGCCATCACCGCACCGGGCAGGCCGCGCGAACTGATCGAGGTCGCGACCAGCTCGCTGGCCAGCACCGGCGAGCGCGGATCCCCGGCCCGCTGCCGCAGCGACGCCGCCACGTGGCGGTGCACATCGCCGCCCAGCAGCACCACGTCCCGGACCCCCGCATCGGCCACGCCTTGCAACAGGCGCTGGCGGGCCGGCGCGTAGCCGTCCCAGCCGTCGGAGTACACCACCCGGCCGGCGGGCGTGTCGATGCCCCAGGGACTCACCTGGCTGGCCTGCCCGACCAGCTTCCAGCGCCGTCGACTGCCGGCCAGGCCCTGCTGCAGCCAGCGCTCCTGCGCCGGACCGAGCAGGCTGCGCTGCGGGTCGGCGAGTTCGCGGCAGCGCCACAGCATCTGTCCGCCCGCGGTGCCGGCCTCGTTGCAGGCCTGAGGACTGCGGTGCTGGCGCGCATCCAGGGTCCACAGCTGAGCCAGGCGGCCCCAGTTCAGGGTCGCGTGCAGGCGCAGGCGGCCAGCGCCGTCCCACTGGATGGGCTGCAGCGGCAGGTGCTCGAAGTAGGCCTGGTAGGCCGCCGCCTGCACGGCCAGGACCTCCCCGGCCGACACGTCGCCCACCGCATACGCGGCGGCGTAGTCGTTGCGAAGTTCATGGTCGTCCCAGGTGACGATCCAGGGGTGTGCGGCGTGGCAGGCCTGCAGGTCCGGATCCAGCTTGTAGCAGGCGTGCCGGGCGCGGAACTCGTCGAGCCGGCGCGGACGCTGCGGCGACTCGTGCGGGCGGATCAGGTAGTCCGGATTGCTCGAGTCGTAGATGTAGTCGCCCACGAAAAGCACGAAGTCCAGCGTCCGACCGGCCATCTCGCGGTGCGCCGCGTAGTGGCCCTGCTCGTAGTGCTGGCAGGAGGCCAGCGCGAAGCGCAGGCGCGGCACGTCTTCGTCGTCGGCCGGCGCCGTGCGGGTGCGGCCCACCGGGCTGACCGCATCACCGGCAATGAAGCGGTAATGGTAGGTGCGGGCACTGCGCAACCCCTGCACCGGCACGTGCAGGCTGTGCGCCCGCTCGGGTCGGGCAAGCGCCACGCCCTCGCGCACGATGCGGGCGAAGCCTTCGTCCTCGGCCAGCTGCCAGCGCACCGGCACGGACAGCTCCGGCATGCCGCCACCGGGCTGCAGCGGCTGCGGTGCCAGCCGGGTCCAGAGCAGCACGCCGTCGGCGCTGGGCGCGCCGCTGGCCACCCCGAGACGGAAGGGCTCGGACGGGAAGCGTGCCGGCGCGACCCGCCCGGCCGGCACCGCCGCGGCCCAGACCCGCTGCGCCGCCCATCCGGCAGCCAGACTGCAGAGCACCGCGAGCGACTGGCGCCGAGCCGGCGTCATCGCGTCCTTGCGACGCCGTGGGCGTCACACAGGGTCGCCGGGCGCCCCGGGGCAGCGAAACCAAAACCTTGCAAGACAGAATCGATCGATGACGGACGATGAATCGTAATCCAGCCACCGCCCCGGACGGCGCAGGTCGACTTCGCCCGGCGCAGGGGCCGGCCGCCCTTCGATCGACCGTGAACAATGTCACACACCCCCTCCACCTTCGTGGGGATGGGCGAAGCGGTCTTTCGCCCCTACATTCCGCGCAGAGAGCTGTCACGCGGACCTCGACCACGCGGCGCCACAGCCTGCCGACCGCTCGAACAAGAAGCACTGCGGCTGCAGATGTGACTGCCCGGGTTCAGCGCTGTTGCCCCCCGGCAACGGCGATGGGGCCTGCCCTGCGGGGCAGGCTTTTTTTTGCCCGGCCAGCCCGCCAGGCTCAGAAGGTCACCTCGCCGACCCAGGCCGGCCCGTTGACGCGGTAGGCGCTGCGCGCCTCATCGCCGGGCAGCCGCACCGCCACCCGACCGATGCCGAAACGGCTGGCGTCGCCGTGCCGCAAGTCGAGCTCGCCGACCACCAGGCGCAGCTTGAAGATGCCCCGGGCCTCGAGCAGACGGCCGAGGCGCTCGCGCGCTGCGGGCAGACGCGCCTGCAGCTGCTGCCGCAGGACCTGCAGGTCGATCGCCAACCCCTCGGTGGTGCGGATGATCAGAGCATCGTCGAGATCGCCGAAGCCGGCCGGACCACTGCCGAGCTCGGCCCCGTCCGGGCTGCGGGCATAGACGAACAGCTTCGCGCGCGGGTCCAGCCGGGCCTGCACCGTGCCGCTGGCGGCATCGCGCACCAGGCGCACAGGATCCAGCGCCAGCTGCAGCAGCTGCGATCCGTCGTCCTGTTCGAGCTGCAGGCCCAGTGCCACCCGCAGGCCGTGGCGAGGCAGGGCGAGCGGCGTGGCGCGCAGCGGCAGCTGCAGCCGCTGCAGGGTCCCGAGGGTGCTGCCGCGCAGGTCCAGCCCGGTCTCGAGCTGTGCACGGGTGAAATCCAGCTCCCGGGCCGATGGGCCGGCCGGCGTGAACCGCAGCCCGTCGGCGTGAACGTACTGCGCGCGCCGCGCCTCGTCGCCCCGGCTGCGCAGGCGCGCCTCGCGCACCTGCCCGGCATCCTCCAGGTCGGTCTCGGACACGATGGCCGGGATCCCTCCGCTGTTCAGATCGTCCTGGGCCGCCTCGTAGCTGCCCTGAACGCGCACGCGGCGCACCACCTCGGTGAGACCGTCGCGGACGATGACCGCCGCATGGCGCCGGGCCGTCTCCGACCACACGGCCGGATCGACCGAGGCGAAGGCCCGCGTCGCGACGGCCTCGATCAGGTCCCCCAGCGCCGCATCGTCGCGCAGCAGGTCGCCCGCGCGGGCGGCACGGGCGTGTTCGACCAGCGCCGCCAGCGCCCCCTGGAAGGCCACCTGCGGGTCCGCGCCGGCCGATTCGGCGACCTCGACCACCTCGTGCAGGACCTTGCCCAGCGCGGCCGCCGGCCCGGCCAGCGTCGCCTCCTGGGTCGGATCGAAGCGGCGTGGATCGACCCCGGGCAGTCCCAGCCGGGCCAGCAGGTCCTGGAATTCGGCAAGGTGGAGCCCGCTGTCCATCCACAGTGTGGTGAAGGGCGAGACCACCGTCGAGCCCGCCGGTGCACGCCAGCGGGCCTTCGGCGCCTTCAGGAGCGTCAGGTCGTAGCCGGTGCCGGCCACCGACGCCAGAGGCGCGGCGCAGGCCGGGCTGAAGACGAATTCGCCGCGCGTATCCGTGCGCGTGCTCGTCTCGCCGTCGTCGAGGGTGCCGTCGCCGTTGCGGTCACAGAACACCACGGCATCGACCACACGATCGTCGACCAGCACGCCGCGCGTGACGCTGCCGTCGGCATCGCTGCCCGGGCTGCCCGAGCCGCCGCAGGCCGTCAGGCCCAGGGCCAGCATGAGCAGGGCGGTCCGCCCGCGCCGTCGTGTGGAAGAAAGGGAAGAAGTTCGCATGCCGTTCCTGTCTTTTCCTGGGTGGCGACCCCCGCCGCCGTCTCGTCGGCCCGACGCGAGCGCTGCATGGCACCACGCTGCGGAACGCCGCGACCGGCACGCCGCCGGGCGTGCCTGACCGGCCGCAATTCTGCACTGCAGCAATGTGATTGTTTCCCACGTATTGTGAGCGCTGGTTTCCATCCGGCACGCCAGGTGTCGCCGGTGCGCGGGTGCAGTCGGGCTGCGGCCCTGCCGGCTACAGTTACGACCTTTGCCGCCGGGCAGCGCGCCCGCCAGGATTCACAGGACCGACATGGCCCAGAAGAAGACCCGCCCCACCACCAGCTCCTCCCGACCGCGCCTGGGCACCTGGCTCGCACTCGCCCTGCTGGTGATCCTGCTCGACCAGCTCACCAAGGTGCTGATCGTCGGCCGCTTCGCGCATGGCGAGGGCATCGTCGTCACCGAATGGTTCAACCTCGTGCGGGTGCACAACACCGGCGCGGCCTTCAGCTTCCTGGCCCAGGCCTCGGGCTGGCAGCGCTGGTTCTTCATCGGTCTGGGCCTGGCAGCCTCGGCGCTGTTCCTCTGGATGCTGCATCAGCATGCCGGGCAGCGGCTGTTCTGCTTCTCCGTGGCGATGCTGCTCGGCGGGGCAATCGGCAACGTGGTCGACCGGATCTGGCACGGCTACGTGGTGGACTTCCTGCAATTCCACGGGGCCTGGCTGGCCCCGCTGTTCCCCGGCGGCTATTTCCCGGCCTTCAACCTGGCCGACAGCGCGATCACGGCGGGGGCGATCGGGCTCATCCTCGACGAGCTGCGCCGGGTACGGCGCAGCTGAGCGCGGGCCGGGGTACGTCATGCTGCTGGAGACCCTGGGCACGGTACGCGACCTCGGGCGCCTGGGGGAGATTGCCGCGGTGCTGATCCGCCATGGCCTGGGCGACCTGGTGCGGCGCCTGGGCATGGCCGATGCGCTGGAGAAGGCCGGCCACCGCCTGCGCTGGGAGCACGCCGCCGACCTGGCCCGCCTGCCGCCGCCGGTACAGCTGCGCCGTGCGCTGGAGGAGCTGGGGCCCACCTTCGTGAAGCTGGGCCAGATCCTGGCCGGACGCGGCGACCTGCTGGGCCCGGAATGGATCACCGAGCTCTCGCATCTGCACAGCCAGGTCCCGGCGGTTCCCCTCGAGGCCCTGCGGCCCCAGTTGCGCGAGGACCTGGGCGACGAGCCCGAGGCCGTCTTCGCCCGCTTCGACCCCGCCCCGTTGGCGGCCGCCTCGATCGCGCAGGTCCACACGGCGCAACTGAAGGACGGCACCGAGGTGGTGGTGAAGATCCGCCGCCCGGGCATCAACGCGGTCATCGAGGCCGACCTGCGCCTGCTGCAGCGATTCGCCGCAGCGGCCGAGGCCGAGGTGCCGGCATTACGCCCCTACCGGCCCCAGCAGCTGGTGCGCGAGTTCGGCCGCTCGCTGCGGCGCGAGCTGGATCTGGCCAGCGAATGCCGCAATGCCGAGCGCATCGCGGCCAATCTGGCGCCGCTGGGCTTCCTGGTGGTGCCACCGGTGCACTGGCCGCTCACCAAGACGCGCATCAATGTGCAGACGCGCATCACCGGCATTCCCGGCGAGCAGCTCGACTCGCTCGCACACGCCGGACTGGACCGTCGCCTGCTGGCCCGCCGCGGGGCGCGGGCCGTGCTGAAGATGATCGTCGAGGACGGCTTCTTCCACGCCGACCCGCACCCGGGCAATGTCTTCTACCTGCCGGACAACCGCATTGCCTTCATCGATTTCGGCATGGTCGGGCGGCTGTCGACCCGCCGCCGCGAGGACCTGCTCAACCTGCTGCTCGGGCTGGTGCAGCGCCGCCCCCAGCAGGTCGCCGACGTGCTGCTGGACTGGGCCGGCTCGGGCGCCGAGACGGTGGATGCAGGCCAGCTGGAGGCGGAGATCGAGGACTTCGTCGACCAGTACCACGGCACGCCGCTGGCCGACCTCAGCCTGGGCGGCATGCTCGGCGACGTCACCGCCATCCTGCGCGAGCACCGCCTGGCGCTGCCCTCCGAGCTGGCGCTGCTGATCAAGGCCTTCATCTCGCTCGAGAGCATGGGCCGCGGCCTGGACCCGGGCTTCCACATGGCCAGCGAGGCGCTGCCGATCCTCGAGCAGGTGGTACGCGCGCGCTACCGGCCCCGTGTGCTGGCACAGCGCGGCTGGCAGGGCCTGCTGCGCCTGCTGCAGGTGGGCGAGCAGTTGCCACACGACCTGTCGCGCCTGCTGCGCAGCCTGCGCCGGGGACGCATCCAGGTCGGCATCGAGATCGGTCACCTGCAGCGCGTGGGCGACCAGATCGACCGCGCCGCCAGCCGGCTGGCGGTGGCGCTGGTGATCGCGGCGCTGATCGTCGGCTCCTCGATCGTGATGACCGTGCAGGGCGGGCCGCAGCTGCTCGGGCTGCCGGCCTTCGGGCTGCTGGGCTACCTGGGCGCCGCGGTCGGCGCGATCTGGCTGCTGCGCTCGATCGCCCGGGCACGCCGACATCTGGACTGAGCCTGCGCGCCCGGCCATGACCGGCAGCCCCCCAGGCCTGCAGCCCGACATCGCGGTGTCTCGCTGCACGGGCTGCGGCCGCTGCGTGGCGGTCTGCCCCGACCATGTGCTCTGGCTGGAGGTCGACGCGGGCCGCAAGCACGCCCGGCTGCACACCCCTGCAGCCTGCAGCGGCTGCCGGCGCTGCGCCCCGGCCTGTCCCTTCGGCGCGATCCGCATGCGCCGGGTCGCCGCCGCTGCAGCGCAGGAATCCCCCGATGCATCGACGGGCTCCGGCCGCTAGGGTACAAGTCCTGCATCGCTTCGAACGGGGTTGCTCCGATGGATGGTGTCCAGTCTCCCGCCGAGCCGCCGCGCGCGGCCCCCTCGCCTGCCGGGGGGCCGGCCGCCGCCCGACCTGCCGTCGAGCTGCGCGCACTGACCCTGCGTGATCCGCTGCGCTGGCTGGCGGCGGGCTGGCGCGACTTCACCCGCGCGCCCGGCATCGGCAGCTTCTACGGCCTGTGCTTCATGGTCATGGGCTGGCTGCTGATGAAGGTCTTCGAGCAGGCCCCGGCCTGGACGCTGGCGCTGTCGGCCGGTTTTCTGCTGATGGGGCCCTTCGTCTGCATGGGTCTGTACCAGGTCAGCCGCCGCCTCGAGCGCGGCGAACCAGTCGGCTGGCTCGACTCGCTGACCGCCTGGCGGCAGCATGGGGCACAGATGGCGATCTTCGGCTTCGTGCTGCTGGTGCTGGAGATGCTCTGGGGACGTGCGTCACTGGTGGTCTTCGCGGTCAGCTTCGATGGCATGCCCGATTTCAAGGGCTCGCTGCTGGCCCTGCTGAACCCGGAGAACCTGGGCTTCATCGTCACCTACCTCGCGGTGGGCGCCGTGTTCGCAGGGCTGATCTTCGCGGTCAGCGTGGTGAGCATCCCGATGATGCTGGACCGCCAGGTCGACGCGATCACGGCCGGCCTGACCAGCCTGCGCCTGGTGCTGGGCCAGCCGCTGGTGATGCTGGCCTGGGGCGCGTCGATCACGCTGCTGGTCGTGCTGGCCCTGCTGCCGGGGTTCCTCGGCCTGCTGCTGGTCGGCCCGGTGGTGGGACACGCCAGCTGGCACGCCTACCGGGCCGCCGTGCAACCGGAGGCTGCAGGCGCCTGAGGACGCGGGGATCCGGGCGTCCCCAGCGCCCTCAGAGCGTCAGCACGCTGCAACCGGTGGTGCGGCGCCCCTCCAGCGCGCGGTGCGCCTCGGCCACCTGCTCGAGCGGCCAGCGCTGCTCGATCGGGATGCTCACCGCGCCACGGGTGACCATGTCGAACAGATCGTCGGCCATTTCCTGGGTGCGCTCGCGCGTGGCGATGTGGGTGAACAGGGTCGGGCGGGTCACGTACAGCGAGCCCTTCGCGCCCAGCACCCCCAGGTTGAAGGCCGCCACCGGACCGGAGGCGTTGCCGTAGCTGGCCAGCAGACCGAAGGGCGCCAGGCAGTCCAGCGAACGATCGAAGGTATCGCGGCCGATCGAGTCGTACACCGCCTTCACGCCCGCACCGCCGGTGATCTCCCGGACCCGGGCGACGAAGTCCTCGCGCTGGTAGTCGATGGCATGCGCCGCCCCATGCGCGAGGGCCAGCTCGCACTTGGCATCGCTGCCGGCGGTGCCGATCAGGTTCAGCCCCATGGCACGGGCCCACTGGCAGGCGATCAGCCCGACGCCGCCGGCCGCGGCATGGAAGAGGATGAAGTCGCCCGGCTGCAGCCCGCCCTGCGGCTGGGTGCGGCGCAGCAGGTACTGCACCGTCAGGCCCTTGAGCATCATGGCCGCGCCGGTCTCGAAGTCGATGCCGTCGGGCAGCTGCACCACGCTGCGCGCGGGCATCACGCGCAGCTCGCAGTAGGCGCCCGGCGGGGCGCTGGCATACGCCACCCGATCGCCGGGCTGCAGGTGCGTCACCTCGGCGCCGACCGCCTCCACCACGCCGGCGCCCTCCATGCCCAGCCCGAGCGGCAGAGCGTTCGGATACAGACCGGTGCGCTGGTAGATGTCGATGAAGTTCAGCCCCACCGCATGGTGGCGCACGCGGATCTCGCCGGGGCCGGGCTCGCCCACCGGCAGGTCGACGAGCTGCAGCACCTCGGGTCCGCCGAACTGCTGGATCTGGATGGCACGGGGCACGGTGTGTCTCCTCTGGGTTCCCGGATCGGGAAGGGTTCTGTGACAGGTGGAACAGCTTAGCCCAGGCCCGCGCGCTGCGGCGCCTGGCGGGCTTCTCGCCGCAGGCGGCCGCAGAGACCCCGCGCGGCCGCTACCATGCGCGGCCGCAGCCCGCCAGCGCCGTCGCGCCCTCCCATGCAGCTCACCCCTCGCCTGATCGCCCTGCTGACCGTGCCACCCTGCCTCTGGGCCGGCAATGCGGTGGCAGGCCGCATGCTGGTGCCGCTGGTGCCGCCGCTGCTGCTCAATGCGCTGCGCTGGGGCGGCGCCCTGCTGCTGTTGCTGCTGCTGGGCCGGGCCGTGCTGGCCACGGCCGAAAGCCGCGCGGCGATCCTGGCACGCTGGCGCTACTTCGCCGTGCTCGGGGCACTGGGGGTGGGCGCCTACAACGCCCTGCAGTACCTGGCACTGACCACCTCGACGCCGATCAACGTCACCCTGATCGCCGCCAGCATGCCGCTGTGGATGCTCGGCGTGGGCGCTCTGTTCTTCGGCGAGAGGCCGCGCACGCAGCAGATGCTCGGCGCCGCCCTGTCCCTGGCCGGCGTGGCCACCGTGCTGAGCCGCGGCCATCCGACCGCGCTGGCTCAGGTGCAGTTCGTCCAGGGCGACCTCTTCATGCTCGCGGCGGCCGCCAGCTGGGCGGGCTACAGCTGGCTGCTGGTCCGTCCGCCCGCGTCGATGCAGGCCGACCGGCGGCCCACCCTTGCGCAGACCGGCGGCCCGGCGCGTCCCTGGAACTGGGCCGAGTTCCTGCTCGTGCAGGCCCTGTTCGGCATCGTCTGGGCGGGCGGTGCCGCCGGCCTCGAGGCGGTGGTGGCGCCGCGCGCGCCGCAGTGGACGCCGCTGGTGGCCATTCTGCTGGTCTACATCGTCGTCGGCCCGTCGCTGCTGGCCTACTGGTTCTGGGGCCGCGCCGTCGCGCTGGCCGGACCCACGACGGCGGGCATGTTCAGCAACCTCACCCCGCTGTTTGCCGCGCTGATGTCCACCGTGCTGATCGGCGAGACCCCGCAGACCTACCACGCCCTGGCGTTCGCGCTGATCGTCGCGGGCATCGTCGTCAGCTCGAAGCGCTGACCACGGCCCGGTCGGTCAGAACGTGCCCGGGTAGGCGCCGCCGTCGAGCAGGATGTTCTGGCCGTTCAGGTAGCCGGCCTGACGGCTGCACAGGAAGGCGCAGACCTCGCCGAACTCGCGCGGATCACCGAAGCGCCGCGCCGGCACGGTGGCGCGGCGCTCGTCCATGAGCACCTCGACCGGCCGGCCGGTCTTCGCTGCCGCGCCCTCGAAGGTGACGCGCAGCCGGTCGGTCTCGAAGGGGCCGGGCAGCAGGTTGTTGATCGTCACCCCGCGCGAGGCGATCCTCGGCTGGCGCGCCAGGCCGGCCACGAAGCCGGTCAGGCCGCTGCGCGCGCCGTTGGACAGCCCGAGGATGTCGATCGGCGCCTTCACCGCAGCGGAGGTGATGTTGACGATGCGGCCGAAGCCGCGTTCGGCCATCGCGTCGACGGTGGCGCGGATCAGCTCGATCGGCGCGAGCATGTTCGCGTCGATCGCGCGCAGCCAGGTGTCACGGTCCCACTGGCGGAAGTCACCCGGCGGCGGACCGCCCGCGTTGTTCACCAGGATGTCCACCTGCGGCGCCGCCGCCAGCGCCGCGGCACGCCCTTCGGCACTGGACACGTCGGCCGCCACGGCGCGCACCTGCACCTGCGGATGCTGCGCGCGCAGCCGCTGCGCGGCGGCCTGCAACGCCGCATCGCCACGCGCCACCACGACGAGGTGCACGCCCTCGCCCGCAAGCGCATCGGCGCAGGCAAGGCCCAGCCCCTTGCTGGCGCCGCAGACCAGCGCCCAGCGGTCCTTCAATCCCAGATCCATGGCCACATCTCCTCGGTCGCGACTTGCGCGCCGCCGCCACCGCGCGACGCCGCAAACATGCAAAAAAAAGCCCCGGCGGGCGCGCGGCCGGCCGGGGTGGCAGCGCAGGCGCTGCGGGGGGATCAGAGCTTGCCGGCGCGCGCCTGGGCCACCATGAAGCTGTCGAAGGCATCCTCGGCCAGCGAGAACCAGCGCACCTGCTCGCCGCGGAACTTGGAATAGTCGTCGTAGATCTTCTTCCAGCGCGGGTTCTTCGCGGAGATCTCGCTGTAGAGTTCCATGGCCTCCTTGAACGCCGCTTCCATGATGTCGCGGGGCGTCTGCTGCAGCTTGGTGCCGCCGGCGATCAGCTTGCGCAGCGCCACCGGGTTCTTGGCATCGTACTTGGCCTGCATGTCGACGTGGGCGTAGGCCGAGGCAGCGTCCAGGATCGCCTTGTATTCGGCGCTCAGGCTGTTGTAGGCCTTCAGGTTGACCAGCAGGTCCAGCTGCGGGCCGCCTTCCCACCAACCCGGGTAGGCGTAGTGCGGCGCGACCTTGTTGAAGCCCAGCTTCTCGTCGTCGTAGGGGCCGATCCACTCGGCCGCGTCGATGGTGCCCTTCTCGAGGGCCTGATAGATCTCGCCGCCCGGGATGTTCTGCGGCACCCCGCCCAGGCGCTCGATCACGCGGCCGGCAAAGCCGCCGACGCGGAACTTCAGCCCCTTGAGGTCGGCCAGCGACTGCAGCGGCTTGCGGTACCAGCCGCCCATCTGGGCACCGGTGTTGCCCATCGGGAAGTGGATGATGTTGTAGCCGGCGTAGAACTCGCGCAGCAGCTTCAGGCCGTTGCCCTCGAAGACCCAGGCGCTCATCTGGCGCGAGTTCAGGCCGAAAGGAATGGCGCAGGCCAGCGCGAAGGTGTCGTCCTTGCCGAAGTAGTAGTAGGGCGCGGTGTGGCCCATCTCGACGGTGCCGTTCTGCACGCCGTCGACCAGCTGGGGCGAGGGCATCAGCTCGCCGTTCGGATGCACGGAGATCTGGAACTTGCCGCCGGTCATCTCGCCCACGCGCTTGGCGAAGACTTCCGCCCCGCCGAAGATCGTGTCGAGCGACTTGGGGAAGCTGGAGGTCAGGCGCCAGCGGATGTTGGCCTGGGCATGCACCACTGCCGGCGCGGCACCGGCAGCCAGGACGCCGGCCAGACCGGCTTGACGAACGAAGGAACGACGTTCCATGCGATGAGCTCCTCGTGGGTTCTGGAGTGAACGGGGGCAGAACGCCAGGATTCTAAGGAGCCCGGCAGGCTTGCCTGCCCGGGGCTTTCCCCTGCGCAAGACTGCGTAGGCCGCACACCCGGGCGCGCCCGGCCGACAGGCTCAGGCGCCTGCGACCATCATGCGGTCGATCAGCACCGAGCCCAGCGTCTTGCTGCCCACGGTGTAGCGGTCCGCACCGATGGCCACGATGCCGCGCAGCATCTCGCGCAGGTTGCCGGCGATGGTGATCTCGTCGACCGGGTACGCGATGCGGCCGTTCTCGACCCAGAAGCCGGCCGCACCGCGCGAGTAGTCGCCGGTGACGCCGTTGACGCCCTGCCCCATCAGCTCGGTCACGAACAGGCCCCGGTGCAGCTTGCGCAGCATCGCGTCCAGGTCGTCGTCCGGGCGGGTCAGACGGCTGGTCCAGCTCAGGTTCTGCGAGCCGCCGGCGTGGCCGGTGGTGGTCATGCCGAGCTTGCGCGCCGAGTAGCTCGACAGGAACCAGCCCTGCGTCACCCCGGCGTCCACCACCTGGCGCGCGCGGGTGCGCACCCCTTCGTCGTCGAAGGGCGCGCTGCCCTTGCCCTTGCGCAGGTGCGGATCCTCGTGCAGGTCGATGTGGTCGGCAAAGACCTGCTGGCCCAGCGAGTCGGCCAGGAAGCTCGCCTTGCGGTAGAGCGCGCCGCCGCTGGTGGCCTGCACGTAGGCGCCCAGCAGGCCCGCGGCCACGGTGTTCTCGAACAGCACCGGCAGCTCGCCGGTGGGCAGGCGACGCGGCTTCAGGCGCGCCAGCGCGCGCTCGGCGGCATAGCGGCCCACCGCCTCGGGCGAGGCCAGCTCGTCGGCGTCGCGCATCGAGCTGTACCAGGCATCGCGCTGCATGTCGCGCCCGCGCCCAGCGATCGGCGCCACCGACAGCGAGTGCCGCGAGCTGGCATAGCCGCCGCGAAAGCCCTCGCTGTTGCCGGCGAAGAAGTGCGACTGCTGCGCCGACACGCCCGCCCCCTCGGAATTGGTGATGCGCCGGTCGGTGGCGAAGGCCGCCGCCTCGCAGCGCAGCGCCAGGCCGGTGGCGGTCTCGGCATCGAGGTCCCAGGGGTGGAAGAGGTCCAGGTCCAGCCCGGCGTCGGCCCCCAGCGCCAGATCGGCCGGCTCGGGCAGGCCGGCGGCCGGGTCCTCGGCGGTGTAGCGGGCGATGTCGAAGGCGGCCTGCACGGTCTGGCGCAGCGCGGCCGGCGAGAAGTCCGAGGTGCTGGCATTGCCGCGCCGCTGGCCGAGGTAGACCGTCACGCCGATCGACTTGTCGCGGTTGCGCTCGACGTTCTCGATCGACCCCTTGCGCACCGACACCGACAGGCCGCAGCCCTCGGAGACCTCGACGGCCGCGTCGCTGGCGCCCATGCTGCGGGCGATCTTCAGCGCGTCCTCCACCAGTTGGGCGAACTGCGCACGGCTGTGGGCGAATCCGCGCAGGGCGGCCGGGTCGGAAGAGCTCATGGAGGGCAAGGGGGCAAGGGGCGGTTGCGAGGGGAAGGAGGCCGGCCCACGGCCCGGGCCGCGGAGCCGGCGCGGGCTCGCTCGTATGATAGCTGCCGCCCTTTCGACCGGCCGACCGAGGAGTTCCCTGGGGCCGGGTCGCCGAGCCCGATGAGATCCCACCCCCACTCCCCCCCTGCTGCCCACGACGCCGACGCGGCCTCCCGCGACGACGACGCCCCCTACCTGGCCCCCGGCCGGCCCAGCAAGACGCGCCGCAAGCAGGCCTCGCACGACCTGCAGGACCTCGGCGAAGCCCTGATGGAACTGCCCGCCACGAAGCTGGCGAAGCTCGACCTGCCCGAGAACCTGCGCGAGGCCATCGACGAACTCCGGCGCGTGCGCTCGCACGAAGGCCGGCGGCGCCACCTGCAGTACATCGGCAAGCTCATGCGCCAGGTCGACCCCGAGCCGCTGCGCGAGGCGGTGGCCGCCCAGCGCCTGCCCTCGGCGAAGGAGACGCTGGCGCTGCACGAGGCCGAGCGCTGGCGCCTGCGCCTGGTCGAGGACGACAACGCCCTGACCGTCTGGCTGCGCGAGCACCCCGAGACGGACGCCCAGGCGCTGCGCAGCCTGATCCGCGCCGCGCGCAAGGACCGCAGCGACGCCCTGGCCGCCACCCACGCCGGCACCGAGCCGCGCAAGAGCCGCGCCTGGCGCGAGCTCTTCCAGCTCGTCAAGGCCGGCCTGGCCGGCGATGCGGCCGCCGCGCCCGACGATGAGGACGATTCCGGAGATCCGACCGATGACTGATGTGACCCCCGCTTCGACCCCGGTTCCCCTGCCCCCGCCCGAGCCGATCCGCATCGGCCTGGTCTCGGTCAGCGACCGCGCCAGCGCCGGCACCTACGAGGACAAGGGCATCCCGGCCCTGCGCGAATGGCTCGAGCGGGCGCTGTGGAACCCGATTCAGTTCGTCACCCGGCTGATCCCGGACGAGCAGGCCGGCATCAGCGCCACGCTGCGCGAGCTGGTGGACGTCGAGCGCTGCCCGCTGGTGCTCACCACCGGCGGCACCGGTCCGGCCAAACGCGACGTCACCCCCGAGGCGACGCTGGCGGTGGCCGACAAGGAGATGCCCGGCTTCGGCGAGCAGATGCGCCAGATCAGCCTGCGCTTCGTGCCCACGGCGATCCTGAGCCGCCAGGTGGCGGTGATCCGCGGCGACAGCCTGATCATCAACCTGCCCGGCCAGCCCAAGTCGATCGCCGAGACCCTGGAAGGCCTGCCTCAGGCCACGCCGCCGGCGCCGGGCATCTTCGCCGCGGTGCCCTACTGCATCGACCTGATCGGCGGGCCCTACCTCGAGACGCGCGAAAGCGTCGTCAAGGCCTTCCGGCCCAAGACCGCACAGCGGCCGAGCCGCGGCTGAGAACCAGCGAACGCCCTCCAGCCGGCTGCGGCGCGCGCCGCAGCGCTCGCACGGGCGGCGTCAGCGCACCAGCCGGTTGAGGCGCTCGGCGTCGAACTGCTCCGTGGTGTGCGCGTCCTGCGGCACGCAGGCCTGGGCCGGCAGCTCGCGCGCCTGGCCGGAAAGCTTCTCGATGGCCTGCCAGAGCATTGCGATCTGGTGCTCGTGGCCGGCGGCGTTGTCGATCAGCCCCTTCATCGCCTGCGCCATCGGGTCGTCGCCCTGGGTGACGCCGTAGGCCGAGAAGCCCATGCGGGCGGCGGCCGTCTCGCGCTTGGCGTCGTCTTCGGCGGCGATGATGCGCGCCGGGTTGCCCACCGCAGTGGCCCCCGGCGGCACCGGCTTGGTCACCACCGCGCCCGAGCCCACCCGCGCGCCGGCACCCACGGTGAAGCCGCCCAGCACGCAGGCGTTGGCACCCACGATCACGCCCGGCTCGAGCGTCGGGTGCCGCTTGGCGCCCTTGACCAGCGAGGTGCCACCCAGCGTCACGCCCTGGTAGATCGTGCAGTCGTCGCCCACCTCGGCCATCTCGCCGATCACGATGCCCATGCCGTGGTCGATGAAGACGCGCCGTCCGAACCTGGCCCCCGGGTGGATCTCGATGCCCGTCAGCCAGCGCGAGAGGTGCGAGATGAAACGCCCCAGCCAGCGCCAGCCGCGCCCCCAGCAGGCATGCGCCAGCCGGTGCAGCATCAGCGCATGCAGCCCCGGATAGCAGGTCAGCACCTCGAAGCGCGAGCGCGCCGCGGGGTCGCGCTCGAGGATGCAGGCAATGTCTTCACGCAGGTGGGAGAACATGGGAGTCGGGTCTTTCGCAGCAGCGCGCCATCTGTCGCAGGGTGCAACCGAACGGCAGTTTAGGGGCACTTGTCACGATCTGCCGGGCGGTCCGCCGCCGCGCCGGCCGATGCGGCCCGGCCGGCACCCTGCTGCACCGCCCGCGCGATCCCCCGCAGGATGTGGATCTCCTCGGCGGTCAGCTCCGCGCGGTTGAGCAGCTGGTTCAGCCGCGGCAGCAGCTTCTTGGGCGCTGCGGGGTCGAGGAAGCCGATCTGCACCAGCGCCTGCTGCCAGTGCGCCAGCGCGCCCTGCACCGCGTCGGCGCTGGCGCGCTCAGCCGGGGCGGTGCGGGGCGTCACGTCGAAGCCGCCCAGCGCCTGGCGCCAGTCGTAGGCGATCAGCTGCACCGCCTGGGCGAGGTTGAGCGAGCCGTACTCGGCCCGGGTCGGGATCGACAGACAGGTGTGGCAGCGGTAGACATCCTCGTTGGACAGGCCGAAGCGCTCGCTGCCGAAGAGGAAGGCCACGCGCAGGCCGTCGTTGCGCGCCTGCGGCGCCAGGGTGTCGAAGCAGGGCCGGGGGGCGAGCGTGGGCGGGCCGAAGTCGCGTGGCGTCATCGCGGTGGCGCAGAGGTGCTGCATGCCCACCAGCGCCTCGTCCAGCGTGTCGACGATGCGCGCGCGCGTCAGGATGTCGGCCGCGCCGCTGGCCATCGCGACGGTCTCCTCCTGGCTGAGCACGTCGGCAAAGCGCGGCTGCACCAGCACCAGGTCGGAAAATCCCATCACCTTCATCGCCCGCGCGGCCGCACCGACATTGCCCGGGTGGCTGGTACGCACCAGCACGAAGCGGGTCGGATCGCGCTGCGGCGGCCCCGACGGCGGCAGCGAGGGGCGATCGTCGGCTGGGTTCACGGCGGGCGGGTCACAAGCTAGAATCGCCCGATCTTAGGGGTTTGCCCGGGGCCCATGCGCGGCTCAGGGGAAGCCCCCATCCGCTCTTTCTTCCTGCCAGCTGCCCCAGGCCCCGTGCGACTGCGTCCGGTCGCGCCCGCCTGTCCCCCCCACGCCGACCGAGCCTGCCCTTTCATGTCGCAACTGAACCTGCATCCCATGCTCAACATCGCCGTCAAGGCGGCCCGCGCGGCGGGAGCGATCATCAACCGCGCCAGCCTCGACGTCGAACGGCTCACGGTGAACCGCAAGGGCAGCAACGACTTCGTCACCGAAGTGGACCAGGCCGCCGAGCAGGCCATCATCGACACCCTCCTGCAGGCCTATCCCGGCCACGGCATCCTGGCCGAGGAATCCGGGCGCTCGCAGGGTGCGGCCGACAGCGACTACGTCTGGATCATCGACCCCCTGGACGGCACCACCAACTTCATCCACGGACTGCCGCAGTACGCGGTGTCGATCGCGCTGTCGTTCCGGGGCAAGATCGAGCAGGCGGTGGTCTACGACCCGGCGCGCAACGACCTTTTCTACGCCACCAAGGGCCGCGGCGCCTTCCTCAACGACCGCCGCCTGCGCGTGTCCAAGCGCACCCGCATGCTCGATGCGCTGATCGGCACGGGCTTTCCCTTCCGCCGCGGCGACAACTTCAAGCGCTACCTGAAGATGTTCGAGGAGGTCATGATGGCCTGTGCCGGCGTGCGCCGCCCCGGCGCCGCGGCACTGGACCTGTGCTACGTCGCCGCCGGCTGGTACGACGGCTTCTTCGAGACCGGCCTGTCGCCCTGGGACGTCGCCGCGGGCTCGCTGATCGTCACCGAGGCCGGGGGGCTGGTGGGCAACTTCACCGGCGAGGCGGACTTCCTGCACCAGCGCGAGGTGCTGGCCGGCAACCCGAAGATCTATGCCCAGCTGGTGCAGATGCTGGCGTCCTACAGCCGGGTGATCGACCCCGAGGAAGCCGAGGCGCCGGCCGCATCGGCGCCTCTACCCGCCCACGTCGAGGTCCCGGCAGCGGCCCCGCAGGCCGCCGCGCCGGCGGCCCCGAAGGCGCGCCGCGTGCGCAAGGAAGAAGCGCAGGCCGAGGCCCTGCCGGTGCCGGCCGAAGCGGCCGCGCCCGCCGTGTCCGAGCCGGCGCAGGCGGGCGAGCCGGACGGCCGAGCGGACGACGAAGGCGACCCGTCGCCCTTCGCGCTGCGCGACATCCCCCTGACGCCGGCGCAGGCGCTGGCCGCGGCCTTCGAGCCCACGCCGCCGGCCGAGCAGGCCCCCGCGCCGGTGGTGGTGCGCAAGCCGGTGCGCATCCGCAAGGCCGATCTGCCCGAGCCTGCACCCGAAGCACCGGCCGCCGCCGAGCGCGCGCCCCGCAGCGCCGGCCGTGGCGACGAGCGCCCGCGCGGCCCGGCCGGTGCGCCTCGCGGCGACCGCCGGGACGGCGACCGGCGCGACGGCGAGCGCCGCCCCGCCTTCGGCGACCGCGGAGGACGGGACGACCGCC
>JAKLLA010000009.1 GCA_023150375.1 Burkholderiaceae bacterium
TACCTGCCCGGCGACGAGCCGAGCATGATCGCGCTGGTGGAGCGCGTGAAGGCTGCGGGCTACCGCACGCTGGTGGTGACGGTGGATGCCAACATCGCCTCCAACCGCGAGAACAACATCCGCGCCGGCTTCTCCACGCCCCTGCGCCCCAGCCTCTCCCTGGCCTGGCAAGGCATCACGCACCCGCGCTGGACCCTGGGCACCTTCCTGCGCACGATCGTGTACCACGGCATGCCGCACTTCGAGAACAACTACGCGCGGCGGGGTGCGCCGATCCTCTCGGCCGACGTGCAGCGCGACTTCTCGGACCGCGGCCACCTGAACTGGGAGCACATCCGCAGCATCCGTCGCATCTGGCCGGGCCAGCTGGTGCTCAAGGGCATCCTGGACGTGCGCGATGCGCGCCTGGCCGTGGACCTCGGCGCCGATGGCATCATCGTCTCCAACCACGGCGGCCGGCAGCTCGATGGCACGGTGTCGCCCCTGAGGGTGCTGCCCCGGATCGTGGCCGCCTGCCCCGAGGTCCCGGTCATGATCGATAGCGGCTTCCGCCGCGGCACCGACGTGCTGAAGGCCCTGGCGCTGGGCGCGAAGTTCGTCTTCATCGGCCGGCCCTTCAACTACGCCGCTTCCGTGGCGGGCGAGGCCGGCGTGCGCATGGCCATCGCCCTGCTGCGCGAGGAGGTCTCGCGCAACATGGGCATGCTGGGCATCACCCAGCTCTCCGAGCTCGATGCCAGCTACCTGCTTCCGGCAGGCAGCCAGAATCCCTGATCTTCCAAAGGACACAGAACATGGTCGGTTTCCAGATCCTCCAGCGCCGCCGCCAGGTGGACGCCCGCTACGTGCAGGCCTTCGCGGACATCCCCGTGGCCAACGTCAGCGACTGCATGTCGCGCATGACAGCCGGCGGAGCCAGCCTCCGACCGTTCCACGCCAAGGGAGTTCTTGCCGGGCCGGCGCTGACCGTCAAGGCCCGACCGGGCGACAACCTCCTCATCCACAAGGCGATCCATCTGGCCGAGCCAGGTGACGTCATCGTGGTCGACGGCGGTGGCGATCTCACCAACGCGTTGATCGGCGAGTTGATGGTCGCCACTGCAATCAAGAAGGGCATTGCCGGCTTCGTGCTGAACGGTGCGATCCGGGACGTCGACGCAATCGGGGCTGGTTCGTTTCCTGTCTACGCGGCCGGCGTGACCCATCGGGGTCCTTACAAGGACGGGCCGGGCGAGATCAACGTTGCGATCGCGCTGAACGGCATGGTCGTGGAGCCCGGCGATCTGATCGTGGGTGATGCTGACGGTGTGCTGTGCGTGCCCTACGACGCCGTCAACGAGGTGCTCGATGCCGCCAAGCGCAAGGGTGCTGCCGAGCAGGTGACGATGCGCGAGATCGAGGAAGGACGGCTCGACATCGCTTGGATCGATGCAACCCTGGGGCGGCTCGGCTGGAAGGGTGACCAGTGAATATCGTTTTCCTGGATCGCGAGACGCTGTCTCCGCAGACCGTTCTGCGTGAACCTTCGTTCACACACCAGTTGCACCTTCACGGGCGGACATCGCCTGCCGAAGTGCACGGGCGCATTGCCGACGCCGACATCATCGTCGTCAACAAGGTCCGTCTAGACCAGGCAGCGATCGCGGCGGCCCCCAGGCTGCGGATGGTGGCGGTGGCCGCTACCGGAACGGACAACGTCGACATCGCGGCGTGCCGCGAGCGCGGCATCGTCGTGAGCAACATCCGCAACTACGCGGTCAACACCGTTCCCGAGCACACCTTCGCGCTCATCTTCGCGCTGCGCAGGAGCATCTGTGCCTACCGCGATGCGGTGCGCACCGGCCGCTGGCAGGCGTCGGGCCAGTTCTGCTTCTTCGATCATCCGATCAAGGACATGGCCGGATCGACTCTGGGCATTATTGGCGACGGCGTGCTTGGTCAAGCGGTGGCTGACCTGGGACGTGCGCTGGGAATGCGCGTGATCTTCGCCGGCTTCAAGGGCCATTCCGGGCAGGGCATGCTGTACACGCCGTTCGAGAAGACGCTGGCGGAGGCGGACATCCTGACACTTCATTGCCCCCTGACGCCCGAGACGCGCAACATGATCGGTGCTCCGGAGTTCGCGCTGATGAAGCGCAGGCCGTTGCTCATCAACACCGCCCGCGGCGGCCTGGTCGATGAAGCCGCAGTAGGACCGGCCCTCGAGGCAGGGCAGATCGGTGGCGCAGGGTTCGATGTGGTTTCGGTCGAGCCCCCACCGGCCGATCACCCCTTCATGAGGCTGGCTGACCGGCCCGACTTCATCCTGACTCCGCACGTGGCATGGGCCAGCGACGAAGCAGTCCAGGGGCTTGCGGATCAGTTGATCTACAACATCGAGGCCTTCGTCCGCGGCGAGCCGAGAAACGTGGTCGGCGCCTGATGTCCTGGTGACGCCGCGCGGCAGCGCAGGGCGTCACGACTCGAGCACGTGCTCGACTGGTGCCGGCAGGTCGGCAGACCCCACCTGCGAGCGTTCCGCCCCCCCACCCCCCGAGGTCCAGGGAAGGCGCGGCCTTCATCCGTGGCCACATGGCACTCGTGCGCCATGGGTGCCCGGCACCGTTGAACATGAAGTCAGCTGTGGATTGCGGAAATCGAGGCGACCCCACTTCCGAGCATCTCGTATTGCATACCAACACCGGAGACACCATGACCCGACTTCCTTTCATCCATATGGCGCTCGCTGCATGCTTGGCCGCTGTGGGCTTTGCTTCGCACGCCCAGGAGTGGCCCTCGAAGAAGGTCATCGCACTGGTGGTGCCCTATGCCGCTGGCGGCAGTACGGATGCCACCGCCCGTCTCATCGCGGACAAACTGGGGAAGGAACTGGGGCAGCAGGTGGTCGTCGACAACAGGCCGGGCGCCGGCAGCAATCTCGGCGCTGCGTTTGTGGCGAAGGCGCCTCCCGATGGCTATACGCTTTTGCTCGGTACGAGCGCGGCCGCTACCAACGTCACGCTCTATAAGAACCCGGGCTTCGATCTGCGCAAGGATCTCGTCCCCGTCGCCCAGGTCGCACAGATTCCTACGGTGCTTGCGGTCAACAACGACGTGCCCGCCAAGACGCTCCAGGAGTTCATCGCCTACGCACAGCAGAAGAGCGTGCCAGTTAGCTACGGTTCGGCGGGCAACGGTACATCGTCGCACCTGTCAGGCGCTCTCTTCAACAGCATGGTCAAGGGGAACATGCTGCACGTGCCCTACAAAGGCGGTGCGCCCGCCAACACCGACCTGATGGGCGGCCAGGTCCAGGCGGTGTTCTCGCCGCTGGTGGAGGTCTTGGCCTACATCGACAGTGGCAAGCTGCGCGCGCTTGGCCTGGCGAGCAAGACTCGCTCGCCGCGATTGCCGAAGGTCCCCGCCTTGGCCGAGGCTCTGCCCGGCTTCGAAGTGTCGCTGTGGAACGGCGTCTTTGCGCCAGTCGGCACGCCGCCGGCCATCGTCGACAAGCTTGCCGTGGGAATCAACAAGGTGGTGCAGGATCCCGGCGTGCGCAAGACGCTCGCCGATCAGGGATCGACGCCGGTGGGCAACACCCCGGCCGAGTTCAAGAAGATCCTGGACGAGGACTTCAGATGCAGGTCTCACGGCAATGCATCGATAGACCCGGAATCATGCTTGAACAGTTGACGGCTCGCATCCCGCACTGAATCCGGTTTCGAGCAGTTCGAGGCCATTCCGGCTGGTCATGGCCGCGTTGAACGATTGCCATTGGCCACACCTGCAGGCCGCCGATAGAGTTTCCTCACTGTGAATCCACAAGGGGAACTTCAATGCAACGCCAGCGCCACGGAAAGATCATTGCGACGCTTGGTCCAGCCAGTTCCGACCGCGACACCATCTGCGCGTTGTTCCACGCGAGCGCGGACGTGTTCCGGCTGAATTTCAGTCACGGTACTCACGCCCAGCACGAGGAACGGCTGGACCTGATCCGAGCTGTCGAGAAGGATGCGGGCCGTCCGATCGCCGTGCTGCTCGACCTGCAGGGACCGAAGCTGCGCATTGGCACATTCGAAGCGGGACCGGTCATGCTCGTCCCCGGCGCGCCCTTCCGCCTCGATCTGGACGAGGCACCCGGCAACGCGTCGCGGGTGCATATGCCGCATCCGGAGATCTTCGCCGTGCTCCGGCCCGGCCATGCCCTGTTGCTCGACGACGGCAAGCTGCGCCTGCGTGTCACTGCCTGCAGCACGGACCATGCCGAAGCAGTGGTCGTCACCGGCGGCGCGTTGTCCGAGCGTAAGGGCGTGAATGTGCCTTCGGCGGTGCTGCCGATCTCGGCCTTGACGCCGAAGGATCGCAAGGACCTCGACTTCGGGCTCAGCCTCGGCGTCGACTGGGTGGCGCTGTCATTCGTGCAGCGACCGGAGGACGTGCAGGAGCTGCGTGACATGGTCGGTGGCCGGGCCGGTGTGCTGTCCAAGCTGGAGAAGCCAGCTGCGATCGAGCGGCTCGAAGCCATCGTTGAGCTCTCCGATGCCGTCATGGTGGCGCGCGGCGACCTCGGCGTTGAAATGCCCGCCGAGCAAGTGCCAACTATCCAAAAGCGCATCGTGCGCGCCTGCCGCAAGGCCGGCAAGCCGGTGGTGGTCGCCACCCAGATGCTCGAGTCGATGATCTCGGCGCCGGTACCCACACGCGCCGAGGCGTCCGACATCGCCACCGCGGTCTATGACGGCGTCGATGCGGTGATGCTGTCGGCCGAATCGGCATCGGGCAAGTACCCGCGCGAGGCCGTCGCGGTGATGAACGCGATCATCTCGGAGGTCGAGGCCGATCCGTACTGCCGAACCGTCGTCGAGGCGTCGGGCTTCGCTCCGCAGGCCACCGTGGGCGATGCGATCTGCGCCTCGCTGCGGCACACCGCGGAGCTGCTGCGCGTCGCCTCGATCGTGACGTTCACGCGGTCCGGTGCAACCAGCTTGCGCGCGGCGCGCGAGCGGCCGCTGGCTCCGATCATCAGCGTCACGCCGGACCTCGATACGGCGCGGCGCCTGGCGCTCGCCTGGGGCGTGCACTCGGTCCACGTCGAAGCCGATGTGAACGACGTTCCCGGCATGGTCCGCGTCGCAACGGCGCTCGCACGCGAGGAAGGACACGCGGCACCCGGCGCATTCATCGCCATCGCCGCGGGCATGCCTTTCGGTCAGGCGGGTTCCACCAACCTGCTGCACATCGCCCAGGTCTGACCGCGGATCGCGCCGCAAACCACAGAGAAGGAACAGGAGAACCACATGGCACGAATCGTCAACGTGCAGGGAGTCTAGATCATCGATTCGCGCGGCTCCGGCCGTGGCGGCCAGTGTGCTTGTCGAGTCCGGCACGCGCGGCCAGGCGGCGGCACCATCCCGCGCCGCCACCGATTCAAGCGAGGCTTTCGAGCTGCGTGACGGGGACGCCGCGCGCTACGGCGGCGCGACGCGTTCACTGTCCTTCGATGCGCCTGAGCTGCCCCTGGCATGAACTCATGCGCTCGCGCTACAGCCCCAGACCTCGACAGAGGAAACCCCATGAAAGTCATCATTGCACCGGATTCGTTCAAGGAAAGTCTCAGCGCGCTGGCCGTGGCGAACGCCATCGAGGAGGGATTCCGGCAGGTGTTCCCCAATGCGCGATTCGTCAAGGTGCCGGTCGCCGACGGTGGAGAAGGCACCGTGCAGGCCCTGATCGATGCGACCGGTGGAACCCTTCGGAACCTCGATGTCGTCGGGCCGGCAGGCAGCACCGTGCGAGCCGCGTACGGCTTGAGCGCCCAGACCGGGCTCGCGGTGATCGAGATGGCGGCGGCGAGCGGGCTCGAGCTGGTGCCGCCGGCGCAGCGCGATCCACGCAGCACCACAAGCTACGGCACCGGGCAGCTGATACGGGACGCACTGAATGCTGGTGCCCGGCGCTTCGTGATCGGGGTCGGCGGCAGCGCCACCAACGATGGCGGCGCCGGCATGTTGCAGGCACTCGGCGTGCGCCTGCTCGATGCCACCGGCGTCGACATCGACCGCGGCGGCGCTGCGCTGGCGCGGCTGGCGCGCATCGACGTAAGCCGGCTCGACGCCCGAATCGGCGCGTGCCAGATCGACGTCGCTTGCGACGTTACCAATCCGCTGGTCGGGCCGCTCGGCGCCTCAGCAGTCTTCGGTCCGCAAAAGGGCGCGACGCCGGAGATGGTGAGACAGCTCGACCAGTGCCTGCAACGTCTGTCTGAAGTCCTGCAGCGCGACCTGGGCGAGGACGTAGCGGGAGTTCCGGGCGCCGGTGCGGCCGGCGGCCTCGGCGCCGCGCTGCTGGCGGTGCTCGGCGGCCGACTGCGTCCCGGTTGCGAAGTCGTGATGGATGCGATCAACCTGGAAGCCGTTCTCGACGGGGCCGATCTCGTCGTCACCGGCGAGGGCCGCACCGACGGCCAGACCGTCTATGGCAAGGCCCCGATCGGTGTTGCGCGGGTGGCAGCGCGCTGCGGCGTGCCAGTGATCGCGCTGTCCGGCTGCCTGACGCCGGATTCCGCGGCGGTTCACGAGCATGGGATCGCCGCCGTCTTCAGCGCCGTGCGCCGGCCGTGCACCGTCGAAGAGGCGCTTCGCGACGCCGCAGTCAACGTGCGCAGCGCCGCCTACAACGTTGCCAGCGCGCTGAGCCTCGGGATGCGCATCGAAGCATCGCGCCGCGCGCGGCCGGGCATCCAGGCTACAGATACACGGCTGCCGGCCAGACCTTGAACAAGGCGTCAAGCAATGCCGCGAACAAGGGCCGCGCGGCATCTTCCGCACGCAGCACCATCGACAGCGGACAGTTGATCCGCGCGCCGTCCCACAGAAAGATGTTCTTGTGCGGCATGACCTCGAGCGCCAGCCGCTCGCGCAAAAGGCACAGGCCGATGCCAGCGTGCACCAGGTCGATCATCGAGAATTCCTGATCGGCCTCGACCACGAAGTGCCGCCCCAGGCCGTGCTCCTTCATCAGCTTGTCCACGATAGCCGCCTGCGAGCTGGCTTTCGGCGTGCCGACCCAGGGCAGCGCCGCGAGCGCCTCCCAGCTGCCGTCCGGAATCCGTTCGCGCCATGCCGCCGGCACTGCGACGACATAACTTTCGAGGCTCAGCTGGATTGCCTTGAGTTCCGGATCGTCGACTGCGCCGAGGAAGAAGCAGGCGTCCAGTTCCTCGGCCTGCAGGCGCTCGAGCACCGATCCAGAAATGCCGTGCTCCAGCTTGACGTCGATGCCCGGAAACTGCCGTTGCATCTCGACCAGCAGGTCGCCGAGGCGAATCGACTGAGGGTCAACGATCGTGCCCAGTCTTAGCGTCCCAGAGATCTGACCCTGCATCAACTTGGCAGCCGACACCAGTTCGGTTGCAGCCTCAAGCGTGCGCTTGGCCAGCGGCATCAGACGCCTTCCGACTGCGCTTAGTGTCATGCCTGAAGGCGTGCGCTCGAACAGCGATGCGCCGAACTCCTCTTCCAGGGCCTTGAGCTGCTTGGACACCGCCGATTGCGTCAAGTGCAGTTGCTCGGCCGCACGCGTCATGTGTCCGGTGCGCGCAACGGCGATGAATGCCCGCAGCTGATAGATTTCCACGTCGGTCCCCGATGAGCAGGCGGTCCAGCTGGGTCTTGTATCACCGGACCGGTGATGCACTTCTGCGGCTCGCGGCCGGTACGTCTCGAGTTGGTGGCGACTCGCCGACCCGACGGTCGGCGGGAACGCTCTGCCGACGATTATCGGTCGATGGGTAAAAGGCCCGTCCGCTCGCACCTGCTGCGCAGGTCAATTGCTCTCGACGGGGCGCGCCTCCAGACGGCCCACCCATGGCTGGGCCAGCCGGCATACCCGCGACTCGCTCGGGCATTGCAACGTCCCAACGACTCCAGCGTGTTGGAGACTGCTTGCCTCATTCGACAGCGCCAGCTGGTGCCATGAACACAATCCGCAGACCTCACGTCCTCCGCGACGGCATCTTCCGTTGTTCCGTGCCCAGCCGGACCCCAGTAGCGTCGTTGATCAACGGCGAGGGCACCGTGATGGCGAGCTGACCGCCGGTGTCCAGCAGGAAGTCGACCTTGATGGCCCCCAGTTGGACTTCGACCACGGGCAAGCCGTCGATCATCCGCACAGGGATCGTTTCAGCCGAACGAACGGCGCCCGAACAGGAGATAGCTGCCGCCAGAAAAACGCCGACCCGGTAGCCGGCAGATTGGGCAGACTGCCAAGACTGGTACAGGCCGCTCAGATCAAGATCCTTTCGACGTCATCCAAATTGATGGGCTCACTGCGTCTATCGTAGAGCCCGGTCGTACGCGACGACTCGTGGTTGGCCATCTTCTGAGCGATCTCCAGCCGTCCACCGTTGCGCAAAAACTCAGTTATGCCAGTTGCTCGAAAGCTGTGACAGCCAATTCGCGTGAGGACATCGGCAGCCTCCGCGCGACGCCGAACCATACGAAAGACGTCTGCGGACAACATCGCACGATCTGAGAGATGCCCTGTCCTCCCAGCCACGGTACGAAACAGGCTGCTCTTCTTTTCCCGTGAGCCGAGGCAATCGATGCCGCTCGGAGCGCACGCTGTACAGCACCTGCAGCAGCATGGCGCGCAGCAGCTTCTCCGGCGCTATGCCGGGTCTCCCGCCCTTGACCTCGGCCGCGTACATGGCCGTCAACTCCGGCCCCAGCTTGGCCAGCGCCGCGTTGGCCATCTTGCGAATCTCACGCAGCGGATGCCGCGCGGGCACAAAGTCCTCCAGCTTGCGCATGGTGAACAGGCTCTCGGTGAAGGTGTCGGCGCCGCGCATGGGACTCACTCGGATCGGGTGGTCAGATTGTCCTTGTGGCAAGCCGCGCATCGGTGACTGCAGCGCGGTTTTTCAGCAGCCTGCTAGAGGCCATGTTCGACCGACGGGCGGACACATTCTGTCTGGTGACCAGTGATTCAGACTTCGCCTACCTGTGCCGGAAGCTGCGCGAACGGGGCGCGCAGGTCGTGATTGTCGGAGAGGCGAAGTCGCCTGCAGCGTTGCGCAACGCAAGTGATCAGTTCTTTGAGTGGGCAAGACCGGTGCCGCCAGGCAATGGCAGTGCTCTGGTCAGCCCTGCAACAGAGATGCCCGCAGCCGACGTTACTGCCGCAGCAAAGCCAGAACTACCCAAACCCGTTCCCAAGCGACGACCTCGTTTTGTCGCGGAGGCGGTCGAACTGATGGCTGCCGACACGTCGGATGGGAAAGTTCATTTCGGGGCACTTGGTCAGTATCTCAAGCGCACTGACCCAGCGTTCTCACCCAAGATCTACGGCTTTTCCGGGCTGCTGGAAATGGTTCGCACCTATGACTTGTTGATCGTTCAACAGGAACCCGGGGGTCACTGGACGGTTCGGCTCAAACCCAAGCTGGATGCAGAAGAGGCGCCGGGCTGACTGAGACGACTAGATGGCTTGCCAGCTTCAGGCTGCATAGACAGACTGCCGCTCGGCGTTCACGCGTTGCCTGAGGTAGGGGTTTATCACCGACCGCTCGACCACCAGATCCACCAGGCGGCCGAGCCGAAGAACTCCAACTGGGGTGCCGGCGGCAGAGCACAGCGATGTCATCGCGGCGGTCGAGGATGAAGCGGGGCACGACCATGCGTGTATTGAACGGTGATGGCCGGTGAATTGGCATCGCCCGACCTGTTCCCCACGCTCGGCGCGGGGTAACACGCGACTTTCCGCGCGTGGAGGGTCCGTCGCCACGCCCTTCAGTGGCTCTGCCGCCAGGCCTCGATCATTTCGAGGGTGACGTCGCTCGGGTAGCACAGGGGCTGGCGACCGCCCGGCTTGCTCCAGGCGCTGTTCTTGCCGCAGCGCCGGCCGTTGCGCATGATGTTCTCGGGGCAGGGGCACTGGCCGCGGTAGGCGGCCAGCGATTCGTCCATCAACTGGTGGCGGATCGCCGCATCGCTGAGGGCCGCCGTGCCGTCGGGCCCCGCAGCGGCCGGGCCACAGATGAGCGCCGCGGCTGCGCCGAGCAGGGCCGCGCCGGTCCGGAACATCGGCGGCCTGCGCGGCACTGCGGCCCGATCACGCGTCGATGTTCGCCGCCCGCAGCGCGTTGCTCTCGATGAAGTCGCGCCGCGGCTCGACCTCGTCGCCCATCAGCATCGTGAAGACACGGTCGGCCTCGATGGCGTCCTCGATCTGCACACGCAGCAGGCGGCGCACGGCGGGGTCCATGGTGGTTTCCCAGAGCTGCTCGGGGTTCATCTCGCCCAGGCCCTTGTAGCGCTGGCGGCCGACGCTGGACTCGGCCTGCTGCATCAGCCAGGCCATCGCGGCGCGGAAGTCGGCGACCTTGACGGTCTTCTGCTTCTCGCCTTCGCCGCGGGCGACGGTGGCGTCGGCGCCGAGCAGGCCGTTGAAGGTCAGGCCGGCGCGGCTGAGGGCCTCGTAGTCGGCGCCGTGCACGAAGTCGGCGGTGATCAGGCTGCTCTTGATGTTGCCGTGGTGGCGTCGGCTGATGCGCAGGTGGTGCTTGTCGCTGCGGGCGTCGAACTCGGCGGTCACTTCGGCGTCGTGCAGCGCCGCCTTCAGGGCCAGCGCGCTGGCTTCGGCGCGGGCGGCATCGTCGAGGTCGAGCGTCAGGCCGTTGGAGATGGCGCGCAGGGCTTCGACGTCCATCCAGTTGGCCAGGCGGTCGATGACGCTGCTGGCGCCGACGTACTGGCGCGCCAGGTCGTACAGGTCGGAGCCGCTGATCACCGGCTTGCCGTTGGCCGGGTCGATGCGCGCCCCGTCCAGCGCGACGCGCAGCAGGTAGGCGTCGAGCTCGTGGCCGTCCTTGAGGTACTGCTCGGCCTTGCCGTGCTTGACCTTGTACAGCGGCGGCTGGGCGATGTAGATGTGGCCGCGCTCGACCAGGTCGGGCATCTGGCGGTAGAAGAAGGTCAGCAGCAGGGTGCGGATGTGGGCGCCGTCCACGTCCGCGTCGGTCATGATGATGATGCGGTGGTAGCGCAGCTTGTCGGGGTTGAAGTCGTCCCCGCCCATGCCCTTGCCGATGCCGGTGCCGAGTGCGGTGATGAGGGTGAGGATCTCGTTGCTGGCCAGCAGCTTCTCGTAGCGCGCCTTCTCGACGTTGAGGATCTTGCCGCGCAGGGGCAGGATGGCCTGGAACTTCCGGTCGCGGCCCTGCTTGGCCGAGCCGCCGGCGGAGTCGCCCTCGACGAGGTAGATCTCACACAGCGCCGGGTCCTTCTCCTGGCAGTCGGCGAGCTTGCCGGGCAGGCCCATGCCGTCGAGCACGCCCTTGCGGCGCGTCATCTCGCGGGCCTTGCGGGCGGCTTCGCGGGCGCGGGCGGCGTCGACGATCTTGCCGCAGATGATCTTGGCGTCGTTGGGGTTCTCGAGCAGCCAGTCGGTGAGCAGGCGGCTGACGATGTCCTCGACCGGGGCGCGCACCTCGGAGCTGACGAGCTTGTCCTTGGTCTGGCTGGAGAACTTGGGCTCGGGCACCTTGACGCTGACGACGCAGGCCAGGCCCTCGCGCATGTCGTCGCCGGCGATGTCGACCTTGGCCTTCTTGGCCAGCTCGTTGTCCTCGATGTACTTGTTGATGACGCGGGTCATTGCCGCGCGCAGGCCGGTGAGGTGGGTGCCGCCGTCGCGCTGGGGGATGTTGTTGGTGAAGCAGAGCACCGACTCGCTGAAGGAGTCGTTCCACTGCATCGCCACTTCCACACCGACGTTGGTGCCCTGGTCGCTGGTCTTGTCGCCCTGGGCGTGGAAGATGTTCGGGTGCAGGACCTTCTTGCCCTTGTTGACGAACTCGACGAAGCCCTTGACCCCGCCGGCGTAGGCGAAGTTGTCTTCCTTCTGGGTGCGCTCGTCGACCAGGCGGATCTTGACGCCGTTGTTCAGGAAGGAGAGCTCGCGCAGGCGCTTGGCCAGGATGTCGTAGTGGAACTCGTTGTTCTGCTGGAAGATCTCGGTGTCGGGCAGGAAGTGCACCTCGGTGCCGCGCTTGTCGGTGGCGCCGGTGACCTTCATCGGGCTGACCTCGACGCCGTCGCGCAGTTCGACCAGGCGGTCCTGCACCACGCCGCGGCGGAACTCGAGGTGGTGCACCTGGCCTTCGCGGCGCACGGTCAGGCGCAGCCACTTGCTCAGCGCGTTGACGCAGCTCACGCCCACGCCGTGCAGGCCGCCGGAGACCTTGTAGCTGTTCTGGTTGAACTTGCCGCCGGCGTGCAGCTCGGTCAGCGCGATCTCGGCGGCCGAGCGCCGCGGCTCGTGCTTGTCGTCCATCTTCACGCCGGTGGGAATGCCGCGGCCGTTGTCGGTGACGGAGATGGAGTTGTCGGTGTGGATGGTGACGACGATGTCGTCGCAGTGGCCGGCCAGGGCCTCGTCGATGGAGTTGTCCACCACCTCGAACACCAGGTGGTGCAGGCCGGTGCCGTCGGAGGTGTCGCCGATGTACATGCCCGGGCGCTTGCGCACCGCTTCCAGGCCTTCGAGGATCTGGATGCTGTCCGAACCGTACCCGGCCGAGGCAGCCGCAGAGGCCGCGGCGGATGCGGCGGCCGCAGCAGCCAGCTCCTCGGGCGTCGGTTCGGCGGGGGTCGGGGTGGTGGAATCGGTCATGGAGTTCTCGAACAAAGAGGGCCGGCAGTCCGAAGGACGGGCGGCCCGGGCAACCCCCTGGCGGGCACCCCGCTGGGCGGGGGGGGGCAGGGGGTGCGCATGTGGACGCGCAGCGGATCGGACGCCGCCGCAGCGGGCGTCAGATCCGCATCGGCATGACCACGTACTTGAAGCCCGCCTGGTCGGGGATGGTGATCAGCGCGGAGCTGTTAGCGTCCTGCAGGGAGAGCGTCACCATCTCGGCACCGCTGTTGGCCAGCACGTCGATCAGGTAGGTGACGTTGAAGCCGATCTCGATCGAATCGCCGCCGTAGTCGATCTCGAGTTCTTCCTTGGCCTCTTCCTGCTCGGCGTTGCTGGCGGCGATCCTCAGGGTGCCGGGTTCGAAATTGACCCGCACGCCCTTGAACTTCTCGCTGGTCAGGATGGCCGCGCGCTGCAGGCTGGCCAGCAGCGGGGCGCGGCCCAGCGTGACATGGTTGCGGTGGTTCTTGGGGATGACGCGGTTGTAGTCGGGGAACTTGCCCTCGACCAGCTTGGTGACGAATTCCAGGCCGCCGAAGGTGAACTTGGCCTGGTTGTCGGCAAAGCGCATCTCGATACGGGCCTCCTCGGGCGCGGCGACCTCCCCGTCGCCCTCGGCCTTCGGGGCGGACTTGTCGGCCCTGGCGGCCTTGTCGTCGGCCTTGAGCAGGCGCTGCAGCTCCAGCACCGTCTTGCGCGGCAGGATGACCTCCTGCTTGGGCATCTCCACTTCCAGCGTGGCCTGCGCCAGCGCCAGGCGGTGACCGTCGGTGGCCACCAGGGTCAGCGTCTTGCCCTCGGCGACGAAGAGGATGCCGTTGAGGTAGTAGCGGATGTCGTGCACCGCCATGGCGAAGTGCACCTGGTCGATCAGGCCCTTGAGCGTCTTCTGCGGCACGCTGAAGCTGGGGCCGAACTCGGCGGATTCCTGCACCAGCGGGAAGTCCTCGGCCGGCAGGGTCTGCAGCGTGAAGCGGCTCTTGCCGCCGGCCAGCGTGAGCTTGTTCTGCGCGGCGCTGAGCGTGACCACCTGGTCGGCCGGCAGGGTGCGCAGGATGTCGATCATCTTGCGCGCACCGACCGTGGTGCTGAAGCTGCCCTCGTCTCCCCCCAGCTCCGCGGCGGTGCGCACCTGGATCTCGAGGTCGGAGGTGGTCAGTTCGGTGTGCCCGCCCTGCTTGCGGATCAGGACGTTGGCCAGGACGGGCAGCGTGTGGCGCCGCTCGACGATGCCGGAGACGGACTGCAACGCGGCCAGCACCTTTTCCTGGGTTGCCTTCAGCACGATCATGAGGGGTGTCTCTCTCGTTCGTCGGGGGAAATCGGGACGCGGACGCGCGCGCGTGTGCGAGCCTGCGCAAACACGCTATTTTCGCCTGAAAAAGGGACGCCCCTGCCGGACGGCCCTAGCCCTTGAGCGTCTGTTCGAGCACGTGCAGCTGCTGGTTCAGCTCGGTGTTCTTCTGCCGCTCGCCGCCGATCTTGCGCACCGCGTGCAGCACGGTGGTGTGGTCGCGCCCGCCGAAGAGCTCGCCGATCTCCGGCAGGCTCTTCTGCGTCATCTCCTTGGCCAGGTACATGGCGATCTGGCGCGGCCGGGCGATGCTGGCCGGGCGCTTCTTGGAGTACATGTCGGCGATCTTGATCTTGTAGAAGTCGGCGACGGTCTTCTGGATGTTCTCGACCGAGATCTGCCGGTTCTGGATCGACAGCAGGTCCTTGAGCGCCTCGCGCGCCAGGTTGATGCCGATCTCCTTGTGCGAGAAGCGTGCGTAGGCCAGCACCTTGCGCAGCGCGCCCTCGAGCTCGCGCACGTTGGCGCGCACGTTCTTGGCGATGAAGAAGGCCACGTCCTCGGGCATCCCGGCGCCCTCGGACTGCGCCTTCTTGAGCAGGATGGCCACGCGCATCTCGAGTTCGGGCGGCTCGATGGCCACCGTCAGCCCGGCGTCGAAGCGGCTGGTCAGCCGTTCGTCGATGTCCACCAGCCCCTTGGGGTAGGTGTCGCTGGTCATGATGATGTGCGCGCGCTTGGCCAGCAGGGCCTCGAAGGCGTTGAAGAACTCCTCCTGGGTACGGTCCTTGCCTGCGAAGAACTGCACGTCGTCGATCAGCAACAGGTCCAGCGAATGGTATTTCGCCTTCAGTTCGTCGAAGGTCTTGCGCTGGTAGTTCTTGACGACGTCGGAGATGAA
Organism: Burkholderiaceae bacterium; assembly: GCA_023150375.1. Taxonomy (GTDB): domain Bacteria; phylum Pseudomonadota; class Gammaproteobacteria; order Burkholderiales; family Burkholderiaceae_C; genus Sphaerotilus. The sequence continues at coordinate 14,871 of JAKLLA010000009.1, forward strand.
CTGCTCGGCGTGCAGGTAGAGGACGCGTGCCTGCGGGTTGTGCTGCAGCAGGGCATTGCCCACCGCGTGGATGAGGTGGGTCTTGCCCAGGCCGACGCCGCCGTAGATGAACAAGGGGTTGTACATCTGCCCCGGTGCGCCCACCACGTGCAGCGCGGCGGTGCGCGCCATCTGGTTGGCGCGGCCGGGCACCAGCGTCTCGAAGGTCAGGGCGGGGTTGAGCCGGCCGATGTTGCTGGCCGGGGCCACGTTGGCCGGTCGGGGCGCTGCGGGCGCCGACGCGGCCGCAGCGCCGGCGGCGGCCGGGGGGGCGGCCTGCTCGGCTGCACGGGCCATGCGCCGCGCCGCGGCGGCACGCGGGCCGCCGGGCGAGCTCGACGTGCTGCCGGCCGAAGCAGCGGCCTGGGGACCGGCGCCCGGTGGCGGGGCGGCCAGACCCGGATCGAGCATCGCGCCCACCGCCACCGCCGACTGGGCGTACATGCGCGGCTGGCTGTCCGTGCCGGCGGGTGCCGCCACGCGCAGCTCGGGTCCGCGCGGCAGCAGCGACAGCTCGAGGCGCACCGGCTGGCCGGCCAGCTCGGTCAGTGCCGACTCGATGCGCGCGCCGTACTGGGCGCGGATCCAGTCGAGCTTGAACCGGTTGGGCACGCGCAGCCCCACCCGCAGCCCGTCGTCCGCCGGCGAGACTTCCGCCGGCGGCAGGGGCTTGATCCAGGTGTTGAATTGCTGCTCCGGCAGCTCTGCCGCCAGGCGTTCGCAGCCGCGTTCCCACAAGTCCGTGATCATGTTCTTCGATGTGGACAACTCTTCCGAAAGGGGCGCGATTGTAGCCACATCCCCTGCTCCCAGGGCGTTGTTATCCACAGTTCGAGGCCTGCGGTCAATCCCGCCGCTCGAGTCGGGACACGGGGACTTGCGTTGACGGCGGCGGGCTTTCTTGCTGTAATCGCGGGTTCCCTGGATCGTGGCCGGGGTGTAGGTGCCTGCGCGGCGAGGACGACAGTCCGGGTTGCGGCGGCACCGGTCGGGCAGGCGCTGCGGCATGGCGGCAAGCGCGGGTCTGGTCGAACGGTCGCGTCCCCCGAGTCCCTTCGACATCCGGGCGGCAGCCCCGGATCGGTGCGGGTTCGCGACGGCGTTCCGCCCTTCGAGGCGGTGGTCGGGTGTTCCTGCGCTCCTTTCGCTGCATCACTGCTGCACTTCTGCCTCTGAGGATCCAACATGAAACGCACTTATCAACCGTCCAAGGTTCGCCGCGCTCGCACCCATGGCTTCCTGGTGCGCATGAAGAGCCGCGGCGGCCGTGCCGTGATCGCTGCCCGTCGCGCCAAGGGCCGCAAGCGCATCGCGCTCTGACGGTCGCCTTTCAGGCAGGGGCTGCGCCGTGACGCAGCCGGAACCGGCTTGGCCCAGACTCTGACCGCCCTGACCGAGTCCGCCCGTTTCGAGGCGGCGATGGGATGCCGTCCCTGCGCGCGCTCGCTTCATTTCAGCGCGCACTATCTGGGCGAGCAGAAGTTGTCAACAGGTGTCGAGGCGGCTGCCGTCGGGGCTGTGGATGACCTGCCACCGACCGGGCCGGCTCAGGTGCTGCGCCTGGGGATGGTGGTGCCCAAGCGTCATGCCCGGCGCTCGGTCACCCGCAGTCTGCTCAAGCGCCAGATCCGAGCCCGCGTGCGCGAGCGCCTGGCCGAGCTTCCGCCGGGGGCTTGGGTGCTGCGGTTGCGTGCGCCCTTCGATCGGCAGCAGTTCCCCAGTGCGGCTTCGGCAGCGCTGGGCGCCGCGGTTCGTGTCGAACTGGAGGGTCTGCTGGACGAGGCCTTGCGCCGCGCCGGGCGTGGCGACTCCCGCGGTGCCGGCCGGGCGAACCCCGGCGCGAGTCGCAGGGCGGCTTCCGGGGCGGCTTCCGAGGTGGGGCCGACTCGATGACCCGCCATCGAGCCGTGGACGCGGACACGGAGCCCGCCGCCAGCGATGCGGCGCTGTGGCGCGAGCCGCGGCTGTGGCCGCGCGCGCTGCTCATCCTGCCGGTGCGCGGCTACCGTCTGCTGCTCAGCCCCTGGCTGGGCTCGTCCTGCCGTTTCGAGCCGACCTGTTCGGCCTACACGCTCACCGCGCTGCGTCGGCACGGTGCGCTGCGCGGCGGCCTGCTCGGCGCTGCGCGCATCGGCCGTTGCCACCCCTGGTGCGCCGGTGGCCATGATCCGGTGCCGCCTGCCGGCACCGGTCTGTTCACGGCCCTGCTCGGCCGCCATGGCCGTGCAGGGCCTGCCTCCGACTCCGAGACGTCGGCGGCTGCTTCCGAACCCCGAAAGAACCCCGTATGAACGACATGCGCCGCGCCCTGCTCTGGGGCGTTTTCTCGATGTCGCTGGTGATGTTGTGGGACGGCTGGAACAAGCACACCGGTCAGCCCTCGATGTTCGACCCGGCGCCCGCCGTGCAGACGGCTCCGGCCGCCGTAACCGGCGCCTCGGCCGCCGCCGGGGCCCTGCCCAGCCCGGTGGGTTCCGCAGCGGCCGCCTCGGCCGCTGCCCTGCCGGCTGCCGTGCAGGCGCCGCCCTCCGAGACGGTGCAGATCGAGACCGACACGGTGCGCGCGACGCTGGACACGCGCGGCGGCAGCCTGGTCACCCTGGACCTGCTGGCCTATGCCGACCATGCCGACGACAAGCGCCCGGTGCGGCTGCTGGACCGTTCCGGTTCGCGCGTCTACACCGCCGAGACCGGCCTGATCAGCAGCACGCCCGGCACGGCCCTGCCGAACCACTTCACCCCGATGACGCTGCGCCCCGGGCCGCGCAGCCTGGCCGCCGGCGAGAAGGAACTGAAGCTGCAGTTCGAGGCCAGCAGCGGTGGCGTCACGCTGGTCAAGACCTACACCTTCCGCCGCGGCGAATACGCGGTGGACGTGCAGCACCAGGTGACCAACGCCGGCACGGCGAGCGCCAACGTGCAGGCCTACCTGCAGCTGCTGCGCGACGGCAACCCGCCGCCGAACGAATCGAGCATGTACTTCACCTTCACCGGCCCGGCGGTCTACACCGATGCCGGCAAGTTCCAGAAGGTCGAGTTCTCCGACATCGAGAAGCGTGGGGCCACCGAGAAGCCCGACCACGAGGTGCGCGGCGACAACGGCTGGGTGGCGATGGTGCAGCACTACTTCACCTCGGCCTGGCTGCTGTCGGACAAGACGCAGCGCGAGTTCTTCACGCGCAAGGTCGATGCGAACCTGTACAGCGTGGGCATGACCGTGCCGCTGGGCGACCTGGCCCCGGGGGCCAGCCGCACGCTGGACGCGCGCCTGTACGCCGGCCCGCAGGACGAGAAGAAGCTCGAGGCGCTGGCGCCCGGCCTGGACCTGGTGAAGGACTACGGCTGGGTCACCATCCTGGCCAAGCCGCTGTTCTGGCTGCTCGACAAGCTGCACGGCGTGATCGGCAACTGGGGCTGGGCCATCGTGGCGCTGGTGGTGCTGCTGAAGGCGGCGTTCTACTGGCTCAACGCCAGTGCCTACCGTTCGATGGGCAAGATGAAGGCCATCGCCCCGAAGGTCACCGAACTGCGCGAGCGCTACAAGGGCGATCCGCAGAAGATGCAGCAGGAGATGATGCGCATCTACCGCGAGGAGAAGGTCAACCCGCTGGGCGGCTGTCTGCCGATCTTCGTGCAGATGCCCTTCTTCATCGCGCTGTACTGGGTGCTGCTGTCGAGCGTGGAGATGCGCGGGGCTCCCTGGCTGTACGTGGGCGACCTGGCCCAGGCCGACGCGCTGTTCTTCACCATCCCGTTCCTGGACATGCCGGTGGGGCCTCTGCCGCTGCTGATGGTGGCGAGCACCCTGCTGCAGACCTGGCTGAACCCCACGCCGCCCGATCCGGTGCAGGCCCGGCTGATGTGGATCATGCCGCTGGCCTTCAGCGTGATGTTCTTCTACTTCCCGGCCGGCCTGGTGCTGTACTGGCTGACCAACAACGTGCTGTCGATCGCCCAGCAGTGGATGATCAACCGCCAGCTGGGGCTCAAGCACTGAGTCTCGCGGCGACGCAGCCAGTCCGTGGCGACGTGGGCTGTGCACGACGGCTGCAGGCGCGCGCCCCCGGCAGCTGTGGCAGGCCTCACGCCCGGGGGCTCGGTCGTGCGAACAGGGGGTTGAGCGGGTCCGCGCGAGGGCGCAGCATGTGTCCAGCGGGGCAGACCTGAGGGCCTCGCTGCCTTTCCCGGCCCCTGGTGGCCGTGGAGGCGCAGCGAGGCACGCAGCTCGGGAGGGTCGAAGCCGGTCGAGCCGGCCGCCTCCCCCCGCGCCACATTCGTCGGGATGAACCGGGCCCTGCGCCCCGCCGGATTCGACTTCGGCGGGGCGTTTGTGCTTCTGGCCGGGCGAGGTCGAGGCCCGGGGCCTGTCGTGCCCCGTCGGGCTGCACCACAATCGCGGCGATGCTGCCCCGACATCACGACCCCATTGCCGCCATCGCCACCGCCCCGGGCCGGGGGGCGGTGGGCATCGTGCGGCTGTCCGGCCGCGCGCTGGACCCGCTGGCGCAGCGCCTGACCGGACGCGCTCTGCGGCCCCGTGTGGCCCATTACGGCCCGTTGCGCGATGCGGCGGGTCGTCCCATCGACCACGGCCTGGCGCTGTTCTTTCCAGCCCCGCACAGCTACACCGGCGAGGACGTGCTGGAACTGCAGGCCCACGGCGGTCCGGTGGTGCTGCAGCTGCTGCTGGCGCGCTGCCTGGAGGTGGCCGCCGAACCGGGCGAGGACGGTCTGCCCCTGCTGCCCGGGTTGCGGCTGGCGCGGCCGGGTGAGTTCACCGAGCGGGCCTTCCTGAACCACAAGCTGGATCTGGCCCAGGCCGAGGCGGTGGCCGACCTGATCGATGCCAGCACCGAGGCGGCGGCGCGCAGCGCGGCGCGTTCGCTGGGCGGCGAGTTCTCGCGCGAGGTGGCCGGGCTGCGCGACGGGCTGATCGATCTGCGCATGCTGGTCGAGGCGACGCTGGACTTCCCCGAGGAGGAGATCGACTTCCTCGAGCGCGCCGATGCGCGTGGCCGGCTCGCCCGCCTGACCGCGCAGCTGCGGCGGGTGCTCGACGGCGCCCGCCAGGGCGCGCTGCTGCGCGAGGGCCTGCAGGTGGTGATCGCCGGCCAGCCCAATGCGGGCAAGAGCTCGCTGCTCAACGCCCTGGCCGGCGCGGAGCTGGCCATCGTCACCGCGATCCCCGGCACCACCCGCGACAAGGTCAGCCAGACGGTGCAGATCGAGGGTGTGCCGGTGCACATCACCGATACGGCCGGGCTGCGAGCGCCGGAGCAGGCCGCCGACGAGGTGGAGCGCATCGGCATCGAGCGCAGCTGGCAGGCCATCGCCGAGGCCGATGCGGTGATCCTGCTGCACGACCTGACCCGGCTGGGTCAGCCGGACTACGAGGCCGCGGATCGGGCGATCGCCCGGCAGCTGCCGGCGGGCGCGCGGCTGGTGCACGTCTACAACAAGGCCGATGCCGATGCGGCACCGCCGGGCCCGCTGCCGCAGGCCGAGGCGCTGCAGGGCTTGCCGGCCGCTGCGCCCGAGGTGCCGCGGCTGCGCCTGTCGGCGCGCACCGGCGAGGGCCTGGAGGTGCTGCGCCGCACCCTGCTGACGCTGGCGGGCTGGCATGCCTCGCCGGACGGCGTCTTCCTGGCGCGCGAACGCCACCTGCAGGCCCTGCGCGCCGCCCAGGCCCACCTCGACGAGGCCGGCGTCCTGGCTGCGCGCGCCGATGCGGCGCTGGACCTGCTGGCCGAGGAGCTGCGCCTGGCCCACGACGCGCTGGGCGAGATCACCGGCGCCTGCACGCCCGACGACCTGCTGGGGGTGATCTTCAGCCGTTTCTGCATCGGCAAGTAGCGCCGCTGTGTGCGCCGCCACTGTGGCGCCGCTGCATCCGCCATGCGGTGTGCGCAGGGCCATGCACTGCATCGGCGCGTGGCAGGGCACAATGGTGCTGTTGCATTTGCCGGATCCCCGCAGTTTTTCGTGCCGTCGGCCGTCTGGGGCGTCCGGTCTACCCGCCCGCGCAGTCCCGGGCGGGCTGTGGAGAACCGGATGGGTATCGAGGAACTGGTGCAGGCGGTTCAGTCGCTCAACACCGACGACGCCTTCCACGCCAGGCTGGACCTGGCGCAGTGGCGCACGCTGGGAAGCTACCTCACGGGCTATCAGGCCCGTCCGGGGGACCTGCTGATCCGGCAGGGCGATACCGACCGCACCACCTATTTCCTGGCGCGCGGCACGCTGCAGGTCTACGTGCAGGGCAAGGCGCCCGCGCTGTCGCGCATCGCGATGCTGCGCCCGGGCTCGATCGTCGGCGAGACCGGGCTGTTCAGCGATCAGCCGCACTCGGCCAACGTGGAGGCGATGACCGCGGCCACCGTCTGGGCCCTGCACCTGCCTCGCTTCGAGGAACTGGTGCAGCGCGCCCCCGCCATCGCGATCGAGCTGATGCGTGCTGCCGGCGGTGTGCTGGTGGCCCGCATGCGCGCCAACATGGCGATGCAGGTGGCCGTGGCCTGAGTCCGGCGGCCCGGACGGCTCAGCCGCGCAGCAGCTTGTCCTCGGCGCGTGCCAGCGCCTCCGGCGCGCCGCTGAGCACCAGCACATCGCCGCCGACCAGGGGCAGGTCGTCGCTGGCCGGCAGCACTTGGCCGCTGGCGCGGCGCAGCGACACGACCGACACGCCCACCGCGTGCAGGGCCAGCTCGCCCAGATGGCTGCCCAGGTGCGGTGCGCCGGCGGGCAGGGCCACGGAATGCAGGCGTTCGAGCTGCAGCTCCTCCGCCGTGGTGTCGTCGTCGGCGCCGTGGAAGTAGCCGCGCAGCAGGCTGTAGCGGGCATCGCGGGCATCGCGGGTGATGCGGATGACGCGGCGCATCGGCACGCCCACCAGTGCCAGCGCGTGGCTGGCCAGCATCAGCGAGCCTTCGATGGCTTCGGGCACCACCTCGGTCGCGCCTGCGGCACGCAGCTTCTCGAGGTCGGTGTCGTCGATGGTGCGCACCACCACCGGCACATGGGCGGCGTGCTCGCGCACATGCTGGAGCACCTTCAGTGCCGAGGCGGTGTCGTGGTAGCTGACCACCACCGCGCTGGCGCGCGCCAGGCCGGCGGCAATCAGGCTGGGCAGGCGGGCCGCGTCGCCGAACACCACGCTCTGCCCGGCTGCAGCAGCCTGTCGCACCCGGTCGGGGTCCAGGTCCAGCGCCATGTAGGGAATCTGCTCCTGGTCGAGCATGCGTGCCAGGTTCTGGCCGCTGCGCCCGTAGCCGCAGATGATCACGTGCGCCTCGGTGCGGATCGAGCGGCGCGCGATGCTGGTCAGCTGCACCGACTGCAGCAGCCAGTCGGTGGCCGAGAGCTTCATCACGATGCGATCGCTGGCCAGGATGATGAAGGGGGTGGCCAGCATGGACAGCACCATGGCCGCCAGCACCGGGCTGATCCAGCGTTCACCGATGAGCTGGTGTTCGGCGCCGAGGGTCAGCAGGACGAAACCGAACTCGCCGGCCTGTGCCAGGTACAGGCCGGTGCGCAGCGCCACGCCCGGCGTGGCCGAGAAGGCCCGCGCCAGCAGCGCGATCATGCCCGCCTTGGCCAGCACCGGCAGCGTCGACAGCAGCAGCACCAGGTGCCATTCGGCCAGCACGGCGCGCCAGTCCAGCTTCATGCCGATGGTGATGAAGAACAGGCCCAGCAGCACGTCGTGGAAGGGGCGGATGTCGGTCTCGACCTGGTGCTTGTATTCGGTCTCGGCGATCAGCATGCCGGCGACGAAGGCGCCCAGCGCCAGCGACAGGCCGGCGTGCTCGGTCAGCCAGGCCAGGCTGAGCGTCACCAGCAGCACGTTGAGGACGAACAACTCCTCGCTCTTGCGCCGTGCCACCAGCGTGAGCCACCAGCGCATCACGCGCTGGCCACCCCACAGCAGCAGGCCCAGCAGCACGGTGGCCTTGCCCAGCGCCAGCCCCAGGGTCAGCCAGAGGTCGCCGCGGCCCAGCGCCAGCGAGGGGATCAGCACCAGCAGCGGCACCACGGCCAGATCCTGGAACAGCAGCACGCCCATGACGCGCCGGCCGTGCTCGCTTTCCAGCTCCAGGCGCTCGGCCATCATCTTGGCGACGATCGCGGTGCTGGACATGGCCATCGCCGCGCCCAGTGCCACCGCGCCCTGCCAGTTCAGCTCCCAGAGTCGGTCGAAGATCAGGGCATACATCCAGGCGAGCGCGACGTTGCCGACCACCGCGCCCAGGATGGTCAGCACCACCTGCCCCATGCCCAGGCCGAACACCAGCCGGCGCATGCTGCGCAGCTTGGGCAGGTTGAACTCGAGCCCGATCACGAACATCAGGAAGACCACGCCGAATTCGGCCAGGTAGCGCACCCCGGCGGAGTCCTTCGCCAGGGCCAGCGCGTTCGGTCCGATCAGCACGCCGACGATCAGATAGCCGAGCATCGCCGGCAGCTTCGCCAGACGGCAGGCGACCACGCCGAGCACGGCGGCCAGCAGATACAGCAGCGCGACTTCGAGCGTGGTGGCCATGCGGGGGCGGGGTCTCCTGGAACGCGAAGGGTGGCAGGCGATTGCGCGCGCCGTCCGCGGTGGGCGGTTCCGGCGCGCGCTCCTAGAATCACGCATCGTAAATCACGGATCGCCGGCTTCCGTCGCGTTCCGCCCCTTCGCCGTGACCTCCGACGCCCTTCCTCCGTTCGACGCCGAGCAGGCATTGCGCATGGCACGTCAGACCCTGCGCATCGAGGCGCAGGCCCTGCTCGCCCTCGAGCAGCAGCTTGCCGCGCCCTTCGTGGAGACGGTCCGGGCCGTCCTGGCCTGCCGCGGCCGGGTGGTGGTGATGGGCATGGGCAAGAGTGGCCATGTCGGGCGCAAGATCGCTGCCACGCTGGCCTCCACCGGCACGCCGTCGTTCTTCGTGCATCCGGCCGAGGCCAGCCACGGCGACCTCGGCATGGTCACGCCGGGCGATGTGGTGCTGGCGATCTCCAACTCGGGCGAAAGTGCCGAGCTGGCGGCCATCCTGCCGGCACTGCGCCGGCTGGGCGTCACGCTGGTGGCGATGACCGGCAAGCCGGAGTCCACCCTGGCCCAGCATGCCGACCTGGTGCTGTCCAACCGCGTCGAGCAGGAGGCCTGCCCGCTGAACCTCGCGCCCACGGCCAGCACGACGGCCCAACTGGCGCTGGGCGACGCGCTGGCCGTGGCGCTGCTGGATGCGCGGGGCTTCCGGGAGGAGGACTTCGCCCGCTCGCACCCGGGTGGGGCGCTCGGCCGCAAGCTGCTGACCCACGTGCGCGACGTCATGCGCAGCGGCGAGGCGGTGCCGCGGGTGACGCAGGACGCCGGCTTCTTCGACGTGATGCGCGAGATGAGCGCGCGCGGCATCGGCTGCACCGCGGTGGTCGACGCGCAGCAGCGCCCGATCGGCATCTTCACCGACGGTGACCTGCGCCGCCTGATCGAGCGCGGCGGCGAAGTCCGCAGCCTGACCGCCGGGGACATCATGCACCCCGGCCCGCGCACCGTCGCCGAAGGCGCCCTGGCCGTCCAGGCCGCCGAGCTGATGGAGCGTGCGCGCATCCACAGCGTGCTGGTGGTCGACGGCGCCGGCGTGCTGGTCGGCGCGCTGACCTACAACGACCTGCTGACGGCGAAGGTCCTATGAGCGCCGTCGACCGTCAGGCCGCGCTGCAGGCCCTGCTCACGGCCCCGGCGCGGCCGCTGCGCCCGGTGCTGAACTTTCCACCCGAGCTGCTGCTGCGCGCCCAGGATGTGCGCGCGGCGGTCTTCGACGTCGATGGCTGCCTGACCGACGGGCGCATCACCCTCGGTGCCGAGGGCGAGCAGGTCAAGGCCTTCAGCACCCTGGATGGCCACGGCATCAAGCTGCTGGCGCGCGCGGGCATCACCCCGGTGGTGATCACCGGCCGGGATTCACCCGCGGTGCGGCGTCGCTGCGCCGACCTGGGCATCACGCAGGCGCTGTTCGGCGTGCACGACAAGCTGCTGGCGGCGGCGCAGCTGCTGGCCGGCATGGGGCTGGGCTGGGAGGCGCTGGCGGTGATCGGCGACGACTGGCCCGATCTGCCGCTGCTGACCCGGTGTGCCCTGGCCTGCGCGCCGGCCCAGGCCCACGTCGAGGTGCGTGCCGTCTGCCACCATGTCACGGCCACGCCGGGGGGGCACGGCGCGGCACGCGAGTTCTGCGACCTGCTGCTGGTGGCCAGGGGGGCCTACGCGACGCTGCTGGCGGGGCATCTGGCGACGCTGGACGGCGTCACGGCCGGCTGAGGGCCGGGGTCCCGATGGAACTCGACGACGACGGCCCGCTGCCTCTGCCGCCCCTGAGCGGGCGGCCGCCGGGGCCGGCGCCGACCGTCGCCCTGCCGCGCTGGCTGCGCTGGCGTGCGGCGCTGGCCGGCTACGTCCCGGTGCTGCTGATGGCGCTGCTGGCCGCGGCCACCGGATGGCTGGTCGAGCGCACGCCGCTGCCGGATGCGCCGACCCTGCCCGGTCCTGCCGGCCACGAGCCCGACTACGAGATGCGCGGCTTCTCGGTGCAGCACTACACCGAGGCCGGACCGGCGCGCGGCGTCGTCGAAGGCGATGTCGTGCGGCACTTCCCCGATACCGATGCGCTCGAGATCGAGGGCGTGCGCCTGCGCTGGACCGATCTGCAGGGCCGGGTGCTGCGGGCCTCGGCCGCGCGTGCCGTGGCGTTGAACGATACCGGCCTGGTCACGTTGGAAGGCGGTGCCCGGGTGACGCGCGATGCCGATCGCGCCGGGGAGCTGCCGCTCGAGTTCAGCGGCGAGCGCATGCGCTTCGACCTGCGCGCCGGCCGTGTGGCCAGCGACGAGCCCGTGACGCTGCGCCAGGGCGGCCATGTCTTCACGGCGGGCTCGCTGCGCTACGACCACGAGACCCGCGCGGCCGAGCTGGGCTCGGGCGTGCGTGGGCAGCTGCTGCCCGCGCAGGGCAGCGGGACTGCGCAGCCTGCCCGGCTGCCTGCAGCGGTGCCGTGAACCGTTCGGACCCTCTGGCCGAGGCGCCGCTGGTGTTCATCACCGGGGCCTCCAGCGGGATCGGACAGGCGCTGGCGGCGGCCTATGCCGGGCGCGGCTGGCGCCTGGCGTTGCTCGGGCGCCGCCTCGACCTGCTGCAGGACTGGGCACAGGCGCAGGGCCTGGGGCCGCAGCGCTGCCGCTGCTATGGGGCCGACGTCCAGGATGTCGATGGCGTCGTCGCTGCGGCCCAGCGCTGCCTGATCGAGCAGGGCCTGCCCCGGGTGGTGATCGCCAACGCAGGCATCAGCGTGGGCATCGACACCGCCGAGCGTGCCGACCTCGACGTGCTGCGCGAGCTCTACGCAACCAACACCATCGGCCTGGCGGCCACCTTCCATCCCTTCGTCCGGCCGATGCGCGTGGCCGGTCAAGGCCGGCTGGTGGCCATCGCCAGCGTGGCCGGCGTGCGCGGGCTGCCCGGGCATGGCGGCTACTGCGGCAGCAAGGCAGCGGTGCTGGCGTACTGCGACAGCCTGCGCGCCGAGCTGCGGCCCGACGGGATCCGGGTGGTCACGCTGCTGCCGGGCTTCGTCGACACCCCGCTGACCCGCGGCAATCCCTATCCGATGCCCTTCCTGATGTCGGCCGCGGACTTTGCCGAGCGGGCCGTGGCTGCGATCGACCGGGGTGTGGCGCGGCGCGTGATTCCCTGGCAGATGGGTGGCGTGGCGTTGCTCCTGCGCCTCCTGCCCGACGCGCTGCTGGACCGTCTGCTGGCCGGGCGGGGGCGCAAGCCCAGGCGCATCCGGCTGGACGGCTGAACACGCGACGGCCGGATCCCGGCGCCCGAGCGCCCGGCTGCGCGGGGTGGGGTGGGACTGTCGCACTCCGTCCCCACGCAGTGCACCGGTGCAACTGTGATCCCGAAACGAACAGGGCGGACGATCGAGAGATCGTCCGCCCTGTGTCATCTCACGCCTGCGGGTGCCGCAGCACCCGTCGAGGGTCAGTAGCCGCCGCCGCCGTAACCGCCGCCGCCGCCACCACCGTAGCCGCCGCCACCACCGTAGCCGCCGCGACCACCGCCGCCGCCGCCTTCACGACGGCCGCCGCCGCCGTAGGGGCTGCGGAAACCACCGCCGCCGCCGCCACCGCCACCGCCGCCGTAGCCGCCGCCACCGCCTTCACGGCGGCCGCCGCCGCCGGCACCGCCGCCGCCGTAGGGGCTGCGGAAACCGCCGGGACGCTCTTCACGGGGACGGGCTTCGTTGACCACGACCGCACGGCCGCCGATGGCCTGGCCGTTCAGGCCGTTGATGGCAGCCTGTGCTTCGGCGTCGGACGCCATCTCGACGAAGCCGAAGCCCTTCGAGCGACCGGTGTCACGGTCCATCATGACCTTGGCCGAATTGACCGCGCCGAACTGGGAGAACGCATCGTTCAGTTCTTCGTCGCGCACGCTGTAGGCCAGATTGCCCACATACAGTTTGTTGCCCATGGAAGAGCGCCTTTCAAGTAACAAGTACCGACACCGCAGTGCCGGTGAACCAAGTGGCGGAGCTACAGCCAGCACTCATTCCAGGGAACAGAGAAGGCGCACGCATCCAGACACGAAAGCCCATTATGCGTGAGCATGCAAGCATGGCGTGCCCACCGGGGCAAGAAGTGTTGTAACCAGGCCCCGCTCCGGGGTTTCTACCGGGGCAGGAATGCCACAACCCCAGGGTTAACCCCTTGTCGGGGCCTGCGGCCGAGGCTGCGCCGGCGCACTGCGCATGCCCGACCTTGGTGCGGGTAAGCCCGGATGCTGGTTCGGCTGGAGTGCCCTTACAGTGCCGCCACTCGCAACGGATGTCACTTAGTGGACAGTCCCGCAAGAGCGAGGGACTGAGGAGACAAGCACGCAAGACCGGTCCGGACCGCCCCTGACAACGACGAACATGGTGGCCGGCAGACGTCGATACAACAGCGCATCAGCGCGGTGAGACAATGAAAAGGCGCCGGTGACCCCGGCGCTTTTTTCATGCCCGCAGCGCCCGGGCGACCAGGACGCCCTTGACCCTGCACCGATGCCCGATCTGCTGCTCGTCACCCTTGCCTCCGGACTGGCCGGTTTCGTCGATGCCATCGTCGGCGGCGGCGGGCTGATCCTGGTGCCGGCGCTGTTCGCGGTCTACCCCACAGCGCCACCGGCCACCCTGTTCGGGAGCAACAAGGGGGCTTCGATCTGGGGCACGGCCTGGGCCACGCGCCAATACGCGCGACGCGTGTCGATGAACTGGGCCACCCTGCTGCCGGCCGCCAGCACCGCGCTGGTGGGCAGCTTCGGCGGGGCCTGGCTGGTCACGCTGGTGCCCGCCACGCCGCTGCGGCGGGTCCTGCCGCTGATCCTGCTGGGGGTGCTCGTCTACACCCTGCTGCGCAAGGACCTGGGGCGCGCGCATGCCCCCCGGTTGACGCCGAAGGCGGAGCAGCGCGCGGCCATGGCCATCGGTGCAGTCATCGGCGCCTACGACGGCTTCTTCGGCCCGGGCACCGGCAGCTTCCTGGTCTTTCTGTTCGTGCGCTGGCTGGGCTACGACTTCCTGCACGCCTCGGCGTCGGCCAAGCTGCTCAACACGGCCACGAATGCAGCGGCACTGGTGCTGTTCGCCGCCAAGGGCCACGTGTGGTGGGCGGTGGCGGCCTCGATGGCGCTGGCCAACGTGGCGGGCAGCTGGTTCGGGGCCCGGCTGGCGCTGCGCCACGGCACGGGCTTCGTGCGCGGCGTGTTCATCCTGGTGGTCGGTGCGCTGATCCTGCGCACCGGTTACGACGCGCTGCGGCTGTGAGCCCGGCGATGCCGGTGCTGTCGGGGTCCCGGCCAGGGGGGGCGGGTTCGCGATCGGCTCAGAAGCGGAAGCGGTCGCCGCGGGCGAGCGGGAAGACGGGCAGGTCCATGCCCAGCGCAGCGATCTGCCCGGTCACTGCGGCCATCTCGCCGGGCTTGACGTGGGTGATCGCGGTGCGCATGTCGGCATCGAGCTGGGCCAGCTCGGCGGCTAGCATGCTCGGGCAGAGGTGACCACTGACTTCGGCCAGGGCATGCTCGTCGTCGCTGAAGGCCGTCTCGATGACCAGCTGGGCGATGCGGCGGCCCCGCAGGCGCTGCCAGAGCTCCGCGTTCGGACCGGTGTCGCCGGTGTAGACCCACCAGCCCGAGGCCGTCTGAACGGCGAAGCCGCAGGCCGGCACGGTGTGGCGCGCCGGCAGCACCTCGATGTCCAGTCCGGCCAGCTGCAGATGCTGGCCGACGGCCAGCGGCTGCAGCTGCACGATGGCGCGCTGCGGCGAGGGCAGCCGGGTGAAATCCGGCCAGATCACATCGTTGAACAGGTGGCGGCGCAGCGCCTCGAGGGTGGCCGGCAGGGCATGCACCTGCAGCGTGCGGAACACCGGCTCCTCCAGGCGACGGCGCAGGATGCTGTCGGCGATGAGCGGAATGCCGAGCACATGGTCGAGATGCGAGTGCGAGACCAGGATGTGGTCGATGGCTGCGAGTTCGTCAAGGCTCAGGTCGCCCACGCCGGTGCCGGCGTCGACGAGCACACGATCATCCAGCAGGAAGGAGGTGGTGCGGCTGTCCTTGGCGATCGAGCCGGAGCAGCCGAGCACGCGAAGATCCATCGAGATTCCAGTCAAGCACGCAGACATCCGACAGGGCGTGCGATCCGCGAACCGGGTCGGCACTCCATGACGGCGGGGCATGTCGCCGGGCGGCGAACCCATCGCCACCCGATGCCCAGGCGTGAGCCGCGATCCTGCCAAGCCCCCCGAACCCCCGCAAGTTCGGGGGCGCGCACTTCCTCACTGCCCGGGGCCTTGTCTGGCGCGCCGTGACGCGGCCCGTGACACAGCTCACACTGCCGCTCGTGCAGACACGGGCGGCAGCGCGGGCTTTCAGGGCTGCACGAACTGCATCTGCGTGCCGGCCAGTTCGATCACGTCTCCGTCCTTCAGGTGCACCGGGTCGCCCAGGACCGGCTGGCCGTTGACGGTCGGACGCTGGTTGCCCTCCACATGGGCGAACACGTAGCCGCCGGGCCGCTTGGTGATCGAGGCCACCTGGACGCCGGGCTTGCCGACGGTGGTCACGACCTTGGTCAGCACCACCTCGCGGCCTGCGGCCGCGCCCGACAGCACCTTGATCGAGGCCTGCAGCACCGTGCCGCCGGCCAGGCTGCCGAAACCCGAGGGCGGCAGGCCGCCCGGCATGGTCGGCGGCAGCGGGCGGGTCGGCGCCGACATGCTCGGCGGCATCTGGCCGGGCTTGAGAATCATGGTCTTCTCGTAATCCGAGCTGTCCTCGACCAGATACTTGATCTTGTACTTGCCGATCTCGACCGTGTCGTTGTGCTGCAGCAGTTGCTTCTTGACCGCCCGGCCGTTGATGTAGGTGCCGTTGGTGCTGTTCTGATCCTCGATGTAGACGTCCTGTCCGGCCATCTGCAGCACGGCATGCTCGCCGCTCACGGCGAGGTTGTCGATCACGATGTCGTTGTAGGGGCGGCGCCCGAGGGTCGTCTTGTCCTTCGTGAGCTGGACTTCCTTGATGACGACGCCGTCGAGCGAAACAACGAGTTTGGGCATGCGTGACCTCTGTGATGGGTGTCGTGCGGTCGGCGGCGGATTCAGCGTCGGAAGGGCCACCAGGAGCGCGACGCGACAGGCTCGCCGCGGGCGGCCACCAGGATGACGGCGATGTTATCTCTTCCACCGGCCTCGTTGGCCCCATCCACGAGGGCATGCGCCGCATCGACGATGTTGCTGTGCTGGCGCAGCAACTCGGCCATGCTGTCGTCGTCGAGCATGTCCGACAGGCCGTCCGAGCACATCAGGAACCAGTCGCCCGGCAGCACGGCGTGCAGGTGCGTCTCGAGCAGCACGACATCCTCGACACCGACTGCGCGCGTGACCAGGTTCTTGTTGTGGCTGAGCGCGGCCTGCTCGGGCGAGATCAGGCCTGCCTCGATCTGCTCCTGCAGCAGCGAATGGTCGCGCGTGAGCTGCATCAGCTGGCCGTCGCGCCAGCGATAACCGCGCGAGTCGCCGATGTGTCCCATCAGCACCCGGTTGTGGCGAAACGCGGCCACCACCAGCGTGGTGCCCATGCCCTGGTACTGCGGATTGGCGTTGGCCGCGTTGAAGATCGCGCGGTTGGCGTTGTCCACGCAGATGTCCATCGCGCGGCGCACGTCGTGGTCGCTGACCTCGGGCGCGGCATCGGCCAGCCAGCGACCGAGCTCCGAGCGCACGAAGGTGGTGGCCATGCCGCTGGCGACCTCGCCGGCGTTGTAGCCGCCCATGCCGTCGGCGAGCACGGCCAATGCCACGGCGTCGTCGATGGCGACGGAGTCTTCGTTGTTCGAGCGGGCGCGCCCGCGGTCGGTCACGGCGTAGAACTCGAAGCTCATGAGCGGGGCTCGGGCACGGTCCATGGGGGTCGGTGCGGCGATTGTGCCCCGTCCGCAGCGCCGCGCGGCGGCGCCGCTGCCGGTGCGAGCGACCCGGGCGCGCAATCGTGCACCGTCGGGGAAGCCCTGTCGGCTTCCTGGCTGGCCTGACGTCGTTCACGCGCCAGCCAGGCGCCCACCAGGCGCAGGTCCGCGGCCAGCGCGTCGCCATCGGCGTAGCGCAGCGCGGGGCGCTTCTGCAGCAGGATGTCGACGATGTCGGCCAGCGCCGCCGGCAGCTCCGGGCGCAGACTGCGCAGATCGGGCGCCGGATCCTGGCTGACGGCCTGGATCATCTCCGCCAGCGTGCGGCCCTGGTGCGGCAGCTGTCCGGTGAGCAGCTGGAACAGCAGCACGCCCAGCGAGTACAGGTCGCTGCGGCCGTCGACTTCCCGGCCGGTGAGCTGCTCGGGCGACATGTACAGCGGCGAACCCAGCACCAGACCCGTGCGGGTGCGCGCCGCGTCGGTGATGCGCGCGATGCCGAAGTCGGTGACCTTCACCTGTCCATGTGCCGGATCGATCATCACGTTGGCAGGCTTGATGTCGCGGTGGATCACCCCCTGGCGGTGCGCGTGCGCCAGGGCGGCCGCCACGCGTGCGCCCACGGCCACCACACTGCCCACCGACAGCAGCGAGCCCGGCTGCACATGGTGGGTCAGGTCGTGACCTTGCAGCCGCTCCATGGCCAGGTAGGCCAGGCCCCGCTCCTCGCCCGACTGCAGCACGCGCACGATGTCGGGGTGCTGCAGGCGGCTGGCCGCCAGGGCTTCTCGCTGGAAGCGGGCCCGGGCCTCGCGCAGCGCGAAGCCCTCGAACTCGCGTGCCAGGGCCAGCGTCTTGACGGCCACCTCGCCGCCGTGGCCGATCTCGCTGGCCAGGTACACCCGGCCCATCGTGCCGCGGCCGATCTCGCGTTCGAGCTGGTAGGCCCCGAGCCTCGGCAGCCCGCCGCGTTCGCCCGGCGGGCTGCGGTACATCGCCGCGGGTTCGGTGACCGACCCGGCTTCGCGCGGGTGCAGCGGCTGCGTGGCCAGCAGGGCCGGGTCGGTGACCGGCAGCGGCACCCGTGCAGACGGGCCCGCGGAGGCGTCGGGTGCGGCCTGTGCCATCGGATCGACCTGTGCCGACGCCTGGACCGCGGCAGCACGGGCGGCGGCCCGGGGCAAAGCCGGCACCGGGGTGGCGGCCTCGGCCGACGCCTGTGCCAGGGTGGGCAGGGCGCCGGGGCCGGCCGGTGCCGGCGCAGAGGGCAAAGGAAGGGGCGCATCGGCCGATGCGTCCTGTGCGACCGCCGGCAGCAGCGCGGTGGCGGTGCGGGCCGGTCGGCGCTGCAGCGCGAGCATCGCCAGGTGCCCCGACAGCAGCAGCGCAGCCGGCAGCACCATCGGGGACCAGACCTGCACGGCACTCAGGGTCAGCTGAGCCGCCAGCAGCAGGCCGAGCGCGCCCAGCACGCTGAGCAGCAGGCCGGACCCGGCGGTCATGCGCGGGGCCAGCAGCAGCAGGTAGGCCAGGATGCCGAGCGTGAGCAGCCAGGGCAGCCCGGCCGCCCAGGCCGGCTGGGCCACCAGCTGGCCGGTGAGCAGGGCCGAGGACAGATGGGCCAGGGCCTCCACGGGTGCCAGGGGTTGCCCGTCCGGCGGCCGTACGCCCGTCAGGCGGGCGGCCCGGTCGATCCGGCCCACCAGGACCAGCTTGCCGGCCAGGGCCCGGCCCGGCAGAGGGCCTTCGAGCACGCTGCGTGCGCTCAGCAGGGCGAAAGCCCCGTGCGGGCTGCGCTCGATCGAAAAGATCGGCGCGATGGGGGCCGCATCGGGCCGGGGCAGGCGGGCCGAGGCCGGCATCGCCACGGCGTGCGGGGGGGACGGCGCCGCCGCATCCGCGTGCTGCCAGGCTTGCACGGCCAGCCAGGCCAGCGAGGCGACCGGCCGGCCGTCGACCTCCTGGCGCAGCGCATGGCGGCGCAGGGTGCCGTCGCTGTCGGCGGCGAGCTCGAAGTGCCCCACGTCCAGGGCTGCACGCACCAGGGGCAGCGGCGGCCAGGGCGGCAGCGTGGCGCCGCCGGCGGTGGGGGCCCGCTCGACCAGCGCTGCCGGCGCTTCGTCGGCGACCGTCTCCAGCGGGCCCAGCGCGAGCAGGCTGCGGCCGTGTTCCGCCAGGCTGCGTGCCAGCCGGGCATCGCCGTCGAGTTGCTCGCGGCTCTCCGACAGCACCGCGGGCAGCTCCGGATGTCGGGCCAGCGCCGGGTCGGCGGCCACGGTGCGGGCGATGCGGTGCCACTCGGCCAGCGCCTGCGGCGACTCGGGGCCGACGAAGGGTTCGGCCAGTACCACCACCCGGGCACCGGCGGCACGCAGCCGTTCGACGAGGCGACCGTGCAGCTCGCGCGACCAGGGCCAGGCGCCCAGACGGGCCTGGCTGGGGGTGTCGATGGCGACCAGCACGATGGCTTCCGAGCCCGGTCGGGCGGCGCTGGCCAGCGCATGGTCGTAGGCCCGCCGCTCGAGCCACTCGCGCGGGCCCGCTGCGAGCAGCAGAAGGATCAGCAGCAGGACCGCAGGCGGTCCGGGATGCAGGCGCCCCCGGATCCAGCGCAGCGGCGGCAGGGCAGGCATGGGCTTGGTGGGCGTGTCGTGGCTCGGCGGTGCGTCGGCGAAGGTATCACACCGTCACAGGGGGCGGAGCAGGATGTCGGGCCGGGGCGGCGATGCCTGGGGACCACAGCCGGGTGCCCGGCGACGGAGGTCGGGCTCGCCCTGGGGCGATTCGCCTTCTCGAGGGGCAGGGCAGGCAGTACCATCTCCCGCCACGGTGCCGAAGAAACGTCAGTGTTAGCGCTGGCAGACGGACAATGGCACGTCGTCAGTCCTAGATGGAGAGAGTCAACATGGCAACTGCAAAGAAAGCCGCTGCGAAGAAGGCACCGGCTGTGCAGAAGGCGGCTGCGGCCGAGACCCCGGCCGCGCCGGCGAAGAAGACGCCCAACGCGGCCTTCATGAAGGCGATGACCCCGTCGGCCGCACTGGCCGCCGTGATCGGCAAGCAGCCGGCGCCGCGCACCGAGGTCACCAAGAAGATCTGGGAGTACATCAAGAAGCACAAGCTTCAGGATGCCGCCAACAAGCGCATGATCAATGCGGATGCGAAGCTGAAGGTGATCTTCAAGAAGGATCAGGTCTCGATGTTCGAGATGACCAAGCTGATCAGCGAGCACCTGTCCTGATCGCGCTCCTGCGATTCTGAAAAGGCCCGGCACTGCCGGGCTTTTTCCTGCCCGCGGGCCGGGCAGCGCCCGGCTCCGGGCGCCCCGGCCATCAGAGGCCCAGGCCCTCGTCCAGCCCCAGGTGCAGGTTCATGCACTGCACCGCGGCTCCGCTGGCGCCCTTGCCGAGGTTGTCCAGGCGCGCCATGAGCAGCGCCTGCTCGCCCTGGGCGAAGACGAACAGGTCGACCCGGTTGCTGTCGTTGCAGCCCTGCACATCGAAGAAGCCGCCTTCCAGGGTCGGGCCGTCGTTCAGCGGCATCACGCGCACGAAGCGTTCGCCCTGGTAATGACGCTCGTAGGCGACATGCAGGTCCTCCGCCCGGGCGCCGGCGCGCAACTGGCCCAGGTGCAGCGGCACCGTGACGGCCAGGCCCTTCAGGAAGTTCGCCACCACCGGCATGAACACCGGCCGGGTGGTCAGGCCGGTGTGCGCCATCATCTCGGGCAGGTGCTTGTGGGCCAGGCCGAGCGCATAGGGGCGCGGCGAGGTCAGCTTCGCGTCGCCGCCGGCCTCGTACTGGGCGATCATCGACTTGCCGCCGCCCGAGTAGCCGGTGATCGAGGTGGCGCTCACCGCCGCCTCGGCCGGCAGCAGGCCGGCGTCGACCAGCGGGCGCAGCAGCAGGATGAAGGCGGTGGCGTGGCAGCCCGGATTGGCGATGCGCTTGGCGCTGCGCAGCCGCTCGCGCTGGCCGGCGGCAAGTTCGGGCAGCCCATAGACCCAGCCGGCGGCCGTGCGGTGCGCGGTGCTGGCGTCGATCAGGCAGGTGGCCGGGTTGGTCACCATGGCGGCAGCTTCGCGCGAGGCGGCATCGGGCAGGCAGAGGAAGGCCACGTCGGCGGCATTCAGCAACCGGGCCCGCTCGGCGGGGTCCTTGCGCCGTTCGGGGTCGATGCGCAGCAGCTCGATGTCGCCGCGCCCGGCCAGATAGTCGTGGATGCGCAGGCCCGTGGTGCCTTCCTGGCCGTCGACATACACCGCATGCTTCATGGCGTCCTCACTCGATCCTGCATTCGTCAAAGGGAGCGCAAGAATACGGCATGAATCCCTCGCCCCTTCCTGCGCCGGGCCGCATCGACGGCCTGCGCATCCTGCACCTGCCGGGCTGGCAGGACTCCGACCCGGCGCACTGGCAGGCGCAGTGGTGGCCGCGGCCCGGGCACGAGAAGCTCGAGCAGGCCGACTGGCACTGGCCGCGGCGCGGCGACTGGATGGCGCGGCTGGACGAGGCCCTGCAGGGTGACGACCTGCGGCCGGTGCTGCTCGTGGCGCACAGCCTGGGCTGCCAGCTGGTGGCCGCCTGGGCGGCGCACAGCCGACTCACCTCGCGCATCCATGCGGCGCTGCTGGTGGCGCCGCCCGACACCGAGCGCGCCGACACGCCGCCGCAGCTGCACAACTGGCGCCCGATGCGCCGCCAGCGCCTGCCTTTCCGCGCCCTGGCGGTGATCTCCTCGGACGACCCCTACTGCGACGAGGCCCGCGCCCGGGCGCTCTGTGCCGACTGGGGCGCGCAGGTCTGGGCAGCCGGACCCCGGGGGCATCTGAACAGCGCCAGCGGCCTGGGCGACTGGCCGCAGGGCTGGGCCCTGCTGCAGGCGCTGATCCGCGGCGAACCCGCGCCGGCGGCGCCCGGGCCGGCGCGCCGGGAGGATTGAGGCCACCCGCGCGGCGGATCGCCGACAATCCCGTCATGGTCACGAAGAAGCCCAAAGGTCTCGGTCGCGGTCTCGAGGCGCTGCTCGGTCCCCAGCTCGGCGCAGCCGGTGCGGCCGACAGCCCGTCGGGTCAGCCCGGTGTGCTCAAGCTGACCCAGCTGCAGCCGGGGCGCTACCAGCCGCGCACCCGCATGGACGAAGGTTCGCTGTTCGAGCTGGCCGAGAGCATCCGCGGGCAGGGCGTGATGCAGCCCATTCTGGTGCGTCCGCTGCCGCCGCGCGACGGGCTGCCGATGTACGAGATCATCGCCGGTGAGCGGCGCACGCGTGCGGCCCGGATCGCCGGCCTGGACGAGGTGCCCGTGCTGGTGCGCGAGGTCCCCGACCAGGCCGCCGCGGCGATGGCGCTGATCGAGAACATCCAGCGCGAGGACCTCAACCCGCTCGAGGAGGCGCAGGGGGTGCAGCGCCTGATCGACGAGTTCGGCCTGACGCACGAGCAGGCCGCCCAGGCGATCGGGCGCAGCCGCAGCGCCACCACCAACCTGCTGCGGCTGATCCACCTGGCCGAGCCGGTGCAGCAGCTGCTGATGGCCGGCGACCTGGACATGGGGCATGCGCGCGCGCTGCTTTCTCTGGACAAGGCGCAGCAGATCCTCTGCGCGAACCAGATCGTGGCCAAGAAGCTCTCGGTGCGCGAGGCCGAGAAGCTGGCGCAGCGCGGCGGCGCCGGCGCGCCGGCAGCCGCTGCCCAGCAGCGCCGGGCGGGCCGCGAGCGTCCGCGCGACATCGCGCGCATCGAGGAGCAGCTGGCCGACCGGCTGACGGCCCGGGTGGAGATCCGCCTGGATGCGCGTTCGCGCGGCGGCACCTCGGGAGAGGTGGCGATCGCCTTCGGCTCGCTCGACGAGCTCAACGGGCTGCTCGACAAGCTGGGCCTGCAGGAGGGTTGATCCTTCCGGACCGTCGACGGTCCCCCATCCAGGCAGGGCTGCACCCGAACTGCGGGCTTGGAAACGCCGTCCTCAGCGGGCAAACTTGTTGCCAGTTGTATCGAGCATGCCGGGGCGACCCGGGGATGAAACGCAGAGGCCCGGGCCTGGCTCAGGGATTGCTAGGTCAACCGGGACGGGACTTCGAACGTCACGGCAACATGGGCAGTGAAGAAATGCGCGGCGAGCCGGTTGCGGTTGAAACAGCCGGCCGCTTGCGGGCTTCTTCTCTGGACCTGCCGGGCCGGGTTGAACGAAGCTGGACCCCGCGAGTCTCAGGAACACGACGAATGCAGAGCGACGGAAAGCTCTGATGGCGCCTCACCCCGCCGGCCCACGCGATGCCGGTCGAGGGGTGGGACTCCACCAGATCTTCCCTGGTGACGTGGCGTTGATCCCGCCCGTCATCCCCTGACCCCAGGAGGCCTGCATGGACGTGATCAGCAACTTCGCCGCGCGCTACGAGCGCACCCGAGAAGAGGAACTCACCCTCGAGGAGTACCTCGCCGAGTGCAAGCGCAATCCCCTGGCCTATGCCACTGCGGCCGAGCGCATGCTCAAGGCCATCGGCGAGCCGCAGATGGTCGATACGCGCAACGACCCGCGGCTGTCGCGCATCTTCGCCAACAAGGTCATCAAGATCTATCCGGCCTTCGCCGAGTTCTACGGCATGGAGGATGCGATCGAGCAGGTGGTGTCCTACTTCCGCCATGCCGCGCAGGGGCTGGAGGAGAAGAAGCAGATCCTCTACCTCCTGGGGCCGGTGGGTGGCGGCAAGAGCTCGATCGCCGAGCGCCTGAAGCAGCTGATGCAGGAGGTGCCCTTCTACGCCATCAAGGGCTCGCCGGTGAACGAGTCGCCGCTGGGTCTGTTCGACGTGGACGAGGACGGCCCGGTGCTGGAGAAGGAGTTCGGCATCCCGCGGCGTTACCTCAACCGCATCATGAGTCCCTGGGCCGTCAAGCGCCTGGAGGAGTACGGCGGTGACATCCGCCGCTTCAAGGTGGTCAAGCGCTACCCGAGCATCCTCAAGCAGGTCGGCGTGGCCAAGACCGAGCCGGGCGACGAGAACAACCAGGACATCTCCAGCCTGGTCGGCAAGGTCGACATCCGCAAGCTCGAGACCTACGCGCAGGACGACCCCGACGCCTACAGCTACAGCGGCGGCCTGTGCCTGGCCAACCAGGGCCTGCTCGAGTTCGTCGAGATGTTCAAGGCGCCGATCAAGGTGCTGCACCCGCTGCTCACCGCCACGCAGGAAGGCAACTTCAAGGGCACCGAGGGCTTCGGCGCCATCCCCTTCGACGGCGTGGTGCTGGCGCACAGCAACGAGAGCGAGTGGAAGGCCTTCCGCAACAACAAGAACAACGAGGCCTTCCTCGACCGCATCTACATCGTCAAGGTGCCGTACTGCCTGCGCGTGAGCGAGGAGGTGAAGATCTACGAGAAGCTGATCCGCGGCTCCTCCCTGGCCGAGGCCAAGTGCGCGCCGGGCACGCTGAAGATGATGAGCCAGTTCGCCATCCTCACGCGGCTCAAGGAGCCGGAGAACTCGTCGCTGTTCTCCAAGATGATGATCTACGACGGCGAGAACCTGAAGGACACCGACCCGCGCGCCAAGAGCTATCAGGAGTACCGCGACTACGCCGGTGTCGACGAGGGCATGAGCGGCATCAGCACCCGCTTTGCCTACAAGATCCTGTCGAAGGTCTTCAACTTCGACAGCCAGGAGGTGGCGGCCAACCCGGTGCACCTGATGTACGTGCTCGAGCAGCAGATCGAGCGCGAGCAGTTCCCCGCCGAGGTGGAGCAGAAGTACATCGCCTACATCAAGGAGCTGCTGGCGCCGCGCTACGCCGAGTTCATCGGCAAGGAGATCCAGACGGCCTACCTGGAGAGCTACTCCGAGTATGGCCAGAACATCTTCGACCGCTACGTCACCTACGCCGACTACTGGATCCAGGATCAGGAGTACCGTGACACCGACACCGGCGAGGTGTTCGATCGTGCCAGCCTGAACGCGGAACTGGAGAAGATCGAGAAGCCCGCCGGCATCGCCAACCCGAAGGACTTCCGCAACGAGATCGTCAACTTCGTGCTGCGCGCGCGGGCCAACAACCAGGGCAAGAACCCGGTCTGGACCAGCTACGAGAAGCTGCGCACGGTGATCGAGAAGAAGATGTTCTCCAACACGGAAGAGCTGCTGCCGGTGATCAGCTTCAACGCCAAGGCCAGCGCGGACGAGGCGAAGAAGCACGAGAACTTCGTGCAGCGCATGGTCGACAAGGGCTACACGCCCAAGCAGGTGCGCCTGCTGTGCGAGTGGTACCTGCGGGTGCGCAAGTCTTCCTGACCGCAGGCACAGACCCGGCGCGGGTGGGCGCGACGCCCGCCCGTCACGCCAAGGACGGACCGAGGCCCTATGCAACAGATCATCGACCGCCGCCTGGCCGGCAAGAACAAGTCGATCGGCAACCGCGAACGCTTTCTGCGCCGCTACAAGGAGCAGATCAAGGGGGCGGTGCGCCGGGCGATCGACGGCCGCGGCATCCGCGATCTCGAGCGCGGCGAGGACGTGCACATCCCGAAGAAGGATGTGAGCGAGCCGGTCTTCCACCATGGCTCGGGCGGCAAGCGCGAGATGGTGCACCCGGGCAACCAGGAGTACGTCGCGGGCGACCGCATCGCCCGTCCCAAGGGCGGGCAGGGCGGCGGCGGCTCCGGCAGCGGGCAGGCCAGCGACTCCGGCGAGGGCGAGGACGACTTCGTCTTCACCCTCAGCAAGGAGGAGTTCATGCAGGTCTTCTTCGAGGACCTGGCCCTGCCGCACCTGATCCGCACCCAGCTGGCCGAGACGCCGGAGTGGAAGAGCCACCGCGCCGGCTTCACCAGCGACGGCACGCCCAACAACCTGCACGTGGTGCGCTCGATGCGCGGCGCGCTGGGACGGCGCATCGCACTGGGCTCGGAATCGCGCCGCGAGCTGCACCGGCTGGAGGCGCAGCTGGAACAGCTGCGGCGCCATCCGCACCCCACCGATGCCCTGGCGCACAAGGAGGTCGCCGAGCTGGAAGCGCGCATCGCCGAGCTGCGCGGCCGCCTGGCGAAGATCCCCTTCCTCGATCCGATCGACCTGAAGTTCCGCAGCCGGGTGAAGACCCCGGTGCCCACCAGCAAGGCGGTGATGTTCTGCCTGATGGATGTGTCCGGCTCGATGGACGAGCAGCGCAAGGAGCTGTCCAAGCGCTTCTTCATCCTGCTGTACCTCTTCCTGACCCGGCACTACGAGAAGATCGACATCGTCTTCATCCGCCACCACACCCAGGCGCAGGAGGTCGACGAGCAGGGCTTCTTCCACTCCACCGAGACCGGCGGCACGGTGGTGTCCTCGGCGCTGGTGCTGATGGAGGAGATCATCCGCGCGCGCTACCCCAGCGACCAGTGGAACATCTACGGCGCACAGGCCAGCGATGGCGACAACTGGCACCACGATTCGGGCCGCTGCCGCGAGCTGCTCGAGCAGAAGATCCTGCCGCTGGTGCGCTACTACGCCTACGTGCAGGTCGCCGAGCCCGAGCAGAACCTCTGGGACGAATACGCCCGCCTGGCCGAGACCGCCGGGCCGCACTTCGCGATGCGCAAGGCCGTCGACGCCTCGCAGATCTACCCGGTGTTCCGCGACCTGTTCAAGAAGGAAGGGGCTCCCGCATGACCTCCGTGCTGCAGATGAAGGACCTGGCCGCCGGCCCGCTGCCGCTGGCACGTCGACCCGAGCAGCCTCTTCCCGGGCCCAGCGACTGGAACTTCGAACTCGTCGAGCAGTACCACGCGGCGATCCGCGCCACCGCGCAGCGCTTCGGCCTGGACACCTATCCCAACCAGCTCGAGATCATCACTGCCGAGCAGATGATGGACGCCTACGCGTCCGTGGGCATGCCGGTGAACTACCGCCACTGGAGCTACGGCAAGGAGTTCATCGCCACGGAGAAGAACTACAAGCGCGGCGCGATGGGGCTGGCCTACGAGATCGTCATCAACTCCAACCCCTGCATCAGCTACCTGATGGAGGAGAACACGATGGCCATGCAGGCGCTGGTCATCGCCCATGCGGCCTACGGGCACAACAGCTTCTTCAAGGGCAACTACCTGTTCCGGATGTGGACGGACGCCTCGTCCATCATCGACTACCTGGTCTACGCCAAGGACTATGTCGCCAAGTGCGAGGAGAAGCACGGCCTGGAGACGGTGGAGCTCTTCCTCGACAGCTGCCACGCGTTGATGAACCAGGGCGTGGACCGCTACCGCCGCCCGAGCAAGCGCACGCTGGCGCAGGAGCTGGCCGAGCGCAAGGAGCGCGAGGCCTATGCCCAGCAGCAGGTCAACGACCTGTGGCGCACCCTGCCGCGCCGGGCCGACAAGGCCGAGGAGCAGCAGGAGGCGCGGCGCTTTCCCGAGGAGCCGCAGGAGAACCTGCTCTACTTCGTCGAGAAGAATGCCCCGCTGCTCGAGCCCTGGCAGCGCGAGATCGTGCGCATCGTGCGCAAGATCGCCCAGTACTTCTACCCGCAGCGGCAGAGCCAGGTGATGAACGAGGGCTGGGCCACCTTCTGGCACCACCGCATCCTCAACTCGATGTACGACGACGGCTTCCTGACCGACGGCGTGATGATCGAGTGGCTCAAGTCGCACACCAACGTGGTCTACCAGCCCCGCGTGGGCGACCGCGGCTACGGCGGCCTGAATCCCTATGCGCTGGGCTTTGCGATGTACAGCGACATCGAGCGCATCTGCCGCGCCCCCACCGAGGAGGACCGGCGCTGGTTCCCGGACCTGGCCGGTTCGCCCTGGCTGCCGGCGCTGGACCATGCGATGCGCAACTTCAAGGACGAGAGCTTCGTCGGCCAGTACCTCAGCCCCAAGCTGATGCGCGACCTGCGCCTCTTCGCCATCGTCGACGACGACAAGAAGAGCGAGATCGAGGTCGCCGCGATCCACGACGAGTCCGGCTACCGCCAGGTGCGCGAGGCGCTGTCACGCCAGTACGACCTGGGCAGCCGCGAGCCCAACATCCAGGTCTGGAACGTCAACCTGCGCGGCGACCGCAGCCTCACGCTGCGGCACTTCCAGCACAACAACCGCCCGCTGGCCGACAGCGCGCTGCAGGTGCTCAAGCATGTCGCCCGGCTCTGGGGCTTCGCGGTGCACCTCGAGAGCGTCGACGGCAAGGGCGACATCACCAAGCGCTGGACGGTGCCGGCGCCGAGTCACTGACCTGACCCACCCCCCGTTGCGGCTCGCGCCGCTCCCCCCTCCAGGGGGGGCTGCCAGCGGACCGGCCGGGCCGGATCCGCGGCCGCTGCTGGAGAAGACGCGCGCTCAGAGTGCGAAGATCTTCCCGGGATTCAGGATGTTCTGCGGGTCCAGCGCGCGCTTGACGCTGCGCATCAGGGCCACCGTGCCCTCGCCGGCCTCCTCGACCAGGAAGTCCATCTTGTGCAGGCCGATGCCATGCTCGCCGGTGCAGGTGCCGCCGCAGGCGATGGCGCGCTGCACCACCCGGGCGTTGAGCGCCTCGGCGCGTTCGCGCTGCTCGGGCCGGGCGGGGTCGACCAGGTAGGCGATGTGGAAGTTGCCGTCGCCGACATGGCCGACGATGTAGTGCGGCAGTCCGGCCGCCTCGGCCTCGCGCTTGGCGGCCACCACGCAGTCGGCCAGTTGCGAGATCGGCACACAGGTGTCGGTGGTGACGGTGCGGCAGCCCGGGTTCAGGTGCATCGCCGAAAAATAGGCCTTGTGCCGCGCCGCCCACAGGCGTGAACGCTCCTCCGGCGTGGTGGCCCACTGGAAGTCCTCGCCGCCGTGCTCGCGGGCGATCTCCTGCACCGTCTCGGCCTGCTCCTGCACGCTGGCCGGGCTGCCGTGGAACTCCATCAGCAGCATCGGCGTCTCGCGCAGACCGAGCTTGCTCTGCAGGTTCACGCCGTGCACCGCGTTGGCGTCGAGCAGCTCGCAGCGGGCGATCGGCACGCCCAGCTGGATCAGTGCGATGGTGGTCTGCACCGCGGCGCCCTCGCTGGGGAAATGGCAGATCGCCGCGGATACCGCCTCGGGCAGCGGATAGAGCTTGAGCGTGATCTCGGTCATCACGCCCAGCGTGCCCTCGCTGCCGACGAACAGGCGCGTCAGGTCGTAACCCGCCGAGGACTTCTTCGCCCGGGTGCCGGTGCGGATCACCTCGCCGCTGGCGGTGACCACCTCGAGGGCCAGCACGTTCTCGCGCATGGTGCCGTAGCGCACCGCGTTGGTGCCGCTGGCCCGGGTGGCGGTCATGCCGCCGATCGAGGCGTTGGCGCCGGGGTCGATGGGGAAGAACAGCCCGGTGTCGCGGATCTCGGCGTTGAGCTGCTCGCGTGTCACGCCCGGCTGCACGGTGGCGCTGAGGTCTTCGGCGTTCACGCGCAGCACCCGGTTCATGCGCGAGAGGTCCAGGCTCAGGCCACCCTGCACCGCCAGCAGGTGGCCCTCCAGCGACGAGCCGACGCCGAAGGGGATCACCGCCACGCCGTGCGCGGCGGCCAGGCGCAGTGCATCGGCCACGTCGGCCGTGCTCTCGCAGAACACCACCGCGTCGGGCGGGGTGACGTCGAAGGGCGACTCGTCGCGGCCGTGCTGCTCGCGCACCGCCGCGGCCTGGCTGCAGCGCTCGCCGAAGCGCGCCTGCAGCGCGCTCAGCAGCTCGGCCGGGAAGGGGCGCGGGCGGATCGTGGGCAGGGCGGTGGCATGCATCGGTGCTCTCCGGGCCGGGCGGCCGATATCGGACAGGATGGAATGGACGACGATTCTAGGAGCGCTGCCTTCTGTTCTTGCCGCCTACACTGCCCCCCGGCGGCTGCCGCCGCCATGCCCTCACGTCCGTACCGCCCATGTCCGCCGCTGCCCCTGCTCCGTCTCCACTGGCCGAACGGCTGGCCGACCTGTACCCTGTGCTGCGCGAGGATCCGCCGCCCGGCTGGCAGGACGATGTCGCCGCGCTGGGTCAGGCTCTGCAGGTGCCGGCCGGGGCAGAACTCTTCCACGAGGGCCGGGCCTGCCAGGGCTTCCCGCTGCTGCTCGACGGCGATGTGCGGGTGGCCCGGGGGGCGCCGCAGGGCCGTTCGATCGAGCTCTACCACGTGCTGCCCGGCGAGGTCTGCCTGGTCAGCGCGTCCTGCCTGCTCGGCGACAGCCTGCTGGCGGCCCACGGCGTGGCCGCACGGCCGTGCGAGCTGCTGCTGCTGCCGGTGTCCACCTTCATGCGCTGGAGCGCCCACGAGCCGTTCCGGCGCTGGGTCTTCGGCGTCTTCGCGCAGCGCCTGGCCGAGCTGATCGCGCTGGCCGAGGCGGTGGCTTTCCAGCGCCTGGATCAGCGCCTGGCCGCCGCACTGCTCGGCCGGGGCACGGTGCTGCACCTGACGCACCAGCAACTCGCCGACGAACTGGGCACCGTGCGCGAGATGGTCACCCGCCTGCTGCGCCGCTTCGAGCGCGACGGCTGGGTGCGGCTGGGGCGCGAGCGCATCGAGCTGCTCGATCCGGTGCCGCTGCGCCGCCTGGCCGGGCAGAACGCTTTGTGACCGAAGTCACAGATGCCAACCCCTCCTCGACCCACACTCGGTGCCAGCCGGCGCGGTGCCGGCACGAGGAGTTGCGATGAAGACCAACGTCGGCGGCATCGACCGCATTGCCCGCATCGTCGTGGGCGCCCTGCTGATCCTGCTCGCCCTGCTGGGCACGATCGGGGCCTGGGGCTGGATCGGCATCGTGCCGCTGGCCACCGGACTGCTGAAGACCTGCCCGCTCTACTCGATCCTGGGCATGAACACCTGCCCGACGAGCAGCAAGAGCTGAGGGGCTTGCGCGGCCTCAGGCGGCCGCCGTGTCCGGTTCCTCCCGGTAGGCCGCGAACACGTCGCGCACTGGGGCGGCCTGCGCTCCGGGGGTCGTGACCGCGGTCTCCAGTTCCTGCAGGTGACGGCGCATCTCGGCCGCGGCGGCGGCACGTGGACCGGTGAGCGCTTCCAGCAGTTCGACGTGACGGTGCGCCACGCAGACGGGGCGCCCGGGCTGCTGGTACAGCGCCATCAGGATGGAGGTGGTGGGCAGGAGTTCGTCGAGCATGCGCGCGAACACCGGGTTGCCGCTCATCTCCGCCAGCGCCCGGTGGAACTCCCCGGACAGGCGAATGGCCGTCGAACGGTCGCCGCGGGCGTCCGCCGCGGCCTCGTCCTGGACGAGGCGACGCAGCCGGTCGAGCTGCAGCGCATCGAGGGTGCCTGCCAGACGCCGGGCCACTTCACATTCCACGACTCGCCGGGCATCGAAGACATGGGCGGCCTCGTCCCGCCCGGGCAGGGGGACCTGAGCACCCCGGTTGTGGTGCAGTTCGATGATGCGGTCCTGCGCCAGCCGGTGCAGCGCCTGGCGGATCACGGTGCGCGAGACCTGGAAGCTGGCCGCCAGCTCTTCCTCGCGCAGCCGCGTGCCCGGGCTCAGGCGCAGTTCCAGGATGGCGGCATAGATGGCGTCCACCACCCGTTGCGTCGCGGTGACCACGGGCGCAGTCGACGCGACGGCGGGCGGCGTGCGGCGGGTGCGGGCGGGCGTGGAGCGGCTGCGGGGCATGGTCGCGTCATTGTCCGCGACGGCGTTGCCACAGCCACAGTGTGGCCAGCGTGGCTCCCATCACGGCGAACGACACGACCGTCGTCACAGTACCCAGGGCATAGATCACCGGCGTCGTGACGGTGGTGGTCAGGCCCTGCAGTTCCAGTGGCAGGGTGTTGAGGTCGCCCATCGCCTGGGAGCTGCGGGCGATCTCGTCCCAGCTCAGCGTGAAGCCGAACATGCCCACGCCCACCAGGCTGGGGCCGATCAGCGGCAGCAGCACGTGCCGGAAGCTCTGCCAGGGCGAGGCGCCCAGGTCGCGGGCCGCCTCCTCGTAGGCCGGATCGAAGCGGTTGAAGACCGCGAACATGATCAGCAGGCCGAAGGGCAGCGTCCAGGTCAGCTGCGCGCCCAGGCCGGAAGTGAACATGCCCATCGTCGTCGTGAAGGCCTCCAGCAGGTCGGGCGCATGCGCCTCCAGCAGCGTCTTCAGACCGGTGTCGAGCAGCCGGAACATCAGCCCCACGCCGAGCGAGACGATGATCGAGGGCATGATCAGACTGGCCACCACGACGTAGAACAGTGCCGTGCTGCCCGGCAGCCGCTTGCGGTAGGCCAGGCCGGCCAGCAGCGACAGCGCGACGGTCAGCCCCATCACCACGGTACCCAGCGCCAGCGAGCGGCGGAAAGCCGCACCGATGTCGATGACGCCGATGCCCTCCCAGAGCTTGTGGAACCAGTGCAGGGAGGCGCCGCGCATCGGGAACGTCAACCCGCCTTCCGGGCCCTGGAAGCTGAGCACGAAGATCGCCAGCATCGGGCCGTACAGAAACAGCACGAAGGTGGTGAACAGCAGCGCCAGCGGCCAGAAGCCGGGGGCCCGTTTTCGAGTCGGCGCCATCAGAGTTCCTTGCGCAGGTTCACCAGCCGCATCAGCGCGACGATCATCAGCAGCACCACCGCCAGCAGGATGACGGCGTTGGCCGCGGCCATCGGGAACTGCAGGTAGTTGGTCTGCACCTGGATGACCTTGCCCACCGAGGCGATCTGCTGGCCGCCCATGACGCCGACGGTGACGAAGTCGCCCATCACCAGCGCGAGCACGAAGATCGAGCCGATGATCAGCCCGGTGCGGCACAGCGGCAGCACCACGTGGACCACCGTCTGCCAGGGCGTGGCGCCGTTGTCGCGCGCGGCCTCGATCAGGCTGCGGTCGATGCGCATCATCGAGTTGAAGATCGGCACGATCATGAACATCGTGTACAGGTGCACGAAGGCCAGCACCACCGAGAAGTCGGAGAACAGCAGCCACTCCACCGGCTCGGCCACCAGGCCCGAGCCGACCAGCAGCTGGTTGACCAGCCCGTTGCGCCCCAGCAGCGGCACCCAGGAGATCATGCGGATCACGTTGCTGGTCCAGAAGGGCACCGTGCAGACGATGAACAGCAGCGTCTGCATCAGCGTGCCCTGGACGTGGAAGGCCAGGAAGTAGGCGATCGCGAAGCCCAGCACGGCCGTGATCAGCCAGGTCAGGACGCCGAACTTCAGCGTCGACAGATAGGTCTTGGCGGTGACGCAGAGGTCCCCGTCGGCGGTCACCGGGCAGCCGGTGAACACGTCGAGGTAGTTCTGCGCCGTGAAGGCCGGCAGCAGCTCGTACTCGCTGGCCTGCCAGAAGCTGACCATCACGACGAGCGCCAGCGGCAGCACGAAGAACAGCGCGAACACCGCCGTCAGCGGCGCGGCCTGGAGCCAGGCGAAGGCGGCGGAAGTCCGGCTGTTCCTCATGGGGTCAGGGTCCGATCAGGCGGGATGCGGGGTCAGGCGGCGACGAATTCGTTCCACTTCTGGACCATGTAGGCGTTCTCGTCCATCACCGCGTTCCAGCAGGCGATGCCGCCCATGCGCGCCTCGTAGCTGCCGCCGTCGCGCACGGCGCCCTTCTTGGCCAGCACGTCGCCGTTCGGGCTCTTGATGTCCTGGGCGGCCGGCTTGCCTTCCATCCAGTAGGCCCACTCGTAGGCCTCCATCTTGGCCTTGGCGGTCTCCAGCACGGCGCTGTAGTAGCCCTGGCGGTTCAGGTAGGCACCGGCCCAGCCGTCGAGGAACCAGTTGATGAACTCGTAGCAGGCGTCCAGCTTCTTGCCGGTCGTCGTCTTCGGCACGCCGAAGCCGGCCGCCCAGGCGCGATAGCCTTCCTTGAGCGGCTGGAAGGTGCAGTCGATGCCCTTGGTACGCACGGCGGTCACGGCCGGCGACCACATCGACTGGATCACCACCTCGCCCGAGGCCATCAGGTTGACCGACTCGTTGAAGTCCTTCCACAGCGCGCGGAACTGGCCGGCCTTTTTGGCCTCGATCAGCGTCTTGATGGTGAGGTCGATTTCCTTCCTGGTCATGTTGCCCTTGTCGGGGTACTTGTACAGGCCCATCGCCTCCACGACCATCGCCGCGTCCATGATGCCGATGGACGGGATGTTCAGGATCGCCGCCTTGCCCTTGAACTCGGGGTTCAGCAGCTCGGCCCAGGAGTTGATCGGGCGCTTGATCAGGTCGGGGCGGATGCCCAGCGTGTCGGCGTTGTAGACGGTGGGGATCAGCGTCATGAACTGCGTCGGCTCCTTGGCGAAGGTCTTCGCGGTGCCGCCGGGCAGGTACATCACCTTCTTCGGTGCGGTGCCCTGGTCACCGACCTTCTTGCCGGCCACCTCGCCCTTGGTGAAGAGCGTCGTGATCTTGTCGGCGTTCTTGATGCGCTTGACGTCCATGCCGAGCAGGTTGCCCGTCGGGATGATCTTCTTGAGCGAGAAGTACTCGGTGTCGATCAGGTCGAAGGAGTTCGGCGCGGTGACGGCGCGCTTGGTGACATCGTCGGTGGTGACGGGGATGTACTGGATCTTGATGCCGGTGTCGGCCTCGAACTTCTCGGCGATGGCCTTGTCCTGGTTCACCGCCGTGCCCAGGTAGCGCAGCACGATCTTTTCCTGCGCGTGCACGAAGGGAAAGCCGGTGATGCCGGTGGCGGCGACCCCGGCGCCGGCGGCGCTGCGCAGGAAGCCGCGGCGTTGCAGTTCGGGCGTGTCGGTGGTCGGCGCGGCGGCGGGGGCGTTCTGCGGGTCGAGATCAGCGGACATGGCGAGAGCTCCAGGGTTGGGGGTCGGGTGAACTGAGGATGCCCGCCAGGGCGGGCATGGCAGAGGGCGTGGGCACGGCAGGGTGGCGGTCCTGTCTCAGGCCGCCAGCGGATGGGCATCGGCAGGCCGCCAGCGCAGTGCGACGCGCCGGCCGGGCTCGATCGGCGCGGCGTGGAAATCGGCGTCCGGCAGCGCGGCGGTCCAGGCGGGCGTGCGGTCCCCGTTGGCGTCGGGCGTGGCCAGATGCACCAGCACCTGCGCGCCCTGGTATTCGACGGCCGCCACCTCTGCCTGCACGTCGCTGCCGTCGGACTCGACCAGTTGCAGCCGGTCGGTGCGCACCGCGATCCGGCCGGCCGGCGTGTCGATGACGTTGTGCGCGCCGATGAAGCGGGCGACGAACTCGGTGCGCGGGCGCTCGAAGACCTCGCGAGCGCTGCCGGCCTGCTCGATGCGGCCGTGGTTCATCACGACCACCAGATCGGCCAGCGCCATCGCCTCTTCCTGGGAGTGCGTGACATGGATGAAGCTCATGCCCAGCTCGCGGTGCCAGCGCTTCAGTTCGGCGCGCATGCGCACCCGCAGGAAGGGGTCGAGCGCCGACAGCGGCTCGTCGAGCAGCAGCACCTTGGGGCTCAGCATCAGCGCGCGCGCCAGCGCCACCCGCTGCTGCTGGCCGCCCGACAGCGCCGCGGGCAGGCGCGCGGCGTAGGGCTCCATGTGGACCAGCTCGAGCAGTGCCAACGCGCGGGCATGGCGTTCGGCCTTCGCGACGCCCTTCATGCGGGCGCTGAAGGCGACGTTGTCCAGCACCGTCAGGTGCGGGAACAGCGCATAGCTCTGGAACATCATGGCCGTGCCGCGCTCGGCCGGCGACAGATGCGTGATCTCGCGTCCACCCAGCACGATGGCGCCGTCGGTGGGCTCCTCATGGCCGGCGATCATGCGCAGCGTCGAGGTCTTGCCGCAGCCCGAGGGACCGAGCAGGCAGCAGTAGCTGCCGGCGGCAATCTTCAGGTCGATGCCGGCCACGGCCAGCGAGTTGCCGTAGTCCTTGACCAGTCCGATCAGCTCCAGGTCGGTGCGTTCTTTCATGGGCAGGTTTGTATGCAATCCATGTGCCCGCTCGTTCGAGCCCCGGCCTCCGTCTTGCACCCCTTCGACGTCCGGCCCGGTGATTGCTCCTGGGACCTGCGTGAGAAGATGCAGGTCGATCGCCTTCGAAAACATCCCGCGCCGTCGGCGGGAACGGTCGGCGGCACCGCCACGGGATGCACCGGCCTGGGGTTGTGTGCATGCTTTGTATGCAATCTGCACCACCTCGATCTATCGACACACCCAGGAAACCATGAAGCTGTTGCTGATCAACCCGAACACTTCCACCGCGATGACGGCAGGCATCGCTGCTGCAGCCCGTCTGGTCGCCGCACCGGACACCGAGGTGCTGCCGGTGCAGCCGACCTTCGGGCCCCGTTCGATCGAGGGCCACTTCGACGAGGCGATCGCCGCAGCCGGTGTCGCCGAACAGGTGCGGCGGGCGCCGCCGCACGACGCGGTGGTGATCGCCTGCTTCGGCGACCCCGGCCTGGATGCCGCGCGCGAGGCCACCCGTGCACCGGTGCTCGGCATCGCGGAGGCGGCCTTCCACGTCGCCAGCTTCCTGGCCACCGGCTTTTCCGTGGTGACGACGATGACGCGCACCTGCGTGATCGCGGAGCATCTGGTCCACAAGTACGGCTTCGAACGCCGCTGCCGTGGGGTGCACGGCACCGACATTCCCGTGCTGGCCCTGGAGGACGGGGGCGCGGACTGCCTGGACGCCATCGAGGCGGCGGCGCGCGAGGCCCTGGCGCGCGACCGCAGCGGGGCGATCGTGCTCGGCTGCGCGGGCATGGCCGCGCTGTGCGCGAGGCTCACCGAGCGCCTGGGTGTGCCGGTGATCGACGGCGTGTCCGCTGCGGTCAAGCTGGCCGAGGGTCTGACGGCACTCGGCCTGCGCACCAGCGCGCGGGGGGACTACGCCGCACCGCTGCCGAAGGAATACACCGGCTGGGCCGCGCCGCTGCGCTGGTCCGCACAGGATTGACGCGGGCCCCCGGGGGCAGAAGGTGACTCAGTCGAACACCGGCACCTGACCGTCGCGCAGGCCGCCGCGGCGCTGCTCGTAGTCGGGCATCACCGCGCGCAGCACCTCCCAGAAGGCGGGGCCGTGGTTCATCTCGCGCAGGTGCGCGAGTTCGTGCGCGACCACGTAGTCGATGGTCGGCAGTGCGAGGTGGATCAGCCGCCAGTTCAGCCGCACGGTGCCGTCGCTGCTGGCACTGCCCCAGCGGGTCCGGGCCGAGCTCAGGCGCAGGCGGCGCAGCCGCTGGGTCACGCCCATCGCCATGGCGAAGCGCGCGCAGCGCTGTTCGAACAGCGCCAGGGCCTGGCCCTGCAGCCAGCCCTGCACGGCTTCGCGCAGGCGCTGCGCATCGGCGTCCTGCGGCAGTCCGACGTACAGCTCGCGGCACCCGTCGGCGCCCTCGACCAGCCGCATCGCGCCGTCCTGCGGCGCCAGGCGCAGGCACAGGTCGCGACCGAGATAGGGCAGCACCGCGCCGTCGCGCCAATCCACCCGCGCCGCGGCGAGGCGGTCCTGGCGGGCCTGCTGGTCGGCCAGCTTGCGCAGGATCCAGCCGGCCTTGCTCTGCAGGGCCTGATCGATCTCGCCCTGCCCGACCCAGCGCGGTGCGCGCACACACAGCCCTTCACGGCCGACGACGAAGCCGATGCTGCGGCGCCGGGCGCGCTGCAGCTCGTAGCCGATGCGGTGGCCGCCGAGTTCGGCCTCGCGGTTGCTGCGCAGATGGCGCCACAGCACCGGCGGGGCTGCGGGCGCCGCCGCGGACGGACCCGGACGCAGGGGGGCGGCCTCCGGCGCCCCGACCGGGGGATCGAACTGCGGCAGCAGGACCTGACCGCCGCCGGTGGCGTCCTGCGGGCTGGGGCGGCGGCCGGGCATCGCGTGGGCCAGGAGGCGGCTCAGGCCTGGGCGGTGGGGGCCGGTGCGTCCCGGTAGGCCTCGGGGTCGAGGCGGCGCATCTCGGCCTCGATCCAGCGCTCCACCTCGCGCATCAGGTCGTCGGGGCGGCGACCGGCGGGCTCGATGGGTCGGCCGATCGAGATGTCGATCACCCCCGGGCGCAGCAGGAAGCTCTTGCGCGGCCAGCAGCGTGCCGAGGTCACCGCGATCGGCACCAGCGGCACCTTGCAGGTGATCGCCAGGCGCGAGGCGCCGGTCTTGTACTCGCCCTGGCCCCCGCGCGGCGCGCGGGTGCCCTCGGGAAACATGATCATCCAGTTGCCCTGGCCCATGATGCGCTTGCCCTGCTCGGCCACCTTGCGCCAGGCCTCCGAGGCCCGGCCGCGGTCGATGTGCACCATGTCCAGGCGGCCGATGGCCCAGCCGAAGAAGGGGATGTAGAGCAGTTCGCGCTTGAACACATAGGCCAGCGGGTGCGGCATCAGCGCCGGGAAGGCGAAGGTCTCCCAGGTCGACTGGTGCTTGGGCACCAGGATGACTGCCGCCTTGGCGTTGGCTGCCGTGGGTACGTTCTCCAGGCCCTGGATGCGCCAGCGCACGCCGCAGATCCATTTCGCGCCCAGGATGGCCACGTGCAGCCACTTCGCGCAGACCCAGTACAGGCGGGTGCTGGAGACGAAGGGCGAGAGCAGCACGACGAACAGGCTCCAGGGCACCACGGTGAGCGTGAGCCAGAGCAGGAACAGGGCGGAGCGCAGGTAGATCATCGCAACAGGTCGGGGCGGTGGGGGCCGCGCAGGGGTCAGCGGCGGCCCTCGGCGCGCGTGTCGCCGGGCCGGCGGGCGTGCCCCCCCAGCAGCAGGGCGTGGGCGAAGGCCGCCAGGTCGGCGTGCACCGCCAGGCCCGGCAGCTGTCCGCGCAGCCGCTGCACGCCCGTCTCGTCGAGCGGTTCGCCGTCGTCGCTGAGCAGCAGATGCGGGCTGCAGCCGGCCGCCGCGCCGGCCAGCAGGTGGCGCGGCGTGCTGCTGGCGGTGGGCACGCCGGCCAGCTCGATGCCGTAGCGCTCGGCGATCTGGTGAAACAGCCCCGGCTGCGGCTTGCGGCAGTCGCAGTGGTCGTCGGGCGCGTGCGGGCAGAAGAAGATCGCGTCGATGCGCCCGCCCACGCGGGCCAGCGCCTCGTTCATCTTCAGGTGCATCGCGTTCAGGGAGGCCATGTCGAACAGGCCCCGGCCCAGCCCGGACTGGTTGGTGGCCAGCACCACATGCCAGCCGGCCTGGTGCAGTCGGGCGACCGCTTCCAGGGCGCCCGGGATCGGGTGCCATTCCTCGGCGGTCTTGACGTAGTCGTCGCGACCCTCGTTGATCGTGCCGTCACGATCGAGGATCACGAGCTTCAGCGGGCTGCGTTCGGGCATGGTGGCAGGGCGTTCGTCCGCGATCATCGTGGCCTGCGGCCCAGGCCGCAAGCCCGGGGCGCCGGTCCGGTGTTCAGGCCGCCAGGCGCGACAGGTCGGCCACGCGGTTCATCGCCTTGTGCAGGGTCTCGAGCAGACCCAGCCGGTTGGCGCGCAGGGCCGGGTCCTCGGCGTTGACCATCACGGCGTCGAAGAAGGCGTCCACCGGCGCCTTCAGCACCGCCAGCGCCTGCAGGCTGGCGGTGTAGTCGTGCAGCTCGAACAGGCGGTCGGCCTGCGGCTGCACCTCGGCCAGCGCGGCGGCCAGCTGCTGCTCGGCGGGTTCCTTCAGCAACGCGGGATCCACCGCGGCCTGCACCTCGCCCGCGGCCTTCTTCAGGATGTTGGACACCCGTTTGTTGGCCGCAGCCAGGCTGGGCGCCTCGGCCAGCGCGGCGAAGGCGCGCACCGCCGCGAGGCGCTTGGGGACGTCGCCCAGGCGCTCGGGCTGCAGGGCGAGCACCGCGTCGACCTCCTGCGCGCTGTAGCCCTGCTCGCGCAGGCTGACGGCCAGGCGGTCCTGGAAGAAGTCCTGCAGCGCCTGGCGCGGGTCCTCGATCAGCTCGCCGAAGGCGGGGATCGCGGCCGCCAGCATCTCGGGCAGCGACAGCGGCAGGTTCTTCTCCACCAGCAGGCGGATCACGCCCAGCGCGTGGCGGCGCAGCGCGAACGGGTCCTTGTCGCCGGTGGGCAGCTGGCCGATGCCGAACAGGCCGACCAGGGTCTCCAGCTTGTCGGCCAGCGCCAGCACCGTGCCGCTGTGGTTGCGCGGCAGCGCATCGCCGGCGAAGCGGGGCTTGTAGTGGTCCTCGATGGCAATCGCCACCCCATCGCGCAGGCCTTCGTGGCGGGCGTAGTAGCCACCCATGATGCCCTGCAGCTCGGGGAACTCGCCGACCATGTCGGTCAGCAGGTCGGTCTTGGCCAGCTGCGCGGCCAGGTCGACCTTGTGCTCCAGCATCTGCAGCTCGTCGTGCGACTGCACCGAGGCCGGCTGGTGCGCACCCAGCTGGTGGACGATGGCGTGGCCGATCGCGCGCACGCGCTCCATGCGGTCGCCCTGGCTGCCCAGCTTGCCGTGGTACACGACCTTGGACAGGCCCGGCACGCGGCTGGCCAGGGTCTTCTTGCGGTCCTGGTCGAAGAAGAACTTGGCGTCGGCCAGGCGCGGGCGCACCACGCGCTCGTTGCCCTGGATCACCGCACTGGCGTCGGCCGGGCGGATGTTGCTGACGATGAGGAACTTGTTCGTCAGCTTGCCGTGGCGGTCCAGCAGCGGGAAGTACTTCTGGTTGGCCTTCATCGTCAGGATGAGGCACTCCTGCGGCACTTCGAGGAACTCCTTCTCGAACTGGCAGGTGAGCACGTTCGGGCGCTCGACCAGGGCGGTCACCTCGTCGAGCAGCGCGTCGTCCTCGATGGGCTCGAGGCCTTCGGCCGCCGCGGCGGATTCGAGCTGGCGCACGATCTCGGCGCGGCGCTCGGCGAAGCTGGCGATCACCGCGCCCTGCTCGCGCAGCTGGTGGGCGTAGCTGTCGGCGTCGTCGATCGCCACCACCGGCGTGGTCGCCTCGAAGCGGTGGCCCAGCGTCTCGCGCCCGGCCTTCAGGCCCAGCGCCTCGACGTGCACCACGTGCGCGCCGTGCAGCGCGACCAGCCGGTGCGCCGGGCGCACGAACTTGACGTCGCTCCAGCCGTCGGCCAGCTGGTAGGTCATGACCTTGGGGATCGGCAGCCTGGCCAGCGCCTCGTCGAGCGCCTTCTGCAGGCCCTCGGTCAGCGTGGCGCCGGGCACCACGGAGTCGAGGAAGAGGGCTTCCGCCTTGCCGTCGGGCTGGCGCTTGAGGCTCGGCACGACGGAGGCATCGGCGCCGACGGTGGCGAGCTTCTTCAGCAGCGCGGGGGTGGGCTGGCCGTCGGCGGTCAGGGCGACCGACACCGGCATCAGCTTCTGCTGCACCGCGCGATCGGCCGCGCGCGAGGCCACGCCGGCGACCTGCACCGCCAGGCGGCGCGGCGAGGCGTAGGGGGTGACGGCGGCGTCGGCGGCAGCCAGGCCGCTGGCTTTCAGGCTGGCGGCCAGCGTGCCAGCGAAGGATTCGCCCAGCTTCTTCAGCGCCTTGGGCGGCAGTTCCTCGACGAAGAGTTCGACGAGCAGGGTGTCAGCGTTCATGGTGGGACTCGTCATGGTCGTCAGGCGGCCTTCTTGGCGTCGTTCTTGGCAGCCTTCTCGGCCTCGGCATCCAGCTTGGCGAT
This sequence comes from Burkholderiaceae bacterium, assembly GCA_023150375.1. Classification (GTDB taxonomy): domain Bacteria; phylum Pseudomonadota; class Gammaproteobacteria; order Burkholderiales; family Burkholderiaceae_C; genus Sphaerotilus. The sequence continues at coordinate 55,857 of JAKLLA010000009.1, forward strand.
GACCTCGTCGGCCCAGGCCTTGGGCGCCATCGGGAAGCCCAGGCGCTTGCGGCTGTCCAGGTAGGCGGCGGCCACGCTGCGCGCCAGGTTGCGGATGCGGCCGATGTAGGCGGCCCGCTCGGTCACCGAGATGGCGCCGCGCGCATCCAGCAGGTTGAAGGTGTGCGCGGCCTTGAGCACCTGCTCATAGGCCGGCAGCGCCAGTTGCTGCTCCATCAGGTACTTGGCGTTGCCCTCGTGCGCGCCGAAGGCGCCGAGCAGGAACTCGACGTTGCTGTGCTCGAAGTTGTAGGTCGACTGCTCCACCTCGTTCTGGTGGAAGACGTCGCCGTACTTCAGCCCGTCGGCGTAGACCAGGTCGTAGACGTTCTCCACGCCCTGCAGGTACATCGCCAGGCGCTCCAGGCCGTAGGTGATTTCGCCGGTGATGGGCTTGCAGTCGATGCCACCGACCTGCTGGAAGTAGGTGAACTGGGTCACTTCCATGCCATTGAGCCAGACCTCCCAGCCCAGGCCCCAGGCGCCCAGCGTGGGGTTCTCCCAGTCGTCCTCGACGAAGCGGATGTCGTTCTTCTTCAGGTCGAAGCCCAGGGCTTCGAGCGAGCCGAGGTAGAGCTCCAGGATGTTCGCGGGCGCCGGCTTCAGGACGACCTGGTACTGGTAGTAGTGCTGCAGGCGGTTGGGGTTCTCGCCGTAGCGGCCGTCCTTGGGGCGGCGGCTGGGCTGCACGTAGGCGGCCTTCCAGGGCTCCGGGCCCAGCGCGCGCAGGAAGGTGGCGGTGTGGCTGGTGCCGGCACCGACTTCCATGTCGTAGGGCTGCAGCAGGGCGCAGCCCTGGCGGTCCCAGTAGTCCTGCAGGCGAAGGATGAGTTGCTGGAAGGTCAGCATGGCAGGCGGCGGGCCGGCCAGGCCCGCGTGTCGATGGACGGTGGGAGTTTGCGCGCGCGGCGCAGGACAAAGCCCCGGATTCTAGGAGGGTGGCCGCAGGCCCCGGTCGGAAACCGGCTCAGCCATGCGCGCGGCGGGGCGGATAGACGGGGGCACCGAGATCGCCGGGGGCGCTGATCTGCAGGGTGTCGGGGCCGGTATCGGGCGGCATCTCGGCGCCGGGCGCGGGCCAGCGGCCGAGCCGGTAGACCTCGCGGGGTCGCGCGCGCCGCAGGTCGGCCAGCTCGCGCTGCAGGGTCCGCTCACGGCTCTCGATCGGGCGGCGCAGGCCGGGCTCGCGGCGCACCTGGCGCCGCACCAGCAGCGACTGGCGCCGCTCGCGCTCGGCGCTGCGCTGGCGCTGTCGCAGGAAGCGGGCGGCCCGCTCCACCGCGGCGCGCCCGCTCAACCAGTCGGTGCGGGGCAGCTTCACAGCCCGGCCGTTGTGCAGTTCCAGCGCCAGGTAACAGCTGCCCAGCGGCCGGCCGGCCCAGCGCGCGATCCAGCCATGACGGCGCGCCAGTTCGCGCTCCACCAGGTGCACGCGCGCCACCTGGGTGAGCGGCAGGCGGCGGATGCTGCGCTGCCAGCCGCGTCGCCAGGCCACCTGCCAGGGGCTGACGGCCACGCATTCCCAGTGCGCCAGGTCCTGCTGCAGGGCCCAGGCCAGCAGCAGCACGGCGGGCAGCCAGAACAGCCCGTGCCAGAGCAGCGCCAGCGTGGCGGCCAGTCCGGCCGCGCCCAGCAGCACCCACAGTCGGCGTACGGCCCGGCTGGCGAAGGTGAGCAACGAGCGCTGGTAGAAGATGGCGTTGTCCAGGCTGGAGACCAGCGGATCGCGCCGCAGCCGCCAGCCGCGCAGCGACCAGGAGAGCGCCTGCTGCAGCGCCACGCTGCCGAGCAGGGCAGCCAGGAACACCAGAAGGCCCCGGATCAGTTCGGTGATCGGCATGGCGCCGGCCTCGGGACATGCGGGGTTTCATCGTCCGGCCGTTCCGGCGCCTGCTGCAGGGCCTGAAGCTGGGCGGGGGTGCCGACGTTCTCCCACCATCCCGTGTAGGGCAGCAGGGCGATGCGGCCGGCGGCCATGCCGGCGTGCAGCAGAGGCCCCAGCGGGGCGCGGGTGCCAGGGGCGATGCCGGCGCACAGGCGGGTGCGCATCAGCGCCAGGTTGGCGTAGGTGACGGTCGACCCGGCGGCCCTGGCGTCTTCGCCGGCCGCGGCCGCGCTGCGTCCCAGGACCGCTGCAGCGCCCAGGTCTTCCCGGGCGGCGCCGCAGGCAAAGTCGCCGCGTGGGTGGAAGGCCGGGTTGGGCACGGTCCAGAGCAGCGCATCCAGGTCGCTGGCGACGAAGCGTGCGGCCTGTGCCGCATCGAAGCGGAAGTCCGGGGCCCAGATGTCGGCCGAGACCACCCAGAAGGCCGGTCGGCCGCCTTCGCCCAGCCAGGCCAGCGCGGTGGCGATGCCGCCGGCCGTCTCCAGCGCGCCGCCCCAGTCGCGGCCCTCGGTCGAGTAGCGGATCGACAGCCCGAAGCGGCGGCCGTCGCCCAGCAGGGCGGGGAACTGCGCCTCCAGCCAGGCGGTGTTGATCAGGACTTCGCGCACCCCGTCGCGGGCCAGCGCGAGCAGGTGCCATTCGATCAGCGGCCGACCTCGCACCGCCAGCAGCGGCTTGGGCGTGTGGTCGGTGAGCGGGCGCATGCGCTCGCCCCGTCCGGCCGCGAGCACGATGGCACGCAGGGGGGGCGATGCGGCAGACGCCGCGGGGCAGGGCGAAGAAACGTCGTTCACGGCCCCCGCAGTGTAGGGGGGCACGGGCGCGAATCAGTTCAGAGCGGAGCCCCCAAACCGATGGGGGCCGGGGCGTTGTTGACGATGAAGCTGAAAAGCTTCTCGTACTCGGCCTCCGGCTTGTGGCCGGTCAGGGGGTCGCGGTTCTCGGCGAAGGCCGCGTCCAGCTGCTGCCAGTCGTCCTCGGAGAGCACCTTCAGCGCCAGCGGCAGCACCACGTCCTCTTCCAGGCGCATGTGGGCGCGATAGAACTCCAGGTAGCGGTCCATCGCCGCCGAGAAGGCCTGGGCACGCGGTTCCCCCATCATTTCGTAGGCGATCAGCGCATGTTCCAGGTCGCGGATGGCGCGCTCGCCGTTGGCATGGTCGCGGTCGAGCTTGTCCAGCACGTCGGCGGCTTCCGGGCTGTTGCGGCGGATGGCGGGGAAGAGCAGTTCGCTCTCCTTGCGATGGTGCAGCCGCTCGGGGTACTCGTCGATGTAGAAGAGCATGGCGCGCAGCACGTCGAAAGGCGGGGGCACGCCCTTGCGGCGGTGTTCGGCGATCAGCAGGGTGATCGAGCTGAGCATGGCCGCCAGGGCCTGGTGCTCGTCGCGGATCACTTGGAAGGAGGTGTGGCTCATGGCGATGTCCGGTCGGAACGGCGTTCGGGTGGGAGACGGGGCCGAGGCACACGCAGTCGGGGCAGTCCGTCGGCACCTGTGAAGGCTCGCAGTTTCCCGCGTCCGGACCTTGATGCCGGTCAAGCAGGACGCGCGAGCGGGCGCGCCGCGCGGTCATCGTGGGGCCGCGGCGCGAGGCCCGCGCGCGGCGCGGCGAAGCCGCCGGGGCCGGGTGTGCCCGCCGTCGCGGGAGCCTCGGTGGCGTGCCGGTAAACTTCGGCGTTTGCCGACTTCTTCCTGCCCGATCGCGCCATGGCCACCAAGAAATCCCCGACCTCCCTGCAACTGGCCAACGCGATCCGCGCCTTGGCCATGGACGCCGTCCAGCAGGCCAACTCCGGCCACCCGGGCGCGCCGATGGGCATGGCCGACATGGCCGTCGCGCTGTGGCAGCGTCACCTCAAGCACAACCCGGCCAACCCGCAGTGGGCCGACCGCGACCGTTTCGTGCTGTCCAACGGTCACGGTTCGATGCTGATCTACGCGCTGCTGCACCTGAGCGGCTACGACCTGCCCATCGAGGAGCTGCGCAACTTCCGCCAGATGCACAGCAAGACCCCGGGCCACCCGGAGGTCGGCATCACCCCGGGCGTGGAAACCACCACCGGCCCGCTCGGCCAGGGCATCACCAACGCGGTGGGCCTGGCGCTGGCCGAGAAGCTGCTGGCCAGCGAGTTCAACCGCGATGGCCACGCCATCGTCGACCACCACACCTACGTCTTCCTGGGCGACGGCTGTCTGATGGAGGGCATCAGTCACGAGGCCTGCGCGCTGGCGGGCGCCTGGAAGCTCGACAAGCTGATCGCCCTGTACGACGACAACGGCATCTCGATCGACGGCCAGGTCGCGCCCTGGTTCATCGACGACACCGCCAAGCGCTTCGAGGCCTATGGCTGGAACGTCATCGGCCCGGTCGACGGCCACGATGCCGATGCGGTCGACGCCGCCATCGTCACCGCCCGCAACAGCGCCGACAAGCCCAGCCTGATCATCTGCAAGACCTCGATCGGCAAGGGCTCGCCCAACCGCGCCAACACCGCCAAGGCGCATGGCGAGCCGCTGGGCGCCGAGGAGATCCGCCTGACCCGCGAGGCGCTGGGCTGGACCGCCGAGCCCTTCGTGATCCCGGCCGACATCGCCGCGGCCTGGAATGCCCGGGCCGCCGGTGCCAAGGCCGAGGCTGCCTGGGACAAGCGCTTCGCCGCCTACGCCAAGGCCTACCCCGAGCTGGCTGCCGAGTTCACCCGCCGAATGGCGGGCGCGCTGCCCGCCGACTTCGCCGAAATCGCCGTCGAGGCGGTGGCCGCCGCGCACGAGAAGGCCGAGACCGTGGCCACCCGCAAGGCCAGCCAGATCGCGCTGGAGGTGTTCACGGCGAAGCTGCCCGAGCTGCTGGGCGGCTCGGCCGACCTGACCGGCTCGAACCTGACCAACACCAAGTCCACGCCCAACCTGCGCTTCGATGCCGCCGGCGCGGTCGTGAAGAACGACGCCGGCGTGGGTGGCCGCCACATCAACTACGGCGTGCGCGAGTTCGGCATGGCCGCGATCATGAACGGCGTGGCGCTGCACGGCGGCTACATCCCCTACGGCGGCACCTTCCTGACCTTCAGCGACTACAGCCGCAACGCCATCCGCATGGCCGCGCTGATGAAGCAGCGCGTCATCCACGTCTTCACCCACGACTCGATCGGCCTGGGCGAGGACGGCCCGACCCACCAGTCGGTCGAGCACGCCGCCAGCCTGCGCCTGATCCCCGGCCTGGACGTCTGGCGCCCGGCCGACACCTGCGAGACCGCGGTGGCCTGGACCATGGCGCTGGCCAACAAGAACCGCCCCAGCGCGCTGCTGCTCAGCCGCCAGAACCTGCCCTACGCCCCGAAGACCGACGCGGACGTCATCACCCGCGGCGCCTACATCCTGGCCGAGCCCAGCGAGGTCGGCTTCAAGGAAGGCAAGAAGCCCGACGCGGTGATCATCGCCACTGGCTCCGAAGTGCAGCTGGCCCTGCACGCCCAGGCCGAGCTGGCCAAGCTGAAGATCGCTGTGCGCGTGGTCTCGATGCCCAGCACGACGGTGTTCGACCGCCAGGACGTCGCCTACAAGACCGAGGTGCTGCCGGCCAAGCTGCCGCGCATCGCGGTGGAAGCCGGCGTGACCGACTTCTGGTGGAAGTACGGCTGCGCCGCGGTGGTCGGCATCGACAGCTACGGCGAGTCGGCGCCGGCGGGCGTGCTGTTCCAGCACTTCGGCTTCACGGCGGACAACGTCGTGGCCACCGTGCGGAAAGTACTATCGAAGTGACGCGGTGCGGGCGACACTCGACGGGTTTGCCCGCCGTCGTCGTCGACGCCCTGCGGCCGGAATACTGAGTTTCTTGTCTTCGTCTCACCCATCCTTTCCAGGAGACCTTCCATGACCATCAAGATCGGTATCAATGGCTTCGGCCGCATCGGCCGCATGGTGTTCCGCGCTGCGGTGCAGAACTTCGGCGACATCGAGGTCGTCGGCATCAACGACCTGCTCGAGCCCGACTACCTGGCCTACATGCTGAAGTACGACAGCGTGCACGGCCGCTTCAAGGGCGACGTGGCCGTGGACGGCAACACCCTGGTCGTCAACGGCAAGAAGATCCGCCTGACCGCGGTGAAGAACCCGGCCGAGCTGAAGTGGGACGAAGTCGGCGCCGACGTCGTCGTCGAATCCACCGGCCTGTTCCTGACCAAGGAAACCTGCGAAGCCCACCTCAAGGCTGGCGCCAAGAAGGTCATCCAGTCGGCACCGTCGAAGGACGACACCCCGATGTTCGTCTACGGCGTGAACCACGAGACCTACGCCGGCCAGACCATCATCTCCAACGCCTCGTGCACCACCAACTGCCTGGCCCCGGTGGCCAAGGTGCTGGACGACAACTTCGGCATCAAGCGCGGTCTGATGACCACCGTGCACGCGGCCACCGCCACGCAGAAGACCGTGGACGGCCCGTCGAACAAGGACTGGCGCGGTGGTCGCGGCATCCTGGAGAACATCATCCCGTCGAGCACTGGCGCGGCCAAGGCCGTCGGCGTGGTGCTGCCGCAGCTCAAGGGCAAGCTCACCGGCATGGCCTTCCGCGTGCCGACCTCCGACGTCTCGGTGGTCGACCTGACGATCGAGCTGAACAAGGAAGCCTCCTATGCCGAGATCTGCGCGGCGATGAAGGCCGCCTCGGAAGGCGCGATGAAGGGCGTGCTGGGCTACACCGAAGACAAGGTCGTGGCCACCGACTTCCGCGGCGAGCCCTGCACCTCGGTGTTCGACGCCGAGGCCGGCATCGCCCTGGACAAGACCTTCGTGAAGGTGGTGTCCTGGTACGACAACGAGTGGGGCTACTCCAACAAGGTGCTGGAGATGGTGCGCGTCATGTCGGCCTGATCGCCGACCGACTTCCGGGTCGATCCCCGGCTCGACCCTCGTCCGGTCTTCCTGTGTGACTTCTGTCACGCGGGGATCACGCAACGGCCCTTCGGGGCCGTTGTCGTTGGTGAAATCGGCGCGGACCGCGCCCGAACCGGCGCGCCGCCCTCACGCGTTGCCACCCCACGGTGCGGCCTCGAGCTGCCTGCCCCTGCGTTCATGAGCCCGTCCTCCTCTCGTTCCTGGATGCGCCCGCTGCTGCGCGCCGCCGTCGTTGTCTCGCTGCTGGCCGCGGTGGGCCTGAGCCTGGCCTTCACCCTGGACCGCGGCCCCAATGCCTGGATCGAGCTGCTGCGCTACGTGCCCTATCCGGCCTGGCTGGCGCCGGCCCTGGCGGTCTTCCTCGCCGCCTGGGCACTGGGCTGGCGCTGGCGGCTGGCGGCGGCCCTGTCGCCGCTGCTGATCGCCGGCGTGGTGATGGACCCCGCCTGGGGCGAGCCCGACAACGGCAGCGGCCGGCTGCGGATGATGACCTACAACATCAAGTCCTACCTCGCCGAGGAGCAGGCGGGCGGTTTCGATCGGCTCGGCCAGGAGATCGCCCGCCACGATGCGGACCTGATCGTGATGCAGGACGCCGACGAGTTCAACAAGCCCGGGGCGCGCCTGCCGGCGCCGCTGCAGGCGGCCCTGCAGGGGCGCCAGCTGGTGCAGCGCGGCGAGTACATGATCGCCAGCCGGGTGCCGCTGCGCGACTGCCGCACGCCGCCGATGCCAGGCAAGCGCAGCGCCGACCATTACCTGCGCTGCGTGATCACCGTGGAGGGGCGCGAGATCGACCTGGTCACGCTGCACCTGTTCTCGCCGCGCTCGGGCCTGAACGCGGTCCGGCACGACCGGCTGGCCGGCCTGGACGAGTGGCAGTTCAACCTCGACGTGCGGCGCAACCAGGTCCGCGCCGTGGTGGCCGATCTGGCGCGCCAGCCGCGGCCCCTGATCGTCGCGGGCGACTTCAACCTGCCGCAGGCCTCGCCGCTGATGCGTCAGCTGCTCGACGCGGGGCTGCGCGATGCCTTCTCCAGCGCCGGGCGCGGCTATGGCTTCACCCACGGCCACTCGCTGCGGCCCTACATCAGCTTCCTGCGCATCGACCACATCCTGGTCAGCCCGGACATCGGCGTGCGCGAGGCCTTCGCCGGCGGCAGCGAGGGCTCGGCGCACCGGCCGGTGATCGCCGACCTGCTGGTGCAACGGCTGGCGGACTGAGGCTGGTCAGCCGGGCGGGCACAGGGGCGGACAGAGGGGCGGACAGAGGGGCGGACTCAGGTCGGCGCGGGGCAGGCCAGCCAGCGCCGCAGGGCCTGCGCCACGTCGGGGTGATCGAGCAGATCCCAGTGATTCGCGCCGGTGACCACGCAGCGGTCGGCCGTCGGTACCGACAGGGCCAGGGCCGGATCGCGGTGCCGGCCGAGCGCGCTTGCCAGCGGCACCAGGCCATCCCCGACCCGCCAGGAGGGCCGCTCGGACGCGCGGGCGGCGGTGACGGCGGCCACCAGATGGACCGCCACGCCGTCCGGCAGCGGCGTGGGCCGGCGGTCGTCCCGGCGCTGGGCGTGGCGGTTGCGGCCCTGCCAGTCGGCGTCCTGCAGGTTGCCGTAGCGCAGGTCGGTGATGCCGGCGCTGCGCGACCGGCCCAGCCTGGCGAAGGGCCGCACATGGCGACTCCGCCCGAGTGCCTGGTCCACCAGCCGGCCGCCGCGCTCCAGCGGGGCGCCATGGTGCGGCGTGCCCAGGAAGACCAGCGCCTTCAGCCGCCCCAGCCAGGGGGGCGACGACGCCTGCGCGATGTGGCAGGCACTGCGCGTCACCAGCCCGCCCATGCTGTGGCCGACGATGACCAGCTCCTGGATCGGCACCGGCCAGCGGGCCACCAGACTCTCTAGCAGCGCCGCCAGCTCCCGGCCGTTCTCCGACACGTGCCGGCCGGTGTTGTAGTGCAGATAGAGCGCCGTGGCGCCGAGCTCGCCGGCCAGCATCTGCCCATGGTCGTGGCCGCGGCGCGACCACTGCAGGTCGTTCATGCACAGGCCGTGCACCAGCAGCAGCACACGACCGCCTGCTGTGGCGGGCAGCTGGGCGGCCAGGGGCGCGCCCAGGTCCAGCGGCCGGCCGGCGATGCGCAGGCGCATCGGGATGGCCAGCGGATTGCCGCTTTGCGCCAGGTGGTCGCCCCACAGCCCGTTGAGTGCCGAGCGCACCGCCTCGCGCTCCGGCAGCACCGCCGCCTCGCTCGGTGCCGGCAGGATCCGATCGGCCAGCACGCCGAGCACGCCGTCCAGCCCCAGACCCACCCACCGCGTCACGCCGCGGACCCTGCGGTAGACGAAGCCGGTGATCCCGGAGGTACGGCCGCCCGAGTCGGGATCCGCCAGGCCCAGCGTCGACTCGACGGCGTGGTGCACCGCCTCCACCAGGTCGGTGAGGCCCACGGTGGCCTCCACCCCCAGGCGGGCAAAGCCTCGCAGATCCGACAGCGGGATCGGGAACGGCGCAGGGCGGCTCCCGGATGAAGCGGTGGGCCGCGGCCCATCGGCAGGGGGTACCTTCATGCGGCCTCCTGGAGTGAACGCCCAGGCTAGCACGCGGGGCCTGCGCCGATTGGGCGCGGCCACCCAGGCGGGCGCCCACCGCCCCGGGCCGGCGACAATCCCGCCCCATGAAGACGATCCGACTGCGCGAAGGCAAGGAACGCTCGCTGCTGCGAGGCCACCCCTGGGTGTTCCAGGGCTCCGTGGACAAGGGCCGTGCCGACCCGGGGGAGACCGTGCGCGTCGAATCCGCCGACGGCCGTTTCCTGGCCTGGGCCAGCTTCAGCCCCAGCAGCATGATCCGCGTGCGCGTCTGGAGCTTCGATGAGGCCGAGCGCATCGATGCCGACTTCTTCACCCGCCGCATCCGCGCCGCGGTGGCGCTGCGCTCGCGGCTGGGCATCGCCAGCAACGGCGTGCGCCTGATCCACGGCGAGGCCGACGGCCTGCCCGGCCTGATCGTCGACCGCTACGAGGACATCCTCAGCGCCCAGTTCCTCAGCGCCGGCACCGAACGCTGGAAGGCCGTGGTCGCCGACGCCCTGCTGGCCGAGACCGCCGCGCTGGGCTGCACCCGCCTGTACGAACGCAGCGACTCCGGCGTGCGCCAGCTCGAAGGCCTGGAGCCCGCCAAGGGCTGGCTGCGCGGCGAGGGATCGACCACGATCACCCTGCACGAGCACGCCATCCAGCTCACGGTCGACGTCGAGGAAGGCCACAAGACCGGCTACTACCTCGACCAGCGCGAGAACCGCGCCCTCTTCGCCCGCCTGGTGCGCCAGCTCGGCTGCCGGAGCGTGCTGAACTGCTACAGCTACACGGGCGGCTTCAGCGTCAGCGCCCTGGCCGGCGGCGCCACCGAGGTCATCAGCGTCGACTCCTCCGGCCCCGCCCTCGCACGCGCCAGCGCGCATGTCGAGCTCAACGGCTTCGACCCGGCGCACCACACGGCGCTGGATGCGGACGTCAACGGCAGCCTGCGCGAGTTCATCAAGCAGGGCCGCAAGTTCGACGCCATCGTCCTCGACCCGCCCAAGTTCGCCCCCAGCGCGGCGCATGCCGAGCGCGCCAGCCGCGCCTACAAGGACATCAACCGCCTGGCCTTCAAGCTCCTGAACCCCGGCGGGCTGCTGCTGACCTTTTCATGCTCGGGCGGCATCGGCGCCGAACTCTTCCACAAGATCGTCGCCGGCGCGGGTCTGGATGCGGGCGTGGACGCCTACATCCTCCAGCGCCTGGAAGCGGCGCCGGACCACCCGACGACGGTTCGGTTTCCGGAAGGGGAGTATCTGAAGGGGTTGGTGCTGGTAGCGCGGTGAACCCTCTGGGTGGTTGGCCGGTGCCGTCACGGACCGGCTCAGCGCATCACACCCTCAGAACCAGTTCGCTGTACGGTGTCAGGGCGGCGTCTGCGGTCAGCAGCCGCATCGGCTCGGCCATCGCCTGCGCGACCAGCAGCCGGTCGAACGGATCGGCATGGTGCATCGGTAGGGTCGCCACGCCCTTGGCGTGCGCAGCACGCACCGGCAACTCGGTGAAGCCGCTGGCGGCGATGGCCGCCTCCAGCTCTTGCGCATCGGCGTCGATCTTGCCGAGCCGGGCCTTGATCGCGATCTCCCAGATGGACGCCGCAGACACGAACACCTCGTCAGCGGATTCGATCCAATGCCGCGCGGCCGGGCGCAGCAACGCGCTGTCCGCCACTACCCAGAGGAAGATGTGGGTGTCCAGCAGCAGCCTCATCGCTTTTCCGCCTCAGCGCCCCTCGAATCCCGCCAGCACCTCGTCCGGCAGCGGCGCGTCGAAGTCCTCCGCGATGCGCAGCTTCCCGGCCAGCACACCGAAACGCACCTTCGGTCGCGGCGCTGCCAACTGCGTGATCCGCGCCACCGGCTTGCCATTGCGGCTGACGATCACGTCTTCCCCCGCCGCGGCCTGGTCCACCAGCTGCGACAGACGGGTCTTGGCTTCGTAGATGTTGACGGCTTCCATGGCAATGAGAGGCTGAGGTCGACTTGACCAAGTCTAGTCAAATTGCTGACTGGACGCCAGCCACGCCGATCTCCGGGCGGCGCTGCAGCGCAGCGGGCAGCCGATCGGCAACAACGACCTGTGGATCGCTGCGCACGCCCGTGCGGCCGACTGCGTGCTGGTGACGAACAACGAGCGCGAGTTCGTCCGTGTGGCAGGGTTGCGGGTGGAGAACTGGGTCAGCAGCCGATGACCTTGTCGTCGTCCAGCCCTGACTCAGGGCGCACGTTCCAGCGCGAAGCTGATCTACAGTCATGCGCCGACGGCGCGGGCGAACTTCTCCAGCGTGCGGGTCGAGGGCGGGGTCACGCACAGCCAGCGCCAACTCTTGCAGGTGGCCAGTCTGCGCGTAGAAAACTGGAGGTCGGCGCGAAACTGGCACGGCCCGCCGCCCACACCACCACCACGACCACGATGCCCCCCGAACGCTTCGGCAGCCACATTCCCCCGCAGGCACGCCGCCCGGTGCCCTGGTATGCGCCGATCGGGCTGCGGCAGATCGCGCAGCAGCAGCTGTGGTCCACCCGGCTGCTGCACAACCTGGACCGGCGCGAGACCTTCACCGACGCGGCGGCGCCCTTCGACCTGATCGACCTGCGGGGCCTGGTCGACGCGCAGCGGCCGGACTTCTGGGTGGACTTCGTGGCCGACACCGGCGACGGCGGCAGCGCCACCTACGCGGTGGCGCGCGGGCTGTTGGCGCCGGCGCTGGCCGCCGAGGGGGCCGCGCAGCCGCTGCCGGAGGCCCAGCTGCTGCTGCTGGGCGGCGACCTGGCCTACCCGGCGGCCAGCCCGCAGACCTACCAGGCGCGGCTGGTGGAGATGTTCGAGCTGGCGCGCGACGGGCGCAGCCGCTTCGACGAGGTGGCCGCGCAGCTGCCCGCCTCGGCGCCCTTCGCGGCCGACCAGAAGCTGCTCGCGGCGATTGCGCAGAACCACGACTGGTTCGACTCGGCCTCGACCTTCTGCCGCTACTTCGTCAACGAGGTCAAGGCTGGGCTGGTGGGCGCACGTGCGCCGCAGACGCGCAGCTACTTCGCCATCGCGCTGCCGCACGACTGGTTCGTGCTGGGCTTCGATTTCGCCCTCACCGGCGACCTGGACCGGGCGCAGTACGAGGCCTTCGCGCGGCTGGTCGAGACCGGGCGCATCCCGCGGGGGGCCCAGCTGATCCTGCTCTACCCCGAGCCGACCTGGACGCGGCCCTTCGCGTCGCTGTGCCGACCGGCCTACCCGCTGCGCTTCCAGCGCCTCGAGCACCTCTTCGCGCAGAGCGGCCTGGACACGCGCATGCGCCTGTCGGGCGACCTGCACCACTATGTGCGCGAGCGGCTGCCGGCCACGCCGCCGGCAGGGCTGAGCTGCGACCTGGTGACCTGCGGCAGTGGCGGCGCCTTCGGGCATGCCACGCACACGCGTGAAGTGAGCGAGCCCAAGGCCCTGCAATGGGCCAGCGAGACCGAGGCGGTGCCCGCCGAGCTGCGGGGGCGCATCGTGCTCGGCCGCGTGGCCGGGCCGGCCGAGGCGGCCGCGCTGGGGCTGGCGCTGCCGCGGGTGCCGGGCTGCCGCGCGCCCGAGGGCGACACGCCCGACGGCGTGAACGCGCCGGTGTGCTATCCGGACGTGGCCACCAGCCGACGGCTGGCCTGGGGCAATCTCTGGGCGCTGCTGCACCCGCGCGGGGAGCGGCTGCCGCATTCGAACCAGGCCTTCGCGCTGCTGCTGGGTGCGCTGCTGCTCGGCCTGGGCTGGGCGCTGCCGGCGCCCGATGCCACGCCGGCGACGGGCCTGGCCTGGCTGGCGCCGCTGCAGGCGCTGCTGACCTCGCCGACCGCGCTGGTCTGTGCGGGCGGGCTGGGCCTGACCGGGCTGATGCTGGCCACCGACAACGACCCGGCGCGCGCCGGCTGGGCCGAGCGCGTCTGGGGGGCGGGCCTGGCGATCGGCCTGCTGGGGCTGGCCTGGGTCTTCGACCGCCAGGTCACGCACGGCTGGCTGGCGCCGCTCTGGCCGGCGCCGCAGGCCTGGCCGCCGGCCGACGGCACGGCGCTGTGGGCGCTGCTGTGGCGCGCCGCCCTCGCGGCCTTGCTCGCCTGGGGGCTGGCCAGCGTCGCGGCAGCGCTGGCCACCGGGGCGGGCCTGCTGCTGCTGGGTCGGGGGGCCGGCCGGGCCCTGAACAACAGCTCCAGCGCGCTGTCGTTGCAGGGGCACAAGGGCTTCCTGCGCCTGCGTGTGCACGCAGGCGGGCTGGAGGCCTTCATGCTCGGCCTGGATGCGCCGCCGCAGCGCTGGGAGGCGGCGCCTCCGACGTCGGCTGCACGGCGGCCGCACTGGGAGCCGGCCGACCGGCCGCTGCACTGGCGGGTGGTGGACCACTTCGAGATCCAGCGGCCCGACGCGGCGCGCTGAACCTGCCGCGCCGGCCTGCCCGCGTCGATCGGTCGCGCCGGCCAGGGGGGCGGGGCGGTGCGCTGTGCGTAGTGACGCGTACCGGAAAGCCGCCGGGGCGCACCTACACTCGCGCCACCCGGGCGCTCCTGGATACCGCGCCCCGCAAGGAACACTGACGATGGAAACCTTCTTGACCGCGGAGTTCTGGCTCGCCGTGGGCCAGATCATCATGATCGACATCCTGCTGGGGGGCGACAACGCCGTTGTCATCGCCCTGGCCTGTCGCAAGCTGCCGCCCGCGCAGCGGCGCATGGGCATCCTCTGGGGCACCGCCGGTGCGATCGGCCTGCGCGTGGTGCTGATCTTCTTTGCACTGACGCTGCTCAAGCTGCCCTTCCTGAAGATCGTCGGGGCGCTGCTGCTGTTCTGGATCGGCATCAAGCTGCTGCTGCCCGAGGACGAGGGCGATCACGAGATCCAGGCCAGCGACAAGCTCTGGGCGGCCGTCAAGACGGTGATCGTGGCCGACTTCGTGATGAGCCTGGACAACGTGATCGCGATTGCCGGCGCCGCCGAAGGGGCCGGCCACGGCCACCAGATGCCGCTGGTGATCTTCGGCCTGCTGGTGAGCATCCCGATCATCGTCTGGGGCAGCCAGCTGGTGATCAAGCTGATGGACCGCTTCCCGCTCATCATCACGGCCGGCGGCATGCTGCTGGGCTGGATCGCGGGCGGCATGATGATCGGCGACCCGGCGGTCAAGGACACGCTGGCGCCGCATGCCGGCTGGCTGCAGTACGCCGCGCCCGCTGCCGGTGCGCTGCTGGTGCTGGGGGTGGGCAAGTGGCTGGCCGGTCGCGCCCGCCCGGCCGCGGCCGAGGCGCCGGCGGCCCCGGCGGCGCCTGCCGCCCGGGTAGACCGTGTGCTGCTGCCGGTGGACGGCTCCGAGGGGGCGCTGGCCGCGGTGCGCCAGGTGATCGCGCTGGCCAAGGCGCATCCCGAGCCGCAGGCCTTCTCGGTGGATCTGATCAACGTGCAGGCGGCGCTGTCGCGTGACGTCTCCAGCTTCGTGGCCGGCAAGACCCTGCAGGAGTACCACGGCGAGCGCAGCGCGCAGGACATGGCCGCCGCCCGCGCCCTGCTCGACCAGGCGCAGCTGACCTACCGGGTGCACAGCCGCGTCGGCCATGCTGCCGAGATGATCTGCGAAGCCGCGCGCGAGCTGAAGGCCGACCAGATCGTCATCGGCACGCGCGGCCAGGGCGCCGCCGCCGCCGCCCTCATGGGCTCGGTGGCCAGCGAGACGGTCGAGAAGGCTCCGGTGCCGGTGCTGGTGGTGAAGAACTGAGGCCGCTGCGCCCGCGTGCCGGGCGCGCCGGGTTCTCAGGTCCCACCCACGAAGGGATTGCTGCGCCGCTCGCGGCCGAAGCTGCTTTCCGGGCCGTGGCCGGGGATGAAGACCGTGTCGTCGCCCATCGGCCAGAGTCGCTCGGTGATGCTGGCGATCAGCGTGTCGTAGTCGCCGCCGGGGAAGTCGGTGCGGCCGATGCTGCCGGCGAAGAGCACGTCGCCCACGAAGCAGCGCTTGGCCTCCGGGCTGAAGAAGACCACATGCCCCGGTGTATGGCCCGGCGTGTGGCGCACCCGAACCGTGCTGTGGCCGAGCTGCAGCGTGTCGCCGTCGTGCAGCCAGCGCGTGGGCGCGAAGGGCTCGGCCGGCGGGAAGCCGAAGTGCACGCTCTGCTGCGGCAGCCCGTCGATCCAGAACTGGTCACCCGGGTGGGGGCCGATGATCGGCAGGCCCAGCTCGCGCGCCAGGGTGCCGGTGCCGCCGGCGTGGTCGATGTGGGCATGGGTGAGCCAGATCTGTTCGAGCTTCAGGCCCCGGCGGGCCACTTCGGCCTGGATCTGCGGCAGGTCGCCGCCGGGGTCGATCACGGCAGCGGCCTGGGTTTCGTCGCACCAGACGATCGAGCAGTTCTGCTGGAAGGCGGTGACGGGAACGGTGTGGTAGCGCAGCATGGCAGGCGCGGCGGGCAAGGCCACGAAGTGAACGGGGAGGTTGCGGGCGATTTTCGCCTGCGCCGGCTTCGCTTCAGAATCGGAGCGCGGCGCCGATATTCCATCGGCTGCCACCCCTCTCGCGCCTCTGTGACCCGGAGGGCGACCCTTCGTGGCCTTGCCTGACCGCCTCGTCACCTTCCCTCTTCGAGACCCTCACCCCATGGCCACCCTCCTCTGGCTGCAGACCGGTGCCTGCGGCGGTGAATCGCTGGCGCTGCTGGGCGCCCAGTCCCCCAGCCTCGAGCAGCTGCTCGGCAGCTGGGGCGTCGAGCTGCTCTGGCATCCCTCGCTGTCGGCGGGCCATGCGCAGCGCTTCGACCGCCTGGTCGACCGCATCCTGGCGGGCGAACAGGCGCTCGACCTCCTCTGCGTCGAGGGCAGCATCGTCACCGCACCGCGCGGCACGGGGCTGTTCGACCCCTGGCGCGGCCGCGGCAAGATGGATCTGGTGCGCGACCTGGCCGCGCGTGCCGGCGCGGTGGTGGCCATGGGCACCTGCGCCTCCTTCGGCGGGGTGCACGCGGCGCCGCCCAACCCTTCGGACTGCATCGGCCTGCAGTTCGACCATGCCGCGCCGGGCGGGCTGCTGCCGCCCGAATGGCGGGCCCGCGGCGGCCTGCCGGTGGTGAACGTGGCCGGCTGCCCGGCCCATCCGCATGCGATGACGCAGACCCTGGCGGTGCTGGCGGCCGGACTGCCCCTGGAGCTGGACGCGCTGAACCGCCCGGCCTCGCACTTCCGCACCGTGGTGCACCAGGGCTGCACCCGCAACGAGTACCACGAGTACGACATCGAGGAGTCGCAGCCCGGCGGCAAGGCCTGTCTGTTCTTCAACCTGGGCTGCCAGGGGCCGATGACGCAGGCGGTGTGCAACAGCGACCTGTGGAACGGCGTGAGCAGCAAGACCCGCGCGGGGGTGCCCTGCTTCGGCTGCACCTCGCCGACCTTTCCGCGCGACGGCGACCTCTTCCGCACCGAGAAGGTCGGCGAGGTGCCCATCCGCCTGCCGCTGGGCGTGGAGCGGCCGCGCTACATGGCCTACAAGAATCTGGCCCGTGCCGCCGCGCCGCAGCGCGTGCGCGACAAGGACATGGAACCCTGACGGGGCAAGGCGCGATGGCACGCATCGAACTGAACGTCGACCTCAACCGGGTCGAGGGCGACCTGTCCATCCAGGTGACGCTGGAGGACGGCGTGGTCGTCGAGGCCCGCACCGCCGGCACGATGTACCGCGGCTTCGAGCAGATCCTGCTCGGCCGGGCGCCGCGCGACGCCATGGTCATCACGCCGCGGGTCTGCGGCATCTGCGGCACCGCGCACCTGTACGCGGCGGTGCTGGCCCTCGAGCAGATCTGGGGCACGCCGGTGCCGCCCAACGCGACGCGCATCCGCAACCTCTGCCTGATCGCCGAGGGGCTGCAGAACGACCTGCGGCAGACCTTCCTGTTCTTCACGCCGGACTTCTGCCACCCCCGCTATGCCGACGATCCGCTGGGCGAGGCGATGCGGCAGGCCTTCGAGCCCTTCAAGGGCGAGATCCACCGCGAGACGCTGGCGATGACCCGGCGCGTGCCGGAGATCATCGCCCACTTCGGCGGCCAGTGGCCGCACTCCTCCTACATGCTGCCCGGCGGCGTGGTGACCCCGCCGGACACGCGCCGCCTGGTGGCCTGCCGGGGCGTGATCGAGGAGCTGGCGCGCTGGTACGAGCAGCGCGTGGTCGGCGCCGGGCTGGACGAGTGGCTGGCGCTGGATTCGGCCGACGCCTTCTTCGCCTGGCTGGAGCGGCCGGGGCCGGCCGCCGCGGCGCTCGGGCTGCTGACGCGCTTCCTGCGCGCTCAGGGCCTGCACCGGCTGGGCGCGGGCACACCGCACATGCTGTCCTTCGGCGCCTGGTGCGACGCCGAGCGCTGGGGCCCGCCCTGGGATGCGCATCACCTGCGCAGCGGCTTCCTCGACGGTGCGACCGGGCAGGTCGAGCCGCTGGATCCGTCGCGCATCGCCGAGCATGTGCGCCATTCCTGGTTCCGCCCCTACGAGGGCGGGCGGCACCCCTTCGAGGGCGAGACCGTGCCCGACTACCAGCCCGCGAGCGACCGCTACAGCTGGGCCAAGGCGCCGCGCTACGACGGCCGGGTGGTGCAGACCGGTCCGCTGGCCGAGCTGCTGATCGCCGGCGACGCGCTGCTGCGCGACCTGCATGCGCGCGAAGGCGGCGGCGCCTGGCTGCGGCAGTTCGCTCGCGTGCGCCGTATCGCCTACGAGCTGCAGCACGCGCGGCGCCTGCTGGTCGAGCTGGGCACCCGGCTGCGCGAGCCGCACTTCGAGCCGCCGGCGCCTGGCCGCGAGGTCGACGGCCAGGGCTGCGGGCTGATCATGGCTGCGCGCGGAGCGCTGGGCCACTGGGTCAGCCTGCGCGACGGCGTGGTGGAGCGCTACCAGATCATCACCCCGACGGCCTGGAACGCCTCGCCGCGCGACAGCGCCGGGGTGCCGGGGCACTGGGAGTCGAGCCTGGTCGGCCTGCGCGTGGCCGATCCGGAGGATCCGGTCGAGATCGGCCACCTGATCCGCTCGCACGACCCCTGCCTGGTGTGCACCGTGCACTTCGTCGACAGCGGCCGCCGGCTGGTGGTCGGGGCATGACGGGGGGCGCATGACGCAGGACGCACGCCGCCTGCTGCTGTGCTTCGGCAACGAACTGCACGGCGACGACGGCTTCGGCCCGGCGGTGGGGCGTCGGCTCGCCGCGCAGGGGCTGCCGGCCGGCTGGGCGATGCGGCAGATGGACACGCGAGGCCTGGAGGCCCTGGGGCCGCTGCAGGACTGCGAGGCCGCCATCCTGGTCGATGCGGCGGCGCCGGCCGGGCAGCCCGGCCGGCTGCAGGCCTGCCGGGCCGACGCGCTGGCCGCCGAGCCGGTGCTGGCCGGGCACGGCATGGGGCTGGGCTATGTGCTGCAGGCGCTCGCGGCGCTGCGCCCGCAGGGCCTGCCGCGGCTGCGGCTGCTGACGGTGCAGATGGTCGGCCACCGCCCCTTCGACCTGACGCTGTCGCCACCGGTGGCGCGTGCGGTGCCGGCCGCGGTGCGGCGCCTGCGCCGCTGGATGCAGGAGGATGGCGATGGCCGCTGACCTCGGCACGGCCGCCACGCCCGCCCCCGAGCTGTCCCCGGCCACCTCCGAAGTAGCCGCGCTGCGCCTGGAACTCGAGGCGCTGCGCCTGGCCAAGGAGGCGCTGGAGGCCCAGCTGCTGGCCGGCGCCGAGCAGGCCGAATCGATGTTCCTCGCGCTGGAGCGCCAGCGCAACGCGCTGCGCGATGCGCATGCGCGTGAGCTGTCGCTGGGGGCCTTTGCCCAGCGCATCATGGACACGGTCGGCGGCGTGGTGATCGTGCTGGACGCCCAGGGACACCTGCGCCAGTGCAACCGCCACTGCCAGACGCGCCTGGCGGCGCTGCCCGAGGGCGGCAGCGTCGACGACCTGCTGCACCCCGAGGACCGGGCCGCGCTGGCGCAGGCCCTGCCGCCGCTGCCCTGGCCGGTGCATTCCCGGCTGTTCGAGAGCGTGCGGCGGCAGGGGCATTACCGTGCCGAACACCGCCTGACGATGCGCGACGGCGGCCACCGCTTTCACCTCGTCGAGGCGGCGCTGCTCTACAGCGCCCAGGGCAAGGAGGAGGGCGCGGTGATCAGCGGCACCGACATCTCCGCGCTCAAGCAGCAGGAGCTGGAGCTGCGCGCCAGCGATCTGCGTTTCAACCAGGCCGAGCGCGTGGCGCGCGCCGGCAGCTGGGAGCTGGCGCCCGACGGCGAGGCGATGAGCTGGTCCGGCGAGATGCGCCGCCTGCTCGGCCTGGATGCCGCGGTGCCGGCCTCGGCCGACCGCTTCTTCGCCGCCGTGCATCCGGAGGAGCGTGCCGAGGTGGCCGCGGCCCTGACCGACGCCCTGCGCGCCGGGCGGTCCTGCGACCTGGAGTTCCGGCTCGGCCGTGCGGGCGGCCCGGTGACCTGGGTGCAGCTGCGCGCCAGCACCCTGCTCGATGCCCAGGGCCGGCCACAGCGCGGCGTCGGCACGCTGCAGGACATCACCGCGCGCCGCCAGGCCGAGGAGGAGATGCGCCTGGCCGCCAGCGTGTTCGACAACAGCCTGAACGCGATCCTGATCGCCGATGCGCAGGGGCGCATCCGCAAGGTCAACCGCGCCTTCACCGAGATCACCGGCTACCCCGCCGAGGAGGCGATCGGCCAGACCACCCGGCTGCTCAAGAGCGGCGAGCACGACCCGGCCTTCTACGCGTCGTTGTGGGAGACGCTGACGACGCATTCGCGCTGGGAGGGCGAGCTGTGCAATCGGCGCAAGGATGGCCAGCTCATCACGGTGTGGGAGAGCATCGCCGTGGTGCGCGACCCCGAGGGAGCGGTGGACTTCTACATCGGCATCTTCTCCGACATCTCGGCGCAGAAGGCCGCTGCCGAGCGCATCCACCAGCTGGCCTACTACGACGTGCTGACCGGCCTGCCCAACCGCGCGCTGCTGCTCGACCGCTGCCAGCATGCGCTGGCGCGGGCCGGCCGCGAAGGTGAGCGCCTGGCGGTGCTCTTCCTGGATCTGGACCGCTTCAAGCACATCAACGACAGCCTTGGCCATCCGGTGGGCGATGCGCTGCTGCAGGCCGTGGCGGCCCGCCTGACCCAGGTGCTGCGCGGCAGCGACACCGTGGCGCGCCTGGGCGGTGACGAGTTCGTCGTGCTGCTGGAGGACATCGACAGCCCGGCCAACGCCCAGCTGGTGGCGCGGCGCATCGTGGAGGCCTTCCAGACGCCCTTCCAGATCGGCGACCTGAGCCTGTCGGTGGGCACCACGGTGGGCGTGAGCCTCTTTCCCGACCACGGCCGTGACGTCACCAGCCTGTTCAAGTTCGCCGACCTGGCGCTGTACCAGGGCAAGGAGGCCGGCCGGGGCGACTTCCGCGTCTTCGAGAGCCGGCTCGACGAGGCCGCCAACCAGCGCATGCGTCTGGAGCGCGACCTGCGCGAAGCGCTGCAGCGCGACGAGCTGCAGCTGCATTACCAGCCGCTGCTGGTGCTGGCCGACGGCCGACTCGCCGGGGCCGAGGCGCTGCTGCGCTGGACGCATCCGGAGCTCGGGCCGATCTCGCCGGCACAGTTCATCCCGGTGGCCGAGGACAGCGGGCTGATCCTGCCGATCGGGGCCTGGGTGCTGATGCAGGCCTGCCGGCAGGCGCGCCAGTGGCTCGACCAGGGCCTGCCGCTGGGCGTGATGGCGGTGAACCTGGCGGCGCTGCAGATCCAGCGCGACGACCTGGTCGACAACGTGGCCCAGGCACTGGCTGCCAGCGGCCTGCCGGCGCAGCATCTGGAGCTGGAGATCAGCGAGTCCTACATCCTGCGCCATGCCGAGCGCGACCTGCGTCAGCTGGCCCGGCTGCGCGAACTGGGCGTGTCGCTGGCGCTGGACGACTTCGGCACCGGCCAGACCTCGCTGGGGCATCTGCGCCGCCTGCCGGTGGACCGGCTGAAGATCGACCGCGCCTTCATGGCCGACATCCACCGCGACCCGGCCGGCGCCACCGTGACCCGGGCCATCATCGGCCTGGGCCACGGCCTGGGCCTCACGGTGGTGGCCGAGGGCGTCGAGACCGCCGCCCAGGAGGCCGTCCTGCGCGAGCAGGGCTGCGACCTGGTGCAGGGCTTCCGCTACAGCCGGCCGCTGCCGGCGCAGGACTTCGAGGCCTTCGTGCGGGGGCGGTGAGGCCTTGTCGTGCGTTGGCTGCGGCTCACATCGCCAGGCGATATGAGCCTACGCCGAAGAACCGATGCCGCGCTGGCGCGCGGGGGGCTTACAGCCCCGCAGCGGCGCGAAGCGCTGCTGCCTTATCGGTTCTTTCCCAGGTGAACTCGGGTTCCTCGCGGCCGAAGTGGCCGTAGGCGGCGGTCTTCTGGTAGATCGGGCGCAGCAGGTCGAGCATCTGGATGATGCCCTTGGGGCGCAGGTCGAAGTGGGCCTCGACCAGCTTGGCGATCTGCTCGTCGGGGATGACGCCGGTGCCTTCGGTGTAGACCGTGATGTTCATCGGCTTGGCCACGCCGATGGCGTAGGCCACCTGCACCTGGCACTGGCGCGCCAGGCCGGCGGCCACCACGTTCTTGGCCACGTAGCGCGCGGCATAGGCGGCCGAGCGGTCCACCTTGGTCGGATCCTTGCCGGAGAAGGCACCGCCGCCGTGCGGGCAGGCGCCGCCGTAGGTGTCGACGATGATCTTGCGCCCGGTCAGGCCGCAGTCGCCCTGCGGGCCGCCGACCACGAAGCGGCCGGTGGGGTTGACCAGGTAGCGGGTGTTCTTCAGCCACTCGGCCGGCAGCACCGGCTTGATGATGTCCTCGATCACCGCCTCGACGAACTCGGGCTTCATCTTGTCGCCCAGGCTCCACTCCGGGCTGTGCTGGGTGGACAGCACCACGGTGTCGATCGAGTGCGGCTTGCCGTCGACGTAGCGCATCGTCACCTGGCTCTTGGCGTCCGGGCGCAGGAAGGGCATGCGGCCGTCCTTGCGCAGCTGTGCCTGGCGCTCCACCAGGCGGTGCGCGTAGTGGATCGGCGCGGGCATCAGCTCGGGCGTTTCGTCGCAGGCATAGCCGAACATCAGGCCCTGGTCGCCGGCACCGGTGTTGAGGTGGTCGTCGGACGCATGGTCCACGCCCTGGGCGATGTCGTTGGACTGCTTGTCGTAGGCCACCAGCACCGCACAGCCCTTGTAGTCGATGCCGTACTCGGTGTTGTCGTAGCCGATGCGCTTGATGGTGTCGCGCGCGACCTGGATGTAGTCCACGTGCGCATTGGTGGTGATCTCGCCGGCCAGCACCACCAGGCCGGTGTTGGTCAGCGTCTCGGCGGCCACGCGGCTGCGCGGGTCCTGCTCGAAGATCGCGTCGAGGATCGCGTCGGAGATCTGGTCGGCCACCTTGTCGGGGTGGCCTTCGGAGACGGATTCCGAGGTGAAGAGGAAGTCGTTCGCCACTTACATACACTCCTGAGGTTGAACACAAGGACTTCGGCGATTCGCCTGGGTCTTCGGGGGTTCGGTTCGGAGACGGTGGCGAACGCTTTAGCGGTATTTGCTTCATCCTCCCGGGAGGGTGGATGCGTGCCGGCAATCCGTGGATCGCTGGCCCGTCGCCCCGCAAGTTGTTCCTTAACTCGGCGATGGCCGGATTCTAGACCTGTGATCTCGACCCTGTTTCGCTCGGCGGCGCGCCTGCCGCTGGGCTTTTTGCACCGTTTGGGCACTTTGTTGGGCTGGCTGGCCTACTGGGGCTCGCCGACCTATCGACGCCGCCTGCGCGCCAATGTGACCCAGGCCGGGCTGGACTGGCCTCGCGCGCGCGGCGCGGTGGCCTCGGCCGGGCGCATGCTGGCCGAGCTGCCCTGGCTGTGGTGCCGGCCCCACGACCGGCCGCTGGGCGAGCGGGTGCGCTGGGACGGCGCCGGGCGGGTGGAGGCGGCGCTGGCCGAGGGGCGCGGGCTGGTCATGCTGACGCCGCACCTGGGCGGCTTCGAGGTGATCGCGCAGGCCTACGCCGAGCGCTGGGGCGCCCGGCACCCGATGACCGCGATGTACCGGCCGGCGCGCAAGCCCTGGCTGCGCGAGCTGGTGGCGAATTCGCGCAACCGGCCCGGCCTGCTCACCGCGCCGGCCACGCTGGCCGGGGTGCGGCAGATGATCCGGGCGCTGCGCCAGGGCGGCACCGTGGGCCTGCTGCCCGACCAGGTGCCGCCGCAGGGCATGGGCGTCTGGGCGCCCTTCTTCGGCCGCGAGGCCTACACGATGACGCTGGCCTCGCGCCTGGTGCAGCAGACCGGCGCGGCCTGGCTGCTCTTCACGGCCGAGCGACTGGAGGGCGGCCAGGGCTGGTGCATCCGCGTGCGCGAGCCGGCCGAGCCGATGCCCGGCAGCGCCGCCGATCCGGGCGACGGCGAGGACGCCGAGGCGCTGGCGCGCCGCGCCGCCACGGTGGTGAACCGGGCGATGGAGACCCTGATCCTGTCGCGCCCGGACCAGTACCTCTGGGGCTATCACCGGTACAAGAAGCCCCGCAACCCGGAGAATGTGCCGGCCGCCCCGGCGGATCGAGCACGCGCTGGTTGACGACCTCCACACCTGACCGACCCACACGGACTTCTGACATCGAACGATGAGCGGGGAACAAGAAAGACCGGCGCTGCCCTGGCGCCGGCGGGCCGCGGCGGCGGCCGCTGCCGGCGCGTCGCGGGCCGTGCTGGGCCTGCTGTGGCTGCTGCACTGGCTGCCGCTGGGCGCCATCGACCGGCTCGGCCGGGGCATCGGCGCGCTGCTCTGGCGCTTCGGCCGGGCGCGGCGCAAAGTGGCCCTGCGCAACCTGGAACTCTGTCTGCCCGAGCGCAGCCCGGCCGAGCGCGAGGCCATCGCGCGCGCGCACTTCGGCTGGCTGGGGCGCAGCTTCCTGGAGCGTGGCCTGCTCTGGTGGGCGCCGCGCGAACGTCTGCAGCGCCTCATCCAGGTCGAGGGGGACGTCCGGCTGGCCGAACGCAGCGAGCGGCCGGTGATGTGGCTGGCGCCGCACTTCCTGGCGCTGGATGTGGCGGGCGTGGGCATCCTGCTCAACCAGAACCGGCGCGCCGGCTCGATCTACCAGCGTCAGAGCAACCCGGTGTTCGACGCCGCGATGCGGGCCGGCCGGCTGCGCTTCGGCAACGCCGAGATCTTTCCGCGCAGCGACAGCGCCAAGCCGCTGATCCGGGCGATCAAGCGCGGCGATGCCTTCTTCAACCTGCCGGACATGGACTTCGGCGCCAAGGATGCGGCCTTCGTGCCCTTCTTCGGCGTGCCCGCGGCTACGCTGCTGGCGCCCTCGCGCATGGCCCGCCTGCTCGACATGGTGGTGCAGCCGGTGGTGGCCGAGATGCTGCCCGGCGGGCAGGGCTGGAAGCTGCGCTTCCTCGACCCCTGGCCCGACTTTCCCAGCGACGACGCGGTGGCCGACACCCTGCGCATGAACCGCTGGATCGAGAGCGAGATCCTGCGCAACCCCAGCCAGTACCTCTGGGTGCACAAGCGCTTCAAGACCCGCCCGAAGGGCGAGCCGAGCCTGTACTGACGGCCCGGGCGCCTGCGTGCGACCCGTTTCAGCGGGCCGGCAGCGGCTGCTTCAGGTGCAGCAGCCACAGGCGCGCCAGCGCGGCCGTGCCGTCGCCGCCCTGCACGGCCTGCAGGTGGCGCAGCGCCGCGTCGGTCCGGCCGGCCTGCGCGTAGGCTGCGCCCAGGCGCAGGCGCAGGTCCTCGGCGCGCTTGAGGCCGCCCTTGGCCAGGGCCTCCTCCATCATCGCCAGACCGCGTTCGACCTGTCCGGCGGCGATGTAGCTCTGCCCCCAGCTGGCCAGCGCCACGGCCTCCCGGGCGGCGGGGCCCTTGCGCAGGGTGGCCTCGTCGTCGGCGGCGCTGCGCTGCACAGCGTCGCGCAGCCTGCCCTGGGTGGCGGCCTGCGCGCCGCTGCCGAAGCGCCCGCTGGCATAGCCCAGCTGCACCCAGCGCCGCGCCTCGATCGACTGACCCGCCTGCTGGGCCATCTCGGCCAGGGTGAGCAGGTCGTCGGCCTCGTCGAGCCCGCCGTTGACCACCGCCTTCAGGCGCAGGGCGTCGAGCAGCAGCCGCTCGGCGAAGTCCTCGCCCGCGGTGATGCGGCCGATCAGCTCGCTCCAGTGCGCCTTGGAGGGATGGTGGCGCACCAGGCCCTCCATCGCGGCGAGGTAGCCCGGCAGGTCCTTGCGCTGGGCCTGGCTGCTGGCCAGCAGGCGCAGGCGGTCCTCTGCCGGGACCTGCCCGGCGGCCTCGGCGGCCTGCCGTTCGGCCAGCAGCTCGGCGGCGGCGCCGGCGTAGTCCTGCGCCAGGTACAGCGCCTGCGGCAGCAGCTGCTGGGCCTGCGCCCGCATCGCGGGGCTGGCCGCGGCGTCCTGGCGCAGCTGCCGTGCCCAGGCGGCGGCACGCGGGTAGTTCTTGGCACGGTAATGCGCCCCGAGCAGGGCCTGGGCGAACTGGGCCTGCTCGGCCGGCGGCGTGCGCCCGAGGCCGGCCAGCCGCTGCATGGCCCGCTCGGCCTGGGTCAGGTCGGGCACGCCCAGGGCCGCGGCCAGGCGCAGGCGCTCGGTCACGAAGGCCTCGTAGGGGCTCGGGTCGGGCACCGCGTCGGCCTCCTGCAGCCGGGCCAGCGCCTCGGCGTGGCGCTGCTCGCCCAGCAGCTGCTGCGCCGCGGTGAG
Organism: Burkholderiaceae bacterium; assembly: GCA_023150375.1. Lineage (GTDB taxonomy): Bacteria > Pseudomonadota > Gammaproteobacteria > Burkholderiales > Burkholderiaceae_C > Sphaerotilus. The sequence continues at coordinate 82,020 of JAKLLA010000009.1, forward strand.
CGGCCCGAAGAGCGTCGGGCGCACGCCTTCGGCCGGTGCGGAGGCCGGTGCCGAGGCGGGCGCGGCGGCGCCGGGTGCGTTCTGTGCCGTGGCCGGGGCGGCGAGGCCGAGCGTGGCCAGCAGGGCCAGCGCCAGGGCGAGGGGGGAGCGACGCAGGGGCAGGACGGTGTTCATCGGCGCAGTGGGCTGGGGGCGGCGGTGCGATCGGTGTGTCGCGTGCACGCCCCGATGCTAGCGGCAGCTTTGCCGGTCGCGGGCTTCGGGAATGTCCGGCGTCCCCGGCGCATCCGCTGGCGCGGGTGGCGCGGCTGCCTCGGGCCGGCAGGGCGGCCGTGTCAACCCAGCGTCTGCGCCAGCGCCCAGGCCTGTTCGGCCAGGGGGCGGGCGCGCCGGCCGGTCTCCACCGCGCGGGCGTTGGAGGCATTGCCCTGCTCGGCCCGCTTGGCGATGCCCTGCAGGATGCCCACCAGGCGGAACAGGTTGAACACCAGGTAGACGATCCAGTCCTGTTCGGCCACCGGCTCGCGGCGGCCGCAGCGTTCGAGGTAGCGCTGGCGGTAGCCGGCCTCGTCGGGAATGCCCAGGGCGGCCAGGTCGGCGCCGATCAGCCCGCTGCCGGTCAGCGGCTTCATGTGCCAGGCCAGGCAGTGGTAGGCGAAGTCGACCAGCGGATCGCCCAGGGTGGACAGCTCCCAGTCCAGCACCGCCAGGATGCGCGGCTCGTGGGGGTGGAAGATCACGTTGTCGAGCCGGTAGTCCCCGTGCACGATGCGGCTTTCGCCCTCGGGCGGGATGTGTTGCGGCAGCCAGTGAATCAGCGCGTCGGCCGCGGCGATCGGCTCGGTCTCGGCGGCCCGGTACTGGCGGGTCCAGCGTTCGATCTGGCGGGCCATGTAGTGGCCGGGGCGGCCGTAGTCGGCCAGGCCGATCGCCGCCGGGTCGAGGCGGTGCAGCTCGGCCATCACCCGGTTCGTCTCGTCGTAGATCGCGGCGCGCTCGGCCGGGGCCATGCCGGGCAGGGCGGCGTCCCAGAAGATGCGGCCCTCGACATGGTCCATGACGTAGAAGTCGCTGCCGATCACCTCGGGATCCTGGCAGAGCACGCGCGGCGTGGCCACCGGCACCGCGGTGCCGGCCAGCGCGGAGATGACGCGGAACTCGCGGTCCACCGCATGCGCCGAGGGCAGCAGCTGGCCGGGCGGCTTGCGGCGCAGCACGAAGCGGCGCTCGCCGTCGCCCTGGCCGGCGCGCAGCAGGAAGGTGGGGTTGGACTGCCCGCCCTTGAACTGGGCGATGCGCACCTCGCCGTCCAGGCCATCCATGCGCGGGCGCAGCCACTGGATCAGCCGGTCCTGGTCGAAGGCATGCTGGGGCGACACCGGCTTGGTGCCGCTGAAGGCGCTCTGGGCGTCGTCGGCAGGGGTCATCGTCGGGTTCCTCCTCGGCGCGCGGGGCTGCCCGCCGCAGGCGCGAGTGTGGCCCCCGGGGCGGTGCCGGGCTGGCACCAGGGTGACAGCGCCGCGCCTGGATGGCGCCGGCGCGGATAATCCGCCCCATGCGCCTGCGATTCACCAAAATGCAAGGGGCGGGCAACGACTTCGTCGTGCTCGACGCCACCGCCGCGCCGCTGCCCCTCGGCCCGGCCCTGCTGCGCCGCCTGGGCGACCGGCGCTTCGGCGTCGGCGCCGACCAGATCCTGGTCGTCGAGCGCAGCCGCACGCCAGGGGTGGACTTCCGCTACCGCATCTTCAACGGTGCCAGCGGCGAGGAAGTGGAGCACTGCGGCAACGGGGCCCGCTGCTTCGCGCGCTTCGTGCGTGACCGCGGCCTGACCGACCAGGACCGGGTGCGCGTCGAGACGGTGAACCGACGCCTGGAGCTGGCCCTGCAGCCCGACGGCCGGGTCACGGTGGACATGGGCGAGCCCGCCTTCGAGCCGGCCGCGCTGCCCTTCGACCCCACCGGGCTGACGGCGCGCCGGGTCGGGGACTTCGCGCTGTGGCCGATCGAGCTGCCCGGGGCGAGCCGCTCGCCGGTCGAGGTGGCCGTGCTGTCGATGGGCAATCCGCACGCGGTGCTGCGCGTGGACGAGGTCGACAGCGCGCCGGTGGCCGAGCTGGGCCCGCTGCTGGAGGGCCATGCGCGCTTCGCGCGCCGGGTCAATGTCGGTTTCCTGCAGGTGCTCTCGCGCGGTGCGGTGCGCCTGCGCGTCTACGAGCGCGATGCCGGCGAGACGCTGGCCTGCGGCACCGGCGCCTGCGCCGCGGTGGTGGCCGGCATCCGCCTGGGCTGGCTGGATGCGACGGTGGACGTGCACACCCGCGGCGGCCTGCTGACCATCGCCTGGCCGGGCCCTGGCACGTCGGTGCGCATGACCGGGCCGGCCGAGACCGTGTTCGAAGGCGAGATCGAACTGCCCGAGGCCCTGGCGGCCGGGGCTGGCGCGCCGGCCTGAGAACCTGTGCCCGAGCGCGGCCGGCTTGGACGGTTTGTGCATCCTCGTCCGGGCACGGGGGCGATGGCTGCGCTTTTCCGCGGCTGAACGGCCGCCCCAGGCCTTACCCTAGCGACTGTTACCGATTTTCCATTCCCGACGTCCCGCGCCCGGCGCGGCGGCGCGCGGTGAACGAGGCCGTGTCATGACCATCCTTCAGGGCATCACCGAAGACGAGATCGCCAACTACCTGGCGAACACCCCCGGCTTCTTCGAGCGCCATGCGGCGCTGCTGGCCAGCGTCGAGCTGGCCAATCCGCACGGCCAGCGGGCCGTCTCGCTGCAGCAGCGCCAGATGGAGATGCTGCGCGAGCGCATCCGCGGCCTGGAGCGGCGCATCATGGACATGATCCGGCATGGCCAGGAGAACGCCGCGCTGGCCGACCGGCTGCACCAGTGGACCCTGTCGCTGATGCTGGTCGAGCAGCCCGCCGACCTGCCCGACCTGCTGCTGCTGGACCTGCAGGAGCAGTTCCTCATTCCCCAGGCCGCGATGCGGCTGTGGGACGTGGCGCCGCCCTACGAGTCGCTGGCTGCGGCCGCACCGGTCAGCGAGGACGTGCGCAGCTTCGCCTCCAGCCTCACCCAGCCCTACTGCGGCGCCAACGCCACCTTCGAGGCGGTGCAGTGGCTGCCCGAGCCCGCGGTGATCGCCTCGCTGGCGCTGATCCCGCTGCGGCGCAGCCTCTCGGCCCCGGCCTTCGGCCTGCTGGTGCTGGGCTCGCCGGACCCGACCCGCTACAGCGCCGACATGGGCACCGAATTCCTCACCCGCGTGGGCGAACTGGCCAGTGCGGCCAGCGCGCGACTGCTGCCCGCAGCCGACTGAGGCCGTCCGATGCCGGCCCGGGACGAGCGGCGGTGAGCGAGCCCCCCACGACCGGCCGGCCGGGGGCCGGCGCCGCGCCCCCGTCGCTGGCCTCGCAACCGCTGGGCGCGTCGGCGCAGGCCTTTCTGACGCACCTGCGGGTGCAGCGCCGCCTGGCCGGGCGCACGCTGGCGATGTACCACGACGCGCTGGTGCGGCTCGAGGCCGCGGCCGCCGCCGTGCCAGTGGCGCTGGCCGAGGTGCGCACCCACCATGTGCGCCGCTGGGCGGCGATGCTGCATGCCCAGGGGCTGGGGCCGCGCAGCATCGCGATCCACCTCTGCGCCTGGCGGGGCCTGTACCGCTGGCTCGGGCGCGAGGGGCAGGTGCCGGCCAATCCGGTCGAGGGGCTGCGCGCACCGAAGGCGCCCCGCCCGCTGCCCAAGGCCCTGCCGGTCGACCAGGCGGTGGCCCTGGCCGAAGCCCGCGACGAGGACAGCGACCCGCTGCTCGACGCGCGCGACCACGCCATCGTCGAGCTGCTCTACGGCGGCGGTCTGCGCGTGGCCGAACTGCTGGGGCTGGACCAGACGCCGGCGGCCGATTCGAGTGGCTGGCTCGACCTGGAGCATGGCCTGGCCCATGTGCTGGGCAAGGGCCGCAAGCGGCGCGTCGTGCCCATCGGCGCGGCCGCGCGCCAGGCGGTGCAGGCCTGGCTGCCGCTGCGCGCGGCGCTGGCGGCCGCCGACGAGCCGGCCCTGTTCGTCAGCCGGCGCGGGGGCCGTCTCAGCGACGGGCAGCTGCGCCGTCGTCTGGCCCGCCTGGCGCAGCGCGCCGGCCTGTCGCAGCATGTGCATCCCCACATGCTGCGGCACAGCTTCGCCTCGCACCTGCTGCAGTCCAGCGGGGACCTGCGCGCGGTGCAGGAGCTGCTCGGCCACGCGCAGATCCGCACCACGCAGGTCTACACCCGGCTCGACTTCCAGCACCTGGCACAGGTCTACGACGCCGCGCACCCGCGGGCGAAGCGGCGCTGACGGCCCCGGGACGGCGCGTCGCCCGAGGGCGGCGGGTCAACGGCCCGGCTGCAGCCGCAGCGGGATGCGTCGGCGGCCGATCGGGGCGGGTTCGGGGGCCGTGCCGAAGCGTCCGGCCAGGGCCGTGCCGCAGTGCGGGCAGGCACCGCCGGCGTCGAGGCGGTAGGCCCGCACCTCGTGCCAGTCGCGCTCGATCAGCGGCTGACCGCAGCCCGTGCAGCCCGTGGTGCCGCCGGCCAGGTCGTGCACATTGCCGGTGTAGACATGGCGCAGGCCCTGGTCCAGCGCGATGCGGCGCGCACGCCGCAGCGTCTCGGGCGGGGTGGCCGGCACGTCGGTCATGCGGTAATCGGGGTGGAAGGCGGTGAAGTGCAGCGGCACGTCGGGCCCGAGCTCGTCGTGCACCCAGCGCGTCATCGCTTCCAGTTCCGCCGTGCTGTCGTTGGCGCCGGGGATCAGCAGGGTGGTCAGCTCCAGCCAGCAGTCGGTGTCGTGACGCACATGCACCAGACCGTCGAGCACCGGCTGCAGGTGCGCGCCGGTCTGCTGGAAGTAGAAGGCGTCGGTGAAGCCCTTCAGGTCGACGTTGGCCGCGTCCATCCTGGCGTAGAACGCGCGCCGCGGCTCTGCGTGGATGTAGCCGGCGGTCACGGCCACGGTCTTCACGCCGCGCTCGTGGCAGGCGTCGGCGGCATCCAGGGCGTACTCGGCGAAGATCACCGGGTCGTTGTAGGTGAAGGCGACGCTGCGGCAGCCCGTCTCGACGGCCACCTCGGCGATGCGCCGCGGCGAGGCCTGGTCCATCAGCCGGTCCATCTCGCGGCTCTTGGAGATGTCCCAGTTCTGGCAGAACTTGCAGGCCAGATTGCAGCCCGCGGTGCCGAAGCTGAACACCCGGCTGCCGGGGTAGAAGTGGTGCAGCGGCTTCTTCTCGATCGGGTCGATGCAGAAGCCCGAGCTGCGCCCGTAGGTCGTCAGCACCATCGCGTCGCCCTGGCGGGCCCGCACGAAGCACAGGCCGCGCTGGCCCTCGTGCAGCTTGCAGTCGCGCGGGCAGAGGTCGCACTGGATGCGGCCGTCGTCGAGGCGGTGCCACCAGCGCGCCGGGGTGACGGTGTCGAGGGCTTCGGGTTCGAGGTGATCCATGGCGTCGGGCTCCCTGGAAGAGGACGGGGTGGCGACGTCGCCGCCGGCGGATTCACTCGAAGCTGTGCACCCCGTAACGCGACAGCGCGATGTCCTCGGCCCAGAAATCCGGCGCCAGCCCGGCCTTGCGCAGCAGCGCCGCCAGGAAGTCCGCCGGCTCGGGCAACTGCGCCCAGACCTGGGGCAGGAAGGTGGCCCGATGGCCGTGCCATTGCAAGATCAGGCCGTCCCGGCCCGGTTTCAAGAGCGCCCGCGCCTCGGCCTGGCTGGCCACGCGGGGCAGGGGCTCGGGGGCGTCGAGCAGCGAGACCTCCACCTGCAGGCCGGCCTGCCATTCGGCGCGGCTCAGCGGGCGGAAGCGCGTGTCGCGGAAGGCCGCGCCCTCGGCATTGCGGCGCACATCCTCCTCGAGCGTCCGCCAGGCCTGCAGGCTGCCGATGCAGCCGCGCAGCGCGCCGCGGGCATCGTGCAGGGTGACGAAGGTGGCGCCGGGCTCGCCCAGCGCCGGGTGCGGCGGTTCGGCCTCCGGGGGCAGGCCCAGCTCGGCGCGGATGGCATTGCGCGCCCGGCTGAGCAGGGCGGCGCCCAGGTCGGGCGCGACGCCTCCCGCCGCCGGGCCCGGCGTGAAGACCAGTGCAGCGTAGCCGACCACGCGCTGGCGGTCGCCGGCCGTGTCGCCCGAGTTGCGCAGCTCCAGCGTCTGGGCCTGCAGGCCATGGCGTCGGGCGGCGAGCAGGGCGCCGTTGAGCACCCGGGCCCCACAGGCGTCGTGCGGATCGAGGTCGGGGGCCATCTCGGCGATGCGCGCGGCGGTGCGCGCGTCGCGCGCCCTGGCCTCGGCATCAGGCAGGAAGTGCGACAGGTCGCTGCTGAGCAGGATCAGCGTCTCGTCACTACCCCAGAGGCGCTCGACGACGGCGCTGACCTCCTCGGGCGTCGCGTCGCCCACCGCCAGCGGCAGCAGGGTCCAGCCCGGCGCCAGCACGGTCTGCAGGAAGGGCAGTTGCACCTCCAGCGAATGCTCCAGCGCGTGCGCCCGGTCGCTGCGCAGCAGCTGCGGCAGGTCGGCCAGCGACGCCAGCGCGGCCTGGTCGACCGGCACCCGGCCCAGCGGGGTCTCGAAGGCCTCGACCGTCGGCGCGGCCAGGCCGCGCACCGGCACCCGGTGCACCGGCCCGAGCAGCACGACGCGGCGGATCTCGCCCGCCCAGGGTCGCAGCCGGGCGTAGGCCCGCGCCGCGGTGGGGCCGGAGTAGACGTAGCCGGCGTGCGGCACGACCAGCAGCTTGGGCCGCGACGGCAAGCCCGTCCCGGGCTGCGGTCCGGGGAGGGCACCGTCGGCCGCCGCGGCGCCGGCCAGCAGCTCGCGCAGCTGCGCGGACAGCCGAGCGGCCTCGGCAGGGTAGAACGCGCCGGCCACGGCCGCGGGTCGCACGGTGTTCATCGGGCACCTCCTGACAGGACAAGTGCGGGTGGCACAGCGTACGACAAGTCCCGGCGCCCGGGCGCGGCCCTCACCGCGCCCGAGCGCAGCGGCAGTGCCGCCTGGAGGGACCGCTCCCGCCGCCGGGAGGCCTGCAGGCCCCGCGCGGCCGGCGGTGCGACGGACAAGCCCGTCCCCGGTGGGGGGCAGGTCCCGTCACTCCTTGCGGTAGTTGTCGTGGCAGGCCTTGCAGGTCTTGCCGGCCTCGCCGAAGGCCGCCTTGATCTGGTCCAGGTTGCCGCCGCGGGCGGCGGTGTTCAGGGCCGCCAGGGCCTCCTGCATCTTGCGGCCGCCGGCGTCGAACTTGTCCTTCTCGGCCCAGATCTCGGGCTTGGCGCGGGTGTCGCCCTTGTCGGTGCCCGCACCGAAGGCGGTGAAGGGCAGCGCGGCCAGGGTCGCGGCGATGGCGGCGTTGTCGGCTGCCGCCTTGGCGTCGAAGGGCGCCTTGCCGTTGACCATCGCGCCGATGCGGCTGAAGTGCGCACCGATCACGGTGAAGGCGCCCTTGCGTTACTTGACGGCGTCTTCGGGCTTCTGGAACTGGGCGGAAGCCGGCAGGGCCAGCAGCAGAGCGGAGGCGGCACAGGCGGCGAGGCAGAGGCGTTTCATCGTGAAGGTCTCCTGGCGAGGCGTGAGGAAGGGGGGCAATGATCGCATCGGGCTGCGCAGCCGCTGCGGCCTGCGCAAAGCCCGGATCAGTGTACCCTCGCAGGTATGAAAACGCGGCCCGCGGCGCGATCGGTCCGTCCGGCCCGCTGCCGCGTCCCACTGGAGTTCGCAGCATGTCGTCGCCCCCCTCTCCCGACCTGCGTCGGGTGCGTGTCTGGGACCTGCCCACGCGCCTGTTCCATTGGCTGTTGCTGGCCTGCGTGGTCGGGGCGGTGGTGACGGCCAAGCTGGGTGGCAACGCGGTGGTCTGGCACTTCCGCTTCGGCGCGGCGGTGCTGGCACTGCTGGCCTTCCGACTGGTCTGGGGCCTGATCGGCGGGCGCTGGTCGCGCTTCTCTGCCTTCGTCCACTCTCCCGCGGCGTTCTGGCGCTACCTGCGCGGGCGGGCGCGTCCCGACGAGCATCTCGACGTGGGGCACAACCCGCTGGGGGCCCTGTCGGTGTTCGCCCTGCTGGCGGTGCTGGTCCTGCAGGTGGCCACGGGCCTGGTGGCCGACGACGAGATCGCCAACACCGGCCCGCTGGTGGCCCACGTGAGCGGCGCGCTGTCCAGCCAGGCCACGACCTGGCACAAGACCTTCGGCCAGTGGCTGCTCTTCGCGCTGGTCGGGCTGCACCTCGCCGCGATCCTGTTCTATCGCGTGGCGCAGGGCCGCGACCTGGTCGGGCCGATGCTGCACGGCGACAAGCTGCTCGAGGTGCCGGTACCGGCGGCGGCCGACGGTCTGCCGCAGCGGCTGCTGGCGCTGGCGGTCGCCGCGGCGAGCGCTGCGCTGGCGACCTGGGTGCTCGGCCTGGGCGGGTGAACGCCGCCCGGGCGCGCCTGCGGCGTCAGCCTTCCAGTTTCGACAGATCCCGCACCGCTCCCTTGTCGGCCGAGGTGGCCAGCAAGGCGTAGGCCTTCAGGGCGGCCGAGACCTTGCGCGGGCGCGGCTGGGCCGGCTTCCAGCCCAGGGCATCCTGCTCGGCGCGGCGGCGGGCCAGTTCCTCGTCGGAGAGCAGCACGTCGATCGTGCGGTTCGGGATGTCGATGCGGATGCGGTCGCCGTTGCGCACCAGGCCGATCGCGCCGCCGGCCGCCGCTTCCGGCGAGCAGTGGCCGATCGACAGGCCCGAGGTGCCGCCCGAGAAGCGCCCGTCGGTCAGCAGCGCACAGGCCTTGCCCAGGCCCTTGGACTTGATGTAGCTGGTGGGATAGAGCATCTCCTGCATGCCCGGCCCGCCCTTGGGGCCTTCGTAGCGCACCACCACCACGTCGCCGGCCTTGACCTCGTCGTTCAGGATGTGGTCCACGGCCTCGTCCTGGCTCTCGACCACATGGGCCGGGCCCTCGAAGACCAGCAGGCTGTCGTCCACGCCGGCGGTCTTCACCACGCAGCCGTCCAGGGCGATGTTGCCGCGCAGCACGGCCAGGCCCCCTTCCTTGCTGAAGGCATGCTCATACGAGCGGATGCAGCCCTCGGCGCGGTCGGTGTCCAGGCTCGGCCAGCGGGTGGCCTGGCTGAAGGCCACCTGGGTCGGGATGCCGGCCGGCCCGGCCTTGTAGAAGGTGTGCACCGCCTCGTCCTGCGTGACGGTGATGTCCCACTGCGCCAGCGCCTCGCCCATGGTCTTGGCGTGCACGGTGGGCGCATCGGTGTGCAGCTTGCCGGCGCGGGCCAGCTCGCCCAGGATGGCCATGATGCCGCCGGCGCGGTGCACGTCCTCGATGTGGTACTTGTTCGTGTTGGGCGCCACCTTGCACAGCTGCGGCACCTCGCGCGAGAGGCGGTCGATGTCGGCCATGTCGAAATCGATGCCGGCCTCCTGGGCCGCGGCCAGGATGTGCAGGATGGTGTTGGTCGAGCCGCCCATCGCGATGTCCAGTGTCATCGCGTTCTCGAAGGCCTTCTTGCCGATGCTGCGCGGCAGCACCGATTCGTCGCCCTGCTCGTAGTAGCGCCGGCACAGCTCGACGGCCAGGCGGCCGGCGCGCAGGAACAGCTGCTCGCGGTCGGCATGGGTGGCCACCACCGTGCCGTTGCCCGGCAGCGACAGGCCCAGCGCCTCGGTCAGGCAGTTCATCGAGTTGGCGGTGAACATGCCCGAGCAGCTGCCGCAGGTCGGGCAGGCCGAGCGCTCGACCTCGGCCAGGTCGGCGTCGCTGACCTTGCTGTCGGCGGCCATCACCATCGCGTCGATCAGGTCCAGCTTCTTGATCTGGAGGGTCGAGGTGCCCGGCACCGCCAGCTTGACCTTGCCGGCCTCCATCGGACCGCCGGAGACGAACACCACCGGGATGTTCAGCCGCATCGCGGCCATCAGCATGCCCGGGGTGATCTTGTCGCAGTTGCTGATGCAGACGATGGCGTCGGCGCAGTGCGCGTTGACCATGTATTCGACCGAGTCGGCGATGATGTCGCGGCTGGGCAGCGAGTACAGCATGCCGTCGTGGCCCATCGCGATGCCGTCGTCGACCGCGATGGTGTTGAACTCCTTGGCCACGCCGCCGGCGCGCTCGATCTCGCGGGCGACGAGCTGCCCCAGGTCCTTCAGGTGCACGTGGCCCGGGACGAACTGGGTGAAGCTGTTGGCAATCGCGATGATCGGCTTGCTGAAGTCGTCATCCTTCATGCCGGTGGCGCGCCACAGCGAGCGGGCGCCGGCCATGTTGCGGCCGGCGGTGGAGGTCTTGGAACGGTAGGCGGGCATGGGCTGGATCCTCGGGGGGCCCGGGCGCGAGTGCAGGGTGCGACGGGCAGGCGCCGATTGTCGCGCAGCGCCCCCGACCGCGCAGTCCGCACGCCGCGACCTCGGCGTTGCGAATTTTTGCAGGTGCTGGCCGCCACAGGCGGGTGCAGCCCCCCCCTACAATTCCGCGCCCGGGTGCGGGGCGAATCCGTCCGCTGCGCCCTTCCCGCTGGCGCGGGACCCACCCGCCCCGACGGGGCCTGCCGCTCGAAGGAACCCCGCATGAACCTGCCCGCCGCTCCCGCCTCGCCCGCTGCTGCCGCCGTCGTCTGCGACGACCTGGCACAGGACTTCGTGGCCTTCGCGCTGCAGGCGGGCGTGCTGCGCTTCGGCGAGTTCCGCACCAAGGCCGGTCGGCTGTCGCCCTACTTCTTCAACGCCGGACTGTTCGACGACGGTGCCAAGCTGGGCCGGCTGGCCGAGTTCTACGCACGCCGCCTGGTGGCTTCGGGACTGCAGTTCGACCTGCTGTTCGGGCCGGCCTACAAGGGCATCACGCTGGCGGCGGCGGTGGCCGTGGAGCTGGCCCGCCTGGGCCGCAACGTGCCCTATGCCTACAACCGCAAGGAGGCCAAGGACCACGGCGAGGGCGGCACCCTGGTCGGCGCCCCGGTGCACGGCCGGGTGCTGATCATCGACGACGTGATTTCCGCGGGCACTTCGGTGCGCGAGTCGATCGCGCTGATCCGTGCCGCCGGGGCCACGCCCTGCGGCGTGACCATCGCGCTGGACCGTCAGGAGAAGGCCAGCGAGAACGGCGTGGATGCGCCGCACTCGGCGGTGCAGTACGTCGAGCGCGAGCTGGGTCTGCCCGTGGTGGCGATCGCGACGCTGCAGGACCTGCTGCGCTATCTGGCGCAGCAGGGCGGCGATGGACTGGGGGCGCACCGCGCGCCGGTGCAGGCCTACCGCGACCGCTACGGGGTCGGCGCGTGACCAGCGCTGGCGCGCAGCGCGGCGGGCCCGTCGCGGCAGCCGCCCTGCTGGGCCTGTCGGGGCTGATGGCCATGTCGGCGCCATCGGCCCAGCCGGCGCCGAATGCCAGCGGCATCTACACCTGCGTGGACGCCAAGGGTCGGCGCCACACCTCGGACCGCCCGATTCCGGAGTGCCTGGACCGCGAGCAGGCCATCCGCAACCGCGACGGGTCGCAGCGTGGCACGCTGCCGCCGAGCTACACCGCCGAGGAGCGCGCCCAGCGCGAGGAGCAGCGCCGGCGGGCCGCGGCTGCCGAGGCCGAGCGTCAGGAGCGGCTGCGGCGTGACCGCAACCTGCTGGCGCGCTACCCGGACGAGGCGGCGCACCGGCGCGCCCGCGCGGTGGCGCTCGAGCCGATCCTGCAGGCCGAGGCGTCCAACCAGCAGCGCCTGCAGACCCTCGAACGCGAGCACAGGAAGCTCGCCGACGAAGCCGAGTTCTATCCGGGCGGGGATCTGCCACGGGCGCTGCGGCTGCGCATGGAAGCGAATCGGGCTGCGCTGGAGGCGCAGCAGGCCGCGACCGCCGACCACCAGGCCGAGCGGCGTCGCATCGATGCACGCTACGACGCGGAGCTGGCCCGGCTGCGGCAGCTCTGGGCCGAGCGTGCTGCGGCGCCCGGCGGCGCCGCGCGCCCCTGAAGGGTCGCGCCGGGCTCCGCCGCAGGGGCCGGGCGGTGCCCGCCCGTCGCCGCTTCAGGCGGCGCCGAGCTTGCGGCGCAGCAGCTCGTTGACCTGCGCCGGATTGGCCTTGCCCTTGCTGCCCTTCATGACCTGGCCGACCAGGGCGTTGAAGGCCTTGTCCTTGCCGGCGCGGAACTCCTCGACCGACTTCGGGTTCGCGGCCAGCACCTCGTCGACGATCTTCTCCAGCGCGCCGCTGTCGTTCATCTGGCGCAGGCCCTTGGCCTCGATCAGGGCGTCGACGTCGCTGCCCTCGCCGGTCCACAGCGCGTCGAACACCTGGCGGGCGGCGTTGTGCGAGAGGGTGCCGTCCTGCACCCGGCCGATCAGCGCGGCCAGGGTGGCGGGGGCCACGGCAGCCTCGGCGATGTCGCGGCCCTCGGCATTGAGGCGCTTGCCGATCTCGCCCATGATCCAGTTGGCCACCAGCTTGGGCTGGCCGCAGGCCGCGGCGGCGGCCTGGAAGTAGCCTGCCGTGGCGCGGCTGGCGGTCATCATCGCCGCGTCGTAGGCCGGCAGGCCGTGCTCGCGCTGGAAGCGTGCGGCCAGTGCACCGGGCAGTTCCGGCATCGAGGCGCGCACCTCCTCGATCCAGCCGGGCGCGATCACCAGCGGCGGCAGGTCCGGGTCGGGGAAGTAGCGGTAGTCGTGTGCGTCTTCCTTGGTGCGCATCACGCGGGTCTCGCCGCTGGCGGGGTCGAAGAGCACCGTGGCCTGCTCGATCGCGTGGCCGTCCTCGAGCTGGTCGATCTGCCACTGCACCTCGTAGTCGATGGCCTGCTGCAGGAAGCGGAAGCTGTTGAGGTTCTTGATCTCGCGCCGGGTGCCGAAGGGCTCGCCGGGACGGCGCACCGAGACGTTGGCGTCGCAGCGGAAGCTGCCTTCCTGCATGTTGCCGTCGCAGATGCCCAGCCACACCACCAGGGTGTGCAGCGCGCGGGCGTATTCCACCGCCTGCTTCGACGAGCGCAGCTGCGGCTCGGTGACGATCTCCAGCAGCGGCGTGCCGGCGCGGTTCAGGTCGATGCCGGACATGCCGTGGAAGTCCTCGTGCAGCGACTTGCCCGCGTCCTCCTCCAGGTGGGCACGGGTCAGCTCGAGGGCGTGGCGCTGGCCGTCGACGAAGAACTCGACTTTCCCGCCCTGCACCACGGGGATCTCGTACTGGCTGATCTGGTAGCCCTTGGGCAGGTCCGGGTAGAAGTAGTTCTTGCGCGCGAAGATCGACATCGGCGCGATGGTCGCCCCGACCGCCAGGCCGAAGCGGATCGCGCGCTCCACCGCGCCGCGGTTGAGCACCGGCAGCGTGCCCGGCAGGGCCAGGTCCACCGCGCAGGCCTGGGTGTTGGGCTCGGCACCGAACTCGGTGGAGGCACCGGAGAAGATCTTGGCGTGCGTGGACAGCTGCGCGTGGGTCTCGAAGCCGATCACGACCTCCCAGCCGCGCACGAGCGGCGCCGGCAATGCGACGGCCGGGGACGAGGGGGGAACGGCGGAGGAAATGTCGGTCATGAGGAGCACTCGTGGTCGGTCGCCGACCGGCTCGGCCGGGCGGCGCACAGGAAACCGCAGCGCCGGCATCGATGTGCGCTGTCGGGACTGGAATGCTACGGCATCGCCCGCTCGCCGGACGTGTGCGGCCGGGGGGCTCCCTGCATGCCGTCCTGCGCCTCCCTGCGCGGACCGGGGCTGCAGGCTCTGGCATACACTGCGCCGGCCTGTTCCGTTCCGAGTGTCCGCCATGAAGTTCGCCCGCCTCGCCCTTGCCGCCGCTGTCGTTGCCGGCGTCGCCATCGCTGCCTCGCTGGCCCTCGGAGGCCGTGAAGTGGCGCCTTCCCTGCCCTACACGCTGATCGACGGCCAGCAGCGCCGCACCGACGACCTGCGCGGCAAGGTCGTGCTGGTCAACTTCTGGGCCACCAGCTGCACCACCTGCATCAAGGAGATGCCGGCGCTGGTGGACACGCACCGCAAGTTCCAGTCGCGCGGCTACGAGACCCTGTCGGTGGCGATGAACTACGACGTGCCCGCCTACGTGCAGAACTTCGTGCAGTCGCGCCAGCTGCCGTTCCAGGTCACGCACGACCGCAGCGGCGAGATCGCCCGGGAGTTCGGCAAGGTGTCGATCACGCCGACCACCTTCGTGATCGATACCGAAGGGCGCATCGTCAAGCGCTATGTCGGCGAGCCGGACTTCGCCCAGCTGCACGCGCTGATCGAGCAGCTGCTGGCGAAGAGGGCCTGACCGGGGCCTCGCCGCGGCGGGTCTTGTTGCAATTTGTCACCGATGTCGGGGGTGCGGAGCGACGCCACCCTCGGTCTGTGCGAGCATCGTCTGCCGTCGTGGGCAGGGGCATTCCGCCGTGCCCGGCGGGAAGCAGGAAAGGGACAGACGATGCAAGCAAGGACTCTGCGAGGTGCCACCCTGGTCGCGCTGCTGGCGGCCCTGGCCACCGGTGGCTGCGTGACGCTGGGCGGCGGTGAGAAGTCGGCCGGCAGCTCTGCCAGTGCGCCCGCGGCACCGAAGATCGGCCCGGGCATGAACGAGCGTGGCGAGGTGGTGGACTCCAGCAAGGTGGAGTCCGGTTACGGCCAGAAGGTCAAGGGCCTGGGCGACTGGGAGGGCGAGATCACCGGCAGGCCGGCGCCCGGCAGCAAGTTCACCCGTCTGCAGATCGGCATGAGCATGAAGCAGGTCACCGACCTGGCCGGCCAGCCGACCGATTCGGGCGCCTACATGACCGGCAAGGCCTGGATTCCCTTCTACTTCGGCAGTGACCGTCACCGTTTCGAGATGGTCTACAAGGGCCAGGGGCGGCTGATCTTCGCGGGCGGATCGCTGGGCAACTTCACCGGCGGCAACCTCATCTGGATCATTCACAACGCCAGCGAGGGCGGATACCGCTGAGCCCGGTCACGCCGGGCCGGTTGCGCGGTGGCCGCAGGCTCGCCCGGCCCGGCCCGGCGTCACTTCAAGGCGCCGAAGACGCTCTTCAGGATCGCGCTGCCGGTGGCCACCGGATCCTGGCGGATCTTCTTCTCCTCCTCGCCGATCATCCGGTAGAGGCCGTCGAGCGACTTGCCGGTGACGTACTGCTGCAGGTTGGCCTGCTCGGCCGAAAGCAGGCCGAGGCCGCTGGCGCGCGAGGCCACCGCGTTGTACCGGGCCACCAGGCCGACCTTCTCGGTGGCGGCGGTGACGATGGGCAGGAACTTCACGCCCAGCGGCTCGCGGGTCTTGCCAGCGAAGAAGTCGGTCACGGCGGTCTCGCCACCCTTCAGGATCTGGCGCGCATCCTGCACGGTCATGGTCTTGACGGCGTCGACCAGCAGCGGCTTCGCCTCGGGCACGGCGGCTTCGGCGGCGCGGTTCAGCGAGGTCTCGAGGGCGTCCAGGCGCTTGCCCTGGCCGAGGCGGCGCAGCAGCTTGGCCGCCTGGGCCAGGCTGTCGGGCAGGGGGATGCGCACTGCCGGGTTGCCCAGGAAGCCGTCCTCCCGGCCCAGCAGGCTGACCGCCGCGGCTGCGCCCCGCTCGAGGGCTGCGCGCAGCCCGGCGGTCATGTCGGCGTCGCTCAGATCCAGGGCCCGGGCCGGGAGCAGGCAGGCGGCCGCGAAGGTGCCGCCGAGCACCTGCAGGCAGTGGCGGCGCGCCCGCCGCAGCAGGCGTTGGTCTGCGGTCGATGGGGCATGGACGCAGTCGGGCAGGGTCATCACGGGCTCCTGAAGGAAAGGACGGCCGGACCCGCGCAGCGGACCCGTCGAACGACGCCCAAGCATACGCGCCGTGCCGACGGCTCCGTCAGACCGCGTCGGCCACGCCGGCCTGCGCGGCCTGCTGGTCGGCGTGGTAGCTGGAACGCACCAGCGCGCCGACGGCGGCATGGGTGAAGCCCATCGCGGCGGCCTCGCGCTCGAACATCCTGAAGGTGTCCGGGTGCACGTAGCGGCGCACCGGCAGGTGGTGGCCGCTGGGCGCGAGGTACTGGCCGATGGTGAGCATGTCGATGTCGTGTGCGCGCATGTCGCGCATGACCTCGAGGATCTCCTCGTCGGTTTCGCCCAGGCCGACCATCAGGCCGCTCTTGGTCGGCACGCCCGGCACTTCTTCCTTGAAGCGCTTCAGCAGGTTCAGGCTGAAGGCGTAGTCGGCCCCGGGGCGGGCTTCCCTGTACAGGCGCGGCACCGTCTCGAGGTTGTGGTTCATCACATCCGGCGGGGCGGTCTTCAGGATCGCCAGGGCCTTCTCCAGGCGGCCGCGGAAGTCGGGCACCAGCACCTCGATGCGGGTGGACGGGGCGGCTTCCCGGGTGGCGCGGATGCACTCGACGTAGTGGCCGGCCCCGCCATCGCGCAGGTCGTCGCGGTCCACGCTGGTGATCACCACGTACTTCAGCTTCAGTGCGGCGATGGTCTTGGCCAGGTTGGCCGGTTCGTTCACGTCCAGCGGATCCGGGCGGCCGTGGCCGACGTCGCAGAAGGGGCAGCGCCGGGTGCACTTGTCACCCATGATCATGAAGGTGGCGGTGCCGTGGCCGAAGCACTCGCCGATGTTCGGGCAGGAGGCCTCCTCGCAGACGGTGTGCAGCTTGTGCTCGCGCAGGATCTGCTTGATCTCGTAGAAGCGCGTGCTGGGGCTGCCGGCCTTGACGCGGATCCAGTCGGGCTTCTTCAGCACCTCGGCGGGCACGATCTTGATCGGGATGCGCGAGGTCTTGTCCTGCGCCTTCTGCTTGGCGGTGGGGTCGTAGGCCGGGGCGGTGGCGGGAGCGGTGGAGTCGGACATCGGGGCAGGGGGAGGAGATCGGGATCGTCAGGCGCGCGCCCGGCGCGGTGGCGCCGGCGGCGCGGCTTCAGCGGCTGTAGAGCGCCTGCAGATGCTGGCCCAGGCGCTCGGCGACCTCGTCCCAGGCCACCGCTACACCCAGTGTAGCCAAGTCGACGCTGCGCAGGCCGGCATAGCCGCAGGGGTTGATGCGCTGGTAGGGCGACAGGTCCATCGCCACGTTCAGGGCCACACCGTGGTAGCTGCAGCCGCGCGTGATCTTGACGCCCAGCGCGGCGACCTTGCCCAGCCCGCGGAAGGGGTCGCGCGGATCGGCCGGGCCGGTCAGCGCGGCGTGCGAGAAGGGGTCGTCCAGGCGCACGTAGATGCCGGGCGCGCCGGTGACACGGTGGCCGGTGACGCCGAAGCCGTCGAGGGTGCGCAGCACCGCCTGTTCGATGCGGTAGACATGCTCCTTGACGTAGATGCCCAGGCGCTGCAGGTCGATCAGCGGGTAGGCCACCACCTGGCCCGGCCCGTGGTAGGTCACCTGGCCGCCGCGGTTGGTGGCGACGACCGGGATGTCAGTGGGCGCCAGCAGGTGCTCGGCCTTGCCGGCCAGGCCCTGGGTGTAGACCGGGTCGTGCTCGCACAGCCAGATCTCGTCGGGCGTCGCAGGTGTGCGTCCTTCGGTGAAGGCGCGCATGGCCGCATAGGTGGGCTCGTAGGCGACGCGTCCGAGCCGGCGCAGCAGGGGACCGGCCGGCGTCGGCGGGGGGGCTTCGGCAGCGCTCGGGGTGCCGTCTCGGGCGGGGGCGGTGACCATGTGCACATCATGCCTGCACCGGACATGCGCCCGCTCCCGGCGTGGATTCCGGCCGGACGGTCCATGCTCCCCGCGGCCTGTGCACGCGGCGCCCTGCGGGGAGCCTCCCTGTCGATCGTCGTGTCCCTGTCCTGTGGCCGGGCGGCTCCTGGCGGGCTGCGCGTGCAGCGGCGATGCTAGAGCGCTCGGGCTGCGGGGGCTCTCCTGTGTTCAGGGGGGCGCCGGCAGCGCGCGTGACTTCCTGCGCCGCCGCCAGGCCCAGCGCGCCAGCGCCAGCCCCGCCAGCAGCAGGGCATAGACCAGCACCTCGTCGGCGCGGTTCTTGGCAGCGCGCATCCAGACGAAGTGCAGCAGCCCCAGCAGCGCCACGGCATGGACCAGCCGGTGCAGGGATTGCCAGCGCGCGGCGCCGAGCCGGCGCACCGCGCCCGGCCAGGAGGTCGCCGCCAGCGGCAGCAGGCCCAGGAAGGCGAGGAAGCCCAGCAGCGCGAAGGGGCGCTGTCCCAGGTCCTGCCAGAGGGCGGCGGCGTCCAGCCCCATGTCCAGCCAGGCGTAGGCCAGGAAGTGCAGCAGGGCGTAGAAGAAGGTGTACAGGCCCAGGGGCCGCCGCCAGCCAGCCAGCCCGGTGAGGCCGGCCCACTGGCGCAGCGGCGTGATGGCCAGCGTCAGGCAGAGCAGCCGCAGGGTCCACAGCCCGGTGCCGTGCAGCAGGGCCTCGGCCGGGTTGGCGCCCAGCCGGTCCTGCCAGATGCCCCAGATCCAGCCGGCCAGCGGCAGCAGGCAGGCCAGATGCAGCAGGGCCCGCATCGGCCGGCCCGCCAGCGCCCGATTCCACCCGGGGAGCGCGCGGGCGGGGTGGGCTGGTGCGCGGGGCGTGGAGGAGCCCGACACCGCTCAGAAATGGCGGCGCAGGTCCATGCCGGCGTAGAGCGAGCCGACCTGGGCCTCGTAGCCGTTGAACTTCAGCGTCGGGCGCTTGCGGGCGAGCAGGCCGTCCTCGCCGATGCGCCGTTCGCTGGCCTGGCTCCAGCGCGGGTGCGCAACCTCCGGGTTCACGTTGGAATAGAAGCCGTACTCCTGCGGTGCCGCACGCGTCCAGCTGCTGATCGGCTGGCGCTCGGTGAAGCGGATGCGCACGATCGACTTCGCGCTCTTGAAACCGTATTTCCAGGGCAGTACCAGCCGCAGTGGTGCGCCGTTCTGGTTCGGCAGCAGCTCGCCGTACAGGCCAAAGGCCAGCAGGGTGAGCGGGTGCTGGGCTTCGTCCAGCCGCAGACCCTCGGTGTAGGGCCACTGCAGCACGCGCGAGGCCAGACCCGGCATCTGCGCGGGGTCGGCCAGGGTCTCGAACTCGACGAACTTCGCGTTGCCGGTGGGCTCGACCCGGCGGATCAGCTGGGCCAGCGGCCAGCCTACCCAGGGCACCACCATCGACCAGCCCTCGACGCAGCGCAGGCGGTAGATGCGTTCCTCCATCGGCGCCAGGCGCAGCAGCTCCTCCAGGCCGAAGCGGACCGGGCGGTGCACCTCGCCTTCGACCACGACGGTCCAGGGACGGGTTTTCAGCGTGCCCGCCCGCCGGGCCGGGTCGCCCTTGTCGGTGCCGAACTCGTAGAAGTTGTTGTAGCCGGTGACATCGGCGTAGTCCGTGGGCCGCTCGAGCGTCGTCGCGCCCGGCAGGCTGCTGCGCTGCGCCGGCAGGGCCGGCAGGCGGCCCGGGCGCGGGGTGGCCGCGGCCGGCGAGGTCTGCGCCGAGCCGGTCGCCGCACCCAGCAGCCAGGGCGCTGCCAGTGCCGCGAGCCCCTGGCGGCGCAGCCACTCGCGCCGGGCAGCGTAGACCGCGTGCGGCGTGATCTCGCTGGGTCGGGGATGTTCGAAGCCGCTGTCTTGCGGGGAACGGCGGATCAGGGGCATGACGGCTCCGGGATCGAGTCCGACCAGGCAGGGTCGGCGACAGGGCGCACCGGCGGGCGTGGTGCCCTGTGCGAGTCGTGCGATACCCGATGATGGTTACACCGAACGACCGGTGCCGATGCGCATGGGGTCTTCCGGGCTGCCGGGCCGCGCCGACTCGGTCGGACCCGCGGCCCGGGGCAGCAGGCCCGAAGCGTCCAGCGCGGCCAGCCAGGCTGCGTCCGGTGCGGCGCCGGCGCTGCCGGGCGAGGCCAGCAGTTCGTCGGCGCCGTCGTAGAGCTGCAGGGCATTGCGCTGGAAGCGCTCACGGAAGTTCTTGCGGGCGAAGAGCTTGTGCTGCGCCTCGGTCGGCAGGTCGGTGATGTTGATCACGTTGCGTGCCACCAGGACGTCCACCAGATCCTCGAGGACGCGGATCAGCCCGGCGTCGAGGCTCGCGAAACCGGCCTGATCGGCATCTTCCTCCCCGAGCCACTGCTGCAGTTCGGGATGCTCCGCAGGCAGCCACTGGGCCTGCGGCTGCGGTTCGCGGTGGATGCTGTGGATCTGACCTTCGGGTGTGCGCAGGACATAGGGCATGGCGGGACCTCTCGTGCGCCGTTATCGGCTGTCCTGCCCGCCTTCTGGAGCCTGGCCCCGGCGGCCCGCCGCAGCCGTGTCAGAGTTCTCCGTAGGAGTGCAGACCCGACAGGAACATGTTGACGCCCAGGAAGGCAAAGGTGGTCACCACCAGCCCGACCAGCGCCCACCAGGCGGCCATCGTGCCGCGCAGGCCCTTCATCAGGCGCATGTGCAGCCAGGCGGCGTAGTTGAGCCAGACGATCAGTGCCCAGGTCTCCTTCGGGTCCCAGCTCCAGTAGCCGCCCCAGGCCTCGGCGGCCCAGAAGGCGCCCAGGATGGTGGCGATCGTGAAGAAGGCGAAGCCCACCGCGATAGCCTTGTACATCACGTCGTCGAGCACCTCGAGCGATGGCGTGTGGCGGTGGATCGGGCCGCGCGCCACGATCGTGAAGGCGAACAGCAGCAGGCAGCCCCCCAGCAGACGGGCCGACTTGGCCAGCGCCGAGGAGGTTTCCGGGGTCAGGTTGCCGAAGGCCCAGAAGGCGCCCATCAGCAGCAGCACGGCGCCGGGCATGCCGATCAGGCCGATCCACAGCGTGCGTGCCGGGGCCGTCTTGGTCAGGTACATCAGCGCCACCATTGCTGCCAGCGCGAAGGTGCCGTAGCCGACGAAGTTGGCCGGCACGTGCACCTTCATCCACCAGCTCTGCAGGGCCGGCACCAGCGGCTGGATCTCATGCGCGCCGCGCGACACCGTGTACCAGAGCAGGAAGCCCACGCCTGCACTGACGATCAGCATCACGAAGGCGCCCAGCGCCCGGGTGCGGTACTGCTGCTCGTAGTAGAGGTAGAACAGCGTGGTCATCCAGGTGAACATCACGAACACCTCGTAGAGGTTGCTCACCGGGATGTGGCCGATGTCCGGGCCGATCTGGTGGCTCTCGAACCAGCGCACCATCGTGCCCAGCAGGGCCATGAACACCGCGGCCCAGGCCAGCCGGCTGCCGATACGCTGCGCCGTGTCGTTGCCGCGCCCGGCGAAGTAGCCGATCCAGTAGAACAGCGTGCTCATGAAGGTGAGCGTGCACATCCACAGGATGGCGCTCTGGCTGGAGAGCATGTACTTCAGCCAGAACACCTGTTCGGCGGCGGCGAGGTCCACGCCGAAGCCGTCGGTCTGGCGCCGGTACAGCGCGATGGCCAGCAGCGAGGCTGCCCCGACACCCAGCGTGAGCGTGCGCAGCGGGCCCCAGAACCAGCCCAGCCAGATCAGCGCCGGCACGGCACCGACGAGGATGCCGCGCTCGTACTCGTTCATGGCCGTGCCGTACTGCACCCAGGCATAGCCGGCGCCGATCGTCACCAGAAGCGCGAAGAGCCAGTCGAAGGCGGAACGGCGTGTCCAGTAGGACGGCCGGCCGAGCTGCAGGGTGGTGGTGCTGCCCACCGTGGAGGTCGTGGAGTTCATCGCTGCGTCGGGTATGCGGGAAGAGGGCGGAAAGACGGCGGGTCAGACCCGCCCGGCCGCACCAGGTTCGACGACGGCGCCCGCCGGACCCAGCAGGGCCGTGCGCAATCCGTCGAATTCCTTGTCAGTATCCAGGGTCTGGCGGGTGGCCGACAAAGCCATGCTCACCGAGGTGGCTTGTGCATCGGGAGCGCCGCCCAGCCAGATCCACAGCCGCCGCTCGCGCACGTAGAGCATCGCGAACACACCGATGATCAGCAGCACGCAGCCCAGATAGACCAGGGTCTTGCCCGGAGCGCGGGTGACCTGGAACACGCTGGCCTGCACCTGCTCGAAGGTCTCCAGTGTGAACAGCAGCGGTGCCGGGTAGGCGAAGGAGTCCGACAGCGCGAAGATCGACTGGCCCAGGAAGCGCTGCAGCGCCTCGTCGTTCGTCCGGGCCGGCAGGCCGGCGCGTTCGCGCGAGAGCTGCAGCAGTTCGACCACCGCGCCGTTGAGGATGCGCAGCAGCACCTCGGAGGTGCGCAGCCGCTCCGCTTCGGGCACGTTGGCCTGGATGAAGTCATGCAGCGCCTGCAGGCCGGCGCTCGGCGCCTTGGCGTCGACCACCTCGGCGCCGGCGAACAGCGTCAGCGCTCGCAGGGCGGAGGCCTGCAGCTGGGTCACCATCTCGGGCTTGTCGGCCGGCGCGGCAGCCTTGCCGTAGCGCAGGGCCGCGTCGCGGCGCAGCATGGCGTCGCCCAGGGCGTTCTTCAGGCGCAGCCAGTCGTCCATCTTCGCGTCGGCGTCGGCCGGGATGCGCAGGTAGCGCATCGGCTGGTCCGGCGACTCGCGCAGGCCGGTGAGGAAGACCGACACGCCGTCCAGTTCCACCGGCAGCATGTAGTTGTGGTACTCGCGGGCCTGCCCCGCGGCATCGCGCAGCTTGTAGGTGATCGACGGGCCGATGTTGCGCAACTGCTTGTCGCCCGGCGCCTTGGCGCCCGAGCCGAGGTGCTGCTGCAGGGAAGCGACCAGATCGACCCGGCGCGTGTCGGTGGCGTCGTCGCCGCCGCGCCGGTCCGCGTCGCCGAGGTTCTCGACGTTGATGACGCGCAGCCCGCTGAACTCGAGCTGGAGCTGATCCGGGCGATCTCCCGCCCCCTTGGCGGTGTTCGTCAGCGTGGTGCTGCTGCCGATCTCGCCCTGTACCGTGAAGTCGCGGCCCTCGCGTCCGAACGGGCGGGCGCGCAGCGTGACCTTGGAGCCGCCGTCGTCGAAGCTCGACTGGTAGATCGCGATGCCGCGGTGGATCAGCGGCTCGTTGACCTTGATGGTGGCCTCGGTGGTCTGCCCGTCGCGGTCGTGGATGATCACGTCGCTGGCGAACAGCTTGGGCATGCCGGTGTCGTAGTACTCGACGACGAAGCGCTTCAGCTCGATGTCGAAGGGCAGGTCCTGCAGCACCGCTCCGCTGGTGAGGTTGATCACCGCCGTGCCGCTGCGGCCCTTCTCCGGCACGAAGAGGTTGGCGCGGAAGGTGGGGTTCGCGGGACTCAGGCGGTGCTGCTCGGGCACATCCCGGACGAGTCCGCCGCCGTTGAACGGCGTCTTGCCCAGCAAGGCCATCTGCGCGCGCACCACCAGATCGCCGTCGAACAGGCCGCCGATGCAGATCAGCACGATCGCGGCATGCGCGGCCAGGTAGCCGATCTTGTTGGCGCTGCCCTGGCGGGCGGCGATCATCACGCCGTTCTCGCGCACCTGCGCGCGCGCCTTCCAGCCGTGCCGCGCCAGCAGCGTGCTGGCGCGTTCGATCGCGCCGTCGCGGCCCACCGGCAGTTCGCCTTCGGCGCGGTGGTGGAAGGCTTTCAGGGAGGACTCGCGCAGGTCTTCCTTCCAGCTCTTCAGGTCACGCAGGATCTTCGGCGTGTTGCGCGCGATGCACAGCGAGGTGGAGATGACCAGGAAGGCCAGGATCAGCAGGAACCAGCTGGCGCTGTAGACCGTGTACAGGCCGAGCCGGCCGAACACCTCCGACCAGAAGGGGCCGAACTGGTTGACGTAGTTGATCGGTGGCTGCTGCTGCTGTACCACCGTGCCGATCACCGAGGCGATGCAGATAAGCGTCAGCAACGCGATCGCGAATCGCATCGACGACAGCAGCTCGACCGCATCCTGAACCCAGCGGGAGCCGGCGCGGACCTCGATGCCGCCGGTGCGGGTCTGGGCAGAGGACATGAGAGGAACTTCAGGGCGAACAGAAGGGCACTGCCACCAGGCGGCGGTGCCGAGAAGGCGAGCATAAGGGCCGCGCCAGCAAGACAAAAGGCCGGTCCAGGACCGGCCTTTTGATTTGCATCAAGACAGGGCCCGGCCCTGCGGGCTCAGTGCAGGCCGGCGATGTAGTCGGCCACGGCCTTGATCTCGCGATCGTTCAGCTTGGCGGCCACGCCGGTCATCACGGCATTGTTCTTGCGCACGCCGTCGCGGAAGCCCTTGAGCTGCAGCTCGGTGTAGTCGGCGTGCTGACCGGACAGACGCGGGTACTGCGCCGGGATGCCCGCGCCGCTGGGGCTGTGGCAGCCGGCGCAGGCCGGGACGGCGCGCTCGGCGATGCCGCCGCGATAGATCTTCTCGCCCAGGGCGACCAGGTCCTTGCTCTTGGCTGCGCCGGCCGGCGTGGGCTTGCTCGCGTAGAAGGCGGCCACGTTCTTCATGTCCGCGTCGCTCAGCGGCGTGGCCATGCCCAGCATCACGGCGTTCTCGCGCTTGCCGCCCTTGAACTCGACCAGCTGCTTGTACAGGTAGTCGGCATGCTGGCCCTGCAGGATCGGATTGGCGGGCAGGCCGCGGCTGCCGTCGGCGGTGTGGCAGGCCGAGCAGACCTGCGTGGCGATGGCCTGGCCCTTGGCCAGATCGGCCTTGGGCGCTGCCTTGGTCTCGGCCGCGGCCACGGACGACGCCAGGGAGGCGGCTGCAAGCAGGGCAAGGAGCGACTGGGCGTGCAATTTCATGGTGGAGCGGCGCGGGTACGCAAAAAGGAGACTCGAAAGGCGCTGAACCTGTGGATTTTACAATGCTGCCCATGACATCCGATGCAACAGCGCCGCAAGGTGGCGCGCATGCGACGCGCGCGGCGCTGGCCTGGGCCCATACGGCCCGATTCCTGACCACGGCCAGCCAGCTCGACCAGCTGCCGGGCAACGACCTGGCGGAGATCGCCTTCGTCGGCCGCTCCAACGCCGGCAAGTCGACCGCGATCAACACCCTGGCACAGCAGCGCCAGCTGGCCTTCGCCTCGAAGACCCCGGGGCGCACCCAGCACATCAACCTCTTCGAGGTGGGCCCGCGCGAGGCGCCCGATGCGGTCTGGGCCGACCTGCCCGGCTATGGCTACGCGGCCGTGGAGCGCGCAGCCAAGCTGCGCTGGCAGAAGGTGATGGCCGACTACCTGGCGCTGCGGCGCAACCTGGCCGGGGTGGTGCAGATGGTCGATTCGCGCCATGGCTTCACGGCGCTGGACCGCCAGCTGCTCGAGTGGGTGGCTCCCCGTGTGGCCACCGGCGAGGTGCGCCTGCTGGTGCTGCTGACCAAGGCCGACAAGCTCAACCGCAAGGAGGCCGCGGCCAGCCTGCGTACAGCGCAGGAGGTGCTGGCCGAACTGGCCACCGAGCAGGCCGATGTCGGCGTGACGCTCTTCTCCGCCCTCAAGCGTCAGGGCGTCGAGGACGTGGCGCAGGTGCTGCAGAGCTGGTGCGTCGTGCCGCCCGGCGAGGGCCCGGCTGCGGGGCCGGCCGACCCCCCGGCGGCCTGACCTGCCCTCACATCAGCGCGTGCGGCACGCCGCCGCGGCGGCTTTCCTGGCTGCTCTCGCAGGTCACGCAGCGCAGGGCCTGCGGCTGCACCTGCAGGCGCGCGAAGGGAATGTCGGCGCCGCAGTCGCTGCATACGCCGTAGTCGTCGCTGTCGAGCCGTTGCAGTGCTGCGCCGATCTCGGCCAGCTCATGGCGCTCGTGGTCGGTGAAGGCCAGATCCACCTCGCGGTCGGCGTCGCGCTGCGGACCGTCGTCGCCGTCCTGCAGCAGGATCTCGCGGGCGTGCTGGACCCGCGAGGCATCTCCCTGGTGCAGCGCCAGGGTGCCCAGCAGGGCTTCGCGGCGCTTCAGCAACTCGGCTCTCAGGGCCTGGCGCTGAGTCGAATCCAGGGGCGCATTCATCCGGGTCTCCTGTGGGGTGGGCAACGCATCTCGATCTCCGTGCAGATCGTGGCATTGCCCTGTCCGGTCTGTCTTGACCGGTGTCAACACGCCGGGATCGGGGGCTCCTGCCTAGAATGCCGCCGGACCGTCGGCGGCGCCATCGCTGCGGCCGCCACCGACCTGCCGCGATGACTTTTGCTGCGAACCCCGATCCGACCGGCGCCGATGCTGCCCTCCCATCGCGCTGCGAGGTGCTCGTGGTCGGCTCCGGGCCGGCCGGGGCGGCCTGCGCGACCCTGCTGGCCCGTGCGGGCGTGCAGGTGGTGCTGATCGACCAGCAGGTCTTCCCGCGCGAGAAGGTCTGCGGCGATGGCCTGATCCCCGACGCCCATCACGCCCTCGCCCGCCTCGGGCTGCTCGAGGCCGTGATGGCGCAGGCCTGCCCGGTCGAGCATGTGCGCTGCGTCGGCCCGAGCGGCGCCCATGTGGACGTGCCCGGCCGCCTGGCGGTGCTGCCGCGCCGGGAGCTCGATGCGCTGCTGCAGCGGCACGCGATCGAGGCCGGCGCGCGCTGCCATACGCCGGTGAAGTTCGAAGGGCTGCTGGAAGCGGCGCCCGGCCCGGCG
This sequence comes from Burkholderiaceae bacterium, assembly GCA_023150375.1. Lineage (GTDB taxonomy): Bacteria > Pseudomonadota > Gammaproteobacteria > Burkholderiales > Burkholderiaceae_C > Sphaerotilus. The sequence continues at coordinate 108,386 of JAKLLA010000009.1, forward strand.
GGGGGGCCTGGCCGGGTCGTCGGCGCCCGGTTGAGTCGTGCCGGCACCTTTCACGAGCTGCATGCCGACTGGGTCGTGCTGGCCACCGGCGCCCCGGTGCCGCCGATGGTGGGAGCCGGTCTGTGCACGCGCCGCACGCCCAGCGGCATCGCGCTGCGCGGCTACGTGCGCAACCCGGCGCTGGCCGGGCAGCCGCGTCGCATGGAGGTGGTCTGGCACCGGGAGCTGCGCCCGGGCTACGGCTGGATCTTCCCGGTCGGCGACGCCACCTTCAACATCGGCGTGGGCGCCTTCTTCGACACCCGCTGCGACGGTCGCAGCGTGGCGGCCGATGTCAACCTGCGCCGCGTCTTCGAGGCCTTCACCCGCGTGCACCCCGCGGCGGCGGCGCTCATGTCGGGTGGCGAACTGCTCGGCCGGCTCGAGGGCGCGCCGCTGCGCTGCACGCTGCGCGGTGCGCACAGCGGGCGTCCCGGGCTGCTGGCCACCGGCGAGGCCGTCGGCTCGACCTACGACTTCACCGGCGAGGGCATCGGCAAGGCCCTCGAGACCGGCCTGCTGGCTGCCGAGGCCCTGCTGGGCGGGCGCGAGCGCGGCGCACCGGCCGAGGCGATCTGCGCCGACTACGACGCGGCCCTGCAGCGTCTGCGGCCACGCTTCGACCTCTACGAGCGTGCCAACCGGGTGAACCGCCATCCCTGGCTGGCCGACCTGGTGATCTGGCGTGCACGCCGCAGCCCCCGTCTGCTGCGGCGCATGAGCGGCGTGCTCGACGAGACGAGCAACCCGGGGCACCTGATCACCGCGCGCGGACTGCTCAAGCTGCTGCTGCAGTAGGTCGCGGGTCGCGGTGCGCTGCGGCACACTTGCGGCATGTGCCAGCTGCTCGGCCTCAACGCCAACACCCCCACCGACCTGGTGTTCAGCTTCACCGGCTTCGCCCACCGGGCCCAGGAGCACCGCGACGGCTTCGGCATCGCCTTCTTCGAGGGGCCGGGGGCGCGCCTGTTCGTGGATCACCAGAGTGCGACGACCTCGCCGGTGGCGGAGATGATCCGCCGCTACCCCATCCACAGCCGGCACATCGTGGCGCACATCCGCAAGGCCACGCAGGGGCGGGTGGCGCTGGAGAACACCCATCCCTTCATGCGCGAGCTCTGGGGGCGCTACTGGGTGTTCGCGCACAACGGCAATCTGGTGGACTTCCACCCCAAGCTGCATGCGGCCTTCCGCCCGGTGGGCGACACCGACAGCGAGCGCGCCTTCTGCTGGCTGATGCAGGAGCTGGCCAAGTGCCACGCCAGCCTGCCCAGCGTGGCGCACCTGACCCAGACCCTGGCCGAGCTGCTGCCGCAGGTGGCCCGGCACGGCACCTTCAACTGCCTGCTCAGCCATGGCGAGGCGCTCTGGGCCCACTGCAGCACCAAGCTGCACTACATCGAGCGGGCCCACCCCTTCGCCACCGCGAAGCTGCAGGACGCCGACCTGACCGTCGACTTCGCGGCGCACACCACGGCCGACGACCGTGTCGCGGTGGTGGTCACCGAGCCGCTGACCTGCGACGAGGCCTGGACCGCGATGACCCCCGGCGAGCTGGCGGTGTTCGAACAGGGGCTGCGCAGCCGCTGAGGCCCCCGGGGGGCTGCCGAAGACCGGCAGGAAGTCACGCCGGGCGGTTTGCGCACTGCAGCCGGGCCGGGATCTGCCGAAGTCCGTCTGGACGAAGGCAGCCGGCAAGCAAGAGCGCCCACGCCCGATGTCGCTGCGGGGAGCCTCGATGCCGGAACATTCGATCGCGACATCCGCTGCCGCCGACCCCGGCCGCCGGGACGGCGAGCTGCGGGCCATGATGGACGCCTACTACGGCGCCTCGGTGCCGGCCGTGTTGGCCGGTGCGCTGGGGGCGCTGTTGCTGGCCGCCCTGTTGCGCCCGGTCCTGCCGGGTGCCGGGCTGCCGGCCTGGCTGGCCGTGGCGCTGGGGCTGTTCGGTCTGCGGCTGGCGATGATGCGGCGCTATCGCCGGGCCGGCTCCGGGGGGCTCGATCTGGCGCTCTGGCGGCGGCGCGCCTGGCTGCTGACCGCGCTGCAGGGGCTGTGCTGGGGCAGCCTGGCCGCGCTCGTGGGCCTGTTGCAGGCGCCGCTGGACCAGATGCTGGTGCTGGTGAGCCTGCTCGTGCTGGCCGCCGGCAGTGCCGTGCTGGCGGGCACGATGCCCACCGTCGTGCCGGTGTTCGGCGTGATGGCATTGCTGCCGGCCATCGTCGGACTGCTGTGGCAGGGCACGCCGGCGCATCTCTTCCTCGCCTATGCCTGCGCGATGTTCCTGGTCACCGTGAACGTCGTGCTGCCACGCACCGTGCAGGGACTGATCCGGCGTGCGCACGGTGCGGCGGTCGAGCGCGAGCAACTGCTCGCGCGCCTGCAGGATGCCGAGCAGATGGCCCTGCTGGGGCATTTCGTCTGGGAGGTTGCCGCCGGCAAGGTGGCCCTCTCGGCGCAGGCTGCGCGCATGCTCGGCGTCTTGCCTGGGGAATCGCTGGCACCTGCCGACATCATGGCCGCGGTGGCGCCGGAGGACCGCGACCGGGTGGCCGACCTGATTCGCGAGGCCCTGCGCCGTCGGCTCCCCGAGCTGCGCTACGAGGCCCGGGTGGTGACGCCGCTCGGTGCCTTCCACATCCAGGCGGTGCAGCGGGTCGACTACGCCGCGCGCGGCCGTGCCCTGCGGGTGATGACCACGGTGCAGGACATCACCCGCCAGGTCGAGGCGCAGCGCGAGCTCGGCGCACTGGCCTTCGGCGATCCCCTGACCGGGCTGCCGAACCGGGCGGCCTTCCAGGCGCGGCTGCAGGCGGTGGTCGCTGCGCCGGGCGAGCCGGCCGCCCTGCTGCTGCTGGACCTGGACCATTTCAAGTCGGTCAACGACACCCTGGGCCACGAGGCCGGCGACCGGCTGCTGGTGGAGGCAGCGGCCCGCCTGCGCGCCTGCCTGGCGTCCGGGCAGCACATTGCCCGCCTGGGCGGCGACGAGTTCGCCATCGTGCTGCCGGCACTGCCGGACAGTGCCGTGGCGGCTGCGCTGGCACAGCGTCTCATCGAGGTGCTGGTGCGCCCCTTCCAGCTCGGCACCTCCGAGGTCTACGTGTCCGCGAGCATCGGCATCGCGATGTACCCGGCCGATGCGGCGGAGGCCGAATCGCTGCTGCGCTGCGCCGACGTCGCCATGTTCGACGCCAAGGCGCAGGGCCGCTCGGGCTATCAGTTCCACTGCGCCGAGCAGAGCCTGCGTGCGCGCGAGCGGGTGCTGCTCGAGGCCGACCTGCGCCGGGCGATCGAGCGCGACGAGTTCCTGCTGCACTACCAGCCCAAGGTTGCGCTCGAGGGCGCCCGGGTGGTCGGCGCCGAAGCGCTGCTGCGCTGGTGCCCGCGCGGCCGCGGCGACCTGTCGCCGGAGCGCTTCATCCCGGTGGCCGAGGACAGCGGCCTGATCGTGCCGATCGGCGAGTGGGTGCTGCGCAGCGCCTGCGCCACCGCACGCGACTGGAACCTCGCGCGCCCGCCCGGCGCACCGGCGCTGCGCATCGCGGTGAACCTGTCGCCGCGGCAGGTCTGGTCGCCCGACTTCATCGCGAGGGTGCGCGCCGTCCTGCACGACACCGGCTGCCGGGCCGAGTGGATCGAGCTGGAGATGACCGAGGGGCTGCTGATCGACTCGCGCGGCCAGGTCGCGGCCGTGCTGGCCGAACTGCGCCGGCTGGGCTTCTCGCTGGCCATCGACGACTTCGGCACCGGCTACTCGGCCCTGGGCTACCTGACACGCTTCCCGATCAGCACGCTGAAGATCGACCGCTCCTTCGTGGCCGACCTCATCGGTCGCCCCGAGCGGGCCGGCATCGTCCGCGCCGTCGTCGGCATGGGCCGCAGCCTGGGCCTGGAACTGGTGGCCGAAGGCGTCGAGGAGGCCGCCCAGGCCGAGGCCCTGCGACTCATGGGCTGTCACCTGGCGCAGGGCTGGCTGTACGGCCGTCCCCTGCCGCGCCAGGATTTCGAGCGCGTGCATGCGCCGGCCCTGGCGCCGGCCACCCATCCCGCCGGGGACGTGCTGAGGGTCTGAACAACCCGACCCGGGGAGAGACCCGGCCTGCCGGGTCGGGCCGCCGTGGCTAGACTAGCGGCCCATGCTTGCTTACCTGATCCGCCGCCTCTGGCAGATGGTGCCGACCCTGCTCGGGGTGGTGCTGCTGGTCTTCTTCCTCTTCAAGGCCTTCGGCGGGGATCCGGCCGAGATCCTCGGCGGCCTGAACGCCAGCGCCGAGCAGATCGAGCAGATCCGCGAGCAGCTCGGGCTGAACCGGCCGGTCTGGGAGCAGCTGTGGATCTTCCTGCAGCAGATCGTCAGCTTCGACTGGGGGCGCTCCTGGGCCACCAACGAGGCGGTCTCCAGCCTGTTCGCCAGCCGCCTGCCGGCCACGCTGACGGTGATGCTGCCGATCCTGATCCTCGATGCGCTGCTGGCCGTGCCCTTCGCGCTGGCGGTGGCGGCGGTGCGCGGCTCGCTGACCGACCGGGCCATCATGGTGATCACCACGGTGGCGCTGTCGATCAGCTTCCTGGTCTACGTCATCGTCGGCCAGTGGCTGTTCGCCTTCCAGCTCGGCTGGTTTCCGGTGCAGGGCTGGACGGCCGACTTCTGGACCAACCTGACCACCTACGCGCCGCTGCCGGTGCTGCTGGCGGTGCTGGTGGGCATCTCGCCGCAGACGCGCCTGTACCGCAGCTTCTTCCTCGACGAGATCGGCCAGGACTACGTGCGCACCGCGCGTGCCAAGGGGCTGACCGAGCGGGCCATCCTGCTCGAGCATGTGCTGCGCAACGCGCTGATCCCCATCCTCACCAACATCGGCGTGCAGCTGCCGGGCATCTTCGTGGGCAGCTTCCTGATCGAGGTGTTCTTCTCTATCCCCGGCATCGGCCGTGAGGTGCTGCTGGCGGTCAACCGCAGCGACTACCCGGTCATCCAGGCGGTGACCATCTACCTGGCCATGATCACGATGCTCGTGAACCTGCTGACCGATCTGCTCTACAAGGCGGTGGACCCGCGGGTGGTGCTGAAATGAGTGCCCTGTCGACCGTGTCGGGCGGCGCGCCGAGCGCGCGCAGCCAGGGGGTGTGGCGGGCGGCCTGGGCCCGCTACCGGCAGGACCGGGTGGGCATGACCTGCCTGGCCATCGTCGCCCTGTACCTGGGGCTGATCCTGGCGGTGGCGGCCGGCTGGCTGGCGGCGGACTGGCAGGCCGAGAAGGGCCTGTCCTACGCCCCGCCGCACTTCGTCGGTGCGGCGCCGTCGCCCGCGCCGGTGGGCGCGGCCGCCAGCGCACCGCAGACCCTGCTGGACCTGAGCGACATCGACCCGCTTGCGCCGCGCTACGCCGAATGGGCCGCCCGGGCCGCCGAGCTGCAGACCACCGAGGCGCCGCGCCAGGCCACGCTGCCCTTCGGCGCCGACCGGCTCGGGCGCGACGTGCTGGCCAAGGCCATCCAGGGCTCGCAGGTGTCGATCCAGGTGGGTGTGCTGGGCGCCCTGTTCGCCACGCTGATCGGCACGGTGCTGGGCGCCTTCTCGGGCTTCTTCGGCGGCAAGGTGGGCGATGCGCTGGAGTGGCTCTACAACGTCTTCACCTCGATTCCCAGCATCCTGCTGATCTTCGCCTTCGCGGCGGTGACCGGCCGCGGGGTGGGCAGCGTGGTGCTGATCCTCGGCCTGACCGGCTGGACCGGCATCTACCGGCTGGTGCGCGCCGAGTTCATGAAGCACGCGGTGCGCGAGTACGTGCGCTCGGCCGAGGCGATCGGCGCCAGCGCCGGCGCGCGCATGTTCCGCCACATCCTGCCCAATGCCAGCCACGTGGTGCTGGTGCAGCTGTCCATCCACGTGGTCAGCTTCATCAAGTACGAGGTCATCCTGTCCTACCTCGGCCTGGGCGTGAGCGTCGACCAGGTCAGCTGGGGCACCATGCTGGCCGAGGCCCAGAGCGAGCTGATCCTCGGGCACTGGTGGCAGCTGGTGGCGGCCACCGGCTTCATGGCGGTGTTCGTCACTGCCTTCTCGCTGATGACCGATGCGCTGCGCGATGCGCTGGACCCCAAACTGCGAGGACTGGAATGAGCGCGCCGCTGCTGAGTGTGGAGAACCTGCAGGTCAGCTTCCGCCTGGGCCGGCAGGACGGCCAGCTGCGCCGGGCCCAGGCCGTGGGCCGGGACGGTCGGGGCGTGAGCTTCGCGGTGCCGGAGCACTGCACCGTCGCGCTGGTGGGCGAGTCCGGCTCGGGCAAGACCGTCACCGCGATGAGCATCCCGCGCCTGCTGCCCGACAACGCCGAGCCGAGCGGGCAGGTGCGCTTCCAGGGCCGCGACCTGCTGCGCGCCAGCGCCGCCGAGCTGCGTGCCCTGCGCGGCGCGGCCATCGCCTGCGTGTTCCAGGATCCGATGAGCTCGCTCAACCCGGTCTTTCCGATCGGGCGGCAGATCGCCGAGCCGCTGCGTCTGCACCTGGGGCTGTCGCGGCGCGCCGCCTGGGCGCGCGCCGAGCAGCTGCTCGAAGAGGTCGGCCTGCCCGAGCCGCGGCGCCGGCTGGAGGCCTTTCCGCACGAGCTCTCCGGTGGCCAGCAGCAGCGCGTGATGATCGCGATGGCGCTGGCCTGCGAGCCGAAGCTGCTGATCGCCGACGAGCCGACCACCGCGCTGGACGTGACCATCCAGCGCCAGATCCTCGAGCTGCTGGCCGACCTGAAGCAGCGCCGCCGCATGAGCATGCTGTTCATCAGCCACGACCTGGGCGTGGTGGGCGAGATCGCCGACGAGGTGGTGGTGATGCGCCACGGCCTGGTGCGCGAGCAGGGGCCGGTGGCGCGCATCTTCTCGGCCCCGCAGGACGCCTACACCCGCGCGCTGCTGGCCTGCCGCCCGCGCCTGGACCACAACCCGCGGCGCCTGACGGTGATCGACGACCACATCGCGGCGCAGGCGCCGGGGCAGCCGGCGTCTGCCGCGGCCGCGGATGAGCCCGAGGCCCCGCCCGCATCGGCCCCGGCGGTGCGCGATCCGGCCGCTCCGGTGGTGCTGGAGGTGCGCGGGCTGGCCAAGTCCTTCTTCCTGCGCGAGGGCCTGTTCGGCCGGCGCGAGTTCAAGGCGGTGCAGGACGTGAACTTCCAGCTGCGCCGCGGCCACACCCTGGGCGTGGTCGGCGAGTCGGGTTCGGGCAAGACCACCATGGGCCTGACCCTGCTGCGGCTGCACGAACCGACCGCCGGCGAGGTGATCTTCGACGGCCGCAACCTGCTCACGCTGCAGGGGCCGGAGCGCCAGGCGCTGCGGCGGCGCATCCAGGTGGTCTTCCAGAACCCCTACGCCTCGCTGAATCCGCGCTTCACCATCGGCCAGACCCTGCTCGAGCCCATGCGCATCCACGCCGTGGGCGCCGACGATGCCGAGCGCGAGGCGCGCGCACTGGCGCTGCTGCAGCGCGTCGGGCTGGACGGCACGGCCTTCGGCAAGTACCCGCACGAGTTCTCCGGCGGGCAGCGTCAGCGCATCGCGATCGCCCGGGCGCTGACGCTGTCGCCGCAGGTGCTGATCCTGGACGAGGCGGTCTCCGCACTGGACGTCTCGGTGCAGGCCCAGGTGCTCAACCTGCTGCGCGACCTGCAGGACGAACTGGGGCTGGCCTATGTCTTCATCAGCCACGACCTGGCGGTGGTGCGCTTCATCTCCGACGAGGTGCTGGTGATGAAGGACGGCCGGGTGGTGGAGCGTGCCGGTGCGGCCGAGCTGCTGGCGGCCCCGCGCGAGGACTACACCCGCCGGCTGCTCGCCGCGGTACCACGCGGCTGGACCGGCGCGGCGGCCTGACCGGCGGGCGCGCGCGCTGCCGCAGGCTGTCATCGGCCAGGTGACGCGTCCGGTCAGCCCGGCCGACCATTTCGGTCGGCCTTGCAAGAAAACCTTGCGGCGCATCGCCCCGCTTGTGACAGCCGACACAGCCGGGCCGTGGCACGGACGATGCCGCATCTCCCGCGTGGGCCGTGTCCCGGACCGTCTTCGACGGTCGCATGGCCGAAGGGGAAGGCGATGAAGTTCCGTTGGTCCGACTGGCTGGCCGCCGTGGCGGTCGTGATGGCCCTGAGCGCATTCGCCGCGGCCGAAGGCGTGGACGAGGGCCCGACGCCGGCCCTGGCGCGCTGAGCTCGGCAGATCTCCGCGGCCGGCCTGGCCGAGCGGCATGGAAGATGCCGCACCGCATTCACCTGCGGCCCTGCACTCACCCGGGCGGCTCGCGACGAGCCGCCGGCGCCGGAGGTGATCGAGCTTCTCGTGTGACTCCTCCTCAGAGAAGACTTGGGACCGGGTGAGGTCCCGGGGGAGCGGGCGTGCCGGATTGGACAGAGCGAGCATCCGGCGCCCACGTCCCGCTCCCCTGCCTTTTTGCCCCGCCGCGGCCTGCGCCGCGTGCCGACGGGCCTGCCTGCGACCTGTCTCGTCGTGCCCACGCCACGCGGCGCGCTGCCCCTGCGCCCGGGCGCTGCTTACACTCGCGCGTGATTTCCTCACGCACCGCGCGTGGCCACCGTCACGAGACAAGGATCCCCATGAGCTCGCTGTTCCCCCGCTGGCAGGAGAAGACCGAGGGCGTGATCGCCCCGGACGAGCGCCTGCCCTGGCCCCAGACCGTCGCGATGGGCGTGCAGCACGTCATCGCGATGTTCGGCGCGACCGTGCTGGCGCCGCTGCTGATGGGCTTCGACCCGAACATCGCAATCCTGATGAGCGGCGTGGGCACGCTGATCTTCTTCTTTGTCGTGGGCGGCCGGGTGCCCAGCTACCTGGGTTCGAGCTTTGCCTTCATCGGCGTGGTGATCGCTGCCACCGGCTACGCCGGCCAGGGGCCCAACCCGAATCTCGGTGTGGCGCTGGGCGGCATCGTCGCCTGCGGGGCGCTGTACACCCTCATCGGCCTGATCGTCGCCGGCACCGGCGCGGGCTGGATCGAGCGCTTCATGCCCCCGGTGGTCACCGGCGCCGTGGTGGCGGTGATCGGGCTGAACCTGGCGGGCATCCCGATCAAGAACATGGCGCCCACGGCCTTCGATGCCTGGATGCAGGGCCTGACCTTCGTCTGCGTCGGCCTGGTGGCGGTGTACACCCGCGGCATGGTGCAGCGCCTGCTGATCCTGGTGGGCCTGATCGTCGCCTCCCTGCTCTATGCGCTGCTGACCAACGGCCTGGGCCTGGGCCAGCCCATCGACCTGAGCCGGGTTGCCAGTGCGGCCTGGTTCGGTGCGCCCCAGTTCACCGCCCCGGTGTTCGACGCCCGGGCGATGCTGCTGATCGCGCCGGTGGCGGTGATCCTGGTGGCCGAGAACCTGGGTCACCTGAAGGCCGTCGGGGCGATGACCGGCCGCAACCTGGACGGCTACCTGGGCCGCGCCTTCGTCGGCGACGGGCTGGCCACCATGGTCTCGGGCGCCTCCGGCGGCACCGGCGTGACCACCTACGCCGAGAACATCGGCGTGATGGCGGCCACCCGCATCTACTCCACCGCGATCTTCGTGGTCGCCGCGCTGATCGCGCTGCTGCTGGGCTTCTCGCCCAAGTTCGGCGCGCTGATCCAGGCGATTCCGCTGGCGGTGATGGGCGGTGTCTCGATCGTGGTGTTCGGCCTCATCGCGGTGGCCGGCGCGAAGATCTGGGTCGACAACCGGGTGGACTTCTCCGACAACACCAACCTGATCGTCGCGGCGGTGACGCTGGTGATCGGCACCGGCGACTACACGCTGAAGTTCGGCGACTTCACGCTCGGCGGCATCGGCACCGCCACCTTCGGCGCGATCGCCCTGCACGCCCTGCTGCGGCGGCGCTGAAGGGCGCCGGCGTCGCGCGGCGCGGCCGCGTGCAGCCCGGCACGGGGGACGTACCGGGCCGATGCAGGAGCGCCGGGTGGGCAGCGCACAATGCGGCCCGGCCGTTCGCCCTCGGGTCGACGGCCGCCTCCCTCGTTCATCGGGCCGGTGCCGCCTGTTCCGTCTCCGCGCTGCCGCCCTCCTGCCTCTGGAGCCTTCATGCCCGCCCTCATCTGCGGTTCGCTCGCCTTCGACACCATCGCCACCTTCCCGGGCCGCTTCGCGCAGCAGATCCTGCCCGAGCAGATCCACATCCTGAACGTGTCCTTCCTGGTGCCCACGCTGCGGCGCGAGTTCGGCGGCTGCGCGGGCAACATCGCCTACACGCTCAAGGCGCTGGGCGGCGAGCCGGTGGTGATGGCCGCACTGGGCAGCGACGGCGCCGGCTACCTGCAGCGCATGCAGGAACTCGGCCTGGACACGCGGCATGTGCTGACGGTGTCCGAGAGCTACACCGCGCAGGCGCACATCATCACCGACCAGGACAACAACCAGATCACCGCCTTCCACCCGGGTGCGATGCAGCACGCCGACCGCATCGAGGTGCCGGCCGGGCGTGGCGATCTGGCGCTGGCCATCGTCGCTCCGGACGGGCGCGAGGCGATGATCCGCCACGCCGGCCAGCTCGTCGCCGCGGGCGTGCCGTTCATCTTCGATCCCGGTCAGGGCCTGCCGATGTTCGACGGTGCCGAGCTGCGCCGCTTCGTCGACCAGGCCACCTGGGTCACCGTGAACGACTACGAGGCCCGCATGCTCTGCGACCGCATGGGCTGCGACCTGGCGACCCTGTCGCGTTCGCACCTGCGCGGCGTGGTGGTCACGCTGGGACACGAGGGCTGCGATGTCTGGATCCAGGGCGAGGTCACCCGGGTGGCCGGCGTGGCGGCCGCGGCGGTGCTCGATCCCACCGGCTGTGGCGATGCCTTCCGCGGCGCGCTGCTCTACGGCCTGGAGCGCGGCTGGGACCTGCTGCGCTGCGTGCGCCTGGGCAACCAGGTCGGCGCGATCAAGATCGCCTGCCACGGGCCGCAGAACCACCGGCTCGACCCGGTGGCGCTGGGGCTCGCCGCCGACTGACGGACCGTTGCGGTCGCTTCAGGCGCGTGCGGCGGCCGACAGCGTCGCCAGGGCGTCGCGCACCCGCTGCAGCCAGGCTTCCAGCTGGCTGCGCGGCGCGGCCACGCGCAGGCGCTTGCGCCGGCTGCTGGCGCCCCGCAGCAGCTGCACCTGAGACTTGGCGACGCCCACCTCCTCGGCCAGCCAGCGCTGCAGGGCCTCGTTGGCCGCGCCGTCCACTGGTGGGGCGGACAGCCGCAGGCGCAGGGCCTGGTCGTGCAGGCCGGCGAGCTCGGTGCGCCGGGCGTTGGGCACCACTGCGAAGTCGATCAGTGCGCCGTCCTCCTGCCAGGTCAGGAAGGCCGGCGTGGCGGCGTCGTCGCGACGGGCGGGCTGGGGGGGCATGGCGGTTCCTGGCAGAAAAAAGCCCGGCTGGAGCCGGGCTCAGGTGGGGCGTCGGGCCGGGCAGGCCGGTGAGCCTCAGGGCTTTTCGCCGGTCGGGAAGGGCCAGGCCGCCTGCGGGCTGATCGTGGTCTTGGCCGTCGTCGTCGTGGCGGCCGTCTTCTTGGCCGCAGCCTTCTTGGCGGCGGCCTTCTTCGCCGGAGCCGCCGTCTCGGCGGCCGGGGCGGCCGCCTTTCCGGCGCTGCGCTTCAGGCCGGGCTTGGGCGTGGCGGCCTCGGCAGGGGCGGGCGCCGGGACAGGCGCCGTCGTGGGCGCCGCTGCAGGTGCAGCCTTCTTCGCCGCCGCCTTGCGGGGGGCCGGCGCCTTGGCCACGGTTTCGACCGGCGCGGGGGCCGCGGCCGGCGCTTCGGCGCCCTTCGCTGCGGCCTTCGCGGCGGCCTTGCGGGGCGCGGTCTTCTTCGCCGGCGCAGCGGCTTCGACCGGCGCGGGCGCCGGTGCCGGAGCGGGCGCCGCCTTGCGGGCAGCCTTCTTCGCCGTCGGGGCCTTCTGCGCCGGTTCGGCGGCCACAGGCGCGGCCACGGCGGGTGCGGCCGCCTTCTTCGCGACGGCCTTCTTGCCCGCCGCCTTCTTCGTCGCCACGGGGGCCACCGGCGCGGCCACGGGGGTCTCGACGACCGGCGTTGCGGCCTTGCTGGCGCTGGCCTTCTTGGTCGCGGCCGACTTCTTGGCGGGCGCTGCCGCTTTCTTCGCAGTTGCCATGGGCTTCTCCTCGATCACATTGACAAAAAACACCAGGTTGCTCGCGCCCGCCCGGTGATCCACGGCCGGATCCGCGCGTCGCGTCGGTCCGGTCCCTCGAATCCTTCGATGCCCGCGTCGATCGTCATGGCGCGGGCCGACGCGGGGCCTCGGTCGGCCGGCCCGGCACAGACTTGCCACGCCGCTGTGGCCGGGCCCGTCGCCGCAGCGCATCCGGGGTTCGAGGGCAGGTCGATCCCATGACGGCGCCACCGGGCGGCGTCTCGCGGGCGAGCATCGGCCGGTGGGGGCAGTCGGGCGGCGGCAGCGGAGGATGGGGTCAGATCCGACTCATCGCAGTGGATGTTCGGCAGCAGCAGGTTCGCAGGGGCGGGCGACGGATGGGGCAAGTCTTCCCAGACCAGCATGTCTGACTTCCTATCGGTGAGCGATTATCGGAATGCCACCGCGAAACACCAAGCATTTCTTGTCATCGCACGGTCATCGGGACCTCGCCTGTGGGGCCGCCCCTGCATTCACGGTCGGGTGGGCCTGCACTTCGTCGATTCCGTGCATACGGATGGAAAAAGGGCCGGCGCTCGATGCGTCGGCCGCAGATCCGCTTCAGGCCGATCGGCCCGGGTCCTGCGCAGAGGGTGCCTCGCTCCGGGCGAGTGCCTGCAGCAGTTCGGCCGAGGCATGGGCCGGCGTCACCGCGATGCCGCTGCCCTGCAGTCGATGGGCCAGGCGCTTCCAGTGCCAGCCGGGACCTGGGTCACCCTTGCGGCCGGGCGCGATGTGTTCATGGCCGACCACCTCGCGCAGCGGCCATCGGCGTGCCAGCGCATGCAGCAGGCGGGCGGCGACGCGGTATTGGGCGGCGGTGAAGGGCCGACCTTCCAGGCCCTCCAGCTCGATGCCCACCGAGTCGTCGTTGCGGTTGTCGAGGCCGCGCCAGCACGACCGGCCGGCGTGCCAGGCCCGGCGCTGCACGTCGACGAACTGCAGCAGCCGGCCGTCGCGTCGCAGCAGGAAATGCGCCGAAACCTGCAGCCCGGCGATCCCGGCGAAGAAGGGGTGGGCCCGTGCCGACAGGCGGTTGCAGAAGAAGCGCTCGATGTGCGGCCCGCCGCAGCGGCCCGGCGGCAGGCTGATCGAATGCAGCACGGCGAGCACGATGGGGGTCGAGGCCGGGCGTTCGCCCTGATTCGGGCTGGGCACATGATGCACACCGCGCAGCCAGCCGCCCTGCCAGGAGCCGTCCGGGCTGCCGGACCGGTCGCCTGCGCAGACGGCGTCGAACGGGGCACGACGCGGCTGCCGGCGGCGGCGCTGGCGGCGCGTCATGCGGCGATGTCGCCGTCGTCGACGCTGAGGCCGTCGCCTGCCACGTGGATGCCCAGGCGGGCCATGCGGTAGCGCATCTGCCGCAGGGTCAGGCCCATCGCGGCGCCGGCTGCCGTGCGGTTGAAGCGGTGCCGTTCCAGCGCGCGCACCAGCACGTCGCGCTCCACCTCGTCGAGGTAGGCCACCAGATCGGCGGGCAGCGCGGCGTCCATGCCCGCGGCAGGGACGCTCGGCCATGCGGGGGGCGCCAGGGCGGCGCGGCGTGCCGCGGCCGGCAGGTCGACCGGATCGGCGGGCGCTTCCGGTGCGAGTGCGGGCAGGGGCAGTTCGTCGGCCTCGTCGCTGGGGCGCGCATCGGGCAGCGACAGGTCGCCGACGTCGATCTGCGGGCCGCCCGAGAGCGCCAGTGCGCGGTGCAGCAGGTTCTCCAGCTCGCGCACGTTGCCGGGGAAGCGATAGCGGCCCAGGTGGGCCAGGGCTGCGGGCGTCAGGCTGGGACGATCGGGCAGGCCGGTCTCGCTGGCGATGCGCTCGAGCAGCCGCTCGCACAGGGCGGGCAGGTCCTCGCGACGCTCGCGCAGGGCCGGCACACGGATCTCGATGACGTTCAACCGGTAGTACAGGTCCTGGCGGAAGCGGCCTCGGCTCACCTCCTCGGCCAGGTCCTTGTGGGTGGCGCTGATGACGCGCACGTCCAGCGGCAGTTCGGTGACCGCACCGACGGGGCGCACGGCACGCTCCTGGATCGCGCGCAGCAGCTTGCTCTGCATCGACAGCGGCAGGTCGCCGATCTCGTCGAGGAACAGCGTGCCGCCATGGGCGGCCTGGAAGAAGCCCTCGCGGTCCTCCGCCGCGCCCGTGAAGGCGCCCTTGCGGTAGCCGAAGAACTCCGCCTCGAGCAGCTGTTCCGGGATGGCGCCGCAGTTGACCGCGATGAAGGGCTGGCCGGCGCGCGTGCTGACCTGGTGGATCGAGCGCGCCACCAGTTCCTTGCCGGTGCCCGACTCGCCCTGGATCAGCACCGGGGCCATGCTGCGCGCCACCTTCGCCACCAGCGCGCGTACCTGCTCCATCGCCGTCGAGCGCCCCGCCATGCGCGCCAGCGCGCCGTCCAGCCCCTCCTGGGCGCGCCGCAGCGGTCGGGACGCCGACGGGTCGGCCGCTGCGGCGCCGGCACGTCCCGAGGGCTGGCCGCGTCCCAGTGCCGCGGCCACGACGGCGCGGAACTGCTTCAGGTCCACCGGCTTGGTGAGGTAGTCGTAGGCACCCGCCTTGAGGGCCTGCACCGCGTTCTCGGTCGAGCCGTAGGCGGTGATGACGATGCCGCGCTCCGCACGCCCGGCCTGTTCGAGGCGGCGCAGCAATTCCAGCCCGGTGCCGTCGGGCAGGCGCATGTCGGTGATCACGGCCTGGAAGCGCCGCTCCTTCAGCAGGGCCCAGGCGTCCTCGACCGCGCCGACCGTCTCGACGTCGTAGCCCTCGCGCAGCAGCGACAGCTCGTAGAGCGTGCGCAGATCGGGCTCGTCGTCGACGACGAGGATGCTCGGGGCAGCGGCAGTGGCGGCGTTCACGTCGGCAGGGTGATGGGTCGGCGACAGGTCAGGCGGGACGGGCACGGGGCCCGGCGACCCCCAGGGGCAGGCGCGGCATCGTGACGATGAAGGCATTGCGATGCCGGGCGCCCACGCCGCGCAGCTGGTACTCGATGGTGGCGCCGTAGCGCTCGCAAAGCTCGCGGCAAATATACAGGCCCAGTCCGCTGCCCCGGCTGCGCGTCGAGAAGAAGGGTTCGAACAGGTAGGGCTCGACGTCCGGCGCGATCGGCGGGCCGTCGCTGGACACCGCGACACTGACCTGCTGGGCATCTCCGGCGGTCGCGCGCACCCAGATGGCCTGCGGCTGGCCGCTGCCGTGGCGCAGTGCGTTGTCGAGCAGGTTGATCAGCACGCGGCGCAGGTGCTCCGCATCGAAGCGCACGGCCAGCGGTTCGTCGCCGGTGTCCACATGCAGGGGGCTGGCGTCGCCGGCCGGCAGCCGGGCGGTGCGGGCCCATTCGGCGCACAGGGCATCCACCTGCAGGCCCAGGTCGATCACCGGTGCCTCGCGCGGCAGGCCCGGCGCCACCTCCAGCACGTCGTCGACGATGCGCTGCAGCCGCTCGACGTTGTCGGCCACCATGCGCGCCAGGCGCTGCTGGGCGGTATCGGTCAGTTCCTCGGCCAGCAGCGCGTTGGCCTGGGCGATGGCCGCCAGCGGATTGCGGATCTCGTGGGCAATGCCGGCCGACACCCGACCCATCGCTGCGAGCTTCTCCTGGCGCGCGCGGGCGCGCAGGGTGCGCATGTCCTCGACGAAGAGCACGGCCAGCTCCTCGTCGTCCGGACCGGGCCGGCGGCGCGTGAAGCGCAGGCGCAGGCGCAGCTGACGCTCCTCGGCCGGTGCGCCCGGGGCTGCCGGCTGCAGGCGCAGCGACAGCTCCGCGCCGCCCTGCGGCCAGGTGCCGCTCGTGAAGCCACCGCGCAGGGCCTCCTGCAGCGGCTGCCAGCTGGGGCGATCCCCCAGGTCGAAGGAGCGAAAGCGCGGGCTGCGCGCGGCACCGATCAGTGCCAGCGCGGCCGGGTTGGCCGCGCGCACGCGCCCCTGGCGGTCGACCACCATCACGCCGTCGGGCATCTCCTCGATCATCAGGCGGTTCAGGCGAGCCTGCTGGCGCGCCAGCTCCAGCGTGCTGCGCGCCGCCAGCTCCTGCCGGGCGAGCCGCTCGGCCAGCTCGGCCGTCAGGGCGCTGATCACCAGCAGGCCGGCTCCGCTGAGGCCGGCCTGGGTCAGCAGCGGTGCCAGGTCGATGCCCTGCCACCAGCCGGACCACAGCGCATGGGCCAGCAGCAGCAGCACCGCCACCGCCGAGACGGCCAGGGCCGGGCGGCGCGGCATCAGCGTGGCGGCCATCAGCACTGGCAGCACGAACAGCGCGGCCGCGTTCAGACCGCCGCCTGCCACGAAGATCAGGCTGCCGAAGGCCGCCAGGTCGATGCCTACGGTGGCCAGCCACCAGCGTCGCGACAGCTGGCCGTTCACCCCGACCGGCGGCGGGCGGCGGCTGGTGGCGATCAGCGTGCCCAGGCCGACCGCGGCATAGGCCGCGCACAGCGCCAGAGGCAGCAGCAGCGCCGGCGTGCTGGCCACCCAGCTCAGCAGCCCCTGTACCAGCAGCAGCAGCAGGCCCAGCAGGGCGCGTGAGAGTGCGAAGGCGCGGAAGATGCGCGAGAAGGCCGGCGGAACGTGGGTCAGCTGCGGCGTCGGCCCCGGAGCCGATGCGGGGCCCGGGCCGGCTTGCGGCCCGGCCGGGGCGTCGGCCGCCAGGGGGCTCACCGGTCCGCTCGTGCGGCGGCAGCGGCCGCCTGGTGGGCCTCGCAGCAGTAGTGCCGCCCGTGCGCCTGCAGGGCGTCCGAGGCGGCCAGATGCACGCCGCAGTGGTCGCAGCGCACCATCGGCTGCACCTCGACGGCCGACGGGGAGGGTCGCGGGGGCGACGCCGCCGGGGGCATGGCCGGCGTTGCCGCTCTGCGGCGCAGTGTGCGCCAGAGGAGGAACACCGCCGCGCCCACCAGGAGCCACCAGACCAGCTTGGCCATGCCTTTCCCTTCAGCCTGCCACCGGGCTGCGATGCAGCAGCACCTCGAAGACGAAGCGCGAGCCCACGTAGGCCAGCAGCAGCAGGCCGGTGCCCAGGTACAGCCAGCGGGTGGCGCGCCGCCCTCGCCAGCCGAACAGGCGCCGGCCGGCCAGCAGTCCGGCGAACACCACCCAGCCCAGCAGCGAGAACACCGTCTTGTGGTCCCAGTGCCATTGGGCCGAGAAGACCATGCCGAAGCCCAGGGCCAGCGTCAGCACGGCGAAGCCGGCGGCGACGAAGCGGAAGGTGAGCTTCTCGAGCGTCAGCAGCGGCAGGCCGGTCGGTGCGGCGCTGCGACGCTCGCGCAGGGCCCGCTCGCTGCGGTCGAGCAGCGTCGCGTGCAGAACCGCTGCGCCGAACAGGCCGTAGGAGGCCATGCCGGCCAGCCAGTGCAGCGGCGCCCAGGGCGAACTGGGATGCAGGGTGCCCTCGCCCGGGAAGGCCAGCGCCAGCAGCAGGCTGGCCGCACCCAGCGCCGCCAGCCAGCGCCGCACGCCGGGCAACGGCACGAAGCGGCTTTCCACGCCGTGCACGCCCAGCACCAGCCAGACCGTGGCCGACAGGGCGGGGGCGAAGCCGAAGCGCGCGCCCGTGCCCGGCAGCCCCAGCCCGAACAGGTGGGCCAGCAGCGCCAGGCCATGCGCGGCCCAGGCCAGCGGCAGGGCCCAGCGTGCCGCCGGGCCCGGATTGCGCAGCGCAGCCAGGCCGTAGACCAGCAGGGCCAGCAGCGCCGGCAGCACCGACCAGGCGGTGAGCGCCGCGGCAGCCGAAGGGGGGGTCGATAGAATCACCTGCACAGTGTACTTTCGGGCCGACTGCGGCCTGCCTTCTGCGGGGCCGCCATGGCATCAGCGCTTTCAGAACGCCTGTCCAAGCTCGTCAAGACGATGCGTGGTCAGGCGCGCATCACCGAATCGAACGTCCAGGACATGCTGCGCGAGGTGCGCATGGCCCTGCTCGAGGCCGACGTGGCGCTGCCCGTCGTGCGCGACTTCATTGCCCGCGTCAAGGACAAGGCGCTCGGCCAGGAGGTGGTCGGTTCGCTCAACCCTGGCCAGGCCCTGGTGGGCATCGTGCACAAGGAGCTCGCCGCGACGATGGGCGAGGGGGTGGCCGACATCGACCTGGCGGTGCAGCCGCCGGCGATCATCCTGATGGCCGGCCTGCAGGGGGCCGGCAAGACCACCACCACCGCCAAGCTGGCCAAGCACCTGATCGAGCGGCGCCGGAAGAAGGTGCTGACCGTCTCGGCCGACGTCTACCGCCCTGCCGCCATCGAGCAGCTCAGGACGGTCACGAAGCAGGCCGGCGCCGAGTGGTTCCCGAGCACGCCGGACCAGAAGCCGCGCGACATTGCGCTGGCCGCGCTGGACTGGGCCAAGAAGCACTTCTGCGATGTGCTGCTGGTCGATACCGCCGGCCGGCTCGCCATCGACGAAGCGCTGATGGCCGAGATCAAGGACCTGCACGCCACGCTGAACCCGGTCGAGACGCTCTTCGTCGTCGATGCGATGCAGGGCCAGGACGCGGTCAACACCGCCCGCGCCTTCAAGGAAGCCCTGCCGCTGACCGGCATCGTGCTGACCAAGCTCGACGGCGACTCGCGCGGCGGCGCGGCGCTGTCGGTGCGCTCGATCACCGGCGCGCCGATCAAGTTTGCCGGCGTGTCCGAGAAGATCGACGGCCTGGAAGTCTTCGACGCCGACCGCCACGCCGGGCGTGTGCTCGGCATGGGCGACATCGTCGCGCTGGTCGAGGAGGTGCAGAAGGGCGTCGACGTCCAGGCAGCCCAGAAGCTGGCCGACAAGGTCAGGAGCGGCGCCGGCTTCGACCTGAACGACTTCCTGTCGCAGATCAGCCAGATGAAGAAGATGGGGGGGCTGTCCGGCCTGCTCGACAAGCTGCCCACCGAACTGGCCGCCAAGGCGGGCCAGGCCGACATGACCAAGGCCGAGAAGGACGTACGCCGCATGGAGGGCATCATCCATTCGATGACGCCCGCCGAACGCGCCCGGCCCGAGCTGATCAAGGCCAGCCGCAAGCGCCGCATCGCCGCCGGCGCCGGGGTGCAGGTACAGGAGGTCAACCGCATGCTCAACCAGTTCGAGCAGATGCGCGACGTGATGAAGAAGATGAAGGGCGGCGGCCTGATGAAGATGATGAAGCGGCTCGGCGGCGGCAAGCGGGGCTTTCCCGGCATGGGCATGTGATCCAGCCCGGTGGGTGGCGCGGACTTTGTCGTCCGCCCCCGCTCCGGCGTGCATTGCAGCCCACTGTTACACCCCGCATCCCACGGTGGGATTGACGCGGGGCCATCGGCGCGATTAATTTCGCGTGATGGATTTCTCAAATTTCGGGTCGGCCGAGCTGCGCCTGTTGCTGATCGTCGCTGCGGCGGCCCTCGGTCTGCTCTGGCTGTGGCGCCGCTGGCAGTCCGCGCAGCCCCCGGCCGCCCGCCCCGGCCGCCCGCGTGCGCTGGATGCGGTCGACACGCTGATCGGCTGGCCGCCGGAGGCCACGCGGGTGCTGACGGTCAAGCATCAGCGTGCCCTGGATGTGCTGCGCCAGGCGCTGCCGCAGCACGTGGTGCTGGCGCAGGTGCCCATTTCACATTTCATCAAGGTGCCCACGCGCTACTCGTACATGGAGTGGCAGCGCCGCATCGGCCATGTGTGCGTGGACCTGATGGTCTGCGACGAGGCCTCCAACGTCGTGGCCGTGATCGAGCTGCGCCAGACCGACCGGGCGCTGTCGGAGCGGGCGCGCAAGCGGCATGCTCGCCTGGAGCGCGTGATGCGTGCGGCCGGCATTCCGGTGCACCTGTGGAACGAGGCCATGCTTCCCGATCCTGCGGCGGTGCGCAAGGCCTTCGTTCCCGAGCCGGCCATGCCGCCGGCGGAGGTGGACGCCGGTCCGGACACCAGCCCGATGGATCCGGTGCACCGCGGGCCCGGCCGCACCCGGGCGGCCACGGCGGCGGAACTGGCGCACTCGTTGCCGGGCTTCCGCGATCCCCCGCGCACGACCTGGTTCGACGAGCTCAACGCCACGCGGCCCACGCAGCTCGACAGCGTCGAGGTGATCACGCACGACGCACCGCACCCTGCGCTGCACGTGGCCCATCAGGCCCCCGGTCAGCCGGGACGTTGAACCCTGCGGGACATCCGCAGGTCGAGCCGCCTGCCCGACCACCGGGCGGTCCGCGCCCGGCATGCCGGCCTGGGTCAGGTTCCTGCCTGCCAGCCGTGAGACCGCCGCGGGCGGTTCAGACAAAAAAAGAGCCCCAGCCGATGCGGCTGGGGCTGCAAAGCCTTAACGCTGTCAACACGGTAAGGCACCTGCTCAGGGAGGAAAAGCAGGGAATGAACGCCTTGCGACGTATCATTCAAAACGGAGTTTAGCAGGTCCTGACGCCCTGCCAAGCTCAGGGTTGCCACGGAATCACCGGTCGATTCATCGCAAGGGCCGGGTGACCGTCGGCAGTGCCTGCCGGCTGGAGGCTCGCCCGCAGCGGCTTCGGGCATGGCCCGGAACCCTGTAACCTGCACGTTCACCGATTCACCGGACGATCTCCCTCATGCACTTCCACAGCGCCTATCCTCTGGCCCGCCCTCGCCGTCTGCGTCGCGATGCCTTCACCCGTGCCCTGGTGTGCGAGCACCGGCTGGCGCCGGCTGATCTGATCTACCCGGTGTTCGTCCTGGAGGGGCAGGGCCTGGTGCAGGACGTCGCCTCGATGCCCGGCGTGCAGCGGCGCAGCCTCGACCAGCTGCTGCCGGTGGCCGAGCAGTGCGTGGCCCTGGGCGTGCCGGTGATGGCGCTGTTCCCGGTGCTGGGCGGCGAGCACAAGAGTGCCGACGGCCGCGAAGCCGCCAATCCCGACGGGCTGGTGCCGCGCGTGGTGGCCGAGCTGAAGCGGCGCTTTCCCGAACTGGGCGTGATGACCGATGTCGCGCTGGACCCCTACACCACGCACGGACAGGACGGGCTGATCGACGAGAGCGGCTACGTGCTCAACGACGAGACCACCGAGGTGCTGGTGCAGCAGGCCCTGGTCCAGGCGCAGGCCGGTGTGGACATCGTCGCCCCCAGCGACATGATGGACGGACGCATCGGCGCGATCCGCCGTGCGCTGGAGGCGCAGCGCTTCATCCATACCCGCATCATGGCCTACAGCGCCAAGTACGCCAGCGCCTTCTACGGTCCGTTCCGCGACGCGGTGGGGTCGGCCGGCAACCTGGGCAAGGGCAACAAGAAGGTCTACCAGATGGACCCGGGCAACAGCGACGAGGCGCTGCGCGAGGTGGCGCTGGACATTGCCGAGGGCGCGGACATGGTCATGGTCAAGCCCGGCATGCCCTACCTGGACATCGTGCGGCGCGTGAAGGACGAGTTCCGCGTGCCCACCTTCGCCTATCAGGTCAGCGGCGAGTACGCGATGCTCGAGGCGGCCGCGCGCAACGGCTGGCTGGACCGCGATGCCGTGATGATGGAGAGTCTGCTGGCCTTCAAGCGCGCCGGTGCCGACGGCATCCTGACCTATTTCGCCCTGGACGCCGCGCGCCTGCTGCGCCGGCAGGGCTGAACCCCGGCTGCCCATGCGGGTGATCCTGTTCGGCGAACACTGCCGCGCGCTGGAGACGCTGCCGCCGCAGTGGCCCGACGAAGCGGCCGGCCGGGCCTTTCTCTGGGTGGCGGTGGAGCGGGAGGCGTTTCGTGCCGAGACCGCGCGGATCCAGGCGGCGCTGCAGGCCTGGACCGGCGGCCAGCTGGTCGACCTGCATGTGTCGGATCTGCTCAATGTCCACCTGCCCTCGCACTTCGACTACACCTCCTGGTACGACCTGCTGGTGTTCCGGCGGCTGGCGCCGGCTGCGGAGCTGCCCGGTGAGCCTGCGGTGCGCGGTCCGCAGCCCTGGCTGCGCGCGATCGACACCAGTCCGGTGGGCTTCGCGGTCTTCGACCGCGTGCTGCTGACGGTGCATCCCGCCGGCTGTCCGGCGGTGGAGTTCATGGCCAGCCGCCTGCTGCAGTGGCCGGCGGGCGGGCGCCGGCCGGACAGCCCGGCCGACCTGATGCTGCGCCTGGTCAACCATCTGGTCGATGGCTACCTGGAGCTGCGTCGGCAGCTGACCCAGCAGCTGTCCCAGCTGCAGCAGGAGCTGCTCGGTCCGCGGCGGCGCCGGGTCGACTGGCAGGCCCTGCTGGAATCGCGCAATGCGCTGAACGCCCTGGAGGACGTCTGCGAGGACCAGCGCAGCGCCGTGCAGGAGTGGCTGGACGCCCTCGGCGAGTGGCCGCCCGAGGCCGATGTCCACGCCGCGCGCGAGCGCGAGCTGCTGCGGCTGCGTTCGCGCGACGTGCACGAGCACATCGAGCGCGTGCTGGGCCATGTGCGCCGCCTGCAGGCCTCGGCCGAGAGCGCCCTGCAGATGCACTTCTCCGCCGTGGCGCAGCGCACCAACGATGTCATGCGCACGCTGACGGTGCTGACGGCGATCTTCCTGCCGCTGAACCTGGTCACCGGCTTCTTCGGCATGAACTTCGACAGCCTGCCGCTGATTCACACCTCCACCGGCGTGTGGGTCGCCGTGGCGGTGATGCTGCTGCTCGGCGGCAGCCTGGGATGGTTCTTCTGGCGTCGCCGCTATCTGAGCAGCCGGCTCGGCTGAGCGGCCGCGAGCAGGCGCCGCAGCGCGCGGTTCAGGGTGCCGAGGTTGCGCCGCCGCCGGACTCCCGCTGCGCGGCGGCCAGGCAGAGATCCTCCCAGGCCCGGGCCTTGTCGAGCGGGTTGCGCAGCAGGTAGGCCGGGTGGTAGGTCACGATCACCGGCACGCCGTGGTACTGGTGCACCCGGCCGCGCAGACGGCCGATCGGCTCCTGGCTGCCCAGCAGCGACTGCACCGCGAAGCGGCCCATCGCCAGGATCAGACGCGGCGACACCAGTTCGACCTGGCGCTTCAGGAAGGGCTCGCACTGCAGCACTTCCTGCGGCTGCGGGTTGCGGTTGGCGGGGGGGCGGCACTTCAGCACGTTGGCGATGTACACCTGCCGGGCCGGTTCGGCCTCGCTGCGCGTCAGGCCGATGCTGCGCAGCATGTTGTCCAGCAGCTGGCCGGCCTTGCCGACGAAGGGTTCGCCGAGCCGGTCCTCCTGCTCGCCCGGGGCTTCGCCCACGAGCATCCATTCGGCCCGCTCGTTGCCGACGCCGAAGACGGTCTGCCGGCGGCTTTCGCACAGGCCGCAGGCCCGGCAGCCGGCCACCGCCTCGCGCAGCGCCGGCCAGTCCATCGACTCGACGCCGAGAATGCGGCGGCCATCGGCCGTCGCCTCCGGCGGCGCGACCGGACCGGGCCGGGCGCTCTGCACCGGCCGGGCGTCGGCAGCCGGGCGGGGCGGTGCCACGGCAGGCTCGGCGGGCCGCACGGGCGCCGCGGTCCGGGGCGTGGCCGGTTCGGCCGCCACCGGAGCGGCGCGCGCGGGCGCGGCTGCCGCCGTCACCGGCGCTTCGACCGGGCGGACGCCGAGGCCAGGCGCAGCAGGGGGCGCTGCGGCCTGCTGCGGCACTTCGGCCTGCATGCGCGGCAGACGCAGCGGCACCCCCATGGCCTCCAGCATGGCCAGGCGGCGCGGCGGCCAGCGCTCGCTCATCGCGGCCAGGCCCAGGCCGTGCCGGCCGGATCGATCGGCCGGCGCAGCACCAGGGCGTCCTCGCGGCGACCGCCCTCGGCGGGGTAGTAGCCCTTGCGCAGGCCGACCTGTTCGAAGCCGAAGCGCTCGTACAGTCCCCGTGCGCGCAGGTTGCTCGGGCGCACCTCGAGCCAGACCCAGTGGGCGTGCTGCCGGCGGGCCTGTTCCTCCAGCGCGCGTAGCATCAGGAGGGCATGGCCGCGGCCCTGGCAGCCGGGGTCGACGCTGATGTTCAGCAGGTGCAGTTCGTCCAGGCCGGCCATCACGACCAGGTAGCCCAGCAGCCCGGCCTGCCCGTCGACCAGGCACTGGCACCAGTAGCCGGCGGCAAGCGAGTCGATGAAGTTGCCGCGGCTCCAGGGAAAGGGGTAGGCCTGCACCTCGATGGCCATGACGGCGTCCAGGTCTGTGACCTGCATCGGGCGCAGTCGGGGCGGGCCGACGCCGGTCGGGAGGGGCAGTCCGCGCAGACTCACGGGGCGGCCTTCGAGGCGGCGGCGGCCTGCCGCTCCGCGGTGGTCAGGGCCACCTTGTCGCGCACGTACAGCGGCAGGGCCTGGGCGGGGTCGATGTGCTCGCCGGCGGCCCAGGCGTCGCGCGCCAGGGCGGCCAGGGCCGCGCCCACCGGTTGCGCCGTGGGGAACTGCGCGGCGGCCGGAATGCCCAGCTCGCGCAGCCGGGTGGCCACTTCGGGCAGGGCCAGCGCGTTGCCGGCCACGGCGGCAGGCCGCGCCGCGAGGGCGGCGGCGAAGCCGGCCGGGCTGTACAGGGCCGGCGGGCTCGCTGCGCGCCAGCGGCCCGCCGCATCGCGCTCCCAGCAGGCGGCGTAAAGCTCACCCATGCGCGCGTCCAGGACGCTCCAGCAGGGCGCCGTGGCCCCCAGGCTGCCGGCATGCTGCGCCACCGCGGCCAGGGTGTCCAGCGCCAGCAGGGGCCGATCCAGTCCCAGGGCCAGCCCCTGGGCCACCGCGCAGGCGGTGCGCAGGCCGGTGAAGGCGCCCGGGCCGTGGCCGAAGCCGATCGCATCCAGCTGGGTGGCGGCGCAGCCGGCCGCCTCGAGCAGTTCGCGCAGCGCCGGCAGCAGGGTCGCGGAGGCCTGGGCGCCACCCGGCAGGGCCCGCGACAGCAGTGCCTGGTCCTGAAGCAGGCCCAGGTGCAGGGTCTCGGTCGAGGCGTCGAGGACGAGCAGTCGGAGCGTGGACATGGCGCGGCGTGAACAGCCTGCCAGTGTAGCGGGGCGGCCCGGCCGGTCCGGTCCGGCGGATGCGCTGTGGATCCCGGCGCTCGCCCGACCCCGGGGCCGTCGTCCGGCGTGCGGCTGCGTATCATGCGGCGCCGGTGCGGGCCGGGACTTCCTGCGCTCCGCCTCCCGTGACATGCCGCGACCTGCCTTGCCTGCTTCCATCCCGCTGCCCCTGCGTCGACTCCCTGCGGCGCTCTGCCCAGGCCGCCGGCCCGGGGTGCTCCGCACCGTGACCCGCACGGCGCGCCGCTGGAGTGCGTGGCTGCTGCTCGGGGCCGCCCTGGTCGGGTCTGTCGCCGCCGCCCCGGCCGAGGAGACCCTGCCTCCGGCCGTGCGGGAGGCGCTGGCCCGCGCGCGCATCGATGCCGACAGCCTGAGCGTCTGGGTGGCCGATGCCGAACCGGTGGGCGCAGAGACCCCGCAGCTGGCCTGGCGGGCCGAGCGGCTGGCCCACCCGGCCTCGACGATGAAGCTGGTCACCGCGGCGATCGGGCTGCAGCGGCTCGGCCCCGCCTGGCAGTGGCAGACCGGCGTCTACCTGGACGGCCGGCTGGAGGACGGCGTGCTCGAGGGCCACCTGATCCTGCAGGGTCGGGGCGATCCGCGCCTGGTGCAGGAACGTCTTTGGCTGCTGCTGCAGCGGGTGCGCCAGCTGGGCGTGCAGGACATCCGCGGTGACCTGCTGCTCGACCGCCGTCACTACGCCCTGCCGCCGGGCGACCCCGGCGCCTTCGACGGCGAGCCGCAGCGGCCCTACAACGTGCTGCCCGACGCGCTGATGCTGAACCAGAAGAGCATCAGCCTGTGGCTGCGCCCGGATGCGGCGCGCGGCCTGGCCTGGATCGGTGCGGAGCCTGCGCTGGCCGGGGTCGAGCTGCCTCCCAGCGTGCCGCTGGACCGCCAGCCCTGCGGTGACTGGCGCACCGCGCTGGCGCCGGATTTCTCCCAGCCGCAGCGCCTGCGCCTGAACGGCAGCTATCCGCTGGCCTGTGGCGAGCGGGTCTGGCCGATTGCCTGGCAGGACCCGGCTGGCTACGACGCCCGGCTGGTCGAGGCGCTGTGGCGCCAGGTGGGCGGGCGCCTGAGCGGGCGCGTGCGCGACGGGGCGGCGCCGCCCGGGCTGGCGCCGGCCTTCGAGTTCGCCTCGCCGCCGCTGGGCGAGGTGCTGCGCGACATGAACAAGTTCAGCAACAACATGATCGCCCAGCACCTGCTGCTGGCGCTCAGCCCGGTGCTGCCGGCGCGCTTCGAGCCGGCGCGCGCGGCGGTGGTCGAGGCCCTGCAGGCCGGCCCGGGCTGCGCGGCCGAGGAGATCGTGCTGGACAACGGCTCCGGCCTGTCGCGCACGGAGCGGATCAGCGCGCGCTGCCTCGGCCGCCTGCTGCAGTGGGCCTGGACGCAGCCCTGGATGCCCGAGCTGCTGGCCTCGCTGCCGGTGGCCGGTGTGGACGGCACGGCCCGGCGGGCCACTGCCGCGGTCGGCCGGGCGCACCTCAAGACCGGCTCACTGGCCGACGTGGCCGCCGTGGCCGGCTACCTGCATCCTTCCGACGGCCGGCGGCGCGTGCTGGTGGCCTTCATCAATCATCCCCTGGCGGCGCAGCGTGAAGCGCGTGCCGCACTCGACACCCTGGTGCAATGGGCGTCGCAGGAACCCCGCATGCCGACCCGATGACAGCCTTCTCTGCGGCCCTGGCCGCCTATGTCGACCCTGCGCTGCTGGCGGGGCTGCGTGAGTCCGTCGGCCTGCTGGCCGCCTGCCTGACCACGCTGTCCTTCGTGCCGCAGGCCTGGCATACGCTGCGCACCCGTGACGTCAGCGGCATCTCGCTGACGATGTACAGCGTGTTCACCGCCGGCGTGGCGCTGTGGCTGCTCTACGGGCTGCTGCTCGGTGCCTGGCCGGTGATCGTCGCCAACGTCGTCACACTGGCCCTGGCGGCCACGATCCTGACGATGAAGCTGCGCTTCGGCCGCAGCGAGGCGCCGCCGCAGCGCTGAGGCTCGCCGTCAGAACGGGTTGGTGCGCGCGCGCGACAGGGCGCGCGAGCCGAGCTGGGCCTGCCAGGCCGCCGCCGGGCGCAGGGCGTCGGCCCAGAGGTAGGTGCTGGCGCTGCCGGCCGCGCCGCTGACCAGGGTCAGGGTGCTGCAGCCCATCACGCGCCGGTCGTCGCCGGCGGTGATGTAGCCCACGAAGGCCGCGCTGTGCACGCCCGCCTGGTCGCCGTCCTCGCTGCCGTCGAACTGCGCCACCGTGAGCTGGCAGGCCGCCGTGTCCACCGAAGCCAGCGAGTAGGAGGAGGGGTACTTCGCCATCACCTGCAGCAGTTCGTCGCCGGTGACCAGGCCGGCATGGCGGCCGTCGTTGATCACCTGGTTGCGCAGCTTCTCGTTGAAGCGCGCGACCAGGTCCTTCAGCAGGGCGGCCCGGTCCACGTCGCTGTGGGCGGCCTTCTCGGCCAGGGCGAAGGGCGACAGGCTGAGGTCGGGCATGGTCACATAGACCACCCGTCCCCCGCGGCCCCCGTCGGTCATGCGGTTGATCAGATCGCCCAGGGCCACACCGGCCGCGCCGACCTGCGCCAGCGCCTGGTCGCGTGTCAGGCGGCCGGCGTCGAAGGCCTCGTAGGCATCCAGCACGTCGTGCATGCCGGCCAGTACGGTGA
The DNA here is from genome assembly GCA_023150375.1 of Burkholderiaceae bacterium. Classification (GTDB taxonomy): domain Bacteria; phylum Pseudomonadota; class Gammaproteobacteria; order Burkholderiales; family Burkholderiaceae_C; genus Sphaerotilus. Next base: position 136,160 of record JAKLLA010000009.1, read on the forward strand.
CCAGGGTGCGCGCGTCCAGGTCGTCGCCGGCATCGAAGCGGGTGAACTGCGCGGCCACGTCGCTCACCCGGGCGCCGTAGGCAGCCTGCATGACGGCGGTGGCGCTGCCGGCGCTGCCGCCGCACTCGGCAAAGGTCAGTCCGAAGCCGCTGGCCAGCGACTGCACCCACAGCGGGGCACTGGCACAGGCCAGCGCCCCGGTGCTCGCGACGACCTGGTTGATGCCGTACTTCGCGCCGACCGGTTCGGTGCTGCTCGCGCCCGAGCCGAGCACGCTGAGTTCGTCGCCGAAGACGACCATGCGGTCCGGATCGAACTCGTCGACGCGCGAGGTGCTGCCACCGCAGGCCGCGAGGCCCAGGGCCGCTCCCAGCGTCAGCAGGGTGGCCAGGCGTCGGCCGGCACGGGGCAGGAAGGGAAAGGTCGGCTTCATCGGCAGGTCCGGGGCAGGGGCCGCTGGGGCGGCAGGAAGGAGCGGGGTCGACGGGGACGGCGGTGACGGCGGGACAGGGGGCACGGGGCGGTCACCGGTTCTCAGGCCGCGGCAGCGCGCTGCAGGCGATCACGCACGCCGTCCCAGTGTGGATCGTCCGGGGGGGCCTCCACCCAGATCAGCGGCACGCCGGCGGCGTCGAAGTCGCGCAGCGTGGCGAACAGCTCCCGGGCGGCGGCGGCCGCATCGTCGGGCATGCGGCGCAGCAGGACCTGCCGGGCGAGTGCCGGCTGGCGCAGTGTGCGCTGCAGCGCGGGGACCAGGTCGCCACGGGTGTACAGGGCCAGGGCCGGCGTCGTGGCGTCGCGCCCGGCCAGGCTGGGCAGCAGCAGTTCCAGCGCGGCCTGCAGGGCAGCGGGTGCCATCAGCCGCAGCTTGGCCCGGGGGGCGTAGTGGGCCTCCAGCGTGCCGGAGGCCCGGGGCGCGCCGGCGTCGCGCTCGGCCAGCGGCTCGCCGGCAGCGGCCTCGAGGGCCGCCGTGGTCAGCCCGCCGGGGCGCAGCAGCACCGGGCGGCCACGGCTGCAGTCGACGATGGCCGACTCGATGCCCACGGCGCAGGGCCCGCCGTCGAGCACGAGCAGGTCGGGCCGGTCCGGGAACTCGTCGCGCACATGCTCGGCGCGGGTCGGGCTGACCTGGCCGAAGCGGTTGGCGCTCGGCGCGGCCACGCCCGGCACACCGGCGGCTGCCGCGGCACGCAGCAGGGCCAGCGCCACCGGGTGATCCGGACAGCGCAGGCCGACACTGGACTGTCCGCCCGCCGCGGCCGCTGCCATCTCCGGCCGGCGCGGCACGATCACGGTCAGCGGGCCTGGCCAGAAGGCCGCCATCAGCCGGCGCGCCACGGGGGGCAGCGCGGCCGCGAAGGCCTCTGCCCCGGCGACATCGGCCACGTGCACGATCAGCGGGTGGTCGCTGGGGCGGCCCTTGGCGGCGAAGATGCCGGCCACCGCCGTCGCCTCGTCGGCCCGTGCGCCCAGACCGTAGACGGTCTCGGTGGGAAAGGCCACCAGCTGCCCGTCCACGAGGGCCTGCACCGCCGCGGGCAGGGCGGCCTGCAGCGCGGCGTCGTCGCGGGCGTCGGAGAGCCTGGGCATGGTGCGGCGGGCGGTCAGAACGGCGCGATGCCCAGGCGCGCCGCCACCTGCAGCGCGGTGGCCCGGGCGTCCTCGGCGCTGGCCGCGGTGACGGTCAGGTGGCCCATCTTGCGGCCGCGGCGCGCCTCGGCCTTGCCGTACAGGTGCAGGTGGGTGCCCGGCAGGGCCAGCACGCCGGCCCAGTCGGGGGTGCGCGTGCGGCCGGTCTCGTCGAACCACAGGTCGCCCAGCAGGTTCAGCATCACGCAGGGCGAGTGCAGGCGCGGTGCGACCAGCGGCAGGCCGGCCATGGCGCGCACCTGCAGCTCGAACTGCGACACATCGCAGGCGTCGATGCTGTAGTGGCCGGAGTTGTGCGGGCGCGGCGCCATCTCGTTGGCGACCAGCGAACCGTCGGCCAGCACGAAGAACTCGACGCAGAGCACGCCGACGTAGTCCAGGCTGGCCGCGATCCGCGCGGCGCAGGCAAAGGCCTCGGCCGCCTGTGCCGGACCGACGTCGGGGGCGGGCACCGTGGTGACGGCGAGGATGCCGTCGCGGTGCAGGTTGCCCTGCAGCGGGAAGTGCACCAGGCTGCCGTCGGCGGCCCGGGCGACGATCACGCTGACCTCGGCGGCCAGCGCCAGGCGCTGCTCGAGCACGCAGGGCACGCGGCCCAGTTCGGCCCAGGCGGCGGCCAGCGCGGCGCGGTCGGCCACGCGCACCTGGCCCTTGCCGTCGTAGCCCAGCCGGGCGGTCTTCAGGATGCCGGGCAGCAGCGCATCGGGCAGGGCGGCGAGCTGGGCCTCGTTCTCGATCACGGCGTAGGGCGCGCAGGGCACGCCGCTGGCAACGAAGTGGGCCTTCTCGGCCGCGCGGTCCTGACAGACCGCCACCGCGTCACCGCCGGGGGCCACCGGGCGGCGCTCGGCCAGCCGGCGCAGGGCCTCGGCCGGCACGTTCTCGAATTCGGTGGTGATGGCGTCGGCCGCGTCGGCCAGCCGGGCCAGGCCGTCGGCCGCGAGGTAGGCGGTGGGCACATGCACGTGGGACACCAGACCGGCCGGGCTGGTCGCATCCGGGTCGAGCACCGCGGTGCGAAAGCCCAGCGCCTGGGCGGCGTGCACGAACATGCGGCCGAGCTGGCCGCCCCCCATCACGCCCAGCGTGACGGTGCGGGTCGGATCGGCGGCGCTGGCTTCGCCGGGCAGCAGCGCACGCGGGTGGGTGTGTGCCATCGCCTCAGCCTTCCAGCGTCATCGCGCGCGCCGCCTCGGTCTGGCGGGCGCGGAAGGCGTCGAGCCTGGCGGCCAGGTCGGCGTCGTGGCTGGCCAGCAGGGCCACCGCGAACAGCGCCGCGTTGGCCGCGCCGGCCACGCCGATGGCGAAGGTGGCCACCGGAATGCCCTTGGGCATCTGCACGATCGAGTGCAGCGAATCGACACCCTGCAGGTGCCGGCTGGCCACCGGCACGCCGAGCACCGGCACCGGCGTCTTGGCCGCCAGCATGCCCGGCAGGTGCGCGGCGCCGCCGGCTCCGGCGATGATGGCCTGCAGGCCGCGACCGCGCGCAGCCTCGGCGTAGGCGAACATGTCGTCGGGCATGCGATGCGCCGAGACGACCCGGGCCTCGAAGGGCACCCCGAAGTCGGCGAGAATCTCGGCGGCGTTCTTCATGGTGTCCCAATCGCTGCTGGATCCCATGACGAGACCGACGAGGGGCTTGGCGCTGTTCAAGGCAGGCTCCGGTGCGGAAAAGACCGTGATTTTAGGTGGCCCGCGTCGAGGGGGCGTGGAGGGCTTGTTTGCCGGCCTTTCGCCCCGACGTCGGGTGGCTCGAAGGTACCCCGATGATCGATATCACCCTGCAGAATTTCGAAACCGAGCTGATCCAGGCCTCGCTGCAGCAGCCCGTGCTGCTCGACATCTGGGCGCCCTGGTGCGGCCCCTGCCGCCAGCTGGGGCCCGTGCTCGAGAAGCTGGAAGGCGAGTACGCCGGTCGCTTCGTGCTGGCCAAGCTCAACAGCGACGAGGTGCCCGAGATCGCCGGCCAGCTCAGCCAGATGTTCGGCGTGCGCTCGATCCCGTTCTGCGTGATGTTCGCGCAGGGCCAGCCGGTGGACGGCTTCGTCGGCGCGATTCCCGAGGCGCAGATCCGTGCCTTCCTCGACAAGCATGTGCCCAGTGTGGCCGAGCTGGAGGCGGCCGCCGACGCCCAGGAGGCCGAGGCGCTGGCCCAGGAAGGCGACGCCGATGCGGCGCTGGCCAAGCTGGCCGAGGCGGTGGCGATCGACCCTGCCAACGTCACGGCGCGGGCCGACTATCTGAAGCTGCTGCTCGAGCAGGGCCGCCTGGCCGAGGCGCGCCGTGCCTACGACCCGGTGGCCAGCCAGGTGATGCTCGATGCCCGTCTGGCGGCCCTGGGCACCTGGTTGACCGCCTGCGAGCGCGCGACCACCGCCCCGCCGCTGGCGCAGCTCGAGGCGGCGATCGCCGCGAACAAGCGCGACTTCGCCGCCCGCTACGAGCGCGCCCTGCTGCTGATGGCCCGCCAGGAGTTCACCGCCGCGATGGACGAGCTGCTCGAGATCCTGATGCGCGACAAGACCTGGGCCGACGAAAGCGCGCGCAAGACCTACGTCGCCATCCTGGAGCTGATGACCCGTCCGGCCCCCAAGACCGAGGCCGCCCAGGCCAAGGGCGCGCTGGAGCTGACCGGCAAGGCGGCCGTGGCGCCGGCCGATCCGGTGGTCGACCAGTACCGCCGCAAGCTCAGCATGGTGCTGTTCTGACCCGCCGGCTGGCCTGACCCGCCAGGCGGCCGTCCCGTCCCGGCGCTGCCCGGATCAGCGGGTGACGCCGGTGGCCGCACGCGAGGGCGTTCCCTCCCCGGGCGATGCCAAGCCGGCCGCGTCGCACAGCGACAGCAGGCCGTCCCAGCGCTTGCGCAGGCGGGCATGGGTGTCGACGCAGGCCTGCGCGTGACGGCGGCCCAGCTCGGCCAGTCCCAGGCGGTCGAAGATCTGCGCCAGCAGGCCGTGCGCAATGGTCTGCTCCTCGAGTTCGGTGGCGCCGATGAAGGCCGAGTCGGCGGTGCGTGCCGCCACCAGGGCCTCGTCGCTGCGGCCGAGTTCCAGCAGACAGTGCGCACGATCGGCCTCGAACAGGCACTGCGAGCTGCGCAGGCCCTGCGCCATCGCGTCGAGCATGTGCTTGTCGTACAGCGCCAGCGCGGCCGCGAACTCGCGGTGCACGATCAGGATCTGTGCCTGCTGCATCGCCGAATGGTGGTTCAGCGCCCGGTTGCGCAGGCTCAGGTCGAGGAACATCGAGGCCTCGGTGCCCAGACGGGCACGTCGCGCGGCCTGCATGTCGGGCTCGCCCGAGAGGGCCGCGAGCCGCACCGACATCACGCGCAGCGTTGCCATGTTGTAGGCGATGGAGGTCAGCGATGCACTGTCGCCCTCCTGCGTGGCATGGGTGCGCACCAGGCTGTACCAGGGCAGTGCCAGGTCCTCGCGGCCGCAGAACTGGTAGATGCCGGCCACCACGATGCCCGCGCGCGAGCGCGCGCTGTGCTGGTCCGGCGTGGCCAGCTGCAGGGCCAGCCGGGCATGCGCCACTGCCGAGCCATCGTCCTGTGCCCGGAAGTCCAGATGTGCCAGCCAGGCCGCGGCCAGCGCCTGGATGCGCGGGGCGCGCACCGAGCGTGCCAGCGCCAGCGAGCGGAGCACCCGGTCGCGCGCCCGGGCGTCGAAGTCCTCGTGGAAGTCGATCAGCCCTTCGGCCAGCCACAGCCAGGCGTGCAGCACACCATTGCCGGCGCTGTGCGGCAGGGCACGCAGCGCCGCGACCTCGCGGCGGGCCTCGTCCAGCTCGCCCAGCCGGGCCAGCACGACGCTGCGTTCGGCGCGCAGGAAGGGCAGTTCGCGGGCGATGCGACCCTGCTGGATCGCCTCGTCCAGCGTGCGCAGCAACCGGTCCTTGGGCGGCGCGGTCACGGCCGGCCCGCGCAGGTGCGCGCCGTCCCGGCCCCCCGCACCCCGGGCGGGCCGACACGGCGCGAGGGAGGTCGAGGCATCGCCGGGATCCTGTGGGCCTCAGGTGGTCAGCCGGATCAGCGCCTCGCGGTACTTGGCTGCCGTCTGCTCGATGACGGCCTGCGGCAGGGCCGGCGCCGGCGCCGTCTTGCCCCAGGGGCGGCCGTCGATGCGCACCGCTTCCAGCCAGTCGCGCACGAACTGCTTGTCGTAGCTCGGCGGGTTCTCGCCGCGCGCCCGGGCGGGCTCGTAGCCCTCCACCGGCCAGTAGCGGGAGGAGTCGGGCGTCAGCACCTCGTCCATCAGGGTCAGCGCGCCATGCTCGTCCAGCCCGAACTCGAACTTGGTGTCGGCGATGATGATGCCCTTGGTGAGCGCGAAGTTCGCCGCTGTCTGGTACAGGCGGATCGACACGTCGCGGATCTTCGCGGCCAGCGGCGCGCCCACGATCTGTGCCATGCGGTCGAAGGAGATGTTCTCGTCGTGCTCGCCCATCTCGGCCTTGGTGGCCGGCGTGAAGATCGGCTCGGGCAGGCGGTCGGCATTGCCCAGGCCGGCAGGCAGCGCCACGCCGCAGACCGACTGCGACTGCTGGTACTCCTTCCAGCCGCTGCCGGCCAGGTAGCCGCGCACCACCGCCTCCACCGGGATGGGCTTCAGCCGCTTGACCAGCATCGAGCGGCCGCGTACCTGGTCCACCTCGTCGGCGGCCACCACCGACTCCGGCGCCTCGCCGGTAAGGTGGTTCGGCACGATGTGGCCGAGCTTGTCGAACCAGAACAGCGCCACCTGGGTGAGGATCTCGCCCTTGCCGGGGATCGGCTCGCCCATGATCACGTCGAAGGCCGACAGGCGGTCGCTGGCGATCATCAGCAGCCGGTCGTCGCCGACGGCATAGTTGTCGCGGACCTTGCCACGGGCAAGCAGCGGCAGGCTGTGGAGGGACGATTCGAGCAGGGAGGAGGTCACGGGGCGATCGGCTCAGGATGGCGATTGCAGCGATTGTAGGTGGCGCCCCATGAAAAAGGCCCGCTCGACGGCGGGCCCGGCTCATGCACCCTTGCGGTGCCTCATGCCCTGGTGCGTCAGAGCACCTTCTGCGCCAGCTCGCCGGCAGCGTACTTGGCGGCCATGTCCACCAGCGTCACCGGCTTGATCTTGCCGCCCTGGCCTTCGCAGCCGAACTCCAGGTAGCGCTGCTTGCACACCGCCATCGCGGCCTCGCGGGCGGGCTTGAGCCACTCGCGGGCGTCGAACTTGTCCGGGTTCTCGGCGTGGAACTTGCGCACCGCGCCGGTCATCGCCAGGCGGATGTCGGTGTCGATGTTGATCTTGCGCACGCCGTGCTTGATGGCTTCCTGGATCTCGGCGATCGGCACGCCGTAGGTTTCCTTCATCTTGCCGCCGTACTGGTTGATGATGGCCAGCAGCTCCTGCGGCACCGACGAGGAGCCGTGCATCACCAGGTGGGTGTTCGGGATGCGGGCGTGGATCTCCTTGACGCGGGAGATCGCCAGCACGTCGCCGGTGGGCGGGCGGGTGAACTTGTAGGCGCCGTGGCTGGTGCCGATGGCAATGGCCAGCGCGTCCAGCTGGGTCTCCTGCACGAAGCGGGCGGCCTCCTCCGGGTCGGTCAGCATCTGGCTGTGGTCGAGCTTGCCGACCGCGCCGATGCCGTCTTCCTCGCCGGCCTCGCCGGTCTCCAGCGAGCCCAGGCAGCCCAGCTCACCCTCGACGGTGACGCCGACCTTGTGCGCCATCGCGACGACCTGGCGCGTCACGTCCACGTTGTAGGCGAAGTCGGCCGGGGTCTTGCCGTCCTCGCGCAGCGAGCCGTCCATCATCACCGAGCCGAAGCCCAGTTCGATCGCGCCGGCGCAGACCTTCGGGCTGGTGCCGTGATCCTGGTGCATCACCAGCGGGATGTGCGGGTAGGCCTCGGTGGCGGCCAGGATCAGGTGCTTGATGAAGGCTTCGCCGGCGTACTTGCGCGCCCCCGCGGAGGCCTGCAGGATGACCGGCGCGCCCACGGCGTCGGCCGCTGCCATCACGGCCTGCACCTGCTCGAGGTTGTTGACGTTGAAGGCCGGGATGCCGTAGCCGTTTTCGGCGGCATGGTCCAGCAGCTGGCGCATGGAAACGAGTGCCATGGGTGATCCTCAGGAAGGGAAGAAGAATCCGGGCAGCGCGCCGCACGCCGACGCGTGAAACCGCGCTGTAACCCGCAGATTCTAGGCGGTGACCGGGCGCTGGCGCCCCATGCAGATCAAGGTTGCCGCTGGCCTCGTGACATGCTGCGGTCCGGCGTGGCTCCCTCCCGCCGGCCTCAGCCGCCGACCCGGCAGACCTTGAGCATGTTGGTGCCGCCCGGGTAGCCCATCGGCTCGCCACAGGTGATCGCGTAGGTGTCGCCCGGGCGCAGTACGCCGCGCGCGACCAGCAGCGCCTCGGCGTCGCGCAGGGCGGCGTCGCGGTCGTCGTGCCGGGGCATCAGGATCGAGCGCACGTTGCGGTACAGCGCCATCTTGCGCTGCGACAGGGTCTGGCTGGTCAGGCCGTAGATCGGGATGTCGATGCGGTAGCGGCTCATCCACAACGTGGTCGAGCCCGACTCGGTGAGCGCCAGGATGGCCTTGCAGCCCAGGTGGTGGGCCGTGAACAGCGCGCCCATCGCGATGGCCTGGTCGATGCGCTCGACCGGGCGCAGGCTGAAGTCGGTGTCCGGGTGGGTTTCCTCGGCGCGCTCGGCGGCGATGGCGATGGCGGCCATCTGCTCGATGGTCTCGACCGGGTACTTGCCTGCGGCCGTCTCGGCACTGAGCATCACCGCATCGGTGCCGTCGAGCACCGCGTTGGCGACGTCCGAGACCTCGGCGCGGGTGGGCACCGGGTTCTGGATCATCGACTCCATCATCTGCGTGGCGGTGATGGCCACCTTGTTCATCGCCCGCGCCATGCGGATCATCTTCTTCTGCAGCGCCGGCACCGCGGCGTTGCCCACCTCGACGGCCAGATCGCCGCGCGCGACCATGATGCCGTCGCTGGACTTCAGGATGGCCTCGAGCTGCGGGATCGCCTCGGTGCGCTCGATCTTGGCGATCATCGCCGGCTTGTGCCGCCAGGGCTCGCCGGCCACGTTGGCGAGCTGGCGCGCCATTTCCATGTCGGTGGCGCTCTTCGGGAAGCTCACCGCGATGTACTCGCATTGGAAGCTCATCGCGGTGCGGATGTCCTCCATGTCCTTGGCGGTGAGCGCCGGGGCGGTCAGGCCGCCGCCCTGCTTGTTGATGCCCTTGTTGTTGGACAGCTCGCCGCCCACCTGCACGGTGGTGTGCACCGCCTCGCCGCGCACCGCGTCCACGCCCAGGACGATCAGGCCGTCGTTGAGCAGCAGGGTGTCGCCGGGCCGGACGTCGCGCGGCAGCTCCTTGTAGTCCAGGCCGACGCCGTGGACGTCGCCCGGCTCGCTGCGGCCGCCGTCGAGCACGAAGGGCTGGCCGTTCTCCAGCATCACCCGGCCTTCTGCGAACTTGCCCACGCGGATCTTCGGGCCCTGCAGGTCGGCCATGATGGCCACCGGCTTGCCGACCCGATCGGCCACCTCGCGCACCAGCGCGGCGCGGTCGATGTGGTCCTGAGCCTTGCCGTGGCTGAAGTTCAGCCGCACCACGTCGACGCCGGCACGGATCATGCGTTCGAGCACCGCGGGGTCGGAGGAGGCGGGGCCGAGGGTGGCGACGATCTTGGTGTGGCGGGTCATGACGGGTGGGGGCTCCTGAGGGATTCGACCGGCCCGCCGGCGAGAGGTCGGTGGGCGCGGCGGATTATCGGCCGCGCCCGGCCACAGCGGGTTACAGGCTGCGCCGCAGGCCGGCCTCGGCCGCGTCGGCCACTGCCAGGGCGGTCATGTTGACCACCCGGCGCATCGACGCCGAGGGCGACAGGATGTGCACCGGCGCGGCCGCACCCAGCAGCACCGGGCCCACCGTGACGCCCTTGCCCGAGGTCATCTTCAGCACGTTGAAGAGGATGTTGGCCGCATCGATGTTGGGCAGCACCAGCACGTTGGCCGCGCCCGACAGCGTGGAGTCGGGCAGGATGTTGCGGCGGATCGCCTCGGACAGCGCGGCGTCGCCGTGCATCTCGCCGTCGCACTCGATTTCCGGCGCACGCGCGACGAACAGGTCGCGCGCCGCGCGCACCCGCTGTGCCGACGGGCGGGCGGAGGTGCCGAACATCGAGTGCGACAGGAAGGCCACCTTCGGCGGCACGCCGAAGCGGCGCACCTCCTCGGCGGCCATCAGCGCGATCTCGGCCAGTTCCTCGGCCGAGGGCTGCTCGTTGATGAAGGTGTCGGTGATGAAGAGGTTGTGCTCCTCGAGCATCAGCGCGTTCATCGTCGCGAAGACCTTCGCGCCGGCCCTTTGGCCGATGACCTGGCGCACGTACTCGAAGTGGGTGTCGTAGCGTCCATGCAGGCCGCAGAGCATGGCGTCGGCGTGGCCCAGGCGAAGCAGCAGCGTCGAGATCAGCGTGGTGGAGCGGCGTACGGCTGCCTTGGCGGCCTCCACCGAGACGCCGTCGCGCTTCATCAGCCGGTGGTACTCCTCCCAGCAGGCCCGGAAGCGCGCATCCTCCTCGGGGTTGACCATCTCGAAGTCGACGCCCGGCTTCAGGCGCAGGCCGGCGCGGTCGATGCGCATCTCGATGACGTGGGGGCGCCCCACCAGGATGGGGCGAGCCAGGCCTTCGGCCAGCACCGCCTGCACCGCGCGCAGCACGCGCTCGTCCTCGCCCTCGGCGTAAACCACCCGGGCCGGATGCCGCTTGGCCGCAGCGAAGACCGGACGCATGAACATGCCGGTCTGGTAGACGTAGCGGGTCAGCGAGTCGCGGTAGGCGGCCAGGTCCTCGATCGGCCGCTCGGCCACGCCCGATTCGGCCGCGGCGCGCGCCACCGCCGGGGCGATGCGCAGGATCAGGCGGGCGTCGAAGGGCTTGGGGATCAGGTACTCGGGGCCGAACTGCAGCTCCTGGCCGGCGTAGGCGGCGGCCACCTCGTCGCTGGTCTCCTCCTTGGCCAGCGCGGCGATCTCGCGCACGCAGGCCAGCTTCATCGCCTCGGTGATCCGGGTGGCGCCGCAGTCCAGCGCGCCGCGGAAGATGTAGGGGAAGCACAGGACGTTGTTGACCTGGTTCGGATAGTCCGAACGGCCGGTGGCGATGATGCAGTCCGGCCGGGCGGCCTTGGCCACCTCGGGGCGGATCTCCGGCTCGGGGTTGGCCAGCGCCAGGATGATCGGCTGGTCGGCCATGGTCTGCACCATGTCGGCGGTCAGCACGCCGGCGGCCGAGCAGCCCAGGAAGACGTCGGCGTCGCGCACCACGTCGGCCAGTGTGCGCGCCTCGGTCTTCTGACAGTAGCGCAGCTTCGATTCGTCGAGCCGGCCGGCCTGGAAGTCCTCCCGGCCCTCGCGGATCACGCCGCGCGAGTCGCAGACGAAGATCTGGGCCGGCCGCACACCCAGCTCCACCATCAGGTCCAGGCAGGCGATCGCCGCGGCGCCCGCGCCGGAGACGGCCACCTTGACCTCGCCGATGCGCTTGCCCACCAGCTCCAGGCCGTTGAGCAGGGCCGCGGCCGAGATGATCGCGGTGCCGTGCTGGTCGTCGTGGAAGACCGGGATCTTCATGCGCTGGCGCAGCTGCTTCTCGATGTAGAAGCACTCGGGCGCCTTGATGTCCTCCAGGTTCACCCCGCCCAGCGTGGGCTCGAGCGCGGCGATGATCTCGACCAGCTTGTCCGGGTCGCGTTCGGCCAGCTCGATGTCGAAGACGTCGATGCCGGCGAACTTCTTGAACAGGCAGCCCTTGCCTTCCATCACCGGCTTGCCCGCCAGCGGGCCGATGTCGCCCAGGCCCAGCACCGCGGTGCCGTTGGTGACCACGCCGACCAGGTTGCCGCGCGAGGTGTACTCCGCCGCCTTGGCCGGGTCCGCATGGATGTCCAGGCAGGCGTAGGCCACCCCGGGCGAATAGGCCAGCGACAGGTCGCGCTGGTTGAGCAGCGGCTTGGTCGGCGTGACGGCGATCTTGCCGCGCGTGGGCGCGCGGTGGTACTCGAGCGCGGCGTCGCGCAGGGCCTGTTCGGCCGGGGTGAGGGCGGGCATGGCGGTCTCCGGGGGCGCGTGTTGCGCGTGGGGGCGCGAAGATTACAGCGCCCGGACCGGTCGCGGGACCCGTCGAGCGCTCCGCCCGCCGCCGGCACAGGACTTCATGCCCGATCGAGCGTCAGGCCATGCGCAACCGGCATGGCCTGACCGGCCGTCCCCGGGCCGGCCTCAGCCTTCGGCGCGCCGGGCCAGGATCTCGAAGGCCGGCAGCGTCTTGCCTTCCAGAACCTCGAGGAAGGCGCCGCCGCCGGTGGAGATGTAGCCCACGTCACCCTCGATGCCGTACTTGGCGATCGCCGCCAGGGTGTCGCCGCCGCCGGCGATCGAGAAGGCGTCGCTCGCGGCGATCGCCCGGGCCACCGTCTCGGTGCCCTGGGCGAAGGCGTCGAACTCGAACACGCCCACCGGGCCGTTCCAGACGATGGTGCCCGCAGCCTTCAGCTTGTCGGCCAGGATCGCGGCGGTCTTCGGGCCGATGTCCAGGATCAGGTCGTCGTCGGCCACCTCGGTGGCCGCCTTCACCGTGGCCGGCGCGTCGGCGGCGAAGGTCTTGGCGCAGACCACGTCCACCGGGATGGGAACCTCGGCACCACGCGCGGCCATGGCCTCGATCACCGCCTTGGCGTCGCCCACCAGATCCGGCTCGGCCAGGCTCTTGCCGATCTTCAGGCCGGCGGCCAGCATGAAGGTGTTGGCGATGCCGCCGCCGACGATCAGGCCGTCGACGTTCTTCGCCAGGCTCTGCAGGATGGTCAGCTTGGTCGAGACCTTGGAGCCGGCGACGATGGCCACCAGCGGGCGCTTCGGGTCGGCCAGGGCCTTGGAGATCGCGTCGATCTCGGCCGACAGCAGCGGGCCGGCGCAGGCCACCGGGGCGAACTGGGCGATGCCGTAGGTGCTGGCCTCGGCGCGGTGGGCGGTGCCGAAGGCGTCGTGCACGAAGATGTCGCACAGCCGGGCCATCTTCTGCGCCAGCTCTTCCTTGTTCTTCTTCTCGCCCTTGTTCAGGCGGCAGTTCTCCAGCATCACGACCTGGCCGGGGGCGACGTCCACGCCGTCGACCCAGTCGGACACCAGCTTCACCTCGCGGCCCAGCAGTTCGGACATGCGCGCGGCCACCGGGGCCAGGCTGTCCTCGGGCTTGAACTCGCCCTCGGTCGGGCGGCCCAGGTGGGAGGTGACCATCACCGCGGCGCCGGCCTCCAGTGCCATCTTCACGCAGGGCACGGAGGCACGGATGCGGGTGTCCTCGGTGATGCGGCCGCTGTCGTCCTGCGGCACGTTGAGGTCGGCGCGGATGAACACGCGCTTGCCGGTCACCTGGCCGGCGGCGATGAGGTCGGTGAGGCGAAGGATCTTCATGGTGGAGGTCCGGGTGGTGGTGGAAGAGTGAGGACGGAAGGCGGGAGTCGGAGGACGCGCTGCGGGACGGTCGGCGCCGGGCTCACCAGCCCAGTCCGAGGCGCAGTGGCAGGTACACGGCCATGCCCACGGCGATGGTGCCGAGGATGCCGCGTCGCCAGGCGAACCAGAGCGCCCCGGCGATCGCGGCGAGCAGCCGGGCATCGGCCATGCTGTCGATCAGCTGGCCCTGGGTCAGCAGCACTTCGGGGGTGACGATGGCCACCAGCGCGGCCAGCGGCGCGTACTTGAGCGCCCGGCGCACCAGTGCCGGCATCGGCAGCTCGCGCGCGGGCAGCAGGAAGAAGGCGCGCGCCAGCAGCGTGACCAGCCCGAGGCCGAGGATCGCGAGGGTGGTGTCGGTGCCGTCCATCGTCGCAGCAGGTCAGGATCAGCGGGCGTTGCCCGGTGCGGCGCGCAGCGGCCGCCCGAAGCGCCCGCCGGGGCCCTCCATCAGCAGGCCGGCGGCCACCGCGGCCGCGACCGCGACGACGATGTGCAGCTTGTAGGGCAGCGCGAAGGCCGCCACCGCCGCGGTGGCCGCCACCCCGGCGCTGACCCAGGTGGCGCGGTCGGTGAGCAGCGAGCCGGTCAGCCCGATCAGTGCCAGCGTGCCGGCGAAGCCCAGGCCCCAGTGCAGCGGCACCTGGTCGGCCAGCAGGATGCCGGCCACCGAGGCCACCTGCCAGCCGGTCCACATCACCACGATGCCGCCCAGCAGGTAGGGCAGCTGGCCGGGCTCGGGCCGGGGCTCGGGCCAGTTCTTCACGAACATCGCGTAGTTGACGTCGCCGGCCACGTAGCCGATCAGGGCACGCCGGCGGCGCGGCAGGTGGCCGAGGTAGAAGCGCCACTGCGCGCTGTAGATGACGAAGCGCAGGTTGACCACGAAGGCGGTGAGCCAGATCACCCACAGCGGCGCGCCGGCGGCCAGCAGCGGCAGCGCGGCCAGCTGCGCCGAACCGGCGTAGACGACGAAGGTCATCAGCAGCGCCTGGCCGACGGTCAGCCCGCTCTTGACCATCGCCACGCCGGTGACCAGGCCCCAGGCCGCCATGCCGGGCAGCAGCGGCAGCAACTCGCGCAGGCCGCGGCGGAAATGCGGATCGCGCATCAGCGCGCGCAGGCGCGCCGGACGATCGGCGGAGTCGGGGGAGGCCATGGCCGGATTGTCCCACCGCCGCGGCGCGGCGGCGCCCATCGGCAACGGGCGGCCTGGCCGGCGGCGTGATGCGCTGCGCTGTCGCCGGCTCCCCCGGCGGGGCGATCCGGCCGACTGCGCGCCGGCTTCAGTGCGTGGTCGGGGCGCGCTGGCTGCGCACCCGGTCGGCGGCGCCGGGCGGTTTGTCCGCCGCGCCGGCGTCGTCGCCCGCTCGGGCGCTGTCCGCTTCGGCCGGGGCCTCGGTGGGCTCCGCAGCCGAGGCCGGCCGCGCCGGCTTGCGCGGGATGACCGGCGCGATGCCCTCGCTCTTGGTCTCGCGCAGGTACTCGTCCATCTCGCGCCAGCCGGCGTAGACGGCGGCCTTCTGGGCCTTCGGGTTGAGGGTGTAGCAGTCCTCGATGGCGCGCATCGCGTGACGGCAGGCACCGCCGATGGCCTTGCCCTCGGCCTCCTTCTTGGCGGCCACCACGCTGCCGGTCTCGATGCCCAGCAGGTCGCAGCCGGTCAGCAGCGAGACCAGGGAAAGCAGCAGGGCAAGGCGTCGGCGGGGCATGGCGGCAGGCAATCGGGCGAACTGTCTGCTTATCGGTGCGCGCTCGGGCGGACTTGAGGTCGGCAAAGCGCGTGCAATCCGGCAGATCCGGCCGCGGCCGGCGTCAGCCGCCGGGCAGGCGCCAGCGCTCGCCGGGCTGGATGCCCAGGGCCACGCTCACGTCGCGCGCCGCCGCGCGCCGTCCGCCCGGGCGCTGCAGCTGGGTCAGGCACAGCGCGCCCTCGCCGCAGGCGACGATCGGGCCTTCCGCATCGAGCGCGAGCACTTCCCCCGGCGCCCCCCGGCCTTCGGCCAGGCGCGCCGCCCATACCTTCAGGGTCTCGCCGCCGCGCGGGCAGCTGGCGCCCGGAAAGGGGTCGAAGGCGCGGATGCGGCGTTCGAGCACGGCCGCCGGCTGGGTCCAGTCCAGCGGCGCCTCGGCCTTGTCGATCTTGTGGGCGTAGGTCACGCCTTCGGCCGGCTGGGGGGTGGCCCGCAGCGTGCCGGCCTCGGCCTGCTCGAGCGCCGTGACGATCAGCCGCCCACCCAGCGCCGCCAGGCGGTCGTGCAGCGTGGCGGTGCGGTCGCTCGCGCCGATGGGTTCGCGCGCCTCCAGCAGCATCGCGCCGGTGTCCAGCCCTTCGTCCATCTGCATGATGGTGATGCCGGTCTCGGCATCGCCGGCCTCCAGGGCGCGGTGGATCGGTGCGGCACCCCGCCAGCGCGGCAGCAGCGAGGCGTGGATGTTCAGGCAGCCCAGGCGCGGCAGCCCCAGCACCCAGGCCGGCAGGATCAGGCCGTAGGCTGCGACCACCAGCACGTCCGGCGCACAGGCCTGCAGGGCCTCGCGGGCGGCCTGCGCCTCGGCGGGGAACCTGCCGTCCAGCCGCAGGCTGGTGGGCTGCGCGATCGGCAGGCCCTGGGCGAGGGCGAACTGCTTGACCGCCGAGGGCTGCAGCTTCATGCCGCGGCCGGCCGGGCGGTCCGGCTGGGTCAGCACCAGCGGCACGGCATAGCCCGCTTCATGGATTGCCTCCAGCGCGACCCGGGCGAACTCGGGCGTGCCCGCAAAGGCCACCCGCAGCCCGCGCGGGGGGGGCAGCGGCGCGCTCACAGGGCCGGCCCGTGCGGGCCGCGGTCGTCCTCGCGCTGGCGCTTGAGCATCTTGCTCTTGATGCGGTTGCGCTTCAGGGCGGAGAGGTAGTCGACGAAGACGCGCCCGCGCAGGTGGTCCATCTCGTGCTGGATGCACACGGCCAGCAGACCCTCGGCCTCGAGTTCACGCGGCTGGCCGTCGCGGTCGAGCGCTCGCACCCGCACCCGGGCATGGCGTTCGACCTTGTCGTAGATGGTCGGCACCGACAGGCAGCCCTCGTCGCCGAGCACGAACTCCTCGCTGGTCCAGGTCAGCTCCGGGTTGATCAGCACCAGCGGTTCGTTGCGGTCCTCGGAGGTGTCGATGACGATCACGCGCTCGTGCACGTCCACCTGGGTGGCGGCCAGGCCGATGCCGCGTGCGTCGTACATGGTCTCGAACATGTCGTCGACCAGACGGCGGATCGTGTCGTCCACCGCCGCCACGGGGCGGGCGACCTTCTGGAGGCGGGGATCGGGGTAGCGGAGGATCGTCAGCAGGCTCATGGATCGGAAGGGATGCTGCGGCAGGCGTGACGCCCGGGGCGTTCGGGGGCTTCGGACGGTTTCGCGGCTGTGGAACGGTCGCAACGGGCGGTCCGCCGGCGATTCGACGGCCGCGACTCGCGGCGCGGCAGATTTCATTGCCGCATCAAGGGTTTAGGGGCAGAATTTCCAGCAATGTTCGAAGATTCTCGCGCAGCGCGGACGGAACTGCCCGCCGGATGCGCATCAACCCCGGGCTCCGCGTGCGTTGGCAAGAACGCCCGGCCGGCGCCCCTGGAGAGCTTCCCGATGTCCCTGCGCCCACGCCGCGTCACCATTCTCGCCGGGGCGACTGCCCTGGCCCTGCTGGGCGGCATGGCCGGCACGGCCACGGCGTTCCCCAATTATCCGATCACCGACGGGCAGCGGCGCACGGCCGACGAGGTGGCGCGCGCGGGCGTGCCGCTGGCCGAACTGGCGCCGGACGCACCGGACACCTATGTCGTCAAGCGTGGCGACACGCTCTGGGACATCTCCAAGCTCTTCCTGCGCAGCCCCTGGCGCTGGCCCGAGCTCTGGGGCATGAACCGCGCCCAGATCCGCAACCCGCACCTGATCTACCCCGGCCAGCGCCTGCGCCTGGTGCGCCGCGACGGCCGGGCCTGGCTCGAGGTGGACGGCGATCCGCGCACCGTGAAGCTTTCGCCGCGCGCGCGTGCCAGCGAGGTGGACAGCGGCGCGATCGCCTCGATCCCGCTGCACCTGATCCAGCCCTTCCTGAACGATGCGGTGGTGCTCGAGACCAACGAGCTCGAGACGGCGCCGCGCATCGTCTCCGGCCGCGAAGGCCGCACCCTGCTGGGCCGGGGCGACCCGGCCTATGTGCGCGGCGAGATGACGCCGCGGCGCGACTGGCGGGTGTTCCGCAATGCCCGGGCCCTGAAGGACCCGGTGACGCAGGAGCTGCTCGGCTGGGAGGCCGCCTACGTGGGGGCGGCGGAGTACCAGCGGCCCGGTTCCACGCGGACCGCGCCCGACGGCCAGGCCGAGATCGTGCCGGCCACGGTGCTGCTGACCAGCCTGCGCCAGGAGGCCGGCGTGGGGGACCGCCTGGCGCCCACCGGGCCGCGCGACGAGCCCTACTTCGTGCCGCATGCGCCCGCGCAGCCGGTGCAGGCCCAGGTGGTCTCGATCTACGGCGAGGGGCTGTCGGCCGGCCAGAACCAGATCGTCTCGATCAACCGGGGGCGGCGCGACGGCATCGAGCCCGGCCATGTGCTGGCCGTGCTGCGCGCCGGCGAGCGGGTCACCGATCGCGAGGATCCGGCGCGTGCCCAGCTGCGCCTGCCCGACGAGGCACATGGGCAGGTCTTCGTGTTCCGCGTGTTCGAGCGGGTCTCCTACGCGCTGATCCTCGATGCCCAGACCGCGGTGCGGGTGGGCGACCGCTGCACGCAGCCCTGACGCGCGGGCCGCTGCCGCCGGGGATGCCAGGGTCATGGACGCTGACGCCTCGAGCCCGCAGCCGCCCGGGCGGGTGCCACCGGATCTGCGCGACTGGCTGCGCCTGCTGGAGACCCCCGGCGTGGGCCGCAGCTCCGCGCGGCGCCTGCTGGCAGCCTTCGGTGCACCGGCCGCGGTGTTCGAGGCCGGTCCGGCGGCGTGGCGGGGCGTGGTGCCCGCGCCGATGGTCCAGGCCCTCGGGGAGGCGCCCCGGGACCTGGACCGGCTGCTGGCGCGCACGCAGGCCTGGCTGGCGCAGGCCGACGACCGCCGCCTGATCCTGCTCGGCGATGCGGACTATCCGGGCGGGCTGCTCGAACTGGCCGACCCGCCGCTGCTGCTGTACGCCGAGGGCGATGTGAGTCGCCTGGCCCGTCCTGCGCTGGCGCTGGTCGGCAGTCGCAATCCCAGCGCCCAGGGGCTGGCGAACGCGCGCGCCTTCGGCGCCGACTTCAGCCGCGCGGGGGTGGTGGTGGTCTCGGGTCTGGCCGCGGGCATCGACGGTGCCGCGCACGAGGGTGCGCTGCAGGGCGAAGCCGGCACGGTCGCGGTGCTCGGCACCGGGCTGGACCTGATCTACCCGCGCCGCCATGCCGATCTCGCCGCCCGGGTGCGCAGCCACGGGCTGCTGCTCAGCGAGTACGCCCTCGGAACTCCGCCGGTGGCGGCGCACTTCCCGCTGCGCAACCGGATCATTGCCGGGCTGTCGCTGGGCACGCTGGTGGTGGAGGCCGCGTTGCAGTCGGGCTCGCTGATCACCGCCCGGCTGGCCCTGGAGGCCGGGCGCGAGGTCTTCGCGATCCCCGGCTCGATCCACAGCCCGCACGCCAAGGGCTGCCACGCGCTGATCAAGCAGGGCGCCAAGCTGGTCGAGGACAGCCGCGACATCCTCGACGAACTGCCGCAGCTGCGCAGCCACCGTGCCGGGGCCGAGGCGGCCCGCCGGCTGCGCGAGGCGACGGCGCCGGCGCCCGACGAAGCGCCGGCGCGCCGTGTGGAGGTCAGCCCGGAGGGGGGCGCAGCCGATCCGGCCGATGCCGGCGATCCCGCCGATCCGGTGCTGCGCGCCCTGGGCTGGAGCCCGGCGACGCTGGAGGTGCTGCAGCTGCGCAGCGGCCTGCCGGCCAGCGAACTGAGCGTGCGCCTGCTGGAGCTGGAGCTGCTCGGCGAGGTGGCGCGGCTGCCCGGCCAGCTGTTCCAGCGGCAGGCGCGCGGCTGATTCGCGTGATCCCATACACGGGTGGGAAGCCCCGCTTATCCCGGCGATGTGCCCGGGTGGGGCTCGGGTATAGTGGGTTCATGTTCGATGTTCTCGTATATCTCTACGAAAACTACTGGCGGCCGGACGCCTGCCCCGACCACGACCAGTTATCGAAGAAGCTGACCGCGGTCGGCTTCGAGAGCGAGGAAATCGAGGATGCCCTGAACTGGCTGGACGGCCTGGCCGACGTGGCCGAGTCGCACACCGGGGTGCAGGGCGAGCGGTCGATGCGGGTCTACTCCCCGGCCGAGCAGGAGCACCTGGGGGTGGCGTCGATCGCCTTCATCAGCTTCCTGGAGTCCGCCGGCGTGCTGCCGCCGCCGATGCGCGAGATCGTGGTCGACCGTGCGATGGCCACCGCGCACGCACCGCTGCGGCTCGAGGACCTGAAGATCATCGTGCTGATGGTCTTCTGGAGCCTGGGCGAGGAGCCCGATGCGCTGATCCTGGACGAGCTCTTCGTCGATGCCGAGGACCGGCTGATCCACTGACCGTCGGCGCCCCGCGGCAGCGACGTGCCGTGGCGCATCAGTGCAGCAATTGCTGCGGATTGGCGTCGAGCTTGGCCAGCGCGTCGCGGGTGGCCCGCACGGTCAGCGATTCCTCTTCCACCGGCACCAGCAGGCCGGCCTGCAGGAAGGCCGCCAGGCGGTGGCGCTGGAACATGATGCCGCGTCCCTGCGGACTGACGAACAGGCACATCTGCTTGCGCAGGCCCTGCCAGGCCAGCTGCACCGGGTCGATGCGGTTGCGCCAGTCCAGCTTGAACCAGCTGCCCACCTGCAGGTCGCCGGCCCAGGCCAGCATGGCCGGGGTGGGCATCGAGCCGCCTTCGGAGACCACCTCGAGCTCCTGGCTGTCATGGCCGGAGAGGTCGCGGATCATCGACTCGTCGATCTCCACGGTGCCAATGTCGGGCAGCAGGTCCTCCAGCGTCTCGAGCTGCATCATCAGCTCGTCGAGCCGCTCGGTCGGGATGGTGGCGGTGCGCGCCGAGAAGGCCGCCTGCAGCGAATTGTTCAGCGCCTGGATGTACTCGTCCTGGCGGGCGTTGGGCACACCGGCCACGCCCATGCCCTCGCGCAGCTTCTTCAGCAGCGGCGGCAGGCGGCGGATCGCCTCGGAACGCTCCTCGCGCGAGACCTTGGCGCTGGCCAGCCAGATCAGATCGGCCGCGGCGCGCTGCATCTGCTTGGTCGATTCGCTGCTCTGGCCGGCCTTGACCGCGGTGGTGGCCAGCACATCGGCCCAGACCTGGAAGAGGAACTCGCGCACGCCGTCGTGTACCGGCACCTCGTTGAGCATCTTGCGCAGCTCGATGGTGTACTGGATCGCCATCGTCTCGCGCTGCTCGATCTGCTGGGCCAGGCTGACGCCCTTGGTGGCCGCATGGCTGGTCTTGAAATAGTTCTCCAGGAAGCGCTCGAACTCGGTGAGCACGGTCTGGAAGACGCGCCGGCCGGTGTCGGGGTAGGCTTCCACCACCTGGACGATGCGCTTGATCTCCTTCTCGAGTGGCTCGCTCACCCCGGCGTTGCCGGCCTCGAAGCCCATCACGCAGCCGCCCATGCGGTCGATCAGCTTGCGCGCCGGGTGGTCGATGGAGCCGAAGAAATCCGGCTCGGCGATCGCCACGCGCAGCACCGGCATCTGCAGCCGGGCGAACCAGACCCGCACGGCCGCGGGGATGCGCTCCTCGGTCAGCAGGCTCTGGAACATCAGCGCGACGATCTCGATGGTCGCACGCTCCACCGGTGTGGTGGCGGCCTGCTTGAGGGCCTGCTTGCGCGCCTGCAGTTCCTGCAGCAGCGCCGGGGTCGAGGCTGCCGGGCCCACCGCGCCGGCCGGACCGGCACGGCTGGGGCTGCCGGCGGCGGCGGCCCCGGAGGCCTCGAAACGGCGTTTGACCGCCTGCTCGGCCTCATGGATGGCCGCGCGCAGGCCGGGCGAGGCCGAATGCGGCAGCGCGATCGTCGAACCGCTGAACTCGGGCACCTGCCGGGCCACCAGGCGGTTCAGGCGGCCCAGCACGGCCTCGGCCTGCTCGATGCTGCGCAGCAGGCCGGGGGAGCGCGTCATCAGCCGCGTCTCCTCGTGCACATCGCCGCGCAGGCTGCGCGGCGAGGCCCCGCTGTCACCGAAGCCGCCCGAGGCCTGGGCACCGGCGGGCGGGCCGGCCAGCACCGTGGGCGCGAACTGGTGCGCGTTCTCGGGCGTGGGGCCGATGCGATCGCGGTTCAGGCTGCTCGGGGTGGGAAAGCGCGGGGCGGGCTGGCCTGCCGGCAGCGCAGCGCTGCCGCCTGTGCCGGCGCCCACGCCGCCGGTCGCCGGGCCGCCCTGGGTGCGGGTGACGGCGCCTGCGGTCGCCGAGGGGCCGGCTCCTCCCGCGGCGGCAGCGCCGGCCGGCGCGCCGGGCCTGGCCGCGGTCACACCGGTATCCCGGGCGCGGCGGATGAACGGCCGCAGGTTCACCTCGGGACAGACGCCCTGGCCCATCAGCCAGCGGTTGGTCTCGTGGTAGGCCTCCTGCAGCAGTCCGGCGAACTCCTCGTGCAGCAGGGCCTGCGCCGTACGCCAGTGTTCCTGGGTCAGACCGGCGCCGCGCCAGGCGTCGACCGCCGCGCGCGCCAGCACGTGCGGTCGCAGCAGATCCTGTGGATCCATCTCCTCGCGGCGCTCCAGCGAGGACATGCGATAGCGCAGGTCGGAGAACTCCCAGGACGCCTTGTCCATCATCCCGAGCGCCAGACGCGATGCACTGATCTCGTGCTCGATGGTGTCGTCGTCGACAAGCGACAGTTCTGCCGCCCGCGTGGCCCGGGGCGCGGTGGCCGCTGCCATCGGGCGGCCAGCTGCGGCCGCGGCCAGGGCCGCCCCGATGCCCTGCTGCCAGCGCGGCGCCAGGCGTGGCAGATCCATCACCAGGTCCCGGCGACGGGCCACCTGATCCGGCGGGCCCACCTGCGCCATCAAGCCCTTGGCGGATTCCACCACGGCCCGCACGCAGCGGGGCACCTCACGCACGAGCACGTCGTGGTAGAAGCGCCGCGCCTGGGCTGCAAGGGCGGGGGAGGGGGCGGCGGGCATCGACGGGCGCAGGGCAGCAACAGGCGTATCGGAATGCAAATACTCTACACCAGGGACCTCACACCACGGCTCCCGCATTCGGGTCGTTCGGGTCCTGATCCTTGCGGCCGGCCGAACTCACCAGATCTTCACGCTTGACGCCCAGCCACATCGCGATGGCCGCGGCCACGAACACCGACGAGTAGATGCCGAAGCAGATGCCGATGGTCAGCGCGAGCGAGAACTCGTGCAGCGTCGGGCCGCCGAACAGCAGCATCGACAGCACCATGATCTGCGTGGAGCCGTGGGTGATGATGGTGCGGCTGATCGTGGAGGTGATCGCGTGGTCGATCACCTGCGGGGTGGTCAGCTTGCGGTACTTGCGGAAGGCCTCGCGCACCCGGTCGAAGATCACCACCGACTCGTTGACCGAGTAGCCCAGCACCGCCAGCACCGCCGCCAGCACGGAGAGCGAGAACTCCCACTGGAAGAAGGCGAAGAAGCCCAGGATGATGACCACGTCGTGCAGGTTGGCGATGATGCCGGCCACCGCGAACTTCCACTCGAAGCGGAAGGCGAGGTAGACCATGATGCCGACGACCACGAAGGCCAGCGCCTTCAGCCCGTCCTCGGCCAGCTCCTTGCCGACCTGCGGGCCGACGAATTCGCTGCGCGAGAGCTTCAGCGGCTCGGCGCTGCCGGCTTCGCAGACCTGGCGGGTCACCACCTCGCCCTTGTCGCTGGTTTCCTGCCGCTGGGTGACACGGCCCTTCTCGGCGCTGCACAGCTGGGTGAAGACGCGGCCGACCACATCGGCCTGCTTGACGTCGCCGCGCAGCGGCAGGCGGATCAGCACGTCGCGCGAGCTGCCGAAGTTCTGCACCTGCACCTCGCCGAGCTTCAGCGACTGCACGCTCTCGCGCACCCGGCCGATGTCGGCGGCCTGGCTGTAGGCCACCTCCATCACGGTGCCGCCGGTGAACTCCACCGACAGGTGCAGGCCGCGCGTGAACAGGAAGAACACCGCGGCCAGGAAGGTGACGAAGGAGACGGCGTTGAGCAGCAGCGCATGCCGCATGAACGGGATGTCGCGCCGGATTCGGAAAAATTCCATGGGGCTCTTTCAGTCGTCGGCGACGGTTCAGGCCTTGGGGCCGGAGACGGCCGTGCCGGCTTCGGCAGCGGGTTTCCAGACCTGGCCGATCGACACCTTCTGCAGGCGCTTGCGCCGGCCGTACCAGAGGTTGACCAGGCCGCGCGAGAAGAACACCGCCGAGAACATCGAGGTCAGGATGCCCAGGCAGTGCACCACCGCGAAGCCGCGCACCGGACCCGAGCCGAAGGCCAGCAGCGCCACGCCGGCGATCAGCGTGGTCACGTTGGAATCCAGGATGGTGCCCCAGGCACGCTCGTAGCCCAGATGGATGGCCATCTGCGGCGAGGTGCCGTTGCGCAGCTCCTCGCGCACCCGTTCGTTGATCAGCACGTTCGAGTCGATCGCCATGCCCAGCACCAGCGCGATGGCGGCCATGCCCGGCAGGCTGAGGGTGGCCTGCAGCATCGACAGCACCGCCACCAGCAGCAGCAGGTTCACGCCCAGGGCCAGGCTGGAGAACACGCCGAAGAGCAGGTAGTAGGCGCACATGAAGGCTGCCACCGCCAGGAAACCCCAGAGCACGCTGTCGAAGCCCTTGGCGATGTTCTCGGCACCCAGGCTCGGGCCGATCAGGCGCTCCTCGATGATCTCCATCGGCGCGGCCAGCGAACCGGCGCGCAGCAGCAGCGCGGTGTCGGCGGCTTCGACCGCGGTCATCGCGCCGGAGATCTGCACCCGCCCGCCGCCGATCTCGGTGCGGATCACCGGGGCGGTCACGACCTCGCCACGGCCCTTCTCGAACAGCAGGATGGCCATGCGCTTGCCGACGTTCTCGCGCGTGACGTCGCGGAAGATGCGCGCACCGCGTGCGTCCAGCGTCAGGTGCACGGCCGGCTGCTGGTTGTCGTCGAAGCCGGGCTGCGCGTCGGTGATGTTCTCGCCGGTGAGCAGCACCTGGCGCTTGACGATCACGCCCACGCCGCCGCGCTCGGCGTAGCGCTCGGTGCCGAAGGGCACCGGGCCGCTGCCGGCCAGCGCGGCCTGCGCCTCGGTGCCGTCGTCCACCAGGCGCACCTCCAGCGTGGCGGTGCGGCCGATGATGTCCTTGGCCTTGGCCACGTCCTGCACGCCGGGCAGCTGCACCACCACCCGGTCCAGGCCCTGCTGCTGGATCACCGGCTCGGCCACACCGAGTTCGTTGATGCGGTTGTGCAGGGTGTTGATGTTCTGGGTGAGGGCCTGCTCCTGCACCTTGCGCTCCGCGGGCGGCTTGAGCGTGCCCACCAGCTTCTGGTCGGCGCCGTCGGCCACCGCCTTCCACTCCAGGTCGGGAAGCTGGTCGGTCAGCAGCTCGCGGATCCGTGCCCCGCTTTCGGCATCGCGCAGGCGCACCTCGACGCTGTTGCCCACGCGGGCGATGCCGGCGTGGCGCAGGTTCTTGTCGCGCAGCAGGCTGCGGATGTCACCGGTGAGCGATTCGGCCTTCTTGGTCAGGGCCGACTTCATGTCGACCTGCATCAGGAAGTGCACGCCGCCGCGCAGGTCCAGGCCGAGGTACATCGGCAGCGCCCGGATCGAGGCCAGCCACTGCGGCGAGCGCGACACCAGGTTCAGCGCCACGATGTAGGTCGGGTCGGCCGCGTCCGGGTTGAGGGCGCGTGCGATGGCGTCACGGGCAAGCAGCTGGGCGTCGGTGTCGGCGAAGCGGGCGCGCACCGAGGTGCCCTCCTGCTGCACGAAATCGGGCTGCAGCCTGGCGTCGGCCAGCACCTGGCGGACCCGGTCGACCAGCGCGGCATCGACCTTCACGGTGGCCTTGGCGCTGGAGACCTGCACGGCCGGGGCCTCGCCGTAGAAGTTCGGCAGGGTGTAGAGCAGACCCACCACCACCGCGATGGCCAGGATCAGGTACTTCCACCAGGGAAAGCGGTTCATCGTCACGTCCTCGGGGCAGGGCCCCGCAGGACCGGCATGCCGCCGGGCGGCCGCCGGTCGTCAAAGCATCGACTTACTTGATGCTGCCCTTGGGCAGCACCTGCACCACGGCGCTGCGCTGGCACTGCACCTCGACGCCGGGCGCGACTTCGAGGCCGATCTGGTTGTCGCCCACCTTGGTGATGCGCCCCATCAGACCACCGCCGGTGACCACCTCGTCGCCCTTGCCGAGCGCGTCGATCATGGCCTTGTGCTCCTTCTGCCGCTTCATCTGCGGGCGGATCATGATGAAGTAGAGCACCACGAACATCAGCAGCAGCGGCAGCAGGCTCATCAGCGAAGAGCCGCCGGCGGCCGCGGGGGCCGCTTGTGCGTATGCATTGGAAATGAACACCTGGGGACTCCTGAAGAGGTGGGCAAAAGCTCCGGATTGTAGGCCGGGCCTCGTGAACCATTGCCCATCCCGCTCCCAGGCCCAACGGGTCGGGGGGGGAGGGCCACGGCCCTCTGCGCGAAGGGGCCGGGCGGCCCGTCGCCCGGGGCGGCCGCTGGATCCGTCCGCGGCGCAGTCTGTCGCGCGGCCCTGGGCGGCGGTGGCGGGCGCGCTTACATTGCCGGCATGAAGTTCGCCGCCCCCACCTCCGACACGCCGGCCGCGCCACCGCCGCAGTCGCGGCGGTTTGCCCAGCGCTTCCTGCCGGCCTTTCATGGCTACGCGGGCTGGCTGGTGAGCATCAGCTGGTGGCGCTTCCTGCTGCTGTCGCTGCTGCTGCTGATCGTCTCTTCCATCCTGGGGGACATGCTGCCGAGCTGGTCCTACGAGACCGACGAGCTGCTGCCGCCGCCCAAGCGCCCGGTGGTGACGATCGAAGCGCCGTCCTCGCCGGCCTCGGGGGGCACAGCCGCCTCCGGCGTGCGGCTGCGCCAGGGCAAGGACAGCCTGGAGATCACCATCGACGAGAAGGGCGTTCGCGTTCTGCGCCGTCCGGCGGCGCCGGCCTCCGCCGCGGGCGCCCTGCCGACGCGGCCGCCGGCCTCCGCCGGCACGGCAGCGTCGGGCACGGTGGCGGGCCAGGCCCGCCCGCTGGTGGAGATCCATGTCCCGCCCGGCGTGGCGGCAGACGCGGTGCGCAAGGCGCTGGAAGAGGCGCATGACGACATCGAGGAGGCCCTGCTCGAGGCGGCTGCGGAGGCCGCCGACGCAGCCGAGGCCGGGCAGGCGAGCCCACCCGCCGCCGCCGCGCCGCCGCCGCGCTATCGCCGGGTGCGTGTGGCACCCGGCGACGGCCTGCCGCAGCTGGCCTTCCTCTGGATCCTGGGCTCGGCCATCCTCAAGTCCACCTATCGCCGGCAGATCCAGGCCGAGGCCGCAGCGGCCCGGGCCAACGAGACCGCACGGGCCGAGCAGCTCGAGCGACAGGTGGTCGAGGCCCGCATGGCGGCCATGCAGGCGCAGGTGGAGCCGCACTTCCTGTTCAACACCCTGGCCTCGATCGACCACCTGATCGAGACCGATCCGCCGCGGGCCAGCCAGATGCAGAAGCACCTGATCGCCCTGCTGCGCGCCAGCCTGCCCAGCCTGCGCGAGTCCAACGGCAGCGGCACGCGCACCCTGGGGCAGGAGATGGCGGTGATCCGGCCCTACCTGGAGATCCTGAAGGTGCGCATGGAGGAGCGGCTGCGCACCGAGTTCGACGTGCCCGACGGGCTGTCGAGCGCCGAACTGCCGCCGATGATGCTGCAATCCCTGGTGGAGAACGCCATCAAGCACGGGCTCGAGCCCAAGGCCGAAGGCGGCACCCTGCGCGTGCAGGCCGAGATCCGCCACGGCCAGCTGGTGGTGGCCGTGTCCGATACCGGTCTGGGCTGGGGGCGTGCGCCCACCGCGGGCACCGGCACGGGCCTGAACAACATCCGCGAGCGGCTGCAGCTTCTCTACGGCAGCCAGGCCGCCCTGCAGGTGGCCGAGAACCCGGGCGGTGGCAGCATCGTGCGCCTGCTGCTGCCCTACCGGACCCGGCCCGAGCCGCCGGCCGGCGTGGCCTGATCGCGGCCCGGCCCGCGATCCCGAACTGGAGCGACCGATGAATCTCCCCACCGACCGCGTGAGCGCCGTCCTGGCCGACGACGAGCGCCTGATGCGCGAGCAGCTGCGCAGCCGCCTGGCGCAGGTCTGGCCCGAGCTGCAGGTGGTGGCCGAGGCGCGCAACGGCGACGAGGCGGTGCAGCTGGTGGCACAGCACCGGCCGCAGCTGGTCTTCCTGGACATCCGCATGCCCGGCCGGACCGGCGTGGAGGCCGCGCGCGAGATCGCCCGCATGGACCCGCTGCCGGACTGGCCGGGCTGCGAGGTGGTCTTCATCACCGCCTACGACCAGTACGCCGTGGAGGCCTTCGAGCAGGGCGTGGTCGACTACGTGCTCAAGCCGGCCGAGCCCGAGCGCCTGCGCCTGACTGTCGAGCGGGTGCGCCGACGCCTGGCCGAGCGCGCCGCCCGCGGTGCGGCCGGCACCGCCGATGCGCTGCAGAGCGAGCTGCAGCGCCTGCTCGTCACGCTGGCCGGGCGCATGGGGCCGCAGGCCGGGGGCGGCGCGCCGCCGCAGCGGCTGAAGTGGATCCAGGCCAGCGTGGGCAACCAGATCCAGCTGATCCCGGTCGAGGAGGTGCTGTTCTTCGTCTCCGACGAGAAGTACACCCGGGTGCAGACCGCCCGGGTCGAGGCGCTGATCCGCAAGCCGATCAAGGAGCTCGTCGAGGAGCTGGACCCCGAGCTGTTCTGGCAGATCCACCGCTCCACACTGGTCAACGCCCGCGCGATCGCCGGGGTGAGCCGCGACGAGCGCGGCCGCCAGCTCGTGCATGTGCGCGGCTGCCCCGAGACGCTCGAGGTCAGCCGCAGCTACACGCAGCTCTTCAAGGGCATGTGAAGTCCGGCGGCGCGCGCCGGTTCACTGCGACAGACCCAGCGTGTAGCGCCCGGAGCGGCTGCCGGTGCCGCCGCTGAAATAGACCACGCGCAGGTAGACCGTGGTGGCGCTGCTGCCCGAGTGGGTCACGCTCACGCTGTCGACCTGGCCGGTGAGCAGGCGGCTGGAGGCGATCTGCACGCCGCTGGCGTTGTAGGCGTACAGGTCGTAGTCGGCGCTGGCCGGCGGGGTCAGCGTGGCTGCCAGCGTGCGGCCGGCGCCCAGCGTGACCCGGAAGTAGTCGGTGTCCGAACGCGCGCCGATGGTCGCGTTCACCAGCGCCGGGTTCGGACCGATCGCCTGCGCCCGCGCCAGGGTGTTGTTGTTCTCCACCTCGGCCACGGCGGTCGGCGTGACGGGCGGCGGGGGCGGGGGCGGCGGTGCGGTACCTCCGGCCGCGTCCACTGCGGCGCGGGCGTCCACCAGTCCGCTGCCGCAGCCGCTGCAGGCGGCGGGGAAGGCCCGTGCGCTGCTCTTCAGCGCCGCCTCCACCTGGTCGGGCGTGAGTGCCGGGTTCTTTGCCAGCATCAGCGCCACCGTGCCCGCCACATGCGGGGCGGCCATCGAGGTGCCCTGGTACCAGGCGTAGTTGTCGCTGCCCGGCGCGCTGCTGCCGCTGTTCAGGGTGGACAGCACGCCGCCGCTGCTGCCGGCCGACAGATCCCCGCCCGGGGCGGCCACGTCCACCACGCTGCCGGTGTTGGAGTAGTAGGCGCGCGCGCCGCTGCGGCCCACCGAGGCCACCGTGACCACGCCGGCGCAGTTGGCCGGTGTGAAGCCGCCTGCATCCGTGTTCGAGTTGCCCGCGGCGACCACCACCACCGTGCCGCGGCTGCGCGCACCGGCGATCGCGTTCTGCGTGGTCGTGCTGCAGCTGCCGCCGCCGCCCAGCGACAGGTTCAGCACCCGGGCCGGGGTGGCGGTGTTCGGCACCCCGGCCACGCTGCCGCCGGAGGCCCAGACGATCGCGTCGGCGATGTCGGAGGTGTAGCCGCCGCACTTGCCCAGCACCCGCACCGGCATCACCTTCGCGTCCGGCGCCACGCCGGCCACGCCGTTGCCGTTGTTCGTCGCCGCCGCGATCGTGCCGGCCACATGGGTGCCGTGCCAGCTCGAGGCGCGTGCGCTGTGGGTGCCGCCGCATTCGTTGGCAGCGACCCAGTCGCCCGGGTCCTGCGCGTCGGCGTCGCGCCCGCCGCCGTCGTTGGCCACGAAGCTGTCGGCGATGAAGTCGTAGCCGGCCACCAGGTTGGCGGCCAGATCGGCGTGCGGCCGGTAGCCGGTGTCGATCACCGCCACGGTCACGCCGCTGCCGCGCGACTGGTCCCAGGCCGCCGGCAGGTTCAGGCCGGCGGTGGCCTCGTGGTAGTGCCACTGCGAGCCGAAGCTCGGATCGTTGGGCAGCCACTGGATCTGCAGGATCTGGTCGGGTTCGGCGTACTCCACGTCTGCATCGCCGGCCCGGATCGCATCGGCCAGGTTGCGCGCCTCGACGCTGCTCAGGCGCCGGTCCAGGCGCAGCACGTGGCTGCCGCCGCCGCGTGCGCGATGCGGGCTGAGCCGCACGCCGGCGCGGTTGCCGGCCACCTGCGCGCGCGCCAGCGTGGCCGAGTCGATCGCGGTGGCATTGCGGGTGCTGCGGTACTTCACGATCACCCGATCGGTGAAGGTCTGCGCTGCAGGCGCGGCGGCGACCGGCGCGCCGGTCTGTGCAGCGAGGGCCGCGGGCGGGGGCTCGACGGACAGTGCCGGCAGCGCCATCAGGCAGCCGAGCAGGGCGGTGGGCAGGTGCCGGCGAGCGATGCCGCTGGGCTGCGGGGCAATGGGGAGCATCGGGCGTCCTTGTGCGCAGGCCGGGCGTCGGCCGCACCGTGCTGCCGATCACCCCCTGAACAGGGGGTCCCATTATTCGAAGCGGGCGTGGGCCGCTGAAACCGTCTGCAAGGTGCACCGCCGAATCGACCCCGCAGGACGTCCACTTTGTCACGCCCGATACGACGGGATCACAGATCGTCCTCGAGGCCCGGCCGGGACGCCGGCCCGGCGACGCCTGCGCGGCGCGCCGGACGCAAATGGTTACAGCGGGCCGCGAGGCCGGGCCTCGATACTCGTTCCCGACCGGGGTGCGGGCAGCGCACCCCGGCTTCGACGGCCCGACGGGCCAGAGGAGCCGTGTGACGAACCCATCCTCCATCGCCGTCGCCGCAGAGCGGTCCGCCCGCGCTTCGGGCTGGGCGCTGGGGGCGGCCGTGCTGCTGCTGGCGCTGGGATCCTTCTGGATCGGCCCCTACCCCGTGGCGGCCGCGGATGTGCTGACGGTGCTGCTCGGGGAGCTGGGCCTGACCCTGGCGCCCGACCTGCCCGAAGCGGTGCGCCAGGTCGTGCTCGAACTGCGCGGCCCGCGCATCGCCGCGGCCCTGCTGGTGGGCGCCGCGCTGGCCGCGGCCGGCGCCACCTACCAGAGCCTGTTTCGCAACCCGCTGGTCTCGCCGGGCGTGCTGGGGGTTTCGGCCGGGGCGGGTTTCGGTGCGGCGCTGGGCATCCTGGTGGACGGCTCGGCCCTGGCCATCCAGGCGCTGGCCTTCGGCGGCGGCCTGCTGGCCACGGCGGCGACGCTGGGGCTGGGCCAGGCGGTGGGCCGGGCTTCGCTGCTGATCCTGGTGGTGGCCGGGCTGGTGGTGTCGGCCTTCTTCCAGGCCCTGATCGCGCTGCTCAAGGTGGTGGCCGATCCGGAGAACCAGCTGCCGGGCATCACCTTCTGGCTGCTCGGCGGCCTGCATCGCATCGATGCGCCGACGCTGGCCTGGGCGCTGCTGCCGGTGCTGCTGTCCGGGGCGCTGCTGTATGCCCTGCGCTGGCAGGTGCATGCCCTGGCCGCCGGCGACGACGAGGCCCGGGCGATGGGCGTCGACGTGCCGCGCGTGCGCCTGCTGCTCATCCTGGCGGCCACGGCGATGACGGCGGCCAGCGTGAGCATCGCCGGCATCGTCGGCTGGGTCGGCCTGCTGGTGCCCCATCTTGTGCGCATGTGGGTGGGGCCGCACTTCGTCCTGGTGCTGCCGCTGTCGGCCCTGCTGGGCGGGGGCTTCCTGCTCGCGGTGGACGACCTGGCCCGCGGCGTGGGCGGGCAGGAGATCCCGCTGGGCATCCTCACCGCGCTGATCGGCGCACCGCTGTTCGCGCTGGTCCTGGCGCGTGCGCGCTCGGCCTGGTTCTGACGGCCATGGACGCTGCCGGGGCTGCGACGGTCTGGCTGCGTGCCGAGGCGCTGAGCTTCGGCCATGCCGGGCGGGCGCCGCTGGGGCAGGCGGTGCATCTGGCGCTGCATCCGGGCGCGCTGCTCTGCCTGCTCGGGCCGAACGGGGCCGGCAAGACCACGCTGCTGCGCACCCTGCTGGGCCTGCTGCCGGCGCGTGCCGGCCGCATCTGGCTGGACGGGCGGCCGCTGGCGGCGCTGCGCCCGGTCGAGCGGGCCCGCCTGCTGGCCTACGTGCCGCAGGCCGCCGGCGCCCTGCTGCCGCTGCCGGTGGAGGATGTGGTGCTGATGGGCCGCACCGCCCATCTGCGCCCGCTGCGCGATCCGGCGCCGGCCGACCGCCGCGCCGCCGCAGCGGCGCTGGAGCGGCTGCAGATCGGGCCACTGGCGGGCCGGCGCTTCGACGAACTCAGCGGTGGGGAGCGCCAGCTGGTGCTGCTGGCCCGGGCACTGGCGCAGCAGGCGCGGGTGCTGCTGCTCGACGAGCCCTGCGCCGGGCTCGACCCGGGCCACCAGGTGCGGCTGCTGCAGGCGCTGCGCGATCTGGCCTGCGACGGCCATGCGCTGCTCTTCACCAGCCACCTGCCCGAACATGCGCTGGCGCTGCAGGCGCAGGCCCTGCTGCTGGCGGACGGGAGGCTGGACGGGCCGGCCCCGGCGGCGACCCTGCTGGCCGGGCCGCGCCTGTCGGCGCTGTACGGCACGCCGATGGAAGTGGCCTGGCTGCGCGACGGGCCCGCGGCCGGCCAGCCGGTGTGCGTGCCGCTGTGGCCCGGGGCCCGGCCGCTGCCGCCTGCCCCGATGCCGGGTGCCGATGGCTGAGCGGCGCCGGCTCCTGCAGGGCCTGGCCGGCCTGGGCCTGACCGCCGCAGCCTGGCACCGGGCGCCGGCCCGGCCGCTGGCGCGCCGGCAGGTCGTCGACCAGGCCGGCCGAGCGGTCGAACTGCCCGGGCGCATCGAGCGCCTGGTCACGCTGGGCTCGCTGCCCGTGCTCAACAGCTTCGTGATCGCGCTGGGGGCCGGCGAACGCCTCGTCAACGGGCTGGCCGACTTCGACCGCCCCACCTGGCGGCTGCAGCGCCTGTTCGCGCCGCAGATCATCGCCGGTCCGACGCTGCAGCAGCCCGACCGCCAGCCCCGCCTCGAGGCGCTGCTGGCGGTGCGGCCCGACCTGGTGCTGACACTGCATCGCGATGCGGCCGACCGCCTCGCCGCCCTCGGCCTGCCGGTGCTCTGGCTGCGCTGGCGCGATCCGCAGGATGTGCGGGCCTGCATGGCCCTGCTCGGCGAGGTGCTCGGCCGGGCCGAGGCGGCGCGGCGCTGGCTCGACCGGTTCGACGCGGTGCTGCGCCGCCTGCAGCAGCGGCTGGGCGATGTGGCGCCGGCCGGGCGGCCCAGCGCCCTGTATCTGCAGCCCCAGACCCTGACCCAGCCGCGGCGCATCGCCGAGTGGTGGATTGCCGCTGCGGGCGGGCGCAGCGTCAGCGACGACGGGCGCTCCGGCGAGTCGCGCAGCTTCTCCTTCGAACAGCTGCTGGCCTGGGATCCGCAGGTGCTCTTCGTCGGCTCGCGCCAGGCGCGCGACCGGCTGCGCCGCGAGCCCGCCTTCGCCCGCCTGCAGGCGGTGCGCCGGGACCGGCTGGCCGTGGCCCCGGCCGGCCTGCACAGCTGGGCCAACCGCACCGCCGAGCTGCCGCTGACCCTGCTCTGGGCGGCCCGGGTGCTGCACCCGGCCCGCCTGGCCGACCTCGACCTGGCCGCCGAGGCGCAGGACTTCTATGCGCAGCTCTGCGGGCGGCGCCTGACACCCCCCCGAATCGGGGGGGTGCTGGCCGGCCCCGACTGAGCCTCTGCGAGCGCACCCGCCCTGCGCACGGTTGCGGCCTGTCGGCTCTGACATCAAAGGTTACAGGTTGGCGGTTGAGCCGCCCCGGCGTACTCACTAGCATGGCCCCACGCAGGGCAGGTCCACTTCGTGATCGGACCCACCGGACCGGCCGGGAAGCCGGTCCGCCGCTTGCCGGGATGCCGCAGGGCGCCCCGGCCGTCGAGGCACCTCCCCGATGCGAAGTCCGTCGCGTGCGGCCGATGCCGGGCATCGGCGCGGGCGATGCGCCGTGAGCCAGGCTGCAGCACCGTGCCACGCACCCCCGCGTGCCGGTGCAGGAGGGTGGGATGATCATCCGACCGATGCTGGACGACTGGGAGGTCGGCGGCATCACCTCGATCCGGGCGCTGGAGCGGCGGCGCATCGCGCGCATCGGCGTGCCGGGCCTGGACGGCGACCTGCAGCAGGATCTCGGCCACGAGAGCCTGGCGGTGCAGATCGAGGGCGCGCTGCAGGGCGACGAGGTGCGCGACGGCTTTCTCACTGCGGTGCGTGAGCGCCATCTGGCCGGCGCGCCGCTGAGCTTCGTCGCCGACATCGTCACCGCCACCACGCTCGAGCAGGTGCTGGTCGAGGCCTTCGAGGTGATCGAATCGAACGACTGGGCCGAGCATGTGCGCTACCGCCTGGTGCTGCGCGAGTACGTCGAGCCGCCCGAGCCGCCGGCGCCCTTCGACGCGCTGGGTGCCGAGCTGGGGCTGGAGCTGGACGCGCTGGCCGAGCTGGGCCTGACCGGGCTGGAGCTGCCCGCCCTGCTGGGCGATGTGCCGACGCTGGGCGACCCGGTGGCGCCGCTGCAGCCGGCGCTGGACGGCGTGCGCACGGCCACCGCCGGCCTGGGCGAGGCGGTGTCGGCGCTGACCGCGCTGTTCGACAGCCCGCCGCCGGACGGAGACTGAGCATGGCCGCAGCCGCAGCCCCAGCAGCCCCCGCCGCCTCGCGTTCCGGTCCGGTGGGCCGGCGTTGCACAGGGGGCCGCCGTGGCTGACTGTGCCCTGGTCGAAGGCCTGCGCGACCGCCTCGGGCTGGACGATCCCGCCGCGGCGCTGGGGGCGGTGGGCAGCCGCTTCGGCGTCTCGGTGTCGCTGCCCGGCCTGGACCTGGCCGGCCTCGGTGCGATCACCGGCAGCCTGGGGCTGGACACCGCGCCGCTGCAGGCCGCCGGCGGCGAGGTGTCTGCCCGGCTGACGGCGCTGGCCGGCGACCTCGACCCCGAGCGCCTGATCGCGCCGCTGCTGCGGCCGGTGCAGCAGGCCGAGCAGCTGGCCGGGGCCGACCCGGCCGCGCTGCTGCAGCGCATCACCCAGCGCATCGAGGGCGGACGCGACAGCGGCCTGGCGAAGCTCGAGCGGGTGATCGGCGAGGTCGCCGCCGGGGCCGACGCACCGGCGCTGCAGGGCGTGGTCGCGCTGGGTCGGGCCCTGCTGCCGGCGCTGCCGGAGGGGCCACTCGCGCCGCTGGGCACCTGGGGCGGGGGGCTGAAGGTCTTCCTGCTGCTGGCCGGCGCGCTGATGGCGGTGGACAGCCGCGCCCGGCTGATCGAGGCCGGCCCGGCCGCCGCCTGGACCCGTCTGGCGCCCTGGTGCGAGGGCCGGCTGAAGTCCCTGGCCGCCTGGGCGGAGCACCCGCTGGACCGCCGCGTCGCCACCGCGCCGGACGACCCGGCGGTGAAGGCCGCGCTGGTGGATTACCTCGGCGCGCTGGACCAGACCCTCGACCTGCTGGAGACCTCGCTGGGCACCGCCGAACTGGCCCTGGCCTACGAGGACCCCGAACGCGCCGCCACCCAGCTCGTCGCCCTGGAACCGCTGCTGGCCGGCACCGACGCCGCGCCGCTGCGGGCGCTCTGCGAGGACCTGGTGGCGCGGCTGTCCGGCCCGCTCGGCCAGGCCGGCGACGCCACCGCGGGCCTGGGGCTCGAGGCGCAGGTGGACCGCGCCCTGGGCTTCGTCGCCGAACTGCAGGCCGCGGTGGACCGGCTGGATGCCGCCGCCCTGGCCGCGCCGGTGCGCGGCGCGATCGAGGAACTCACCGGCGGCCTGCAGCGCGTGGCCGACGGGCTCGACCAGGGGCTGGGCGCCATCACCCTGGCCCTGCACCAGGTGCGCGACGCCGTGCGGGCGGTGGACTTGCGCCCGCTCACCGAGGCGCTGCGCCGCGTCGTGCAGCCCATCGCCGAGGCCCTGCAGCGCCTGGACGCCCTGCTGGCCGACGTCATGGCCGGCATCGCCGAGGCGATGGGCCTGGCCCAGGCGGCGATCGACACGGTCAAGACCGCCATCCTGGAGGCCGCCGGCAGCGTCAAGGCGGCCTTCGACCGGCTGGCGGCCGCGGTGCGCCGGCTCGACCTGCCGGGCAAGGTGGCGCAGCTGCAGGCGGGCATCGACACGGTGGCCGGCGAGCTGCAGCGCATCCGCCTGGAGCCCTTCTTCGACACCTCGCGCGAGGTCATGGACACCGCCGCCGACGCGCTGCGCCTGGTGCCGGTGGACCTCCTGCCCGACGACCTGCGCCAGGAGCTGGTCGAAGTCTGTGCGACGGTGCGCGCGATCGACTTCGAAGGCGATGTGCGCCTGCCGCTGACCACGCAGCTGCAGGCCCTGCTGGCCGAGTTCGACCGCGACCTGCTCGGCCAGGTGGCGGTGTTCCACGGCCAGCTGGTGGCCTTCCTGGAGGGCATCGACCCGGCCGGGCCGATCGCCGAGCTGGAGCGCCGCTTCGACACCGAGCTGATCGCGCCGCTGCAGGCGCTCGACCCGGACGCGCTGCTGGCGCCGCTGCGCGAGGCCCTGGCCGAGGCGCAGCGCCGCATCGCCGCGGTGGACCTGCGCGGCACGCTGCTGGCGCCGATCGAGGCGGGCTTCGCCCAGGTGCTGGGCTTCGTCGACCAGGCCGACCCGGCCGTCGTGCTGCAGCCGTTGAATGCCCGCCTGGCCGAGGTGCGCGGCCAGGTCGAACAGGCGCTGCGCCTGCAGCACTGGGCCGACACCCTGGACCAGACGCATGCCCGGCTGCAGGGGCTGCTCGAAGGGCTGGACCTGGAGCGCCTGCTGCCGCAGCTGGAGTCGGGCTGGCGGCTGATGCTCGAGGGCCTGCGCGACATTCCCGGCGGCGGTGCGCTGGGCGGGGTGGTGACGATGCTGCTCGGGCGGGCCCTGCCGGTGGCCCCCGACAGCTGGGCCGCGGTGACCCGCTGGCTGGCCGAGGGCGGTGCGGCGGCCGACCTGGCGCGGCGGGTGCATGCGGGCCGGGCGCAGCTGCTCGCGCTGCCGCCGCTGCTGCAGGCGCAGGACCTGGCAGGCCTGGCCGCGCGCCTGGGCGCGCTGCACGCGCGGCTGCGCAGCGCGGTCGAGGCGCTGCCGGCCGACCATCCGCTGCGCCAGCGCCATGCCCAGGCGCTGCAGCGCAGCCCGGCCGAACGCCTGGCCGCGCTGGCCGCCGCGCGGGACCGCCTGCTGGCACAGGCGCAGCGCGCGGCCGGCACGCTGGCGCCGCTGGAGGCCAGCGCCTTCGGCCACAGCGACCTGGCGCGCGACCGGCTGCGCGAGGCGCTGCTGCCGCTGGAGGCCCTGAAACAGCAGGTGCTGGGGCTGGCGCGGCGCTTCGGCGTCGACCCCACCGGCCGGGACCTGGGCGCGGTGTTCGCGCAGATCCTCGGCGCGCTGCGACCGGCCCGGGTGCTGGCGGCGCTGCAGCCCTTGATCGAGTCGCTGCGGGCCCGTTTGGGCGAGTGGGTGCAGCAGGGCCTGGTCGCGCCGCTGAAGGCCGGCATCGTGCAGCTGCAGGCGCTGATCGCACGCTTCGACCTGACGCCCATCGTCGCCGAGCTGTCGGGCATCCATGCGGCGGTGCGGGCGCAGATCGCCGCCCTGGATCCGGCGGCGCTGCTGGGCGACGTGCTGGCCGCCTTCGAGACGGTGCGCGACCACCTGGCCGGCTACGACCCGCTGGCGCCGGCGCGCGAGGCCATCGCGGCCTTCCAGCAGGCCGTCGCCGAGCTGGCCGCGCCCGGCAGCCCGGTGCGCCCGACGGTGCTCTTCGGCGGCGTGGTGGCGGCGCAGCAGGAGATCACCGCGGCGGTGCGCGGCATCGAGGTGCGCCAGCTGCTGCGGCCGGTGCTGGAGGCGCTGGCGGCGCTGGTGGTGCAGCTCGACGAGGGGCTGGCCGGCAGCGAGACCGCCTTCGAGGACCTGCAGGCCGCGCTGCCCGCGGCCTGAAACACGACCCGGGACGCCCCATGCTGCTCTACCGCCTCGTCGATGCCGTGGTGACCCACCTGGATGCTGCGCTGCCGGCGGCCACCCAGGTCGGCAGCGCCATGCCACGGCTGGTGGCGGAGATCCCGGCGGTGGTGCTCTCGCTGGCCGACGCCCAGCCGCTGGGCAGCGGCGTGGGCGGGCGCCCGCGCGGCGAGGTCGGCGGTGCGCTGGCGGTGCGGGCGGTGATCGACCTGGCCGACCCGGTCTGGCGCTTTGCGGACGGCGAGGCCGTGCCCCTGCTGTCGGCCGACCGGCGCACGCTGCAGCTGCCCTGGGGGGCGCTGGTGGATGCCGACGGCGGCGACGCCGGGCCGCTGGCGAGCGGCGCGGTCACGCTGCGCCGCGGGGCCCTCGTCTATGCGCTGGTCGAGGCGGCGCCGGGGCCGAACCAGGTGCGCGTCGAGCGCAGCAGCGGCATCGCCGTCTTCGGCGCCGCGCTGCCGGCCAGCGGCAGCCTGGGCGTCGAGGCCTTCGTCGGCCGCTGGGAGGTGGAGACGGTGCGCTTCACCGCCACGCTGCAGGCGACCGTCTTTGCCAGCGGTGCGGCGGCGCTGGAGCTGCTCAGCCGCCAGGTGGCCGATGCGATGAGCCCGGCCACGGTGGCCGCGCGCGTGCCCGGCCTGAGCCAGGTCCTGCCCACCGGCTGGAGCGCGATGGCACCGCCCGAGCAGCCGCGGGGCAACACGCTGGCGCGCACGCTGGCCTGGCAGTGCCGCTACGAATACGAAGTCCCGTCGATCCCGACCGCAGGCGGCCCGATCCGCGGCGTCGCGGTCGCGCTGTCCCCGCGCCCGGGCGCCGCGCCGGAGCCCTTCACCGTCGCCCGATCCTGATCCCCCGACCTCGAAGCAAGGAAGAGCCCCATGAGCGAAGCCATCGCGGAGATGATCCTCCCATCCACCTACATCGAGGTGCGGGCCGAAGGCCTCATCGCGGTCGGGTCGATTGCCACCGGCAATCTCGGCATCGTCGGCACGGCCGCACGCGGGCCGGTCGGCCAGGTCGTCGCGCTGGGCAGCCCTGCCGATGCGCTGGACGTCTTCGGCGCCTACGACGCGCTGGCCGCGCCCCGCCTGGCCGGCAACCCGCTCAGCCTGGTGCGCACCCTCGAACAGGCCTTCGCTGGCGGGGCGAGCAACGTCTATGCGGTGCGCATCGCCAACGGCGCGCCGGTGGCCGCGCATGCCGAGGTGCGCACCGCGGGTGACGCGGCCGGCTTCACCATGACCGCGCGGGAGGCCGGCACCTGGGGTCTGGGCCTGCGCTTCACGCTGACGCAGGCGGCGGTGGCCGAGCCCTGGACCCTCACGCTGACCGTCGGTGCGGTCAAGGAGGTCTTCACCGGCGCCACCACCCAGGCCCTGGCCACCGCCCTGGCGGCCAGCACGCTGGTCACAGTCGGCACGGTGGAGAACGGCGGGGCCGCGCCGGTGGCGGTGGCCACGGCGACGGCCTTCACCGGCGGCAGCGACGCGGCCAACGTCAGCGCCGCCGACCTGGCCGCCGGCCTGGCGCTGCTGGCCGACCTGCCGGTCAACATCGTGCTGGTGGCCGGCTTCGGCGCCGACCAGGCCGGCGCCGCGGTGGCGGCCCACCTGGAAGCCACCGAGAACGAGGGGCGCGAGCGCATCGCGCTGCTGGGCGCGCGCAGCACCGCGGTGAGTGACGTGGAGGCCGACATCGGCAGCCTGAACGACGACCGCATCGTGCTCGTCGCCCCGGGCCTGAAGGCCACCGACGCGGCCGACGGCCGGTCGGTGGACCTGCCGCCGAGCTACCTGGCGGCGGTGGTGGCCGGCAAGCTGGCCACCCTGGCGCCGCACATCAGCCTGACCAACAAGACCCTGCCGATCGCCGGCCTGGTGGGCGCCTACAACACCACGAACTACAAGAGGCTGCTGCAGGCGCGGGTGCTGCTGGTGCGGCAGAAGTTCGGCTACCAGGTGGTCAAGGGCATCACCACCGAGAACGCCGCCTTCACGCAGATCTCGGTGCGCCGCATCGTCGACTACGCCAAGGCCGGCGTGCGCCTGGGCGCCGATCCCTACATCGGCCGGCTCAACAACGCGCGCATCCGGGCCGCGCTGAAGGCCACGCTGGACGGCTTCCTGTCGCAGATGGTGGTCGACGAGATGCTGGTGAGCTACGACCTGGACGTCAGCGCGACCCGGGCGCAGGAGATCCGCGGCATCTGCGCGGTGACGATGACGCTGATGCCCACCTTCAGCATCGACTACATCCGCGTGACGATGAACCTGCAGTGAACCGCCGCCGCGCCCCCTGACCCCCTCCCGAGGACACCATGGCCAACACCCACATCTTCACCGGACTGGACGGCTCGATCTCGGTGGCCGTCGAAGCCGGCCCCGAAGGCGACGCCGCCAAGGGCATCGCCGAGGCCTACGCGCTGACCCCGATCGGTCGCGCCACCGGCGTGACCGTGCGCGTGAGCAGCGACATTCGCCCCTTCCACGAGATCGGCCAGCGCTACGCCACCGAGCTGCGCGCCGGCAACGTGAACATCAGCGGCACGATCGGTCGCGCCCATGTCAACGGGGCGCTGCTGCGGCTGATGCTCGGCGAGGGCGGCGGCGGCACGCGGCCGGCCGGCAGCTTCGTCAGCCCCACCTTCAACCTCAGCCTGCGCATGGAGAACGGGGCCTTTCCCGGCAACAGCGCCACGGTGACGGTGCACGGGGTCAAGCTCGACGGCTGGTCCTTCACGATGCCCGAGGACGACTTCGTGCTCGAGGAGGTCAGCTTCAAGGGGCTGTGGATCGGCGCGGAGGACACGGCGGCATGAGCACGTGGCGACGTCTTCCGCCGCCTGAAGTCGCAGAGGTGTTCCGATGACCCTGAGCGCCGACGACCTTCTGCTGGCGGGCAGCCGCAGCCAGCGCGTGGCCGTGCCGGCCCGGGTGCTCGACCCCTCGGCCGCGGCCGACGCGCCGGCCGGCGAGGTGCTGCTGCGCCCGCTGCGCCTGGCCGACCTGGCGCGCATCGCCAAGGCCGCGCGTGACGACGGCCACCTCACCGGCGTGCTGATGGTGCAGCAGGCCCTGGTGGAGCCGGCGCTGACCCTGGAGCAGGCCAATCGCCTGCATGCCGGACTGGTGCAGCACCTGCTGGGCGAGGTCAACCGCATCAGCGGCCTGGCCCTGTCGGCCGACGAGCTGGAGCAGGCCGTGCAGGCACCGCTGGCGAAGGCCTGCTTCACGCTGGCGCGCGAGTTCGGCTGGACGCCGCAGCAGTGCGCCGACCTGAGCGTCGGCCAGGTGCTGCTCTACCTCGAGATGGCCGCACGCGAGCGCGCGGCGGTCGGCCGGGCGGGGGGCTGAGGCAATGACCGTCGACGTCGGTCCTGTCTGGCTGCGCCACCTGCAGGGCACCCTCGGGTCCCTGGGCGAGGGCGCGCAGTCGCGCTGGGCCGCGCTGGAGAGCGGCTGCCCCGCGCAGCCGCTGCAGACGCTGCTGGCGCCGTCCGGCACGCTGCTGGCAGGACTGGACGCCGACCCCTGGGCGGCGCTGGCAGGCCCGGCGGCGCGGCCGGCGGCGCTGCCCGAGCCTGTCGCAGCGGCCGCAGCCGCTGCAGCGGGGCGGCGCCCGGCCACCCGGCGAGCGGTCGCCGACCCGACCCCACCGACCGACGCCACTCCGGGGCCTGCCCGGCCTGCGGCCGGACTCGGCGTGGCGGCCGACGCGGCGCGCCCGCCGGCCTGGATGCGCGCCCCGGCCGCGACGGCCGGCGCCTCTGCCGGAGCCGACCCCGCCTCGGCGCCGCGGGC
>JAKLLA010000043.1 GCA_023150375.1 Burkholderiaceae bacterium
GGCGAGGGCCGGCGCCTCTACCGCTTCCCGGTGGTGTTCCCGACCGATCGCTGGCAGAGCGTGATGCCGCATGAACTGGCCACCTGGGGTGCGCAGGACAAGCGCTTCTGGTCCGAGTATTCGACCGACGGACGGTGGCGCCACTGCATGACGCACGCACCGGTGCCGGTGGACGCGACCGGGCGCCGCACGGTGCGGCTGTTCGGCGGCCGCAAGGCGATGCCGCGCGAGGACAACGGCGGCCTGTGCCAGCCGGAATCCTGCCCGGAGTACCAGCAGCGGCAGTGCAACCTCACCGGACGCTTCCTGTTCTTCATCCCCGGCATCCGCTCGATCAGCGCCTTCGAGCTGCACACGCGCAGCTTCTACGCGATGAATGCGGCGATCCGCACCTTCGAGACCGTGGCGTTCCTGCGGGGTGGTCGACTGGCCGGTTTCCTGGACCGCCAGGGCACGCCGTTCTACCTGACCAAGCGGCTGATGGACGTGGCGCATATCGATGACCATGGGCGGCCTGTCCGGGTGCCGCAGTGGATCATCGAACTGGAAGCGCCGGTCGACGTGGCGACGCTCATGCGGGAGCAGGACGATCAGGACACCGTGCTCCTGCAGGCCGATGTTGCCGCCCGCGTGCTCCAGGGGCACCGGGAGAACGCTTCTTCGACGCCAGGGCAGGGACCCGAGTCCGTCGACGAACCTGTGGCTGCGAGCGATCCCACGGCAGACGGCATGCCGCCCACGCTGGAGCATGTGCTCGGGCGGCTGGCCGCGATGGGCGTGCCTGCGCAGACCTGGCTGAGCTATGCGGCCACGCGCTGGGGTCCTGGGTGGAAGCTCAATCCGCAAGGGCGGCAGCGGGCGTTCGGCGAGCTGGAGCGCTTCCGGAACGATCCGAAGGGCTACACGGACAAGGTCAACGCCGAACTGCAGCAGGTGGCATCGTGAGCGCGCCGGAACGACCGCAAGGCGGTACCGGTGCGCAACGCGCGGAAGTGCCGCGCATCCCGGATGGGCGTCCGCGAGCGCACGGTCCGCACCTTCAGGCGCATCGCTTGCGGGTGGCGCACCTGTCCGACCTGCACTACGGGCCGCGCCACCTGGAGGAGGCCGATCGCTGCTTCTCGGCGGCCGTGGACCGCGCCATCGAGCTCGCCGTCGATGTGGCCGTGATCTCCGGGGATGCCACCGATCACGCCCTGGACCTGCATGCGCCCGCGGCATTGCGGCTGCTGGCGCAGGTGCGGCGGCTGGCCGACCATTGCCCGGTGCTGATGCTCCAAGGCACGTGGTCGCACGAGCCGCCCGGCACGCTGTCCGTGTTCAGGATGCTGGGAAGCCGCCATCGGGTCTTCGTCGCGGACCGGATCGGTCAGGTGGCGTTGATGGGCAGCGGATCGTCTGGGGACCTGTCGGTGACCGATGCGCCTGCCGCCGACCTTTGGATCACATCCGAAGGCCCGCGATTCGCAGAAGTGCCACCTGGCGCCAGGGCACTTTTCACCTGCATACCCTCGATCAACAAGGCGGCCGTCGCGGCAGCGGTCGGCGCCACCGCTGCCGCTGAGGCCCAGGGCGAGCAGCTGGCCCGGCTGCTGCAGGGCTACGCCGGCATCCACGGCCTGGCCCGGGCTGCCGGCGTGCCGACGCTCGCGGTGTCGCATGGCACGGTCTTCGGCTGCGTGACCGAGCACGGCGTGCCGATGGCCGGGTTCGACCACGAGTTCACCACCGGGGCGCTGTTCAGCACCGGCGCGCAGGCCACCTTGCTCGGCCACATCCATCGGCACCAGGCCTGGACCCAAGGGGAGGGCGAGCGGCGCCAGTGCATTGCCTACGCCGGGTCGATCGGTCGCTTCCACCACGGTGAGCAGGGCGACAAGGGGTTCCTGCTGTGGGAATTCGGACCGGACGGGGTGGACTGTTGCCTCGAACCGACTCCTGCGAGACGGACGCTGGACATCGTGTTCGAGGGCCGACCCGACCTGGACCAGTTGAGAGAGGCGGCGAGCGCGCAGGAACTGGCCGGCGTCAGCGTGCGGGTCCGATGGGCCGTGGCCGACGAGGACCGGCACGAGGTGGACCGCGGTGCCATCGAGCGTGCCCTGTCCGGCGCCGCCGATGTCCAGCTCGAAGGGCGGATCGTGCCCGTGGTGCGCACCCGCGCGCCCGGCATCTCGCAACTCTCCAGCCTGGCCGACAAGGTCAGGGCCTGGGCCACGGCGACGGACGTCCACGCGCAGCCGCTGCTGGAGTGCCTGGAACGGGTGACGACGACCGAACCCGAGGACATCGTCGCGGCAGTCCTGGCGATCCCCGATGCCGGTGCCAAGGCACTGGGTGGCCTTGGCCCGGCCGAGAAGGATCCGAGACTGGACCTCTTCGAGACGGCCTGAAACGGCGCCCGAACAGCGCTCGAAGGGCGCCCAGGCCGCTTCACATCCCACCTCGACCATCGCGCCGCGCAGCGGCGCTGGAGGCATGCCATGCAACCTCTCTCACTCAGGCTCCGGGGCTTCCGGGGCATCCGCGACGGCCTGGGGCTGGACGAGCTGACCCTCGATCTGGAGCGGCTGGCCGATGGTGCCGCGCTGGTCGCCATCGCAGGCGCCAACGGCCGCGGCAAGTCCACGGTGATGGACAACCTGCATCCCTACCTGACCATGCCGTCGCGGGCGGCGCAGGCCGGGCCGGGCGGCTTCTCGTACTACGACCAGGTCTGTCTGCCCGAGAACGAGAAGGACCTGCACTGGGTGCACGCCGGGCGCTGCTACCGCTCGCAGGTGGTCATCCGAATGAACGGCCGAACCGCGAGCCGCCGCAGGACCGAG
Source organism: Burkholderiaceae bacterium (assembly GCA_023150375.1). Taxonomy (GTDB): domain Bacteria; phylum Pseudomonadota; class Gammaproteobacteria; order Burkholderiales; family Burkholderiaceae_C; genus Sphaerotilus. The sequence continues at coordinate 2,829 of JAKLLA010000043.1, forward strand.
GCCTATCTGCTGATGCTCGATGACGCCGGCACGTGGTCTCCCGCCGCGCTGCCCGACGGCACCGTCTCCGATGGCAAGGTCGAGACCTATGCGCGCTGCGTCGAGGCCATCTGTGGGCCAGCGGACACCTTCTTCACGTCGGTCTTCGCGGCTCAAGGGAAGCGGCAGCTCAGCGCCTACCGCAACGGCGAGATCAAGGCACTGCTGGCCGACCTGCTGGGGCAGGAGGACATCCGCGCGCTCGGTCAGAAGGCGGGCGAGACGGCGCGGCAGTTGAAGGCGGCGCTGGCGGCATTGCGCGCTGAAGCGACCGCGTTCGATGCCGAGCGCCAGCGGTTGGAGGATGACGCCCGTCGATGGCAGGGCGCGGACGAGAGGGTCAAGGCGGCGCAAGCCAGCCGGCAGGCGGCCCATGAACAACGGGAGGCTGCGCGAACGCATGAGGCGTCGTTGATGGCCCTGCAGGAGCAGGCGAAGGCTGTCGAGAGCCGGCGAGCGCAGTTGGTGGAGGAACTGGCGGGCGCCCGTGCCGAGGGTGATCGCACCCTGCAGGACCTGCGCACGCAGGACCGGG
>JAKLLA010000030.1 GCA_023150375.1 Burkholderiaceae bacterium
GCCGAGCCGCTGCTGCCCGAGGGCCTGCCCCTGGTGGACACCTTCGCCGCCGGCTGGCCGGCCTGCATCGCCACCAGTCCGACAGGCGCCTGCACGCGCCCGAGCTGCCGCACCTGGTCGGCGCCGCTGCCGCCGGCCGAACCGCTGCCGCGTCACCCCGAGCCGCTGCACCTGATCGGCGCCGCTGCTGCTGGCCGGTCCGCTGCTGCCCCAGGGCCTGCCCCTGGTGGCCACCTTCGCCGCCGGCTGGCCGGCCTGCGTCGCAACCAGTCCGACAGGCGCCTGCACGCGGCTGAACTGCCGCACAGTCCGGCTGCGCTTGTCCCCGCCCGAAAATCGAGGCGGGGACAGTCAACGGGGACAGGAAAGTCTTTGTGCGACAGTGACTTACGTCTCGTGTCCCCGCGTCCCCGCTGTCCCCGCGCGCTTTTGCAAGGAAGGCATGGGCAAAGCACATCAGACGCAGACCATCCTCCGAACCTTACAAGCCCTGACGCCAGCAGCACGACCGCGAACGCTCGCAACAGTCCGGCCTGAAGGGCGCCCAGAAGCGCCGGATGGCCTCTGATCCTGTCGGGCTGGCGTCAAGTTAGGGTGTGCTCAGGCTGACACCGCACATGCGCCGCGAAAGTGTCCAACTAGAGTTCTTATCGACTCATGTTGACACAATGTGTATGGAAACCTAAAGTTCATCCTGACACATCAAGGGGCATGAGATGACAGGCAGGCGAACCCAGGCGAACAACGGCAAGGCGGGCACCGCGCAGGTCCACCCCGCACCTGCATCGGTGGCCGGTCAGCCCGCAGCCGGGCAGCGGGTCGGTTACGTGAGGGTCAGCAGCGCCGACCAGAACCCGGCCCGGCAACTCGACGGCATCCAACTGCATCGGGTGTTCAAGGACTTCTGCACCGGTAGCACGACCGACCGCCCGGGGCTGGCCGCGGTGCTGGCCTACCTGCGGGAGGGTGATTGCTTGGTGGTGCATTCGATGGACCGCCTGGCGCGCAACCTGGACGACCTGCGGCGCATCGTGCGGGAGCTGACCGGCCGGGGCGTGTCAGTCGAGTTCGTGAAGGAGGGCCAGACCTTCACCGCCGACGGGGCAAGCCCGATGGCGAACCTGATGCTGTCGCTGCTGGGCGCCTTCGCAGAGTTCGAGCGTGCGCTGATCCGGGAGCGGCAGCGGGAGGGAATCGCCATCGCGCGCCAGGATCCGACGAAGTACCGCGGACGGGCGCCCGCCCTGTCGCCTGAGCGGGCAGCCGAGCTGCGATCGAAGGACGCGGCGCAGGGTGGCAAGGGCCGGGCGGCCCTGGCGCGGGAGTTCGGCATATCGCGTCAAACGCTCTATCACTACATCGGCAGCGATAGCTGATTCGGCCCCTGTCTCGGACTGGCTGAAAGTGCAGTAACTCATGCAGTAACTGCCCCGCGCAACTCCCCGCAAACACAATGCCGGCGCGGTTTTCACGTTCCTGTCGGGGGACCATCGATGCATCCGCGGACTTCCGCCGAAGTCCACCAAGCCCGCTTCTTCACTCTGAAGGCGGGCTTTTTTCTTCCGCGAACATCCGCCGAAATCCGCTGACAGCCGCGCCCGACTGCAGTAACTTTCGCAGTAACTTTTTCTGCGACTTTCGCCGTCGCCTTTGCAGTAACTTCGTGCCCGCCGATGCCCCGCGTCCGTTCCGGTTTGCCGAGCGCGCAGACGCCTGCCGTCTCCGGCCGAGCGGCGCCCGGCAGGCCCGGCGGGCCGATGCCCTCCCCTTGCTTCACCGGAGAACGCCATGCTGCAGATCGACCGCCGCCATCGCCTCGTCGGCGATGAGGTGAGCTACCAGGCCACGCCCAACATCGGCGGCGTGCTGCGACCGCGCTGGCTGGTGCTGCACTACACGGCAGGGCGCTCGCTGGAGAGTTCGGTGGCCTCGCTGTGCACCCGCAAGCCCGCCGGCAACGCCTCGGCGCATGTCGTCCTGGGGCGCGACGGGCGCATCGTGCAGCTGGCCCCCTTCAACGTGGTGACCTGGCACGCCGGCGTGAGCAGCTGGGAGGGCGTGACCGGGCTGAACGCGCACTCGATCGGCATCGAGATGGACAACGCCGGCGCACTCGACGAGATCGGCGGGCGGCACTTCACCTGGTTCCGTCAGGAGGTGCCCGCCGCCGAGGTGCAGATCGCCGCGCACCGCCACGGCGGCGCCCGGCGCGGCTGGCATGCCTACACCGGCGCGCAGATCGAACGCGCGCTGGAACTGGCCGAGCTGCTGGTGACCCGCTACGGACTGGAAGACGTGCTGGGCCACGAGGACATCGCGCCCGGGCGCAAGACCGACCCCGGCCCGGCCTTTCCGCTGGAGGCGATCCGGGCCCGTGTGGCAGGGCGCGAGGCGGACACCCTCGGGCGCTGGGTGGTCGAGGCCGGGGCGCTGAACATCCGGCGCGGGCCGGGCTCGCAGTACGAGCCGGTGGCCCCGCCGCTGGTGCGCGGCACCGCGGTGCTGATGATCGAACCGGGCAGCCGCTTCAGCCGCGTCGAGGTGCTGGGCAGCACCGACCTGGAGGGCTGGGTGGCCAACGACTACCTGCGACCGGCCGCGACGGCTGCCACCCCGCGCAGCACCACAGTGCGCCGCAGCCGGCGCCCTACCCCGGCAGAAATGCCTGCCGACGCACCCGGGGCGGCAGCGGAACCCGCTGCGAAGGCCGCCCGCCGGGCACGCCGCCGCACCCCTGCCGGCGAATGAGCCCGGCAGGCAGCGACCTCAGCGGGCGCCGCTGACGTCCAGGATGGCGCCGCTGGTGTAGCTGGCCGCCGGTCCGAGCAGCCAGACGATCGCCTCGGCCACCTCCTCGGCGCGGCCGGCGCGCCGCATCGGCAGGCTGGCAGCCACCTGTGCCACCCGGTCTGGCTGGCCGCCGCTGGCATGGATCTCGGTATCGATGATGCCCGGACGCACTGCGTTGACCCGGATACCCTCGGCGGCCACCTCACGCGCCAGGCCGATGCTGAAGGTATCGATGGCCGCCTTGGTGGCGGCATAGTCGACGTAGGTGCCGGCCGCCCCCAGGCGCGCCGCGGTCGACGAGACGTTGACGATCGCACCGCCCGCGCCGCCGTGGCGGGGGCTCATGCGACGTACCGCCTCGCGGGCGCAGTACAGGCTGCCCAGCAGGTTCACCTCGACCATGCGGCGCAGACGCGCACCGTCCATCTCGTCGAGGCGGGCGCCCATGTCGACCACGCCGGCGTTGTTCACCAGCCCGTCCAGGCGGCCGAAGCCGGCATCCAGGGCCGCGAACATCGCCAGCACCTGGGCCTCGTCGGCCACATCGGCCGGCAGCACCAGGGCACGCCGCCCCAGCGCCCGCAGCTCCAGCGCCAGCGCCTCGGCCTCGTCGATGCGATGCCGGCAGTTGAGGGCCACATCCCAGCCCTGCCGGGCAGCCAGGCGGACGGTGGCGGCGCCGATGCCCCGGCTGCCGCCTGTGACGAGCAGGACCGGGGCAGTGGGCGGCGGCTCGGCCGTCGGAGGGAGCATCGGGTCGAGGGGCATGGCGCAGAGAATCAGGTCGGAGCAGGTGGACGGGGCAGGCAGGCCGACGGGGGGGCCGGCGTCGACGGGTGGTGGACAATGGGCAAAAATCCCATCGATTCAGGACTCCCTTCGACCCCGGACCGTCCCCGCGCCGGTTCAGCCACCGCAGCGTGCTAGCATGATTTGCAAGATTTCACGGTGCAGCGCCTTGGACCGCCGATTCCCGGCGGACTGCGCTGCCGATTGTGCCGGGGTCCGCCCCCGACGGCCACGGATCGCCCTGCGATGAAGACGCTGCGGATCGTCATCCTCGACGAAGACGGATCGACGCCCGCCCGACCGGGTGAGGGCGAGGTCGGCCACCCGACAGGGGGCCTGGCCGGCCTGGACCCGCGCCGGCTGGAGGGCCTGAGCGGCCCGGCAGCCGCTGCGCTGCTGCGCGAGCATGCCCAGCCGCTGTCCTTCCTGGACACCGACGCCGGCGGCCTGGACGCGCTCGGTGACCGCAGCACCAGCCTGGAGGATCGCGTGCAGGAGGCCCTGCGCGGCAGCGATGCCGACGCCGCGCCCCGGCCGGTGCTGCTGGTGCCGCCGCGCGACGAGGGCGCGGCGACGCGGGGCCGGCCGACCGAAAGACTCGGCGAGCGCCTGATGCGGGTGCTGCGCCGGCATGAGCTGGAAGCCGCGCTGGGCGAGGCCCAGGCCCGCCTGGCCCAGATCGGCCTGCGCGACGGCCAGCATGGCCTGCCCCGGCGCGAGCTGTTCGTCGACCGGCTCGAACAGGCGGCCCTGTCGGTGCAGCGCGGCGGAGCGTCCTTCACCCTGCTGATGATCGGCGCCGAATTGCCGGCCCCCGGCGAGGCGCCCCCGGTGGCTGACGGTGCCGAGGCGATCGAGCCCACGCGCCCGGCCGCCGCAGCCAGCGCGCTGCTGGTCGAGACGCTCACCGCACGCCTGCTGCGGCTGGGGCGCCGCTGCGACAGCTATGCCCGCATGGGCGGACACAGCTTCGCCGCCCTGCTGCTGGGCAGCAGCTCGGTGGCTGCCTCGATGTCGCAGGCACACCGCCTGGCCGAGGACCTGGCGCGGCCGCTGATGGTGGCCGGGCAGCCCCAGCGTCCGCAGATCACGATCGGCGTGGCCATGTGCCCGCAGCACGGCAGCGACGCGCGCAACCTGCTGCTGCACGCCCACGCCGCCCTGGAACAGGCTCAGGCGGGCCGGCATGCGGTGGCCGTCTACGACCCGCGCTACAGCCGTGCCCTGCACAGCCCGGGCGAGGTCGGCGCGGCCACGCTGCCGCTGCAGGGCGAGGCACTGGCGCCGCTGCTCGAGCAGGCGCTGGACCGGCACGAGATCGGCCTGGCGCTGCAGCCGGTGGTGGACCTGTGCAGCGGCCGCATCCTGCACATCGAGGCGCTGGCGCGCTGGCAGCTGCCGGCGCAGGGCGCCGTCGCACCACGCGACTTCGTCGCCGTGGCCGAGCACCACGGCCTGATCGGCCGGCTCACCGATCAGGTGCTCGACCAGGCGCTGCGCGCAGCCCGGGGCTGGCGCGCGGCCGGGCTGGCGGCCACGCTGTCGCTGAACCTGTCGGTGAGCCAGCTCGGCGATCCCGAATGGCCGCGCCGCCTGCGCGCAGCCCTGCTGCAGCACGACTGGCCGGCGCAGGCGCTGCAGCTGGAGGTCTCGGCCCCGGCGCTGCTGCGCCATGCCGATGCCGACCCGCAGGTGCGCGCCGAGCTGGACGCCCTGGGCGTCGGGCTGGCCGTGCAGGGCTTCGGCAGCGGCCTGGGCTCGATGCTGTCGGTCGCCGAACTCGCGCCCCTCACCCAGATCGGAGTCGACCTGGCCGATCTGCGCGCCGACGCCCGTTCCGCGACGCCCGAATCGCTGCGCGCCATCCTGGCGGCCGCAGTGGCCCTGGCGCATGGCCTGGGCGCCCGGCTGGTGGTGGGAGGGATCGAACAGGCCGCCGATCTCGCCGCCCTGCACGAACTGGGCGTGGACGGCGTGCAGGGCCGGCTCTGCGCCGCGCCGATGGCGCCCCGACAGCTGCGGCCCTGGTGGCAGCAGCACCGCGACCGGCCCCTGGCCTGGCAGCATCCGACGGCGGCTGCGGACGCCCCCGGACTGGACATCGATTGCGGTCGGCCCTCGGCGCCGGCCTGAACCGGCCCCTGCGCTTCGATGGTGCAGCGCAGCAGAGTTTCGGCACAATCCGGGGATTTCCATCTCCGCGCCCGCTGAAAGGTCCTGCCATGCGCCGTGTCGTGTTCAACCAGAAGGGCGGGGTCGGCAAGTCGACCATCACCTGCAATCTCGCGGCCGTGAGCGCGCAGCAGGGCCTGCGCACCCTGGTGCTGGACCTGGACGTGCAGGGCAACTCGACGCGCTACCTGCTCGGGGAAGGCGCCGACGGCGTCGAGGGCGGCACGACGGCCGACTTCTTCCAGCAGACCCTGGGCTTCAGCTTCAACCCCAAGGGCGCCGGCGAGTTCATCTACGAGACACCCTTCGAGCGCCTGCACCTGATGCCCTCCAGCCCGGCGCTGGACGAGCTGCACGGCAAGCTGGAGTCGCGCTACAAGATCTACAAGCTGCGCGAGGCGCTGGAAAGCCTGGCCAAGGACTACGACGCGATCTGGATCGACACCCCGCCGGCGCTGAACTTCTACACCCGCAGCGCGCTGATCGCCGCCGAGCGCTGCCTGATCCCGTTCGACTGCGACGATTTCTCGCGCCGCGCGCTCTACACGCTGATGGAGAACGTGCAGGAGATCCGCGCCGACCACAACGCCGCCCTGCAGGTCGAGGGCATCGTGGTCAACCAGTTCCAGCCGCGCGCCAGCCTGCCGCAGAAGGTGGTGGCCGAGCTGATCGCGGAAGGCCTGCCGGTGCTGCAGCCCTACCTGAGCGCCTCGGTGAAGATCAAGGAGAGCCACGAGCGCGCGCTGCCGATGGTCCACCTGGACCCCCGGCACAAGCTGGCGCAGGAGTTTGTCGCGCTGCACGAAGCGCTGGGCGGCTGACACGCCCCACCGCGCCGCACCGATCTCAGCCCGCGGCGCTCACCGGTTGCGCGGCGGCCCGCAGCACAGCCGCCAGCAGCTCGCCATCCACGCCGCGCGCGGCGCCGAAGCCGGCCACGTGGCGCAGCACGCTCGGCAGCAGCCGCACGAAGCGGAAGTCCGGCAGCTGCGTCATCAGCGCCGCCTGGGGATGGCGCGCGAGGTAAAGCGCCTCGCAGTGCGCATGCGCCGGGCTGCCCGGCTCGACGAAGGCCGCCGTGGCCTGCAGCGACGCGCGCGGCAGTGCCTGGGGCATCTCGGCCGCGTCGTCGCGGTCGAGGATCAGCAGGCTGACCCGCGCATCGCGGGCCATCTGCCGTGTGTGCGCAGCCAGCCCGCTGACGTGCAGGATCAGGACGCCTGCGGCCCCCTCCTGCGCCGCATCCACGGCGAAGGGCACCATCGACAGCGCGGGCGCGCCGTCGTCGTCCAGACAGGCCAGCGCCGCCACCGGCCGCTCGCGCAGCAGGCGAACGAGCTGTTCGTCGAGGCGCGAGAGGTGCATGGCGGTCAGGAACCGGCTCAGCTCACCGCGGCGATGGCGCGGGCGACGTAGTCGATGTTCTTGCTGTTGAGCGCGGCCACGCAGATGCGGCCCGAATCGACGCCGTAGACGCCGAACTCGCTGCGCAGGCGCACCATCTGGTCCTTGCTCAGGCCGGAGAAGCTGAACATGCCGCGCTGGCGGGTGATGAAGCTCAGGTCGCGGGTCACGCCGGCTTCCTTCAGCTTGGCCTCCAGCGCCGCGCGCATGGCCTTGATGCGGGTGCGCATGCCGGCCAGCTCGTCTTCCCACATCTGGCGCAGCTCGGGCGTGCCCAGCACCTTGGCCACCACCTGGGCGCCGTGCGTCGGCGGGTTGGAGTAGTTGGTGCGGATGACGATCTTCAGCTGCGACAGCACGCGCGCGGTCTCGTCCTTGTCCACGCAGACCACCGACAGGGCGCCCACGCGCTCGCCGTAGAGCGAGAAGCTCTTCGAGAAGGAGGTGGAGACGAAGAAGTCCAGGCCCGCGTCGACGAACTGCTGGATCACCGCGCCGTCCTCGGCGATGCCGTCACCGAAGCCCTGGTAGGCCATGTCGAGGAAGGCGACGAGGTTGCCGGCCTTGACGGCCTCGACCACCTGGCTCCACTGCGCCGGGGTGATGTCGTAGCCGGTGGGGTTGTGGCAGCAGGCATGCAGCACCACGATGGTGCCGGGGGCGGCGGCCTTCAGGTCGGCCAGCATGCCGTCGAAGTTCACGCCCAGCTTCTGCGCGTCGTAGTAGGCGTAGGTCCCGACCTCGAAGCCGGCGTTGGTGAACAGCGCGCGGTGGTTCTCCCAGCTCGGGTCGGAGATCAGCACCTTGGCCGTCGGGTTGACCTTCTTCAGGAAGTCGGCGCCCACCTTCAGGCCGCCGGTGCCGCCCAGGGCCTGCACGGTGGCGACGCGGCCGGCGCGCAGGATCTCGCTGTCGGCGCCGAAGACCAGGCCCTGCACCGCCTTGTCGTAGGCGGCGATGCCGTCGATGGGCAGGTAGCCACGCGCGGCGGGGGCCTCGATCATCTGCTGCTCGGCGGCCAGCACGCACTTCAACAGCGGCAGCTTGCCGTTGTCGTCGTAGTACACGCCCACGCCGAGGTTGACCTTGGCCGGGTTGGTGTCGGCGGCAAACTGCTCGTTCAGACCCAGGATGGGGTCGCGCGGAGCCATCTCGACGGCGGAAAACAGGGACATGGGAAGCTCGTTCGGTCGGGGGTGGGTGGGAGGGACGAGGCGCCGCCGGATGCGGTACCCTGTGCGTTTGGTCGAATTTTACGGGCCAGTGGATCCAGGCATGGCGAAACAGAGAGTGAGCAGCCCCCGCCCGGGCAGCAGACCGGGGGCCGCAGGGGGCTCCGGGGCCGGCGGCAGCGCCGGGGGGGCGGCCGCGCCCCAGGCCGTGGAGGCGTCCGAAGAGTCGCAAGCGCCCAGCGGCAGCTTCGTCAGCTTTCCGGACTCCCCCTTCCAGCTCTTCCAGCCCTACCCGCCCGCGGGCGACCAACCCACCGCCATCGAGCAGCTCGTCGAAGGCGTGCACGACGGCCTGAGCTACCAGACCCTGCTGGGCGTGACCGGCTCGGGCAAGACCTTCACGATGGCCAACGTGATCGCCCGGCTGGGCCGCCCGGCGATCGTCTTCGCGCCCAACAAGACGCTGGCCGCGCAGCTGTACAGCGAGTTCCGCGAGTTCTTCCCGAAGAACGCGGTCGAGTACTTCGTCAGCTACTACGACTACTACCAGCCCGAGGCCTACGTCCCGCAGCGCGACCTGTTCATCGAGAAGGACTCGTCGATCAACGAGCACATCGAGCAGATGCGGCTGTCGGCCACCAAGAGCGTGCTGGAGCGCCGCGACACCGTCATCGTCGCCACCGTCAGCGCGATCTACGGCATCGGCAAGCCCGAGGACTACACGCAGATGCGCTTCATCGTGCGCGTGGGCGACAAGATCGGCCAGCGCGACGTGATCGCCCAGCTCATCCGCATGCAGTACACCCGCAACGAGACCGACTTCTCGCGCGGCACGTTCCGGGTGCGCGGCGACACGATCGACGTCTTCCCGGCCGAACACTCCGAGCTGGCGATCCGGCTGGAGCTCTTCGACGACGAGATCGAGTCGCTGCAGCTGCTCGACCCGCTGACCGGACGCATCCGCCAGAAGATCCCGCGCTTCACGATCTACCCGTCGAGCCACTACGTCACGCCGCGCGAGCGGGTGCTGGTGGCCATCGAAGGCATCAAGGAGGAGCTGCGCACGCGCACCGCCGAGTTCGTGGCGCAGGGCAAGCTGGTGGAGGCCCAGCGCATCGAGCAGCGCACCCGCTTCGACCTGGAGATGCTGCAGGAAGTCGGCCACTGCAAGGGCATCGAGAACTACAGCCGCCACCTCTCGGGCGCCAAGCCGGGCGAGCCGCCGCCGACGCTGGTGGACTACCTGCCGCCCGATGCGATCATGTTCCTCGACGAGAGCCACGTGCTGATCGGCCAGCTGGGCGGCATGTACAACGGCGACCGCGCGCGCAAGACCACGCTGGTGGAGTTCGGCTTTCGCCTGCCCAGCGCGATGGACAACCGGCCGCTGCGCTTCGAGGAGTTCGAGACCAAGATGCGCCAGGCCATCTTCGTCTCGGCCACGCCGGCCGACTACGAGAAGACGCACGCCGGCCAGGTGGTCGAGCAGCTCGTGCGCCCCACCGGCCTGATCGACCCGGAGGTCGAGGTGCGCCCCGCCACGCATCAGGTGGACGACGTGCTGGGCGAGATCCGCCTGCGCGTGGAGATCGGCGAGCGGGTGCTGATCACCACCCTGACCAAGCGCATGGCCGAGCAGCTCACCGACTACCTGGCCGACAACGGCGTGAAGGTGCGCTACCTGCACTCGGACATCGATACCGTCGAGCGCGTCGAGATCCTGCGCGATCTGCGGCTGGGCAGCTTCGACGTGCTGGTGGGCATCAACCTGCTGCGCGAAGGGCTGGACATTCCCGAGGTGTCGCTGGTGGCCATCCTGGATGCCGACAAAGAGGGCTTCCTGCGCGCCGAGCGCAGCCTGATCCAGACCATCGGCCGGGCGGCGCGCAACGTCAACGGCAAGGCCATCCTGTACGCCGACAAGATCACCGACTCGATGCGGCGCGCCATCGACGAGACCGAGCGGCGCCGCGAAAAGCAGATCGCCCACAACACCGCGATGGGCATCACCCCGCGCGGCATCCGCAAGCAGATCAAGGACCTGATCGACGGCGTCTACAGCGAGAAGTCCGGCCAGGACGAGCTGAAACAGCTCGAGGCGGCCGCCAAGGTCGAAGCATTGTCCGAGAAGGACCTGGGCAAGCGCATCAAGCAGCTCGAGAAGCAGATGCTCGAACACGCCAAGAACCTCGAATTCGAGAAGGCCGCCCGCGTGCGCGACCAGCTCGCGCTCCTGCGCGAGCAGGCCTTCGGCGCCAGCGGTGCGGACAACGTCACCCCCCTCGTGCCCAGGAGTGCAGCATGACGGCGCCGCAGGTCACGCCGACGCGCGTCCTGATGGTCTGCATGGGCAACATCTGCCGCTCGCCGACCGCCGAGGCGGTGCTGCGCCACCGTGTCAGCCGGCTGGGCCTGCAGGCGCAGGTGGAGATCGACTCGGCCGGCACGCACGCCTGGCACACCCGCAATCCGCCGGACGAACGCAGCATCGCGCACGCGGCGCGACGCGGCTACGACCTGAGCGCGCTGCGGGCCCGGCGCATCGAGGCGGCGGACTTCGAACGCTTCGACCTGCTGCTGGCCATGGACGCCGACAACCTCGCCCACCTGCAGGCCGAGGCCCCGGCCGAGGCGCAGCAGCGCCTTCGCCTGCTGCTGAGCTTCGCCCCGCAGCTCGGGCTGCGCGAGGTCCCGGACCCCTACTACGGCGGACCGGCCGGCTTCGAGCGGGTGCTGGACCTGATCGAGGTCGCCTGCGACGGGCTGGTCGAGCATTTGCGACGCGTCTATGAACGTGATCGAAACGGCCGATAGCGCGCGCCTCTGCACGCCTTGGACGCTTGCCCTATAATCGAGTAAATCACTCGGGAAAGAGGCGAGGGTCCACCCGACACGGAGCCCGGTGCGCGACCACCCTGAACGCGTGCCCCTCCCGATCACAGGAGTTCGATGCGATGAGATTGACCACCAAAGGGCGTTTTGCCGTCACCGCGATGATCGACCTGGCGCTGCGCGAGCACAGCGGCCCGGTGGCCCTGGCCGCGATCAGCGCGCGCCAGCAGATCTCCCTGTCCTACCTGGAGCAGCTGTTCGGCAAGCTGCGCCGCCAGGAGTTGGTCGAGAGCACCCGCGGCCCCGGCGGCGGCTACTCACTGGGCCGCAAGGCCGAGGACATCACCGTGGCCGACATCATCGTCGCGGTGGACGAGGCCATCGATGCGACCGGCTGCGGCGGCGGCGAGAACTGCATGGGCGACGAGTCCGGCCGCTGCATGACGCACGACCTCTGGGCCAGCCTGAACGCCAAGATGCTGGAGTACCTGAACTCCATCTCGCTGAAGAGCCTGGTGGACGACCAGCTCTCGCGCGGCGTATCGGTGGAGGACACCCCGGTCAAGCGGGCGATCTCCTCGCAACCGGTGGTCAAGCCGATCAAGGTCACGGCACCGAACTCGGTGTTCGCCCTGGCCGGCACGCTGACGAAGTAAGGCCCTCCGATCCGTCCTCTCCCGACCGGCGTCGCCGTTCCTGGCGACGTTGGGAACGTTCGACCCTGCAGATCCTGGACATGACACCGCACTTTCCGATCTACATGGATTACGGCGCCACCACGCCGGTGGACCCGCGCGTCGTCGACGCGATGATCCCCTGGCTGCGTGAGCATTTCGGCAATCCGGCCTCGCGCAGCCACGCCTGGGGCTGGGAGGCCGAGGAGGCCGTCGAGAAGGCCCGCGGCGAGGTCGCCGAGCTGATCGGCGCCGACCCGCGCGAAATCGTCTGGACCTCCGGCGCCACCGAGTCCAACAACCTCGCGCTCAAGGGTGCCGCGCACTTCTACCAGTCCCGCGGCAGGCACCTGATCACCGTCAAGACCGAGCACAAGGCGGTGCTGGACACGATGCGCGAACTGGAGCGCCAGGGCTTCGAGGTGACCTACCTCGACGTCGAGGCCGACGGCCTGCTCGATCTGGAAAAGTTCCGTGCCGCGCTGCGCCCGGACACGATCCTGGCCTCGGTCATGGCGGTGAACAACGAGATCGGCGTGATCCAGGACCTGGCCGCGATCGGCGCGCTCTGCCGCGAGCGCGGCGTGATCTTCCACGTCGACGCGGCCCAGGCCACCGGCAAGATCGTCATCGACCTGAAGACGCTGCCGGTCGACCTGATGAGCCTGGCCTCGCACAAGACCTACGGCCCCAAGGGCATCGGCGCGCTGTACGTGCGCCGCAAGCCGCGCGTGCGGCTCGAAGCGCAGATGCACGGCGGCGGCCACGAGCGCGGCATGCGCAGCGGCACCCTGCCCACGCACCAGATCGTCGGCATGGGCGAGGCCTTCCGCATCGCCCGCGAGGAGATGGGCACCGAGAACGAACGCATCCGCATGCTCCAGCGCCGCCTGGTCGACGGACTGACGAAGATCGAACAGGTCTTCATCAACGGCGACCTGGAGCGGCGCGTGCCGCACAACCTGAACATCAGCTTCAACTTCGTCGAGGGCGAGTCGCTGATCATGGGCGTCAAGGGCATCGCGGTGTCGTCGGGCTCGGCCTGCACCTCGGCCAGCCTGGAGCCCAGCTATGTGCTGCGCGCCCTGGGCCGCAGCGACGAACTGGCGCACTCGAGCCTGCGCATCACGATCGGCCGCTTCACGACGGAGGCGGACATCGACTATGCGGTGTCGATCCTGCAGGACCGCGTGGCCAAGCTGCGCGAGCTCTCTCCGCTGTGGGACATGTACAAGGACGGCATCGATCTCAGCAGCATTCAGTGGGCGGCCCACTGAGGCCGCCCGGCCGCTCTCGACGGCGGCCGCTTCCCGGGTGAACCGAGACGAGAAGGAGTAACGCCATGGCATACAGCGACAAGGTCATCGACCACTACGAAAACCCCCGCAACGTCGGTGCCTTCGACAAGGGCGACGAGGACGTCGGCACCGGCATGGTCGGTGCGCCGGCCTGCGGCGACGTGATGAAGCTGCAGATCAAGGTCAACCCGGCCACCGGGCTGATCGAGGATGCCCGCTTCAAGACCTACGGCTGTGGCTCGGCCATCGCGTCGAGCTCGCTGGTCACCGAATGGGTCAAGGGCAAGTCGCTCGACCAGGCCCTGGCGATCAAGAACACCCAGATCGCCGAGGAGCTGGCGCTCCCGCCGGTGAAGATCCACTGCTCGATCCTGGCCGAGGACGCCATCAAGGCCGCCGTCGACGACTACAAGGCCCGCCACGGCCAGACGGCGTCGTCCGAGACGGCCGCGCACTGACCGAGCCGGCCGCCCGCCCTCCCCTTCGACCGCATCCGATTCCGAGTTCCCACCATGGCCGTCACGCTCACCGAAGCCGCCGCCCGGCACGTCACCCGCTACCTCGCCCGGCGCGGCAAGGGGGTGGGCGTACGACTGGGCGTCAAGACGACGGGTTGCTCGGGCCTGGCCTACAAGCTCGAGTACGCCGACGAAATCGCCGCCGAGGACATCGTGTTCGAGGGCCATGGCGTGAAGGTGCTGGTCGACCCGAAGAGCCTGCCTTACCTCGACGGCACCGAGCTGGACTTCGTGCGCGAGGGCCTCAACGAGGGCTTCAAGTTCAGCAACCCGCGCGAGAAGGACCGCTGCGGCTGCGGCGAGTCCTTCCGCGTCTGAATCCGGCCGCCGCGTCGTCACGGGCCCGTCCGGGGCGGGCATGCCGGGCAGGGTGATCGACCGGTCACCCGAGCCAGGCATCCTTCCTGCTGAAGTGCCGCCCATCATGAACCTGACCGACACCGACTTCCAGCTCTTCGATGTGCCGGCGCGCTTCGAGCAGGACCCGACCGTGCTGTCCGAGCGCTGGAAAGCCCTGCAGCGCGAGGTGCATCCCGACCGCTTCGCCGCCGAAGGCCCGGCCGCCCAGCGCGTGGCCATGCAATGGGCCGTGCGGGTCAACGAGGCCTACCGGCGGCTGCTCGATCCGCTGGCGCGCGGCGCCTACCTGTGTGAACTGAACGGCCACCCGGTGGATGCACAGCGCAACACCGCCATGCCGGCCGCCTTCCTGATGCAGCAGATGGAGTGGCGCGACCAGCTCGCCCAGGCCGGCAGCGCTGCGGCGGTCGAAACGCTGGCCGAAGAGGTGGCCGGCGAGCGCCAGCGCCTGCTCGACCGCCTGCACCAGGCCCTCGACGCGCACCAGGACTGGGCCGAGGCTGTCGCTGTGGTGCGCAGCCTGATGTTCCTGGACCGCTTTGCGGCCGACGTGGACCGGCGCCTCGACGCGCTGGGACAATGAGGCCCTGACTACCCTCCTTCCATGGCACTCCTGCAGATCTCCGAACCGGGCCAGACGCCGGACCCCCATCAGCGGCGCATTGCGGTGGGCATCGACCTGGGCACCACCCACTCCCTGGTGGCCTCGGTACGCCATGGGGTCCCGGAGTGCCTGCCGGACGCGCAGGGCCGCGTGATCCTGCCTTCGGCGGTGCGCTACCTCGGTCAGGGCAAGCGGCAGATCGGCCACGACGCGCTGGCGAACCAGGCCCGCGATCCCGGCAATACGCTGGTCTCCTTCAAGCGCTTCATGGGCCGCTCGCTGGGCGATGTGGCCGACCGGGACCGCCTGCCCTACCGCTTCGTCGATCGTCCCGGCATGCTGGCGGTGGCCACCTGCGACGGGGAGAAGTCGCCGGTGGAGGTCTCCGCCGAGATCCTGGCCAGCCTGCGCCAGCGCGCCGAGGACACCTTCGACGCCGAGCTCTTCGGCGCGGTGGTGACCGTGCCCGCCTACTTCGACGATGCGCAGCGCCAGGCCACCAAGGACGCCGCCCAGATGGCTGGCCTGAACGTGCTGCGCCTGCTCAACGAGCCCACGGCCGCGGCGATCGCCTACGGCCTGGACAACGCCAGCGAAGGTCTCTACGCGGTCTACGACCTCGGCGGTGGCACCTTCGACATCTCGCTGCTGCGGCTCGCCCGCGGCGTCTTCGAGGTGGTGGCCGTGGGGGGCGATGCGGCCCTGGGGGGGGACGACTACGACCACGCCCTGGCCGCCTTTGCGCTGCACCGCGCCGGGCTGCCACCGCTGGAAGCGCTGAGCCCCGGCGACAAGCGGGCCCTGCTCGAGAAGGCCCGTGCCGCCAAGGAGGCCCTGACCGATGCGCCGCAGGTCCCACTGCACTGCGCCCTGCAGGCCGGCGACCTGGCCCTGTCCGTGTCGCGGGAGGACTTCGAATCGGCGACGGCGGCGCTGACGCAGCGCACCGTGCAGCAGCTGCGGCGGGTGCTGCGCGATGCCCGTCTGCGCGCAGCCGACCTGGCCGGCGTCGTGATGGTGGGCGGCTCCACGCGCATGCCGCAGGTGCGGCGCGCCGTCGCCGAGGCCACCGGCCGCGAGCCGCTGGTGAACCTGAATCCGGACGAGGTCGTCGCGCTCGGCGCGGCGATCCAGGCCAACGCGCTGGCCGGCAACGCCGCCGACGGCGAACTGCTGCTGCTGGACGTCATCCCGCTGTCGCTGGGTCTGGAGACCATGGGCGGGCTGGTCGAGCGAGTGATCGAGCGCAACGCCACGCTGCCCACCGCCAAGGCGCAGGACTTCACGACCTACAAGGACGGCCAGACCGCCATGGCCATTCACGTCGTGCAGGGGGAGCGCGAGCTGGTGGCCGACTGCCGCTCGCTGGCCCGCTTCGAGCTGCGCGGCATCCCGCCGATGGCCGCGGGTGCGGCGCGCATCCGGGTCACCTTCCAGGTCGATGCCGACGGACTGCTGTCGGTCAGCGCCCAGGAACTGGGCTCGGGCGTGCACGCCGCCGTCACGGTCAAGCCCAGCTACGGCCTGAGCGACGACGAGATCGCCCGCATGCTGCAGTCGGGCTTCAGCGAGGCCGAGGCCGACATGCAGCGCCGCGCCCTGCAGGAAGCCCGCGTCGAGGCCGACCGCATGCTGCTGGCCACCCGCTCGGCCCTGGAGCGCGACGGCGACCTGCTCGACGACGCCGAGCGTGCCGAGGTGGAGGGGCTGATCCGGGCCCTGCAGGCCCGTCTGGGCGGCGAAGACAGCGGTGCGATCGACTTGGCCACGAAGGCCCTGGCCGAAGGCACCGAACTGCTTGCCGCGCGGCGCATGAACCGCAGCATCCAGCAGGCCCTCACGGGCCGCCGGCTCGACGAGGTCTGAGCGACCTGCGCTGCGCCACCGACCGCCCCGACGCACCTCCGCCCATTCCCATGCCCGTCATCAAGATCCTGCCCCATCACGAATACTGCCCCGAGGGCGCGACGATCCAGGCTGCGCCGGGCAGTTCGATCTGCGAAGCCCTGCTCGAGCACGGCATCGCCATCGAGCACGCCTGCGACATGAGCTGCGCCTGCACCACCTGCCACGTCATCGTGCGTGAAGGCTTCACCTCGCTCAACGAGATGGAGGAGACCGAGGAGGACCTGCTCGACCGCGCCTGGGGCCTGGAGCCCAACTCGCGTCTGAGCTGTCAGGCCATCGTGGCCCGGCAGGATCTGGTGGTGGAGATCCCGCGCTACAGCATCAACCACGCCCGCGAGAACCACTGACCGAGCCCGGCTTGCCATGCGACAGATCTTCCTGGACACCGAGACCACCGGTCTGAGCCCGGAGGCCGGCGATCGGCTGGTCGAACTGGGCTGCGTCGAGATGGTCAACCGGCGCCTGACCGGTCGCAACCTGCACTTCTATCTCAACCCCGAGCGCCCCAACAGCGAGGAGGCGGTGCGCGTGCACGGCCTGACGGACGCCTTCCTGGCCGACAAGCCGCGGTTCGCCGCGATCGCCGAGGAGTTCATCGCCTACATCCAGGGCGCGCAGATCGTCATCCACAACGCCGCCTTCGACGTCGGCTTCCTGGATGCCGAACTGCGTCGGCTGGAGCGGCCCGGCATCGCACAGTGCGTGGAAGGCATCGTCGACACCCTGGCCATGGCACGCGAGGCCTACCCGGGCAAGGCCAACTCGCTGGACGCGCTGTGCCGCCGCCTCGAGGTGGACAACTCCCGGCGCAGCCTGCACGGCGCGCTGCTCGACGCCGAACTGCTGGCCGAGGTCTACATCCGCATGACGCGAGGGCAGAACGCCCTGGTCATCGACGGCCCGGGCGACGACGTCGAGCACGACGAGACGGTCACCATCGACCCCGGCATCGACCTGCGCGCCTTCGTGCTGCCGGTACTGCCGGCCGACGATCAGGAGCTCGCCGCTCATGAGGCTGCGTTGTCCGATCTGGACAAGGCCTGTGGCGGCAAGACGATCTGGCGACAAACTCTTGCACAGCCTGCTTGAAGGCTGTTATAGTTGCGGTCTTCCTGATTCGGCAGCAAGAACTGTCGAAACAGCCCGGTTACCGGGCGGTTAGCTCAGCGGTAGAGCACTGCCTTCACACGGCAGGGGTCGCAGGTTCGAACCCTGCACCGCCCACCAAATGAGGCCCCGCATAGGGCCGCATGACAACAGAAAGCCCTAGAGAATCAAAGCTCTAGGGCTTTTTTGTTGCCCGTATAGCACCGCACGACCCCGCTTGAAGCTGCCCCCATGTGGGGGCAACATTGGGGGCAACCGGGAAACCCCCCGGAAAAGTTGCCCCCAGCGGAGTTGCCCCCATGCCGACCGACACCCTGACAGATGCAGCCATCCGCAAGGCGAAGCCCGGCGAGAAACCGCGCAAGCTGTCCGATGGTGCCGGGCTGTACCTTGAGCTGCAGCCCAGCGGTGCGCGCTGGTGGCGACTGAAGTACCGCATTGGCGGCAAGGAAAAGCGCCTGAGCCTGGGCACCTATCCAGCGGTGACCCTGGCGGAAGCCCGAAGGCGTCGTGACGAAGCGCGGGCACTGGTGGCGACAGGCACCGACCCCAGCGAGTCACGCAAGGCCGACAAGGCGGCTCAGGCACACGCCCAGGTGCGCGCGACCCTGCATGCCGCAGGCGAGCCCATGCCCGGCACCTTTGAGGCTGTGGCGCGGGATTGGCTGCGCCTGGTGCATGAGCCGAAGGTGTCGGCCCGCTACGCCCTGCGCAGCCGCATTCAGCTGGACCGTGACGTGTTCCCGTGGATCGGCACGATGCAGGCCCGGGACGTGTCGGCACCCGTAGTGCTGGACCTGCTGCGCAAGGTGGCCGCCCGCGATGCGCTGGACACCGCCCACCGGGTGAAACAGACCGTGGGCCTGGTGATGCGCTACGCCATCGCCACCGGGCACGCCGACCGCGACCCTACCCCGGACCTGCGCGAAGCCCTGCCCACACCGATCAAACGGCACTTCGCCGCCATCCTCGAACCCCAGCGCGCGGGCGAGCTCCTGCGCGCCGTGGACGGCTACACCGGGCAGCCCGGCACCCGCGCCGCGCTGCAGCTGGCGGCCCTGACGTTCCAGCGGCCCGGGAACGTGCGGTCCATGCAGTGGGCACACCTCGACCTCGACGGCTGCACCTGGTCGATTCCTGCAGCAGAGATGAAGCGTTCGAAGCAGGACAAGGAGACCGGCGCACCCCACCTGGTGCCGCTGGCGCGTCAAGCTGTGGCGATCCTGCGCGAACTGCAGCCGCTGACTGGATCGGGTGCCCTTGTGTTCCCAGGCCTGCGCAGCCGAGACCGCCCCATCAGCGACATGACCTTGAACGCCGCGATGCGCCGGCTTGGCTTCGGGCCTGACGAGATGACCGCTCATGGCTTTCGGGCCATGGCGCGAACGGTGATCCGCGAGCAACTGCCGGACATCGATCCCGAGTGGATCGAAGCCCAGCTTGCCCACGGCAAGAAGGGGCCGCTGGGCATGGCCTATGACCGCGCGCAGTACATGGCGCAGCGCCGCCAGATGATGCAGGCCTGGGCCGACTTCTGCGACCGCCTGCGTGAGGGCGCCCAGGTGCTGCCGTTCAAGGCCGCCTGAGCCTGTCGCAGGTGAAATCGCAGGACTACCCCTGCGACACCTGCGACAACTGCGACAACCCAGCATTCATGCGGGTTTGCGGGCTGTTTTCGCTGGTGCGACAGGTTGCGACACCTGCGACAGGCACTGCGACAACCGGGAAAACCTGATCTCGCCACAGCCAATCAGGTCAGAATCACCCTGCCGCGCCTAGGCTGATCCCCGAACCCCAGGCGCCCCACCTGGCCGGCGCGGCGCTCTTCGATGGGGATGCATGGGGGCATGCACATGACAAGCGGACGACGGAAGGTCGGTCGGACCGCCTCCGCTGAGATCCGGTGTGAGGCTGCTGGTCTTGCGCGACGGTATCGTGAACTTGATGAGGCCGGCGCATTCTCCCCCGATGGGGCCCGAGTGATGGCGGAGGATGGGTCCGTTTCTGTGCTTCATGCGAATCCGCACATGCTCCTCTTCGCACTTGAGCGGCTGGCACAGACCGGGCGTCTGCTGGGTGACGAACGTGGTCCGAAGGTGCTGGAAGCGCTCTGTCGGCACCGAAGTCGGAAGGACCAGATCGCCGATCTTGCGGCATCGCTGAACCTGTCCGAGAAGGCCGCTGAACTACTCTTGAGCGAGCGTTTGAGGAGGTCACGACGACGTGGACCCTAGAAAACTGGCACCGTTCTAGGGTGACGGTTGATGCCTCCTCTTCGAGCATGTGGGCATGAACCCCGCCACCATGCGCAGCGCCACGCCGAAGGCGCAACAACCCCGCCAAGCCCCGACGCTGGCGGCCCCTGACCTGGCCGACATGCAGCGCCTCACCATCCGTGAGGTGCAGTCCCTGACCGGCCGCAGTGAAACCAGCATCCGCGACCTGATGAAGGCCGGGCGCTTTCCGCTGCCCGACTACCGCGACGGCCCGCGCTGCGTGCGCTGGTCTGCCGGCTTGGTGCGCCGCTGGCTGGAATCGACCCGCACGCAGGCCTGACCCATGGGCACGCTGCACCGACTCGACCGCGGCCGACCGCCGCGGAAATGGGAAGGCCCCGCACCGATCTGGCAATCGGCCGGGGCCCTGAGGAAGAACGCGCACCCGGATTTTGCGTCGGCCGCTGCCGATTCGCAACTGGCCGCGTTGCAGGCTCGCTTTGCTGCGGCCGGCATGGCGCTCGATCCGCTCGGCGACGGCTGCATGCTGGCGCAGCTGCACACGCTGCATGCCGTGCTGCGCACCACCGCCGAGGCCTGGGATCTGCTGCGCGCGGTGGAGCGACAGCAGCGGGGGAGGGTGGCCCGATGAGCACCACCACCACGACCGCCGACCACCGCGCCCCGCAGATCGTCGTGCGCCAGCACCAGCTGCCCGACGTACAGCCCGAGCTGGCCCACCGCGACCATGCGATCCCGGCCACCAGCGCAGCGGCGCAGGCCTACGCCCACGGCGAGCGATGCGCTGTCGAGTACCTACTGCGCTGCGCCCGCGGCCTGGCCAAGCCCGGCGAGCTGCATGCCCGCCTGGTGCTGCTGGAAGGGCCGGCGCTGACCGGGTTCCTCGACCGCCTGCAGGCCCATGCGGTTGCCACGCTGAAGGGGAGCGAGCGATGAGCGCGCACAACCACGCACAACAGCGCTTGACACGCCCCGGGCACCCTGGCGCACAATGCGGGCAGGTGCTTGAAAACACCTTCAGATCAGCGGCTAGCCGCCCCGTCAGTGCGGCTTTGTCACGCCCGTATTCCGTCAAGGTTTCGGGCGGGATGGGCCTACCCGCAAGGCTGGCCGCACGACTGATCTCGTGTTTTCAACATCCCGCCCACCCCGCGCCGCTTGAAAACGGCCGGTGTGGTCATCCGACGCTCGATCAGGAGCCCGAGACCATGACGACCCGCAAAGCCGGCAGTCCCGCTGCCGCATGCGCCACCCAGGCGCGCCGACTCTCCCACGCTTACCGCGCCCGCCTGGCGCGCATCCTGGCCCGCCGTGCCGCTGCGTGTGCCCTGCGCCGCGCCGAGCTGCGCGCCCGAGCTGCCTTCGTGGTGGCCGCCGACCGCCTGAGCCGGGGAGGTGCAGCATGACCACCGCCGCAGACCTCGAGCAAGTCGCACGGCAAGCCTGCGACGTGGTGAACCTGGCCGCCGCTGCCGCTGAACAGGTGGCCCAGGTCGAAGCCGGCGACACCTACCGGCTTCCCGTGCTGGGTGCGATGCTGCGTGCCCTGCTGGTGCAGGCGAAAGCTATGCACGCTGGCGCCGATGCGCAGTGGATCGCCGCCCACCGGGCCGAACAGAGCCGAGCAGGGGGTGCCGCATGAAGCCCGCCGACACCCTGCTGGTCGAGCTGCGCAGCGCCGCCGATGCGCTGCAGTTCGACGCGCTGCACGCCCGTGCTGTGGAGGCTGGCGCGGTGCGCCTGACCGCCAAGGGCGCCGCCACGTTGGCCGACATGCTCGCCCGCGCCGCTGACGCGCTGGAAGCTGCCACCACCACCGAACCCGGGAGGGCCTGACCATGGCCACCACCAAGAAGACCGGCGCGACGGGCGCCGAAGCTGCTGCATTGCCTGCGGCCGAACTGGAACGGCTCACCCACCGCCTGATCGCTGCAGGCGAGGCGCTGCGCGAGCTGGTGGCGCTGCTGCCTGAGCCGACGCACCGCGCGGCTTTCGAGATGGCGCTACTTGGGGCGAAGTGCAGCCCGACGCCCGTTGACGTTGCCGACACAGCGGCGGTCCTGCTCAGGAGCGCCGCCCATGCGAAGGCCAGACGCGCCCCGGTCCTGAAGCTTGCGGGGGGTGCAGCGTGAGCGACCACCTTCACGCCTTCCTGGCCGCCGTGCGCGCCGCGCTGGGCAGCGCCCCGGACGACATCGAACCGGGCAAGTGGCACCGCTTCCCCACCAACGGCCGGCGCAGCGACACCGCCGGCTGGTGCAAGCTCTTCGACGATGGCCGGGCCGGGGTCTTCGGCTGCATGCGGCAGGGCATCAACGAGGTGTGGACCGCGCAGGACCGGCGCCACCTGAACCCCACCGCCCGGGCTGAGCTGGCGCGCCAGATGGAAGCCGCCCGGCTCGAGCGCGAAGCCGAGCAGCGCCGGCAGTGGCTGTCGAACGCCGCCAAGCTGGCGCGGCTTTGGCAGGCCTGCGTCCCTTTGTCCCCGGGCGATCCCGTCACGCTGTACCTGCGCCGCCGGCTGCGCGATGCGCCCTGGCCGCTGCCGAGCGCCCTGCGGTTTCACCCCGCGCTGCCCTACTGGCACGACGGGCAGGTGATCGGCACGCACCCGGCGATGGTCGCCGCGGTGACCCGCCCGGCCGGCGACCTGGTGGCGCTGCATCGCACCTGGCTGACCCGAGACGGCCGCAAAGCCGACGTGCCCACCGTGCGCAAGCTGACCGCCGCCGCCGGCCCGGTGCTGGGCAGTTGCATTCGGCTGGGTGAGCCCACGCCGGCCGGCTGCATCGGCATCGCCGAAGGCATAGAGACCAGCCTGGGCGCCTGGCTGGCGTCCGGCCTGCCGGTATGCGCCGCGTACAGCGCCGCTGCCTTGTCGGCCTGGCAGTGGCCTGACGCCGCGCGGGCGCTGGTGATCTTCGCCGACCACGACCCGGCCGGTGCTGCGGCGGCCGAGCGGCTGCAGCAGCGCGCCCGAGCCGCCGGCCTGCGCGTGGAGGTGTCCACCCCGACCACGCCCGGCACCGACTGGTGCGACGTGTGGGCGAACCGAGAACAGGAGGCGCCTGCATGAGCGCCACGACGATGACGACCAACAAGAAGCCCGCCACCACCTCGGATGTGGTCGCCGCGCGTGCAACCGCCGCAAAGGTGGCCTCCCCCCAGGCCTTCGACCGAAAGCGCGCCCTGGCCCGAGCCCGTGAGCTGCTGGCGCCATCGCTGAAGGGTCGGGAGGCCCCGGCATACCCGCTGTATGCGCTGGGCAACCTGGCGCCCGTTGCCGATGAGATCGCGGAGCACGGCCAGATGCAGCCGGCACTGGCCGGGCAGTCGCTGCTGGGTGTGGCGTCGCTGCTGACGCAAGGGCTCTTCAACGTGCGCAGCCTGTCGGGTGTGCGCCCGTTGTCGCTGTACTTGCTGACGTTGGGGGACTCCGGCGACGGCAAGAGCACGGCCGACGGCGTGGCAATGGCATCCGTGAAGGCCTGGCAGCGCCGGGCCGGCGAGGCCTACCAGTCCGAGCTGCGCCAGCACAAGGCCGAGCTGCGCGCCCTGAAGAAGGGCGACACCGAGCCTCACGAACCGCGCAGCCCTTACCGCCTGGTGCGAGATGCGACCGTCGAAGGCCTGCGCCGCGACCTCGAGCACGGGCCGACCTCGCAAGGCCTGTTCACCGACGAAGCCGCCGCGCTGCTGGGTGGCTACGGCATGAGCCCGGAGCACAAATCGAAGACCGCCGCGGCTTTCTCCGGCCTGTGGGACTCCGGCGAGCTGAGCGTGAGCCGCAGCATGGGGCCACGGGTCGAACTGCACGGCCGCCGCCTGGCGATGCATTGGCTGGTCCAGCCCACCGCCGCGGCTGAAGCGCTGTCCGATCCGCTGCTGTCGGCGCTGGGCTTCTGGCCGCGCTTCCTGCTGGCCTGGCCGAGCCCCTGCGAGCCGCGGCAGTTCAGGCCCTTTCGCCCAGAGACGCTGCCCGCCATCGGGGCCTACTGGGAGCGTTGCGCGCAGCTGCTGCAGGAGCCGCTGCCGGGCGACGCAGGCAAGGCGCCGCTGATCGAACTGGACAAGGGGGCGGATGCCATCGTCGGCGACCACTTCGAAGAGATGGAGCGGCAGGCCCGCCGCGGCCCGATGCGCGTGGTCAAGCCCTTTGCCCTACGCGCGGCCGAACAGACCTGCCGCGTAGCCGCCGTGCTGGCCGCGTTCGACGGCAGGCAGACGGTGACGGCGGAAGATGCCTTGAACGCGGTGGACCTGGTGCTGCACAGCCTGAACACCTGGCGCGCGGTGATCGACGAAGGCGCGGCCGATGCCGCCGGAGCGCACGCCCTGCGGCTGTATGAGTGGCTGACCGACCCGAAGCACTGCCCGGGGTGGAAGGCTGAAGGGCGGGCCATCCTGCGCACCGGTCCGGCCTGCGTGCGCAGCAAGGACAAGCGGGATGCAGCCCTCGACCTTCTGGAGGCTGCCGGCCTGGTGAGCATCGATGCAGGCACGGTCTACGCCCTCGACCCTGCATCGGATCCGGCGACGCATGAAGGCGCTGCCGCATGAGCCGCCGAGCCCGCACCCGTGCCGGTGCCCGCCCCTGGGCCCAGCCCACCGCCGACGGCCCGGACGTGGAGGCCCTTCTGGCGCAGGCGAAGCGCTTCCCGGCGCCCGAACCCACCCAGCCCGCCAAGCCGCAAGGCCCCGCCCGCTTGCAGGATCGACGCAGGGTGCGCGAACGGTGAGCGGTCAAGGGGTCGATATGCCTCAGGTGCTTCGTGGCCTCCTGGCGGACGCTCTCACCGACGCCGCCATGCAGCTGCGGCACGGCCCGGCCCCCCAGGCGCAGGCCCTGGCCCTGCACGTGCTGGCGCTGGATGGGCCGCATCGGTCGGCCTGGGCGAAGCTGGCCCCCTCGACCTTCCCGCCTGGCCAGCGCGAAGCGGCCCGGGCGCTGGTGGCCGAGTTGCTCGTAAGAACTCACATCGCCGCGGGAGACGCCGCCACATGAGGCGACCGGACGAAGGACCGAACGCCCTGCAGTGGTTCCTGGCCGAGCTCGAGCAGCGGGTGAAGTGCCCGGACGCGCGGCGCGAGGTGCACACCCTGCTGCGCAGCATGGCGGGTGAGCGGATCTACCTGGCGCGCGACATCCTGGTGAAGGCCGAGCAACAGCGCATCGCCCGGGCGCTGCTGGACAGCGGCTTCACAGCCACCCAAGCCAGAGCCGAGCTGGCCGCGCGCTGCGGCTTCAGCCGGCGCACCGCAGAGCGCGTGGTGGCCCACGTGCTGAACCAGCGCGCCATCGCCGCGGCCGTGGCCAGGTCGGGGCCGCGCGATGCCTGAGCGCCGCTGCGCGTTCGTCGACGAGGTCCTGGCCGCCGCGGGCGATGAGGCTGCGCAGCGTCGCCTGCGCCTGGTGCTGGCGCGGTGGGCGGGGCAAAGGGTCTACGTGCGAGCGCCCGACGGCCGCGCGCCCGAGCAGATCGCCGCGCAACTGCTGGCCGCTGCCGTGACCGGGACCGATGCCGTGCGGATCCTGCAGGCACGCACCGGCCGCAGCGAACGGCAGTGCTGGCGCTACCTGCGCCGCGCTGCTGACAGCATCGGACGGACGAAGACAGCGAAGCGCTGAACACTGGCGGCAACGGGCGCGAAGGAGGCCCGCACCATGCCGACCATCACCACCGTGACCGCGGTCCAGACCCTGCACGCCCAGGCCGTCACCCTGGGCCAGCAGATCGACGCAGCTCCGAGCAACTACACGCTGAACCAGCAGCTCAGCCAGGTTTTGAACTCCGAGGCGGATGCCGTGACGACGGCCGCACTGGCGCTGCTGCCCGCTGCGCAGCAGGCCTATGCCGACGCCCTGCAGGCCCTGCACGTGGCGGGTGCCGAGCTGGCCGCAGTGCAGGCGCTCGTTTCCGCCCGCGACACCGTGAAGGAGCGCACTGCGGTCGGCTATTCGAACGAGCCCGTACGTTCGATGGTCACCGCCCTGCCGATGAAGGTGCGCGGCGGGATCATCAAGGTGTCGCCGCTGTCGTGCCTGCGTGGCGATGGCGTGGTTGCAGCCGCGGGTCAGCACATCCCGAGCGACTTCGCGGTGCGAAGCGAAGCGGAGATGACGGCGCTCGCCGAGACCAAGGCCGCTCAGTACCTCACGAGCATGCGAGGTGGCGCGTGATGCTGGCCATCCCCGCGGCGCCGGCCGTGCGCAAGCTGGCGGCCGAGATTGCGCGCATCGAGGGCGAGCTGGAGGCGGCCGAGGCGGCGCTACAGGCTGCACGCGAGGCCGCTGCAGTCCCCCGGCCCATCGCGCAGAAGATCGGCCCGGGCGAGCTGGAAACCGCGCGCCTGTCCGACCTGGCCGGGCTGACGTCCGGCCGCGTGGCTGAGCTGGAGGCCACCAAGGAGGCCGAGGCGCAGGACGTGGCCGAGTGGAGGCGCGCCAACGCTGCCGCGGTCGCCGACGTGGCCCGGCACGAGGCGGCGGTGCAGTTCCACACCGAGGCCCTCAAGGAGGCCCGCCGGCTGGAGATGGCCGCCATGTCCGCAGCGGCAAGCCACATCGTGGCGGAGGCTCAGCAAATCTACCGCGATGCGGTCGACTCGCTGAAGGGGGCCGCCGCGGATCTGGCTGCACTCAACGCGATCAGTGGGGCGTCCTGGCTGCAGCGCATGCGCGTTGGCACGCCGTCAGAAGCGATCTCACCTATCGAGGTGCGGGCCACTACCGTGACGGTGCCTGCGCTTGGCGCGATGGACATCTACGGGCGACCGATGACCGAGGGCGCAGTGTCCAAGGACACCGCTCATGTCACCCGTGAAGACTTGGAGCGTGCAGCCAGGCTACGCGCCGACCAGATCATGACCATGATGAGGGGAGCCCCGCAATGACCGCCTTCACCGTCGACATCACCAACATCACCGCGCACGATGGCCTTCGACAGACCCTGCAGGAGCTGTCGGCCGGGATCCCTTTCACCCTGCAAGGTGGCCGGATCACCTGGGCACCTACCGACGAAGGCCAGCGCTCGCGGGTGGCCGAACTGCAGGCCGCTGGCGTGGGTGAGTACTTCGACGCCGCCTGTCGCGGGCTGCCCGATGGGGTCTACACGCCCACCATCAAGCCGGACGCCAGCACCGTGCGCGCAACCGGCAACCCGTGGGCGCCTGGCAGTTTCAACCTGACGCGGCAGATCGAGATGAAGCGCGACAACCCGGCCCAGGCCGCGCTGTACCAGCAGCATGCCCAGCGGCAGGCCGAAGGGCAGCGCAACCCGTTCGCCCGGGGTCCGCACTTCAACTTGACCGAGCAGCTGCGGCTGAAGCGCGAGGATCCGCAGCGCGCGGCGCAGCTGAAGGCGCAGGCCGGGGGCTGATCGTGGCGCCACGCACGCACAGCGACCGCCTGGCGCGCCTGGAGCAGCAGCAACGGGCCCGCCAGCCGGGCGTGTGCCCGGTGGTGATCTACACCATGGGCGAGCCCTTGCCGGATCCCCGCCCTCACCCTGAGGGTGGGGTGTTCTTCCTCATCCCGGACAACGGTCGCGGCGACCCATCAACGACTGCGCAGCCTTGCGCACTCAGGCCCACCGCCAATGCATGACGAAACCCGCTGCAAGCCGCGCCATTGCTGGGGAAGTGCTCGACCCTGCCCCCCCCGGCCGGCGAGCGCCCGTGCGCCTGGACACGGCCGATTCGATCCGGCTGGAAATGGCCCGGGTCTACCGGGATGCCCGCGCCCGCAAGCTGGATTCGCAGGAGGCGTCGCGCCTGGTCTACATGCTGGGCGAGATCCGCAAGGCCTACGAGACGACCGTGATCGAGCGCCGGCTGAAGTCACTGGAGGAAGAGCATGAAGGCAATCCACGCAAGGCTTGATCGCGTCGAGGCCATGCTTCACAGGAGGCGCCCGCCGCAGGGCCCGCAGGTGATCCGCTTCGTGGGTCAACTGCCGGACGGCGGCACGGTGCCCGGCTTCCTGCTGCACGTCGGCGGCAGAACATCGCCATGCGACGCCGCCGATACCTTGAGCCTGGACGGTCGGCATGAAGCTCACTGACCGCCTGGCGCGACTGGAGCGCCTGCACTCCGCAGAGCACCCGCTGCGGACCCTGCTGCTGATGCGTACCGACGCTGGCCAGCTGCGCCGGGTGGACGTGTGCGAGGAGTTCGGATGGCCGCGGGGCACTGATCCGTTGCCGTTCCGAGATCAGGCCACGGACGAAGCCGGGGCAGCCTTCGAGGCTGCAGCCCGCGCCGCCGGGTTCGTTCCGCTGGTGCTGGGCAGCGAGGCCGACTGCGTGGCGCTCCTGCGTGACCTGGACGCGAGGGTGTGACATGCGCAAGCACACCCGCCGCCGGCACCACGACGTGAACGCGCACCCGGTGCGTCTGGCCATGCTGGGCCCGCGTCCGCCCACCGATGCCGAGCTGGTGGCGCTGCGGTCCAAGGAGCTGCTGGCCCTGGCCGCGCTGGCTGAAGGCCGGGCCGCCGCGGGTGATCTGTTCATCCTCGGCCGGCGGGTGCTGGTGGCCGCGCACATCGCCCGCATGGGCATCGGGCCCGAGGTGCTGCCGCTGGTGCCCGCCTGCAGGCGAGTCCTCGACCTGGCCAAGGTCGATCCGGTGGCCGCTGGCCAGGATGCCGAAGGGGTGGCGGCGATGCGCGACGTGCTGGACCTGCACGATCAACAGCGCTGCGCGATGCCGGCGGGGGAGGCTGAGGCCGCGATCCATGCGGCGGTGCAGGGCCGGCGGTGGTGATTCGTATCACCCAGGTCGCGCGCCGAACCCCGAACGGGCAAGGGTCAATCCGATTGACCGCACAACCCCTGTCGCAACTGTCGCAAAGCGTCGCAGCTGGCAAAACGCCCCGCAAACCCGCATGAATCCTCACTTGTCGCAGTTGTCGCAACTGTCGCAGGGGGCAAACGTGCAATGACGCTGCGACAACCCTTGTAGGCGTCGCCATGGGGTGACCGACCTGCAAAGATGCCTAGCCCCGGCGCCAAGCGAAATGCACGTGGGGGCAACTTTGGGGGCAACTCCCAGTGGAGTCAGATCATCAATCGTTGTAAATCAACGACTTGCACATGAAATGTTGACCCTGCACCGCCACCAGGAAATCAAAGGACTTGCGAGCGATCGCAAGTCCTTTTTTCTTTTCCGAGACCTGATGTCTGGGCGGCAGCGCTGTCTCGGGGCGGCCGCACCCCGTGTCGGGGTTCAGCACCGGCCGACGCAGACCCGCCTCAGGCGTCAATCGCGCCGCAGGGCATGCTCCGTCGCGAGCACCTCACGAGCCTGACCTTCGACGACATCCGCCTGCGCGGCGCCTGTCCGGGAAGGTCGGGCCCAGCCGGGCGGCGGGCGATGCGTGCCCCGCCAACCCTGTGCAGCACGGAAGTCGAAGCTGCGCCAGGTCGGGCGGCGACCGCGCAAGAGGTTCCAGCCCAGCCACAGCAGGCTCATCAGCGCACCCGCCAGCAGGAGGCTGAAAAGGAAGATCGTCGCGACGATGGCGATGGCCACGCGGGCCAGGGATCGGAGCAGGGAAGAAGGCATGTCGGACCTGTGTCACGCGGCAGGACTGCGCGCGGCAGTGTACGACCCCTCGACGCCGACATCGTTCCCAAGCACGGCAACGTCCGGTGCGTTGCGCCCGGACACGCTGCTCAACCCGTCGCCGCCACCTCGCCCACCCCGCCGCCTCGGGCACCTTCGCGCAGCTGCAGGGCCATCAGGACCTGATTGCGCAACCCCTTCACCAGCATCAGCTCGCGCTCGGTGATCTGCAGGGGCTGGCCGGCGGGGGGGCTGTCGGCGTAGACCATGCCGACGACCTGTCCGGCGCGCTGCAGCGGCAGCACCAGAAAGGAGGCTGCACGCACCTGGCTGTGGAACCAGGGGGGCAGACGGGCGGCGATGAGCGGATCGCTGCTGTCGGAAATCAGCGTGTCACTGCCCTTGAGGCAGAGCAGGCCGAACAGGTCCTGTGGCGGCTGCAGCGGCACACGGAAGTGCGCAGCCAGCCGCGTGACCTCCGGCAGGTTGCCCAGGCGCCCCTCCAGCCGGTCCGGACCACGCTGGCGCAGGCAGATCAGCACGCGCCGCAGATGCAGCGCCTCCTGCAGGACCTGCATGAAGGTCTGCATCAGCTGGGCCACGCTGACGTCGGAGAGCGCGGCCAGACTGAGGCGCTCGATCCCGGCGGTGAGCTGGGCGAGGCGGCGAGGATCGTCGGGTCGCGTCGTCACCGCGGCGGGTCGGGCGGCAGGCCGGCCTGCGTCGTTGGCCGGCTTGCCGGACCGTGCCTGGACGTGAGACGCGGCGGGTGCGACGCGCGGCGGCGCCCCACGCGAGGCGGGCCGATCGCGCGCGGTCGTCTTGCCACCCATCACGGCACTGGCCGGACCCAGGGTCGCCGCCAGCAGTTCGGGACGGGGCAGGCTCATCACCGGCGCCAGTTCCGCCCACTCGGCCAGGCTGCGCTCGACGCCGGCGGTGACCTGTTCGGGGGTCAGGGCCAGGGCATGGCCCCATTCGGCCTGGAAGCGCGCCAGGCGCCCCTCCCGCTCTTCGGGCGGACAGCCGAACACCTCCCGGGCCAGCCGGTTTGCCGCCGTGCAGACGGCGCGCACGTAGTCGTGGGGCGGCACGTCGGTCTCGGGCTCCGGGACGGCCAGGGGCCGCAGGGCGTGCACGACCGCCTCCGGCCAGCCCCACTGACGGGCGATCTCGATGCCCAGGTCCTGATAGCCCACGCCCATCACCTCGCGCGAGACCCGCTCGACGACGTCCGGGTCGATCCGATACGACACCGAGGGCTGGAAACTTGCAGCGGCCTGTTCGGGACAGCTCTCGGCGAGCCGGCCTTCGACCTCCCGGGCCTCGTCGGCCAGGTGCAGCCAGGCCAGCATGACCCCGAGGTTCTGGAACAGCGCGGTGATGTAGGCGCTCTCCTGCAGCCTGCGGGACGGACAGAACTCGTTGGCGATCAGGGCCGCCATCAGCGCGCAGGCAAACTCCTCGCGCACACGGGCGCCGTCGGCGCCCTTGGGCAGCCGCTCGAACAGGGCCAGCGACGCCGCCAGCATGCCCACCGATTGAAAGCCCATCAGCGCGACGGCCCGGCTGACGGTGGTGATGCTGCCGCCGCCGGCCGAGCTGTAGTAGGCCGTGTTGATGAGCCGCAGCAGCTTGTTGGTCAGGGCGACGTCCTGGAGGACCTCGTCGGTGAGGGCGCGCTGGTGCGCCAGATCCGATCGGGACACCTTCTGGATGCCGCGGATGGATTCCTTCAACGACGGGAAATCCGCATGGCGGGTCATGCGGTCGAGCAACCGGGCCAGCTGGGCCGCGCGACGCGCCTCGGCATCGTCCTGGGCATCGTCCGGACTCCCTTCGGCCCGCGGCTCGGACAGGTCCTCCGGTGTACCCGGGACATCGGCCGACAGGGCGTCGGTGCGGGCGGTGGCGTCGGGATCTGGCATCTCTGCCGAATCGGGCGCCTCGCCGTGAGCTTGAGCCCCCGCTCAGGCGGGAGTGTGACAAGCGACCGCTTCGCCTGCCGGGCGCCCGACTCCCTCGACAGGCGGCGGCCGCGCCGTCAACGGCGCAGCGCCTCGGCGCACTCCGGGATCAGCGCCGGCCCCCGGTAGATCAGGCCGGTGTAGACCTGCACCAGATCGGCCCCGGCCGCGCGCTTGGCACGCGCGTCGCTGCCACCGAGCACCCCGCCGACGCCGATGATGGGGTAGCCGCTGCCCAGTTCGGCACGCAGGGCCCGGATGACCCGGTTGCTGGCCTCGCGCACCGGCGCCCCGGACAGCCCGCCGGTCTCTTCGGCGTGCGGCAGCCCGGCCACCGCGGTGCGTTCGATCGTGGTGTTGGTGGCCACGACGCCGTCGATGCCGTTGTGTCGCAGCGTCGCGGCGATGACCTGGATCTGCCCATCGTCCAGGTCCGGTGCGATCTTCACGAACATCGGCACGCTGCGGCCGTGCTCACGCGCCAGGCGCAGCCGGCGCTCCTGCAGGGCGCCGAGCAGGGCATCGAGCGCGGCGTCGCTCTGCAGCGCGCGCAGGTTCCGGGTGTTGGGGCTGGAGATGTTGACGGTGACGTAGTCGGCATGCGGATACACGCCTTCCAGCCCGAGCAGGTAGTCGTCCGCCGCGGACTCGATCGGCGTGGCCGCGTTCTTGCCGATGTTCAGCCCCAGGATGCCGCCGCTGCGCCGGAACGAGCGCGCCCGGCGCACGTTGTCCAGGAAGGCCGCCAGGCCCTCGTTGTTGAAGCCCAGCCGGTTGATCAGGGCCTGGGCCTGGGGCAGGCGGAACATGCGCGGCCGGGGGTTGCCGGGCTGCCCCTTGGGCGTGACCGTGCCGACCTCGATGAAGCCGAAACCCATCGCGCCCAGCCCGTCGATGCAGCGGCCGTTCTTGTCCAGCCCCGCGGCCAGACCGATCCGGTTGGGAAAGCGCAGGCCCGCGATGTGGACCGGATCGTCCACGCGCCGCTGGCTCCACAGGCATTGCAGCGGGGTGTTCTGCCAGCGCGCCAGGGCATCGAGGGTGTGTTCGTGGGCGGTCTCGGGATCGAGGCTGAACAGGAAGGGCCGGGTCAGGCCATAGGGAACAAACGCCATAATTCGTGGATTCTCCCCCATGACACGCGCCCGCCGGCGCGCGCAGCGATGACTCGAGACGAACTGAAGGCCTGGGTGGGCCGGGCTGCCCTCAGCTACGTGCAACCGGATTCCGTGGTCGGCGTGGGCACCGGCTCCACCGTGAATCACTTCATCGACGCCCTGGCGGGGATGAAGGATCGTATCGCCGGAGCCGTCTCCAGCTCGGTGGCCAGCACCGTCCGGCTGCAGGCCCACGGCATCCGCGTGCTGGAAGCCTCTCAGGTGGAGTCGCTGCCGGTCTACATCGACGGCGCCG
Source organism: Burkholderiaceae bacterium (assembly GCA_023150375.1). GTDB lineage: Bacteria > Pseudomonadota > Gammaproteobacteria > Burkholderiales > Burkholderiaceae_C > Sphaerotilus. Next base: position 32,813 of record JAKLLA010000030.1, read on the forward strand.
ACGAGATCGACCCGAGGGGCTGCATGATCAAGGGCGGCGGCGCCGCCCTGACGCGCGAGAAGATCGTCGCCGACCTGGCCGATCGTTTCGTCTGCATCGTCGACGACAGCAAGCAGGTCGACGTGCTGGGACGCTACCCCCTGCCGATCGAGGTGATCCCGATGGCCGCCGCACAGCTGCAGCGTCGCTTCGCTCGCGCCTTCTCGGGCGACGCCCGGCTGCGCGGGGGCGTCGTCACCGACAACGGCAACTGCATCCTGGACGTGCACGGCCTGCGCATCGACGATCCGCTGGCGATGGAGACCGAGGTCAATCAGTGGCCCGGCGTGGTGACGGTAGGGATCTTCGCCCGCCATCGGGCGGCGATCTGCCTGATGGGCCACGACGACGGCGTGCGCACGCTGACGTACTGAGGGACGCCCGCGTACCCGTCAGGCTGCCTCGCGCGGCGGTAGGTCCGAGCCGAAGTCGAGGCAGCCATGCACCGTCGCGTGCAGGGAAGCGTAGAAGGCTGCCGAGAAGAACAGCGCCGCGGGGATCGCGAAGAACATCGCCCAGGCCGCCAGGCCCAGCATCGCGAGCACGCCACCGAGCGTGAGCGAGAGCAGCAGGTCCGCCGCCACCCAGCTGATGCCATAGACGGCAAAGGCGCCGAGGTTGCGGAAGCTCGCCAGGGCACTGGCGAAGAGCGCGCGTGCGACGCTGCCCCCCTGGCGCGCCAGGATCACCGGGGCATGCCAGAACACCAGCGCCACCGGGACCAGCATGAGCATGCGCAGCAGTACCCCCGACTGCAGCGTCTGAAACGCCGCCAGCCGGGCCTCGTCTTCGATGCCATCGGACATCGCGCTGCGCCAGGCCGTCGACAGATCCGGGTCCACCCACTCGGCCAGCAGGAACATGCCGGCCACTGCCAGGGCGTGCAAGCCGCCCAGCAGCGCGATCGACCGCCGGCTGGGCGCAGCGAACGGCAGGAACAGCGCGGCAGGCGTGGGGCGCCGTCCAGCCTGCAGGGTCTCGATGGCCTGCACCCAGCCCGCCGACAGGGCCGGCAGCAGGGCGGCCGCCAGCGGAGCACCCACCAGCGGCAGGGCCAGCAGCAGCCCCAGCCCGAACAGCATGAAACCCATCAGGCCCGCCAGGGTCAGGGGCTGGGCTCTCAGCAGTTGCACGCCGCGGGTCATCCAGCGCATCCCGTCCAGGGCGGGCGCCTGCCTCAGCTTCATGATGCAGCCCCGTCCGTGGGACGCAGCCAGTGCCACGGATTTCCGACCCTCTCGCGCAGGATGCGTTCGAAGTGGCGCGGGTCGTGGGCCTGCAGCTGGCTGGCTTCGCGCGGGAGGTGCAAGTCCCACAGTCGCGAGAGCCAGAAACGCAGCGCACCGGCTCGCAGCAGGGCCGGCAGCAGCCGCTGTTCGTCGTGCGTCAGCTCGCGCTCGGCATCGTAGGCCGTCAGGAAGGCATGCGCGCGTTCTTCGTCCAGGCGGCCGGTGTCCAGGGCCACACACCAGTCGTTCAGACACACCGCGATGTCGAACAGCCAGGTGTCGACCCCCGCGAAGTAGAAGTCGAAGAAGCCGGTCAGGCGTTCATGGCCCGGCAGGCCGTCGAACATGACGTTGTCACGGAAAAGATCGGCATGCACCGGCCCGCGAGGCAATGCCAGGAAGGCCGGGGTCTGAGCCAGATGCTGCTGGAAGGCGAGTTCCTGATCGATCAGCAGGCGCTGGCCCTCGTCCAGGAAGGGTCGCACGACGGGTACCGTCTCGGTCCACCAGGCCAGTCCGCGCAGGTTCTGCTGGCGGCGCGGATAGTCGGCCGCCTGCAGGTGCATGCGTGCCAGCATCGCACCGACCTGGCGGCAATGCCAGTCGGAAGGCGCCAGCTGATGCCCGCCCGCCAGCCTGTCCACCAGCGCGGCTGGCTTGCCTGCGACCTGGTGCAGGATCTCGCCGGACGCGTCGGCCTGCGGCTCGGGCACCGGGATGCCCCGCCCGGCCAGATGCTTCATCAGGTGCAGGTAGAAGGGCAGCTGATCATGCTGCAGACGCTCGAACAACGTCAGCACCCAGCGCCGCCGGACGCCAGCGTCCTGCGTGTCGACGAAGTAGTTGGTGTTCTCGATGCCTGCCGTGATGCCTTTCAGGGAGACCACTCGGCCCAGGTTCAATCTATTCGCCAGCGCCTGGACTTCTTCCAGGCTCACCTCGGTGAAAACAGCCATCGGCAAAGGTCGGTGAAGGAGGGTCGGGGCACGACCGGTACGGGCATCGTTGCGGCGGATACGGCAGCCAGAAGGTTGCGCCAGCCCATCGGCGCAGCGATGGGGGCCGCGTCTACCCCAGTGGGGCGCCGCATGGAGCCGGTCATGCATTGTAGGTCGGTCGCCCCCGACGACCGGATGAACCACAATCCGACCCATGAGCCTCGACTCCGTGTACTCCGACATGGCATCCCCCCAGACCCTGCTGCTGGTCGATGGATCCAGCTACCTCTACCGCGCCTTCCACGCCATGCCGGACCTGCGCGGACCGGAGGGCGAACCGACCGGAGCCGTCCACGGGATCGTCGCAATGTTGCAGTTCCTGCGCCAGCAGGTACCCGCCTCTCTGGCGGCCTGCGTCTTCGACGCGCCCGGCCCGACCTTTCGCGACGCGTGGTATCCCCAGTACAAGGCCCATCGAGCGCCCATGCCCGACGCACTGCGCGCCCAGATCGAACCGATCCATGAAGTGGTGAAGCTGCTCGGCTGGCCGGTGCTGGAAGTGCCGGGGATCGAGGCAGACGACGCCATCGGCACGCTGGCCCGGAACGCCGCAGCCCAGGGGATGAAGGTGGTGATCTCGACGGGTGACAAGGACCTCGCCCAGCTGGTTTCGCCCGAGATCACCCTGATCAACACGATGAGCCGCGAAACCCTCGACGCTCCGTCAGTGCTCGCCAAGTTCGGCGTTCCGCCCGAGCGCATCGTCGACTATCTGACGCTGATGGGCGACGCCGTCGACAACGTGCCTGGCGTCGACAAGGTCGGACCGAAGACAGCTGCGAAATGGATCGCGGAATATGGCAGCCTGGAGGGCGTGCTCGCAGCTGCCGATCGCATCAAGGGCGTTGCCGGAGAAAACCTGCGCCGGGCACGGGACTGGTTGCCGACCGCACGCCGACTGGTGTCGATCCGCACGGACTGCGACCTGGGCGGTCACATCGCGAACTGGCCACAGCTGGAGAACCTCCGCCTGCTGCCGGGGAATCGAGAGGAACTGATCTCCTTCTACACCCGACACGGCTTCAAGACCTGGAAGCGTGAGCTCGAATCGTCCGTGAGCCCGATGCCGCAGCCGCAGGAGGCGGTGAAGGCTGCCGACTCGCCAAACCCGACGAACGACGATGCAGCCAAGGTATCCAGCGGTGACTACGAGACGGTGACCAGCTGGGAACGCCTCGACCACTGGCTGGACAGGCTTCGCGGCGCCCCGCTCGCGGCTCTGGATACAGAGACCGACGCACTCGACCCGATGCGCGCGCGGATCGTGGGCATCAGTTTCGCAGTGGAACCCGGACAGGCAGCCTATGTGCCTCTGGCGCACGACTATCCAGGCGCGCCGACACAACTGCCGCTCGACGAAGTGCTGGGGCGCATGCGACCGTGGCTGGAAGACCCGCAGGCCCCCAAGGTCGGCCAGAACATCAAGTACGACCTGCATGTCTTCGCCAATCACGGCATCGACGTGAAGGGTTATGCGCACGACACACTGCTCGAAAGTTACGTGCTCGAGGCGCATCGGCCCCACAACCTCGGCAGCCTGGCACTGCGGCACCTGGGCCGACGGGGCATCGAATACGAAGAGCTCTGTGGCAAGGGCGCCAGCCAGATTCCCTTCGGTCATGTCGACGTGGCTCGTGCCGCGGTGTATTCGGGTGAAGACAGCGATATGACGCTGCAGTTGCACGAACAGATCTTCCTGCCGCAACTGCGCCAGTCCCCGCGGCAACTCGAGCTCTACGAGAAGATCGAACTTCCCACGGCGAGCCTTCTGGCCCGAGTGGAACGGCACGGCGTCCTGATCGATGCGGCCGCACTGGCATTGCAGAGCCAGCAACTGGCCCAGCGGATGCTCCAACTGGAGAGGGAAGCCTACGATATTGCCGGTCAGCCATTCAACCTCGGCAGCCCGAAGCAGATCGGCGACATCCTCTTCACCAAGCTCGGACTGCCGATCAGGAAGAAGACCGCGACCGGCGCGCCGTCGACCGACGAGGAAGTCCTGCAGGACCTGGCCGTGGACTATCCGCTGCCAGCACGCATTCTCGAACATCGGGGGCTGTCGAAACTTCGCAGCACCTACACCGAGAAACTACCCTCGATGGTCAACCCCAGGACGGGGCGTTTGCATACCAACTACGCACAGGCGGTGACCATCACCGGCCGTCTTTCGAGCAACGAGCCGAACCTGCAGAACATCCCGATCCGGACAGCGGAGGGACGGCGCGTGCGGGAAGCCTTCATCGCGCCGCCCGGACACCGCATCGTCAGCGCCGACTATTCACAGATCGAATTGCGGCTGATGGCACACATCTCGGGCGACGAGAACCTCCGGCAGGCTTTCCTGGCGGGCCACGACGTGCATCGGTCGACGGCCGCGGAGGTCTTCGATGTGCCCCTTGATCAGGTCAGCAGCGAGCAGCGTCGCTACGCCAAGACGATCAACTTCGGGCTGATCTACGGTATGGGGGCCTTCGGCCTTGCGCGCAGCCTCGGCATCGATCAGAAGGCCGCCCGGGACTATATCGAACGGTATTTCGCACGGTATCCGGGCGTCAAGCACTTCATGGAGACGGTCAAGTCGGACGCTGCGCAGGCAGGTTATGTCGAGACCCTGTTCGGCCGCCGGATTCATCTTCCGGAAATTCGTGGCGGCAGCGGCCCGCGTCGCTCGGCCGCGGAACGCCAAGCCATCAATGCCCCGATGCAGGGCAGTGCGGCTGATCTGATCAAGCTGGCGATGATCGCTGTACAACGCCACCTGGACGCCGAAAGGCTGGAGGCCAGCATCATCATGCAGGTACATGACGAACTCGTCCTCGAGGTCCCGGACCACGAGGTCGCCCGGATCCGGATGGACCTCCCCAGGCTGATGTCCTCGGTCGCCGAGTTGTCCGTCCCGCTGATCGCGGAGGTGGGCGACGGAAAGAATTGGGAGGAGGCACACTGAGCTGTGCACTCGGATCCCCGGTGCGCGTCACGAGACGTGACGCACGCCGCATCGCCTGCATCAGGGCACCAAGACAGTGGCCCGCATCGATCCGAGTTTCCCAAAAGCTCAAGCCCCCTGGCAGCGGATAGCTGAGGGGGCTGGAGGGGATAGGAGCCTGACGATGACCTACTTTCACACGCGAGTGCGCACTATCATCGGCGCTGAGGTGTTTCACTGTCCTGTTCGGGATGGGAAGG
>JAKLLA010000031.1 GCA_023150375.1 Burkholderiaceae bacterium
CAGCACCTCCACGTGCTCATCGTTGAGCAGCGGCCGTCGCCCGCCCTTGTCCTTGCCCTCGCCCATGATCGACCTCCTGCGTCGCCCCATTCTCTCGGGCAACACAAGTTAGTCAATCATTTCGGGGACACCCTCTGAGAGCCTGTGAATATCGGCGTTCGCGCAGGCGCGGAGCGACAATCGCACCATGTCCCTGCAGCGCATTCCGGCCGAACAGGCCGCCGCCGAACTCTCGCGTTTCGACGCCATCCTCGACGCCCGCTCACCCAGCGAGTTTGCCGAAGACCACCTGCCCGGCGCGCAGAGCTGGCCGGTGCTCGACGACGAGGAGCGCCGTGTCGTCGGCACGCTCTACAAGCAGGTCAATGCCTTCGAGGCGCGCAAGGTCGGCGCCGCGCTGGTGGCCCGGCGTATCGCCGATCACCTCGACGAGAGGGTGCGAACCCTGCCGCGCGAATGGCGCCCGCTGGTGTACTGCTGGCGCGGCGGGGACCGCTCCGGCACGCTGGCCTGGTTCCTCGACCGGGTCGGCTTTCGCACCACGCTGGTCGACGGGGGCTACAAGGCCTTTCGCGCCGTGGTGCGCCGCGACCTGGAGGCCTGGCCGGCACGTTTCGAATGGCGCGTGATCTGCGGGCGCACCGGCAGCGGCAAGACCCGCCTGCTGCAGGCCCTGGCGGCGCAGGGGGCCCAGGTGCTCGACCTCGAGGCGCTGGCAGCGCACCGCGGCTCGGTGCTCGGCGAGCTGCCCGACCAGCCGCAGCCCAGCCAGAAGGCCCTGGACACGCGCATCTGGGCACAGCTGCGTCATCTCGACCCGGCCCGGCCGGTCTTCGTCGAGAGCGAGAGCCAGAAGATCGGCCGCCTGTGGGTGCCGCCGGCGCTGATCACGCGCATGCGCGAGCAGGGTCGCTGCATCCTGCTGGACCTGCCCGACGAGGCCCGCGTGCAGTTGCTGCTGGAGGACTACGCCTTCCTGCGCGACGACCCCGAGCGGCTGTGCCGTCTGCTGGAGGGCCTGGTCGAGCTGCGCGGCCGTGACCAGGTGTTGCGCTGGCAGGCGGGCGCACGCGAGCACCGGATGGCCGAGGTCTTCGCCGAACTGATGCACCGGCACTACGATCCGGGCTACGAGCGCTCGCTGCGCGCGCACTTCAGCGGGCTGGACCGGGCCGAACCCCTGGCGCTGCCCGATGCCTCGCCCGACAGCCTGGCGGCGGCGGCCCGTACGCTGATGGCCGCCTGAACGCGGTCGGCCGCACCCACATCGGCGCATGCACCGGCGCGTGCAGCGTCGCTCGTAGAGGGCAGGCAAGGAAGGGCCGATGGAATTCCGACTCGTCTACGAAGGGCCGTTGCACGGCCAGGGAGCCAAGTCGCCGCACAAGTGGGCGATCCGCCGCGCCCTGCATCCGCAGCTGCAGCGGCTGTGGCAGGAGCAGCCGCTGCGCGAGGTGGCCTCGACCCTGCTGGCCTTTCCGCCGCAGGCCGGCAAGCCCTCGGTGATCGTCGAGAAGGACGGGCTGCGTTTTGCCCCGCTGGTCACACAGCGCCTGAACCTCTACGCCGAGGTGTCGGTGCTGCTGTTTCGCCAGCAGCAGCGCGGCGCGCTGATCAGCAACGGCGGGGACATCGACAACCGCCTGAAGACCCTGCTCGACGGCCTGCGCCTGCCGCGCGGCGCCAACGAAGGCCGCCAGGACCGGCCTGCCGGCCGCGAGCCCGAGCCGCCGGAGCCCTTCTTCTGCCTGCTCGAGGACGATTCCCTGGTCACCAAGGTCACCGTGGAGTCCGAGCAGTTCCTGCGCCCGGCCGCACCCGACGTGGTGCTGGCGATCATCGCAGTGCACGTCAAGAAGACCCGACTGACCTTCGAGAACATGTCGATCTGACGCCGTGAACGGCCCCCCGAGATGACCGACCACCCCATCCTGCGCGCCGATGTCGTGATCGTCGGTGCCGGCATCGCCGGTGCCAGCCTGGCCTGGCGCCTGGCCAGCCATGCGCGGCGCCCCCGCGTGCTGCTGCTCGAGCGCGAAACGCAGCCGGGCTACCACAGCACCGGGCGATCGGCCGCGATGTTCATGGCGTCCTACGGGCCGCCCGGCGTACGCGCCCTCACCCGCGCCAGCGCCGCCTTCCTGGCCGCACCGCCTCCGGATCTGGGCATGGGCCGGCTGCTGACGCCGCGGGGCGTGATCTACCTGGCCGGCCCGACCCAGCGCGAGGCGCTGGCGCGGCTGCGCGACGAGCTGGCGCCGCACTGCCCGGGGCTGCGCACGCTCGACGCCGCGCAGCTGCTGGCCGCCGTGCCCGTGCTGCGCCCGGAGCAGGCGGACGCCGGCCTGTTCGACCCGGACTCGCAGGACGTGGACGTGCATGCCCTGCACCAGGGCTTCCTGCGCGGGCATCGCGCGGCCGGCGGGCAGTTGCTCTGCGGGGCCGAACTGGTCGCCGCGCAGCGCCGCCCGTCGGGCGACTGGCGGCTGCAGCTGGCCGACGGCCGGCGCCTCGACACCCCGACCGTGGTGAATGCCGCCGGCGCCTGGGCCGATCAGGTCGCCAGCCTGTGCGCCGCACCGCCCACCGGCCTGCAGCCGCGCCGGCGCAGCGCCTTCACCTTCGAGCCACCGCCCGGCCTGGCGGTGGGCCACTGGCCGCTGGTGGTGGACGTGGACGAGCGCTGGTACTTCAAGCCCGACGCCGGCCGCCTGCTCGGCTCGCCCGCCAATGCCGACGACTGCGCGCCGCAGGACGTGCAGCCCGAGGAGCTCGACATCGCGCTGGGCATCGACGCGATCGAGTCGGCCACCACGCTGCGCATCCGCCGCCCCACCGCCACCTGGGCGGGCCTACGCAGCTTCGCCCCGGACGGGGAACTGCTGATCGGCTGGGACGACGCCTGCCCCGGGCTGTTCTGGTGCGCCGGCCAGGGCGGCTACGGCATCCAGAGCGCCGCAGGCGCCAGCGCGCTGGCCGCGGCGCTGGCGATGGGCGATGCGCTGCCCGACGACCTGGCCCGCGAAGGGGTGGATCCGGCCGTCTTCGCGCCGCGGCGCTGAAGACAGCACCCGCTCCGGCGCGGGCGCGGGCGAGCGCCTCGGGGGGCGGTCAGGCCGGCTCGACGCCCAGCGGCCGGGCCACCTGCAGGGCCTCGCGCAGCACCTCGCGGTCGCCGATGTGATTGGCCAGGGTCAGCAGCAGCTTGGCGTTCATCAGCTGGGCCTGCTCGTCGCTCAGGCCGCGCTGGGCTTCGATCAGCTCCTCGTAGAAGCCGTCCGGGTCGGGAATGTGGGGAGTGCGGTTCAGCGTCGCCATGGCGTTTCTCCGGGTCTGGGGCGGGGTCACATCGACAGGCAGCGCCGCAGCGCGGCCTGCACCTGGGCCGCATCGAAGCTGCGCCAGCGCGCCGCCACATGCTGGTCGGGCCGGATCAGGTAGACCGTGCCGGGCCGGGCGTCGTAGCGCTCGGTGGCCACGCCGGCCACATCGCGCAGCGCGCTGCCGATGCGCAGCACGGTGGCGCCGACCGCACCGACGCGCACCGGCTCGGCCGGGGCATCGTCGCCCCAGACCAGCAGCGTGAAGTCGCCCGCGCCGCGCGCCGCCCCGGCCAGCGCCTCGAGCAGCCAGGTGGGCCGACCGTCGCGCTCGAGCGGGGCATCGGCGGCGTTCGTGCCCGGGCACATGCGCCCGGCGAAGGGGCTGTCGTCGGGCGTGTTCAGCGAGGAATGCAGGTAGGGCGTGGGCGTGGACAGCCGGCCGCTGTTGACCAGCGGGCGCGCGAAGGCCTCGCTGCGCGCCAGCTCGAGCACCGCATCGCGCATGCGCAGGCTGGCGGTGCTCTTGGGCGTGATGAAGTCGGTCGAGCGGGTGGAGTTGCGCAGGTTGTCGTCCGCGGCGAAGGCGCGCTCCTCGTGGTAGCTGTCCACCAGAGCGGGCGGCGCCGCGCCGTCGAGCACCAGCTTGAGCTTCCAGATCAGGTTGTCGATGTCCTGCACGCCGGTGTTGGCGCCGCGCGCGCCGAAGGGCGAGACCTGGTGCGCCGCATCGCCGGCGAAGATCACCCGGCCGTAGCGGAAGTTGTCCACCCGCCGGCAGGCGAACTGGTAGACCGACACCCACTCGAGCTCGAACTTCGCCTCGGGCCCGAGCATCGCCTGGATGCGCGGGATGACCTTCTCGGGCTTCTTCTCCTCCTCCGGGTCGCTGTCCCAGCCGAGCTGGAAGTCGATGCGCCAGACGTTGTCGGCCTGCTTGTGCAGCAGCACGCTGGTGGGCATGCGCTGGCCGTCGGGGCGCAGCGCACCGCGGTGGAAGGGCGGGTCGAACCAGAACCAGCGCTCGGTCGGGAACTCCGCCTGCATCACCACGTCGGCGATCAGGAAGCGGTCCTGGAAGAACTGACCGGTGAACTGGCCGTTCACCATGCGGCGGGTGTCGCTGTTGGCGCCGTCGCAGGCGATCACCCAGTCGGCCTGCATCTGGAACACGCCGTCGGGCGTCTCCACCGTCAGGGTCGCGGCGTCGTCGCCCTGGGTCAGGCCGAGCAGCTTGTGCTTCCAGCGCAGGTCGACGAGCGGGCTGCGGGCGCAGGCCGCCACCATCGCCTCCTCCAGGTAGTACTGCTGCAGGTTGATCATCGCCGGCATCTTGTGATGCGGCTCGGGCAGCAGGTCGAACTGGTAGACCTGCTCCTCGCGGTGGAAGACGCGGCCGACCTTCCAGCTCACGCCCCGGGCGACGAAGCCCTCGCCCAGGCCCAGGCGGTCCCAGATCTCCAGCGGGCGCTTGGCGTAGCACACCGCGCGCGAGCCGATGCTGACGGTGTTGTTGTCGTCCAGGACCACCGCCGGCAGGCCGCGAGCGGCGCATTCCAGCGCGGCGGTCAGCCCGATCGGGCCGGCGCCGACGATCACCACCGGATGGCGGGCGATGCGGCCCTCGCGCTGGTGGGCGATCTGGTCGTCGCTGCAGCGGTAGTCGAAGCGGGGATAGGTGTAGGTGTTCAGCACGTCGTGTCTCCAGGGTCCGGGCGGCAGGGCCGGCGCAGCGCGCCGGCTCGGGTCACTGGTGGAACTCCTTTTCGTGCATCCAGGCGGCATGCTTGGGCGCGCGCCGGGTCTTCGACCATTCCTCCAGCATCTCCCACTTGACCTCGTCGAGCTTGCGGTACATCTCGGGCGTGCCGACGTCGGCGGCCAGCTCCACCCGGTGGCCGTTGGGGTCGAAGAAGTAGATCGACTTGAAGATGGTGTGGTCCGTCACCCCCACCACCGCAATGCCCGCGGCCTCCAGGCGCGCCTTGGTGGCCTCCAGTTCGTCGACGCTGCCCACCTTGAAGGCGATGTGCTGGACCCAGTCGGGCGTGTTGGTGTCACGCCCCATCTCGGGCGCGTTGGGCAGCTCGAAGAAGGCCAGCACGTTGCCGTTGCCGGCATCCATGAAGATGTGCATGTAGGGATCCGGCGCCTTCGTCGAGGGCACCTGGTCCTCGGCAATGGCGAGCACGAAGCCCATGCCGAGGTGCTTCTGGTACCACTCGACGGTCTGCCTGGCATCGCGGCAGCGGTAGGCGACATGGTGGATCTGCTGGATCGGCATGGGAGTCTCCTCGGGATGGGCAGCAAACGGGCCGCAGGATGGCGTGGCCCAGATAGTAACGGATGTGACTATTGAACTGCAAGCCCACCGAATTCCCGGCGGAGCCATGGGTCATTCGATGTTTTCACCCGGCGGAGGACCGGCGGTTCCTCCCGGGCCGCCTCGATCGTCTCCTTTGTTACCATTGCGCCACCTCCCCACCGTGCGCAGGTCCGGTCATGTCCCTCGAGCTCCAGTCCTTCTTTCCCTACCAGCTCGCGGTGCTGGCGGACACGGTGAGCCGCTCGATGGCGCAGGTCTATGCCGAGCGCTTCAGCCTCAGCCGCGACGAGTGGCGGGTGCTCGCCGCGCTGTACCAGCACGGGGCCATGAAGACCACCGACGTGATCGCCCACACCACGCTGGACAAGATGCAGGTCAGCCGCGCGGTGGCGCGGCTCGAGCGTGATGGTCTGATCCAGCGCGAGGAGGACGCGCAGGACCGGCGCAACCGGGTGCTGACGCTGCTTCCCCCCGGCACGGCGCTGGTGCGCAGGATCGTGCCCCTGGTCGAGGCCCGGGTGGCCTTCCTGCTCGAGGCACTCGACCCCGAGGAACGCGCCTGCCTCGACGCCGTCTTCGCCAAGGTGGGCGAGCGGGCCCGGCAGCTGATCCGGCACGGCTGAACGGCCCCGGGCCGGCTCGGGCCCCCGCGCCGCACAGGCGGCCTCGCGCAACGCCGTCGGCGTCTGCGCCAGGGCCGGGACCGCTGCGCACGTGTGCGATCCGACGCAGCGCCCGACGCCAGCCGGGTCGCGTGCCGCCCCGCTCCTCGGCGAGAATCGAAAGAAATGAAACTCCGCGCCGGCCGCCCGAGGCGGTCGAACCGCGGGCAACAAGGTGGCACGACGATGGGCAGGGAAACCGGATGACCGCACCGCAGGGCCAGCGCGCCCCTCGTCCGCCGCAGCCCCGGGCCCGCCGCAGCGCCGCCACGCTGCAGCGCGGGTCTGTCTCCGACGTTCGCGCTTGAGCCCCCGCCTGCCCCTGCCCGGCCGCCTCGGCTTCGCGGTCATCGGCCTGTTCGCGCTGCTCTGCCTGGCGCTGGTGGGCTGGAACCACCTGCGCTGGACCACCGTGCTGGAGGCCGCCCTGGCCCCGCAGCAGCAGCTGGCGGCGGCCCAGGCGGCCCTGCACCGCGCCCAGCTCTCGGCCGAGCAGTTGCGCGGTGGCGACCCGCAGGTCGATGCCGCCCTGCTGGCCACGCAGTTGCAGCAGGCCCGGGAGGCGGCCCGCCGGCTGATGACCCTTCCGGAAGGTCCGTCCGAACGGGGCCTGCCGGACGACCTGCGCCAGGGCCACGCCGCCGTGCTGCAGCAGCTCGGGCAGGCCCTGGCGGAGCTGGAGGCCGCCGTCGAGGTGCGCGCCGGCGATGCAGCCGCCAGCCCCGCGACCGCGTTGCACGCCGCGCACGAGAGGGTCGAGGCTGCCGCACAGGCCCTCGAGCAGCACATTCACCGCGAACAACAGCAGCGGCTGCGCCACCAGGCCCACAGCACCGCCCTGACCCTCCTGCTGGTGGCAGCGCTGGCGGCGGCCCTGATGCTCTGGATGTACCGCACCCTGCGCGAGCGCGAGGCCGCCAGCGCGCGCCTGGCCGCCAACGAAGCGCAGCTCGAGGCGATCTTCGCGGCCCTGCCGGAGGTGTCGTTCCTGCTCGACGACCAGGGCCGTTACCTGGGCGCCTGGGGCCCGGACGAGAAGTTCGCGCTGCCGCGCGAACGCCTGCAGGGCCTGGCGGTCACCGACCACCTCGAGCCGGCACAGGCCGCCGAGGTGCTGGCGACGATCCGCCGGGCGCTGACGACCGGCCAGCCGGCCCAGATGGAGATCGACCTGCACACGCCGGCCGGGCCGCGCAGCTTCGAAGGCCGCGCCGCCGCGCTGGCGGGCCAGGCGCGGGTCGTCTGGATCAGCTGGGACATCACGGAGCGCAAGGCGGCCCAGGCCCGCATGCGGCTGCATGCCGCGGCGCTGGAGAGCACCCAGGACGGCGTGATGGTCACCGACCTGGACGGCAGGATCGTCTCGGTCAATCGGGCCTTCACCGAGATCACCGGCTACCCCGAGCCGGAGGTCATCGGCCGACGGCCGGGCTTCCTGCAGTCCGGCCGCCACGATGCGGCCTTCTACGCCGGCATGTGGCAGGAGCTGCTGCGCGAGGGCCGCTGGCAGGGCGAGATGTGGAACCGCCGCCGCGACGGCCAGCTGTACGCCCAGTGGATGTCGGTGGCCGCCGTGCAGGATGCCGAGCAGCGCCGCAGCCACTACGTGGCGGTGTTCACCGACACCACGGCCCACAAGATCGCCGAGCGGCGCCTGCAGGAGCTGGCCCACTACGACCTGCTGACCCGCCTGCCGAACCGGGCCATGGTGCTGGCACGGCTGGAGCAGGCCCTCGCCGCGGCCGAACGGGCCGCCACCCGCATGGGCGTGCTGTTCATCGATCTGGACAACTTCAAGACGGTCAACGACAGCCTGGGCCACGACGCCGGCGACCAGCTGCTGCAGGCCGTGGCGCAGCGCCTGCAGCAGCGCGTACGCCGCGAGGACACGCTCGGGCGGCTCGGCGGCGACGAGTTCGTGCTGGTGATGGAGCATCTGCGCGAAGCGCAGGATGCCGGCCCCGTCGCCCAGGGGCTGCTCGACCTGCTCGAGGAGCCCTTCGAGGTGGCCGGCACGCCGGTGTACGTGCAGGCCAGCGTGGGCATCAGCCTGTATCCGGAGGATGGCGCCAGCGTCGCCGAGCTGATCCGCGACGCCGACGCCGCGATGTACCAGGCCAAGCGCGCCGGGCGCAGCACCTACCGCTTCTATACCGAGGCCATGACCCTGGCCGCGCAGCAGCGGCTGGCGCTGGACACGCGGCTGCGCCGTGCCCTCGAGCGCGGCGAGTTCAGCCTCTGGTACCAGCCGCTGTACCGCCTGTCGGACCGGCGCCTGGTCGGTCTGGAGGCCCTGGTGCGCCTGCACCAGCCCGACCTGCCGCCGATCGGCCCGGAGCTCTTCATCCCCCTGCTCGAGGAAACCGGCCAGATCGTCGCGCTGGGCCAGTGGGTCACGGCCGAGGCCTGCCGTCAGGGCCGGGCCTGGCTCGACGAAGGGCTGGACTTCGGCCGCATCGCGGTGAACCTCTCTCCGGTGGAAGTGCGCCGCGGCGGCAGCGCCGAGCGGCTCGGCGCCGCGCTGGCCGCCAGCGGCCTGCCGCCGCAGCGCCTCGAGCTGGAGATCACCGAGTCCGGGCTGATGGAACAGGGCGAGCACGCCGAGGCCTTCCTGCGCGCGCTGCACGCCCGGGGCGTGCACCTGGCGATCGACGACTTCGGCACCGGCTACTCCTCGCTGGCGTATCTGAAGCGCTTCCCGGTGGGCAAGCTGAAGATCGACCGCAGCTTCGTGGCCGACCTGCCCGGCGATGTCAGCGACGCCCAGCTGGTGCAGACCATGGTGACGCTGGGGCGCAGCCTGGGCATGGCGGTACTCGCCGAGGGCGTGGAGTCGCCCGGCCAGCTCGACTTCCTCACCGCCCTGGGCTGCGAGGCCGCGCAGGGCTTCCTGTTCAGCGCGCCGCAGCCGGCCGAGCAGGTCGGCCGGCTGCTGCCCCAGCTGGAGGCCCTGCCGGCTTGACCCCGGCCCGGCGCGGCGACCCCAGGCTTCCTAGAATGCGGCCGTGACCCCTACCCCCCCCGCCAGCGCCTGTGCGCTCAACGCCGACCTGCACTGCCACTCCACCGTCTCGGACGGCACGCTGGAGCCCGAGGCGCTGGCCGCACGCGCCTGCGCCAACGGCGTGCAGCTCTGGTCACTCACCGACCACGACGAGATCGACGGCCAGCTCCGCGCCGCCCAGGCCGCCCGGGCGCTGGGGCTGGACTACCTGAGCGGCACCGAGATCTCGGTCACCTTCGCCGGCGAGACCGTGCACATCGTCGGCCTGGGCTTCGACCCCGACGACGCGCAGCTGGCCGAGGGCCTGCGTGCCACCCGCGGCGGGCGCGAGCAGCGCGCCCGCGAGATGGCCGCCGAACTGGCCCGGGTGGGCATCCAGGGCGCCTTCGAGGGCGCCCTGAAGTACGTCGGCAACCCGGAGCTGATCTCGCGCACCCACTTTGCCCGCTTCCTGGTGGAAACGCGGGTCTGCGGCGACACCGGCGAGGTGTTCCGCCGCTTCCTCACCGACGGCAAGCCCGGCTTCGTGCCGCACCGCTGGGCCCGGCTGGGCGACGCGGTGCGCTGGATCACCGAGGCCGGTGGGGTCGCGGTGGTGGCGCACCCGGGGCGCTACCGCTTCTCGCCCACCGAGGAATACGCGCTGTTCACCGAGTTCCAGGCCCACGGCGGCGAAGGCGTCGAAGTGGTCACCGGCAGCCACAGCACGGCCGAGTTCGCGAAGTACGCCGACCTGGCGCGCGAGCTGGGTCTGCTCGCCTCGCGCGGCAGCGACTTCCACTCGCCCGGCGAAAGCCGCATCGACCTGGGCGCCCTGCCGCCGTTGCCCGCCGGCCTGACGCCGGTGTGGGAGCGGCTCGAGGGGCGCATCCAGCGCGCCGGCTGACCGGCCGGCCCACCGCGCAGCGACACCCCCGACTGCGGCCCTGCGGCCGCGTGGCCAGGCCCCCTCCCCGTCCGGCTCCGGCGGAGGGACAATCGGGGCATGGCCCAGTATTTCGAAGTCCACCCGGTGAACCCGCAGCCGCGCCTGCTCAAGCATGCGGCGGCCATCATCGACGCCGGCGGGGTGGCCGCGATCCCCACCGATTCCAGCTACGCGCTGGTCTGCCACCTCGACGACAAGGCCGCCGCCGACCAGCTGCGGCGCATCCGCGGCGTCGACGAGAAGCACCACCTGACCCTGCTGTGCCGCGACCTGTCGGAGCTGGCCAGCTACGCCCGGGTCGACAACCGCCAGTACCGGCTGCTCAAGAGCGCCACGCCGGGGCCCTACACCTTCATCCTCGAGGCGACCAAGGAAGTGCCGAGGCGCGTCTCCCACCCGTCGCGACGCAGCATCGGCCTGCGCGTACCCGATCACCGCGTCACCCAGGAGCTGCTGGAGCTGCTGGGGCAGCCGCTGCTGGGCACCACGCTGATCCCGCCCGGCCAGACCGAGCCGCTCAACGAGGCCAACGACATCCTCGAGCACTACGACCGCCTGGTGCAGGCCATCGTCGACGCCGGCCCCTGTCCGGCCCAGCCCACCACCGTGATCGACCTGACCGGCAGCGAGCCGGTGCTGGTGCGCGCCGGCCGCGGCGACCTGGCCCAGGTCGGCCTCGCCTGACGTCCTGCCACCCGACCCCGATGGCCAAGAAGAATCCCCACGTCAGCGAAACGCCTGCCACCCAGTTCCTGCGCGCGCAGGGCGTGGCGTTCACCGAACACCCCTACGACTACGTCGAGCACGGTGGCACGGCCGAATCGGCACGCCAGCTCGGCGTGGACGAGCACTGCGTCGTCAAGACCCTGGTCATGCAGGACCAGGACGCCCGGCCGCTGATCGTGCTGATGCACGGCGACCGCCAGGTCAGCACCAAGAACCTGGCGCGCCAGACCGGCGCCAAGAAGATCGAGCCCTGCAAGCCCGAGGTGGCGCAGCGCCACAGCGGCTACCAGGTGGGCGGCACCTCGCCCTTCGGCTTTCGCAAGGCGGTGCCGGTGTACGTGGAGGCCGGCATCCTCGCGCTGCCGCGCATCTACATCAACGGCGGGCGGCGCGGCTACCTGGTGGGTCTCGACCCGGCCCTGCTGACCACGCTGCTGCAGGCCACGCCGGTGCAGGCGGCGGATCCGGCCAGCGCCTGAGCGCAGAGGCGGCCTGCCGATCCGATCCCGCTGTCTCCCTCTCCGATTTCCATTCCGACAAGAAGTCCCATGTCCCTGCTCTGGAACGCCCTCGCGCTGCTGGCCGCCTACCTGATCGGCTCGCTGTCCTTTGCCGTGATCGTCAGCCGCGTGATGGGGCTGAGCGACCCGCGCCAGTACGGCTCGGGCAACCCCGGCGCCACCAACGTGCTGCGCTCGGGCAACAAGAAGGCCGCTGCGCTGACGCTGCTGTTCGACCTGCTCAAGGGGCTGCTGCCGGTGCTGGCGGTGCGGCTGTGGGGCGAGCCCCTCGGCCTGGACGACACCAGCGCCGCCTGGGTGGGGCTGGCGGCCTTCCTGGGGCACCTCTGGCCGGTGTTCTTCCGCTTCCAGGGCGGCAAGGGCGTGGCCACCGCGGCTGGGGTGCTGCTGGCGCTGAACCCGCTGATGGGTGCGCTGGTGCTGGGGCTGTGGCTGGCGGTGGCCTACTTCACCCGCTATTCCTCACTGGCCGCGCTGATCGCCTCGGCCGCCGCGCCGCTGCTGCACGCGGTGGGCTGGGGACCGAATGGCGCCACGCTGGCCGTCCTGGCGATGAGCGCGCTGCTGGTCTGGCGCCACCAGGCCAACATCGCCAAGCTGCTGGCCGGGCAGGAAAGCCGCATCGGCCAGAAGAGTGCCGCGGCGTCGGTTTCCCCGCAGCCCGACACCCCGGCCGACGCGCACGGCGCCCACCGCGGTCCTCATGGTCACCATGGCCATCACGGGTCCCATGGGCATGCGCCCCGCCCGCACGGCAAGAAGCGCCACTGACGCGCAGCACCCGACGCCGTCCCCTGGAGCAGAACCGGCATGCCCCCGTCCCCGCCCACCTCCCCCGCGGACGCGGCGCCGCCCCGTCGCGGCGCACGCCTGCTGCTGTCGCTGCTGGCCGTGGTGCTGGTGACCGGTGCCGTCACCGAGGGCGCACGCGCCTGGGTGCAGCAGCGTCGCGCCGAAGCGCTGCGGGCCGTGGCGGGCCCGGGCGACCTGCGCATGATCTCCTCGACCACCTGCATCTGGTGCACCCGGGCGCGCGAGTGGCTGACCCGCCACGAACTGCCCTTCGAGGAGTGCTTCATCGAGCACGACCGCACCTGCGCGGCCGAATACGAGCGCCTCGGTCGGCCGGGCACGCCGACGATGCTGGTGCGCGGCCAGCCTCAGCGCGGCTTCGACGCCGAGCGCATCACCCGCACGCTGCAGGCCCTGCCGGCGTCACGCTGAGGTGCAAGCCCCTGCTCAGCGGGCCTCGACCGGCAGCAGCCGCGTGACCACGTGCGCCGGCAGCGGCTGCGGCAGCCGCCCTTCGGCGCTGCCGACGAACTTCCAGCCCTGCGGCAGCTTGACGAAGACGAAGCTCGTCGGCGGATCGACGAAGACCGTGTAGTCGGGCACGGCGATGGCCGTCGGGGCCGGTTCGGCCGCGACGGCCGGCGCGGCACAGGTCATGAAAGCGGCCAGCAGCGGCGCGGACAGCCAGGCGGCCAGGGTCAGGGAGCGGTGCATGGGGTTCCTCCGGATCGTGGGGTCGGGAGGCCCGCCAGGCCCCGGGTCGGATCCCGGGGCGGCCGCGCCGCCCGGCGCACCGGTCCGAGCGGACCGTGCATGGGCGGCGAGTATCGCATGAATCAGGGTTAACCCTAGAATCGCTGGAACAAATCCTGCATAAGAACGCCGAGAACTGCCGCCTCGGTCCCCTACTGCTCCAGCCGCAGGATCTCCAGCTGCTCGGCCACCGTCGAGAAGGTACCGGCCCCGGCGGGCATCTGCATCAGCGGCAGGCCGCTGTGCGCGTCGAGCAGCCAGACGCAGGGATAGACCAGCAGTCGGGCGCGCTCGTCGCCGATGGCACGCTGGAAGTCGGCGTAGGGCAGCCGCAGCGACTCGCTGCGCAGGCGCAGGCGCCGATCGCCGATCTCCAGGCGGCTGTGCAGGTCCACCATCAGCCAGCGTTCCCGGAAGTGCGGCCGCAGCTGCGCCTCGTTCGCGGCCAGGAAGGCCTCGTAGCGGCGGCAGTGACTGCAGTCGGAGGCGCCGAGGTAGACGTACAGCCGCCGGCCCTCGCGACGGGCCTGCTGCTGGGCCGCGCGCAGGTCGAACTCCCAGACCGGGGGGTTCTCCGGGCCGATCGTCGGCGCCAGCACCACGGCGCCGTAGCCGGGCGGCAGGGCGGCCTGCGCCGGCACCCCGCCCGCCGCCAGCGCCAGCGCCAGCGTGGCGCGCAGGCCGTCGCGCCGCGAGGGGTCGGCCGGGGCGTCGGCAGCCGGCCTCATGCGCCCCCCGCGGCCCGCACGCCCGACAGGTCGAGCCGGCCCTGGAAGCGCCCTTCCTTGCTGTCTTCCACCTCGGCCGTGAGCAGGCCGCGCGGGGCGCCGTCCGGCCCGCGCGGCACTTCCAGGCGGAAACGCCAGGTGGGGTTCTCGCTGACCGAGAAGTCGCTATCGATGTCCAGCAGCGGCTCGCCGTCCAGCCGCACGCGGATCGAGCGCACGAAGTGCGGCGGGATGAACATCACGGTGACCTGGTTGAGCTCGAAGCCGGTGTCGTTGGGATGCAGCACGCTGAGCTCCACCGGCGTGGCCTGGCCGGGTGGGGCCAGCCCCTCGGGCAGGCGCAGCCGGGTCTGGCCGATCAGGTGCGGGGTCTCGCGGTTGGGCGGCGCGCTGCAGCCGCCGGAGACCTTCACGTAGCGCGAGGCCAGGTGCAGGCTGCCGTCGTCGAGCTCGGACACCGCGCGCAGGTGGCTGTACTCGTCCACGCGCAGCCGGGTCTCCAGATCGGCCGGCGCCAGCCGCGGCGCCAAGGTCAGGGTGGCCGCCACCGGCGAGGGGTTCTTGTCGACCAGCAGGGTCAGGCGGCGCACCCGGCGGGGCGAGTCCGGCGCCAGACGCGAGACCACCTTGACCGGCACCGAGGCCCCGTAGGCCGCCCGCAGCGGCACCTGAAGCTGCACCGCGCTGGCCGGCCCGGCGACGATCGGCCGGTCGCCGAAGAGCCGGCCGCGCAGCCGCTCCCATTCGGGCGAGCCGGCGTCGTGGTCGACCCCGCTGGGCAGCCCGCCCGGTGCGGCGCGGGCACGGGCCACCCAGGCAGCGGCCACGGCGGCCACCAGCAGGTCGCGGCGCGACCAGCCCGGCGCCCGGGGCCCCACCGGCACCGCGACCGGGGCCGAGTCAGGAAGGGCAGCAGCAGAGGGGGAACGGGCAGTGCTCATGACGGATTCGGCGGGGCGGCACGGCGCAGCCATTCGCGTTCGTGGCGCAGATAGACCACCGAGGCATTGCGACGGTGGATGCTGTCGTACTGGTCCCAGTGCGCAAAAGCCGGCAGCTCGCAGGCGTCGGCCACCTCGCTGAGGGGCACGCCCTGCGCGAGCAGCTCGGCGGTGCGGGCCTCCAGGGCGTCGAGGTACGCCGCCACCCGGTCGACCAGGCCGGCGTCGGCCAGCGGCCCGTGTCCGGGCAGGATGCGGCGGATCGGCAGGCTGCGCAGGGCCGCCAGGGCGCTGCGCCAGCCGGCGAAGTCGGCGTCCTGCACATCGGGTACCTGGTCGGCATCGAGCAGTCCGCCGGCCACCAGGCTGCCGCTGTCGGGGTCGAACAGGGCCAGGTCGCCCGGCCCGCTGGAGTGGCCCTCGCGGCCCCAGGCCAGCAGCTGCAGCGGCCGGCCGATCGCCTCGGCCAGGCGGGCGTCGCCCGGCTCGACGAGGCCGTCCGGCTGCACCACCCGCGTGCCCTGCATCTCCTCGGGCCCGAGCAGGCGCTGCAGGGCGCGCAGGCAGCCCTCGCAGCGCGAGCGCATCAGCCGCGCGGCGGCCGGATGCATCCACACCGGCACGCCGGCCTCCTGGAAGGCCGCCGCGCCGAGCACGAAGTCCTGCCGCACATGGGTGAGCAGCAGCAGCCGCAGCGGCTGCGGAGCGGCCAGCCGGCGGGCCGCCTCGAGCAGGTCGCGGCCCTGCCGCCAGGACACGCCGGCATCGACCATCAGCGCCCCGCGGGGCCCGACCCACAGCGCCGCATTGCCGGTGCGGGCCCGGTTGGCCGCATCGGGCTCGCCGCGTGCACCCGGCAGCATCCACAGGCCCGGCGCCACCGCCTGCGCGACCGGGCCCGACCCGCTCGCACGCGGCGCCCCGGCCGCGCAGCCGGCCAGAACGCCCGTGCCGGCGGCCACCGCGGCCAGCGCCCCGCCCAGCCAGACACGGCGCGCCAGCCCGCCGGTCGGTCGGGGCGACACGCGGCCAGCGCTCACCTCAGCGGCCCTCCACCAGTTTCTTCAGGTTCGCCAGCCCGGACTGGTAGACCGCCGTGACCGCCCGCACCGCCGCCTCGTCGTTCTGGTCCGGCGGCGGATCGTTGTTCGGGTAGCCGCGGTAGAACGCGCCGCGCCACTCGACCTGGCTGCGCGCGCCGTCGGCGGTGACGCGGATCGTCGAGGTGTAGTTGGTCACCGGCAGGGCGCCGCCGTTCTTCGCCCGGTAGCTGTAGCGCATCTGCGCCGCGTCGTAGGCCTCCAGGGTCTCGACCAGTTCGCCGCCGCCCTTCAGCCGCAGGCTGCGCACCGAGCCGACCGTGTTGCCGTTGTCGGCCGGACTCTCGGCCACGGCCGGGTGCCAGTCCTTCAGCGCTGCGAAGTCCTGGATGCGGGCCCAGACCACCGCCGCCGGGGCCTCGATCACGATGCTCTCGCTGACCTTCTGGCGCGTCGGCCCGTGCGCCTGGGCCGGCAGGGCAGCGGCCAGCAACACCACCAGCGCCGCGGCGCCGAGCGGGAGGGAACGTCTTCTCATGGGTCTCCTCATGTCGTGGACGCGATCGGGCACGCTGCGCGTCCCTGGCTCGCAGGTCAGGGAGAAGCCGGAACCGTGCCAGCGGCCGGCGGGGTGGCGACGAAGGCGCCGAAGCCGCGCGGGTTGCGCCCGACCGGGATGTCGGCCAGGCGCCGGCCGCTGCGTGCCTCGAGCAGCGTCACCGCATCGTCCATCCAGTTCACGACCACGACCAGGTCGCCGTGCGCGGCGATGCCCTCCGGGTAGGCGAAGCCGGTCAGGGTCCGCTCGAGCCGCAGGGTCTCGGCGTCGAAGACGCTGACGCTGTCGCCATGCTGGTGGGTCACGTACAGCCGCCGCCCGCCGTCGGCCAGCGCCGCGCCATAGGGCGAACGGCCGGTGGGCAGGGTGGCGACGACCCGCTGCGCATCGGTGTCGACGACGCTCAGGTCATGGCTCTCCACGTTGAGCACGTAGAGCCGCGGGCGCTGCGGATCGCGCAGCAGCGCGAAGGGGTGGGCCCCCACCGGCACGCGCAGGCGCACCGACTGCGTGGCCACGTCCACCAGCGCGACGCGGTCGTCGTCGCGCTCGGCCACCCAGGCCGCCGAGCCGTCCGGCAGCGCGGCCACGCCGGCCGGCGCCGGGCCCAGGGGCACGCTGGCCAGTTCCTGCCGCGTCGCCGTGTCGTAGACCCGCAGGCGCTGGCCGTACCAGTCGGCCAGGAACAGACGACGCCCGTCGGCACTGGCATCCAGGCCCACCGCGCCCTGCCCGGCGGGGAAGTGGGACACCGGCCGGCGCAGCAGCATGTCCAGCACCGACACACTCTGTCCCGCCGCGTTCGCCACATAGACCTCCCCGCGGGCCGGCACGGCCACCACACCCGCCGGCGCCTGGCCCACCGGCACGGTGGCGATCACGCGCCGCTGCGCCAGATCGATCACGCTGACATCGTGGCTGCCCTGGTTGGTGATGTAGGCGCGCGCGCCCGGCGACGTCCAGCCGTCGGCCGCCGGGCCCGCCGCTTGCAGATCCGCCGCCGCTGCCAGGCCGCCGGGCCCGGCCAGCAGCCCCGCCAGCAGCCAGACCGCCGCCCTGGCGTAGACAGCGAGAACCCGCCGATGCCCCCTCTGCCGAAGTCCGTCGCCGCCGAGACGGCGCCACTGCGCCCGACCCTGTCGTGCGACAGCGCCCCCGCCCTCTCGGACACCCTCTCGGACGCCATCTCGTCCGGGATCCCGTCCGGGGCCTCGCGCCGCTGCTGCCTGGGCGCGCTGGGCCTGCTGCTGCTGCCCTGGCGCACAGCGATCGCCGCCGAGGAGGCCGTGCCGACGCTGGCCTTCGTCGGCTTCGAGCTGATCGACGACCAGCCCGACCCCGCCCGCGCGCCCCAGCTGCAGGCCCGGCTGGAGGCGATCGGCCGCCAGATGGCCCGCGGACTGGACGAGCGTGGCCTGTACCGGCTGGTCGACCTGGCGCCCGCGGCCGCCGCGCTCGAACGCGCGCGGGCCCAGAACGAGTACCTGCACCGCTGCAACGGCTGCCTGGCCGGCATCGCTGCGGCCAGCGGCAGCCACCGCGTCGGCGTGGGCTGGGTGCAGCGGGTCAGCAACCTGATCCTGAACCTGAACCTGGCGATCTGGGACGCGCGCGACCACCGCATGCTGCTGACCAAGTCGGTGGACATCCGCGGCGACAACGACGAGTCCTGGCGGCGCGGCATCGACTACATGCTGCGCGACATGGTCGAGCGGCGCGCCCGGCAGCCGCGCTACGGGGTGTGAAGCGCCCGCCGCAAGGTCCGGCCCGGCCATCGCAGGCGCCTCGACGCCGGTTCTCAACGCAGGCTGGCCCAGGCCGCCTCGCCGGTGAAGCGGCGCTCGCGGCTGTCGACCACCTCGGCGCGCAGCGCAGCCTCGCCGCGCGGCACGAAGCGCAGCCGCAGGCCCGGGTTCTCGCTGAGCGCGAAATCCAGGTCGGCCGCCAGCAGCAGGCGCTCGCCCTGCCAGAGGCGCAGGCTGCGCACGAAATGCGCCGGGGTGTACTGGCGCGTGAGTGGATCCATCGCCATGCCGGAGTGGTTGGGATGCTGCACCGCCCAGTCCAGCGTGACCGGCTGGCCCGCGCCCGCCTCGGCCCCCGGCAGCAGGCGCCAGCGCATCCGGCCCATCTCGGCGGCCTGCGCGGCCGCCTCCCCGCCGGCCGGCGCGGAGCAGCCCCCCGAGGCCTTGACGAAGCGCAGCGCCATCGTCAGCCGGCCGTCGGCGGTCTCGCCGATCACGCGCACGAAGCTGTATTCGTCCACCCGCACGCGGGTTTCCAGGTCGGGCAGCGCGCCGTCGGGCGGCAGCTCGAACACCGCGGCGATCGGCGAGGGGTTCTGGTCGATCACCAGCGTCAGGCGCCGCAGCGCCTGGCCCGCGTCGGCCGGGGCACGGGCACGCAGCGCCACCGGCACGAAGGCCGGATCGGCCGCGCGCGCGGGCGCGACCAGCTGCAGCTGCGCCGGGTCGGCCGCCTCGAGGGGCCGCTCGCCCCAGAGCGAGGCCCGCACCGCACGCCAGCGCGGGCTGGCCTCGGGCTGCGTGCCGTCGACCCGCTGCGCCTGCAGCGGTCCGGCCAGCCAGCAGGCGCCGCCTCCGAGCAGGCCCTGCAGAGCCCTGCGCCGGGTCGGCAGGCGCAGCAAGGGAGACCAGGGGGTCGAGCGGTCCATGACGGCAGACTCGGTCGGTCAGCGCACGACGAAGCAGGCCTTCTTGGCCTGGGTCTGCAGGCTGCGCCAGCGGCGCACGTCGACCTGCAGCGATTCACTGTCGCGGATGTAGGCGCCACGCTCGCCGCCGATGGAGTTCGCCTTGGCCGCGGTGGACAGCGCCACGTACTCGTCGAAGGGCAGCTGCTGCGCCAGCCGGTCGATCGCGCAGGCGCACTTGTTGACCATCTCGTAATGTGGCCCGGGGTGGTCGCGCATGCACTCCTGCACGTAGAGAAAGCGCTCCACCGTCGAGTACTCGGGCAGGTAGCCCGGCGCGTCGGCCCGGGCGACACCGGCACCCAGCAGGCCCAGCACACAGGCCGCCACGGCCGCGCCGCGCAGCGCGGATCGCCTCGGCAGGCAGGACACCGGGAAGGTCAGGAAGGGCAAGGCAGTCATGTCGGGTGCTTTCGTCGCGCGATGGGGCCGGCTGGGGCAGGTGCCGCTGGGGTGTTCAGGGCCGCAGGGCGCCCAGCCGCAGCGGTTCGGCGCCCTCGACCAGCAGTTCTTCCTCGATCAGCGCGCCCGAACCCGTCTCGGCCGGCACACGGCTGCGGATCGACACCACCATGCCCGGCACGGCGTCCGAGAGCACGAAGACGTACTCCTTGCCGGTGAAGCGCTCGAAGCGTGCCCGGTTCGGATCGTCGCGGTAGGGCTGGATGCGGATCTCGCGCGCCGGCACCTGGCGGCCGCGGTAGGTGACGCTGGCCTCGCGCACCGTGGCGGCCTCGTAGAGCGCCATGCGGATGCGCTTGCGGAAGTAGTAGGTCGAGCCCTTGGTGAGCCGCTTCATCTCACGGATGTCGTGCTCGAGGAAGTACAGCGTGACCGGATTGCCCTGGGCATGCTCGACCTGCGGCAGTTCGAGCCGGCGCGCCCCGGTGAGGAACTCGCCGCCGGCCTGGCAGCAGCCGCCGTCGGCGTCGCGCTGCAGCCGGATGGTCACGCGGTCGTCGAAGCCCTCCTCCAGCGAGCCGGACTTGCGAAAACGGTAGGACAGCGCCGCCGGGGGCCGGACCTGCTGCAGCTGCGGGCTCATCAGGAGCAGGCGCTCGGCCGCGGAGAAGTCCTGCGCAGCGGATGCCGCCGGCGGCACGGCCGGCCCATCGGCGGCGCCGGCGACGCCCGCATGCGCGGCCAGCAGCAGGCCGAGCACGGTCGCGCAGACCTGCGACCCGAAGGTGGCGGCAGCGGACCCGGCGCCGGCCCGGCACCCGGGCAAGCGCGGGAGCGCCCGGCGGCCCACCGGCCGCATGGCGGCCAGGGCCGGTGACGACGATGCGGTGGCGGCACTCGCAGGCAGGCGTGGCACAGCGTTCATGGCGGTACGGGCAAGGTGGCCCCGCACAGCGCCAGCCGGGTCGGCGCGCCGGGTGCGGGTGGGGAGGAAGATCGGACCGGCTTGCCGCAGGTCGACGCGGCAATGCGCTCCGAGAGATCGAGCGCTTCCTGCGGGAAGCGCCCCTGCATCTGCGCCTGGGTCCGGCGCGCCGCGTCGATGCGGCCGAGCTGCAGCTCGGCCTGCGCCTGCACCTGCAACGCCGGCAACCAGTGCGACTCCAGCGCCAGAGCCCGCCGCGCCGCGGCCAGTGCACGGTCGGCATCGGCCTGCCCCAGCGCGGCGCGGGCCAGCCAGGCCCAGGGATCGGGATCGTCGGGCGACCGGCTGGACCAGGGCAGCGCCAGGGCCTGCAGAGCGGCCCAGTCACTGCGCTGGGCCAGTTCACCGGCCTGCAGGAAATCCGGCTGGCTCGCACCCTGGCGACGCCAGTACGGCAGCTCGGCGGCGGCCGGCCACGCCACCGCTGCGGGCGCACGCGCCAGCAGCGCGGCGACCCAGTCGCTGGGTGCGGCGAAGTAGTGCTGCGCTGCACCGCGCAGGCGGAAGGTCAGGACGCCCACCAGGCGACCCTGCGCATCGAACAGGCCGCCGCCGCTGGCGCCGGAGGTGAAGCCGTTGGTGACCTGCAGCACCCGGGCCGCATCGTGCCGGTGCCAGCTGTGCAGGTGGCCGGCGCTGAGCTGCAGCCCCGCGCCGCCGGTGTAGCCCAGGCTGGCCAGCGGCTCGCCCGCGGCGAGCTCACCGGCCGGCCGCAGCGCCACCGGCTCGCCCTGCAGTTGCGGCACCCGCAGCAGGCAGAGGTCCTGCGACGGCTCGGCAGCCTCCAGGCGAGCCTCCCAGCGCGCGCCGTTGCGCAGCACCTGCACGCCCTCGGCCTCCTGCACGACGTGGCAGTTGGTCACCACCTGCTGCGGCGCCACGACCACGGCCGAACCGAGCGAGAAGCCCCCCTGCAGGCGCCGCGCCTCGACCTTGAGCACGCTGGCCGACAGGCCGGCGAAGCGCCCCCGCTCCGGCAGCGCCGGCAGGGAGGAGGCCGACGCCAGCGCGGCGAGCAGCAGCCCGAGGCTTCCTCCGGCGCAGCGATGCAGGCCCAAGGTGGAGGTCACGGAGGGTCAGGGCAGCGGGTTGCCGCCCTCGTCGACCAGCGGCACGCGGAACTCGCGCAGCACCGCCTGGATGCCCTCGCGCTGACCGTCGATGAGCTGCTCGACCTGCTGCTTCCAGTCGCCTTCGCCGTGGCGCACGCCCATGGCCATGGCGTAGTCGAACTTCACGCCAGGCTCGGACTTCATCGGCACGACCTGCAACTGCGGCTCCTTCACCCGGGTGGCGAAGAAGCCGGCAATCGGCCCCCAGATGATCGCCACGTCGATCTTGCCGGCAGCCAGCTCGGTCTCCAGCAGCTGGCCGGGGTACTGGGCCGGATCCGGACTCATCATGAGATAGGGCACGCCCTGGTCCACCAGCCCGTGCTTGGCCAGCCAGGCCGAGGCCGGGGTACGGTCGAACAGGCCGATGCGCAGCTTGCGGATCTGCTCGGGCGGCAGGGCGAGGAAGTCCGCCACCGACTTGACCCCGTCCAGCCCACGCCCCTTGGCGTAGACCAGTGCATAGGTGGAGCGGTAGTAGGGTTTGGTGACGGCAACCTGGTCGAAGCCCACCGGCACCCCCATCACGATGTCGCAGCGGAAGTCCTCGCCGGGCAGCTTGTAGCGCAGGGTGTTGCGGATGAAGGCCAGTCGAGCCGGGAAGGAGTAGTAGGTCACCGGCAGACCCATCGCGCGGCCGAACACTTCGGCCAGGCGGTTCTCGATGCCCTCGCCGGCCAGGTTCGAGAAGGGCAGGTTGTTCGGGTCCTGGCAGACACGCAGTGCCTTGCGCTCGGACTCCTGAGCCGGGGCCGCCGAGGCGCCCAGCAGCCCCAGCAGAACAAGGCCGATCTGCAGCGCACGGCCGACGAGGGGCGAGGTCGGCGCCATCACTTGGCCTCTTCCACCTTGGCGCGGGTGATCGCACCGTCGGAGCGGCCCTTGAGGTAGGCGTACAGGTGGTCGATGTTGTCCATCACGGCCTGGCTGGTGCCGAAGCTCTGCATGCCCTTGTCGAGGCGACCGTCGCGCACGGTCTTGACGAATTCTTCCTTGGTCAGCGTCTTCAGGCTGACGACCAGCGAGGGGCCGACCATGCCCTCCTGGTTGGCGCCGTGGCAGCGGTCGCAGGCAGCCTGGCGCCAGGTGCGGAAGCCCTTCATCGTGTTGGCATCCACCTTGTAGCCGTCGGTCACCGTATACAGCGGGGTCTCGACCTTGTTCTGCGCCCGGGCGACGCCGCCCGCGGCGCTCAACGCCAGGGCCAGCAGGGACAGGGTGGCGACAGTCTTCATTGCGTCCGATCTCTCAGGGATGTCGGTGGGACAGGATGCCGCGGCGACCGCAGTCGGCCGGCGGCGGCA
Organism: Burkholderiaceae bacterium; assembly: GCA_023150375.1. GTDB lineage: Bacteria > Pseudomonadota > Gammaproteobacteria > Burkholderiales > Burkholderiaceae_C > Sphaerotilus. Next base: position 22,817 of record JAKLLA010000031.1, read on the forward strand.
CTTCGTGGGTCGGTCCGGCTGGGCCGCAGGGCCCGATGCGCCGGCATGGCACGGGAACCGCGACCTCCGGGGTGCCCGACCGTGGGCCGGATTGAACACCCCGGAGGTCACCGACCGGATCCGGATCGACCCGGACCCGACCGATGCACCCGCTCAGTTGGGCAGGGCGAACACCGTGAGCGAGCCGCCCAGTTCGGTGTACTGGTTCAGTTCACGGTAGCCGCCCACGGCACCCAGGCCGTCGGTGTCCTTCTCCAGGCCCGCGGCCATGCCGATGCCGGCCCAGCCACCGATGCCCGAGAACACGCCCAGGTACTGCCTGCCCTTGTGCTCGTAGGTGAACACGTTGCCGATGATCCCGGAGGGCGTCTTGAACTTGAACAGCTCCTTCTTGATGTCGTTCTTGTCGACGCACTTCAGGTAGCCCTCCAGCGTGCCGTAGCAGCTGATGCCGCCGGCGGTGTTGAGCGCACCGCTCCAGACCGAGAACTTCTCGGCCTTGGACTGCACGATCTTGCCCTTGCCGGCATCCCAGGTGATGTAGTTGCCCATGCCGCCATGGCTGTTCGGCGCGGGGTACATCGACAGGGTGGCCCCCACGTACGGCTGACCGGCGGTGTACTCGACCTTGAACGGCTCGTAGTCCATGCAGACATGGTTGGTCGGCACGTAGAAGAGCTTGGTCTCGGGGTCGAAGGCCGCAGGCTGCTGGTCCTTGGTACCGAGCGCGGCCGGGCAGATGCCCTTGGTGTTGACGTCCGGACCGTTCTGCGCGGTCGAGTACTTCGACACCACCTGCGGGCGACCGGTGCGCATGTCGACGTGCGTGGCCCAGTTCACCACCGGGTCGTACTTCTCGGCCACCAGCAGGGCACCGTTGGTGCGATCCATGGTGTAGGCGAAGCCGTTGCGGTCGAAGTGCACCAGCGCCTTGGTGGGCTTGCCCTTGACGTCGATGTCCGCCAGGATCATCTCGTTGATGCCGTCGAAGTCCCACTCGTCGAAGGGCGTCATCTGGTAGACCCAGTTGACACGCCCCGTGTCGACGTCACGCGACCAGATCGACATCGACCACTTGTTGTCGCCCGGGCGCTGCGAGGGGTTCCAGGTCGAGGGGTTGCCGGTTCCGTAGAACACCGCGTTGAGCGCCTTGTCGTAGCTGTACCAGCCCCAGGTGGTGCCGCCGCCGATCTTCCACTGGTCGCCCTGCCAGGTCTTGAGCGAGGAGTCCTTGCCCACCGGCGTGACCTTGCCGTCGGCCCAGGTCGTGGTCTTCTCCGGGTCGATCAGCATCTCGGCGTCCGGGCCGGTCGAGTAGCCCTTCCACACCTGCTTGCCGGTGTTGATGTCGTAGGCCGCCAGGAAGCCACGCACGCCCCACTCGCCGCCGGAGATGCCGGTGATGACCTTGTCCTTGAAGACGTGCGGCGCGTTGGTGTTCACCGCGCCCAGCTTCGGGTCGCCGTTCTTGACCGACCAGATCAGCTTGCCGGTCTTGGCGTCCAGCGCGACCAGGTTCGAGTCGGCCTGCTGCAGGAACACCTTGCCTTCGGCGTAGGCCAGGCCACGGTTGACCGTGTCGCAGCACATCTGCGGGATCACCGCCGGGTCCTGCTTGGGCTCGTACTTCCAGACGATCTTCTGGGTGTCCAGGTCGATCGCGAACACCTTGTTCGGGAAGGGCGAGTGCAGATACATCATGCCGTCGATGACCAGCGGCGAGCCCTCGTGACCGCGCAGCACGCCGGTCGAGAAGGTCCACGCCACCTGCATCTTGCCGACGTTGCGCTTGTTGATCTGGTTGAGCTTGCTGTAGCGCTGGTTGTACATGTCACCAGCCTGCATCGCCCAGTTCTTGGGGTTGGCGATGTTCTTCTCGACATCGGCGTTGGCCATCCCCAGTCCCGGCGCTCCCAGGAGGGCAAGGCCGGCGCTGCCGATCAACCATCGATTCATTGCACGAGCGGTCTTCTTCACGAGTGTGTCTCCTTGCTCACAGGTGGTCTTCGGACGTGGGGGACGGTGAGACCGCCGGCAACCACCATGACGCGGCGTGTCCCTCTCACACCGGTGTGAACTGCAACTCGTGTGCCTGTCGCAGCCGGGGTGGCACCGACCCGCGGCCCCGCGCAGCCCCACGGAGCCTGCGTGAGCTGCTTGTGCGGCCACGCCCGGGGCAAGGCGGCCCCACCCGGGGTCGCCGGTCGCCCGCATCCGCACCCGTCATCAGGGAAAGACCGGAGGCCGCAGCCCGCTGGCCCGGAGGCCGCAACCGCGGCGCGGCCGTGCCGGCGGCCGTGGCGCCGGGGCGGACGCCCCAGTTTCGAGACACTGTGTCGCGCCCACTGTGCCAAGGCCGCCGCTGCGCCGGCCCGCGCGGGCGGGCGGGTCACCGTTTCTCAGTCCGGCTTGACGTAGGCGAAGCGCGGATCGTCGGGCGTACCCTCGAGCGCCGCACCAGGCTCGCGGCCCGGCTGCCACAGCACCACCTCCTCGATCTTGCGCGCCAGGGCAAGGTCCTTCTCGGTGATGCCGCGGGCCGAATGCGTCATCAGCTTCACGGTCACGAAGGCGTAGGACACGCTCAGGTCAGGGTGGTGCCAGGCGGCCTCGGCCAGGTGGCCGACCGTGTTGACCACCATCAGGGTGCCCTTCCAGCCGTGCGTGCGGAACTTGCGGCGGATCCAGCCGTCCTGGTAGGTCCAGGCGGGCAGTTCGGCGGCCAGCCGACGGGTGACCTCGTCGGGGTCGATCGTGACCTCGGGCGGGTGGGAGGGGGCAGCGCTCATCGGAGTCTCCTCGACGGGCGGGCCGGCCGGCGCCCCTGCGCCGCACAGCGGCCACGCCACGGCGCAGGGTGTAACCCGGCCGCGGCGTCCCTGCCGCCACGGGGTCATCGGCCCCGCAGCCGCGTCGAGGGCCCGCCCCGGGGGAGCGCTCAGCGCAGCGGCAGCACCTGCGGGTTGAGGGCCGTCGGGGGCGGGCCGCCCGTGAAGGCGGCGATCAGGTTGTCGGCCGCCAGGTTCGCCATCGCCAGCCGGGTGGGCCGGCTGGCGCTGCCGATGTGCGGCGTGAGCACCACGTTCGGCAGTTCGAGCAGGGCCGGATGCAGCGCCGGCTCGCCCTCGAAGACATCGAGCCCGGCCGCGGTGATCCGCCCCCCGCGCAGCGCCTCGGCCAGCGCCGCGTCGTCGACGATGCCGCCGCGGGCGATGTTGGTCAGCGTCGCACCGGGCTTCATCTGGGCCAGTTCGGCTGCCCCGACGGCGTGGTGCGACGCCGGGCTGTACGGCAGCACCAGCACCAGGTGGTCGGCCTCGCGCAGCAGTTCGAGCTTGCTCACCCAACGCGCGCCCAGCGGGGCCTCCTGCGCGGCCGGCAGGCGGGAGCGGTTGTGGTAGATCACCCGCATGCCGAAGCCCAGCGCGCCGCGCCGCGCGATCGCCTGGCCGATGCGGCCCATGCCGAGAATGCCCAGCGTGGCGCCGTGCACGTCCTGGCCGCAGAACTGCTCCACCGACCAACGCTGCCATTCGCCGCGGCGCAGCCAGCGCTCGGCCTCGCTCATGCGCCGCGCTGCGGCCAGCATCAGCGCGAAGCCGAGGTCGGCCGTGGTTTCGGTCAGCACGTCCGGCGCGTTGCTGACCAGCACCCCGGCACGCGTGCAGGCCTCCAGGTCGATGTTGTTGTAGCCCACCGCCATCGAGCACACCGCCCGCAACCGCGGGCAGGCCGCCAGCAGCGCCGCGTCGATGCGCTCGCCGGTGGTCACGAAGACGGCGTCGCAGTCCTGCAGCGCGGCGATCAGCTCGTCGGCGCTCCAGGCCGCATCGGCCTCGTTCACGCGCAGCTCGAAATGCGTGCGCAGGCGCTCCAGCACCTCCGGGAAGATGCGGCGCGCGATCAGCAGCCGAGGGCGGTGCGGCATCCCGGCGTGGCTCATCGGAACCAGATCAGGGTCATCAGGCCGAACAGCGGGATCAGCACCGCCGCGCTCCAGGCCATGTAGCCGAAGAAGCTGGGCATCTTCACGCCGCGCTCCTCGGCGATCGCCTTGACCATCAGGTTCGGCGCATTGCCGATGTAGCTGTTGGCGCCCATGAAGACCGAGCCGGCCGAGACCGCCGCCAGCACCGGTGCGAGCGTGGTCATCATCACCGCCGGATCGCCGCCGGCCAGGTTGAAGAACACCAGGTAGGTCGGCGCATTGTCGAGGAAGGACGACAGCAGGCCCGAGGCCCAGAAGTACATCGCCGGGATCGGCTGGCCGTCCGGCGCGGTCACCAGCTGCACCACCGGCGCGAAGGCGCCGGCCGTGCCGGCCTTGAGCATGGCCAGCACCGGCGCGATGGTGATGAAGATGCCGGCGAAGAGCTTGGCCACCTCGGCCATCGGCGCCCAGCTGAACTCGTTCTGCTGGCGCGCGCGTGCCGGCGTGAAGTGCAGCGAGGCCGCGGTGATCGCCAGCAGCGCGCCATCGCGCACCAGCTGTTCGAGGCCCACCGGCGTGCCGGCAATGTCGAAGCTGATGCCCGGCTTCCAGGTGCCCGACAGCAGCACCATCGCGACGATGCCCAGCAGGAAGAGGAAATTGATGCGCCCTTCGATGCCGAAGCTCGGCGTGTCGGGCGTGGGGTCGACCTTTTCCACGCCTTCCCGGCGGTAGAACCAGGTGTCGAGCAGCCAGAAGATCGCCATCAGCGCGCCGATCAGGAAGAGGGTCTCCGGGAAGATGTGGCGCAGCGTCCAGAAGAACTCCACCCCCTTCAGGAAGCCCAGGAACAGCGGCGGGTCGCCCAGCGGCGTGAGCGAGCCGCCCGCGTTGCTGACGATGAAGATGAAGAAGACGATCACATGGGCGTTGTGGCGCCGGTTGTCGTTGGCGCGGATGAGCGGGCGGATCATCAGCATCGACGCCCCGGTGGTGCCCATGAAACTGGCCAGCACCGCACCGATGGCCATCAGCAGGCAGTTGAAGCCCGGGCTGCCGTGGAAGTTGCCGCGGATGAAGATGCCGCCGGCCACCGTGAACAGCGCGGTCAGCAGGATGATGAAGGGGATGTACTCGGCCACCAGGGCGTGCACCAGCGTCACCCCGGCCACGCCGGGTCCGAACACCGCCGCGAAGGGAATCAGGAAGGCCACGGCCCAGGCCGCAGTGATCTTGCCGTAGTGGTGGTGCCAGACGAACGGGGCCACCAGCGGGAAGATCGCGATCGACAGCAGCACGCCGGCGAAGGGAACGCCCCACCAGGCCGCCAGACTGGCGCCGTCCAGATCGGCCGCCTGCGCGGACAGCGGCAGCAGCAGCGCCAGCACCGTGGTCAGCAGGGGAGCGGCCCGACGTGGCAGGCGCAGGGGAGGCCGGTGGGCGCTCGCTCGGGTGGCGACAGGGGAACAGGACATGGTCGGGAGCCTGGAAGGGGTCGGGAACAGGTCGAAAGGAGATCGCACGCGGGTCGCAGGCCGGCGCGGGCAGCGACCACGGCCGGGCTCAGCGGTGGTCGGATGCAGCGAGGGTTCGGCTGCGCCGCGGCGGCGACTCAGCCATGGAAGTGCGCGAAACCCGCCACCGGTTCACGCTCGGTGACCAGGGTGTTCTCCACGGCGGCGGGGTCGGCCCAGCCCAGCGCCATGCCGCAGACCACCATCTGCTGCGGCGGCAGCGCCAGCAGTTCGGCGATCAGGCGGTGGTACTGCGTGAAGGCGGCCTGCGGGCAGGTGTCCAGGCCGCGGGCGCGCGCCGCGACCATCACGTTCTGCAGGAACATGCCGTAATCGAGCCAGGAACCCTGCGCCAGGATGCGGTCGATCGTGAAGATCAGCCCCACCGGCGCGCCGAAGAAGGTGTAGTTGCGCCCGTGCTGCTCGTGCATGCGGGCCTTGTCGGTGCGGCCGATGCCCAGCAGGCTGTAGAGGTCCCAGCCCACCTTGCGGCGTCGGTCGATGTAGGGCGCCTGCCACTGCGTCGGGTAGTAGGGGTACTCCTCGCGGTGCTCGGCCGCTTCGGCCGGATCGTCGTGGGCGGCCCGGATGCGCGCGCCGAAGCGCTGCAGCGCCTCGCCGGTGAGCACATGCACCTGCCAGGGCTGGGTGTTGGTGCCCGAGGGCGCCCGCGACGCCACGGCCAGGATCTGCTCGATCGTCTCGCGTGGCACGGGCCGGTCGAGGAAGGCACGGATCGAGCGGCGCGAGCAGATCGCGGCATCGACGGCGGCGGTCTGTTCCGCAGTGGGCGGGGCGGTGGGAAAGTCGGGCATGGTCGGCAGGTCGGGGCGCGCCAGGAAACGGTGCGCGTTGCGATGCAGCATTATTCCCGCGCCCTGGGGCCCGCCCGACCCGGGTTTGCCAGTCCCTGCGGCGCCGTCCCGGGGCATGCCGGTCTGCCGGCCGGTCCGGCTGTCGCCCTCACGCGACAGGCCGCCCGCCCGCAGCACCGCTCAGGACCGGCGCCGCGCCCAGTGCTGCCAGCTCTCCCAGGCCAGTTGCAGGGTCTGCAGCTGCGCGGCCACGGTGTCCTCGATGCGCGTGCCGTAGCCGCCCCCCATCGTCAGGACCAGAGGAATGCCGCGCTGCCGGGCGGCGTCGAAGACGCGCCGGTCGCGCTCGGCCACCCCCTGGGGCGTGAGCGCCAGCCGGCCGAGGCGGTCACCGGCCAGCACATCCACCCCCGCCTGGTAGAACAGCAGCGCCGGCGCGCACCCATGGCGGGCCTCGTGCAGGGCCCACAGCCGCTCGAGCGCAACCTCCAGCGCGTCCAGGTAGCGGGCATCGTCGCAGCCGTCGGGCAGGTCGACGTCGAGGTCGCCGGCGACCTTGCGGAAGGGGAAGTTCTTCGCCCCGTGCAGCGACAGCGTGAACACGGTCGGGTCGTCGGCGAAGATGGCCGCGGTGCCGTTGCCCTGGTGCACGTCCAGGTCGATCACCGCCACCGGCAGGGGCTGCTGGCCGCGCCGCCAGTGCTCGGCCTGCATCAGCCGGGCCGCCACGGCGATGTCGTTGAAGACGCAGAAGCCGCCGCCGGCCTGCGCGCTGGCATGGTGGGTGCCGCCGGCCAGGTTGGCCGCCACGCCCTCGTCGAGCGCCGCGCGGGCCGCCCGCACGGTGGCCCCGACCGAGCGGCGCGCCCGCTCGGCCATGCCGGGCGACCAGGGAAAGCCGATCTCGCGCTGCTGCGCCGGCGTCAGCCAGCCTTCCAGCACCGCGGCGATGTACTCGGGGCTGTGCACCAGCGCCAGTTCACCCTCGCTGGCCGGCTCGGCCGCGCGAACCTGCAGCCCGGGCAGCTGCTGCTGCACCGCCTCGCGCAGCAGGCGGTACTTGTGCATCGGGAAGCGGTGGCCGGGCGGCAGCACCGGCTCGCTGTGGTCGGCATGAAAGGCACGCATGCCGCATTCTCCCCAGCCGGCGCCGACCCTGCCGGCCGAGGGCTCGACCCAGTCGGCAGCCCCCCGGGCCGCGGCGGTGCGTCAGCGCTTCACGCCGGTGATGCCGATCTCCACCCGCCGGTTGGGCTGCAGGCAGTCGGTGAGCTGCGGCGTGCGCCGGCTGCCCGGGCACTCGACCAGCGGGTCGGCCGGGCCGCGGCCCACCGCCGTGATCGACGCGGCGACGCCCTTGCGCTGCAGGTAGGCCCGGACCGCGTCGGCACGGTCCTGCGAGAGCCTGGCGTTGTAGGCCTCGCTGCCGAGCCGGTCGGTGTAGCCGACCAGCTCGATCGCGTCGATGCGCTCGTAGGCCCGGTTCAGCCGCGCGATCATCTGGTCGAGCTGCGCCCGGCCCTGCGGCAGCAGGTCGCCCTCGCCGCGCCGGTCGAAGGGGAAGAGCACGCTGGCGCCGAGCACGATGGTCTCCTTCACGACCGGAGGAGGTGGCGGCGGCGGTGGCGGCGGGGGCGCGGGAGGCGGCGGCGGGGCGGCCGGCGGCTCGGCCCGGCGGCCGGCGCCGGTCTCGAAGTCCAGCGGATCGGGCTGGTCGCAGCTCAGCGCGGCCGCCGAGGCGGCGCCGACCAGGTCCTCGGCGATCTGCACGTACGGCTTCGCATGGCGCCAGCCCTGCTGACGCTGCTCGTGGCCGGCGTGCACCAGCTCGACTTCGGCGCAGGCCACCTGCTGCTGCACGCAGGCCCAGCCCGGGCCGGTCTTCAGCGCCGCGGTGGTGGTCCAGAGGTCGTCGCGCAGCTTCAGCGCATCGGCCACCAGCGGCGTGCGGTGCGCCGGATTGGCCGGCGCGCGCGGATCGGCCCCACTGCCCAGGTAGGCCGTGATCGCCTCGGACTGCCGCAGCGCCTCGAGGGGGAAGGCGGAGCGGTCGTTGCGGGTGTACTCGTGAAAGCTCACATCCAGCCAGCACTGCGCCTTGGCGATGCTGTAGCTGCGCAGCGGGTGACGGCCGGTGGCGTTGAGGCTGCGGATGGCCTCCTGCTGGCGCTGGAAGCCCTGGTGGTCGGCTGCCACACTGGGGTCGGTCTGCGTGCCGCGATTGGAAAGCGGCTCGCCGGCCGGCGCCGTGGCGGCGCAGCCGGCGAGGCCGAGCAGGCCCCCCAGGCCGAGGGCCAGGGCCAGCCGGTGGACACCGGCAGGCGCACCGGTCGAGGAGGTCGTGGACGTCATCGGGGCTCCCGCAGCACCGGCGGCAGCCCGCAGCGCGGCACCGGGCGGTGTGGTTTCAGGATGGAGGGTCGAGGGCATGGCGGGTGCATTCACAGGTTCTCAGCGCGGCAGGCTGCGGTTGATCGCCGGGTTGTCCCCTTCGAAGAGGTCGGCGTCGAACTTGAAGCGCAGGCGCAGATAGGCACCGCGGGCGGTGTAGTCGCTGGACAGATCGCGGTCGGCGAAGCCCGCGACGTTGTAGCCCAGCGACAGCCAGAGGTTGGCGCGCAGCAGGTAGCCGATCTCGGCGCCCAGCGTGTGCTGGCGGGCCTGGCCGACCTGCCCGCTGGCGTGGCCGCGCATCAGCGCGGCCTGCAGGCCCAGGTCGATCGACTCGGTGATGTCGTAGATCAGCCGCCCGCCCAGCAGCCAGGCGCTGTAGCGGTCGCGCCCGCCGCCTTCGGTGCTCGGGTACTGCTCGGCCACCCGCTTGGCGGCCAGCCGGGCGGACCACCACCAGGGCCGGCTGGGATGGCCGGCCAGCTGCAGCGCGCCGACATGCACCCGGCGCCACTCCTCGGTGGCGGCGATGTTGTCCTCGGTCTTGTATTCGTACTTGCCCAGGGCGTCGAGGCGGTTGTGGTCCACCGGACGCCAGGCCAGGCCGAGCTGCAGACGGTCCTGCCAGCCGTCGGGCTGGGCGCCGTGGTTCTTCGTGGCGAGGTAGTAGTTGCGCGCCAGCGCGGTCCAGTCGCGGTCGAGCTTGCGCGCCACGGTCAGCGTGCTCAGCCAGCTGTCCTGCCGCGTCAGGCCGGCCGCTGCGCCGGAAGCGGCCTCCAGGCGGCGCCACTCGAGGCGGGCGCCGGCCTTCCACCAGGGGCTGGCCGTGTAGTCCACCCCGCCGGTCAGCGCGGTGGCATCCTGGCCGCTGCCGTCGAGGATCTTCAGCCGCTCCACCCCGGTGTGCAGCAGCACGCCCTCGCCGAGATGCCAGGCGTTGCGCAGCCCGGAGGCGAGCTGGGAGGCGCGGCCATCGGAGGCATCGCGCAGGCGGTACTCGCTGAACACCGCCCCGCCGTCCATGTAGGTGGAGTCGATGCCGAAGGCCACGGCCGAGCTGTGCCCCGAGGCATCCAGCGCGTAACGCGAGGCCAGGCCGGTCTGGGTCTCGGCGCGGGCATACAGCCGGGTGCGCTCGGCCGCCTGCAGGCCGATCAGCAGTTCGCTGCGGCGGCGTGCGTCGCCGTCGATCGAGGCCTCGTGCTGCGCCGCGACCGTGACCTGGGGATTGAGCTGCCAGGTCGCGCCGACATAGGCGGTGCGCGCCTCCAGGTCCGGCACATTCCCCGGCGCGATCGCCGGGCTGAAGGCCGAGGCCTGGTTCAGGTGGATCAGCGTGCTGCTGCCCGCACCGCTGAAGCCGCCGCCGGCCCCGCTGCCGAAGGCGCTGCCGGGATCGGGATTGGCCGCCAGGCTGGCCGTCGCCCCCGGCAGCCGGCCCTCTTCGGCCATGTGGCGCAGGCCGCCGCTGATCGCCAGGCCCGGCGTGAGCTGGTAGCGCGCCCCCACCGAGACGCCGTCGCGCCGCGCCCGGCTGGCCAAGTCCTCGGTGCGCTGGGCCTCGGCCTCGAGGCTGAGCCGCTCGCCCAGCGGCGCGGCCAGGCTGGCTCCGCCCTGCCGCGTGCCGGGCAGCACGCCGGCCGCGCGGTTGGCGAACTCGGCATCGGACTGGTTGAGGTACAGGCGCGCCCGCAGGTCTTCGCCGCTGTGCTCCAGCTCGACGCGCCAGGCGCGCCCGTCGGTGGTGTCCAGCGGCGCGGTCACCGGCGAGGGCACCGCCACCGTGAGCGCGCCGAGGTTCGCCTCGGTACGGGCCCATTCGCCCAGCAGGCGGGTCCGGGGCGCGAGCTGCACGCCGGCGTTCACGCTGGCCAGCCGGAAAGGCGCAGCCGGGTTGCGGTCCACCACCAGGCTGCCCCCCAGGGTGGCGCGTTCGCCCAGGTTGACCTGCCCGTCGGCGCCGGCCAGCCAGAAGGCCTCGCCGCCCTGGTCCACCTCGTAGCTGATGCGCAGGCTCACCGGGTTGCCGTCGGCATCGATGCTGGGCAGCGGACGGGTCAGCAGGATGCGGCCGCTGAAGGGCTCGAAGCTGTAGTCGTTCAGCCGCATCAGCGGGGTCACCGACAGCACGGTGCCGAGTCGCTGGCGGTCGCGCACGACGATCTCGACCTTCTCGCTGGCCTCCAGCGCCTGGGTGTTGCGCACCGCGAAGGGACCGCTGGTGCCGTTGGCCGGAATCTCCTCCACCACCTGCTTGAGCGTATCGCGGGCGACATAGACATTGCCGAAGGCGCCGGCCTGTTCCGCGTGGCCGCGCACCCCGGTGACCGTGCGGTTGTAGGCGCCGAGCTGGCGCAGCCGGTTGCCGGCCACCACGCCGCCACCGGCGCTCTGCACGAAGCCGTCGCCGGTGGCGAAGTCGCCGTAGAGCAGGTAGTGGCGCTGGCGGTCCAGGCGCACGAAGAGCTTGGACGAGCTCTTCGCATCGAAGCCCTTCACCGCGCTGTCGCCGTAGACCGGGTAGAACTCCTCAGGGCGGATGTCGCGCAGCAGCCGGGCCCGGGTCTCCTTGTCGCTGTCGTAGGCCAGCGTCAGCAGGGCATCGCCGCGGATCTTGCCCTTGAGGAACAGCGCGGCGCGCGCGGCGTAATGGCCGCGGCCGTCGTCGAAGCGGCGGCTCCACTGGCTCAGCTCGACCTCGAAGCCGTCCTCCAGCCGCGCCGGTGTCACCGCGGCATCGTAGCGGCGCCGGCTGCTGCCGATCACACCCTCGATCAGGCCGGCGGCGATCATCTCGCGCAGGTCGGGCGCGAAGGCGATCGTGCCGTCCACGCTGGCCGCGCCGGCTGTCAGGCGCAGGCGGATGTCGCCCGGCTGGCTGGGTGCGATCAGGCTGAAACTGGCCTCGCCGTCCAGCACCTTCAGCTGCGTGCCGGGCACGCGCCGGTCAGCGTCCTTGTGGCTGGGGCCGAACTCGTCGGTGGGCGCTCCCTGCATCTGCAGCCGCGCGCCGAGCCGGCCGCCGTCGTGCTCGAGGGTGACGAGCACCGCCTGCTTCAGCGGTGCACCGTCGCGGTCGAGCACCTTCACGCGGATCAGCACCGGCGTCACGCCGTCGGCCGGGGCGCCGGCGCCGTGCACCTCCACCTTCAGCTGCCCCACCAGCGCGTTGCCGGCATAGGTGCCGACCGGCAGGGCGGTCGGCGCGGTCGGCGGCGGCTCGGCGAACACCGGGCGGTAGCCCGGCGCAGCCTGGTCGAGCGCGGCGGGCGTCTGCGCCTGGGCCCAGCCGGCACAGACGCAGGCCGCCGCCCAGGCCAGACCGCGCAGCAGGAAGGTCGGCCGGCGGGCACGGGAAGGGGAAGTCGACATCGGGAAACGGGTCCACCCGGCACGGGAGGACGAAGACCTGCGGGGGGTCATGCGCAATCCTCCTGGCTCAGGGACGAGGGGCCGGCGGCTGGGTGGCGCCGGAGGAAGTCGGCGTCTGCGACACCGGCGTGTGCAGCGTCTGGCCGGTCGTGCTGCGGCCCGGGTCGGGCGGCGGGGCCTGGCCGCCGTCGCGCCGCGGCTTGACCGCGCCCGGCTCGCCCTGCCCGGCCGCATCGCCGCGCTGGTCGGCGCTGTCGGTGGCCTGCTGCGGGGCGTTCACGCGCTTGCCGTCGAACTTCAGCACCCGGCCGCCCTGCTTCTCGGTGTCGAGCACGCCGGTGTCGCCGCGCGCCCGGCGGGCCTTGACCTGCTCGAGCACGGTGTTCGAGCAGCTGCCCTCGATCACGTCGGCACGGTGCAGCTCACCGGCCTTCAGGTCGAGGAAGAGGCTGCCCGCGTCACCGGCATTGCGGCTCGAGCTGGTCACCAGCCGGCTGCCGCGCGGCAGCGTCGTGCCGTCGACCACCAGCACATGGGTGCGCGGCGCCAGGCCGCAGTGGCTGTACTTGCCCTCCACATCGGTGACGAAGTGGGTGCCGTCCTGCAGGTACAGGCGCACACCCGGAATGCCCGGCTCCTCGGCGTCCTGGCGGTGGTTATGGTTGCAGTCGCTGTAGACCTTGCCGACCACGCAGGCATCGGCAGCGAACACCCCGCCGTCGACCTGGACGCGATGCTGCCCCGGGTTGGAGCAGATCTCGCCGGCCGCGCCGTTGCAGCCACCGCCCGGGCGGTTGGTGGCCTGGGCGCGGTTGATGCCGCTGCCCTGCTGGGCGCCCACGCCCACCCGCACCCGGTAGCTGAGCTGCAGCTGCGTGCCCGGCGCCATGCGCTGCTGCAGCAGCGTGAAGCGCAGCACCGGCCCGGGCCTGCCCGCCGGGTCGGCCAGCGGGCGGCCGTCCAGCTGCGCCGTGCCGTCGATGTAGCGCAGGCCGGCCGGCAGGGTGTCGATCACCTCGACATGGTCGAGCAGGCCCACGCCGCTGTCGCTGCGCTTGACGGTGATGGTGTAACGCAGCGAATCGCCCAGCTCGACGCGGCTGCGGTCAGCCGTCTTGCTCAGGAACAGCGCCGGGCGCACCGCGGCATCCAGCGGGATGTGGTTGTTCACCACCCCCGGGCCGCGCACCGGATCCAGCGGCATGCGCAGGAACCAGGTCGTCGGCTGGTCCCCGGTAGGCGGGCCGTTCTGGGCCTGCACCGTGCAGACACCCGCGGCCGCGCCGTTGCTGCAGTCCGCCGGAATGCGCAGTGCATTCGGCTGGACCGGCAGGTCGCGACTGAGCACGTAGCCGGCCGGCGGCGTCACGCGCAGTTCGTACTCGGTGTTGCCAGGGCAGCCGGCGGGTACCGGCACGTTCAGGAAGAGCGCGTAGCCGCCGTCGATGCCGCCGCTGCCCACCGTGGTGGTCACGGCGTTGACGCCACCCACCACGCAGTGCGCCGGCACAAGTTCCCCGCCTGCGCGCAGCTCCACCCGGGCGCCGGCGACCGGCTGGCGGGTGTCGGCGGCGTAGACCACGCCCGCCGGATCCAGCGGCAGGTTCTGGTTGACGCGGCTGCGCCCGCCCGGCGGCACGGAGATGCCCTGGATCACCGCCCCCGGCACCACGCCCGTGACCGGGTCGGCATTCGGGTCGTTGCCACCGGCGGGGTCGGCCGAGATCGGCTGACCGTAGTAGGCCCCGTTGACGGCATCGCGGAAGCGCACGCTGTAGCCTGACCCCGGATGCAGCCCCTCGACGCGGTAGCTGCCGTCGGCGCCGCTGCGGCCGGTGGCCACGAGCGTGCCGCTGGCATCGAGCACTTCGACCACCACGCCTTCCAGCAGGCGGTCGCCGGCGTCGAAGACCCGGTTGTGGTTCTCGTCGAACCAGACCCGTCCACTCACCGCGCCGGCCTGCTGCACCGGCGTCGGATCCTCGCCGCCGTTGTTGTCCCGGTGGCTGGGTCGGTCGGGCTCGCCCCCGCCGCTGACCTCGACCTGGTTGACCAGGGCGGCACCGGAGGCGACCGTACACACGCCGTCGGCATCGGGGCGGCGGCAGGCACCCGTCGCCACCTGCACGCTCAGCGTGATCGGCTCGGCCTGGCCGGGCACCCCGCCCTGCGCAGCGGGCACCGGCTGGGTGCGGCTGCAGCGGGCCAGACCGCTGCCGACCTGCGTGGCGCTGCAGTCCCAGCCGCTGCCCACCGGCAGCGAGGCCACCGTCATGCCGGCCGGCAGGCGGTCGACCACGGTATAGGCCGCGCTGGTGGCCGCATCGCCGCGGTTGGACACCACGATGCGGTAGCTGCCCCGGCTGCCCTCGGTGAACACCGCCGGGCTGTGGGTCTTGGCCACGGTCAGGTCCGGCTCGCCCTCCACCACGATCGTGACGGCGGCCTGGTCGCAGGCCGCGGCCAGGTCGGCGCTGCAGATCTCGTAGCGCAGGGCGTACACCCCGGCCCCCGAGCCCACCGGCACCCGCACCCGGCCCGAGGCATCGAGGCTGGCGCCCATCAGACCACCGGCGTCGATCAGACGACCGCGCAGGCTCTCGGCCGACACCGACGCCCCGCCGACCCGGTCGTTGGACCACAGCTCGATCGACGCACCCGAGGCCGGCACCGTGATGCGGCCGTCGTCCACCGCATCGACCACCCGGGCCTGCGCCTGGTCGCGATCGTTGGCTGGGTTGCCGTCGTTGGACGCCGAGGTCTGCCCGGTCAGGTTCACCCGGGCCTGGACGACGCCCTCACCGCCGGGCTGGCCCGGCGCGGTGTAGCGGAATCGGCAGACGATCTCGCCTCCCGGCACCAGCGAGGCAACGCTCGACGGCGTGCAAGTCACCGGTCCGAGCGTGCCCACGTCCACCGCCGGCACACAGGTCGGCTGGGTCGCGGCGGAACCGGTCGCGGCATTGCGGCAGGTCAGCGTCACGTCGTCGACCTGCTGGCCGGGGCCGAGCACGGCGGGCAGACCGCTCACCGTGGCGCGCATGTCCGCGCTCTGCGCCGTCACCGTCAGCGTCGCGGTGTCGCAGGTGCTCTGGTTCGGCGCCGGGGCGCAGACCTGGTAGTTCACCGTGCAGCTGCCGCTGTTGGGCACGTCGTAGGTCGCCACGCCGTTGGTCGCCA